>NZ_JAXMPB010000003.1:0-469261 GCF_034380315.1 Sphingopyxis sp.
CGGAAAATACGGCTGAAGACGCGCCATCTGCTCGTCCGTCAGCCAATACAAATCACTCATCATTCAGGCTCCTCACCCCAAGCCTGAATCACAGCCGTCACCGCAAATCAATGGGTCCTGACCCTAGCGGTTTCGAAAGGAACAGATGCGGCCGCTTCGTTCCAACATCTTTAAGTCTAAGTCAGCTTTATTGCTGCCGCGGCCTCCAACTATATCTTCGCGCAATTTGCTGCCATGAATAGCCGAATAAGCTGAAGAGGCGATCGGCTTGGGGGAGAAATTTCGATGTGGCCTTTTTCGAAGAAAGCCAAGACGGCGGAGCCCGAACAAACAAGGCCCAGCACACTTCCGCATGATGTCCTTGCGCAAGGCATATTGCTCACCACCTGCAGCGGCGTCCGCCTGGCAGCCGTTTATGCAAACATGGCCGGCTTCCCTGACGAAGTCATCACGCCCGAGAATGCGGCGCGCTTCGACGAGATCATCCAAGCGCCTCCGGCCTTCACGCCGGCGGGGATCGAGGTCGGCGTGAACCGCGTGGTCGAAGGCTGCAATATCCTTTGTCAAAGCGGCGCCTTCAACACTTTGATCTTCGGCGTCACAGGCCAAGATCATGCCGCCAATCGGCCAGAGCTCGAGCGCTTTTGTTCATCAGTGCGGCGTCAAGGGCTGAGCAGTCTCTGTGCGGAGGCCGGCTTTGATCTTCGAGCTTTTTTGACCGAGACGAGCACCGAGCGGCGCGAGGCCGATTTGCGAGCGCTGTTCGCAAAGCTTGAAGAAAAGCGAGATTATATGAAGCCGCTCTTGCTCCGCGCGCGCGCCAAGGGCCGGAACAAATATGGCGACCTTGATTATACGGATTATGTCGCCGAGCTCGCCGAGTTCCTCCGGACCTATTTCAAAGACGGGGATCTTCAGTTTTTCTACAACCGCGTCCCGCTGCTGGCTTGCATGAATTTTATCGAGGACTGGTTTGGCGAAGGCCTAGATCCGCTCGCAATGCCGCTTGATGGGATTGATTTTGAGCATTGGTGCGCATCGAGGATAGAGGCCCAAGGCTGGTCAGTTCGGGTGAGCAAATCGACCGGAGACCAAGGCGTCGATATCGAGGCCATGCGCGACGGAAAAACGGTCGCGATTCAATGCAAACGCTATCAGCAGCCGATCGGCAATAAGTCGGTTCAGGAGGCCTTTACGGGTATGACGCATTACCGCGCGGACCTTGCGATGGTGATTGGCACGGGGGGCTTTACGAAGGCGGCGCTGGATGTCGCGGCAAGTAGCGGCGTCATTTTGCTCGATGCGGAAAATATCGGCGAATTTTCGTCCATCGTGGAAACCCGCTTTCAGCAGATGGGATAGGGCAGCTGTAAGGCGCGGTGGGGGCCGGATCGCCAGCTGACGAAGTCACGCTTCGTTATGCGACGATCTCTTTTGGAAGTTCTTTGAATTGAGCGGAGCCAGCAGTCTGACTATCTTGCTGGTTGGGGGAGAGAAATATGCGCGCAATTTGTTTGGCACTGGCCGGCACGCTTCTGGCAGTTCCGGAGACCGCAGCCGCGCGCAGCTGGCCCGAGACGGCCGGCTGGACGGTGTTCGAGGGCGATGACCATTGCGGCGTCACGATGGAATATGAGGGCAAGGGCTCGAGCGAGCTTAGCGTTGGCGTCAACGTCGATGGCGGCGTGATCGCGCTTTTGACCAATACAGGATGGAGCACCTCGGAGACCGAAAGCTATGAGATCAGCTGGGTGCTCGGCGACCGGGAATATACGGGAACGAGCAAAGGCTTTGGCAAAAGCTATGAGATGCGCAAGGGGTTTGGGGGCAAATTTGGCCCTGAGTTCTTGGATGATTTTGCCAAAGCCTCGAGCCTACATGTTTATCGCGGCGAGATGCTGATCGATCAGCTCTCGCTGAGCGGGAGCGGCGCCGCGACCGCAATGGCGCGCCGCTGTCTTCAGACGATTAAGACGCGGCTCGCGGCTGAAGAGAAGGAGCGCCAGCGTTTTTCGCATATTGCCGATGATCCTTTCGCTGGCGGCCCGACGGCTGAGGAGAGCGCCAAGCGTGCCGGCGAGCCCCCTCGCCCACTCAACCTTTCGAGTTGGGGACAGATGAGCGATTATCCGGCGCGTGCGATGCGCGAAGAGCGCGAAGGCACGGCGCATTATCTTTTGACGGTGAGTGCAGCGGGCCGTGTCACCGACTGCCGCGTGACCAAATCAAGCGGCCATGCGGATTTAGACGCCGAGACCTGCGCGGTTGTACTGCGGCGTGCGCGCTTCGAGCCAGGAGGTGTTGAGGGCCAATATGAGGGCGAAATGAAATGGGCTCTGCCGCGATAACAAAACTCTCCCCATCAACTCAAATTGGCAGACCCAATTGACCTATGATTTTCGTTCGCTGCTGGCGGCTGATTTTGAAGATTTGGCGCGTGATCTGATCGGCGCAGCGCTTGGCATTCGTTTCGAGGCCTTTGGCGCGGGGCGCGACGGCGGCATGGACGGCCGGCATACGAGCGCGGCGGGCAACATTATTTTGCAAGCAAAGCATTATGTCGACTCGAGTGCTGCAGCGCTTGTGTCCACGATGCGCAAAGAGCGGCCAACGATCGATGCGCTTGCCGCGAAGCGCTATATCCTCGCAACATCGCAGCCGCTCAATGCTGACAGAAAAAAGAAGCTTGCGGCCGAGATCGGCCCAACGCTGCGGCGCCATTCGGATATTTTCGCGCAAGGCGATCTCAATGCGAAGCTGCGCAAATTCCCAGAGATTGAGCGCACGCATCTGAAGCTTTGGCTCTCGACGACGACGGTGCTCAGCGCGGTATTGGATGGGATTGTGAATGCGGGATCGCACGCGTTCACGATGACGAGCGCGGCTGAGATTGCCGCGAAGGTGAAGGTTTATGCGTCGAACCCGAGCCTTGCGGCAGCGCGCGATCTTCTCGACCAGCGGCATGTGCTCATTGTGTCTGGCCCGCCGGGGGTCGGGAAATCGACGCTCGCGGAGATCTTGACCTTTGCGTATTTGAGCGAGGGCTGGGAGCTTGTTGCGCTTCGTTCGCTAGAAGATGGCTTTGCTCGGATTGACGACAGCCGGCGTCAAATTTTCTTCTTCGACGATTTTCTCGGTGCCATCGCACTCGACCGCAAAGCCCTATCCGCGAAAGATAATGAGCTCGCCAAATTCATGCGGCGCGTTCAGTCGAGCCCCAATGCGCGGTTCATTCTTACGACGCGCGCTTATATCCTCAATGAGGCCAAACAGGTTTCGGAAAAGCTCGCCGACAAAAGGGTCGACCTTACAACCTTCGTTCTGGATCTCAGCGCTTATACGCGCGGGATTCGCGCGCGCATCCTCTACAATCACCTGGCACTAAGCGGCATCCCTCACAGCCATATTCTGGCGCTGATCGACAGCGAGGAGCTGCCGAGCGTTGTTGACCATCCGCATTATAGCCCGCGTATTATTGAATGGATGACCGATGCGGCGCGCCTCGAAACCATGGCGTCGCAAGATTATCCCGCCGCCTTCCTAGCCGCCCTCGACAATCCCACCGAGCTTTGGGACAAGGCCTTCCAGCACCATATCGATGCGGCGTGCCGGCATCTTTTGATCACCCTCTTCTTCGCACCAGCATTTGGAGCGAGCATAGCGCAGCTACGCCGACAGTTTGAGGGTGTCCACGTGAGGATGTGCGATGCGCATGGGATAGCACGCGACGCAAAAGACTTTGAGCAAAGCCTCAAAAAGGTGGAGGGAAGCTTCGTCACGATCGTCGACGGCGAGGTCGACTTCATCAATCCTTCGGTTCGCGACTATTTGTCGAGCTATCTAGCAGACGTTTCTCTCTTATGTCGGCTCGCCCCAGAGCTTGCGGTAGTGGAGAGTGCGCGTGAGATATGGCGCTTGGCCAACAATCGATTTCGCGACGACGCGCAGGCACTGCGCGAGATAGCCAGGGCCTTAGCGCAATCTGCGCCTCGGGTGGCCGAAGCATCCGATGATTGGACAGTCTTCTACGGCCCTGCTGATCGCATACAGCTATTGCTCGATTGGTGGGCGCACAGCGGGGAGCAGATATGTTTCGCGACGGCGCTCGAAATTGCGCAGAATCCGCCGCAAGCTTTCTCGGTCTGGAGCGATGGCACAGAGCTTTTGAACATCATTCACAAACTCCATCCCGAAAACCATTATAGCCAGACGGAAGAGACGGAACAGTTATCGAACCTGCTGGAAGAGATCGCCATCACATTGTTTGAGGAGAGCATGGGAAGCGATCATCTTCTCGCCATGTCCGAGCTGGTTGAGCGCCACGCTTGCTACTCCGAAGCGATGCGGATCGCCGTTCGCGAAGCGATTGAGAATGAGATCGACAATGCTTGGCGAGCTACGTCAGATCTCTCTTCAGAGTCGGAATTGGAAGACCATTCTGAAAATCTGAAAGCGCTTGCGAAACTGGCAGGGACATCACCCACAAAGCTCCAGAAGGCGATTGAAGCGATCGATGAGCGCATCGCGGAGCTGGAGCTCGAGAGCCAGTCGTTCGAGGGTCCGGACATTGGCAAACTTGATGTCGAAGATGATGACATATTCGGCGACGACGCGCTGCACGATCTGTTCGGCAGCCTTCGCTACACACCGGCAGATTAGGTGATCGACTACCGATCCTTAACGGCAGCTTTGAGATGAACGACACTAGCTCGTGAGCGACGAAAATGAGGCGCATTGCCGTCGAAATGCGAGGTTACCTTTTAGGTCCACGCCGCCACGCCGATGAGCGTCCAGAACGCCCCCAACAGCAATCCGCCGGTGCCCGCCCAAGTCACCCACCAATCCTGTTCCGCACTCGAGCGCTTCTGCTTGATCATGCCCTCGACGCGCCCGAGCGACCGGACCAGCTCCGCGCGGGCCTCGCCGACGGATTTGCGATCCTCGGAGCCATAGGATCGCGAGGCTTCGTGGCTTTCGGCGGCGAGTGTGAGCGGCGTGAGGCGCATAGCCGGCTTGTCATGAATGCTTTCGACGCGCTGATCGATATTGTCGAGACGCGCCTCGATCTTGCGAAGCGTGGGCGAATAGTCGGGCATTTTCTCCTTCGCGGCAGTGAGGCCTTCGATCGCCGCGTGCAGAAGAGACACCTGGTTGCGCAGCTCGTCGAAGGCTTCGGCGGCATTGTTGGAGGGTGTGGGCGAGCGGGTCCGTTTTGCAGTCATGGCTTTCGTCTACATCGATATTCCCATGCCGCGCGAGCGGCCGAGCCATTGCTGGAGGTCGTGGGACAAACTTCCTGTCGCACGCGATTTCAGGCCCAGTTCGGCGCGGCGGTCTCGGAGCAGCGACTCGAGCTGCGGATCGCGGTGGAGGCTCTTCGCCATGTCGTTAAGATTGTCACGCGCCGCGTCACGCGCGGCGTAGGTCGGGGCGTCTTTCACCTTCGCGCTCTCTTTCTTCCATGTCGCAACGAACAGCTCCGCGCGCTTCTCGGTATCGACAGCCAGCCGCTTCGCTTCGGCGGCAAGCCGTACGCGTTCGCGCGCTGCGCGCTCGGCCGCGGCTCGTTCGGCTGCGCGAGCGGCATCCTGACGATCCATCGCCGCCATAGCGCCGGCGGTCCGACCCTCCGCTGCGTCCTTCGTCAGCTGGTAGCTCTTCCCGAACGCTTCGCGCAGATCGTTCGCGCCGCCCGGACGCAGCGCATCGAGCTCGGTTCGCGCCCTGCGATAGGCGTCGATCTCGTGCGGCAGTTCCTTCCCGCCGCCCCGCCGCACATCGACGATCTGTTTCGTGATACCCGCAAAGCGCTCGACCGCCTTGTGGAGCGGCGACTGCGCCGGTGCCGCATCGAGCGAGCGAGCATTCACGCGAACATCCGCAAGCCCGACTGCCCGCTTGACCTCGGGCACCGCCTTCCTAGCATCTTTGCGCGACACGGAGAGCTTCAGCCCGTCGAACATGCCGCGCTTGGGCTCCGCCGCCTTGGCGGGTGCCGGTGTCCGATAATCGCTCGCCATGTCCTTGCCGCGCTCGCGCGAGGCAGCCCGAACGAGCTTGGACTGGCTCGCAAAATCATCGCGTCCGTAGTATAAGTCCGCCTGCTCGCGATGCCTGGACAGCGCGACGTAAGTCGAGTGGCTGTCTACCCCCGGCGTCGCGAGCACCTGCACGCGGTCGATCGTCATGCCCTGCGCCTTGTGGATCGTCGCGGCATAGCCATGATCGACATGGGCATAGTCCTTCAGGTCGAACGCCACGCTACGCCCGTCGTCGAGCATCACCGCCATGCGCATGCGATCGACATTCTGCACCGTCCCGAGCGAACCATTCTTCACGCCGATGCTCCGCTCATTCCTGAGGAACATCACACGGTCATTCTCGGCGAACATCCGTTCGCCGCGTTCAACGCTGAGCGCGACCTCGGCGCCGAGCGCGCCGCCTGCCTTGAGCCGGTCGCGAACCTCCTCGTTGAGCGCCCGCACCTCGTCATTGGTGTGAGTCAGGATGATCCGGCTGGCATCGGGATATAGCTGCCGGTCGCGATCCCAGGCATCAACCAGCTCGGCGCGCGCCGCCTCGCGCGTCGCGGCGGCATGAACCATGCCGGCCTCCGCATAACGCCCGATCGCCTCGCCCGTGCGCGCGGTCGCGAGCTCGCGCGTTGCCTCGCGCTGCCAGTCTTGTTGCTGGCGACGGATGTCCATAATCTCGATGGCGCCATGTCGTTCGGCGACAGATCGGAATGCCGCGCCCGCCTCGATCGCCTGCAGCTGCTGCGGGTCGCCGACCAGCACGACTTTCGCGCCCTGAAGCTCCGCTTCGGACACGACGCGCTCGAGCTGGAGCGTGCCGACCATGCCCGCCTCGTCGATGACGAGGATATGTTGGTCGGTCAGACGATTGCGGTCATTGGCCCATTGATGTTCGAGGCTGGCGAGCGTGCGCGAACCGATGCCCGAACCATGCTCCAGTCCCTCCGCCGCGATGCCCGACAGCGCGGCGCCCTGCACCTGATAGCCCGCGGCTTCCCACGCTTCGCGCGCGACACCCAGCATCGCGCTCTTCCCCGTGCCGGCATAGCCGATGATATTGCTGATTCCGCGCGAACTGGTCACATGCTCAAGCGCGCCGCGCTGCTCGACGGAGAGGTCGAGACCCCGTTTCGCGGCCAGCGCCAACGCACGCTCGCGCTGGCGGTCGGGCACCGCATGATTGCGCCGCGTATCAAGCGTCGCGGTCGCGCGTTCGAGACGCTGCTCGGTGTCGATCATCGATCGCGACGTGAACCGATCCTCGCCACGCCCGTCTTTGCCGAGCGCGACGAGGTCGGGCGATGATTTGACTGCCGCCATCACGGCGTCGAACTGTTCTTTCCCATCGCTATGTCGGTGCACAAACATGGCAAGGTCGCGGTTCGTGAACGTCGCCTGCCGGTGGGTTATCGCGTCGAGCGCGATGCTGGGATTGGCGATGATCCTCTCGCCATTCGACCGCGCGATCTCGAGGTGCTCGCCGAACCTATCGGCGTCCAGTCCTTCCGCCGCCATGCGCGACGCCGCCGGGCCGATCTTGTGCTGCGGCTCGAGGTCGATGCCCTGCGCTTGGAGCGACCGATGATCGACGCGCGCATCGATATCGAGCGCGGCCAGCCGCTCGTTGACATGCTCGGCCCACGCTTCGCGCCAATGGCTTAGCAATTCGGTGCGGTTCCAGTCGCGCACCTTGGCGCCGAACTCGGCGCTACCATCCTCGCCAATGCGGATCTCGCGCATCGTCAGCATGACATGCGCGTGCGGCTTCGCGAGCCCGTCGGCGCCAATATCCCAATGGACATTGAGGTCGGCGATCATACCGCGATCGACGAATTCGCGGGCCACGAAGTCGCGGGCAAGCTCGATGCCTTGGCTCTCGGTCATCTCGCGCGGGATTGCGAACTCGATCTCGCGCGCGAGCTGCGCGTCCTTGCGGATCTCCGCCGCCTCGACATCATTCCAAAGCTCTTCGCGGTCGCGCCACTCTTCGGGCACACCTTCGGGCAGCATCACCTCGCTGTGCACGACGCCCGCCTTGTTCGAGAAGTCGTGGGCACGGCCGAGCCGCTCATCGTGAAGGCGATCGGCCGAACGATAGGCCGCGGCGGCGACCGCACTGCTGCCGGCGGCGCGGGAAATCACTTTTGCGGAGAAATGATAGATCGCCATGAGGGCAATCCATTTACAGCAAAACGGGCACGTCGGCACGACGTATAAGCGCGCCCTCACACGATTTCATCGCGCTCGGGATCACGGCATCTCATTAGATTTCAGCACCTTGCCGGGCTTTGAGATTCGGCATAGCTGGTTAGTCCGACCCACAAACATGGAAGGACAGACGATGCGGAAACCGCGTGATTTTGATGCTGAACTCCAGGCGCTCACCGACAAGGCGAAGGCGCTCAAGAATAAGAAGCAAAGCCAGCTTGGCGAGCTGGTCGTGGCGACAGGCGCCGATGCCCTTTCGATCGAGCAGCTTGCGGGCGCGCTGCTCGATGCGGCGGGTGCCGACGCCGCGCGAAAGGAGGTGTGGCGCAAGAGCGGCGCGAGCTTCTTTCGCAATGGAGGCACCCGCGCTCGCAAAGTCGCTGGCCGGAACGCGAGCGGCGGCGCGCCGAGCGATGCAGGCGCACAATCGCCTTCAGGCGAAGCGGGCGCGGCATGACACGCGGGCATGGCAGGTGAAGCGCCGCGAGCGAACGCGCCAGCTGATCGAGCTTGGCGGCCTCGTCGCTAAGACCGACCTGATCGAGCTGACCGGCGACGATCGTGCGGTCATTCTCGGGCTGCTCGTCGAGGCGTGTGCGAAGCTGCGCGGCGAAGAACGCGAGCAGCAAATGGCATTATGGCGCCGCCGGGGGCGGCGCGCCTTCGGTCCGGAAAATTGCTTGTAGCAGCTGGCGGTCAGTCGAGCGTCGCTTCTCCCGTCGTCGTGGCATCGGCGCCAATCTGCGTGCGCGGCGGATCAACTGATTTGAAGTCGATCGCACCCGGTTCAACGTCAGGAGCTTTGGCGCGCTCGGACCGAGCCGAACATCCCGAAGCGAACAGGAATATGGTCGCCGCTGCCACTATTTTAAGCGTCATAAGCAGTCCCCCATCACCGATGTCAGCGAGATTTGCCTACAGACTATTTGCCCTTGGCGCCACCGCGCCCACGCGCTGCGGGCTTGCGTCCGCCCCCGCGCTCCTTGGTTCCAAGGCCGATCTGCTTGGCGAGAACGCGCCGCTTCTCGGCATAGTTCGGCGCGACCATCGGGTAGTCGGCGGGCAGGCTCCACTTCGCGCGATAGTCGTCGGGCGTCATGCCAAAATGCGTCATCAAATGACGGCGCATCATCTTGAGCTTTTTGCCGTCTTCGAGACAGACGATATAGTCGGGCTTCACCGATGCGCGCACCGATACAGCAGGCTTCTGCGGCTCGGGTTCGGGTTCGGCGCCGGAAGCCAGCCCCGCAAGCGCTTCGTGGACCGAGCGGATGACGAGCGGAATATCCGATATGGCGACGCTGTTGTTGCTGACATGCGCGGCGACAATATCGGCGGTGAGCGTGACCAGCGTTTCGGCATCTTCCATTTCGAGCACTTCCCTTCGAACGCTAAGTTATTTCGCTTGGCGCTCTAGCAGAGCGATGCGCTCCGAACAAATGGCATGAACCGCGCGCCCCAATTCTTCAACGCGCTCGCCGAGCCACAGGAGCTCTTCCTCGGTGATCCGGAAGTGTTTTGAATATCTCGCCTTGACGTAAGCTTCTTTCAGCTTCTCGAAACGCGAGCGGTCGGCTTTGATTTCGCGCGGCCAGGCATCAACGAGGCGCATGTCGATGCGCTCGGCCTGTGTGCGCAAGAAGCCGAGATTGTGAACGTGCGGCGTGTAGAAGGTGCAGACCAGAAGCACGGTGTGATACAGGCGCTCCGCCGTCTGATGAAGGTCAAAAGCGGCCTTTTTCAGATCGCCATCATCAACCGCGTGTTTATAGCCACGAAGGAAGCTCTGCGCGCTCGGCACCCAATCTTCGAAATACTCCTTTGCCATGTCTAGCGCCTGCTGCGGCGTCTTGGGCTTCGGCGTGTGCAATTCCTTGTCGTCGAACTCGTATAGCGCGATGCCGTCCTTCGCGATGTCCATGAAGAAATAACGCCCGTGCGCGAGACCGTCGTTCACCTCCTGCATCGTGTGAACAATGAAGTTCACCGGTGTATGCAGCGTCTTGTCGATCGCAAGCTCGCGATTAAGCCGATCCTCGACCTTCAGCCAATAATCGACCTTGTCGGTGAGCCTTTTGTCGCTGACGATGATGAGCAGATCGAAGTCGGAGCGATAGCCCTTCGCGGTGTGCGGCTCATCGACCCAGCCGCCGCGCGCGTAGCTGCCGTAAAGGATCAGCTTCTCGATGCGGCCTTTCCTCTTCCAGTTCATTGTCGCGAGTGCGATGCTGTCGGCAAATTCCTCGAAGATGATATTCTTCACGCGCTCGATTTCGCGCTGCTTGTTGGCCGGAAGATGATCAAGGTCGGTACGCATTGATTTCACCCTGTAATTGCGCGGGCCGGATGGCAAGCGCCATCCGGCCCGCCGGGCCTCCTAAAGCCGGAATCGCCACCACCATGGATCCTTTTCGTCCATGGCAGTCATGAGGACGCGAAGCGCGCCCGAAAAATGCCATTCGACCTCGGCGACCGTGATGCCGAACCGCACGGCGATTTCGGGATAGCTGAGTTCCTCAACACGGATCGCGAGGAAGATTTTGCGGTCCATCTCCTCCATCCGGTCAACGGCGCGCTCGGCACGCCACAGGCGCAGCCGGTCGTCGCGCGGCATGCGGGCGCTCATTGTCCGTCACCAACAAAAGCGAGCAGAAAATCGCTCGCGTTGCTTGCCGCACTGGCAGCGCGAAAGATCGCCTTCTCATCGTCCCGCAGCACCGACAGCCATGATGCGATATAATCCGCGTGGCGAACGGTCGGCGCGATGCCGAGCGAAGCACAGGTGAACGCCGCCGCCATCTCGGCAACAAGCTCCTCCTTGGCGTAGGCCTCCGACCCGAACCCGCCCTTCTGATCGCGATCCAACCGGCTCCCATGACCGGTCCAGTGACCAAGCTCATGGAGCGCGGTGCGATACCAATTCACCGGTTCGTGGAACGCGGCCTGCGGCGGCACCTGCACAAAATCATGGCTCGGGCTATAAAAGGCTTCGCCGCCGCCGATATTGAAGTGCGCACCGCTTGCGGCGATCAGCGCATCGGCCTCGGCGATGGCGAGGACCGGATCGGGGCTGACCATCGGGGCGATGAAGTCGTCGGGCAGTCCCTCGCACTGGTCGACGTTGAACACGACAAAGCGTTTGAGGAACGCCACTTGCCGCGCCTCGCGATCCTCGCCGCGCGCCGCCTCGGCTTCGGCCTTGGGTGTGAACCGGTCTGCGTAGCAGATGACGGTGCCTTTCGCTCCGCGCTGCACGTTGCCGCCCGATGCTTCGGCTTGCCGGTAGGTCAGCCAGCGCTGCGACGCATAGCCTTTGGCAATAGCTTCCGCCCACAGGATCAAGACGTTGATGCCGCTATACTTGCGGGCGGTTCCGGCATTCTGCGGCATGGTGCATCCGCACGCCGCACTATCCCACGGCTGCACCCAAGGCAGCCGCCCGTCTTCCAGCTCAACGATGATCCGGTTGGTGACCTCGCTGTAGAGGCTGGCCCGTTCCTTTCGTTCCGCACGCATATCCCTTCTCCTTCCAGCCACCGCACCCCGGCCCGGAAGGGGGCGGGGTGGGCGGCAGGAGGGAGCCGGCAGACCCGCATTATCGGGCGGGCCGCACCCGAAGGGCCGGAACGAAGAGTAGGACCCGCGGAACGCGGGTTGCGGCCCGGCCGGGCGGGGCTAAGCGAGTGACGCCCACCCTGCCCCCGCCCCGCCGGGAACAATCGACGCCGCCGCATAGCGGCGACCGCTTGGGCGCCGGAAGCGTCCGACCATAGCGAATCGATAGCGCCGCGCCGGTCACGGCGCGACATTCGGCAACCTCGCCGTGCGGTTCGAGACATAATGAGAATAAAAATGGCGGAATGCGCCGGGGTAGTCTGGAGCTGCCTGAAGATGCCTGCGGATGCCGGCGGATGCCCACGGAACTACGCTCTCGCGCTACGCCAGAACGCGTGGTTTTCTGCGGTGTTGACTATGGATGCGGGCCTCCCCTTCTATGGTTTTACGTCGACGTATGATCCCGCAACATATGGAGAAATACCGCATGGCATATCAGTCACCCTTGCGCATGATGCGCCTCGATGAAGTCCTCGCCCTCACCGGCCTCAGCCGCGCGACCCTCTACCGCAAGATCGCCGCCGGAACCTTCCCGCCACAGCACAAACTCAACGAGCGCTGCTGCGGCTGGCGCGCCGGCGAAGTCGACATCTGGCTTCGCAATCCGATCTCGTTCACCCTCGCCGATCTCAAGCGCGACGCAAATCGCGACGCCGCCTGACCTGCACGGCAAAGCCCCGCGCCGCATCTGCGGCGCGGGGTGGAAGCCCAGCTCAGTCGGCGGGGTTCCAGATCAGCGCGTAACCGTCTTCTCCGTCTTGACCGGCGGCGCGGCCGAGGTTGGCATAGAGGCGGCGCGGCCCGAACTCGGGAGCGGCGAGGCTGAGCGACACATATTGCTCGCCCGAGACCTGACCGACGCGGATCCAGCCGGCACCGATCTCGACGCCTTCCGAATAGACCCGGTAGTCGGGCTGGACGTCGCCGCTCTTCGAGCGGTTGGGCCGAATCTCGATCGCCGCGCGGATCGAGAGGGTTTTCAGCTGGCCCACGAAACCCGTTTCGATGGTGCCGTTCACAAAGCCGATTGCTGCCATTGGTCGTCTCCTTGAATTTACCGCGGGACCATCCCTGCGGCATGGGCGGACCAAGGACCGGCGCATGAGGTGACCCGCGAACCTGCAGGGCCGCAGCGAAGCGGAGGAGTGCGGCGGCGCGATTATTTGAAGCGAAGCGGCCGCGAGGAGACTGCGCAGCAGTCGGGGAAATAATCACGCCGCCGCACTTTCGCGGGACGCCGCGCCGGTCCAGGTCATATCGCCCGTCGCCGGGGATGGATCTGCGGCTGAGGTCGCGGAGACGGTGGCAGCTTCGCCTTAGCGACTAGCGAGAATTTCGGGGGTGCAAGCGGAGGTCGCGTCACGCGCGCTGCTCATTTCTACGCCCGGAAGGCGGCCCAAGCCCTTCCAGGCTATCCAAGGCTAGTGGCCGAGAATCCCGAGGTGGGACAATCGGCCGAGGAAATTGCGACGAGTTGCAGTGGTTTGCTCGCAACTCTGTCGGGTTTCTACAATCCTGCGATCCCGCCACCGTTAATAAGTAGGGTACGAAATCTTCCGCTGGGCGGTCGCTACTGCGACCCACGCGACGGCTCGGTGGTGGGGGGCGATGTTTTGCGATGCATACATCGTTGAAGGGCGGCGCGAGGAATTCCTCACGCCGCCTTTCTTTTTGTACCCGCGCGCCGATGCCGCCTGCGGCAGCGGCGCGCGCCGAACGACCAACGCCGCGCCGGTCCACAAGACCGGCGCGTCAATTTCCCCCGAGGAAGAAGAGGCGGGCGACCGAAGCCGCCCGCCCAGCCGGTCAAGCCGCCAAAGGCGGCTGCTCCTCGTCATCACCCTCTTGGGCTTCCGCAACGTCGGCGCTCGCCGCAAGCTCGTGCCGGACGCTCGCAGCCGAGTTCACGCTGCCGACCCCACCGCGCGTCGTGTAGGCCGACGGCGGAAAGGCCATCCACTGCGGCATCCACGGCTCGGCCTTGGCGCGACCGTTGGCGCCTTCAAGGCAATCAGCAACGATAGCCTTCAAGGCCTTGCCCTTCTCGCCCGCGTTGGCTGCTGCAACCTCCGGCCCTGCGACCTCGCCGACGATGGCGAGCAGGACTTCGCGGTCGCGAAGCTGGTCGAAGAACGCCGCGTCCGCTGACCAATGCTGGCGCATGTCGGTGCCGAGATGAAGGCCGATCATCTCCACCGCCTCGCTCCCTGCTTGCAGCGTCTCGCCCATGACGATCGCCGCGATTTCCAGCACCACCGGATCGGGAAGGTCGAGCAGCCGCGCAAACAGCGGGGCAAAAGGGGGACGGTTCATCGGCCTTCCCGTGACGGTCGGGGCATCCTCGTCGAGCCCGAGAACGCCAAGCACCGCGCGGCGCTTGAGGTCGAAGGCTGTCTCCGCAGAACAGGTTTCGACGCTCTCGGCGATATCCTCCTTCGGCGCGCGCTGGCCCTCGACATCGACGCGCCACAGGTCCGCGCCCGCGATGACATGCGCGAGCATCGCCCGCAGAGCCACGCCGCCATTGCTTGCCAGATCGGCGCGAACCGCCGCATGGCGATGAAGGTCGATATAGGCATTGAGCGGACCCGACACCTCTGGACGCGCCGGCTTGGCAATGGCGGCATCGCCGTCTTCGCCATTGCCGCCTCCCGAAAGCCTTTTCGCTTCCTTGGTGGTGACGAAGCCTTCGTGGAAGTTCACCTCGCCGCTCTCGCGGACCTCGACATAGATACGACCGCCCTTGCGCTTGCCCGCATGGGCGTAATCCCACGACCGGAACCAGTCACCGCGCGCCATGATGACGACATCGGACCAGCCCGCTTCGAGATAGTCAGCCTTGCGTGCTTCGATGGCTGCCATCTGCGCCGACCAGAAAGCATCGGCGTCGGCAAAGAAGCTGTCCTCGCCGAACAGATCGGACACGACCGCGAGCTTCGCTTCGTCGGCGTCGAACAGCGCGTGCTTCACCGCGATGGCGGTGCCGCCGAACAGCCACGCTTTCAGCTGATGGCCGGTCGGGCAATAGCCGCCCTCATCATCGAACAGGGCAAGCCATGATTTCTGCTGGCTCTTGGAAGCGAGGGTCAGGTGGCGGACGGTGCCCGCGTCGATTTCGCCGCCGCGATAGAGCGTGCGGATGCGCGGGAGCAGGTTGCCGAGCGCAAGAATGCGCTTCACCGCGCGCGGCTCGAACCCGAAACTGTCCGCGACCTCCTCGACCGTGCGCCCCGCCTTGACGAGCGCGACGAACGCCTCCCACTGGCTGACCTCGTCGGGCTGCACGCGCGCGAGATTTTCGAGCATCGACGCTTCGAGCGCATCGGCATCATCGCCTTCGTCGAGAATGGCGCAGGGAATGGGCCGAACCGCCCCGCCCTCGCGCGCCACCGCGCCGACGGCGGTAAAGCGCCGACGCCCGGCGACGATCTCGAAACGGCCTTCGGAACAATTGGGCCGAACGAGCAGTGGAACCAGCACGCCCCGCGCGCGAATACTCGGCATAAGGTCTGCGACGTCGGGGTCTTTCCCTTTCCCGCGCATATTGGCGGCTGCGATGGACAGCTTGCCCAGATCGATAAAATCCAGCTTCATGACGTTCTTCCTTCTCTCACCACACCCGGCCCCGGACGGCGGGGCGGGCGGCGAGAAAAGGCGACGGGACCGCGCCAAAGGCCGGCGCGCACCCGAAGGGCCGTAATGAAGTGAAGGAGCCGACGCGCAGCGGCGGCTTGCGGGGCGGCCGAGCGGTCCCATAGCCGCGCGCCGAACGACACGCTGTCCGTGGCCGGCCTACCGACAACGCCGCCGTGCGGTCAGCGCGGCGTCCTCATCGGATAACAGACGCGCCCTTGGCGAAGCCGCAGGCCGGGCGGCGTGCGTGCGCAGATGTGCTTAGCCGCCGCCCGCCAAGATCAGCGAGCCAAGAGCGCTGCGCGGCAACCCAAGCAAACGCGCGACCTCTGGCGGCAGCCTGCCGCCGCCAGTGCGCGCTCAATTGAGGCCGCGCTCAATTTAGACTGGCGACGCCGCTTTTTCTGATGCGGCAGTGCCGCCGGCACAATAGTCCCCCCACGCCTCCATTAGCCTGACGCGCGCGCCCGGTTGAGTCGGCGTGCCAAGATAGGTTGTGCGGCGATAGGCCGCCTGCACAGCGTCGGGTGTCTTGTGAGCCAGTGCCGCCTCGACGACGGCGTCGGCGAAGTCTTCGTTGGCCGCCCAGTCGGTGAATGTCGAGCGAAAGCCATGGACATGGAAAGGTTCGCTCATGTCGCGAAGCACTTTGAGCAGCGTCATGTCCGACATCGGCTTTCCGGCCACGCCCGGGAAAACGACATCGGTATCCGGAAGGCGGAAGGCATTGGCCTTGGCGAGCACCGCCAAAGCGGCGTCGGATAGCGGGACCATGTGCGCCTTGCCCCGCTTCATATGGTCGGCCGGAATGGACCAGAGGCGCCCTACGAAATCAAACTCATCCCATGTCGCGAGCCGAACCTCCTGGCTGCGCACGCCTGTAAGTATGAGCAGTTCGAGTGCCAGCCGCCCGAATGCCGGCTTTCGGCGCAAGGCGACCATGAAGCCGGGCAGCGCGCTGTAAGGCATCGCCTTGCGATTCTCGCGCGATTTCACTTGGCGGGGCAATCCGCGCCCGGCCTTCAGGCTTCCGTTGCCAGAGGGGGCTTCGGTGGAGCGCCAACCCTTCGCGTGCGCATAATCGAGAACGACGCAGATCCGGTTGCGCACCTGACGCGCCGTTTCGGGAATCTCCTGCCAAATCGGCAACAACACCTCGATAATATCGGCAGCGGTGATTCCCCCGGTCGGAACATCGCCCAATTTCGGAAATGCGTGGCTCTCCAGAGCCGCGAGCCATTGGCGCGCATAGATGGCGCTTTTCCAGCCGGCGGCATTCTCGCGATGATATTGGCGCGCCGCTTCGCGGAACGTCACCTTCCCGGCAGCTTCGCTCTTTCTCTCCGCAAGCACATCGCGACGCTCGATCTTGACGGCCTTGCGAAGTTCATTGGCTTTCTCACGCGCCTCCGCAAGCGGAAGCAGTTTGGCGCTGCCCAGGCCGATATCCTGGCGTTTGCCGTCGCGTTGCAGCCTCAGAAGCCAAGAGGCCCCTCCCCGCTTGTCGACCTTCAGAAACAGCCCGTCGCCGTCCTGATATGTGCCGGGATTTGCCAAGGCTGCCTTGACTGCCAAAGCTGTAAGCTTTTTCATAGGGTTAACCCATTTTTTTACCCCCACACTCGGAAGCCCGATTCGTAGGGGTCGAAAAATTTACCCCCACATTCTCCCCACACATTTTACTGCGCTGCAGTGATACGGTATGGGATGCAGAAGAACGACCGAGGGATAATACCCTAGGTTTTCTGAGGCTTCCAGCGATTTTAGGAGATGCCCTCGGACCGGAGGGTGGTGGACAGGGCTGGATTCGAACCAGCGTACGGAAAACCGGGCAGATTTACAGTCTGCTGCCTTTAACCACTCGGCCACCTGTCCATGGGGTCCGCGTTGGGAAGCGGTCCAATGGCGAAACGAGGCTTGCCTGTCAATGCCAGTCGTGGAAAAGGCCGCGACTATGAGGCAATTTTCCCGTCATCGTCGTCCCGCAGGCCAAAATCCGCGCGGTCAGGGCATCCGTTTCTGGGGTCGGCACGCCGTTTTGGCCGCACTTGGCAATCCCGAACGCCGCGTAAAGCGAATCTGGGGCACGCGCGAAGCGCTGGCTCAGCTCGACCTGCCGCCAGTGATTCCCATTTCCTTTGCCGACGTCGCCGACCTCGCCCGGCTGGTCCCGCGTGACGCCCCGCATCAGGGACTGGTGGTCGAAGTCGACCCGCTCGAGGGTCATTATCTTGGCGATATCCTGCAGGAAGAGATCGATGCCGAGAGCCGGCGGCCGCTGATCATCCTCGACCAGGTGACGGACCCGCACAATATCGGCGCGGTGCTGCGTTCCGCCGCCGCCTTCGACGCCGCGGCGATCGTCACCCAGGATCGGCACAGCCCGCCAGAAAGCGGCGTGATCGCCCGATCGGCATCAGGCGCGCTCGAAACCGTGCCGTGGGTGCGTGTGGTCAACCTGTCGCGCGCGCTGGAAGAGATTGCCGAGGCGCAGTATTGGCGCATCGGCCTGACCGGCGACACCGAAACGACGCTGGGCGAAACGCTTGACGGCAGCAAGGTCGCGCTGGTGCTCGGCTCCGAAGGCGACGGGATGCGCCACAATGTCATGGAGCATTGCGACGTGCTGGCGCGGCTGCCGATCTCGCCGCGCATGGAAAGCCTGAATATCTCGAATGCTGCGGCGGTCGCGCTTTACGCCGTCGCGACGGCGGCCGGCTGATACCAACCCGATCACGCCATGGGGCGCCCGGCAAAGGCCGGACGAAACGCTCCATGGCAGCTTGTGCAGCGAGCACCGGTCCACGCCGGGCTCGCGAGGGCGAAGAATCGCCCGATCAATCCTCTTCGGCGATCCGGATTTTCAGGCCGTCGAGCGCTTCGCTGAACGGAATCTGGCACGACAGCCGTGAATTTTCGTCGCGGTCGCTGGTCGAATCGAGAAGATCATTTTCATCTTCGCTCATCGCAGGGATCGCGTCCTTGTCGCCCGCCTCGACATGGACGTGGCACGTCGCGCACGAACAGCACCCACCGCACAGCGCCAGCAGCTCATCAAAACCGGCGTCGCGAATATTTTCCATCACGGTCAGGCTGGTGTCGCCCTCAATCTCATGTTCGGTCCCGTCGCGCGTCACCACAATCAGCTTGGCCATGCTCATCCCCATAGTTTCGTGTCGCAGGCGCTATGTCTCGCGTTGCACCGCAAATCAAGCGCTGCTATCGGAGATGGGAGAGAACAAAAAGGGAATATGGCATGGGATTGAGCCAGGAAACGCTGAACCGGAGCATCGATGCGCTAGCCGCAACCGATACCAATTTCGCGCGCGCGCTCGGCAATGCGGGATATCCCGAGCCGCGCATTCGCGAGCCCGGCTATACGACCCTGCTGCGGACCATCGTCGGACAGCAGGTCAGCGTCGCCGCCGCGACGTCGATCTGGAACAAGCTGGAGGCGACGTTCGGCACGGGATGTCCCGCCGAGGTGATGGCAGCCGCGGAATTCGATTCCTTGCGCGCCTGCGGCCTGTCCGCGCAAAAGCAGAGCTATGCCAAAAGCCTGGCGCAACTGATCCTGGACGGCGAACTCGATGTATCGGCGCTTCCCGCCGATGACGAGGAAGCGATCGCGCTGTTGACGAAGGTGAAGGGCATCGGCCGCTGGTCGGCCGAAATCTATCTGCTGTTCGCCGAAGGACGCCCCGACATCTGGCCCGCAGGCGATCTGGCTGTTCAGGAAGCCGTCGGCCGCATCCTGCAACTGGGCGCGCGCCCCAGCGAAAAGGTCACGCGCGAACTGGCCGAACCCTGGCGCCCGCATAGGGGCGCCGCCGCGATCTTTAGCTGGCACTGCTATAATATGGACGTGATCTGACCGCAGCTTCCCTGCCGGTCACAGCCGCCGAGGGGCGCTGAGGAAGGTTGAGGCAACAAAGGAAACAAAAGGGCCGGGTGAAGCATCCTCCACCCGGCCCTTTTTGTTTCGATCAGCCGCAGCTTAGTCCTTGGCAGCAGCCTTCTTGGCCGGTGTCTTCTTCGCCGGAGCTTTCTTGGCGGCGGGCTTGTCGCCCTCTTCAGCCTTGGCAGCAGCGGCCTTTTTCGCCGGAGCCTTCTTCGCGGGGGCTTCGGCAGCGGCCGCTTCCTTCGGCTCGTCCTTCTTGGCAGCGGCTTTCTTTGCCGGAGCCTTTTTGGCGGGCTTTTCGTCATGGTCGTGACCACAGCCCGGACCGTGAACATGGCCGTCTTCGTCCGCCTCGATCGCCGCTTCGATTTCTTCGCGGGTCACTTCGCGGTCGCTGATTTCCGCCTTTTCGAACAGGAAGTCGACGACCTTGTCCTCATAGAGCGGCGCGCGCAGCTGTGCGGCGGCGAGTGCATCCTGCTGGACATATTCGACGAAGCGCTGGCGATCTTCGGGGCGGTACTGCTGCGCTGCCTGCATGATCAGGCGCTGCATTTCCTGGCTGCTGACCTGGACACCATGAGCCTGGCCGATTTCGGACAGCAACAGGCCCAGACGGACGCGGCGTACCGCGATGCTGCGATATTCGTCGCGATCCTTTTCAAGCTCGGCCTTGGCGGCGTCGACATCGTCTTCGCGCGCGGCTTCCTGTTCGAGCTGTGCCCAGATCTGGTTGAATTCGGCTTCCACCATCGTCGGCGGCACGTCGAAGTCATGCGAAGCGGCGAGCTGGTCGAGCAGCTTGCGCTTCATATAGGTGCGGGTCAGACCGTTGAGTTCCTGTTCGACCTGATCCTTCATCAGCTCTTTCAGCTTGTCGAGGCTTTCGAGGCCCAGCGACTTGGCGAACTCGTCATCGATCTTGGTTTCGGCCGGAACCTTCACCGTCTTGACGGTGACGGCGAATTCGGCGGCCTGGCCCTTCAGATTTTCGACCGGATATTCGTCCGGGAACGTCACCTTGATGGTCTTTTCATCGCCAGCCTTCACGCCGACGAGCTGGTCCTCGAAGCCAGGGATCAGCTGGCCGGAGCCGATTTCGACCGCCATGTCTTCGCCGGTGCCGCCGTCAAAGGCAACGCCATCGACGCTGCCGGCGAAATCGATGATGACCTGGTCGCCGGTCGCGGCCTTCTTGGTCTTCGCCCCATCCTCGAAGCGCTTCATCTGCGCGGCGAATTCCTCGATCTTGGCCATCACGGCCTTGTCGTCGGCGGGAACGGTCAGGCGCTCCAGCTTGAGACCATCAATCGACGGCGTCGCGATATCGGGCAAGACTTCGAGCGCAACGGTGATTTCGGCGTCCTTGCCGCGTTCATAACCGTCGGCCAGCGTCACTGCCGGCTGCAACGCGGGGCGCAGCTTCTGTTCGGTCATCAGATCGCGAACGCTCTGGTCGATCGCCTTGTTCAGCGCGTCGGCCGACAGCGCTTCGCCGTGCATCTTGCGGATCAGATTCGGCGGAACCTTGCCAGGACGGAAACCGGGCATGCGCACCTGCGGCGCCACGGCCTTCACTTCCTCATCCACCCGCGCATCGATGTCCTTCGCGGTGATGGTCAGGCTATATTCGCGCTTCAGGCCTTCGTTCAGCGTTTCGACGGTCTTCATTGCCTTGCTCATATCCTTGCTCAAAATCTCGTGTCCTGGGCACCGGCCGGCTGGCGCGGTCCCCCTTCCCGGCTCCCGACTCCGGTCAGCGTGGACGAACTGGTGCGGGCGAAGGGACTCGAACCCCCACATCTTGCGATACTGGTACCTAAAACCAGCGCGTCTACCAATTCCGCCACGCCCGCAGGAGCTGTCGGCCGGGTGCACGGGATGCCATGCGCTGTGCCGCGCACGCCCGTGCGGGCCGCGCGGGGCTATAGCAGACGCGCGGCCAAGGGCAAGGGCGGAAAGCCGTGGTCTTCGCCAGGGCGGAACATGCAGCGCGCCGGTTCGTTGATAGGGCAAGGAGAATGAACATGACCGGTGGCAATACCCCCCTGCCCAAACCGCGCCCCGACCGCATCGAGCCGCAATCGCCGCCCGAAACCCCTGCGCGGCCAAGCCCGCAGGAAGATCCGGCAGGCCAGCCGATCGAAATTCCGGGGCGCCCCGGCGGCGGCGATATCGACGAACCCGGCCGCGGACCGAGCGAACTTCCGCCCAGCCACTGACCGCCTGCCGCGATCAGCGCGCCGTGCAAAAGGCGACGAAGCGGCGGATCGCATCACGCCCCTTGCGCGTCGCCACCATATCGATGCTATGGCCGCCGACGGTCATCCGCAGCCAGCCACGGGCGGCGAAAGCCGCGATCAGCGCCGAATCAGCGGCGATTTCCTGCGACGTGAAATAGGGCATCTCGTCGATCTCGGTCGCCGTGCTTTTTCCGGGCACGGAAAGCCGCTGATCGCCCGACGCCAGCGTCAGGTCGCGAAGATCCGCAGGCCCGCCCGAGATCCCGGCAAAGATGCGCCGTCCGCCCTCTTCGCATTGCAGGCTGAGCGGCTGATCGTCGGTGCCGTCGACTTCATAGGCAAGAATCGCGTCGGAAACGCGGCCCTCGTTGATCCGCAGCGCCCAGTCATACCCCTTGTTCACCGGAGGCGAAGGCGCGGCCTGGGCGGCATCGGTCGCACTCGCCGCACTCGCCGCCACAGCCGCACAGGCCAGCGAAACCAGAAACCGCGTCATCATCATCTCTGTCCTTGTCCACGACGACCGAATATCGGCGTTATGACAGGTAAGACCCTGAATCCGCTGTGAACTGGATCACCGTCAGCTGAGCGCCTTCTTCAACAGTTCGTTGACGACCTGCGGGTTTGCCTTGCCCTGCATGGCCTTCATCGTCTGGCCGACGAAAAAGCCGAACAAAGCTTCCTTGCCGCCCCTGTACTGCTCGACCTTGTCGGCATTGGCGGCGAGGACCTTGGCGATCTCGGCCTCGATCGCGCCGGTATCGCTCGTCTGCTTCAACCCTTCGCGATCGACGATCGCCGTGGCGCCGTCGCCGGTTTCGAGCATCTTTTCGAACACCTGTTTCGCAATGGTGCCCGAAATCGTGCCGTCGGCGACGAGGCCGAGCAATTCCGCCGCTTGCACAGGACTGACCGGCGAATCCGAAATGTCGCGGCCCAGGCGATTGAGCGCACCGAACAATTCGCTCGTCACCCAGTTCGCCGCCGCCACGGGCTTGGCGCCTGCTGCGAGCAGCGCGTCGAACCAGCGCGCCGCCTCGACCTCCGCGGTCAGCACATCGGCATTATAGGCCGAAATGCCTTCGCCCAGATAGCGCGCGCGCTTCGCGTCCGGCAGTTCAGGCAAGGACGCGCGGCATTCGGCCAGAAACGCATCGTCGAGCTCGAGCGGCAACAGGTCGGGATCGGGGAAGTAGCGATAATCATGCGCGTCTTCCTTTGACCGCATCGACCGCGCCCTCTCAACGATCAAGGAAGGGAAGACGGTATGGCGGGCGCGGCCGCGGTGGAAGGAGCGCTAGTCGGCTCCATCAACCGCAATCGGCGCCGCTTTCAGGTCGATGATCTTGTCGCGATCATAAGCAAGCACTCCCGGGACCGGTGGCATACGCCCGACGATCGCACGATAGAAATTGTCGAGCTTTCCGTACGCGCGAAAATCGGCTTGCTCGTTCGGAAACGACCGGAGCGATTCGGGCAGACCATAAGTGACGGCGCCCCATTGTTCGCTTCCGGCGACCGGGCGATATAGCCCGGCTTCCGATCCTTCGAGCTTCGCTGGCGGCGGCGGGAACGCCGGATCGACGCCGGGACCCGCCAGGAAAAAATTGCCCGTGTCGGTGATCGACCCTGCCTTCACCTCGAAGGAGACGGTGCCCATGCAATAGCAGGCGCCCTGCATACCGACATTTGGCAGAAAGAACAGCGGTCCGTAGTAGGCATAACGTCCCGGCTTCACTTCGACCAGATAACTGTAGCGGTCAGGATCTTGCCCCTTGGCAAAAACGTACTGCGGCCCGAACGACACCGGGTCGCGCAGTTCGATCGCGCCAATCGCAAAATTTTCCTCGGTCGGCTCCATCGGCTTCTCTGGCACCCTGCTCTGCCTCTGCTCTGCAAGTTCGGCGCGACGCTCCCAGCTTTCCAGCTTACCCGGATATTTCTCTTGCACCTTGGTCAGTGCGGCACGCCATTCCTGCTCATATTCGGCGATGGTTGCCGCATCGGGCAGGCGAAGCAACATGCCCATCTGCCGAACGGGTCCGCTAATGTAGATGTAACCCTTCGTAGGATCGATCCTGTCCTTTCCGGACAGAAGATTCTTCTCTTCGACCGCTTCGGCAAGTGCGACCGAAGGCAGGGCGACGGAGAGCGCGAGCGCGCTGACGAGTATCCGGATCATCGCGGCAGAACCTCCCCAGACGGCTTGGGTCCAGAGGCGACCCGTGCCTGCTTCATCAAATGGCCTTCGCGTTTCTCGTCACCCATTCGGCCAAAGCCTTCCTCGAAATGAAAGCTCTGCCAGCGCTCCTTTTCCATTCCGTAGCGGTCATAGCCTTTGAACCCCATGCAATTGCGCATATTGATCCGGCGCGCGCGGCGCCGCTCGGCCGAACCGAAGATGGCATCGGCAATCGCTGATCCGATTACGCTTCCCGCTGCGCCCGCCAAGCCATATTGGGTCGCATAATAACTCGACATGTAACTGTCACCGCCTGCGTAATAATTGAATCCGCTCGACACTGCGTCACATTCGCTGATGTCATTATATGCGGTATCGAAATCGGTATTTTCGCGATGGAAAAAGAAATATTTATCGTAGGTATCGATATCAGCCTGCGTTTGCTCAAAGGCCAAGTCCGGCATTGTGACCGCAGAGACCTCATCTGGCGTGAAGTTTCGTATCGGTTCAGGCGGTTTAATTGCCTGCGCCTGGGCGCTGACTGTCACTATCGACAAAGACGTCGCCAATATAACGGCCGAAACAAATATGCTTCGCATCCCCCCCCCCCTTTGAACTGCCGGGTCAGGTGTGATTCGTCGCCCCCCTGCTCCCCGTTACTTCTTTCGCTGAAATAATGATCGCGACAAGAGGGAAATGAATGGACGAGCGAAATTGCCACACGCTCGCGTCAGGGCGTGCGTGCTCCCTAGGCGCTGCACAGGCCATGAACCCGACCGCGAAGCGCCTCCATTCGCAGCGAACTGGCTTATATGGAGACGCTCAACCCAGCGCCTTCTTCAACAGCTCGTTGACGACCTGCGGGTTTGCCTTGCCCTGCATGGCCTTCATCGTCTGGCCGACGAAAAAGCCGAACAGTGCTTCCTTGCCGCCCCTATACTGCTCGACCTTGTCGGCATTGGCGGCGAGGACCTTGGCGATTTCGGCTTCGATCGCGCCGGTGTCGCTGGTCTGCTTAAGGCCCTCACGATCGACGATCGCCGCGGCGCCGTCGCCGGTTTCGAGCATCTTTTCGAACACCTGTTTCGCAATGGTGCCCGAAATCGTGCCGTCGGCGACGAGGCCGAGCAATTCCGCCGCTTGCACAGGACTGACCGGCGAATCCGAAATGTCGCGGCCCAAGCGATTGAGCGCCCCGAACAATTCGCTCGTTACCCAGTTCGCCGCTGCAACGGGCTTGGCGCCTGCTTCGAGCAGCGCGTCGAACCAGCGCGCCGCCTCGACCTCCGCGGTCAGCACATCGGCATTATAGGCCGAAATGCCTTCGCTGAGATAGCGCGCGCGCTTCGCGTCCGGCAATTCCGGCAAGGACGCGCGGCATTCGGCCAGAAACGCATCGTCGAGTTCGAGCGGCAACAGGTCGGGATCGGGGAAGTAGCGGTAATCATGCGCGTCTTCCTTTGACCGCATCGACCGCGTCTCGTTGCGATCGGGGTCGTAGAGCCGCGTTTCCTGTACCACCGCGCCGCCGCTTTCGATCAGCGCGACCTGTCGCTTTGCCTCGCCCTCGATCACCGCCATAACGAAGCGCACCGAATTGACATTCTTTGTCTCGGTCCGCGTGCCGAATTCGTCGCCGGGCTTGCGGACCGACACGTTGACGTCGGCACGCATCGAGCCTTCTTCCATATTGCCGTCGCAAGACCCGACGTAGCGCAGGATCGAACGCAGCTTGCGGACATATGCCCCTGCTTCTGCGGGCGAGCGCATGTCGGGGCGCGAAACGATTTCCATCAGCGCGACGCCCGAGCGGTTGAGGTCGACGTAGCTCATCGTCGGATGCTGGTCGTGCATCAGCTTGCCGGCATCCTGCTCGACATGGATGCGCTCGATCCCGATGCGCTTGGCCTCGGGAATCCCCGCCTTTTCATCGGCTTCGATGTTCAGCGAACCTTCGCCGACAAGCGGATGGTAAAGCTGCGAAATCTGATAGCCCTGTGGCAAATCGGCATAGAAATAATTCTTGCGGTCAAAGCGCGACCATTTGTTGATCTCTGCCTCGATCGCCATGCCCGTGCGCACCGCCTGGCGGATACATTCGCGGTTCGGCACGGGGAGCATCCCCGGCATCGCGGCGTCGACCAGCGACACCTGCGTGTTCGGTTCCGCCCCGAATGCCGTCGCGGCGCCAGAGAACAGCTTGGCGTTCGACGTGACCTGCGCGTGAACCTCCAGGCCGATCACGACCTCCCACTCGCCGGTTTCGCCCTTGATACGATAATCGCTCATGTCAGTGCTTCTGCTGTGTCATGCGGTCGACCCATGCAATGCCGATCGCGGAAAGGATGAAGGCCATGTGGATGATGGTTTGCCACATCACCGCTTCGCTGGTGATACGCCCCGTCGGCTGGCCGATGGCGCCCGCCTCGATAAAGGTGCGCAGCAGGTGAATCGACGAAATGCCGATGATCGCCATCGCCAGTTTCACCTTCAGCACCCCGGCATTGACATGGCTGAGCCATTCGGGCTGATCAGGATGCCCCTGAAGCCCAAGTCGAGAAACGAAAGTTTCGTATCCGCCGACGATCACCATCACCAGCAGGTTCGAAATCATCACCACGTCGATCAGGCCGAGCACCACCAGCATGATCTGCTGTTCGGTAAATTCCCACGCATGCATGACGAGGTGGACCAGTTCCTTCAGGAACAGGAACACATAAACGCACTGCGCGACGATCAGGCCGACATAGAGCGGAAGCTGGAGCCAGCGCGAACTGAAGATCAGCAGCGGCAGCGGTCGCAGCCTGAGAGCGGTATCAGAGGGTTCGGAGGCCATCTTACCACCACTTCCCGGCACGAGCGGTGAACCAGGCGCGTTCTTCGATCGCGAGGCCGGCATTGAGCACGCCCTGTTCGTCGAACGCCTTGCCGATGATCTGCAAGCCCAGCGGCAGCCCTTCGCGGTTCAGCGCCGCGGGGACCGACATCGCGGGCAGCCCCGCGAGGCTCGCGGGCACCGCGAACACGTCGTTGAGGTACATCGCCAGCGGATCGGCCATCTTCTCACCCAGCCCGAACGCCGCCGACGGCGCGGTCGGCGCCAGGATGACGTCGCAGCTTTCGAACGCGGCGTTGAAGTCGCGGGCGATCAGTGCCCGTACCTTTTGCGCCTGCGTGTAATAGGCATCGTAAAAGCCCGCCGACAGCACATAGGTGCCGATCATGATGCGGCGCTTGACCTCGGGCCCGAAGCCTTCGGCGCGGGTTGCGGCGTACATGTCCTGCAGACCAGCACCCTGCGGCAGGTCGCGCAGGCCATAGCGCACGCCATCATAGCGCGCGAGGTTCGACGAAGCTTCGGCAGGCGCGATGATATAATAAGCGGGCAGAGCATATTTGGTGTGCGGCAGGCTGATGTCGACGACATCGGCGCCCGCATCCTTCAGCATCGCGATGCCTGCATCCCACATTGCGTCGATATCGGGATCGATGCCTTCGAGACGATATTCCTCGGGAATACCCACCCTTTTTCCGGCAAGGTCGCTCGACAGCGCAGCTTCCCAGTTCGGCACCGGAAGGTCGAGACTGGTCGAATCCTTGGGATCGAAACCCGCCATATTTTCAAGCATGATCGCACAGTCGCGCACGTCGCGCGCCATCGGCCCCGCCTGGTCGAGCGAGCTGGCGAAGGCGACGATGCCCCAGCGCGAACAGCGGCCATAGGTCGGCTTGATACCCGAAATGCCGACGAAGGCCGCGGGCTGGCGGATCGAACCGCCGGTGTCGGTGCCGGTCGCCGCAGGGCACAGCCGCGCCGCAATCGCCGCCGACGATCCGCCCGACGACCCGCCCGGCGCCAGCGCGGCATCGCCGCCGTCGTTTCGCCGCCAGGGCGAGATGACATTCCCGAAATAGGAGGTTTCGTTCGACGAACCCATCGCGAACTGATCGAGGTTGAGCTTGCCGAGCATCCCCGCGCCGGCATCCCACAATTTCGCCGATACAGTGGATTCGTAGCGCGGCACGAAACCTTCGAGCATATGGCTGGCGGCAGTCGTCTGGACGCCGTTCGTCGCGAACAGGTCCTTCATGCCGATCGGCACCCCCGACAGCGGTTTCAGCGTCCCCGCCGAACGATCGGCGTCGGCCTGCTTCGCCGCGGCGATCGCATTGTCCGGGGTTTCGACGATGAAAGCGTTGAGCGCTTTCGCATCCGCCACATTGGCATTGAACGCCTCTGCGACCTCGACGGCGCTGAAATCGCCCGCGCGGTGTCCGTCGCGGATCTGCGCGACGGTAAGATTGGTCAGGTCGGTCATTATTCGATTACCTTGGGAACGCCGAAAAAGCCGTGCTGCGGTTCGGGCGCATTGGCGAGGACATCATCGCGGCGGTTGCCGCCGGTCAGCGGATCGGCATCGACGACATCGTCCCGCAGCCGGAGCTGGTTCGGGATCACCGCAGTCATCGGTTCCACCCCGGTCACGTCGACTTCGCCGAGTTGTTCGACCCAGCCCAATATGTTGTTGAGTTCGCCTTCCATCGCGGCGGCCTCTGCATCGCTGATCGCGATGCGCGCCAGCGACGCGATTTTTTTCACCGTTGCCTGATCGATTGCCATTGATTCCTGCCTTTGCGGGGGACGCTGCGCCGCTAGCATCCTGCCCCGCGTGCATCAAGCCGCCGCTATTCGAAGCTGTCCGATTCCGCGATGCCGTCGACCGTGATGCGCCGCTGGGCGACGCTTTCTATGGCGACCACAGCCTTTGACAGGTCAATGCTGCGCTTGTCGGCCTGTGGATGCTTGGAATGATCACCGTTCATCCAGCGACCCGCGTCGTTCAACGATATGCGATCGGATTGGATCGGCTCGCCCGGCATCCCCTGTCCCAGAACCGCTATCCGCCGGTCATCGATCCAGACCGCAACGCAGACGTGCGCATGCTGGCACATATAACTCGATTCGATGAGGGCGAGCGCCTCGGTCGGCAACGCCCGCCCCTTCGGCAAAATGCGCAACCGCTCCTCGATCGGCTTCAACGGGACGCGCCCCGCCCGGCCACTCAGCACATAGCGATCGGTCGCCTGCAACGCGGCCTTTGCGGCATCGGACAGCGGCTTTTGCGGCGAGACCGACAGCCGCTCGAGCGCCTTTCGTCCGGTCGGACCAAAATCAAACGCCAGCGCCGCCCAGTCGAACTTCTCGACCGGCGTCGCGCCCGATTTCAGGCGGGCGACCTGATCGCGCGTCGAAATCGCGCCGAAATCGAGGATCGGCAGCGCCAAAAAGGCCGCGAGCAACATCAGTCCAATCGCCAGCTTTTGCTGCAGAGGACGCAGAATATCGTCAAAATCGCGCCGCCCCCTGATCACCGACCAGAGCCCGGCCGCACCATAGGCAAGCGCAATCACCGCCGCGATCACGCCCCAGATACGTTCGGGGGTCCAGCCATATTGGACCACGCGCAGATGCATCGCGTAGAAGGCAATCATGGCAAGCGGCAGGACCGCGACCACCAATACGCCGGCAGCCCCGTGAAGCAGGCGATTGCCCGCGCGCTCGTCCCTGCCGTTCCCGATCGCGGCGTTGGCGAGCAACACCGCAAAGGCAGCCGCGGCCATCATCAGCGCCGCTGCCGAAAAGCCCGATGCCCACAGCTTGTGCAGCCCAACGCCGAGCAGCGACAGAAGGAAGATCGAAAGCGCCGCCGCCAGCACCGGGGCCAGCACCGCCAGCACGATCATCACCAGCCGCTGAAGCGTCGCGACAAGCTTGTCACGCTCGCGCAGCAAACCGACCGCACCGCCAAAGGCCGCCCCGGCGAGCATCCAGCCGAACCAGTCATCCTTGATCAGATCGCGGATCAGATCGACGCCGATCAGGTGGAACATCTCGCTGATCAGCACCACGAGGAGGAAAGTGATGCCGACAAAAGCCAGGCTGGCCGCGCCGATCACCGCATCGGTCCAGGCATGGCTGTGCAGCCGGTCATAAGGCATCTGCCACAATTTCCAGAAGCGCCGGTCGGGCGCCACGTCGCGCCGCGTCTGAAACAGCGGCGTGGCCACCAGCACCGCGAGCACCCCGGACCAGAAGGGCCATTCGATCGGGGTTCCGTGCAGATTATATCCCGCCGACCGCCACACGATCAGCCCCATGATGGCGCCCCACAGCAACGCGAAACCCAGCGCCCACAGCCATCGACGCTGCTCGACCCCGAGCACGAAGACGGTGGCGAAGAAGGCCACGAAGGTCGCAAGCGCGTCGCGCAAAGGCGCGGGTTCGCTGCCATAATCGCGATCGACGAGCATGTGGAACAGCAGTCCGGCCACGGCGCAGATCGCCGCCATGATCCACGGACGCAGCGGCCAGGGCGGGTCATTATCGTCAAAACGGGCGGACACGGGCAGCGCCGAATCGGCGGCGACGGATGCGGTGGCGTCGGTCATAGGCGAAGACCTATCGTGGAACTTCACCATGGCGAACTTGTTTCAGCATGACGAGTTGTTTGTAGCCTCGCTCCGGAGAGGCTAGAGAAGCCCCGATTTCGTGTTCCCCGACCGCATGGAGCGCCGCTTGGCCCGCAAATTCCTCTATTTCATTGCCGCGATCATCCTTCTCATCCTTGCCGCCGGGGTCGTGTACCAGCTGTTCCCCGGCTGGCTCGCGCGGGTCGCCTTTGTCCCCAGCGCCGATTTCCAGCAACAGGCGGCGCCCGAGCCCAATGCGTATGACGATCCGGCAATGTGGTTTGCGCGGCCGGGCATGGAAGATGATCCCTCGACCTGGCGCCCACAGCTCGCAGAGGCCGAAGCGCGCGAAGCGGCCCCCGACAGCGCCGAGGCACAGGCCCATGACCAGCTGGTTCCGCCGGCCCATGCCGCCAGCACCGCAGCGACGACCGCCGCGCCCGTCGAAACAGGCAACGCCGCCGTCTTTTTCGTCCATCCGACCAGCTATTACAGCCGGTCGAGCTGGAACGCACCGCTCAGCGATCGCGATTCCGACCACCGCGCCAATCTGTTCGTCCGCGGCATGGCGAGTGCCTTTGCCGACGCCGGCGAAATTTGGGCGCCGCGCTATCGCCAGGCGACGCTCGGCGCCTTCCTCGCCACCGACCGCGTGACGGCGGGCAAAGCGATCGATTCGGCCTATCGTGACGTCGAACAGGCATTCGACGCCTTTCTGGCTGCGCAACCCAAGGACAAGCCGATCATTCTGGCTGGCCACAGCCAGGGCGCGCTGCACCTGACGACGCTGTTGCGCACTCGCATCGCGGGCACCCCGCTCGCGAAGCGCATCGTCGCTGCCTATGTCGTCGGCTGGCCGGTCAGCATCGACACCGACATGGCGGCCCTCGGCCTGCCCGCATGCCAAAGCGCCGGTCAGAAGGGATGCATTCTAAGCTGGGCGAGCTTTGCCGAGCCCGCCGATCCCGCGATGGTGACAGGCGCCTATGACGGCACCATCGGTTTCGACGGGCGCCCGCGCGCCGAAACCCGGATGCTGTGCACCAACCCCATCACTGGCACCCCTGACGCCGAGGCGGCGGCCGAAGCCAATCTCGGCACGCTGGTTCCGACCGAAGGGTTCAAGAGCGGGTCGCTGATCGCGGGCAAGATCGGCGCAAAATGCGACGATACGCGCGGATATCTGATGATCGGCGACGGCGATGTTGCGAAGAATTATGTCGTCGCGGGCTATGTGCTGCCCGGCAACAACTACCATGTTTATGACATCACCCTGTTCTGGGCGAATGTCCGCGCCGACGCGCTGCGTCGCCTGGCAACCTATGAGGGACGCGCGGAGCCTGTCCGCTGACAAACGGCTGGGTGGAGGCGGCCGGGTGGAGCCACGCTCCCCCCCCCCCGCCGTTTATGAGCACGCTGACACGGTGCAGGGGCCAGCCAAGCCCTTAGGCTCTTGGCTGAGGCCCATAGGGGTATGGCGAGCCTCGAAACACCCCGGTGATCGCAACGCCAAAGATCGATCCGCCCGCGCCGTCTGTGCGGCATCCGCCATCCATCTGGTTGCGAGCATGGAACGGCGGTGGTCGCATAACATCCGCGCATAGCAAAACGCCCGCGGAAATCCGCGGGCGCCTTGTTTCGACAATGTCTGCAACCGTGTCGAGGCGATCAGCCCTTGGCGACGGCTTCGATCGCCTGATCGACAAGCGCCTTGTCGGAGGCGGCGTCGTGCTTGGCGGCGATCAGCGTCGCGGCGGCAGCGGTCGCGGCCTTGGCAGCGGCGCCGCGCACATCGGCAAGCGCGCTGGCTTCGGCGGCCGCGATGCGGTCTTCGGCCATCTGCTTGCGGCGCGCGATCAACGCGGTCGCATCGTCTTTCGCCTTGGCGATCAGCGCTTCGGCCTCTGCGTCAGCGCGCGCGCGCAGCTCTTCGGCTTCCTTGGCGGCACGCGCCAGCTTCGCCTCATACTCCGCCTTCAACGATTCCGCTTCGAGACGAAGCTGCTCGGCTTCGCCCAGCTGCTTCGAGATCTCGGCGATTTTCTTGTCGAGCGCCCCCGCGATCATCGCCGGAACCTTCTTCCACAGAAGGATGGCGATAAAGGCCAGCATCGCGATCGACACCCATACCGTCGCATTCAAGCCGAACGCGGTGGGTTCGCTCGCACCTTCGGCGAGAATCAAGGTCAGATTAGCCATGGAGCACCGCCTTCACTGCCGCCTTCGCGTCCGCAGCGCCGACCTTCACGCCCGACAGCTTCGCCACCAGGTCGCTCGCCGCTTCGGCCGCAACCGATTCGATTTCGGCCATTGCCGACGTCTTGGCGCTGGCGACATCGGCCTCAGCCGAGCCCAGCTTTTCCGCCAGCTCGGCGTCGATCTTTGCCAGACGCTTTTCCGCGTCACGGGCCGCCTTGTCCTTTGCCTCGGCAACCGCCTTTTGCGCAGCGGCACGGCTTGCGTCGCTTTGCTGGCGATAGTTTTCCTCGAGGCTGTCGGCGGCGGCATGCGCCGCCTTTGCAGCCGCCAGATCGTCGGCAACCTTGCGATCGCGCGCGTCCACCGTCGCTTCAATCTTGGGCAGCATGCCGCGGCCGATCACCAGATAAATACCGGCGAAGACGACGAGCAGCCAGAAAAGCTGCGAGGCAAGATACCAATTATCAGCGGTTAGCTGGGCTATCTGGGGCATGAAAGGCGAGCCTTAAATATGGAAAAACCTGCGAAGGTGCCGGCCCCGCCGGGACCGACCCCTTCAAATCCGGCGTCGATTAGACGACGAAGAGCAGGATCATCGCAACGACGAACGCCAGCAGGCCGAGAAGTTCGGCAGCGGCGAAGCCGATGAACAGGCGACCCTGCTGACCGTCGGCAGCAGCCGGGTTGCGCAGTGCGCTTTCAAGGAAGCTGCCGAAAACATTACCCACGCCGATGGCGGCCATGCCGGCACCGATAGCGGCGAGACCAGCACCGATCAGCTTTGCTGCTTCTGCGTCCATTGTAATACTCCTTGGGTGTAAACGTTTGATATAAACGGGATTAGTGAAGGTTGACGGCGTCGTTGATGTAGAGCGAAGTCAACAGGGCGAAAACATAGGCCTGGATACCGGCAACGAGCAGTTCGAGCGCGCTGATGCCGATCATCAGGGTGAAGCTGAGCACCGACACGACCGAACCGATCATCAGATTTTCGGCATTGAAGCCGTTGATGACGAAACCCGACAGCACTTTGAGCAGCACGTGCCCGGCGGTCATCGCGACGAAGAGACGCAGGCCGAGGCTGAAGGGACGGATCATGAAGGAAATGAATTCGATCACCGCGATGAACGGGATCATCGGCAGCGGCGTGCCATGCGGCACGAACAGCGAGAAAAAGTGCAGCTTATGGCGCCAGAAACCGACGACCAGAACGATCGAGAAGGACAGCAGCGCCAGAACGCCGGTGATCGCGATGTGGCTGGTGACGGTAAAGGGGTGCAGCCTCAGAACGCCGAGCGGCAACATGCCGAGCAGGTTGCAGAAAAGGATGAACATGAAGAGCGAGAAGACATAGGGCGTATATTTGCGCCCTTCGGTCCCGATATTCTGCGTCATCATGCTGGAGATGAAGCCGGTAAAGCCTTCGACCGCGGCCTGCCAGCGGCCCGGAACGAGCTCGCGGCGCATCCCGCCCCACATGAACAGGCCCAGGGCAACCGCCGCGATGACCATCCAAAGCGCGCTGTTGGTGAACAGGATCTCGTGACCACCAAGGTTGAAGCCGCCACCAAGCGGGCTCACCTCGAACTGGTGCATCGGGTCGATCTTGCCGGATTCCGCCGCCACTATCATTCACTCCACACGCATTGCGGAACGGCCTTTTTCGGCGCCCCGCAGAAAAAACCTGTTGCGCCGCACTATTTGCGCGGCGTCGAAGAGATGCGGATAATGTTCCGGAACGCCACGACGACCCCCAGGAACAACATCCCCAACAACCCCCAGGGCGAGGTTCCCGCAAAACGGTCGATCAGCCAGCCGAACAAGGCTCCGCCGATCAATCCGCCCAGCAGCTCGGCCAGCACCCGATTTCCGAGCCGGTAATTGGCATCGGATTCCGGCCCGGCGTTCACCGCGGTCCGTTTCGCTTCTGCGGCTTCGGCCCGGTCCAATCGCTCTTCGAGCGAGACCAGGCGCGAATCCTCCGAAGCTGGTTCCGGATCGCTGCCGTTCCCCGTCATCTTGCGCCATCCTCCTGAAACAGAACCGAATACCACCGATTCCGCCTGCAAAAAAAGGCCCGAAAATTCGGGGGACCCCTAAGGCGCGGTCCGTTTAGGAACGACGCCCGATGAAGTCAATGCCCGTACGCAACTGCACAAATTGACTTTGGTGCCGGCCGACAAAAATGCCGCCGCGTTTAGGGGCGCGGCGGCATATGGCGGCACGCATGCCGCCGCTTGATCGTGTCGATCGTCAGGGGCAGCGCGAATCCCGGATCGGGGGGCTGCCGTCGCGGGTATGCCAGCTGCCGTCGGGCGAGCGGTATTTTTCGCCGGGCTTGGTCTTTGCGATCAGGTTACAACCGGTCACGAAGGCGAATTGCTCAACCGTGCTGCCCTGCGGCGCGCCGCTGGTATAGGCCGCCTTGCGCTTGATATTGATGTCGGTGACCATGTCGCGCACCGCCGGCGTCGGTGACGTCACGAACCCGAGATAACCGTCGGGCTGTTCGCCGATCTGCCCTGCCGAGCGCGCGGCCTCGTAAGCCGGGTCGCGCTGGGCCATCGCCGAAGGCACGGCAATCACGGTCGTCGCCGCGATTGCGGCCAACGCCAGTCCCGCCGGTTTCCATTGCTGCATGCGCGTCTTCATCATCATTCCCCGTCAGAATATCCCACTATTCTCTTCGATCAGCTTCTTGGCGTCACCATCCAGCCTGTACACAATTTCCTGACGGATGTTGATGTTCAGGTTGATTTCGATCGGTTTGTCGGGCGTGTCAATCTGGACGCAGCCGGTCAAGGCCGTCATCCCGATAAACAGCGCCAGACACCGGCCACGGATGGTCAGCCTCCTCGCTTTTGTCGTCATATTCTTCATTGCACAGGCTCGCTTGCTGGGGGCTGAACGGGTGCGAATGCACCTTTTTGGGCGGCTTCCTGTTCCTCCTGCACGCGCAGCAGGGTCGGAAGATTCTGTTCGATCAGGATCGTCGGATCGTAGAAACCCTTGGCCGAGGTCACAAGCTGGCGGAAGGGCGCCTTGATCTTCACATTGAACACCAGCGGCAGCTTCGCGATCTGCCGGGTCAGGAAATTGCGGGTTGCGCCCTCGCCCTGCCCGACGCCGCCGAAACGGATATCGGTCACCATCTCGCCGTCCAGATCGCCGTTCATGATGATCGAAAGATCGTCATATTTCAGCGAACGCAAGGCACCAAAGGCGAAATTGGCGATCGTCCCCAGATTGCGATTCGACAATTCGCCGACATAGGCGAGCGTACCACCGCCGTCCCGCGAATCGATCCGCCCGTCGACGATCCGTCCGCCCAGCCCATCGAATTCGACCGGCAATGTCCCGTCGAACTTGCCCGTGGCATTGATATTGTCGAAGCCGAAGCGCTGGAGGAACACCGCCGCATCGACCCCGACGATGTCGAACGACAGGCGGCGCGGTTCCGATGCGTTGAAATCGAGCGTCGCGGGATGCAGCAGCAGCGTCCCGCCCGCGAACGGCCAGCTGCCGCCTTCGACCCGGATACGATTGTTGCCGAGCAGGTGATATTCGATTTCGCCGTCGATCACCGGGATGCCCGGATTCACCTCTTTCAGCTTTGCCACCTGTCCCGGCGCCGACCGCAGGTCGAGCAGGTCATCGAACGTCAACGTGGACGTCAGCCCCGTTACAGGGCCAAAGGCCGCCGCGAGGTTCATGTTCGCGGTGGCAAAGGTGCCGCGACTCGTGACCCCGGCCTCGTTCCAGTCGATCCGGCCGTCACCGACCACCGACCCGTCGACATTGGCGACTACGCCGAGCGCGAGGCGGGTGAGTTGATCGGGCTGAAAACGATCGCCAAAGCGGATTTCCTCGACATGGAGGTCCGCGCTCCCCTCCCCCGTGCCCAGCGCATGACGGATCACCGCATCGACGATCCGCGTCCCGGTGCGCCGTTCTGCAAAACTGGCCCGCGCATCGATTACCCCGTCGGCGAAGCGCAACTGCGCGCCGTTGGCGACAAGCGGAGCAAAGCGGGCGTCCTGCTCTGCATCGGTCAGCAGCAGATTGCCGTCCAGTCCCAGCACGCCGCCCGTCCAGTGCCACTTCCCTTCGATTTCGCTCATGCCGAGCGGGACAGCACCAATCCGTGCCGTCGCGCCTGCGAGCCTGCCTGCCATCCCACCGGCAACCGCGCCGCCGCCAAGGGTCGCGGCGGTGAAGCGCGTCGGCGTATCATCGCCCCCCAACTGTATGTTCGCGTCCGCCACCGTCCAGCGCATCGACGCAAGATCGACGCCCACGCCGCCGCTGGCGACCGAAAAAGGCGCATCGCCGCTGGAACCGCGCAGGTCGAGCGACGGAATGCGCAAATAGCCGCCCAGCCCGCGCCCGCCGAAGCGGATCAGCGGCGCCCCCGGTCGACTGCACAGGTCGATCGCCGGCCGTGCGAGACGAAAGCCCGAAACCTCGATGCGATCCGCACCGACCCGGCGGCAACCACCGTCGAGCGCAAAACCGCCGGTGGGCGCCAGAAACCCCGAAATCGGCATCGCCAGCCGCTCGACGCGCCCATCGCCCAGCGGCCCCGACAGCTCGGCTCGGGTCTGGAAACGCATCATGCCGCTGCGATCACCCGAGAAGCGGACGGGCGCGAGCGCCAGACGCGCACCGTCCGCGGTATAGGGATCAAACCGCGCCTCGCCGCGCAGCCTGCCATCGGCGCGGCGATCGAGATCGATCGACCCCGACGGCATATCCCCACCGCCAAAGGACCAGCGCCCCGACGCGACGACGGCGGGGGTCGCCAGACCGAAAATATAGCTGATGCGGCTCGCTTCGCTTCCGCGAAAACGGGCGCCGCTGGTCGCCGCCAGTTGCGGGGCGACAAGGTCGATACGGGCGGTTTCGCCTTCGCCCGCCAGCGCGAAGTCGGCGCTGCCCCCGACATCGGCCAGCATTCTGGCCAGCGCCGAACCCGCGCGCGAGACGAGAGGCCCGACAGGCGTTCCGGCCGCGCCGCGCGCGCCCTCTACAATCGAGCCCCGCAATCGATCGCTCGCACGGGCATCCCGAAAAGCGACGCGGCCGCCGAACTGCGGCGCGCCGGTGCCGACGCGCCCCTTCGTATCGACGGACACCTCGGCCGCGGTGAAGTCGGGGCCACGTAGCCGCGCCATATCGGCATTGATGTCTAGGCGCGTCTCGGCGGTCGTGCCGTGAAACCTTGCCAAGACACTCAGCCGCTCGGCGACCACCGGCCCGGCGGCGAGCCGCAGCAGGCTGGCGTCGGCTTCGCCGTTCCATTGCGTGAGCTGTTCGGACAGCGCAAGGTCGAGCGCGACCTGCGGGTTCGCGGCGCGGACGCCACCGGCGGCGCAGTTCAGGGCCAGGCCCCGCAGTGGACCGACCAGGCGCGGTTTGACGTCACGAACCGTCAACGCGCCATAAAAGCTGATGTCGTCGCCCTGGCATCCCGCCGCGGTGATACGCGGCGCGACCAGCGCCAGCTTGCCGATGAAATCCTGGCGCAGATTGCCGCCGCCATTGAGCACGGCCGCCACTGCCCCCCAGGGCGTATCCACCCTGGCACGCGCGTCGTTCAGCACGACTCGCAGGTCAGGCAACGCAAAAGGGTCCGTGCTGGTCGGATCGCGGAACTTGTCGAGCGCGCCGAGAGAAAGGCGCCCGTCGATGAAACGTCCATAGAGCCGAACCCCATCGGCGCGAATGCCCGCGACATAAGGGCCGCCAAAACCATAGCCCAGCGTGACCTCTACCACCCGCGCCGTCATGTCGGGGCGTTTGGGATCACCAATCGCGATGTCGGTCAGCCGCTGCGTACGCAGCCCGATCTTTTGAATCGTATAGCGGGCAGGAACATCGCGCCCCGCCATCTCGTTGCGGATGAAATTGTCGGCAAGCGGGGCCCTTGCGAGCCAAAGGCCGCCTGCCAGCGCGGCAACGGCCGCCCCGGCAATCCAGCGGCGCTTTATCCGGCGCTTCCGATACGGCGGGTCCGGGGGCAGTTCATCGTTCATCAGCGCGTCCGATCCTGTCGGCCGCGGCACCATTCCAGCATGAGGCCCCGACACTCGGTCCACCGCGCGCAATCCAAGCTTCATCCAATCCTTGCATCCAGCCGACAACGCGGCAAATCGCCTTTCGCTGCAAGACTTTGAACGGCGGCATAACGAAGCCGACTCTATGACCGTTGAGTAGCGCCGACAAGGCGGTTATTCCCCGGTCATGGCAGACATGCCCGCCGCCGCCGCCGCCGACCATGCGGGTCACCGCTCCCGCCTGCGCGCCCGGTTGCTCTCCGATCCCGGAAGCCTCGCCGATTATGAACTGGTCGAATATCTGCTCGCGCTCGCCATCCCGCGCCGCGATACCAAGCCGCTCGCAAAGGCCCTGCTTCGCGAATTTGGATCGGTATCGCAGATCATCAGCGCCGACCCGCAATCGCTGCGCCGGGTCGATGGCCTCGGCGATACGGGCATTACGGCGCTGAAGATCGTCCAGGCCGCCAGCCTGTTCCTGTTAAAGGAAGATTTTCGCGACAAGCCGCTACTTTCCAGTTGGGATGCGCTGCTAGACTGGCTGCGCGCCGACATGGGCCCCATCGACATCGAACGTGTCCGCGTTCTTTACCTGAACAACCGCAACATGCTGATCCGCGACGAAATGGTCAGCGAAGGATCGATCGATCAATCGGCCATCTATGTGCGCGAGATTATCCGGCGCGCCCTGGAACTCGGGGCTTCCGCACTGATCATCGTCCACAACCACCCAAGCGGCAACCCGGAACCCAGCCGACAGGATATCGCCATCACCCGCGACCTTGCCGAAGCCGCGGCAAAGCTGGGCATTGTCCTGCACGACCATATCGTCATCGGCGGCTCCCACCATCGCAGCCTGCGATCGATGGGCTTGCTGTAACAAAGCTTTCGGCGTTCCCGTCGCGCCCCCGGCGATTTGTCCGTTTGACTTGGCAACGTCGCCGCACCATCATCGCGTGATGCAGACTCGGATCGGCTTTCTTCGCTTTCGCCTCCACGGAGGTCAGCTTCTCGCGGGCATTTAGCCCCGGGTTCCGGCGTCCCCGTGGCCCGAGCCCGGGGTGAACCGAATAAAGATACTGCCGCGGGCGCCGGTGATGCGCCCCCCCTGTCTCGAAAGCCAAGTCATGACCACGCAACTCGCGGCCCGTCGGCCGCGCATCCACATGATCGACACCGAAGCCGATGCGCTGACCAGCCTTGCGCTCAGCAAGGAAGAACAACTGCCGCAGGTGTCCGAACTGCTGCTGGGCGAAATCGAACGCGCGACCGTCCACAGCGCGGCGAAGTTTCCAGGCGATATCGTCGCCATGGGATCGACCGTCACCTTTATCGACGAAGCGAACGGCGCGGAACGCACCGTGCGCCTTGTCTATCCGGGGGAAGCGGACATCGCGAACGGACGCATTTCCATTCTGACGCCGATCGGCGCGGGATTGATCGGCCTGCGCAAGGGCCAATCGATTCCGTGGCCCGACCGCGACGGGCACAAGCGAAACCTCACGATCGTCGAGGTCGAACAGGCCGCCAGACAGGGTTAAGCGGGCGGTCGCCCGAGCGTTTCCCATAGCGAAGTGCAGCCGCCGGATCGCTCCGACGGCTGCACCGTGCCGCAGCGATGCCTATCAGGCGCCGCGCGACAGGAAGCTGGTCAGTTCCGCCTTGTTGACGCCGCCAGACTTGTCGGCATCGGCGGCGCCGAAGGCTTGACCGATCCAGCTTTTGACAGCTTCCGATTCGGTATCCACACCCGGCTCGGTCGCCGCACGCAGTTTCTTCATCCACGCAGCAAATTCGCTCTCGTCGAGATCGCCGTTCGCATCGCCGTCGTAGCTAGCGAATTCACTTTCGACGATCTTTGCCACCTGTGCGGGGGTGGCCGTCGTGCCCGATGGTGCGGGCTGCGCGGATACCGGATCGCTGCTCGCGGGTTCGGCCGGGGCCGGTTCCGCCATAGGCTCGACCTGCTCGGTCGGCGGGCTGCTGTCGTCCGAAGCGGGCGTTGCTTGCGCCAATGCCGGGGCGCTGATCGCGGCCGCACCGATCAAAAGAACTTGCTTCAACATTCGAAATCTCCTGTAGCGGCGGCAGGTTCGCCGGAGCATCTGACCCACCGCCTTGTCTGAAGGGGCATGGGGTCAACGGCGGGCACAAACGGGAAGTTGCGAGATGGCGGTGATTGGCGAAGCGGCCCGCCGCTGCTAGGGGGCGCCTAAGCGCGGTTCCGCTTCGAATCCGCGACAAGCCGACAAAAAGGAAGGAATTTCAAATGGTCCCGCGTTACGCCAGGCCGGATATGACCGCGATCTGGTCGGCCGAGAATCGCTTTCGCATCTGGTTCGAGATCGAAGCGCACGCCACCGATGCCCTCGCCGAGCTGGGAACCGTTCCGAAATCCGCCGCCAAGGCCCTGTGGGACTGGTGGGCCACCAACCCGAAAATCGACGTCGAGGCGATCGACGCGATCGAAGCGGTGACGAAGCATGACGTCATCGCCTTTCTGACCTGGGTGGCTGAAAATGTCGGCGACGAAGCGCGCTTCATGCACCAGGGCATGACCTCTTCGGACGTCCTCGACACCTGCCTTGCCGTCCAGCTTGCCCAGGCGGCCGACATTTTGCTCGCCGACCTCGATGCGCTGCTCGCCGCGATCAAGCGCCGCGCCTATGAGCACAAGCTGACCCCGACGATCGGCCGCAGCCACGGCATCCACGCCGAACCCGTCACCTTCGGGCTCAAGCTGGCACAGGCCTATGCCGAATTTTCGCGCTGCAAGGCTCGCCTTGTCGCCGCACGCGCCGAAATCGCGACCTGCGCCGTATCGGGCGCGGTCGGAACCTTCGCCAACATCGATCCGCGTGTCGAGGCACATGTCGCGGAAAAGCTGGGCCTCGCTGTCGAGCCGGTGTCGACGCAGGTGATACCCCGCGATCGCCACGCGATGTTCTTTGCCACGCTCGGCGTTATCGCCGGGTCGATCGAGCGCCTCGCGACCGAAGTGCGCCATTTGCAGCGTACCGAGGTGCTGGAGGCCGAGGAATATTTCTCGCCCGGCCAAAAGGGTTCGTCGGCCATGCCGCACAAGCGCAACCCGGTGCTCACCGAAAATCTGACCGGCCTCGCGCGCATGGTGCGCAGCGCCGTCACCCCGGCGCTCGAAAATGTCGCGCTGTGGCACGAACGCGACATCAGCCATTCGTCGGTCGAACGCTTCATCGGGCCCGATGCCACCATCACGCTCGATTTCGCGCTCGCGCGGCTGACCGGAGTGGTCGACAAGCTGCTCGTCTATCCTGAGCGGATGCAGAAAAACCTCGACCGCATGGGCGGGCTGGTTCATTCGCAGCGCGTGCTGCTGGCACTCACCCAGGCGGGCGCGAGCCGCGAGGACAGCTATCGCCTCGTCCAGCGTAACGCGATGAAAGTATGGGAAAGCGATGGCCAGCTGTCGCTGCTCGATCTGCTCAAGGGCGATACCGACGTCACCGCGCGTCTGTCAGCCGATCAGCTGACCGAACTTTTCGATCTCGGCTATCATATGAAGCATGTCGACACGATCTTCGACCGGGTGTTCGAAGGCGGATAGGCCAAGGCTGGAAAACCCGGAAAAACTCGCCTAGAAATGGGCCAGGGACCGAACGAGGAGCAAGATATAGTGGGCATCCTGCGAACGATCATCTGGGTTTTCCTGACCGTCATCCTTGTCGTGTTCGCGATGGCGAACTGGAGTCCGGTGACGGTAACGATCTGGCCCGGCCAGGTGCTCGACACCAAATTGCCGGTGCTGATTTTCGCCGCCTTCCTGATCGGCAGCCTTCCGATGTGGGTGGCCTTGCGCACGACACGCTGGTCGATGCGCCGCCGTCTCGATAGCAGCGAACGCCAACTGTCCGACCTGCGCGCCATGGCCAACCGCGCGTCGGACCCGGCACCATCAGCCAGCCCGGCGCCGACCACGGCCGCCACCGCTCCTTCGGCATCGGCCGGCACTGCCGCGCCATCGCCCACACCGCCGCCCTCGCCCCTCGACATTCCATGACGGACACAACATGAGCTCCCCTCTTTATCTCGCCATCGACACCCCGCATCTTGACGCCGCATTGACGCTGGCGCAGCGGGTCCGCCACCATGTCGGGGGTCTGAAACTGGGGCTCGAATTTTTCTGTGCCAATGGCCATCATGGCGTGCACGAAATGGCGAAGATCGGGCTTCCCATCTTTCTCGACCTCAAGCTGCATGACATTCCGAACACGGTGGCAAAGGCAATCCAGGCGTTGCGGCCGCTGGAGCCCGCGATCCTGACGGTTCATGCTGCGGGCGGCCGCGCCATGATGGAAGAGGCAAAGGCCGCCGCTGGCCTGAATACCAAGGTGGTCGGCGTCACCGTGCTCACCAGCCTCGACGCCCCCGACCTCGATGACATCGGCGTCAGCGGGACACCGCATGATCAGGTAGTCCGGCTGGCGGCGCTCGCCCGCACCTCCGGACTCGATGGCATCGTCTGTTCGGGACAGGAAGTGAAGGCCGCGCGCAAGGCGTGGCCGGGCGGTTTCTTCGTCGTACCGGGGGTTCGCCCCGCGGACGGCAAGGCGGGCGACCAGAAGCGTATCGTCACTCCGGCCCAGGCAATGGCGGACGGCGCCTCGATCCTGGTCGTGGGCCGCCCGATCAGCCAGTCGTCCGACCCCGATCTTGCCGCCCGCGCGATCGAGGCAACGCTCTAGGCGAAGCCCCCCTATCGTTGGTGTCGAGCACGGCTGCGGCAAACAGGGCGATGCACGAAGGCCGCCGCCTTGGAGCCTTCACCTTCGAAGCAAGCGGCAAGCGCAGTCATTAAGGACAACCATGCCCCCTCTCGTCAAAATCTGCGGCCTCAAGACCCGTCAGGATATCGATGCCGCCATCGCGCACGGCGTCACGCACATCGGGCTCGTCCATTTCGAGCCGAGCTCGCGCCACCTTGACCTCAAAACGGCGGCTGACCTGCGCCAATATGCAAAGGGGCGGGTCCAGGTCGCCCTGCTTCTCGTCAACGCATCGCAAGCACTGACCGGGCAGGCGCTGTCGATGATCCAGCCCGACATCATCCAGTTTCACGGCAGCGAGACCCCCGAGTGGCTCGCCGCCGTCAAGCGGCTGGTGCCCGCCGAAATCTGGAAGGCGGTAGGACTGAAGGACACCGGCACGCTCGACCGCATGCAGAAATATCGCGGCATCGCCGATCGCATCCTGTTCGACGCCCCGGCACAGGCGCTGCCCGGCGGCAACGGCACGCGCTTCGACTGGTCGCTGCTGGCCGGGCACCGGCACAATATGGACTGGGGCCTGGCGGGCGGGCTGACGATCGACAATGTCGGCCAGGCGATCGCCGAAACCGGGGCGCCGCTGGTCGATGTTTCGTCGGGGGTCGAAAGCGCGCCGGGCGTCAAGGATGTGGACAAGATCGCGGCTTTCCTTAAAGCGGCGGGACGATGACCAACTTGCCCAACAGCCTTCGCACCGGCCCCGACGCGCGCGGCCATTTCGGCGACTTTGGCGGCCGCTATGTCGCCGAAACGCTGATGCCGCTGATCCTCGATCTCGAGCGTGAATATCGCAGCGCGCAAACCGACCCGGCGTTCAAGGCCGAGTTTGATGATCTGCTCAAAAATTACGTCGGGCGTCCGAGCCCGCTGTGGTTCGCCGAGCGGCTGACGAACGCGCTCGGCGGCGCCAAAATCTATCTGAAGCGCGAGGATCTCAACCACACCGGCGCGCACAAGATCAACAATTGCATCGGCCAGATCCTGCTCGCCAAACGCATGGGCAAGACGAAGATCATCGCCGAGACCGGCGCGGGGCAGCATGGCGTCGCCACCGCGACCGTCGCGGCGCTGTTCGGCCTGCCCTGCACCATCTTCATGGGCGCGGTCGACGTCGCGCGGCAACAGCCGAACGTGTTCCGCATGAAATTGCTCGGCGCCGAGGTCGTTGCCGTCGAAAGCGGCGCCAAGACGCTGAAGGATGCAATGAACGAGGCGCTGCGCCACTGGGTCGCGAACGTCCACGACACTTTCTATATCATCGGCACGGTGGCCGGGCCGCACCCCTATCCCGAGCTTGTCCGCGATTTCCAGTCGGTGATCGGCGAAGAAGCGCGCGCACAGATATTGGAGACTGAGGGGCGCCTGCCCGACATGCTGATCGCGCCGGTCGGCGGCGGGTCGAACGCGATCGGCCTGTTCCATCCCTTTCTCGACGATGAAAGCGTCGAGATCGTCGGCGTCGAGGCGGCGGGCGAAGGGCTGGATGGCAAGCATGCCGCGAGCCTCGCGGGCGGAAAACCCGGCATCCTGCACGGCAACAAAACCTATCTATTGCAGGACGAAGACGGCCAGATCACCGAAGCGCACAGCATCTCGGCCGGCCTCGACTATCCGGGTATCGGACCCGAGCATAGCTGGCTGCACGACATCGGCCGCGTGCGTTATGAGCCCGTCACCGACGCCGAAGCGCTCGCGAGCTTCCAGAAGCTGACGAAGCTCGAAGGCATCATCCCCGCGCTCGAAAGCGCGCATGCGATAGCGGCTGCCGAACGCATCGCGCCGACACTGGGCCCGGACAAGATCATCATCGTCAATTGCTCGGGCCGGGGGGACAAGGATATATTCACTGTCGCTGAGGCGCTGGGGGTGAAGCTTTGAAGCAGAGGCGACACGCGATCGCACTGTTCTGGATCGTGGGTGTAATCTGTGTGATGCCCCTGCTTTACTACCTGAACGAAATTGTGGAATGGCCTTGGCTTGCGGATCAACTCGATCAACGTCGCGGTGCTAAAATGATCGCGGCCTATCTGTTATCCCCCTTACTGCTGATTTTGTTATGGCCTAGCAGAAACGAAAGAGACGAATGACCCGCTTCGCCGCCACCTTCGCCAAGCCGCGCCCCGCGCTCGTCGCCTTTATCACCGGCGGCGATGGCGATACCGCCGCGAACCTCGACGCGCTTGTCGCGGGGGGTGCCGATGTGATCGAGCTGGGGATGCCCTTCACCGACCCGATGGCCGACGGCCCCGCGATCCAGGCTGCGAATCTGCGCAGCCTCGCCAAGGGCACGACCACCGCCGACATTTTCGCGATGGCCGCCGCCTTTCGCCAGCGCCATCCCGACACGCCGCTCGTCTTGATGGGCTATGCCAATCCGATGACGGTTCGCGGTCCCGAATGGTTTGCCGCCGAATGCGCGAAAGCTGGTGTAGACGGCGTGATCTGCGTCGATATTCCGTCGGAGGAAGACGCCGAACTCGGCCCTGCGCTTCGCACCGCCGGGGTCGACCTGATCCGTCTTGCGACTCCGACCACCGACGCCGCGCGACTGCCCGACGTGCTGAACGGCGCGGGCGGCTTCCTCTATTATGTCTCGGTCGCCGGGATCACAGGTCTGCAGCAGGCTGCGCAGGCGAGCATCGAGGATGCCGTTGCGCGCCTCAAGGCCTCGACCGACCTGCCCGTCGCAGTGGGCTTCGGCGTCCGCACGCCCGAACAGGCCGCAAGCATCGCGCGCGTCGCCGATGGCGTGGTTGTCGGATCGGCCTTTATCGATATCATCGCCGAGCATGGGGACGCCGCCGCGCCGCATGTCGAGGCTTTCACCCGCACCCTCGCCGATGCTATTCACGGCGCAAAGGAGATCGCCGCATGAGCTGGCTCGACCGCGTCCGCAACGCCCTGCCCTTCACCGCCAAGCGCGATACGGCGGACAATCTTTGGCACAAATGCCGCCAGTGCCAGCAGATGGTGTTCGTCAAGGAATGGGAAGATAATCTGAACGTCTGCCCGCGCTGCGACCATCATGACAGGATCGGCGCGAAGGAGCGTTTCGCGCAGCTGTTCGACGGCGGATTGCACGAAATCCTGCCTGCACCCGCCGCGCCCGAAGATCCGCTGAAATTCCGCGATACCAAGAAATATGTCGATCGCATCAAAGCGGCGCGCGCGCAGACCGGCGACCGCGATGCCTTTCAAAACGGGTACGGCCATATCGACGGCCGCCCGGCCGTCGTCGGCGTCCAGGATTTCGCCTTCATGGGCGGATCAATGGGCGTCGCGGTCGGCGAAGCCTTTGTCGCCGGGGTCGAACAGGCGATCAAGCGCGGATGCCCCTATATCGCCATCACCGCGGCGGGCGGCGCGCGGATGCAGGAAGGCACGCTGTCGCTGATGCAGATGCCGCGCGCCACGGTGGCGCTAGCGCGCCTGCGCCGTGCCGGCCTCCCCTATATCGTCCTCCTCACCGATCCGACGACGGGCGGCGTCACCGCCAGCTATGCGATGCTCGGCGATATCCAGATCAGCGAACCCAAAGCGCTGATCGGCTTCGCGGGCCAGCGGGTGATCGAGAATACGATCCGCGAAAAGCTGCCCGAAGGGTTCCAGCGCGCCGAATATCTGCTCGATCACGGGATGATCGACATGGTCGTCCACAGGAAGGAACTGCCAGCAACGCTGGGCCGCCTGATCGGTTATATGGCGCCGGAGAAAGCGGCCTGAACTATAACCTTTCGCCATTACGAGCGACGCGCAGCAATCCAGCGAAGTTCACGCTCATTCTGGATTGCCGCGCCGCCTTCGGTTCCTCGCAATGACGCCCTTTTGCAGGTCCGCCCGCCATGCCCGACCACGCGCACAGCTCTGATTCTGCCGTCCAGGCCCAGCTCGACCGCCTCGCCGCGCTGTCGCCAGGCCGCGACATTTTGGGGCTCGAACGCATCGCCGAACTCTGCCGCCGTCTCGGTAATCCCCAGCATCGCCTGCCGCGCACCTTCCATGTCGCGGGGACCAACGGCAAGGGATCGACCTGCACCTTTCTGCGCGCCATTCTCGAAGCCGACGGGCGCCGTGTGCACAGCTACACCAGCCCGCATCTGGTGCGCTTTAACGAACGCATCCGCCTCGCGGGCACCTTGATCGACGACGCGCATCTCGCGGCGCTGCTCGCCGAAGTGCTCGACGTCGCGCATGATTTGCACGCGAGTTTTTTCGAAATCACCACCGCCGCCGCCTTTCTCGCCTTTTCGCGCATTCCCGCCGACGATTGCATCGTCGAGGTCGGGCTTGGCGGGCGGCTCGACGCGACGAACATCATTCCCGCCCCCGCGGTCTGCGGCATCGCCTCGCTCGGCATCGACCATGAAGCCTTCCTGCTCGCGCCCGAGGCCGGAACGCCCGCCGGCGCCGCCGAACGGATCGCGTGGGAAAAGGCGGGGATCATCAAGCCCGGCGCCGCGCTCGCGACCCTTGCCTATGCCCCGCCGGTCATGGACGTCATCGCCGGCCGCGCCGCCGCGGCGGGCGTCACCCCTTTTTCCGAAGGCGAAGGCTGGTCGGTCGAGCCCGCCGAAGCTGGCTTTCGCTGGCATTCCAAGCGCCGCAGCCCCCCGATGTCGCTCCAGCCGCGCATGGCGGGGGAGCACCAGATGCGCAACGCCGGGCTCGCCATCGCGATGCTCCAGCTCGCCGACCCGTGCCCAGCGCCCGACGCCATCGCGCGCGGCGTTGCCAACGCCTTCTGGCCGGCGCGCCTGCAAAAACTGGCCCCCGGACCGCTCACCGAACTGCTTCCGGCGAACACCGAAATATGGCTCGATGGCGCGCACAACGCCGACGCAGGGAAGCATATTGCCATACATTTCGAACGCGAGCCGCGCCGCATCCATCTGGTTACGGGGATGCTGGCGAACAAGCATCCCGACGCGCTCCTTGCGCCGCTGAAATACCGGCTTTCGAGCGTCACCGTCGTCCCGGTGCCGGGGCACGAACATCATGCCGCCGCTGCCTTCGGCCCCGCCGCGCGCAGCGCCGCCAGCATCGAAGAGGCGCTGGTCGGCCTTCCCATCGATCCCGACAAGGACATCGTCCTGATCGCAGGGTCGCTCTATCTCGCAGGCACGGTGCTGAACGCGAACGGCGAACCGCCCGTCTAGGCCAAAAGCCGATCAGCCTCCCGCTGGTTTCGGCCTGTCCCCTTCAGCAAGGGCGGGTTCGTGGCCGTCATCCTCCGTGCTCGGCTGACGCACCGTCTGGACGACGAAACCCTTGCGCCACAATATCCACAACAGCAACATGCCAGGGATCGCGATGACCACGGTCACGACCCAGAAGCCAACCCAGCCAAGCCCCTCAGCCAGATAACCGCCCGGGGTCGCGAGCCACGTCCGCCCGACGGCGGCGAAGGACGACAGAAGCGCGAACTGGGTCGCCGTATAGGCAAGGCTCGACAGCCCCGACAAATAGGTCACGAAGACGGTCAGGCCGATGCCGCTGGTGAAATTTTCGGTTCCAACGGCAATGGCGAGCATCAGCGGCGAATGCCCGACGCCGGCCAGCACCGCGAACAGCAGGTTGCTGAACATCATCAGCAGCCCCGAGACAAGCAGCGCGCGCCCCATACCGAGCCAGGCGATAAAGGGCGCCCCGCACGCAGAGCCGACGATCAGCGCGACGAAACCGACCCCCTTGTTGATCGCCACGAACTCGGTGTCGGTGAAACCCAACTCGACAATCATCGGATTGAGCATTCCTTGCCCCATCGCATCGCCAACCTTGTAAACCAGGACGAACAGCAGGATCAGCACGGCGCCATTGCGGCCAAGGAATTCGCGGAACGGATTGACCACCGTATCCGTCAGCCATGCGCCGAAACCGCCGGCCAGCGCATTGGCGCGGGACGGGTCGAAACGGCCCGGCCCCGCATAAAGCGCGCCGAGCAGTGCGGGCAGCACGGCAAGGCCGGTAAAGCCATAGGCCGCCGCCCAGCCAAGATTGAACCCTTCCGGCGACGCAAGCGCGATCGTCCCGACGCCCGCGATCAGATTGCCGGTGCGATACCCGAACTGGTTCATCGCGGTGCCGTGCGGCAACTCCGCATCGGACAATATCTCGATACGATAGGCGTCGATGACAATGTCCTGCGTCGCGGACAGAAAGGCGACAGCGATCGCCCAAAAGGCGAAAGGCGCCAGATTTTCGTTCGTCGGATTGCTGGTGCCGAGATTCCAGATCGCGACGACAAGCAGCGCCTGGATGAAAAACAACCAACCCCGTCGCTGTCCAAACGCCTTGGTCAAAAAGGGCAGCGGCAGGCGATCGACCAGCGGCGCCCACAGGAATTTCAGCGTATAAGGGGTGGTCAGACCGATCGCGAAGCCGATGGTCGACTTTTCAATCCCGACCTTCGACAGCCAGAAGGTCATGGTGCCAAGCAGCAAGGTCAGCGGAAATCCGCTTGAAATGCCAAGCAGAAAAGCGACGATCGGCATCGGCTTTCGGTATGGTGAGAAACTCGGGATCACGAAAGCCAGGCCGATCACCAGTGCGATCACCGCGACCAGCACAGCCGTATCGAGCCCAAGTTGCATTTGCGTTCCCTTCCCGCACACCGCGATTGAAGGAAAAGGCCTAAAGCCTTGGCACCAAATTGGAAGCGGCTATTTATCAACCCGCCCCGGGCGCTGTGCGCTCCGACGCCCTAGGCGGCTTCGGGCCGCCAGAAAGTTTCGAGGCCGGTGATCTTTCGCGGCGCCTTGTTCTTGCAGATCATGCTCTCGATCGCCCGCAAGGCGCCGACCAGTGCCGCCGCGCCATGCGGTTTGTGCAGGCAGGCCAGCGCGATTTCGGCAGCATCGTCGGGGCACTTTCCCGTGACCAGCAGCACCGCAATACCGCGGTCGCGTGCTAGCCGTGCCACTTCTCGCCCCGACATATGGCCGGCGAGTTCCAGGTCGAGAACCAGCGCATCAATCTGTTCCGATGCGATAGCCGCCACGGCATCTTCGCCCGAATCGACCGTCGCGACGACATCATAGCCGCCATGTTTCAGCGTCCGCTCGTTATCGAAAGCGACCAGCGGGTCATCCTCGATAACCAACAGGCGCTTGATACAGGACGGGCGGGACGCGAAGAGCATAAGGTCTCCCTTTGTTCATGTGCATGGCTGCCTCCCGACGCGGGTGCAAGACCCCTTTTGCTTCCCATCGACGAAGCGACACTTTTCCGGCTATGAGCGTGGCGCGGGCGCAACAGTTGCTGCCTGACCAACGACATGAAAGCCGTTTCCGTTCCCATGACGACCCGTCGCCCTCCCCGTTCGCCCAATCCGGCCGCACCGCGCGGCAATCCACCGGGTGGCCGCCGTGCCGCCCGCGCCGCGCAGCCTCCGCGCAAGGCGGCGCCTGCCCCCGAAAACGAAGAGGGGCCGCAGCGGATTGCCAAGCTGCTCGCCCGCGCCGGAGTCGGGTCGCGGCGCGACGTCGAACGGATGATCGAGGAAGGGCGCATCGCGCTGAATGGCGAAACGATAAGCCAGCCCGCCCCGCTGCTCGCCTCGCTCGACGGCCTGACAGTGGACGGCAATCCGGTCGCGAAACCGGTATCGACGCGCCTCTATCGCTTTCACAAGCCGGCGGGATGCCTGACCGCCGCCCGCGACCCCAAGGGCCGCAAGACCATTTATGACATCCTGCCCAAGGGACTGCCGCGACTGATGCCGGTCGGTCGGCTCGATTACAACACCGAGGGGCTGTTGCTGCTGACCAACGATGGCGAGTTCAAGCGGCAACTGGAATTGCCCGCGAGCGGCGTCGAACGCACCTATCGCGCCCGCGCTTTCGGCGACATCAGCCAGACTCAGCTTGAGGATCTGGTCGAGGGGATCGAGATCGACGGCATTCGCTATGGCAAGATCGACGCCAATCTGGAACGCCGGACGGGCCGCAACCAATGGATCGAACTGACACTGACCGAAGGCAAGAATCGCGAGGTTCGGCGGGTCCTCGAACATCTGGGGTTGCAGGTCAGCCGACTGATCCGGACACGCTATGGCGAATTCGACATAAGGGACCTGGACGTCGGCGCGGTCGAAATCGTACCGCGCGATGCCTTGTTCCAATTCCGTCGCCGGATGGCGAAATGAGGGTCATCGCCGGAGAATGGCGGGGGCGAAAGCTGGTCGCCCCGCGCAACGACGCGACCCGCCCGACCGCCGACCGCACCCGGGAAACGCTGTTTTCGATGCTGGCGAGCCGCCTCGGCAGCTTTGAAGGGCTTTACGTCGCCGACCTGTTCGCCGGATCGGGCGCGCTGGGAATAGAGGCACTGTCACGCGGCGCCCAGCATTGCCTGTTCGGCGAACAGGACCGCGATGCCCTCGACGCGCTGCGCAAGAATCTGGCGACACTGGGCACGCTTTCGCGGGCGGACGTGCGTGCGGGATCGGTTCTGTCGCTTGGCCCCGCCCCGCGCGCCTATGACCTGCTGCTCATCGATGCGCCTTATGCGACCGGCGCGGGCAGCGTTGCGCTCGACAAGCTGGCGCGGCTGGGCTGGGTCGGCCCCGAAAGCTGGATATCGATCGAAACCGCCGACAAGGAAGACATCGCCGTCGCCGGTTTCGAAATCGACGCCGAGCGGCGCGTGGGCAAGGCCAGGCTGACGTTGCTGCGCGCGGCGTAAGCCGCCACCCCGGGGACGGGACCCTAACGGGCGGCCTTCGCCACCATGGTCAGGCCGATCCAACTGAGGACGCCAGCAAGCGCAAGGTAGAGCCCGACCATTTCGGTGCCGCCCCAGTCGCCCAGCGCTTGCGCAACGATCGGCGCCGCCGCGCCGCCCAATATGCCGCCGCCGTTGAACGCGACCGAAGCCCCGGTGTAGCGCACGTGAACGGGAAATAATTCGGTCAGCCAGACGCCGAGCGGACCATAGACCAGTCCCATCACAAACAGCGCGCTGGCAAGCCCCAGTCCGACAATAGCAAGCGAGCCGGAGGCGAGCGCCGGGCCGAAGATCAGCCCGATCAATATCGTCGCGCCGCACCCCCAGGTCAGCACACGCTGCGCGCTCGACGCGTCGCTCGCATAGCCCGCATATATGATCCCCGCCGCCATGAAGAGGATCGCACCAAGCTGTACCAGCAGAAAGGCTTCCTTCGGGTATCCAAGGGTCGTCGTGCCGTGCGCCAGCGCAAAGCTGGTCGCGAGATAGAAGATCGCGAAACAGGCGACGACCGCGAAAATGCCGGCGAGCGTCGTGAGCAGATGGTGACGCACCAGTTCGCCGAGCGGCACCCCCGGCGGCGGCCCCTGTTCCATCGCCTCGGCAAAAGCCGGTGTCTCTTCGATCTTGAGCCGGACCCAAAGGCCAAGCCCGACGAGCAAGGCTGAAAACAGGAAGGGAATGCGCCATCCCCATGCCATGAATTCGGCGTCGCTGAGCCAAAGGCCGAGCAGAAGGAACAGGCCGTTGGCGGCAATGAAACCGACGGGTGCGCCGAGTTGCGGGAACATTCCGAAGCGGGCCCGCCATCCCGGCGGGGCATTTTCGACCGCCAGCAGGGCCGCCCCGCCCCATTCGCCGCCTAGCCCCAGCCCTTGCCCGAAACGCAAAATACAAAGCAACAGCGGGGCCACCCATCCGACCATCGCATAGGTCGGCAGAAAAGCGATCAGCAACGTCGAACCGCCCATCAGCATCAGCGAAGCGACCAGCGTCGATTTGCGCCCGATACGGTCGCCATAATGGCCAAAAACGATGGCACCCACCGGACGCGCGAAAAAGGCGAGCGCAAAGCTCATGAAGCTGAGCATCAATTGCGCCGACGGCGATTCCGCAGGAAAGAACAGCGGCCCGAACACGAGCGCAGCCGCCGTGCCATAAATATAAAAGTCATAGAATTCGACGGCCGTTCCAACCAGGCTTGCGGTCAGCACGCGCCGATGCCTGCGATAGGGTGTTGTGTCCATTTGCGCCGCGCCCCATTTCATTATCAGCTTACGGTATCGGGCCGCTTTGGCCATGTTTGGCGAAGCGGCGCAAGCGCGAATCCCGCCGCACCATGCGATCGTGCCGCTGGCCTTGGACACAGCAGCGGCGTAGGACGCAGCCTATGACGGCAGCCCCCATGGATCGTATCGGCATTATCGGTGCCGGCCGTGTCGCACAGGCACTCGCGCTCGGCCTGGCGCCGCACGCCAGCGCGCCTCCGATGCTCTGGGCGCGTTCCAGCGAGCGGTTGCAAACGGCCCTTGCCAACGCCAGTACCGGCGCGGCTGCGCCATCGATGACCGCACTGGTCCGCGAAAGCGACGTCGTCGCAATCGCCGTATCCGACGACGCCATGGAAGCCGTCGCCGCAGAAGTTGCCGCCGCCCTGCCCGCAAAGCCGCCTCGGTTGATATTCCATGTCAGCGGGCGCAGCGGCGTCTCGCTTCTGGCCGACGCGGCCGCGAAGGGAGCGCTGACCGCCGCGATCCACCCCGCCATGACGTTCACCGGCAACCCTGTGGCCGAGGTTCAGCGCATGTCCGGCGCCTGTTTCGCCATCACCGGTTCGGCCCCGGCCGCAACCGTGCAGGCGCGGCGCCTTGTCGCGTGGCTCGGCGGCGCCGCGATCGAAATTCCCGAACAGCACCGTCCGCTCTATCACGCCGCGCTCTGCCACGCCGCGAACCACCTCGTGACACTGATCGCGGGGGCATCGCATGCCCTGGAACGCGCCGGGGTCGAACATCCGGGCGCCCTGCTCGCACCGCTGGTTCGCGCCGCGTTGGACAACAGCCTTTCCGACGGCTTTGCGGCGCTGTCGGGGCCCTTGCTGCGCGGCGATGCTCAAACGATCGAGGGGCACCGGGATGCGATCGCGTCGGACTGCCCGCGACTGCTTCCCGCCTATGACGCCATGGCCGCGGCGACGCTCGACGAACTGGCGCGACAGGGCGTATCCGGCGAGCGTTCCGCGCTTCACGAGCTTCTGGTATCACCACCTTTTGCATCCCGTTGATCGCCGACCGCACACCCCAGCTTCCAATGCAGGCAAATGACGGTTGAGAGCCCGGCTCGCACTGGACAGCGCCGCCGCTGTTCCCTAATCGTTCGCGCGTGAACAGCCTGCCCACCTCGCCGCCCGACCTGCCGCCGTCAGACCCGTCGGACCCGCCCTATATTCAGGGGCTCAACGGGCCGCAGCGCCAGGCGGTGCTGACCACCGAGGGGCCGGTGCTGATGCTCGCGGGCGCGGGCACTGGCAAGACCGCGGCGCTCACCGCGCGGCTCGCGCATATCATCGCAACGCGGCGCGCCTGGCCTTCGGAGATATTGGCGGTCACCTTTACCAACAGGGCGGCCCGCGAAATGCGCGAGCGCATCGGACGGATGATCGGCGACGCGGTCGAGGGAATGCCCTGGCTTGGTACCTTTCACAGCATCTGCGCCAAGATGCTACGCCGCCACGCCGAACTTGTCGGGCTGCAGAGCAATTTCACCATCCTCGATACCGACGACCAGCTGCGCGTGCTGAAACAGCTGATCCAGGCCGAAGGGCTGGACGAGAAACGCTGGCCGGCGCGCCAGCTTGCGGGCCTTATCGATAAATGGAAGAATCGCGGCCTTGTGCCGGGCGATCTCGATGCCGCCGACAAGGACGCCTATGCCGACGGCAAGGGACAGCATTTCTATGCGCTCTATCAGGCGCGGCTCAAGACGCTGAACGCCTGCGACTTCGGCGATCTGTTGCTTCACATGCTGGTGATCCTCAAGACCCACCGCGAGGTGCTGGAACAATATCAGCAGCGTTTCAAATACATCCTCGTCGACGAATATCAGGACACCAACGCCAGCCAATATCTGTGGCTCCGGCTGCTCGCGCAGGCGCGAAAGAACATCTGCTGCGTCGGCGACGATGATCAGTCGATCTACTCGTGGCGCGGCGCAGAAGTCGCGAATATCCTGCGTTTCGAAAAGGATTTTCCTGGTGCGACAGTGATCCGGCTCGAGCAGAATTATCGCTCGACCCCGCAAATCCTGGCCGCCGCATCGGCGCTGATTGCGCAGAACAGCGACCGGCTGGGCAAGACATTGTGGACCGAACTCGACGCGGGCGACAAGCTGCGCGTGGTCGGCGTATGGGACGGTCCCGAAGAAGCGCGGCGTATCGGCGAAGAACTTGAAAGCCTCCAGCGCCGCCGCGTGTCGCTCGACCGCGCCGCCATCCTCGTCCGCGCGCAGTTTCAGACGCGCGAGTTCGAGGATCGCTTTATCGCGATCGGCATGCCCTACCGCATTGTCGGTGGTTTTCGCTTTTACGAGCGCGCCGAGATTCGCGATGCGCTCGCCTATCTGCGCCTCGTCCAATCGCCCGCCGACGACCTCGCCTTTGAACGCATCGTCAATGTCCCGAAGCGCGGGCTCGGCGACAAGGCGGTATCGCGCATCCACCAATTTGCGCGGATCGAGCGCAGCGCGCTGTTCCACGCTGCCGCGCGGATTACCGAGACCGACGAGCTCACCCCGCAGGCGCGCCGTCAGCTTGCCAACTTCGTCGCGCAGATGCGCGGCTGGCAAGCGAAGGCGAACGAGCTGTCGCATCCCGAACTCACGCAGCTGATCCTCGACGAATCGGGTTACACCGCGATGCTCCAGGCCGACCGCAGTGCAGAGGCGGCGGGACGGCTGGAAAACCTCTCCGAGCTTGTTCGCGCGATGGAGGAATATGAATCGCTCGAGGCTTTCCTCGAACATGTCAGCCTCGTCATGGACCGCGACAATGACGACAGCGGCGAAACCGTCACCATCATGACGATCCATGCCGCCAAAGGGCTGGAATTCGACCATGTCTTCCTCGCGGGATGGGAAGATGGGGTGTTCCCATCGCAGCGCGCGCTCGACGAAGGCGGCCTCGCCAGCCTGGAGGAGGAACGCCGCCTCGCCTATGTCGCGATCACCCGCGCACGCCAGCGGGCGAGCATCTATCACGCCGCCAACCGCCGCATCTATGGCCAATGGATGAGCAGCATCCCGAGCCGCTTCATCGCGGAAATTCCGCCCGAACATGTCGAAAGCGAGAATAGTTTCGGCGGCGGTCAAAGCCTGTGGCGCGCCAATTGGTCCGCGCAGGGCGATCCCTTCGCGCATGTCGCCGAGCGCAACCCCGCGCGGACGATGACGCGCGGCCCCGCCTGGCAACGCGCGGTATCCTCCCCATCGACCGTGACGCGAGCGCCCGCGCCGAGCGAACGCAGCCCCGCCGCCTCGGTCGGCGCGAAACCGCGCAGCGACCTCGCCATCGGTATGCGGGTGTTTCACGAGAAGTTCGGCTATGGCGAGATTGTCGACGTCGACGGCAACAAGCTGGAGGTCGAATTTGAACAGGCGGGCAGCAAGCGCGTGCTCGACGGATTCGTCCGCGCCGCCTGAGGCGCATTGTCTACTTGATTGATTGTGATATGCAGTCTCCCGCGACATGCGAGTCGCGCATTGGGAGAGTCTTCATGAAAATCAAGCTCTTGGCGGGCGCGATGGCGCTCGTCCTGGTCGGCTGCGGCCAGGCTTCCGAAGAGACGTCCTCCAGCGACGCGGCCATGGCCGAAGCCGTGGACGGCCCCGACGTTCGCGTAACCGCTGCCCCCGGCGCTGCCTTCAACTATGCCTATGCATTCCGCCTCGCCGACGATCGCATCGCGCACGTTCAGGAGGAACATGCCGCCGCCTGCGAAGCGCTGGGGATCAGTCGCTGCCGCATCGCCGGCATGAATTACCGCCGGATCCGCGAAAATGAGGTCGAGGCCCGGCTGGAGTTCCGGCTCGACCCTGCCATCGCGCGCAAGTTTGGAAAGGACGCGCTCGTCAGCGTCGAAAAGGCCAAGGGCGTTCTGGCCTCGGTTCGAATCAGCGGCGAAGATGTCGGCAGCCAGATCAGCGACTCACAACGCCGCAGCGCCGACATTGGGGCCGACATTGCGCGGCTGGAGGCGCGACTGAAACAGGGCGGCATCGGCGACCGCGAACGCACCGAACTGCAACAGCAGGTTGCCGAACTTCGCGCCCGGCTCGACGACGAACGCGACACACGGCGCACCGGCGAAACGATGCTGGCGACCACGCCCGTCACCTTCGATTATGTTGGCACCGGCGGGCTTCCCGGCATCGGTTATGGCAACCCCTTCGCCGACGCCGTCAACATGCTGGTGCGCAGCGGCGCGACGATGCTGTCCCTCGTGCTGGTTGTCGGCGCGGCGCTGGTTCCCTGGGCTTTGCTGTTCGTCCTGCTGCTCGCGCTGTGGCGCACACCGCCGCTGCTCCGCGCGCGGCGCTGGCTGGCGGGGAAGACCGCCACCAAGGACTGACTCTCATCGACGGGCCGCGCCAGATGATGCGGCGCGGCCCATTCCTTTCGGGCTGGTCTTGGCCAATTCCCATTGCTATTCGAAACCGAAATATCGGGAGAATAGCCGCAATGACCCAGCCGGGAATGGACGCCGACGTCTATGACGCTTTTATCGAACAGCTCGATCGCTATGTGCGCGAACGGCTAATCCCGGCGGAGGAGCAGCTCGAGGAACTCGGCCGGGTTCCCGACGACATATTGGCGGAAATGCGCGACATGGGCCTGTTCGGCGTAACGATGCCAGTGGAATATGGCGGCGCGGGCATGAACATCAGCCAGTACGTCAATTTCATCAAGGAAATCGCCTACGCCTCCCCCGCCTATCGATCGATCGTGTCGATCAACATCGGCATGGTGTGCAAGTCGATCCTGGGCTTCGGGACGCAGCAGCAAAAGGAACATTGGCTGCCGCGGCTCGCGACGGGCACGATCGCCGCCTTCGGCCTGACCGAACCCGACAGCGGATCGGACAGCGCAGCGATGAAGACCCGCGCGGTGCGCGACGGCAATGGCTATGTGCTCAACGGCACCAAACGCTACATCACCAACGCGCCCTTCGCCGACGTCATCCTGGTGATGGCGCGTACCAATGCAGAGGCGCTACCCAAAAATGCGCACGTCAGCGCCTTCCTCGTCCCGCGCGACGCGCCCGGCGTTTCAATCGGCAAACCCGACGGTAAAATGGGCCAGGCGGGATCGCAGATCGCCGACGTGATCCTGGAGGATGTTCATGTCGATGGCGATGCGCTGCTTGGCGGAGAGGAAGGCATCGGCTTTCGCGCCGCGATGCAAAGCCTCGACAACGGCCGCCTGTCGGTGGCCGCCGCGAGCGTGGGCTATGCAAAGCGAATGCTCGACGCAGGGCTGCAATATGCCATGGAGAGAAAGGCTTTTGGCGAGCCGATCGCCAATTTCCAGCTCATCCAGGCGATGCTCGCGGACAGCAAGGCGGAAATCTACGCCGCCGAATGCATGCTCAGCGATGCCTGCGCGCGGGCCGACCGGGGCGAGAAGATCATCGTCGAAGCCGCGGCGGCCAAGATGTTCGCCAGCGAAATGTGCGGCCGCGTCGCCGACCGCGTCGTCCAGATTCACGGCGGCGCGGGCTATCTGAAGGAATATCTTGCGGAGCGCTTCTATCGCGACTGCCGCATCTATCGCATCTACGAAGGCACGACGCAGATCCAGCAACTCGTCATCGCAAAGAACATGATCCGCGATTATGTGGGATAACAGGTAATTGAGAGTAGGTGGCGGAGACGGAGGGATTCGAACCCTCGGTACGGAATCAACCCGTACGACGGTTTAGCAAACCGTTGGTTTCAGCCACTCACCCACGTCTCCGCATGGCCTGCCGCGCTAACGACAGTCTGGCCTAGGCGGGCGCTATAACCAGACCCGCATCGCCCCGCAATGTCTAACATTGCCCTTTTTTGACGTTAGGCGATCTATTTGACCGCAAATTTGATTCGTCCCGGCGCAAAATCGACTCAGGTCATCGCCGGTTCATTGCCCACACGCGAAAGTGAGTCATGATTAACGCAATATTCGGCGCGCGGCGCCGTCCGTTTCCTGGGGGATAATATGCGCAAAACGCTCAGCAGCATCGCCATATCGGCCCTTGCGGCCTTTGGCCTTGCCCTTTCACCCGTGCCCGCCGCGGCGCAGATGACGTCGATCGATCCCAATTCGGCGATCGACGCCGACCTCGACAATCCGCCACCGCCCCCTCCCCCCGCCGGGACCGATTACGCCAGCCCGGCGGACATCAACAGCGACCTTGCAACCGGCGACGAACAATATGGTCCGGTTGGCAGTGCGACGAGCGAATCCGCAGCCGCCGCCCCCGGCGCCGCCACGACCACCGTGGATCCCGCGACGACATACAAGGAAGACGATTTGATCGGCGCAGCCGAAGGCGTCTTTGGCAAGGGCGCACAGGGCCTCGCTGGCCTGATCGAAGATATTCTGAAGAAGCAGGGTGAACCCAATGCCTATATCGTCGGCCGCGAAGCCGGCGGCGCACTGGGGATCGGCCTGCGCTATGGTTCGGGCACCCTGTATCACAAGATCGAGGGAGAACGTCCCGCTTACTGGACGGGGCCTTCGATCGGCTTCGATGCGGGCGCCAACGCCGGCAACACCTTTGTGCTGGTGTACAATCTCTTCGACACCGAAGATCTCTACAAGCGCTTCCCAGCGGGCGAAGGCGCTGCCTATCTGATCGGCGGATTCAACGCCAGCTATCTGCGGCGCGGCGATGTGGTGCTGATCCCGATTCGCGTCGGCGTCGGCGCAAGGCTTGGCGCCAATGTCGGCTATATGAAGATCCGCAAGAAACAGAACTGGGTTCCGTTCTAAACCGCATGGCACCTTCGAATGCAAAGGAGGGCTCGCGCATCGGCGCGGGCCCTTTTTCTTTGGGGTGAACATCGGTGTCGGCCGCTATTCACAGCAAGCCTATCCCGTGCAGAAGAGAGCAGCGCGGTTTCCAAAGAATGCCCGAGGCGCCGCGCGGGAACGGGATCAGTCGCCCTCGAAGGCAATCAGCGTTTCGCAGCGGAGCCCTGCATCGGCAAGGCGCCCGGAGCCGCCCAGATCGGGCAGATCGATCACGAACAGCGCGGCCGCAACTTCGGCTCCGACGCTCCGCATCAATTCGGCCGTCGCGAGAATCGTACCGCCGGTTGCGAGAAGATCGTCGACCAGCACGACGCGGTGCCCGGCCTCGACCGCCCCTTCGTGCAGTTCCAGTCGATCGACGCCATATTCCAGTTCATAATCGACCCCGATCGTCACGCCCGGCAATTTTCCCGCCTTGCGAACCGGAACCAGCCCTACCCCCATGGCCGTGGCCATCGCGGCACCGAACAGGAACCCGCGCGCCTCTACCGCGACGATGAAATCGGGACGATGTCCCGCAGCCAGAACGGACAAACGCCGCACGGCTTCGGAAAAGCCGGCGGCGTCGCCAATCAGGGTCGTGATGTCACGAAACTGGATTCCGGGCTTGGGAAAGTCCGGGATGGTGCGGACCAGCGACGCAAGGTCGAGGTCCGGACGGGGCGGAAGGGCGATCATGGGGTTAATCGCCCGTCCCGGCCCATCAATGTTCCTTGTTCGCCCAGATGTTCCGGTACGACAGATAAGCAAGGATCGTGAAGATCAGCAGATAAGCCATCACAGCCCAGCCAACCTGAACGCGCTTCACCAGCTTCGGTTCGGCGGTCCATACGAGGAAGGCGGTTACGTCCTTCGACATCTGGTCGACGCTTGCCTTGGTCCCGTCGGCGTAAGTCACCTGGCCATCCGACAGCGGCTTGGCCATCGCAAGGTTCAAGTTCGGGAAATAGGGGTTGAAGTGCAGCCCTGCACCCGGCTGAAGCTCCTTCGGCAGGTTCGCCGGGGGATTCTGATAGCCGCTCAGCAACGAATAGACATAATCCTTGCCGCCTTCGCGTGCCTTGGTGATCAGCGAAAGATCGGGCGGGACCGCATTATTGTTTGCCGCGCGGGCGGCAACGTCATTTGCATAGGGCGCCGGGAAGTAATCCGACGGCAAACCGTCGCGCGTCGCCGGCTCGCCCGTGTCGGGATTCACCGAAGGAACCTGGAAGGTTTTGGCAAAGGCCTTCACCTGTCCTTCGGTATAGCCCAGGTCCTGAATGTTACGGAACGCAACCAGGTTCAGGCTGTGGCAGGCCGAACAGACTTCCTTATACACCTGCATCCCGCGCTGAAGCTGCTGCTGGTCCCAATGCGGGAACAGACCATCGCTGGCGAGCTTCAGGTGCCGCGGATGCTTGACGAAGGAATACGCGACATTGGGCTCATTCTTGAGCGGCGTCGTGACGATCGACAGCAGCAGGGCCGTAATGAACCCCAGGCCGACGAGAAAACCGAGCGGACGAACCATGGCTGTATCAGCTCCTATAAATGTCCGGCGCTCAGGCCGTTGCCGTGGCCGACGGCTTGTCGGCATGCTTTGCAAGGACAGCTTCCGTGATCGAGTTCGGCATCGGCAGCGGACGTTCGATCCGCGAAACGATCGGCAGAATCACCAGGAAGTGCGCGAAGTAATAGATGGCACCGAGCTGGCTGAGCAGCACCCACGGCTGTTCCGCCGGCTGCATGCCGCACCAGCCAAGAAGCAGGACGTCGGCAACCAGGATCCAGAAGAAGATGCGGTACAGCGGGCGATAGGTCGACGATTTGACCGGCGAGCTATCGAGCCAGGGCAGGAAGAACAGCAGCGCGATCGACGCGAACATCGCGATGACGCCCCACAGCTTTGCGTCGATCCACAGGAAGTTGAAGGTGAATGCCTTCAAGATCGCGTAGAAAGGCAAGAAGTACCATTCAGGAACAATATGCGCCGGCGTCGACAGTGCGTTGGCCGGGATATAATTGTCCGCATGGCCAAGCATGTTCGGCGTAAAGAATGTCAGCCCTGCGAAAAGGAGCAGGAACACACCCAGACCGAAGCCGTCCTTCGCGGTGTAATAGGGGTGGAAGGGAACAGTGTCCTGCTCGTCCTTCACCTCGATGCCGGTCGGATTGCTCGAACCCGGAATATGCAGCGCCCAGATGTGCAGGATCACCACGCCCAGGATCACGAAGGGCAGCAGATAGTGCAGCGAGAAGAAGCGATTCAGTGTCGCATTGTCGGGAACGAACCCGCCCAACAGCCACTGGCGCACCGGCTCGCCGACGATCGGTATCGCCGAGAAAAAGCCCGTGATGACCTGCGCGCCCCAGAAGCTCATCTGCCCCCAGGGAAGAACATAGCCCATGAAGGCGGTCGCCATCATCAGCAGGAAGATCACGACGCCGAGCAGCCACACCATCTCGCGCGGCGCCTTGTACGAACCATAGTACAGACCGCGGAAAATATGGAGATAGACGACAATGAAGAACATGCTGGCGCCGTTCATGTGCGCATAGCGAATGAACCAGCCGGAATTCACGTCGCGCATGATATGCTCGACCGAATTGAAAGCGACACCGGCATTGGCGGCATAGTGCATCGCCAGCACGATACCGGTGATGATCTGGATCGCCAGCGCGGCACCGGCGAGAACACCAAAGTTCCAGAAATAGTTGAGGTTGCGGGGGACCGGATAACCGGCGCCGATCGCATTATAGACAAGACGCGGCAGCGGCAGCTTCTCGTCCAGCCACTTCATCAGCGGCTGCTGCGGTTCATAATTCTTGGCCCAGGGAAAGCTCATCTTATCTCGCTCCTCAGCCGATCGTCACGACGGTGTCGCTGGTGAATTCATAGGGCGGCACAACCAGGTTGGTCGGCGCAGGCCCCTTGCGGATGCGGGCGGCGGTATCATAGTGCGAACCATGGCACGGGCAGAAGTAGCCGCCGTAATCGCCGCGATTTTCGCCCTCGGCGGCGCCAAGCGGCACGCATCCAAGGTGCGTACACACGCCCAGGGTGATTAGCCAATTTTCCTTGCCAACCTTGGTCCGGTCGCCAAGCGTCTGCGGGTCACGCAGGTCGCTCATCGGAACCTTGTCCGCCTCGGCAATTTCAGCCGTGGTGAGGTTGCGAACGAACACCGGCTGCTTGCGCCAGCTCGTCTTGATCGCCTGCCCCGACTGAATCGCCGAAATATCGATCTCGGTCGACGACAGCGCAAGCACGTCGGCGGAAGGATTCATCTGGTTGACCAGCGGCAGGACGATTGCCCCAGCGCCAACGCCGGCGAAGCTGACGGCCGCGATATTGATGAAATCGCGGCGACGGACGCCATCCTCGATGCCGGCATTAAGTTCGGATTCACTGGCCATTCGACTGCCCTTTATCCTCGGTAAACGGACCTATTTTCCGCGATAAGGGTCGCCCTGTCCATATGCGCACAGTTCCGCGCATCCCGACGGCCCCTCCGGGAATTGCGGGCCTGATAGCCGCACATAAAGGCCTTGCCAACAGACAATTTCCCGAAAGAGCGCCCCGCGACACCTGCGCGGCAATAGCGCTCGATTCCAGAGCAGCCCCCCGCTATGGCGACGCAATGGAGATAGCCCTCTTCCAACCCGACATTGCCGGCAATGTCGGCACCACCCTGCGAACCGCTGCCTGCTTCGGCACCACCGCCCATGTCATCGAACCGTGCGGTTTTCCTTTCTCCGACCAGGCGCTCAAGCGAGCGGGCATGGATTATGCGGAGCGCGCCGCAATGCGGCGCCACGCCGACTGGGCCGGATTCCGCAGTTGGACGGAGAATGCAGGAAAGCGGATCGTCCTGTTCACAACGGCGGGCGCCACCGCCCTGCCCGCTTTCGCCTTCACCACCGATGACGTGCTGCTCTTTGGATCCGAATCTTCGGGCGTGCCCGACCACATCCACGCCGCCGCAGCAACGCGGGTCGCAATTCCCATGCAACCGGGTTTTCGATCCTTGAATGTAGCGGTTGCGGCTGGCATCGCGCTGGCCGAAGCACTCAGACAGACGAAAGGCTTTGCGGCATGATTTCGCTCGATTCCCAGCAACAGGCGGCACGCACGTGGTTCGAGACGCTGCGCGACCGGATCTGCACCGCATTCGAGGAAATCGAGACCGAGGCCGGAAGCGACGCCCGTTTCGCCTACACGCCCTGGGACCGGGAAGCCGACGGCATCGCCCCGGGTGAAGGCGGCGGCGGCGTTCGCGGTGTCATGAAGGGCAAGATATTCGAAAAGGTCGGCGTCAATGTCTCGACCGTCGGCGGGCAGTTCGCGCCTGATTTCGCGAAGTCGATCCACGGCGCGGACGAAGATCCCAGCTTCTTTGCGACGGGCATCAGTCTTGTTGCCCATATGGCGAATCCGCACGTTCCCGCCGTCCATATGAACACCCGCTTCCTCGCCACAACCAAACGCTGGTTCGGCGGCGGCGCCGATCTGAACCCCCCTATTCCCTATGCCGAGGACACCGAAGCCTTTCACGCGCGACTGCGGGCAGCCTGCGCGCCCTTTGGCCCCGATGTTTATGAGCGCTATTCGAAATGGGCGGAGGATTATTTCTTCATCCCGCATCGCGGCGTCCATCGCGGCGTCGGCGGAATTTTCTACGACCATCTGGAATGCGGAGACGACGCCGAGTTCGATCGCCATTTCGAGTTCACGCGCGGCGTCGGAGAAGCGTTTCTCGACATTTTTCCGCAAATCGTCCGGCGCAGGATGGCGCAACCGGCGAGCGCAGCGGAGTTTGACGAACTGCTCGTCTGGCGCGGACGTTATGCCGAGTTCAACCTGGTATATGACCGCGGCACGCTGTTCGGGCTGAAGACCGGCGGCAACATCGACGCGATCCTGATGAGCCTGCCCCCGCTCGCGAAATGGGGGTAAGGCAAAAGCGGCGCGTCAAGCGAATGTGACGCGCCGCTCTGGTCTTCGAACGCCTTCGCCCTGTTCAGGCAAAGGCGGCCGCCGGATTATCGCCACCCAATGCGCGATAGATGCCTGCCGGAACGCCAACCTGCAGAAACGCCATGGGAATGCCGACCAACAGACTGCCGATCACGACCCCGGTCATGATGCCGCCCGTCGACGCGCCACCGGCAACCATCGAAACCCCGGCGATCATTCCGACGATCCCCAACATCACGAACATCACGACGCCCAGCAGGACGAAATAAGCGCACAGCTTCCATTGCGAGGCAGCCGTCAGGCGCCAGCTTTCTCCCAGCCCGGTCAGCACATTATAGGTCCGGCGATCGGCCATGATCGGTCCAGTGCAACAAAAGCGCGCGGCGAGCCACACGAACAGAAAAAGCATCGCAGGCACGAGGACCAGAACCATGAGCCCCATACTGGCGAGCGCGCCTTCGCCAGGCGTGCCGCCACCCATCAACATCGGCAGCATCGCTCCACCGAAAATCAGCACGAAGACGAGACCAAAGACGAGCGCCAACGCCAGACCCAGCAGCAGCACCGGCAGGGATGCCACGACACCGAAGGCCAGCGCCCCTCCGATCGGCTCCGCCCCATCGGTCAGGCCGATCCGCCACGATGCGAAATAGCTGCCGGTCTGTAGAATATAGCCCAGAATGCCAACAACTATGGCCGCTCCGCTCATCGCTGCCATGGAATATGCCATCGGGTCGCTCAACGCAGCCGCGCCGCCGCCAAACAGCATATTCAATAGCATGGGAACGAATATCCCGACGCCGATCAGCACTATGGCGTGGTTGGCCATCTGACCGGAGAAAAAGCTCGTCGCATAGGACCAAGCCTGACTCACGCTGATTTTGTTCATCGTTCCCCTCCCCGTTTCGAAACATGTCCTGCTGCGACGGACCGCCGCAACCTAGGCAAACGCATCCCCGGCACCGCGCACGGCAAGCTGGCGATAAACGGCCGCCGACACGGCGATCGAAACCAGGCTGCCGACCGCGCCGACACCCGCCTCGACCACTCCGGCCACCATTCGGCCCACGCCCGGCTCACTGCCCGCGACGGCTCCCGTCACGCCGATCAGGATCATCGCGACGATGAAGATCACGACCGCGACCAGGAACAGGAAAAAGAAGATCGCCCAGCCATTCCCGTGCGTCAGCGCCCAGCTCTGCCGGATCGGCTCGATCGGGTTGCGAATACCGCGGTCGGCCAACAAGGGGACCGCCACCGACAAACGTCCCACAAGATACAATGCGGGCACGACGAGCAAGAGCGCCGCAAAACCCATCATCAAACCGGTCAGCAGCTGGACGATGATCATCGTCGGAAACAGCGCGGCTGCAAAACCCAGGGACTCGCCGACGCTCGTACCGCTACGCGCGAGCCACAACCGCAGGATCGCGAGGGTTCCGATCATCGCCAGCAATGCCGCCCCCAGTTGATAGGGTAACGTCGCCCTCATGCTCTGTTGCATGGCCTCGACAATTTGCGGCAAGCCCGCGCCCTCCGCGGGCTCAACCGGAACGGGACCGAACCAGGCGACTACCAGGGCGGGGAGAAAAAGAAAGGCCGCCGCGACCGTACCGGTCAGTGCGCTATGCGATTTGAGCAGCGTGACGCTGTCTTCCCATGCTGCGGCCATGTCGAATTTTGCCATTATTACCTCTTTGTTTTTCATTGTCTCGGCGGTCCCGGAAACTGGCGATCTTATTGCGTCCTGTCCAGTCCCGATGCCGCTGCGGCATACAGGCCTTGCAAGGCGCCCGGCCAGGGGGCAGGAAGCCCCCGCATGACATCATCGACTGCCCCGCAATGGCTCGCGCCGCAATGGATCGTGTCGCCCGGCCTCACCAATTACGCCGACGCTCTCGGCGATATGGAGGCGCGTGCGACCGCCATATATGCCGGGGATGCCGACGAGCGCATCTGGCTGCTGGAACATCCGCCGCTTTACACCGCCGGGACCAGCGCCGATCCCGCCGAACTGCTGGACCCGCGTTTTCCGGTCTATGATGCCGGACGCGGCGGACGCTACACCTATCACGGCCCCGGCCAGCGAATTGGTTATGTACAGCTCAACCTGGCAAAGCGCGGGCGCGATGTCCGCGCCTATGTCGCGGCGCTGGAAGGCTGGGTGATCGATGCGCTGGCAAAGCTCGACGTCCCCGCCCGCCGCGCCGATGGGCGAATCGGCATCTGGACCGACGCGCCAGACGGACGCGAGGCCAAGATCGGCGCGATCGGCGTGCGCGTTCGCCGCTGGGTCACGCTGCACGGATTTTCGCTGAATGTGGCACCCGATCTCGGGCATTTCGGGGGGATCATTCCCTGTGGCATCGCCGAGTTTCCGGTCACGAGCCTTGCCGCGCTGGGCCGCACGACCGACTTTGCCGACGTCGACGCCGCCCTCGCCGAGACGCTGCCCGCCTTCCTCGACAAGCTTTCGGCAAAAGATTAGGAACGCAGCATGATCCGTACCCTGCTCCCCGTCTCGCTCATCCTTGCCCTCGCTGCCTGTGGGGGCAACGACAGCGGCGGCAATACATCGACCACCAAGCTCGACGCCGTGGAGGTTGAGCCCGGCACGATCAGCGATTCGATGATCATTCTGGATGATGCATCGGCCGACGGCACCGCCGTCGACAACAGCGTTCCGGGTGACGAAAGCAAGAAGGCCGCTCCGAAAAGCAGCGAAGAAAGCCCGGACGAAGAAGCGACCAGCGGCGCCGAGGATTCGGCCAACAGCGAAGACGCCACGTCGACCGTCACCGCTACCCGCAAGGCAGACGCCCAGGACAATTAGGTCCGATCAGCGCAATCCGAGATTCTTGTGCGTCTGGAGCGACAGGCGCCAGCGTGGGTCATCCATCACCAGTGCGATACATTGGCGGACATTGTCGGCCGCCTGTGGATCGTCGAGCGGCTGCACCAGAAAGTGATCGAAATCGAGTTCGGCGAGACGGTTCGGGTCATGCCCCGGCTGAGGCCACACCAGTTTCAACTCGTCGCCCCGTGTCTGGACCAGCGTACTTCCGGCCTTGGGGCTGACGCATACCCAGTCGATGGCAGCGAGAACGGGAAGCGTCCCGTTCGTCTCGATCGCCACGACAAATCCCTGCCCATGCAGCGCATCGACCAGCGCATCGTCGACCTGCAGCATCGGCTCGCCGCCGGTCAGCACGACATAACGATCGCTTGTTCCCTCGCCCCAACATTGGGCGATGGTGGCGGCAAGTTCCGCCGCATCCCCATATTTCCCGCCCAGCGTGCCGTCGGTGCCGACGAAATCGGTGTCGCAGAACTGACAGATCGCCTTGGCCCGATCCTGTTCCCGGCCGGTCCACAAATTGCACCCGGCAAAGCGACAGAAAACTGCCCGGCGGCCGGATTGCGCCCCCTCCCCTTGCAGGGTGAGGAATATCTCCTTGACCGAATAGGTCATCGTCAGGCGCCGACCGCGTAGCGCGTCGGATCGGCGATCCCCGCGTCGGCGAAGCCCTTGCGCCGCAACCGACAGCTGTCGCACAGGCCGCAGTGCTGACCATCGGGCGTCGGGTCATAGCAAGACCAACTCATCGCGGCATCCATACCAAGCCGTGCGGCTTCGGCCGCGATATCCGCCTTGGTCATATATTGCAGCGGCGCATGAATGCTGAATTCCACGCCCTTGTCGCCATCGCGCGTCGCAAGACGGGCCAGCGCCTCGAACCCCGCGATGAAATCGGGGCGGCAATCGGGATATCCCGAATAGTCGAGCGCATTGACCCCGATGACGATGTCCTGCGCCTGCCGCGCCTCTGCAAGGCCGAGCGTCAACGACAGGAAAATGAGGTTTCGCGCGGGAACATAGGTAATCGGCACCTTGTCCGCGAGCCCATCCTTCGGCACATCGATATCCGCCGTCAGCGCCGATCCGCCGAAACGGGTCAGGTCGAGCGGCAGCACGATATGCTCGACCGCGCCCACCGCCTCGGCAATGCGCGCCGCCGATTGCAGTTCGACCCGGTGCCGCTGGTTATAATCGACCGTCAGTGCGACAATATGGGCTCCGGCCTCGCGGGCGAGCCCCGCGCACACCATCGAGTCCAGTCCGCCCGACAACAGGACGATCATCGTTTTGCCGTTCATTCCTTGCATGGCGGCCCGATACGCCTCTGCGGTTCCCCGCGCAAGGGCCGCAGCGAAAGCGATGGCGGCAAGAAAATGGGCCGCAGGAAGCATCCGGCGGCCCAGTGCGGCATCGTGCCGTTAGGGAGAAGAACACACATCGGTGTCTATGCCCAGGGGCTTAGCGCAGCTTGGTTAACATTCCCTTATCGCCGCCGCCAGAATCGCGGTCAGCAACCGCCCACGCGGCGCGCCTCGATCGCTTGGGAAAAGGGGCGGCCGTCGGCGATCCCCTGTGTGTCGATCTGGACCAATCGGTTCGTCTCGTTGCGGATCGTTGTGCGGCCATGCCCCGCACCGGGACAGGTGTAGTGGACCGTCACCGCCCCCGGCGTATCCTCGATCACATAGCGCGAACAGCCCGAACGCGGGTGTCGAACCTGGATCAGGCGTCGTGCATCGCCCAGGCAAACGGTCTGAAGGACGGTATCGCTGCCGCGTTCGCGGAGCTGCCAGCTGCCCTTTTCGAGCCGGTCGAGCATGGTCAGCGACGGCGCCTGCGCCGGAACCGACGCCGCTGCACCGACGAAACCCGCCACCGCTACAAGCCAGCGCATAGAAGGAGAGAAGATCGCCATCATTATCCGTCCGTTAACCGCCCCAATATGGGCGACTTTGCGACCCTGTTGGGAATGAGTTAGCAATTCGGACCCGTAATTTCAACCGCTTGACGATGAAACGGCTCGCTTCATCGCCAGAAGGCCGCCGATCAAGGCCAACGAAGCGTTCAGTTTTCGGTTGCAATTTCGTCGAGCGAAATCGGGAAAATACGCGAACAGAAGGCGCAATCGACACGGATATGGCCGTCGTCATCCGCCATATCGCGCTGCTCGCTCGCCGGAAATTGGGAGAGCACGCCCGCGAAATGCTCGGTGCTGCAGCGACAGCCGCGCGTCACCGAAACGCCCGGCTCGATCCGCACCTCGTCTTCGTGAAACAGACGCCATGCGACCGTTTCCAGCGAAATGGCGGGGTCGGTCAGTTCGCTATCCTTCAGCGTCGCCGCTATCGTACTCGCATGTTCCCATTCGGGAAGGTCATGGCGAACATGCAGGCGATCGCGTCCAACCTCGCCTTCCGGCAGATGTTGAAGCAACAGACCTCCGGCCACGCATCCGGCCTCGGCATCATGTCGCGCGGCGAGCCGGATCAGGCTCGATATCTGTTCCGATTGCTCGAAATAATGTTCCGCTGCATTGCCGATCGACGAGCCTTCAAGCGGCACGATGCCCTGATACCGCTCGCCACTGGTCGCCTGGTCAAAGGTGATCGCGAGGAAGCCTTCGCCGAACAGCGCGAACAACGTCGGATCGGGACCGACCAGCGCAAGCCGTTCGGCATCGAACTTCAGATAGCCGCGCAGCTCACCGCCGCGATAATCGCAGACGAGCAGTTCGACCGGCCCGCCGCCCGTCTGGGCCTGCAGGGTCATCTGTCCCCCGGCGTCCTTCAGCGTCGAGCCCAGCAACACGGTCAGCACCAATGCCTCGGCCAGCAGCTTTTCTGCCACCGGCGGATAGGTGTGCGCCGCCATGATACGATTGAGAACCGGCCCCAGCCGTACCAGCCGTCCCCGAACATGGCGTTCGGAGATGGTGAAGACCAACGGTTGATCGAACCAGGTTTCGATTGTTTCGCTCACAATTTGCCCAGTGCCCACAAAAGGATCGACTTCTGGGCATGGACGCGATTTTCCGCCTCGTCCCAGACACGCGACTGCGGCCCGTCGATAACCGCATCGACGACTTCTTCGCCGCGATGCGCCGGCAGGCAGTGCAGAAAGAGCGCATCGCCCTTCGCTGCGCCCATCAGCCGTTCATCAACCTGATAAGGCGCCATCGCCGCCAGCTTGTTATGGGCATGATCCTGCCCCATCGATACCCAGGTATCGGTCACGACCAGATCGGCACCCGCGACCGCTTCGCGCGCATCGGCAACAATATCGATCCGCGCGCCCTGCGCCCGGGCGGCGTCGACAAAAGCCGCATCGGGCTCATAACCCTGCGGACAGCCCGCCCGGATATTGAACCCCAACAGGCCCGCCGCCTCGATCAGAGACGACAGGACATTGTTGCCGTCGCCGAGCCACGCGAGTTCCAGCCCCGGCAATGCCTTTCCGCTTTCCAAAATGGTCAGAAGGTCGGCGACGATCTGACACGGATGCGACAGATCGGTCAGACCGTTGATGACGGGCACGCTGGCATGCGCCGCCATATCCTCTACCTTGGAATGATCGTCGGTGCGGATCATGATGGCGTCGGCATAGCGCGACAGCACGCGCGCGGTGTCGGCGATGCTCTCGCCCCGGCCAAGTTGCATCTGATCGCCGGCCATGACCATCGGAGCGCCCCCGAGCTGACGGATCGCGACCTCGAACGACGCACGGGTGCGCGTGGAGTTTTTTTCGAAAACCATCGCCAGCACATGATCGGCCAGCGGGGCATCGGGGTCAGCCTTTCCCTTCGGCCAGCCGGCGCGGCCGGCCTTCCGGTCCAGCGCGTCGTTCAGCATCGCCGCAACGGCATCGCCGCCCGCGTCCGACAGGTTCAGGAAATGCCGCATCAGCTTTCCGGCGGCGTATAGTTCGCCGCCCCCGTCGACAGTTTTTCGATGCACTCGTCGATGTGACCCTGCTCGATGTTGAGCGGGGGCAAGATGCGAACGACATTGTCGCCCGCCGCAACGGTCAGGAGGCCGTGGTTGTCCCGCAGATGCGCGACAAACGCACGGCTGTCGCTCTTGAGTTTGATGCCCAGCATCAACCCCATGCCGCGGACGCTTTCGAACAGATGATCATGATTCGGGATCAACTGCTCCAGCGCGCCGCGCAGCCGCTCGCCGGTTGCCTTCACCTGATCGAGGAAGCCGTCTTCCAGCACGACGTCGAGCACCGCCTGCCCCGCCGCCATCGCAAGCGGGTTGCCGCCATAGGTCGAGCCATGCGTACCGATGACCATACCGCGCGCCGCCTTTTCGGTGGCCAGGCACGCACCCATCGGGAAACCACCGCCAATACCCTTGGCGCTCGCCATGATATCGGGTGTCACGCCGAACTGTTCATAGGCGTAGAGCGAACCCGTGCGCGCAACGCCGCACTGGACTTCGTCGAACACCAGCATCAGGTCGCGTTCGTTACAGATATCGCGCAACGCCTGCATGAAGGGCTGCGACGCGGGGCGGATACCACCCTCACCCTGTACCGGTTCGACCAGGAAGCCCGCCGTACTGTCATCGACCAGGTCGAGGACGGCGTTGATGTCGTCGAACGGCGCATAGGCGAAACCAGGCAGAAGCGGATCGAAACCCTTGCGCAGCTTTTCCTGGTTAGTCGCCGAAATCGTCCCCAGCGTGCGGCCGTGGAAAGCGTTGTTGAAGGTGATCAGCACATGCTTTTGGGCATTGCCGGCGCTCGAATGATAGGCGCGCGCGGTCTTGATTGCGCATTCGACCGCCTCGGCGCCCGAATTGGTGAAAAAGACCGTGTCGGCGAAGGTGTTTTCCACCAGCCGCGCGGCATAGGCTTCGCCCTGAGGGCTGCCGTACAGGTTCGACACATGCATCAGCGTCGCCGCCTGGTCCTGGATGGCCTTGGTCAGGTGGGGGTGGCCGTGACCCAGCAGATTCACCGCGATGCCGCTGGCAAAATCCAGGTAACGCTCGCCTCGTTCGCCGATAAGATAAGCGCCTTCGCCGCGAACCGGGCGTACATCGCACCGGGGGTAAACGGGCATCAGCGGCGTGATCGACATGGCAAGCACCTTTCCAAAAAGCCAAAAGGAAAAAGGCGGCCCCTTCCGGGCCGCCCTTTGGTAGGGTCGCTCCTATACTGCCCCTGCCGGAGCCGCGTCAACACACGCCCTACAGCGATTGCCCCGCCTCCATAGCCAGGGCGAGCGAGCGCTTGCGGGCGGCATGATCATACATCGACGACGCGACGATGACCTCGTCGACACCCGTGCGATCGACAAAGCTCTTAAGGCCCGCGCGTACGTCGTCGACCGTCCCGACCGCGGAGCATTGCAGAACATGATCGAGGATCGCGCGCGCATTGGGCGGCAGGCTGTCCTTGTAACCCGGCAACGGCGGCTGCATCCGGCCCGGGTTGCTGGTGCGAAGCGCGACGAACGCCTGTTGCTGGGAACTGGCGAGCAATTCGGCTTCGTCCCTCGTGCCGGCCGCGAAAATGTTGAATGCGGCGGCCGTATAGGGCGATGAAAGCTGCGCAGAGGGCTTGAACTGCCGCCGATAGATCGCCAGCGCTTCGTCAAGCGCATCGGGCGCGAAATGGCTGGCGAAGGCGTAAGGCAAGCCAAGCGCGGCGGCGAGCTGCGCCCCGAACAGGCTCGATCCCAATATCCACAGGGGCACATGTGTCCCCTCGCCCGGCACGGCCCGGATCCCCAGCGCCTCGTCGCCGGCCAGAAAGGCCTGAAGCTCGACGACATCCTGCGGAAACTGCCGCTCATCGCTCGCCAGGTTGCGCCGCAGCGCTCGCGCCACGATACCGTCCGATCCGGGCGCTCGCCCCAATCCAAGGTCGACGCGCCCGGGGAACAGGGCCTCCAACGTCCCGAACTGCTCGGCAATGACCATCGGGGCGTGGTTGGGCAGCATGATCCCGCCCGCCGCGATACGGATCGTCGATGTCGCAGCACCGATATGCGCCAGAACCACCGAGGTCGCCGCGCTCGCAATCCCCGCCATCCCATGGTGCTCCGCCACCCAATAGCGATAATAGCCGAGCGCTTCGGCATGAGCCGCCAGATCGGCGGCATTGGCCAGCGCCTGCGCAACGCTGCCGCCTTCCGTCACTGGGACGAGATCGAGAAAAGATAGTTTCGTCATGAAACGGATATGCGGACTATGCCCTGCCCGTTCAAGGCACCTTCACACCGGCCGCGCCCCGCGGGGCCGATCAGGCGCGCTCATCCTTGGTCGAGTCCATCAGGACATAGGTGGTGATCGAATGCACCTGCGGAAGCACCCCCAGCACGTCGGCATGAAAATGCTTGTACGCGGCAAGGTCCGCTGCCTCGACGCGCAAAAGATATTCGATCGCCCCGGTGACATTATGGCACTCACGCACTTCGGGCGCGTCGGCCATCGCCGCCTCGAAATCGGATTGCGCCGCCTTGGTATGCGACGACAGGCCCACGGTGACATAGGCGATGAAGGTCGACCCGACCTTCGCCGGATCGATGCGGGCCCGATACCCCTTGATCACCCCGCTGCGTTCCAGTTCCTGCACCCGCCGCAGACAGGCCGAGGGCGACAGGCCGACCCGGTCGGCAAGTTCGATATTGGCGAGTCGCCCATTCCGCGACAGTTCGCGCAATATATTTCGGTCTATTCCGTCCATTCTGCCCATATGTTGCAGAAAATACTCTATGCCAGCCATCATTTGCAACCCAAGGTCGATCACATCGAATTATGTTGCAGCGATGAACGATACGACATTGCTGGCCCTTTCCGCATTCGCGCTGGTTTCCTCGATCACGCCGGGCCCGAACAATATGATGCTAATGGCATCGGGCGCCAATTTCGGGCTGCGCCGAACGGTGCCCCACGCCCTGGGCGTCGGGGTCGGCTTTACGCTGATGATCATATTGGTGGGCGTGGGGTTGATGGGATTGTTCGACTTGTTCCCGCTCCTCCACACGCTGCTGAAGATCGTCAGCATCGCCTATCTTCTGTGGCTTGCGTGGAAGATCGCCCATGCCGCGGCACCCGACGGAAGCGGCAGAGCGGACGGGCGGCCGATGTCCTTTTTCCAGGCGATGCTGTTCCAGTGGGTGAACCCCAAGGCGTGGACGATGGCCCTGACCGCGATCGCGCTTTACGCGCCGGATCGGAATTTCTCGGCGATCCTGCTGGTCGCCATGGTGTTCGGCATCATCAACCTGCCGTCGACCAGCCTGTGGGCGGCCATGGGCACCGCCTTGCGCGGCTGGCTGGCCGCGCCGGGGCGGCTGCGCCTGTTCAACTGGACGATGGCCTTGCTGCTGGTCGGATCGCTCGCGCTGATGATCTGACATCGACCAATTGCCAGCCCGCCCCACGCCACGTAGAACGGCCCTTTCCAAACCCGGCCGGAGACAGTGTCCGCATGAACAGCCGCCGCCTTGGCCAAAGCGCCATCCATGTGTCCGACATCTGTATGGGAACCATGACCTTTGGCAGCCAGACCGACGAAGCAGAGGCGCTGCGCATCCTCGACCGCTGCTTCGAGGCGGGGATCAACTTCTATGATACGGCCGAAGGCTATCCGGTCCCGCCCGATGCCAAATGGGTCGGGCGCACCGAAGAAATCGTCGGCCGCTGGCTCAAGACCAAGCCGCGCGACGCCATCATTCTGGCCACCAAGGTCTCGGGGCCGAGCCACGTCTGGTTCAAATCACCCTGCCGCGGCGGAATGACCGCGCTGGACCGTCATCATATCTTCAAGGCAATCGACGACAGCCTGGCCCGGCTTCAGACCGATTATGTGGATCTGTATCAGGCCCACTGGCCTGACCATGACGCGCCCTATGACGAGATGATGGACGCGCTCGACGAGTTGGTGCGCATCGGCAAGGTCCGTATTCTCGGCTGCTCGAACGAAACAAGCTGGGGACTGATGAAAGCGCTCGCAGCATCGGAACGTCTTGGCATCGCCCGCTATCACACCATCCAGAATAATTTCAGTCTGAACAACCGGCGGTTCGAAGATGAACTGGCACAGGTCTGTCGCCAGGAAGGGGTCAGCCTGATCCCCTACTCCCCGCTGGCCGGCGGGGTTTTATCGGGCAAATATCAGAATGGCGCCCGTCCCGATGGCGCGCGTTTTTCACGCTATCTGGCGATGGAGGGGCGACAGGCCGCAATGGGCCGCCGCTTTGTGAATGAAAAGAGCCTGGCCGCGACCGAACAATATCTCGCCATCGCGGCCGAGGCGGGGCTCCACCCCATCACCATGGCAACAGCATGGTCGAAACAGCATGATTTCGTTGCCTCGACGATCGTCGGCGTCAGCGCGGACGCGCAACTGGACCCGATACTGGCGGCGGCAGACCTCGTTCTCGACGACGCGCTGATGAAAGCGCTGAATCGCGTCGGCAAGGACATACTTTATCCGATGGGCTGATCGCACGAATTGGACTTGCGGGGGCCGGCTCGTTAGAGCGAAGGGGCGATGTATCAGCCCAAGGAATCTGCCATGTCTTCTGCCCGCCGTATCCTGTTCGCCCTTGCCGCCTTCGCCGGCGCAACCGGCGCCGCCCATGCCGCCAATCCGACGATGTTCCGGGACGCGGGGTGCGGCTGCTGCCTTAAATGGCTCGAACTGGTAAAGGCGTCGTTGAAAGCGCCGGTGAAGGTCGTCAATTCGACGAACATGAATGCGATCAAGGACAAGCAAGGCGTTCCGCAGGCGCTGCGAAGCTGCCACACTGTTCTGGTCGGCGGCTATGTGATCGAAGGCCATGTGCCCGCACGCGAGATTGCGCGGCTGCTCCGCGAAAAGCCCAAGGGCGTAAAGGGACTCGCCGTCGCGGGCATGCCGACCGGTTCGCCGGGGATGGAATATGGCAATCAGCGCGACGCCTATCAGGTCATGACCTTCGGTTCTGGCGGCCAGCGCGTCTATGCAAGCTACGCCGCCCGTTAAGCAGCGGTCAAACCGCGAGGGCATCTGATGCTCTTTCGCTCAGCCCTGCTGAACGGCATCCAGGCCGGAACGGTCACGCTGGCGTTTCGACGCTGGCGGCGCCCGTCGGTCAAACCGGGAGGACGCCTGCGTACCGCGGTCGGCGAACTGGCAATCGACGCGGTCGAACGGATAGACGCCACGGCCCTGTCCGAACGCGATGCCGTCGCGGCTGGTTTTCCTGACCGCGAGGCATTGCTTGCCGAATTGGCCAAGCGCGATGGAGGGGATCTCTATCGCATCGCCTTTCGTTACGCTGGGGCCGATCCGCGGGCCGCGCTGCGCAAAAATGATCAGTTGTCGGCGAAGGACATCGCAGAGCTTGGACGCCGCCTGGCACGGCTGGACGAGCGCAGCGAAACGCCCTGGACCCTACCGGTCATGCGCTACATCGCCGACCATGAGGGGGTTGCGGCAGCCGTCATCGCCCAAGCGATGCGTGCAGACAAGCTGACGCTCAAACGGAACGTCCGCAAGCTGAAGGAGCTTGGCCTCACCGAAAGCCTCGATACGGGCTATCGCCTATCGCCGCGCGGACAGGCCTTTCTGAAATCGGTCGGCCGAATGCGTCCCTAAAGGCTCGCGCGAAACAGCTCGAGCATCCTGGCCCACGCCTTTTCCGCTGCCGCCTCGTCATAGGCGCGGCCGTCCGGCGGGCACCAGCCGTGCATGGCGCCCTTGTAAACCTCGACCTCGTGCCAATGCGGCGACGCAGCGAGTATCGCCGTCAACCGGTTCTTTTCTTCGGGATCCTTTTGATCGTCATTGTCGGCGATCGCGAACAGATAACCCGCGTTGGTTTCGGGAATCAGGAGGTGAGGACTGTCGGGCTTGTCCGTCCCGACACCACCGCCGTGAAAGCTGGCCGCGGCGCGCACCCGGTCGGGGCGCAAGGCAGCCGTATAGATGGTCATCGCGCCGCCCATGCAATATCCGGTCGTCGCCAATCCGCGCGCGCCATCGACCTCGGGCTGCCGGTCCAGAAAGGCGACGTGCGCAGCCGCATCGGTTTCCACCAAACCCCGGTCGAGTCGTTTCAGATAGCCGAACAAGGTTTCACGCACCGTGGGATCGTCGAAATCGTGCCCGGCATATACGACTGGCGCCTTCGCCCAACGATAGAAAGGATTGACGCACAGTACGGCGTAACCCGCCGCAGCCAGCCGGTCGGCCATCTGTCGAAAAGCGGGCCGCAGCCCCCTGATGTCTGGCCAAATGAGGACGCCGGGATGCTTGCCGACCGCAGGGGCGACGAAATAGGCGTCGACAATGCCCTCGGCGGTGGTGATTTGCACCTCCCGCCCTTTTACCGCCACCCCCTCGGCAGCGCCAAGCGGCATTGCGGCCATCAAAACCCCGCCGCCCGCCAGCGCCGCAAAGCGGCGGCGGCCAACGGGAACGCCCGCGCGATCCAGGTCGCCTTCGGTGATTTCATCGCACATCGCATCTCTCCTCGATCAGCTCGCCGGCATCGTCGCTGGGTTCGGCGCATGATACAAGCCCGTCCGCATCGGCAAAGGCACGCGGACGACATGGATCCAAGGCTAGGTCAGTCGCTTCGCGCCGAACAGCGAAATTTTGGGGGCTCCTGGGCACTCTCCTCGCCGTAGCCCGGCCGGCAACTGACGATTGCCCCACCGAGCATCGATACCGCCCGGCTCACATCGGCGCCATGCTGTATTGACACAACAACACAGTTGTGCGATCCATTCGGTGGGCAAGGGGCTCGGACAAGAGACGACACTGTAAAAGTGAAAAGGACGACCCCACATGTATAGTGAAAGCGACCTGCAAGCTGCGGTCGATGCGAGAGTTTTGACGCCAGAGGCGGCCGCCGCCTTTCGGTTGCATGTCGCATCGGTTCGCGAAACGCCCGGTGCGGACGAGGAATCCTTTCGCCTGATCACCGGATTCAATGACATCTTCGTCAGCATCGCTGCCGTCATTCTGCTCGTTGCCGTAGGGTGGATCGGCAATTCGATCCACACCGCGCTCGCGGGTGCCTTTGTCGCAGCGTCAGCCTGGCTTCTCGCCGAATATTTCACGCGCAAGCGCCGCATGGCCTTGCCTAGCATTCTGCTCGTATTCGCCTTTTCGGGCGGTGTGGCGGCCGCAATGGTCGGCGTTGTCGTCCGACACGGGGAGCAGATATTCGGGCACGATACAGGTCAGGTGGTCGGCACGCTGATCATCGGCGGCATCGCTCTGGCGACGGCCGTCGCGACCTGGCTGCATTGGAAACGGTTCATGGTTCCGGTGACGGTCGCCGCTGGCACCGCTGCCCTGGCCGCCACAGCCATTGCGCTGGTTCTGGCGATCGTCGGCGTTCCCAGCAATGATCCGACGCTCGTGATGCTGCTGGTGCTCGTCGCAGGCGTTGGCGTCTTCGCCCTCGCCATGTGGTGGGACCGCAGCGACCGCATGCGCCAGACGCGCCGCAGCGACGTAGCATTCTGGCTGCATCTGCTGGCAGCACCGATGATCGCGCATCCGATCTTTCACCTCCTCGGCGTTACCGACGGGGCCAATATCGGCAGCGTCGCCGCGATGATGGTAGTTGCCATTTATGTGCTGTTCGGACTGATCGCTCTGGCGATCGATCGCCGCGCGCTTCTGGTTTCGGCCCTCGCCTATGTGCTGTTCGCGCTCACCGAATTGTTCCGCACCTTTGGCGCGGTCGAGCTCAATGTCGCACTTACCGCCTTTGTCATCGGATCGGCGCTGCTGCTGCTGTCCGCATTCTGGCAGAATGCGCGCGGCATGGTGGTCGGATTGCTGCCTCCGGCGCTGGCCGATCAGCTTCCCGCGACGGTGCGGCCGGTCAGCCCCCAACCAGCTTCATAAGCTTGCGTTCGACGGGGGCGAGTATGTTCGACAACTCGTCCCCGCGCTTCAACACCGCCCCGCCTTCGGAAACCAGCGCCCACATACCCTGGCGTTGCCGCAAGGCGGGGCGTTTTTCGATGCGATATTCGGGACGCTCGGACGTCCGGCGAAACGCTGAAAAAATCGCTACGTCGCGCTGAAAGTCCATCGCATAGTCGCGCCACTTCCCCGCAGCCACCATCCGCCCATATAGATCGAGAATGCGAAGCAGTTCCTGCCGGTCAAAACCGGTCTGCTGCGAGATGGACCGATCCGATAGCGGCCAAGGCGTGACCGTCCCCATCAGGCGCTTTTCCGCCCTCCTTTACGCGCTGGCTGGACGTCCGCCGGATCGTCAGCCTCGCGCTCGGCGATCAGCGCCGCCAACTGCTTTTGCATTTGCTCAAGCTGGCACTGCAATATTTCGACCTTTTGCGTCGCCGGGTCGAACGTCTCGCTGCACGGCGTCCCATAGGGGACGAAGTCACGCGAATATTCGCTGGCATCGAGCAGGGTCGAGCGCGCCGGAATGCCGACCATCACCGCGCCTTCGGGTACATCCTTTGTCACCACCGCATTGGCGCCGACCCGCGCCCGCTCGTGGACCGTGATCGGCCCCAGTATCTGCGCACCCGATCCGACGATGACACCGTCGGACAGCGTCGGGTGACGCTTGCCTCCCACCCCGTTGGCAGGGTCGGTGCCGCCCAATGTCACGCATTGATAAATGGTCACATTATCGCCGATCTCGGCGGTCTCGCCGATCACCGTAAAGCCGTGGTCGATAAACAGGTGACGGCCGATCTTGGCACCCGGATGAATATCGATTGCAGTCAGCCAGCGCGACAGATGGTTGACCAGCCGGGCCAGGAAGAACAGTTCCGCCTCGAACAGCCAGTGTGCGATGCGATGCATCCCCACCGCATGAAGCCCGGGATAGAGCAGTATCTCCCACCGCGTCCGCGGCGCCGGATCCCGCGCCTTGATCGAATCCAGGTAGGCGATCAGGCCATTGAACATCGCATAATCCCCTGCGACCATTTTGTTCGGGCCAAGATAGGTCTTTGGAGGGTTCATTTCCACCCCCCACCGCGTGATCGCTCAGCGGCCGATCAGGCCCAGCCGCAACAGCAACAGTCCCTCGGCGCGCCAGCGGCGCGCTCCGCCGTGCGCCGCGATGCTCGCGGCCCAACGGTCGAGCATCAAAAGCGCACGATGACCGCCAAAAGCTGAGCGTGGCGGCGCACCTGCGGCAGCGGCGGCGCCGATCAGCGCCAACCCATCCTCCGCAGCGTCCTGCACGCACGCACCCCACAGCAGGCCCCAACGATGTCCAGCCCCATCCCCGACCGCTTCGGTTCCAGCGGACAGGGTAAAAAGATTCTGTCCGAACGCCATCGCGGCCGCACGCCGTTCGGCTGCATCCTCGGCAAGCAGCAGCGCCTCTGCCGCGTCGACGAGCGTGTCGAGCCCGGCACACCCCGTCCATCGCCGCTGCAATTCGGCAAGAAGGGGCTCCCCTTTCGGCAGCGCGCTCGGTTTTTCGGACAGCATGACCATCATGTCACGCCACCAGGCGAGCTTGATCTGGCCGATCAAGGGTTCGCGTGCGTCGATCAGCAGCTTGGTCAACCGTTCCGCAAGCATCCACAGCGTCGCTGTCGCGGTGCGACGCGCGCGCGGCACCGCCACCATCACGCGTGGATCGCGAATGTCGGGACACAGCCCCAGGCCGGGTTCAGGGTCGACGCTCATGCGGGCCCGCTAGCACTGCCTTCGTATCATGGCGAGCGAAACGACGCGGTCCAGGCGGCCTCGAGCCGCTCCGGATCGCGTCGTTGCTTCAACCCTCGCAAGGGACGACCGAGTTCAACCCCGGTTGCACACCGCCTTCACCGCCGCGATCACGCGCGGGGTGTCGACCAGCGCCGCCTTTTCCAGATTGGCAGCATAGGGCAACGGCACATCCTCGTTGCACACGCGCATCACCGGCGCGTCGAGGTCGTCAAAGCCCTGTTCCATCGCGACCATCGCGATTTCGCTGGCGATCGAGCAGACCGGCCAGCCTTCCTCGACGACGACCAGACGGTTGGTCTTTTTCAGGCTCGAAAGCACCGTTTCGGTGTCGAGCGGGCGCAGCGTGCGAAGGTCCACGACCTCCGCGTCGATGCCGTCGGCTGCCAGCGCGTCGGCGGCCTCGAGCGCAAGCCCGACGCCGATCGAATAGCTGACGATGGTGACGTCGCGGCCCTCGCGCATGATACGCGCCTTGCCGATCGGCAGGACATGATTGTCGAGGTCGGGAACTTCGAAGCTGCGACCATAGAGCAGCTCATTTTCCAGGAATACGACCGGATCCTCGCTGCGGATCGCGGCTTTGAGCAGACCCTTGGCATCGGCGGCGTCATAGGGTGAGATCACGATCAGCCCGGGGACATTTGCATACCAGGGCGCGTAGTTCTGGCTGTGCTGCGCCCCAACGCGGCTCGCCGCACCGTTGGGACCGCGGAATACGATCGGACAGCGCATCTGGCCGCCCGACATATAGTTGGTCTTCGCCGCCGAGTTGATGATGTGGTCGATCGCCTGCATCGCGAAGTTGAAGGTCATGAACTCGATAACGGGCCGCAAGCCGCCCATGGCCGCGCCCGAACCGAGGCCCGCAAAGCCATATTCAGTGATGGGCGTGTCGACGACGCGGCGCGCGCCGAATTCCTGAAGCAGTCCCTGCGTGACCTTGTAGGCGCCCTGATACTCGGCGACCTCTTCACCCATCACGAACACGCGATCGTCGGCGCGCATTTCCTCGGCCATCGCATCGCGCAGTGCTTCGCGGACGGTCAGCTTGACCATCGCGGTCCCTGCCGGAACGGCCGGGTCGGACGCTCGCTGCGTCGGTGCACTCGGGGCCAGAGCCGGAGCAGCCGCCGGCGCCGGGGCAGCTTCGACCGCCTTGGGGGCTTCCGCGACCGGAGCCGGCGCGGGAGCAGCCGCATCTTCACCCTCGCCCGCGATCGTCGCGATCACGGCTCCGACCTTCACATTATCGGTGCCTTCGGCGACCAATATCTGTACAATCGTGCCCTCATCGACGGCTTCGAATTCCATCGTCGCCTTGTCGGTCTCGATCTCGGCCAGGATGTCGCCCGACTTTACCGTATCGCCTTCCTTGACGAGCCACTTGGCGAGCGTACCTTCTTCCATGGTCGGCGACAGCGCCGGCATCTTCAATTCGATCGCCATCTCAATATTGCTCCACCAGCACGTCGGTATAAAGTTCGGCCAGATCCGGTTCGGGCGCGCTTTCGGCGAAATCGGCCGATTCAGCGACGATGGCGCGGATTTCCTTGTCGATCTCCTTGATCCGGTCTTCGCTGATCCCGGCGCCTTCCATGATCTTTTTCAGGCCCTCGATCGCATCGCTCTTGTCGCGCACTGCCTGCACTTCCTCGCGGCTGCGATATTTCGCAGGGTCGGACATCGAATGGCCGCGATAGCGATAGGTTTTGAGCTCCATCAGCACCGGCCCCTTGCCCGCGCGTACCCATTCGAGCGCCGCTTCGGCCGCGCCGCGCACCGCGAGCACATCCATGCCGTCAACCTGCATGCCCGGAATACGGAAGCTTTCGCCGCGGCGATAAAGCTGATCCTCGGCCGACGAACGATTGACCGACGTCCCCATGGCATATTGGTTATTCTCGATCACGAAGATGATCGGCAGCTTCCACAGCTCGGCCATGTTGAAGCTTTCATAGACCTGACCCTGGTTCGCAGCGCCGTCGCCGAAATAGGCCATGGCGACACCGCCGTCGCCGCGATATTTGTGCGCGAAGGCAAGCCCGGTACCCAGCGACACCTGGGCGCCGACGATGCCGTGGCCGCCATAGAATTTATGCTCGACGCTGAACATGTGCATCGACCCGCCCTTGCCGCGCGAAATGCCCGCGGCGCGGCCGGTGAGTTCGGCCATGATGACCTTGGGATCAATGCCATAGGCGAGCATGTGGCCATGGTCGCGATAACCGGTGATCACGCTGTCCTTGTCGCCGTCAAGCGCCGACTGGAGTCCCACCGCCACGGCCTCTTGGCCGATATAGAGGTGGCAAAAGCCGCCGATCAGGCCGAGGCCGTAAAGCTGCCCGGCCTTTTCCTCGAAGCGGCGGATGAGCAGCATCTCGCGATAGAATTTCTCGAGCTCTTCCGGCGATGCGTCATAGGGCACCGGATCGCGCGGCTGTTCGCGATTGGTCGTGGGAGCTGGGGTGGAAGCAGATTTTTTTGGCGCGGCAGTCTTGCCCGCAGGTGCTTTGGCCAAGGCGGTTTCCTTTGCATTTAGCCGTTACGGCAAGGCTCCCTATAGGAGCGCCCGGCCATGTTTGGCAACGCCCGCTTGGGCGGCGCCAGGGCGCAGCATTACGTATGCAGCAAAGACCGCCCAGCCCCATCCCATCCATGGCACGGGACGCTCTCCAAGCCGAAGAAAGCGAACGCAAAATCCGGAAATGACGCCGCAAAGCCTATTCGGCCGCGTCGGGCTCCATCGGAATAATCACCTCGTCCGGATGATAGGCGCCCAGCTTTTCGCGCACATATTCTTCGGCAAGGTCGGGATCGACACGCTGGCGATCAAGCAGGTTGACCCGGTTCTGAAGCTCGTTCTGCTTCTTCGAAAGCTCGGTCAGCACGACGCGCTTCTTCTCGACCGACTGGCTGTAGTCGCCCCAGGCGTAAAGCCCCGTCGGCCCGAAGATGATATAGCCGATCATCGCCAGCACGGCGATCAGTGCCAGGGCCGGACCGGCTGCCCGATTCATGGATCGGCGAAATTTGTGGCGCTGGCTCATTGGGCTTCTTGAATCACAGACGATATATGGCGTCAAGGCACCATATCAATTTGTCCCGGGCGCGGCCTTATACCGCACCCGGGACATCGAAATCCTCGATTGAAAACGGGCTTCAGCCGAAAATGGCCATCCCCGGATAGCGCGCCATGTCGCCCAGTTCTTCTTCGATGCGGATCAACTGGTTATACTTTGCAAGCCGATCCGAGCGCGCAAGGCTGCCGGTCTTGATCTGGCCGCAGTTGGTCGCGACGGCGAGGTCCGCGATCGTCGAATCTTCGGTCTCGCCCGAACGGTGCGACATGACCGCCGTATAGCGCGCGCGGTGCGCCATATCGACCGCGTCGAGCGTTTCGGACAAGGTGCCGATCTGGTTGACCTTGACGAGCAACGAGTTGGCAAGGCCGTCCTTGATCCCTTGTTCCAGTCGGGCCGGGTTGGTCACGAACAGATCGTCGCCGACCAACTGGCACCGGTCGCCGATCAGGTCGGTCAGCGCCTTCCAGCCCGTGAAGTCATCCTCGCTCATGCCGTCCTCGATCGACAGGATCGGATAATCCTTCACGAGCGCCGCGAGATATTCGGCCATCTGCTCCGGGCTCAGCGACAGTTTTTCTCCGCTGATCTCATATTTTCCGTCCCGGAAGAATTCGGTCGCGGCGCAATCGAGTGCAAGCACGACATCGGTGCCGAGCTTGAATCCAGCCTGATCCACCGACGCCGCGATGAAGTCGAGCGCATCGCGCGTCGAGGCAAGATTGGGAGCAAAACCGCCCTCGTCGCCCACCGCCGTCGCGAGGCCTTTTTGCGACAGACCTTTTTTGAGCGTGTGAAAAATTTCGCTGCCCCAGCGCACTGCTTCGGCGATGCTGCCGGCGCCGACCGGCATGATCATGAATTCCTGAACGTCGATCGGATTATCGGCATGTTCGCCGCCGTTGATGATGTTCATCATCGGCACCGGCAGTGTGCGCGCCGACACCCCGCCGACATAGCGATAGAGCGGCAGGCCGCGCGCATCGGCCGCGGCCTTGGCGGCGGCCAGGCTGACGCCGAGGATCGCATTGGCGCCAAGCCGCCCCTTGTTCGCGGTGCCGTCCAGATCGATCATCGCCATGTCCAGATCGCGCTGATCCTCGGCGTCCATGCCGATCAACGCCTCGGCAATTTCGCCATTCACGGCGTCGATCGCCTTGGTAACGCCCTTGCCCAGATAGCGCGCCTTGTCGCCGTCGCGCAGTTCGACCGCCTCATGCGCGCCGGTCGACGCACCCGAAGGCACCGCGGCACGGCCGAAGCTGCCGTCTTCCAGCAACACATCGACCTCGACGGTGGGATTGCCCCGGCTATCGAGAATTTCGCGGCCATGAATGTCGATGATGGCGGTCATGAATATCGTCCTGCTGGCGCCCCGCACGGGGGATCGTTGATGGAGCCGAAGCCGGATCGACTTCGTGATTGGCGGCACCCGGCCCCTTGGCGCGTGCCTGTTATCGGCGCCGCGTCCGCATGGCAATACGGAGAGGAATTTCTCGCCGCTATGGAACCAAATCGCGCGCGTTGCTATATATCTTCATACAGGACCAAAAGGGCGACGCGGCTGGCGCGGCGCCCCGATAAGAAGAAGAGGACGATCCGATGGCAAAGGCCGCGACACCCGCGACGAAAAAAGCTGCTCCCCGCCCCAAGGCCCCGGCGAAAGCCGCCGCAACAAAAGCGGCACCGGCGCGCAAGCCAGCCGCTGCGAAAAGCACCGCCGCCAAGAGCAGCGCCAAGGAGCATCCCATCCGCGATCAGCTGGCTGTTACGCGCGACACCATCAAGGCCGAAGCCAGCAAGAAAGCCGCCTCGCTGAAGGAAGAAGCGACGAGTTTTGCCAATCAGGCTTCGGCCAAGGCACGCGAAGCCGCAGCCAAAGGCAAGGACAAGGCCGCCGAAACGGTCGGCACCTTCGCCAAGATGCTCGAAGACAGCGCCGAAACGGTCGATAGTAAATTCGGCAAACAATATGGCGATTATGCCCGTTCCGCGGCATCCACCGTCGCCGGCCTTGCCTCGACCCTGGACAAAAAAGATCTCGACGAGCTTGCTGCCTCTACCCGCGACATGGTGAAAAAGAACCCTGCGGTGGCCGCCGGGGCAGCCGCCGTGCTGGGCTTCGTTCTTGCCCGCATGTTGAAGGGCGGATCGAGCAACGACTGATCCTGCCTTGTCGTCCAACGATCCCCAAGCGTCCGATTCACCGAACCAGCGCAGCTTCGATGGCGTAAGCCATGGGTTCGCCCCCGACGGGCGTCCCCCGGCCCCGTCGCCATCGGTGCCGTTGGAAGCGCTGGTCCGCGACCTCGTCGAAAATTTGTCGGAAACGGCAAAGGCCGAACTCGCCCTGCTCGAAGCGCGAGGCGCGCTGGCTGGGCACGGCGCAAAATGGGCATCGGCGTGGGGCTTTGTCGCGGCATGCGCCTTGCTGGTTGCGATGCTGGCGGTCGCCTTTGGCGCCATACTGGCACTGGCTCCGCATGTCGGCCCCTTGCTGGCGACGCTCATCGTCGTGGCGTCGCTGATCGCGCTCGCCGGATTTGCGGCTTGGCGGGCAAAGCGCGGCGCCGACGATATACGGACGGCCTTTCGGCGCGACCTGATGCACGAAGGGGAAAGCGACTGATGTCCGGATCGCGCACACGGTTGGTCAACGCCGTACGCCGCTCGATGATCCAGCGGGCGCAGTTGCAGCGCAAGCTCGGCCTCGCAAAGGAGGAGTTCCGCCCCGGCGCGCTGTTCGGGCGCGGCAAAGCGCAACTGGGCGCAAAAGTCGACGACGCCGCCCATGCGGTACGCCAGCAGGTTCGCGACAATCGGTGGCCGATCGCTCTTGCCGCCGCAGCCGGGCTAGCCTGGGTATTCCGGGAACCGATCAAGGAACATGCGCCCAGACTGGGGCGCCGGATCAAATCGATCGCTGACGATATCGCTGCCCGCCTTCACGGCTCCGACGCAGGAGACGACAGCGATGCAGCGAACCAACAGGACCAGACAGAGGAAGACGAGAATGAAACCCTTCGCTGAAACCGCCCGTGACACCCGTGCAAAAGCGAGTGAACTTGCGGAGAAAACCGCCGAAAATGCTCGTGCAACCGCAGAAGCGGCAAAGGTACGGATACAGGATGGTTACGGCCGCGCCCGCGCCGCGACGAGCGATCTTGCAGCCAAGGGCCGCGAACAGGCAGAAGTTGCCCGCGACGCAGCGGAACAGGCGCTGGAAAAAGGCAAGGTTCAGGCCAAGCGCGCCGGTGGAAAGCTCAAGGAAGTGGCAGAGGAACAACCGATGGCACTGCTCGCCGGTGCGCTGGCGGTCGGCGCCCTGATCGGCTCGCTCATTCCCAAGGGCGACGGGCCCAAGGGGGACCGGAAGGACTGACCCGCTTGCCGTAACGGCGCGGCACTGGTAGGGGGCGCCTCCTCTCCCCCTCCCTACCGCGTTTTACGCCAAGGAAAGCGAAAATGAGCAAGCTGCATCTGGTTTTCGGCGGTCGCGTCAGCGATCCGCAAGGTCTGGATTTTGTCGATCTGGCTAATCTCGACGTCGTAGGCCTGTATCCCGATTACAAGGCCGCCGAAAAGGCTTGGCGCGCCGCTGCGCAGCGCACCGTCGACGACGCCGAAATGAAATATGTGGTCGTCCACCTGCACAAGCTTCTGCAACCCACTGCAGAAGACTGACATACCCCGCCATCCCGGCGAAAGCCGGGATCGCAATCAGCGGAAATTGTCGGCGTAGGCCTGGATCTTCAGCTTGCGTTCGGGCGTCGCGATCACTTCGGCTTCGATACCGTTCCGCGCTGCATAGGCAATCGCCTCATCCCGGCTGGCAAAGCCCAAGCGTAGCTGACGCTGCGTATCGCCACTTCCCGCCCAGCCCATCAGCGGGTCGGCCTGACGCGCCTCGGTTGGCGCGAATTCCAGAATCCAGCGCTGCGTACCGGCGCGGCCGGACTGCATCGCATTCTTTGGTTTCTGGAAAATCCGCGCTTTCATAACTTGTCCTCAATTGCTGACTATGCCGCCGCCTTAGCCCTTTGCGCCGCTGTCGGAAAGAGGGCTTATTGTGCGTCGCGCCGCGCCTGTGCCGCCTTGGTGAGCAGCGTCGGACGCGCCGTTGCCGGATCGTCCGGCCAGCTGTGCTTGGGATAGCGCCCGCGCATCTCGCGCGCCACCTCGTGCCAGCTCCCGCTCCAGAAGGACGTGATGTCGCGGGTCGTCTGAATTGGCCGGTGCGCCGGTGAAGTCAGCGCCAGCACCAGCGGCACCGCCGGGTCACCGACGGTTGGATGTCGCGCCAGACCGAACATCTCCTGCACCCGCACGCTGACCGTCGGACCGCCCGCCGCGCTATAATCGATGGCATGGCGGCTTCCCGCCGGGGTCGTATAATCGGCGGGCGCCAGCTTTTCGAGCAGTTGCCGTGCGGGCCAGTCGAGCAGCGCCGCCAGCGCGTCGGTCAAACGCCGGTCGCCAATGTCGCGCAACCCCCGGCATCCCGCCAATAGCGGCGCAAGCCACAGTTCCAGACTGTCGGCCAGCGCCGCCGTCGACAGCATGTCGAGCCCGGCAAAAGAGGCGCGCTGGCGGAGCGCCTGCGCCTGATCGCCCCAACCGATCAGTCCCAGCCCCTTTTCGCGTACCGCCGCCAACCGCACCGCGACATCCTCATCCGCACTAGTGCCGCGCGGCGCCTGACCGCTGGTCAAGGCAATCGCGCCGAGCCGCCGTTCGCGGCGGTGGTCGACGCGGTCATTGGCCACGTCATACACGCTGGCGCTGTGCTGGACGATCTGGTCGGCGAAGATCGCTTCGACCTCGGCCGCATCGATCGCGGCGGCGGCAAGAATGCGTACCCCCGCAGCATGGCCCTGGGCATCGGCGATGGCAATCCACTCGCTGCCTGCCAGCGGATCGAGCGGGTCGAGGCGATAGGCGCGCCCGCCCGCGCTCAGATATTCGCCGCGCTGTCCGGCGCGCTGGCGCGCAATGCGATCAGGCCAGGCCGTCGCGATCCAGCCGCCAATCGAGCGGTCATCGCCGCCCATCGACGTCGTTCGATCCCCCAACCGCTCGCCAAGCGCCGCCAAGCGCCGCGCAAGCCGCCCCGCGCCTGCTGCACGGTCGCCCTTCATCCCGCCCCAGCGTTGTAACCGTGCCTCGACATCGACACCGCGCCCGCCGAGCCCCGGCTCGGTGAGCAACACCGCAAGCCTCGCCGCGGTTTCGGCCTCACCCGCGCCGCCCGCCGCAATCAGCATGTGCGCCAGCGGCACCGGCAGCGGCACCGATGCCAGCGCCCGCCCGCCTGCGGTGATACGGCCATCGTCGCCCAATGCACCGATCGCCTGAAGGCGCCCCTTGGCCTCGGCCACTGCCGCGGGCGAAGGCGGGTCGAGCCAACCGAGCTGACGCGGATCGATGATCCCCCAGCTTGCGCAATCGAGCACCACCGGCATCAGGTCATTCTCGTGGATTTCGGGCGGATCGAACGGCGTCATCCCGGCGGTCGCCGCCGCCTCCCAAAGCCGATACGCGACCCCGGCCCCTTGCCGCGCCGCACGCCCGGCGCGCTGGGTCGCCGATGCCTGGCTGGCGCGTTCGGTGACAAGCCGCGCGATTCCGGCCGCCTTGTCGAAACGCGGACGACGCGACAAGCCCGCGTCGATCACGATCCGGACCCCGTCGATCGTCAGACTGGTTTCGGCGATACTGGTTGCAAGGATCAGCTTGCGCCCGCCAGCCGGATCGCGAACAAGCGCTTTTCGCTGCAACGCCGGATCAACCTGCCCATGCAACCGATGGACGGCAAGCGGCAGGCGTGCGTCCTCCACTGCCGCAGCCGCACGCTCAATCTCTGCTGCTCCGGGAAGGAAGGCGAGCATATCGCCATCATCCTCGTCGACCATCGCCTGGCGGACGGCGGCAAGAATGCTCGCCTCGAGCCGATCTTCCGCCCGGCGACCGATGTGGCGGACATCGAGCGGCCAGGTCTTTCCTTCACTCCTTACCACCGGCGCATTGCCGAGCAGCGCCGCGAAACGCGCCCCGTCGAGCGTCGCGGACATGGCAACCAGGCGCAGTTCGTCGCGCAGCCCCTGCTGGGCGTCGATCGCCAATGCCAGCGCAAAATCCCCGTCGAGGCTGCGTTCATGCACCTCGTCGAACAACACCGCCGAGACACCCTTGAGCTCGGGGTCGGCGAGAATCCGATTGCGGAACAGGCCGGGGGTCATGACAAGCAACCGCGTCGCCGCCGATTGCTTGCTGTCGAGGCGGGTCGCATAGCCCACCTTGTCGCCGATCGGCACGCCCATCTCTTCGGCGATCCGTTCGGCAGCGGCGCGTGCCGACAGCCGCCGCGGCGACAGCAGCCAGATCGCCTCGCGGCACCACGGCTGATCGAGCAACGCAGGAGCGATGCGCGTCGTCTTCCCTGCCCCCGGGGGCGCCACAACGACACAATTTGGTTTCAGCGCCAGCGCCGCCGCGACATCCGGCAGCACCGCATCGATCGGCAGGCTCGACCGCAGAGGGTTCATCCCTGTTCTAATAGGCGCGCGCGACAGCGAAGGCGACGGCCTCGGTGAGCGCCGCCTTTGCCTGGCTCGCGCTGAAACCGCCAATCGCATCAATCGCACGCTGGCCATAGTGACGCGCGCGCGCCAGCGTATCCTCTATCGCGCCATGCTTGTGGAGCAGCTCGGTCGCATAAGCCAGATCGGCGTCCGACGCCCGGTGGCCGACCATGGCAAGTTTCCAGAATTCGCGCTCTTCCGCCGTACCGCGCGCATGGGCGAGAATCACCGGCAATGTGATCTTGCCGTCACGAAAATCGTCACCGACTCCCTTGCCCATCGTTTCCGCGTCCGACACATAATCGATCGCATCGTCGACCAGTTGGAACGCGATGCCCAAATTGCGCCCATAGGCATCGAGCGCCGCCTCGGTCGCTTCGTCGCGTTCGGCTACGACCGCAGCGATCTTGCTCGCCGCCGCGAAGAGTTCGGCAGTCTTGGCGTTGATGATCGCGAGATACTGGTCCTCGCTCGTTTCAATACGGCGCTGCGCCGACAACTGGTTGACCTCTCCTTCCGCGATGACCGCCGAAGCGCGCGACAGGATTTTCAGGACCTTCAGCGAGCCGTCTTCGACCATCACTTCGAATGCCCGGCTGAACAGGAAGTCACCGACCAGAACCGACGCACTGTTGCCCCAGATGATGTTCGCGGTCTTGCGCCCGCGGCGCAGGTCCGACCCGTCAACGACATCGTCATGGAGCAGCGTCGCGGTATGAATGAATTCGACCGCAGCGGCGAGCTTGCAATGGCGGCGCCCCGGATAGTCGAGCAGCTTTCCGCACGCCAGCGTCAGCATCGGCCGCATCCGTTTTCCGCCGCCTGCGATCAGATGCCCCGCGAGTTCGGGGATCAACGGCACTTCCGACTGCATCCGGTCGAGGATCACCGCATTGACTTCGTTCATATCGGCGGCGACGAGCGCCATCATCGGGTCGAGCGAGGGCGGATTGTCGCCGTGCAGTTGATGGATTTCGGCAGTCATGATGGGGGCTGCATTGGCCGCGCGGCGGCGATTTTGCAATGACTTTCGGCTTGCCAGCGCCCCCCCGGCGGTGCCAAGCGTGCCCCGCACGAGAGGAGCAGCGCCCGCATGTACGACCAATTGAGCCGGTATCGCCAAAGCATCGACAATATCGACGCGGCACTCGTTTATATGCTCGCCGAACGGTTCAAGGTGACCAAAGCCGTTGGCGAACTGAAGGCGCAGGGGGGACTGCCTCCTGCCGACCCGGCTCGCGAGGAAAGACAGATCGAAAGATTGCGGAGCCTCGCCCGCGACGCCGATCTCGATCCCGAGTTCAGCGAGAAATTCCTGCGCTTCATCATCGAGGAAGTGATCCGCCACCACCAGCAGGCCAAGCGCGAGACGGAGGCGTGAGCGCGGATCATCCGATATTCGCGCGTTGGCCTTCCCGGCATCCCGACAGACTGCAACTTTTCACCGCGCCGACCCCCAACGGCGTGAAAGCCAGCATCATGCTGGAAGAATGCGGTTTACCTTATGAAGCGCACCGGATCGACATCATGGCAAACGAAAGCCACGACCCGGCGTTTTTGGCTCTCAACCCCAATGGCAAGATCCCGGCGATCTATGATCCCGATGGCCCTGACGGCAAACCCCTCGCACTGTTCGAATCGGGCGCGATTCTGATCTATCTGGCCGACAAGACAGGACAGTTTCTGCCGTCTGCGCCCGCCGGGCGATATGAAGCGATACAGTGGCTGATGTGGCAGATGGGCGGCGCCGGGCCGATATTTGGCCAGCTCGGCTTCTTTCACAAGTTCGCCGGTCGCGATTATGCCGACAAGCGCCCCCGCGACCGATACGCAAAGGAATCGGAACGGCTGCTCAACGTACTCAACGACAGGCTGGTCGATCGGCCATGGATCGTCGGCGACACATACAGCATCGCCGACATTTCGTTGCTTGGCTGGATCCGCAATCTCATCGGCTTTTACGATGCTGGCGAAATTGTGGGATATGAACGGTTCACCAATATCCAGCGCTGGTTGGCGGCCGGCCTGGCACGGCCCGGGGTCCAGCGCGGTTTGACGGTGGGTGCAGGCTGATTGGCAGACCAGCCCCCGGGGACCGTCCGCGGACGCTCAGCCAGCCGGCAACCGGAGTCGAACCAGCAGACCGCCGAGATCTTCGCTTTCCTCCAGCGCAATGCTGCCGCCATAAATTTCGGCCACATCGCGAACAATCGCCAAGCCCAAGCCGGTCCCGGGCTTTCCACTGTCCAGGCGGACACCGCGATCGAATATTCGGACGCGATCGACTGGTGAAATTCCCGGTCCATCGTCCTCGACTTGTATCTCGGCCTCATTCCCGTCGCGCAGCACCGTGACGAAGACGCTTCCGCCGCCATATTTGGCAGCATTTTCAAGAAGGTTTCCGATCAGTTCGTCGAGGTCCTGCCGCTCTACACGCGTCACCAACGCCTTGTCCCCATCCGCATCGAGCCGAACGTCCGGATAAAGGCGCGCGATCGCCCGTGACACACTATCAACACTGTCCCACACGTTCGAACGGGCCTGGGCAGCCCCGCGGCGCCCGACCGCGCGAGCACGGGCCAGATGGTGTTCCACCTGCCGCTGCATCGTCGCCGCTTCCCGCCGGATGGTTTCGGCCAACTCGGTGCCCGACCCCGACGCGCTGTTGAGCAATACGGTGAGCGGCGTTTTCAACGCATGGGCAAGATTGCCGGCGTGGAGCCGCGCCTCCTCCGCCTGTTTTTCGTTATGGGCGAGAAGCGCGTTCAACTCCTCGACCATCGGCTGCACTTCGAGTGGCAGAGGCGCAGTAACGCGGCGATTATGACCGCCGCGCATCGCCGCAATCGCCCGCCGAATATGCCGCAACGGCCACAGTCCGTAAAATGTCTGGAGCGCAGCAAGAATGATCAGTCCGATTCCCAGCAACGCCAGGCTGGGAATCAACGTGCTCCGTACCGCCCCGATCTGGACGTCGAGCGCCTCGCGCGATTGGGCAATCTGGAACCGCCAGCTGACATTGCTGCCGGGAAGGATGACATTGCGTTCGAGAACCCGAAGCTGCTCGTCGGGAAACTGATTGCTGTCATAGGTGTGAATTTCGTCATCGACGTGTGGCGTCGGCGCTTTCAGCGTGCGCTCCCACAGCGAACGTGATCTGTAAGGTTCCTGATTGCCGCCGCTGATCTGCCAATAAAGGCCGCTATATGGCTCCAGAAAGCGCTGATCACCCAGCGGTTCTATCTGGCGAACCTCTCCCTCCGGACCGATTTCCGAAGACCGGATCATCGCGATCAGCACATATTCGAGGCTGGTATCGAAATTTCGCGTGATCGCGCTGGTCAGCACTCTGTCGAGCGCAAAGCCGCCGCCGATCAGCAGCACAGAAATCCAGATCGCCGCAATGGCGATCATTCGCCGTGCCAGCGACCCGGTCAGGCGGCTCGACAACGCGGGGCGCGAGGCGGCGTCATCCGCCGCTTTGTCCATCTCCACGCTGTCATCTGTCATTCGGTCAGAGCTCAACCCTGTGGGTCGTCGAGCTGATAGCCGAGCCCGCGGATCGTCGTGATGATGTCCGCACCCAATTTCTTGCGGATACGCGTCACAAAGACTTCGATCGTATTCGAGTCACGATCAAAATCCTGATCGTAGATATGCTCGATCAACTCGGTCCGCGACACGACCTTGCCCTTGTGATGAAGCAGGTAGGACAGAAGCTTATACTCCTGCGCCGTCAATTTGACGGGCTCCCCATCAAGCGTCACGCGGCCCGACCGGGTATCAAGACGCACCTTTCCTGCGATCAGTTCGCTCGACGCATTGCCCGACGCACGGCGGATCAGTGCGCGCAGACGGGCAATCAGCTCCTCGGTCTGGAAAGGCTTGGCCAGATAGTCATCGGCGCCGGCATCGAGGCCGGCAACCTTGTCAGACCAGCTGTCGCGCGCTGTCAGGACTAGAACGGGAAAATTCCGTTTCTCTTTCCGCCAGCGGTCGAGAACGGTCAGCCCGTCAACCTCGGGCAGACCAAGGTCAAGAATCACGGCGTCATAGGTTTCGGTGGACCCGAGAAAATGTCCATCCTCCCCATCGGTGGCAAGATCGACGGCGTAGCCGGCGCCCTCCAGCGTCGCTTTGAGCTGGGGTCCCAGCGTGGGTTCGTCCTCGACGATCAGAATACGCATTCAGGCGCCTTTCCATTGCGCGCCGGTTCACCCGGTCGCGATTTACGACTGTCTAACAATTCACAACGATCATCGCAAAATGTCGTTGCAGGCTGAATGTCAGGGCTTGCGTCCCACGATCCGACCGGTGCGGGCATCGACATAGACAACCACGACCTGGCTGCCATCCATAAACTTGAGCGCATAGATCATCTGCCGCGAGTCAAATTGCGGCCCGCCGAGATAGGTCATGTCGCTATAGGGCGAACGCGAACTGACCTCGGAGATCAGGCGCTTCAGCGGGATTACCTGTCCTTGAGCGGCAGCTTCGCGCAGATGCTCCTGGTCGCGGTCGCCGCGCGCTAGCGCGGGCATGGCGGTACCAAGCAACAGGGCAGAAGCAAGCGAGATGGTCAAAGTGCGGATCATGGCCGGATACCTAATGCAGAAGCATTGAATAGGCGATGAATGGCATAAGGCAACGCCGAACAGCGCCACCGCCATGGTGGGCGCGACAGGGATTGAACCTGTGACCCCACCCGTGTGAAGGGTGTGCTCTACCGCTGAGCTACGCGCCCGTTCCGGCATCTGGGCGATTGCCCGCTTCCGAAAGCTGGACGTCCATAGCCTGTGGCGCGGTGAATGCAACGGCGATTTGCACCTTCACAACCGATAAATACAAATCGGGCCGCGGCTTGCGCCGCGGCCCGAGATGTTTTCGCCAAAAGGCACTGCCGTTATTAGTTGACGGCGTCCTTGAGAGCCTTGCCGGCCTTGAACTTCGGCTGGTTCGATGCCGCGATGGTCATCGTTTCGCCGGTGCGCGGGTTGCGGCCGGTCGAGGCCTTGCGCTGGCTGACGGCAAAGGTGCCGAAACCGACGAGACGGACTTCGCCGCCCTTCTTCAGCGTACCGGTGATCGCGTCGAAAACGGCTTCAACCGCCTTGCTCGCGTCACCCTTGGTCAGGCCGCTCGAGTCAGCGACGGCGGCGATCAGGTCTTGTTTGTTCATGCCTAAGGAACCCCTGCATATGGTTGGATAAGTGATTCATGGCCGAGCCATGGCGCGCCACTAACGCTGTTTCAGGCAGGCTTGTCAAAGCAAAAAACCACGAAAACCGGCCCAAAATGCCGATTTTGCGATGAAAAGCCTCACGACAAACCCGCTCTTACTTACACGCTAGTGACGAATCGCATTTTCAGCATCGCCGCCGGGTGCGATCGGCGGTGACGCTGCCAGTTCGTCCGCTTCGGTCCATTCGATCGGTTCCACCGGTGCGACCAGTGCTTCGGCTAGCACCTGGTCGACGTGACTGACCGGAATGATCTTCAGCGTCTCGGTGATGTTCGCCGGGATTTCGACCAGATCCTTTTCATTTTCCTCTGGAATCAGGACGGTCGTGATCCCGCCCCGCAGCGCCGCGAGCAGTTTTTCCTTGAGCCCGCCGATCGCCAGCACGCGGCCACGAAGGGTGACTTCGCCGGTCATGGCCACATCCTTTCGCACCGCGATGCCGGTGAGTGTCGAGATCATCGCGGTGACCATGCCGATGCCCGCCGACGGGCCGTCCTTCGGCACCGCCCCTTCGGGCAAGTGGATATGAATGTCCTTGCGTGCGAAAAGACTGGGACGGATGCCATAGGCGGGCGCGCGCGCCTTAACGAACGACAGCGCGGCCTGCACCGATTCGGTCATCACCTCGCCAAGCTTGCCGGTGGTCTTGACCTGCCCCTTGCCCGCCGCAGTGACGGCTTCGATGGTCAACAGCTCGCCGCCTACCTCAGTCCAGGCCAGGCCCGTAACCGCGCCGACCTGATCCTCCCGGTCGCCGACACCATGGCGGAATTTCCGAACGCCGGAAAATTCCGACAGATTTTCGGGAGTGACGGTGACGCTTTCCGCCTTTCCTTCCAATATCTTGCGCAGCGCCTTGCGAGCCAGCCGTGCAATTTCCCGTTCGAGCGTCCGGACGCCGGCCTCGCGGGTGTAATAGCGAATAAGGTCGCGCAGCCCTTCTTCGGTAAGTTCGAATTCGCCGTCCTTCAGCCCATGCGCTTCGACCTGTTTGGCGATGAGGTGGCGTTGGGCGATTTCTACTTTTTCATCTTCTGTGTAACCTTCGAGCCGGATGATCTCCATCCGGTCGAGCAGCGGCTGCGGCAGATTGAGCGAGTTGGCGGTGGTCACGAACATCACGTCGCTAAGGTCGACGTCGATCTCGAGATAATGGTCCTGAAACTTCGTATTCTGTTCAGGATCGAGCACCTCGAGCAGCGCCGATGCCGGATCGCCGCGGAAATCCTGGCCGAGCTTGTCGATCTCGTCGAGCAGGAACAGCGGGTTCATCGTTCCCGCCTTTTTGAGGTTGGTCACGATCTTGCCCGGCAGCGATCCGATATAGGTGCGGCGGTGGCCGCGGATTTCGGCCTCGTCGCGCACGCCGCCGAGCGACTGGCGCACGAATTCGCGGCCCGTCGCCTTGGCGATCGAGCGGCCGAGCGAGGTCTTGCCGACCCCCGGCGGGCCGACGAGGCACAGGATCGGCCCCTTCAGCTTGTTGGTGCGCGCCTGCACGGCCAGATATTCGACGATCCGGTCCTTGACCTTTTCGAGCGCATAATGGTCGTCGTCGAGGACGGCTTGCGCCTTGGCGATGTCCTTCTTAAGCTTCGACTTCTTGCCCCACGGCAGGCCGAGCAGCGTGTCGAGATAATTGCGCACCACCGTCGCTTCGGCCGACATCGGAGCCATGGCTCGCAGCTTCTTGAGCTCGGCTTCGGCCTTTGCCTTGGCTTCCTTTGACAGTTTGAGCTTGTCGATCTTTGCCTGAAGCTCGGCAAGGTCGTCGCCGCCCTCGCCGCCGTCATTACCCAGCTCGCGCTGGATCGCTTTTAGTTGTTCGTTTAGGTAATATTCACGCTGACTCTTTTCCATCTGGCGCTTCACGCGGCCGCGGATCTTCTTTTCGACCTGCAGCACGCCGAGTTCGCCCTCCATGAAGGCGAACACCATCTCGAGCCGCTTCGCCGGGGTATCCTCGACCAGCAGCGCCTGCTTGTCGGCGACCTTGATGTTGAGATTGCCCGCGACCGAGTCGGCGAGACGCGAGGCGTCGTCGATCTGCGACAGCTGGACCGCGGTTTCGGCCGGCATCTTCTTGTTGAGCTTGGCATAGGATTCGAACTGATCGACGACCGAGCGCATCAGCGCCGCGGTATCGACGCTGTCGTCGACCATATCCGCAATCGGCTTCACATGCGCGATCACCGCCTTGTCGGACGTTTCGAGCGCCGTGAGCTTCGCGCGCTCCTTGCCCTCTACCAGCACGCGCACCGTGCCGTCGGGCAGCTTCAGAAGCTGCAGAACCGTGGCGATGACACCGACGTCGTAGAGGTCGTCGCGCGCCGGATCATCCTCACCCGGATCGAGCTGCGCGACGAGAAAAATCTCCTTGTCGGCTTCCATCGCGGTTTCGAGCGCGGCGACCGACCGGTCGCGACCGACGAACAGCGGCACGATCATGTGCGGGAAGACGACGATGTCGCGAAGCGGAAGAAGAGGAAAAGATTGCGTCATTATGGCTCCTGAGCGGCGTCCGTCACGAACGCATCGCCCTTTCTATGGGATATTGATCGCTAATATGGCGTAACTTGTCAGCCGTTCAATGACACAGTGCTGAACGGCATGGCCACGGCCCGCCGGAAAAACCATGCCAAGGCGGCCAGGACACGGGCGCCGAACAAGGGACGCGGAACACCGTCGCGGCCGATCCTGCACCCGGTCAGGCGGGATGATCCCCCCTCCCCGCGACTTTACCACAGCGGGGATAGTCCTGTCAGAACGGGAGCTTGAAACCCGGCGGCAGCGGCAGGCCGCTGGTCATCTTGCCCATTTCGTCCTGGCTGGCGCGATCGGCCTTTTCACGCGCATCGTTGAAAGCCGCGGCGAGCAGGTCTTCGAGCATCTGCTTGTCGGCGGGCACGATCAGGCTGTCGTCGATGGCAATCGCCTTGATTCGTCCCTTGGCGCTGGCGCGAATCCGCACGAGACCGCCGCCCGACACGCCTTCGACTTCGATGCTGTCGAGCTTTGCCTGCGCCTCCTGCATCTGCGCCTGCACCGTGGCCGCCGCTTCCTGCGCCGCCTTCATCATTTCTTCGATCGATTTCATGGGTTGAGCTTATGGCGATTGTCGTCGTCTTCGACAAGCGTTGCGTCGGGAAAAGCGGCCAGAGCGGCCTTTACCACCGGCAATTCGCGAATCCGCGCATCATTGTCGGCGAGCCGCGCATCGCGCACTTCACCCAGGCTTGGCCGCGCATCGCCCTCGCCCGCCCGCACCTGCCAGCGATTGCCGGTCGCATTCAGCAGCGCATCGCCAAGATCGCGCGCAAAACCCGGATCGAGCGCCGGAACCGACGCAAAGACGAGCACGCCCGGCGCCAGTTCGATCAGCCGCAGATGTTCATAGACCATCACCGCCAGCCGGTGATTGCCCGTCTGTTCGAGAAGCTGGTGAATCTGGGCGATGGTGAGCGCCGCGACCGGGGCATCCACATGCGATTCCGAAGCGGCGGGTGCGGGGGCCGCAACCTCCGCGACCGGCGAAGGCGCCTGTCCCATATCGCCCGGCGCGGCGGGCGGCGCCAGCGGCATCGTGCGCGACGCGCCCGCTTCGAGCAGCTTGGCCAGTTCGCCGGGATCGGGCATCGCCGCGGCATAGATGACCCGCAGCAGCAGCATTTCCAGATGCTCGATCGGGTTGTTGGCGCGCAGCACCTCTTCATGCCCCTTGAGCAGCAGCTGCCACAGCCGGTTGAGCGGCGCAAACCCCAGCTTTTGCGCCCATTCGCCGATGCGCGCGCGGTCGGATTCGGCGAGCGCCGGATCGTCGTGGCGCGACACTTTGGCGAGGGTGATCGCATGGGTCAGGTCCATCAGCCCGCGCACCATCGCAACGGGTTCGATCCCCAGCGCATATTGCGCGCGCGCAAGATCGATCGCGCCGCCGGCGTCGCCCTCCAGGACCGTCGCCATCAACGAGGCAATCGACGAACGGTCGGACAGGCCGAGCATCGCGCGCACCTGTTCGGCGCTGACGATGCCGCCGCCATCGAGGTCGGCATGGGCGATCGCCTGGTCGAGGATCGACAAGCCGTCGCGCACCGAACCTTCGGCGGCATTGGCGATCAGCCAGATCGCCGGAGCCTCTGCCTCCACCCCTTCCTTTTGCAGGATGCCACTGAAATGGGTGAACAGCATGTCGGGGGTGATGCGGCGCAAATCGAAACGCTGGCAACGCGACAGCACTGTCACCGGCACCTTGTTCACCTCGGTCGTCGCGAACAGGAACTTGACGTGCGGCGGCGGCTCTTCGAGCGTTTTAAGCAGCGCGTTGAAGGCGTTACGCGACAACATGTGCACTTCGTCGATGATATAGATTTTATAGCGCGCCGACACGGCGGCATAGCGAACCGCCTCGATAATCTCGCGCACATCGTCGACGCCGGTGTGCGAGGCGGCGTCCATTTCGATGACGTCGATATGGCGCCCGTCGGTGATCGCGCGGCACGGTTCGCACACCCCGCACGGATCGATCGTCGGCCCGCCCTGGCCGTCCGCGCCGACGCAGTTCAGCGCCTTGGCGATCAGCCGCGCGGTCGAGGTCTTGCCGACCCCGCGCACCCCGGTCATCAGGAAGGCGTGGGCCAGCCGGTCGCGGGCGATGGCATTGCCCAGCGTGCGGACCATCGCATCCTGGCCGATCAGTTCGGCAAAGGTTTGCGGACGATATTTGCGCGCCAGAACGCGATAAGGACCGGAAGACGCCTGCGGCGCGGTTTCCGGCAGGTCCATGCCCAGCATCGGGGTTTCATCGTCGGCGGAATCGCTCATAGCGCCTGTCTTAGGGGCGAGCCGTCCGCTTGTCGAAGGGGAATAGGGGCGACCATGATCCGATACACGCACTGCCCTGAATTGCTTCGCTGCGCTCGCAGTGACGAATAGGGGAATGGGGCGGGATCAACGCCGACCTGGATCGCGGTCGTGATGCGCCCGGATGCGCAATAGCGTCGAGGGTGGGAGCCGGAACGACCCGCAGCGAATTCGTTGCGGCTGCTTCCTTCCGGACCTGACCGGGTTGGCGAAGACTGCGTCCGCCCGACTCCCGGCGCGCATATGGCGGCGGCGGCAAGAAAATGCAAGGTGGCAGTCGGCCAAGCGTCGGCCGGCCACAGCCCACCCGCCGGGACACCCCCAGCGCGACCCCGCATTATGTATGGTATTGTGCATGGTATCGAAAAGCGCGGGATGACAAAATCCACCCCGATTTCCGCTTCGGTTTCGGGGTCAATTTCGGTACCAGTTTCGATGCCGGGCTCAGCGTGGCGCCTGCATGTTGCGGCTTTCGGCCGGAATATGCACCGTCAGCCCATCCATCGCCGGTGTCAGGACGATCTGGCACGCCAGGCGGCTGGTGCGGCGCGCGCCGGAGGCGAGGTCGAGCATATCCTCCTCCATCTCGCTGGCGGGCGGCAGGCGGTCGAAATCGGCGCGGTCGACGATGACATGACAGGTCGAACAGGCCATCTGCCCCTCGCACGTCCCCTCGAGCGGCATCAGATGCGCCTGTGCAACGTCGAGCAGGATGTCGCCGGGCTGTGCCTCCGCCTCGGTGCGGCCCTGGCCGTCGGCGTGGATGAAGGTGACGCGCATCAATTCACTCCCTGAAGGCGCGCGGCCGCCTTGATGGCATTCAGCCCGTCGCGCAGCGCCTGTTCGCTGGTGTAGCGCCCCCAGCCGAGGCGGATCGAGGCGCGGGCATCGGCCTCCGCCACCCCCATCGCGCGCAGCACATGGCTGACCTTGCCCGACCCGCTGCCGCACGCGCTGCCCAGCGAAAAGGCGATGTCGCGCGCATCGGACATCAGCCGCAGCCCGTTGACGCCTTCGCGCCGGATATTGAGATTGCCATGATAGCGCCGCTCTGCCGACCCGTTGAGCGTCCATTCGGGAAGCATGTCCATGGCAAGCGACCAGAGCCGTTCGGCATGGGCGGCGTCGGCGTCGAAACGCTCGGCCGCGAGCGCCGCAGCGGCGCCGAAACCCGCGCACAAGGCGGGCGACACGGTGCCCGAGCGCATCCCCAGTTCCTGCGCCCCACCGACCATGAAGGGCGGCAGGTCGACACCGTCGCGCACCCACAGCGCCCCGATCCCCTTTGGCCCGTGGATCTTGTGCGCCGACAGCGCGATCAGGTCGGCACCATCGGGGATCGCGACGCGGCCATAAGCCTGCACCGCATCGCAGAGCAGCAGGCTGTGCTTCGCGTGGGCCGCGTCGGCGAAATCGGCGACCGGCTGGATCGTGCCGACTTCATTGTTCACCAGCATCGCCGCGACGATACCATTTTCGGGGATTAGCGCGGGATCGGGCGGTAGCGCAACCCCGTCGGCCCCGACCGGCAGGATCGCCGCGTTCAGCCGTTCGAGGCATTGCAGCGAGGCGGCATGTTCGATGCTGAGCCCCGCGACGCCGCCCGGCATCGCCTCTGCCCCGCGAAACAGCGCCCAGTTGAGCGCCTCTGTCGCGCCCGAGGTGAAGAACAGCCGCCCGCCGCGCGGCAGCAGCGCCGCGACCTGATCGCGCGCGACCTCGACCGCCGCGGCGGCGGCGCGCCCCGCCTTGTGCGTGCTCGACGGGTTGGCGAAGCCCCCGGGATCGCCGGCGCCCTCGTCCGGCCCGGCCAGCCAGCGCAGCATCGCCGCGCGCGCTTCGGGCGCCAGCGGGGTGGTGGCTTGATAGTCGAGGTAGATCATCGGGCGCATGTGCCCCGTTCCGCGGCGTGTGTCGAGTAATGCCGCCATCATCGTCACCCCGCCGCAGTGACGAATGGAGGAATGGCGCGCGTCATTATTGCGAGCGATTCGCAAAAGTTGCAACTTGCCACCCGATTTCTATATAGGCGCCAATCTCGCTCCGCCACCCCGCCGATCCGGCGAATCGGGGGCCAGCCCAAGAAACATGAGGTGCCCTTTGCCCGACGTTATTTTCCCCGGCCCCGAGGGCCGCATCGAAGGCCGTTTTTCGCCTCCGCCGCGCCCGCGTGCGCCGGTCGCGCTGATCCTCCACCCGCATCCGCACGCGGGCGGCACGATGAACGACCGCATCACCCAGGCGATGTACAAGAGCTTTGTCGCGCGCGGTTTCGCCGTCCTGCGCTTCAACTTTCGCGGCGTCGGACGCAGCCAGGGCGCGTTCGACAATGGCATCGGCGAGCTTTCGGATGCCGCCTCGGCGCTCGACTGGGTGCAGTCCATCCACCCCGAGGCGCAGACGACCTGGGTCGCGGGCTTCAGCTTTGGCGCGTGGATCGGGATGCAGTTGTTGATGCGCCGCCCCGAGATCCGCGGCTTTCTGTCGGTCGCGCCGCCGGCCAACATGTATGATTTCAGCTTCCTTGCCCCCTGCCCCTCGTCGGGCATCATCGTCGCGGGTGGCCAGGACGAGATCGTCCCCCCCCCCGCGGTGCAAAAGCTGGTCGACAAGCTGCGCACCCAGAAGGGCATCACCATCCATCACGACGAAATTCCGCGCGCGAACCATTTCTTCGAGCATGAACTCGATCAGCTGATGAAGAGCCTCGACAATTATCTCGACATGCGGCTCGCCCCGGATTCGCCGATCCGCTGATGAAAAACGCCTCCCTGTGGCGCAGTCATGGGGAGGTGGCGGCGGCGCAAGCCGCTGTCGGAGGGGCGCCGCGATGTCGCGGCCCCTCCACCACCGCTTCGCGGCGGTCCTCCTCTCCCCGCCAGGCGGCAGGAGAGGATTTCTATTTCACCGGCACCAGCCAGATCGCGACATTGCCGAACAGCACCAACGCGGCGATCAGCATCAGCAGCGCACGCCGCCGGTCGCCGTGGCGGAAGACCATCACCGCGCCGCCAGCAAGCGCCAGCCCGGCCAGCATCACGATCGATAACAGCAAATCGCCCATGGCCGACGCTCTACGCGCCGGGCCCGATGCGGTAAATGCGCTTTGTGACAAAAAGCCGTCAAAAGGCGCTGCCGCTTATGGCCAATTCGGACCGCTTCGCCTAAAGCGCGCTCACCGATTCCCTTTGCCGTTACGGGAGACGCGCCGATGCGCATCGCCATTGCCTCTGACCACGCCGCCTATGACCTTAAAGCCGCGCTTGCCGAGTGGCTGCGCGGCCAGGGACACGAGGTCGCCGACCTCGGCCCCGACAGCCCCGACAGCGTCGATTACCCCGATTTCGGATATCGGCTGGCCGCCGCGATCGCCGACGGCAGCGCCGAAAAGGGCGTCGCGCTGTGCGGATCGGGCATCGGCATTTCGATGGCGGTCAACCGCAATCCGGCGTGCCGCTGCGCGCTGGTCGGCGAACCGCTGTCGGCGAAGCTGTCGCGCGAACATAATGACGCCAATGTCATCGCGATGGGCGCCCGCCTGACCGGCATCGACATGGCCAAGGCGTGCCTCGACGCCTTTCTGACCACCGAATTCGCCGGCGACCGCCATGTTCGCCGCGTCGACAAGCTTTCCAATCCCCCCCAACTGGAGACCAGCCGATGACCACTTCCACGCTCGACAAACCCATTCGCTCGGCCGGCTACTTCACCGATGGCGTCGATACCGTCGACCCCGCCGTCGCCGCGGCGATGAAGCATGAAATGGAACGCGAACAATATCAGATCGAGCTGATCGCGTCGGAAAACATCGTTTCGAAGGCGGTCCTCGAAGCGCAGGGCAGCGTTTTCACCAACAAATATGCCGAAGGCTATCCCGGCCGCCGCTATTATCAGGGCTGCGCCCCGTCGGACGAGGTCGAAACGCTGGCGATCGAGCGCGCCAAGCAGCTGTTCGATTGCGGCTATGTCAATGTGCAGCCGCATTCGGGGGCGCAGGCGAATGGCGCGGTGATGCTGGCGCTGACCAAGCCCGGCGCGACGATTTTGGGGATGAGCCTGGATGCCGGGGGCCATTTGACCCACGGCGCGCCGCCCGCCCTGTCGGGCAAATGGTATAATGCCGTGCAATATGGCGTGCGCGCCGACGATCATCTGGTCGATTTCGACCAGGTCGAGGCGCTGGCCAAGGAGCATCGCCCGACGCTGATCATCGCGGGCGGTTCGGCCTATCCGCGCACCCTGGACTTCGCCCGCTTTCGCGCGATCGCCGACGATGTCGGCGCGCTGCTGATGGTTGACATGGCGCATTTCGCGGGCCTGGTCGCAGGCGGCGCGCATCCTTCGCCGATGGAACATGCGCATGTCGTCACCACCACGACGCACAAGACGCTGCGCGGTCCGCGCGGCGGCATGATCCTGACCAATGACGAAGCGATCGCCAAGCGCATCAACTCGGCGGTCTTCCCCGGCCTGCAGGGCGGCCCGCTGATGCACGTCATCGCCGCCAAGGCGGTGGCATTCGGCGAAGCGCTGCGCCCCGAGTTCAAGGATTATGCCAAGGCGACGATCGCCAACGCCCAGGCGCTGGCCAACCGGTTGAAGGCGCGCGGCGCCGACGTCGTCGCGGGCGGCACCGATACGCACCTTGCGCTGATCGACCTGCGCCCGCTGGGCATCACCGGCCGCGACGCCGACGAGGCGCTGGAACGCAGCGCGATCACCTGCAACAAAAATGGCATCCCCTTTGACCCGCTGCCGCCGGTCAAGACCAGCGGCATCCGCGTCGGATCGCCCGCCGGCACGACCCGCGGTTTCGGCATCGCCGAGTTCGAACAGATCGGCGACATGGTGGCCGATGTGCTGGAGGCGCTGCGCGACAAGGGCGAGCAAGGCGACCCGGCGGTCGAGGCCGATGTTCGCGCCCGTGTTCGCACGCTGTGCGAACGCTTCCCCATCTATCAGGGGTAAGGGGCGATGGCGCGCCCCAACCCCGAGGAACCGACGCTGTTCGAACGATCGATCGAAGAAGCCAAGGCCATGGGCCGTCAGGGGATGGATCATCCCTCGACGCGCCCGGTGCTGACCGGCGGCGTTGTCGGGGCCATCGCGGGCGCGATATTGCCGGTGGTGAGCTGGCCCGTCGGCCTGTTCGCGGGCGCCGTCGTCGCGCTCGTCATGCAGGTAAAGCGCTGAACGATGCGCTGCCCCTATTGCGGCCATGAAGACAGCCAGGTGAAGGACAGCCGTCCGACCGAGGACGGCGCCGCCATCCGCCGCCGCCGCCAGTGCGAGGATTGCGGCGCGCGTTTCACCACCTTTGAGCGCATCCAGCTTCGCGAGGTTGGGGTCGTCAAGGCCGATGGCGCGCGCGAACCCTTTGACCGCGAAAAGCTGATGCGCAGCGTCCAGATCGCCTGCCGCAAGCGCCCAATCGAAAGCGCGCGCATCGATCGGCTGGTATCGGGCATCCAGCGCCAGCTCGAAACGTCGGGCGAAAGCGAAGTGCGGGCGCAGCAGATCGGGGCGATGGTGATGGAGGCGCTGAAAGGCGTCGACAATGTCGCCTATATCCGCTTTGCCAGCGTCTATCGCGATTTCACCGAAGCCAAGGATTTCGAGGAATTTGCAAGTCAGGTTGGCGGCCTCGGCAAGGACTGAACCGCCCGGACCGCCCGGCGCTGCCATCCCCCGTTCCAGCACGCCCAAGAGACCGCCCGCCCAAGGCGACTATGCCATTCGTCGCCTGTTTCGGCCATTGATAGGAAGCATGGTTGAACGCCGCGCGCCGAGCCTTTCATCTCGCTGCGCCATTTCCATGTTGGAGTTTCCTATGATCATGCTTCCTTTTGCCCTAATGCTGGCCGCGACCGCCCCCTCCGGTCCCGCAGACGCCGCCTCCCCCGCTCCCGCGGAGAAGAAGAAGCGGATATGCGTTCGAAACGACACCACCGGCTCACGCCTTGCCCCCCCCATCTGCAAGACCAGGGAGGAATGGAATGCCAGCAAGAAGCGGGCGCGCCGAGAACCGAAGGAGCACGGTACGCCCGATGCACATCCACTTTGAATTGACGACCCATCCGACCATCCGTCCCGTACTTGGCGACCAGACGGGATGCAGGGCATGACCCCGCCCCCCGTCATCGTCCTCGTCCGTCCGCAGCTTGGCGAGAATATCGGCAAGGCGGCGCGCGCGATGCTCAATTTCGGGCTGACCGAGATGCGCCTCGTCGCCCCGCGCGACGGCTGGCCCAACCCCGATGCCGGCCCCGCCGCATCGGGCGCCGACATCGTGCTGGCCGGGGCCGAAGTGTTCGGCACGCTGGCCGAGGCGGTCGCCGATTGCACCACCGTCTATGCGACGACGGTGCGCAAGCGCGGCGTGACCAAGCCGGTGCTGACCCCCGAAGCGGCGGCACGGCAGGTCCATGCAAGCGCCGGCCGCTCCGCCTATGTCTTCGGCCCCGAACGATCGGGGCTGGAAACCGATGATGTCGCGCTGGCGCACAATATCGTCACCGTCCCGATCAACCCCGAATTCGGATCACTGAACCTGGCGCAGGCGGTCATCCTGCTTGCCTATGAATGGTCGAAGGGGGTCGCGCTCGCCAGCCCGCCCGAGGTTCCGCTCGATCCGCCCGCCGCGCATGGCGAGTATGAACAGTTGATCGATCATCTCAACCGCGACCTTGACGCGGCCGGCTATTTCTTTCCGCCCGAACGCACCGAGGCGACGCTGCGCACGATCCGCACCGCGATCACCAAGACGGGCTGGTCCTATAATGATATCAGGATGATGCACGGCATCATCACGACGCTGGGCCGTGCCCGCAAGGCGCCCGGGAGCGGCGACGCCTAGGCGCGAAGGCCGTCCCAGCGGGTCAATTCATGCGCGATCGACTGTTCGACCAGTTCGTTCCACACCGCGCGGATCCGCTGCGGGTCGAGCCCGGCGGCGGCGGCCTCGTTCGCGACATTGTCGAGCACCTGGGCCTTGCGCGCCTCGTCGCGCACGCTGTCCCGGTCCGGCTTGATCCGCGCGGCGGCATCCATATAGCCGAAACGGCGAACGAGCAGCGCGACGAGTTCGCGATCGACCGCGTCGACCCCGGCACGCACATCGATCATCGTTTCGCACTGTTCGGGCAATTTGGCGGCAGTCATGGGCGCTGCCTTTAGCGGCTTTTTCCGCCGTGTCGAGACGGGGCTTCGCCCCTTGACTTTCGCCCCCTCGCCGTCTAGTCGCGCGCCTTCGCAATGGACCCCACACCCCGGTGAAGTGGCGGTCGCGCACGGCAATGCCGCGCGGTGCGACCCGGGAAACGCCGAAATCCTTCGGCAAACAGCAAATTGGAGACGAACATGTCGAAGCGCCAGAGCGCCAAGTACAAACTCGACCGCCGGATGGGCGAAAACATCTGGGGTCGCCCGAAGAGCCCGGTCAACCGCCGCGAATATGGCCCCGGCCAGCACGGTCAGCGCCGCAAGGGCAAGATGTCGGACTTCGGCATCCAGCTTCGCGCCAAGCAGAAGCTGAAGGGCTATTACGGCGACATCACCGAAAAGCAGTTCAAGAAGAATTATTTCGAAGCGTCGCGCATGAAGGGCGATACCGGCCAGAATCTGATCGGCCTGCTCGAACGCCGCCTGGACGCCATCGTCTATCGCGCCAAGTTCGCACCGACCATCTTCTCGGCGCGCCAGCTCGTCAGCCACGGTCACGTTTATGTGAACGGCGTGAAGTGCAACATCGCCAGCCGCCTCGTGAAGCCGGGCGACGAAGTCACCCTGGGCAAGAAGGCGCAGGAAATGGCGCTGGTCGCCGAAGCGCAGAGCCTGCCCGAGCGTGACCTGCCCGAATATGTCGCGGTCGATGGCACCAAGGCGACCTTCGTTCGCGTGCCCACGCTCGACGAAGTGCCCTATCCGGTGAAGATGGAACCCAATCTGGTCGTCGAATTCTATTCGCGCTGATCGGTTTCGATACGCATTCGAAAAGGGGCGGTCCGAACAATCGGGCCGCCCCTTTTTCGTTACTTCGGCAGGAAAGCCGAAATCCGGCGCAGCATGTCGGTGCGCGCCTCGCTCGCCTCCAGGCTGTGGGCGAGCTCCGGATATTCCACGAGTTCGACAGTCTTGCCCTTGCCTTCCAGCGCCCGGCGCATGATCCGCGCCTGTTCGATCGCAACATTCCGGTCGAAGCTGCCATGGAACATCAGTACCGGCGCCTTGATCGCCTCGGCATTTTGCGCCGGCGATCCTTCGCGCACATGCGGCCCCGACCCGATGAAGCGGGCATCGATTCTCGACCGGCCCTCCGCAGATGCGTCCGATTTCAGCTCCGCCAGATCGGTGACCGGCGCGATCGCCACGATTGCCCGGAACAGATCGGGCGCCACCACCCCCGATTGCAGCGCGGCATAGCCGCCATAAGACCAGCCGACGATCGACAGCTTGGCCGCATCCGTGCCCTGCGCCGACACCAGCCAGCGCCCGCCGTCGGCGACATCGCCGATCGCGGTGCGCCACGACTGAAAGCCATTATTCTGATACCATTGGTCGCCATATCCCGACGAGCCGCGAAAATTGGGTTGCAGCACCGCATAGCCCGACTGGGCGAAATATTGCGCGAGCCAGTCGAAGCCCCATTCGTCGCGTGCCGAAGGGCCGCCGTGCGGCATGACGATGGCAGGCAGGCCCTTTGCATCGCTGCGTCCCGGCGGCAGCGTCAGATAGCCGGGGATCATCGTGCCGTCGGCCGCCGGATAGCGGATAGGCGTCACCGGCGACAGCGTAAGCTTGGCAAGGGCATCGCGCGCACCGAGCAAGGGACGCAGTTCGCGGGCGGCCGGGGTGTAGAGATAATATTGGCCGGGATCGGTATCCGAATTCGCCCAGATGAGATAGCGGCTCTCGTCCGCTGCGGCGTCCACCACCAGCACCTGCCGGCCGCCCAGCGCCTTTGAGAGCGCGCCGGTCATCTTTGCGACCCGCTCGTCGGTCATAACCGCCTGGCGCTTTTCGGTCACGAACGAGGCCCCGACGATCCGGCCATTGCGCCCGATCCTAATGATATCGTCCACATCGACCTCGGGATGGGCAAAGATGGTCGTCGTCGCCCCCGATCCGTCGAGCGCCATCGCGACGATGGCCTTGCGCCCGTCGATCTTCTGGAACCCGTAAACACGGTCGGTCGCCGGATCGACGGCGCTGGCCAGAAAGCCCTCTTCGGTCGTGATGTTATATTGGGTCAGCGACGTCCAGCGCCCGCCATCCTTTGGACGAAACATATAGCGAATATTGGGATCGAGTTGGCCAGTACTCGAATTATACCCCTGAACGCCCATGATCCGCACATTTCCATGCCCGTCGGACAGATAGCCGATCGCGTTGGTACTGGGCGACACGACGCGCTTGCCTTTGCCCGTCGACGTGTCGACCCGGTCGACGCCCAGCCCTTCCTCATTGCTGGCGATGAGCGTTCCCACCGTACTTTCCGGGACATAGCTGCGCGTCATGAGCAAAGAGCCATCACCCTCCGATGACCAGTCAACGACCGTTCCGCCGCGCAGATCGTGATAGAGCGACCGGTAATTTCGGCGGTTGCTGAGGCTCTGAATCTTTTTACCGTCGGCCTCGATCGCCACCATCGCAGAGGAGGTAAGGACATCGCCCGTGATGTCGGTTCGGTAATAGGTCTGACAAGCCAATCGCTTGTTCGTCACCCACCCGCACCAGGAAAGGCTGCCGTCCTCGCCACCGTTGCTTTTCAGGAGGCTTTGCGGGACAGCACCCTCGCGCGTGTCGACCACCAGCAGCCGCCGCTTCTGATCGGGCAGATTCTCGATATAAGCGAGGCGCTGGCCGTCGGGGGACAGGCTGACATCCCGAATCGCCTCCAGCGCACCGAAGCGCATGGCATTGTCGATGGTGACGCTGCCTTGCGCCGCAGCCGGGACCTCCGTCAGCACAGCAGCCAGCACCGCCGCGGACGCCAGAATCTGGCCCAAAAACTTTGATCGTTTCAAGAAGCATCCCCCGAATTCAAATATTCCCGAAGAAAGAAACAACCCAGACGCCCCCGAAAATCAAGAAAAATTCGTTTCAATTCTGCTTACTTAAGCGAGGCGTCTTATCCGGCCGCGCGGCTTGCATGTCGTGGCGGCGGCTGGCACAAACGCGCCGTCGCAAACGAAAGCCCAAGGAATTTTCATGCTTCGCTTCCCCAGAGCCGCCGCGGCTGCCGCGGCCCTTTTGTCGCTCGCGGCGTGCAACGCCGCCGACGACGGCACCCAGGCGGGCAACGCCGCCATTCCCGACGTGTCGATTCCCGACATCTCGCTGAAGACCATGCAGGATGTCGTCGGTGCCCTCGCATCGGACGAGTTCGAAGGCCGGGCGCCCGGCACCGAAGGCGAAGAAAAGACCGTCGGCCTGTTGATCGAACGCTTCAAGGCGGCGGGGCTTGAACCCGGCAACAACGGCAGCTGGACCCAGGACGTGCCGCTGGTCGAAATGACCGCCGACAAGGTGTCGCCGCTGAGCTTTACCGGCGGCAAGGCACCGCTTTCGCTGGCGTTCGGGACCGATTTCGTCGCGGGAAGCTATCGCGTCCAGCCGAACATCTCGATCAAGGACAGCGATGTCGTTTTCGTCGGCTATGGCATCAACGCCCCCGAAAAGGGCTGGAACGATTATGCCGGGCTCGATGTGAAGGGCAAGACGGTCGTGATCCTGGTCAACGACCCCGACTGGGAAGCCAAGGAAGCCAAGGGCGAGTTCAACGGCCGCGCCATGACCTATTACGGCCGCTGGCCCTATAAATATGAAGAAGCCGCGCGCCAGGGCGCCGCGGCCGCGTTGATCGTCCACGACACCGAACCGGCCGCCTATGGCTGGAACGTCGTCCAGTCGAGCTGGACCGGCACCCAATATCTGGCCGCGAGCGAGAATAATGGCGCCGACCAAACCGCCGCCAACGGCTGGATCCAGCTTGGCAAGGCCAAGCAATTGTTCGCCGACGCCGGGCTGGATTTCGACAAGCTGCGCGCCGATGCGAAGAAAAAAGGGTTCAAGCCCGTTGCGCTGACCGGCGTGAAGGCATCGCTGTCGTTCGACAACAAGATCGAACGCAAGATGTCGAAGAATGTCATCGCCGTGTTGCCGGGCGCCAAGCGCCCTGACGAATATGTCCTCTATACCGCGCATTGGGACCATCTGGGCAAGTGTGAAGCCGTCGATGGCGACGGCATCTGCAACGGCGCGATCGACAATGCGACCGGCACCGCGGCGCTGGTCGCGATCGCCGAGGCGCAGAAGAAGGCGGGCGCACCCGACCGCAGCCTGGTTTTCCTGGCCGTCACCGCCGAGGAATCGGGCCTGCTGGGGTCGAAATATTATGCCGACAACCCGGTCTTCCCGCTCGCCCGCACGGTCGGCGGCGTCAATATGGACGCGCTGTCGGGTGCCGGTGCGGCGAAGGACATCGTCGTCGTCGGACGCGGCAAGTCGGAACTGGAAGCCTATCTGGCCAAGGCCGTCGCGATGGAAAAGCGCACGATCGTCGACGAACCGACCCCTGAAAAGGGCTTTTACTATCGCTCCGACCATTTCAGCTTTGCCAAGCGCGGCGTGCCGATGATCTATTTCGACGGCGGTGAAAATCTGGTCGAGGGCGGCACCGACGCGGGCAAGGCGTGGGCCGAAGCCTATACCGCCAAACGCTATCACGCACCGTCGGACGACATGTCGGCGATCACCAGCTGGGACGGCATGATGGCGGACCTGCGCCTTTACTATGCCGTCGGCCGGATGCTCGCGATGACGACCGCATGGCCGAACTGGAACGAAGGCGACGAGTTCCGCAAGGCACGCGACGAAAGCCGCAAGGGCGCCTGACGCCCACGCCGGGGGAACCTCGACGATGCAGGCCAGGCGGCCCGCCGTTCACCCGAACGGCGGGCCGCTTTGTTTTTGCGGCTGGGTTTCCCGGCGGGTCTCGTTTCTTTCCAACCCGCCCGCCCCGCCCTTGCCCGCCGCGCGGGATTGGCGCATGCACCGGGGCGACGGGCGGCCGGTCGCCGCCGAATCGTGACGCAGGATATTCGCATGACCTTGACCATGCCCGCCGAATGGGCGCCGCACGAAGCCGTATGGATCGGCTTTCCGCACCTTGCCGACGAATGGTCGGGGCAGATTGACGCGGCGCGCGCCGACGTCGCGGCCTTTGCCAACGCCGTCCATGACGAAGGGCGCGGCGAGGAGGTGCGGCTGGTGGTCAATGACGAGAGGCAGGCGCAGATCGCCGCGAAGCTGGTCGATCCCGGCGTGCGCATCCTCGTTCAGCCGCTCGGCGATATCTGGCTGCGCGATACCGGGCCGATCATCGCGGGGCGCGGTGCCGCGCGGCGCGCGCGCAATTTCGAATTCAACTGGTGGGGCGAGAAGTTCGTGATGCCCGGCGACAAGGAGGTCGGCGCGGCGCTGGCCGCGGCAAGCGGCCTGCCGGTCGACGAGCAGGACTGGGTGCTGGAGGGCGGCGGGATCGACGTCGATGGCACCGGCCTCGCCGTCACCACCGAGGAGTGCCTGCTCAACCCCAACCGCAATCCCACGCTGACCCGCGCGGACATTGCGGCGCGGCTGCACCAGTCGCTGGGGATCGAGCGGTTGCTGTGGCTGGGGGACGGGCTGATCGGCGACCACACCGACGGCCATGTCGACAATCTGGCGCGCTTTGTTGGCGAAGGGCGGCTCGCGCTGCCCGTCGCGGCGGGCGATGATGATCCCAACGCCGCCATCTATGCCGACGCCCGCGCGCGAACCGCCGCGTTCGGCGGGATCGAGATTGTCGACCTGCCCTCGCCCGGCCGGGTCGAGATGGACGGCGAGATTGTCGCGGCAAGCTATATGAATTTCTATATCGGCAACAGCGTCGTTGTCGTCCCGACCTATGGCGTCGCGAATGACGCGGCGGCGGTCGCGGCGCTCGCCGCGCTGTTCCCCGATCGCCGCGCGGTCGGCGTGCCCGCGCACGGGATTATCGCGGGCGGCGGCAGCTTCCATTGCTCGAGCCAGCAGGTGCCGAAATGATCAGGCATTCGATAATATCGTTCGGACTCTTTTGCACCATAAGCAGCGTCGCCTACGCGCAGCCCAAATATCAGGCAAACGAGACCTATCCCGCCGCGGCTCTGGCCGCGGGAGCACAAGGAACTGCCGCCTTCGAAATAGTGGTGGGCAAGAATGGTCAACCAAAAAGTTGTCGAATTACTCAGTCAGCCGGCCACCCTGATCTGGACAACGCAACATGCGAAATAATGATGCGGCGCGGCAAATTTCATCCCAAATTAGACGATGCGGGCGAACCTATAGAGTTCACCTATAACAACCGCATGCGCTGGGAGATTCCCGACACAACACAGGCAGCGAAGAGCAAATAAGCATGACCCGTTCGATCACCGTCGCCGCATTGCAGCTTCCCCTGCCCGGCCCCGTCCAGCCGAATATCGAGGCCGTCAGCGCGCTCGTCGAGGACGCCGCCGCGAAGGGCGCGCAGATCATCCTGCCGCCCGAGCTGTTCGAAGGACCCTATTTCTGTCAGGTCGAAGAGGAGGCGCTGTTCGCCAATGCGCGGCCGACCGCCGAGCATCCGAGCGTGCTTGCGATGCAGGCACTTGCGGCGAAACTGAAGGTCGCGATCCCGACGAGCTTCTTCGAACGCGACGGCCATCATTATTACAACACGCTGGCGATGATCGGCCCCGATGGCAATGTGATGGGGACGTATCGCAAGAGCCATATTCCCGATGGCCCCGGCTATGAAGAGAAATATTATTTCCGGCCCGGCAACACCGGGTTCAAGGTGTGGGACGTTTTCGGCACCCGCATCGGCGTCGGGGTGTGCTGGGACCAATGGTATCCCGAATGCGCGCGCGCGATGGCGCTGATGGGCGCCGAGCTGCTGTTCTATCCGACCGCGATCGGCAGCGAACCCTATGACGCCGACCTCGACACCAGCCGCATGTGGCGCCGCGCGATGCAGGGCCATGCGGTGTCGAACTGTATGCCGGTGATCGCCGCCAACCGCATCGGGTCCGAAGGCGAGGCCAATTTCTATGGCCACAGCTTTATCAGCGACGAGTGGGGCGATTTGACCCAGGAGTTCGGCGCGGGCGAGACAGGCGTGCTGGTCGAAACGATCGACCTCGACCGTGCGGCCAGGCATCGCGCCGGGATGGGATTTTTCCGCGACCGGCGCCCGCAGCTTTACGGACGGCTGGCCGAGGATATCTGAAACGGCGCCTTGGGAGGGGAGCGACGACGATGGACCTGCCCGACGATATTTTCACCGAGCCCGAAGACGTCGATCCCGACACCCTCGCCAATCTTGGCCCGCTGCGCCGCCTGGCCGGTGTCTGGGAGGGGCAACGCGGGGTCGACATCAACCCCAAGGCCGACGGCCCCGAGACGCGCGAATATTATGAGCGGATCGAGATGCAGCCGATCGACCCGCAAGCGAACGGGCCCCAGCTGTTCTATGGGCTGCGCTATCATATCCATGTCAACACGCGCGAGGAGGCGATCAGCTTTCACGATCAGGTCGGATATTGGCTGTACGAACCCGCGACGGGCCTGATCCTGCAGACGCTGACGATCCCGCGCGGACAGACCGCGATCGCCGCGGGCCATGCCGAACCCGATGCCGGAAAATTGGTGGTGCGCGCCGAACGCGGCAGCAGCGAATATGGGATTTGTTCGACCCGGTTCCTGGACCAGGCCTTTCGCACCGACAGCTATGAACTGACGGTCGAATTTCACGACGATGGGTCGTGGAGCTATGTTTCGGATACGATATTGATGGTGAAGGGCCGCGACGAACCCTTTGTGCATCGCGATCGCAATCATCTGATCAAGGTCGCCAGTCCCGACCTCAATCCATGGTTGAAGATCACGCGCGATCAACGGTCCTGAAGGCGCCCCCCGCGCCTTCGTTGTTCAGGAACCGGCGAAGCGGCGAATGCTTTCCAGATCGGCACGGTCGAGCGGCTGGGTCAGCCAAAGGCCGCCGCGGGTCCCGCGCGACCAGCGCACGATCGCCTTGCGCCGGATATCCTTGCCAAGCACCAGCTCCAGTTCCTTGCCGACCTCCAGATGCCCGTCATGAATGAAACCGGCGCCGTTCTGCGAAAGGTCGACCAGTTCGATGCTGGTCGTCACGCGGTCGGTAACCGCCTGTGCCAGCGTATGCACCTCGAGCCGGGGCTGGCGATATCCCGTCGCCCGCTGTTCCGCCGCCAATTGCTTCAGCATATGGGCGACATCGACCTCGTCGTCGAAGGCGACACCGCAGCGGCCATCGTCCGACCAGACGACCTTCCCCGCCACGACAACCGTATCCGACAGCGCGATCTCCAGCCGTTCGCCCACGGCGATCGGAACATCGGCGGCGAGCATCATGCCGCGATTGGAAATATTGCGCACCCGCCACAATCCGGCATCGCCGTCGCGGACGACCTTTGCGATCCGCCATACAGTCCGATAACGGTCGCCTGCACGACGATCACTATCAACTTGCCCGTTCCCTGCCCCCGAAATTGAACTTCCGGGATCCGGTTCAGAACGGAAAGCATTATTCATAGCACCCTCCTGATACGAAATGGCGCCCATTACTGAAGGGTGACACCCCTTTCTCTTTCGACATAATGCTATAACTTGACCTATACATACCGCAATTTTATTCCCCGTTCAATTGGGCGTTTGCCATAGTTAAAATCGCATTGGCATGCCCATCGCCACCCCGATCAATCTGTCCCTAAAGTATGAATAAAATGCCCAATTTTCCTTATTTAACGGCGCCACAACGGTGACATTAAATGCTAAAATGGACATAATTGACCGATTGCACGGCCGAGCGCCGACAGGAGAGATGATGACCGAACGCACCGAAGCGCAGCATCGCGAGAAAATGAAGAAGGTTCAGGCCGCCCACGGCCGCAAGATCGCCACCAAGACGGTCGAAAAAGGACTGGTGATCGTTCACACCGGGCCGGGCAAGGGCAAGACGTCCGCCGCGCTGGGCATGGCGGTGCGCGCGATCGGCCACGGCATGAAGGTCGGCGTGATCCAGTTTGTGAAGGGCGCGATGGCGACCGGCGAAAAGAGCGTTTTCGATCGCTTTCCCGACCTGATCGAATTCAAGCCGATGGGCGAAGGCTTTACCTGGGACACCCAGAATCGCGAACGCGACATCGAGGTCGCCCGCGCCGCATGGGACGAGGTAAAGCGCATGATCGCCGATCCCGCCTATCGCATGGTCGTCGCCGACGAACTGAATATCGTGCTGCGATACGGATATCTGCCGGTCGAGGAGGTGCTGGAAGCGCTGGCAGCCAAGCCCGCGATGACCCATGTCGTCATCACCGGCCGCAACGCGCCGCAACCGCTGATCGATGCCGCCGACCTTGTCACCGAAATGACACTGGTGAAGCACCCGTTCCGCGAACAGAATGTAAAGGCGCAGCCCGGAATCGAATTCTGATCCCGCCGTGCGCAATTATATCGCAACGCAGCAATTGACCCCCGCCCCGAAAAGGGAGTAACGCCCGCCCCGCGACAGGTTCCCCCGGAAACGGGGGATGAAAAGGGAACGGGAAAAACCCGGCTGCCCCTGCAACTGTACGCGGCGAGCCACCGGCCAATTGCCATTGGGACTGATCGTCCTGAGAAGGCGGCCGGGCGGCGATGACCCGCAAGCCAGGAGACCTGCCCGTCGCCGTCGTCTTTCGCGCGGACAGGGTGTGCCGAGCGAACGGGGGTGAACCCGAATGGCGACACTATTGGCCGTGCCGACGCGCGGGCCGATGGCGTGCGCCCGCAATGGCACCGCCATCGACCGTGCGCCGGAACGGTCTTGTCGATGGGGTCATCATGCGTAAGAATATCGTTCCAGGTTCCGTTTCCCTTGCCGTCCTGTTGATCGCGGCACCCGCGCAGGCGGCCGAAGCCGGCGACGCCGCATTCGATGCCGGCGCCGATGCCGGCGAACATATCATCGTCACCGCGACCCGCGTGCAGTCCCCGGTCGAAAATGTTCCGGCGTCGATCACCGTCCTCGACAAGCAGGCGATCGACCGCGCGCAGGACATGGGCGTCACCGAATTGCTGCTGCGCACGCCCGGCGTCAGCTTTTCACGCAACGGCGGCTATGGCACCGCCACATCGCTGCGGATCCGCGGCGCTGAATCCGACCACACGGTCGTCGTCATCGACGGGGTGAAGGTCAACGATCCCTCGTCGGCGGGCGGTGGGTATAATTTCGCCAACCTGCTGACCGGCGACATCGACCAGATCGAAATCCTGCGCGGGCCGCAATCGATCCTGTGGGGCAGCCAGGCGATCGGCGGGGTCGTCCATATCGTGTCGGCAACCCCCGAAAAGCCGCTGGAGGGCAGCTTTGACCTGGAAGCCGGATCGCGGAGTACGGTCAATGCCCGCGCCGCCATCGGCGGACGCAGTGGGCCGCTGGCCTGGCGGATCGGCGCCCAGAATTTCGTGACCGACGGCGTGTCGGCGCTCGCCCCCGCCTTTGGCGGCAAGGAAAGCGACGGATATCGCAACCGCAGCCTGTCGGGACGTGCCGAACTGTCGCTGACCGACAATGTCAGCATCGACCTTCGCGCCCATTATTCGCGGACCCGCGTCGAGTTTGACGGGTTCAACGCCGACAGCGCCGATTATGGCCTGGGCCGCGAGTTCATCGGTTACGCCGGGGTGAATTTCGACCTGTTCGGCGGGCGGTTCAAGAACCGGATCGCTTATACGCACACCGACACCGACCGCGATCATTTCAACCCCGACCGCGCCCGCCTGCGCAGTTTCGAGGCCGAGGGCAGCAACCGCCGCTGGGAATATCAGGGCGATTTCACGGTCAGCGAACAGATCGTCGCGACGCTGGGCATCGAGAATGAACGGTCCGATTTCAAGAGCCGCTCGCCGTCCGCGTCGCCGTCGACCCCGCTGCCCGCCTTTGCCGTGGGCAAGGCGGAGATCAACAGCGCCTATGGCCTGCTGAAGCTTGAACCGGTCGATGGCGTCACCCTGACCGGCGGCGTGCGTTATGACGATCACGACCGTTACGGCGCCCGGACGCTGTTCTCGGCCGGCGGGCTGTGGCGTCTGTCGACCGGCACCACCCTGCGCGCCAGCTATGGCGAAGGGTTCAAGGCGCCGACGCTGTATCAACTGTACAGCGAATATGGGAATGACGCGCTGGCCCCCGAAAAGGCCCATGGCTGGGAAGCCGGGATCGAACAGAGCCTGTTCGGAAACGCGCTGACCGTCGGGGCGACCTGGTTCGACCGCACGACGACGAACCAGATCGTCTATAATGGCTGTGTCCCCGGCACGACCAACCCCTTGTGCTTCGTGCCCGGCGCCCCGGCGACGCCTCGCTTCGGATATTATCTGAACGTCGCGCGCAGCGAAACGCGCGGCATCGAAGCAGCAGCGGCGCTGTCGCTCGGCGGCCTGACCCTAGACGGCAATTACAGCTGGATCGTCGCCGAGGATCGTTCGGCGGGAACCGCCAATTTCGGAAACTGGCTGCCGCGCCGCCCGCGTCACGCGGCCAATGCGTCGGCAAGCTACAGCTTCGACTTTGGCCTGACGCTGGGCGCCGCCGTGCGCTGGTCGGGGAAAAGCTATGACAACGCCAGCAACGCGCGCCAGCTCGACGATTATACGCTGGTCGATCTGCGCGCCGAATATGCGCTGTCGGACAATGTCCGCCTGTTCGCCCGGGCCGAAAACCTGTTCGACGAGCAATATATGACGGCCTATCGCTATGGCTCGCCGGGCCGCAGCCTTTATGCCGGCATTCGAGGGCGCTTCTGATGTTCGCGCCCCGGACCGAAGGCGGGACCGCCGCGCTGTGGGTGTCGCTGTTCATCGCATCGAGCACCGCAACGACCATCGCGCTGGCATGCGCGACGCCCTTTTCCTCGCTCGCGGCACTCGCGGCGGTCCATATGCGGCCGCGCGAGGGCTTTGCCCTGATGGGGTTGAGCTGGGCCTTTTCCCAACTGGTCGGCTTTGCGCTCCATGATTATCCGCGCGGCCCCGAAACGATCGGCTGGGCGGCATGCCTCGCAACCGCGGCGATCGCCTCGCTATGGGGCGCGCAGGCGGCGCTGCGCCGGATGGGCCCTGCCTCGACCGGGTGGCGACTGGGGGTCGGCTATGCCGCCGCCTTCGTCGCGTTCAAGCTGGTGGTGGTCGGATGGGCGCTGTTTCTGGGCAGCCTCGACAGCGTGATCGACCCCGCCATTCTGGCGCGGCAGTTCGCGCGGAACGGCGCGATACTGATCGGCCTGTACCTGTTGTACCGCCTGCTCGTCGCCGCGGGGGTTCCCGCCCTGCGGCGCCCGCTGGCCACGGCATGACATGCTGACGCGGGTTGATCCCGGCCCGGCGGTGGTGGTGTGCAACAGTTGCCGCCGCCACCCCGACGCCCGCACCGGCCCCGACGGCCTGACCGGCGGTCAGACGCTCGCCGGGGCTTTGCGCGAGGCGCGCGCCGAGCAGCCCGCCTATGCCGCCATCGCGGTACAGGAGATGCCGTGCCTGTTCGCCTGCGCCGATCATTGCACGGTCCACCTGCGCGCACCGGACAAGATCGGATATGTCCTCGGCCGCTTTGCGCCCGACAAGGCATCGGCGCACGCCATCCTCGATTATGCCGTGCATTATGCCGAAAGCCCCGATGGCCGCGTGCCCTATTCCGCATGGCCGGAGGGGGTGAAGGGCCATTTCATCGTGCGGGTGCCGCCACCGGGATTCGTCGCCGAATGAACCATTTCCCCTCCCCCGCCGCCTTTGAGGCCGCGCTGGCCGCGCTGCCGCCCGCTTCCACCGCCGCGCGCGCCGCCGCCGAAGCGCGCCAGTCGCGCCTGACCAAACCCGCCGGGTCGCTGGGGCGGCTGGAAGATATCGCGATCTTCCTCGCCGGTTGGCAACAGCGCGAACGGCCGAAGATCGAGCGCGCCCGCGCAATCGTCTTTGCCGGAAACCATGGCGTCGTCGCCCGCGGGGTCAGCGCCTTTCCCCCCGGCGTGACGGCGCAGATGGTCGCCAATTTCGAGGCGGGCGGCGCGGCGATCAACGCGCTGTGCCTTGCCGCCGGAATCGACCTCAAGGTCGTGGCGATCGATCTCGACCGCCCCACCGCCGATTTCGCCGAAGCCCCCGCGATGAGCGAAGCCGAATGCCTGGCAGCGCTGAACGCGGGCGCCGCCGCCGTCGAGGCCGATCTGGACCTGCTCATTCTAGGCGAGATGGGCATCGGCAATTCGACCGCCGCCGCCGCGCTTTGCGCGCGCAGCCTTGGCGGCGACGGCGCCCTGTGGGTCGGCCCCGGCACCGGGGTCGATGCCGAAGGCATTGCCCGCAAGCGCGAGGCCGTCGATCGCGCGCTGGACCTGCATCGCGGCGCCCCTGCCACCCCCTTCGACACGTTGCGCCGGGTCGGCGGACGCGAGATCGCCGCCATCGCGGGAGCCGTGCTGCGCGCCCGGCAGGCCGCCATTCCCGTCGTTCTCGACGGCTTTATCTGCTGTTCGGCCGTCGCGCCGCTCCACGCGGCCCAGCCCGGCATCGTCGCGCACTGCCTGGCGGGCCATTGTTCGGCCGAACCCGGTCATGCCCGTTTGCTGGAGCAACTGGGGCTTGACCCACTGTTGGCACTGGACATGCGGCTGGGCGAGGCGAGCGGCGCCGCGGTCGCGGCCATGGTGATCCGCGCCGCCGTTGCCGCCCACGACCGCATGGCGACATTCGACGAAGCATCGGTGTCGGCCGGATTGTGACGGGTTACGCGCTCCATCTGCTGCGCCACGGCGCACCCGAACAGACGGGGTTGCTGATGGGACGAACCGATTGCGCGCCCACCCCGACGGGGATCGCGGCCTGTGTCGCCAAGGCAAGCGGGCTGAACGTCGCGCACCTTTACGCATCGAACCTGGCGCGGTGCCGCCAGGCCGGCGAAGCGATCGGCACCGCCATGAACCTGCCGGTCACGATCGACCCGCGCTGGCGCGAGCTGGACTTCGGCGACTGGGACGGCCGGGCGGGCGCCGAGATCGATTCGGACGCGCTGGCCCGTTTCTGGGCCGACCCCGACGCGCACCCGCCGCCGCACGGCGAACGCTGGTCGGCGCTGGCCGCGCGCGTCGGCGCGGCGCTGGACGACCTGCCCCCGCGTCCGACGCTGATCGTCACCCACGGCGGAGCCATTCGGGCCGCGCTGCACCGGCTGTGCGGTTTCGACCGCCGCCAGCTATGGTCGTTCGACCTGCCCTATGGCGTTCTCGTCTCGTTGTCCGTTTGGCCCGGACCGCGCCCGAACGCCCAGATCGCGAGCATCCAGCCATGACCACACGAGCATGACGGAGCGGCCGTGAAGGGACTGATCATCGCCATCCAGTTTCTGACCCGCCTGCCGACCCCGCGCGTCGACGCGACGGGGGCGCAGTTCGCGGCGTCGATGCGCTGGTTCCCCGCCGTCGGCCTGATCGTCGGGGCGATCGTCGCGGGCGGTGGATGGGCCGGGGCGCGGATCGACCCGTGGACGGGGGCGCTCGCCGCGCTGTTGCTGTGGGTCGGCATCACGGGCGCGCTTCACCTCGACGGGCTGGGCGACGTCGCCGACGCAGGCGGCGCGGCCCACAAGCTGAAGGCCGATCCCGAACGGCTGCGCGCCGTGCTCGCCGATCCGCATGTCGGAAGCTTTGGCGTGACGGCCATCGCTCTGCAAATCGCAGCGAAGCTGGTGCTGCTCCACGCGCTGATCGCCGCGCAGGCCTATGCGGTCATCGCGCTGTGCGCCTTTGCCGCGCGGATCGGCCCGCTGTTCTGGTCGCGCTGGCTGCCCGACCTGCACGCGGGGCTCGGCGCGCGGTTCCGCGGTGCGGTGCGCCCCGTGGACCTTGGCCTTTGGGGCCTTGCCCTTGCCGGGGCGGCGGCCTTTGCCTCCCCCTCGCTTGTCCTGCTGCCCCTGATCCTGCTGGGGTGGAGCCGCTGGCTGCGCCGCACCCTGGGCGGAATATCGGGCGACGGCCACGGCGCAGGCATCGAGATATGCGAAAGCCTGTTGCTGTTATTCGCCTTGCTGTGGATCCACATCGCGTGACGGCGGACTGGACCTGGCATGGCGGCGCCCTCGACGCGGCGAAGCGGCGCTTCGGCCAGCGCGACGCCGACTGGATCGACCTGTCGACGGGGATCAACCCCGCCGCCTGGCCGGGGGCGGACGATGTGGCGATCGACTGGCGGCGACTGCCCGAAAGCGGCGCGATCGCGGCACTCGAAGCCGCGGCAGCCGATGTTTTTGGCGTCGATGCGCAGCGGGTCTGCGCGGTGCCAGGGACCGAAATCGGCCTGCGCCTGGTGGGCCGGATGATCGGGGATGCGCCGGGTGGCGGCGCGCATCACATGATCCCCTGTTACCGCACCCATGGCGAGATGATGCCGCACAGCATCGCGGTGCCGCGCGACGAGGCGGCGGCGACCGAAGGCAGCCTGCTGCTCGCCAACCCCACCAATCCCGACGGCCATGTGACGACGGCGGACGAGATGCGCCGGCTGGGTGCGCGCGACGGTTGGCTGATGATCGACGAGGCCTTTGCCGATACCGATCCGGCGATCAGCATGGCGCCCCAAGTGGCCGACGACCGGCGGCTGATCGTCTTTCGCTCGTTCGGGAAATTCTTTGGTCTCGCGGGGGTGCGCCTGGGCTTTGTGATCGCGCCCGGCGCCATTCTGGACGGCTTGCGCGCGATGCTCGGCGCCTGGCCGGTATCGAGCGGCGCAATCGCCATCGGCACCGCCGCCTATCGCGACAGCGGCTGGATCGCCGCGATGCGTGCCGCGTTGCCGCGCGAGGCCGCCGGGCTCGACGCGCTGCTCGCCCGGCACGGCCATGTCGCCATCGGCCGGTGCCCGCTGTTCCGCCTGATCGAGACCCCGCACGCCGCGGCGCTGTTCGACCGGCTGGCGCATTCCGCGATCCTGACGCGCCCCTTTGCCGAGCGGCCCGACTGGCTGCGCATCGGCCTGCCCGCCGATGCGGCGGCGGCGGCGCGGCTCGATGCGGCGCTGGCCGATGGCTGAGCCGCTGGCGCTGACCGCACTGGCGCTGGACGCCGCGCTCGGCTGGCCGACGGCGTTCTATCGCCGGATCGGCCACCCCGTCGGCCTGTTCGCCCGCGTCATCACGGCCTGCGAGCGGCGCTGGAACCGCCCCGACCGCAGCGCCCGCACCCGCCGCCTGCTGGGCATCGTCACGCTGGCGCTGCTGATCCTCGGCACCGGGGGCGCGGCCCTTGCCGCGGAGCGCAGCCTTTTGGCCTCGTTCGGGGCGGTCGGATGGCTGGCGGTCGCCCTGCTCGCCTGGCCCGCATTGGCCCAGCGCAGCCTGTACGATCATGTCGAGGCAGTCGCGCGGCCCTTGATCGCGGGCGACATCGCAACCGCACGCGGCGCGGTCGGCGCGATCGTCGGGCGCGATACCGCCACACTCGACGAGAGCGGCATCGCCCGCGCCGCAATCGAAAGCCTTGCCGAAAGCTTTTGCGACGGCGTTGCCGCGCCGCTGTTCTGGCTGTTGATCGGCGGGCTGCCGGGCGTCTGGATATATAAGGCGGTCAACACCGCCGACAGCCTGATCGGCCACCGCGAACCGCGATGGCGTGCCTTTGGCTGGGCGGCGGCGCGGGTCGACGATGCGATGAACCTGATACCGGCGCGGCTGTGCGCGGTGCTGATCGCCATCGCCGGGCACGGCGGGTGGCGGGTGATGATGCGCGATGCCCGCCAGCACGCCTCCCCCAACGCCGGCTGGCCGGAGGCCGCGATGGCCGGGGCGCTGGACGTGCGGCTGGCCGGGCCGCTGTCCTATGACGGTGTTGCGATGGCCAAGCCGTGGATCGGCGGCGAAGGGCGCGACGCCCGACCCGGCGATATTCGCCGAGCACTTCGCCTCTATGGCCGCGCCTGTCTGCTGCTATGGCTGATCGCCGGAGGTGCCGTATGGCTGCTGCCCTGATGTTGCAGGGAACCGGGTCCGATGTCGGAAAGTCGGTGCTGGTCGCCGGGCTTTGCCGCGCCCTGTCGAACCGGGGGCTTTGCGTGCTGCCGTTCAAGCCGCAGAATATGTCGAACAACGCCGCCGTCACGATCGATGGCGGCGAGATCGGACGGGCCCAGGCGTTGCAGGCGCTTGCCTGCCGCGCCGAGGCGCACAGCGACATGAACCCGGTGCTGCTGAAACCGCAGGCCGACCGGACGTCGCAACTGATCGTGCACGGACAGGTGCGCGGCACGCTGGGCAGCGGCAATTTTCGCGCGGCGCGCGGCGCCTTGCTGGACGAGGTCATGGCAAGCTATCGCAGGTTGCGCAGCCGGTGCGACCTGGTGCTGGTCGAAGGCGCGGGATCGCCGGCAGAGATCAACCTGCGGGCGGGCGACATTGCGAACATGGGCTTTGCCCGCGCGGCGAATGTACCGGTGCTGTTGGTCGGCGACATCGACCGTGGCGGCGTGATCGCGGCGATCGTGGGCACGCAGGCGGTGATCGACCGCGACGATGCCGCGATGATCAAGGGCTTTCTGATCAACAAGTTCCGCGGCGACCCGGCGCTGTTCGACGACGGTTATCGCGCGATCGAGGAGCGTAGCGGATGGCGCGGCATGGGCGTCATTCCCTGGATCGCCGCCGCGAGGCGGCTGCCGAGCGAGGATGCCGTGATCCTGGAAAGGCCCGCCGACCCGCGCGAGGGACGGCGCATCGTCGCCTGTCCGATCCTGCCGCGCATTTCGAATTTCGACGATCTCGACCCGTTGAAGCACGAACCCGCGATCGAAGTGGTGATGGTGCCGCCGGGACAGCCGATCCCCGCCGAGGCGGCGGCGATCATCCTGCCGGGGTCGAAGGCGACGATCGCCGACCTTGGCGCCTTGCGCGCCGAAGGCTGGGACATCGACATCGCGGCCCATCATCGGCGCGGCGGAATGATCATCGGGCTGTGCGGCGGATATCAGATGCTGGGGCGGCGCATCGCCGATCCCGACGGGATCGAGGGCCGTCCGGCGACCGTCGACGGGCTGGGCCTGCTCGACGTCGAAACCCGGCTGGCGCCCCACAAGACGCTGCGGCGGGTGCACGGCACCGCACTGGGCGCCCCGGTCGAAGGATATGAAATGCATATGGGCGAAACCACCGGATCCGGCACGCAGCGCGGCTTTGCGATGCTGAACGATGGCCGCGCCGACGGGGCGGTCGATGCCCGCGGGCTGGTGATCGGTTCCTACCTTCATGGCCTGTTCGGATCGGCGGCGCTGCGCCAGGCGCTGCTTGCACGGATCGGGCTGGCCGGAAACGGGCGCGACCATGCCGCCGATGTCGACGCAGCGCTGGACGAGATTGCCGACGCGATGGAGCGCCATGTCGATATCGATGCGATGATCGCGCTGGCCCGTACCGCCGGACCCCCGGCATGAGCGGCCGCCGCCTGTTCGTGATCGGCGGGGCGCGGTCGGGCAAGAGCCGCCATGCGCAGGCCCGCGCCGAAGCCCTGCCGGGACCGCTGATCTTCGTCGCCACCGCCGAAGCGCACGACGACGAGATGCGCGATCGCATCGCCCACCACCGCGCCGATCGCGACCGGCGCTGGCGCACGGTCGAGGCGCCGCGCGACCTGCCCGCCGCGATCGCCGCGCTCGATGCGCCCGATGCCGTGCTGCTGGTCGATTGCCTGACGCTGTGGGTGTCGAACCTGATGCTGGACGACGCCGATATCGACGCGGCGACCGATGCGCTGTGCGGCGCGGTCGGCCGTTTTTCGGGACACATCATCCTGGTCGCCAACGAGGTCGGGCTGGGCATCGTTCCCGACAATGCGCTCGCCCGCCGGTTTCGCGACCTGGCGGGGCGCGTGAATCAGCGGACGGCAGCGATCGTCGACGAGGTGATATTGATCGCCGCCGGATTGCCGCTGACGCTGAAAGCCTCCTGATCGCGCGGCACGGGGCGCACCGGCCCCACCCCATGCCCGCCGATCAGGATGCCGACGACAGCAGAAAGGCGTCGTCCAGCGCGTCGCGATCGACGCCGCCGCATTCGGACGGAAACTTCCGGCCCAGCGTTTCGACCTGTTCGGCATTGGCGACCACGCGCGCCTTCAGCCGCTGCGCCAGCGAATAGCGCACGGGATGACCGCCGTTGATCTTTATCCATGTGTTCCAGCTGATCCCGATCCGCCGCATGATGTCGGCCTGGCCACCGACCAGCGGCGCGATGTCGTCGACGAGCGCCGGGTTGATCACACACATGCGCTGCTTTACCTCTTTCACTGTTACCTTTCCTCCTGTGGTGCCGGGGGGCGATGGGCGAACTCAGCCGACGGGTTCGTCGATTTCGAGCGCGAAGAGACTCGCGTTGCCGCCCGCCGAGGTCGTATCGATCGAAATGGAACGTTCTGTGACAAAACGCAGAAGATAATGTGGACCGCCGGCCTTGAACCCGGTGCCCGACAATCCTTCGCCGCCAAAGGGTTGCGACCCCACCACCGCGCCGATCATCGAGCGGTTGACATAAAGATTGCCGACCCGGGCCCGCGCCCGCACGGTTTCGAGCGCGGTGTCGAGGCGGCTGTGAAGCCCCATCGTCAGGCCATAGCCGCTGGCGCCGATCCGTTCGACCAGCCGGTCGAGGTCGCCCGCCTTCCAGCGCACGACATGCAGCACCGGCCCGAAAATTTCGTGCCGAAGCGCCTCCGGACCATCGAGCGCAATGACCGCCGGGCCGACGAAATGGCCGTCGAGACCGGCGGGAACGGGAAGCTGAACGACCAGCCGCTCGCGGTGCGCCGCGATATGCGCCTCGATCCGTCGCTGCGCCTCGGCGTCGATCACTGGGCCGACGTCGCTGGTCGCCCGCCCCGGATCGCCCAGCGTCAGTTCCTGCATCGCCCCCGTCAGCAGTTCCAGAACCTGGTCGGCGATATCATCCTGCAGACAGAGGAGACGCAGCGCCGAACAGCGTTGCCCCGCGCTTTGAAACGCCGAGGTGATGACATCGGCGACAACCTGTTCGGGCAGAGCGGTGGAATCGACAATCATCGCATTCAGCCCGCCCGTTTCGGCGATCAGCGGAACGAGCGGACGCCCTTCGTCATCGAGCAGGCTGCGGGCGATCTGGCGCGCGGCGGCGGTCGAACCGGTGAAGGCGACCCCCGCGACACGGCGGTCGGCGACCAATGCGCGGCCGACGTCGGGGCCGCCCGGCAGCAGGTGGAGAACATCGACCGGGACGCCCGCCGCATGGAACAGGCGCACCGCGGCCGCAGCAATCAGCGGGGTTTGCGGCGCAGGTTTTGCGACCACCGCATTGCCCGCGACCAGCGCCGCCGAAACCTGTCCCAGGAAAATGGCGAGCGGGAAATTCCACGGGCTGATGCAGGCAAAGACGCCGCGCGCCGCGAGCGTCAGTTCGTTGCGTTCCCCCGTCGGTCCGGGCAGGCTGTCGACGACGAACCGGCGCCGCGCCTGATCGGCATAATAACGGCAGAAATCGACGGCCTCGCGCACCTCGCCCACCGCGTCGGCGATCGATTTTCCGGCTTCGCGAACGACCAGCGCGTAATATTGTTCGCGCTGGTCTTCCAAGAGGTCGGCCATGCGATCGAGACAGGCGCCGCGTTCGGCGACGGCGCGCGCGGCCCAGCCGGGCGCCGCCGCCGCCGCGCCGGCCAGCGCCCGTTCGATATCGGATGCCGCCGCTTCGACAACCTGTCCGATCGCCGCCCCGGTGGCGGGATCGTGGACCGGGATCGCCTGTCCGGTCGCGGCGCGGCCGCCGACGATCGGCGCCGCGCGAGACATGTCCGCCGGGACGGCGCGCACGGCCGCCTCCGCCGCGTCGATCGATAGGCGGTCGTTCAAATCATAACCCTCCGAATTGCGGCGTTCTGCGCCGTAAAGATGCTGCGGCAGCGGGATCGCCGGATGCGGCGCGCCGCCAGTGCGCGAGATAAGATCGACCGGATCGACGATCAGCGCCTCGACGTCGCAATCGGCATCGCCGAACTGGTGGACGAAGCTGGTGTTGGCACCATTTTCGAGCAGCCGCCGGACCAGATAGGGCAAGAGGTCGCGGTAGCCGCCGACCGGGGCATAAACGCGAACGCGAAGCCCGCTGTTCGCCAGGGCCGCGCGATAGAGTGGTTCCCCCATGCCGTGCAGGCGCTGAAATTCGACGTCGCGACGGTCGCCGATCCATTCGAGCAACGTCGCGACCGTGACCGCATTGTGGGTGGCAAAGGCAGGGGCGATATGCCTCGCCGCCAGCATGAGGCGCGCGCAGGCGAGATAGCAGACGTCGGTTGCGTCCTTGCGGGTAAAGACCGGATAGCCGGGCACCCCCTGTTCCTGCGCATGTTTGATCTCGCTGTCCCAATAGGCGCCCTTGACCAGCCGCACCGCGATTTTTCGGGCCGTACGCGCCCCCAGCGCATCGACCCATTCGATCACCGCGGGCGCGCGCTTTTGATACGCCTGGACCGCCATTCCCAGGCCGTCCCATCCCGCAAGCGACGGCGCCGCGGCGATCCCGGCGATCAGGTCGAGCGACAGTTCAAGCCGGTCGGCCTCCTCGGCATCGATGGTGATGCCGATGCCCCCGGCCCGCGCCTGTTCGGCGAGCGCGACGACCGCCGGGACAAGCTCTGCCATCACCCGGCCGCGCTGCGCCTCTTCATAGCGGGGGTGCAGTGCCGACAATTTGATCGACACCGAATGGCGGTTCAGATGATCCTTGCCGACGCCGACAACCGACGCCGCCGCGATCGCCCCCTGATAGGCGCGGAAATAGCGGGCCGCATCGGCCGCCGTACGCGCCGCCTCTCCCAGCATGTCGAACGAGCAGACATAATGGTGGCGCGCCGCGCGCTTCAGCGCCTCTTGGGCGGTGCGGCCGAGCACGAATTGCCCGCCCATCACCTGCATCCCCGTCGCGACGGCGCGGCGGATCACCGGATCGCCGAGCCGGGCGGCGAACGTCCGCATCGCGCCCGCCCCCGGAGCCTGCAGGGCCCGGGCCAGCATCAACCCGCGCGTCGCGCCGTTGACGAGCGCCGCGTTCGATCGGCCGCGGTGGATCGCCCAATCGCCCGCGGCGAATTTGTCGGCGATCAGGCGGCTTGCGGTCGCCCGGTCGGGGACGCGCAAATAGGCCTCGGCCAGCGACAGCAGCGCGACGCCCTCTGCACTGCCCAGCGGATATTCCTGCATGAAGCGTTCGACGAGCCCGCCGCGATCCTGGCGCAGGCGCGGCAACAGGTCGCGCAACCGGGCATCGATCGCGGCGTGCTCGGCCGGGGTCCGGCGCGCCATCGGCAAAAGCGCAGCGATCACGGCCCGCTCATCGCCGTAATGCAGCGCGGCGCGCGCGGCATGATCCGGGCCGGCCTGCCCTGCCCCTTCGCCGCGATGAACTTTCGGATCCATTGACATAAATTCTATTTATCCCTGGATTTTTCACATAATTATGGAAATATTGAACGGGAATCGCCGCGATTTCCGGAGAACAGCCGATGCTGAACGATGCCGACCGCCGCATCCTGAAGGTCATCCAGACCGAGGGGCGTATCACCAATCAGGAACTGGCCAGCCGCTGCGGCCTGTCGCCCTCCGCCTGTTTCGACCGGCTGAAACGCCTGCGCGAACAGGAATATATTCTGGGATTTCATGCGCGGCTCGATCCGACCAAGCTCGACCGCGCCTTGCTGATCTTCATCGAAGTGCTGATGGACCGGACGACCGGCGACGTGTTCCAGGAATTCGCCTCCGCCGTTTCGATCATGCCCGAGATACTGGAGTGCCACATGGTCGCGGGCGGTTTCGATTATCTGATCAAGGTCCGGGTGCGCGACATGGCGGCCTATCGCTCCTTTCTGGCCGACACGCTGGTCCATGTCCCCGGCGTGCGCGAAACCCGCACCTACGCCGTGCTCGAAGAGGTCAAGAACACGACCAACCTGCCGCTTTAGACCGGGCGATTCCAGCGGGAACGGAGCGAGGGATACGGACATGAGCTTCCCCTTCCCGGCGACACATGGGGCCGGGTGACGATCGATCGGAATGAAACGGGCGGTCGAAAAGCGACGGGAGCCGCGCAAAGCGGCGGCCCCCATCGGGCGGCGGCCGCCTATTCGCCGAGGCGGGCCTTTTCCGATTCCACCATCGCGGCAACATCGGCCAGCAATTGCTGGGCGTCATAGACGATGCCGTCCTTGACGGTGTATTTCACCCCGCCGACCTTTTCCTGCCGGTTGGTTTCCGAGTTGAGCCGCATGAAGCCCGTTCCATAGAGCGTCTTCAGATTTTGCAGCGGATTTTCCGGCACGATCACGAGGTCGGCGAGCATCCCCGCGCGCACCGCCCCGATCGGCGGTTTTTCACCGCGCGGTTCATAAAGCGTCTCGGCGCCCATCATCGTCCCGGCACGGATCGCCTCGAGCGGGGTAAAGCCCGCCTCGCGCAGCAGTTCGAGTTCCTCGACATAGGCAAAGCCATAGACCTTGTAGATAAAGCCCGAGTCCGTACCCACCGTCACGCGGCCGCCCATATTCTTGTAATCGTTCACGAGACGGAAGAAGAGGCCATAGAATTTCTTCCACGCAAATTCGTTCTCGGTCGTCCAGTCGAAGAAATAGGAACCGTGATTGTCGCGCGTCGACTGGAAATATTTCCAGAGCTGGGGTGTCGTATAGCGACCGTGCCAGTCGGCGTTGCGCGCCCGCATCAGGTCGCGCGAGGCGGCATAGATGTTGAAGGTCGGATCGAAATTGACGTGGTTCGCCTTTTGCGTTTCGAGATATTCGCGCCATTCCTTGGTTTCGGGACCATAGACCTGGTTCCAGATTTCCGCGACCTCGCCGAAACGGTGCTGTTCGTTGTTATAGTCATAGTTCGACGGGAAATCCTGGATCGCCCGATCCTTGAGCAGCGATTCCAGATGGCCGTAATAATGGGTGATGGTGTTGAGCCCCGCGGCCCCCGCCTGGCGGCCGTTGAAATTGGCCACACCGATCTGGCTGAGGTGCGCGGTGGTGCCGAGCCCGAGTTTCTGCGCTTCGTCGAGCGCGGCGGTGAAGACATCGGGGGTTTCATTCTCGCGGTTGAAGAATTTGATTCCGTCGATGTTGTTCTTGGCCGCCCAGCGCACCCATTCGCGCGCCTTCAGCGGGGTATCGACCACGCCGCCCGACCAGCCGGCACCCAGCGTCTGATAATTGAAGATGCGGGGCGCCGCGATCTCGTTGCGCGCCGAGCGGTTCTTTTCGTCGCTGGCCACCGTCGGCGCCGCAAGCGGCACCCCGCGCACCGTCGTCACACCATGCGCAAGCCACAGCTTGTACGCATAGCTGGCGTCGGGGGCCTTGTCCGGCCCCGGCAGGTGGACGTGCATGTCGGTGAAGCCCGGCATCACATACATGCCCGTGGCGTCAATTTCATAATCGGCATCGTGCGGCGCCCGATTGGCCGCCGACGGCAAGCCGGGCCAGCCCGACTGGGTGATCGAGGCGATGCGGTTGCCCTCTACCACAATGTCGAAACGCCCGCGCGGCGGTGCGCCGGTCCCGTCGATGATCGTCGCGTTGCGAATGACCATCTTGCGAAACGGCCCGGCGCCTTCGCCCGCCTTGCGCGCCGGTGCGCCCTTGCTGACCGGAAAGGCCGCAGCCGCCGGGGCCTTTTTGTCGGCCGCCTGGTGCGCGGCGGCGGGCGCGGTAAAGACCAGCGCGGCAAGTGCAAGCTTCGCGATTTTCGACTTCATAGATCCTCTTTCCCCGATTCAATTATATGATGGGCCGGTGGCCCGTTCGATTGCCTTTGGAAAAGGACGGCACCGCCGACACGGCACCGCCCCATCGGTTCAGGGCAAGGGAACCCCTTCCTCGGGCAGCCCCATCCGACGTTTTTCCGCCTTCACCATCTCTGCGACATCGGCGAGCAGCTTTTTCGCGTCATAGACGATGCCGTCCTTGATCGTGTAGCTGACCCCGCCGACGCGCTCCAGCCGTTGCGTCTGTTCGTTGAGGCGCAGCGCGCCGGTGCCGTAGAGCGTCTTGAAATTCTGGAGCGGGTTTTCCTTGACCAGCACCATGTCGGCGAGCTTGCCCACGCGCACGGTGCCGATCGGCGGCGCGACGATGCCCTTGGGTTCGTACAGCGTCAGCGCACCGTTGAGCGTCGCGGCCTGTACCACCTGCGATGGATTGAAGCCCGCTTCCTGCAGCATCTCCAGTTCCTCGACATAGCCGAAACCATAGGTTTTGAAGATGAAGCCCGAATCGGACCCCGTCGTCACCCGCCCGCCCATATTCTTGTAATCATTCAGCAATGCCATGAATTTCTTGTAGAAATTCCGCCAGCGCACCTCTTTTTCCGTCGTCCAGTCGAAAAAATAGGAGCCGTGATTTTCGCGCGATGACTGAAAGAAGCTCCAAAGCTGCGGCATGGTGTAGCGCGCGTGCCAGTCGGCGTTGCGCGCGTGCATCAGATCGCGCGAGGCGGCATAGATCGTCATGGTCGGGTCAAAGGTGACGCCGTTCGCCTTCTGGCTTTCCAGATAGGCTTTCCATTCGTCGGTGCCGGGCTCAAAACTTTCGCGGTACAGGTTGGCGACATCGGCGAAGCGATGCTGTTCGTCCATGTAATTATAGGACGGATCCCAGTCCTGAACCGGCCCGTTCTTGAGCAGCGATTCCATATGGCCATAGAAATGGGTGACGGTGCCGAGCCCCGCCGTTCCGGCATGGCGCGCGTCCATGCGCGCGACGCCGATCTGCGACAGATGCGCGACGGTGCCGATATTCTGCCTGGCCGCTTCGTCGAAGATCGCCTCCAGCACCTCTGGCGGCTGGTTGGCGTCGGCGGTCAGCTTGACCCCGTCGATCCCGGCCTTGGTCGCCCAGCGCACCCATTCGCGCGCCTTTTCGGGCGTGTTGGTGAGGGCGCCGTTCCAGCCGCGCCCCTGTCCCGGCCGGTGATAGGAAAAGATGCGCGGCGCGACGATCTCGTTGCGCGCCGACCGCGCCCGCTCGCTGAGCGCGATTTCAAAGGGCGCCAGATCGACGCCGCGCACGGTCGTCACGCCATGCGCCAGCCACAGCTTGTACGAATAGCTGAGGTCGGGGGCCTTGTCGTCGCTCGATCCGTGAACATGCATGTCGACGAAGCCGGGCAGCATGAACAGCCCCGTCGCATCGAGTTCATAGTCGAAATCGCGCGGAGCCCGGCCGGCGACCAGCGGCAGGCCGGGGGTGCCCGCCGCCTCGATCGCGGTGATGATATTATTCTCGACCACCACATCGACCGGACCGCGCGGCGGCGCGCCGCTGCCGTCGATCAGCGTGACGCCGCGAATGACCATCTTGCGGAAGGGGCCCGCCCCTTCGCCCGGCTGACGCGCCGGCGCCGGAACCGCGCCCGCCCGCGGCTTTACCGCCTGGGCCGCGGCCTCCGTGGGCGCCTGCCCGGAAGCCGGCCCCACCAAAAACAAAAATGCTGCCGAACCGGCCAACAGACCGCGCCGCGCGGCCAACCCCAAACCCTTCATGACGACCTCCTGCTGGGAATGCTTGAATCCATGCTGTCGGCGCCGCAGCGCCGTGCGCGCGGGGGCGGGCAACGATTGCCGCGCCGCCCCCCGCTCCGCCGTGTGATCAGCGGAAACGCTTGGTCAGATTGATGCCGATCGTCCGCGGCGGTGCGCCGTGGGTGATCGTCAGGCCACCATTGTTCGAGCTGCTCGATTTGGTGGTGATCGCCAGCGCATCGAATATATTGTTCACATAGAGATGCGCCGACCAGTTGCCGTCGGGGGCCTGGACGCCGAACCGGGCGTTGACCAGCCCGTAGCTGTCGACCTTGCGGCGGAAAGCGTCGGTCGCGGCGAGGGTCGAATAGGACGAGCCGACATAGCTGCCGTCGATCCGTGCCAGCGCCTCCAGACTGTCGCTGAGCGGCCACATATATTCGGCCGACGCGCTGAGGTTCCATTTCGGCACGAACGGCAGCCGGTCGCCCTTGCGCCCGGCCGCGACGACGATCGTGCTGACCTGATCTTCCGACAGTTTCGCATCGGTATAGCCGACATTGGCGATCAGCGAGAGACCGGGCAGCGGCGTCGCGTTGAGTTCGGCCTCGACACCCTTGATGCGCGCCGCACCGACGTTCGATATCAGCCCGAACACCGATCCGGTGCCCGACGTGCGCGCCGACACCTGCATGTTCGTCCAGTCGATCTGATATCCCGTCAGGTTGAAATAGACGCCCCGGACCGGCTGGCTCTTCATCCCGATTTCATAGTTCCACAGGCTGTCGGCGCTGTACCCCGCCATCGCGGCGGGCAGACCGATGACCTGGTTGACCCCGCCGGGACGAAAGCCCTCGGCCGCCTGGGCATAGATCATGAAATCGCGGCTGAATTCATAGGCCAGGTTGAATTTGAAGACGAAGCCATTCTCCTTCGACCGCGCCTCGGTATAGGAGGTTGGCACCGACGCATAATGGATCTGGCCCTTTTCGACGACGCCGCCGACGGTCTTGTCATATTCATACCAGCGCGTGCCAACCGTCGCCGTCAGTTTTTCGAAGAATTCGTAGGACAGCTCGGCAAACAGCGCCTTTTGCTTCAGATGGTCGCGGATCGTGCGGTCGTAATAGATATTCTCGTCGACGAAGGGCAGCAGTTCGCCCGACTGGGGATTGGCCGCCAGCAGCGTCGATCGCACGCTCGACTTGCGATCTTCCATATAGCCGCCGACCGTCCAGTTGAACGGCCCGCCGTCGGTCGAGCTGAACCGGATTTCGTTCGACCAGTTCTTGACGCTCTGCGGCTGATAAAGGCTGGAATAGAGAATAGTGTTGGTCAGCGTGAGATAGGATGCCAGCTGATCGGCGGTGCAGGTGGCCGCCGTGTTGCGCAGCAGATAGCGCGAGCAGCCCGCCGAGGTCGCACGGCCGTTGAACGTGTCGCTGACGTCGCCGACGACGATGCGGTCGCGGTCGAAATAGGTCGATACCGCGGTCAGCGCGACCGGGCCGAAATCATAGCGCAGCGTCCCGCTGTAGATACGGTTCTTGTCGTAATTTCCCGATTCCGCGCGGGCATTGGTCGTGTGACGCCGGCCGGTTTCGAAGAACCAGCGCGAGGAATCGGTCGCGACCTTCGTATAATAGGCGCCGAGATCGATCGTCAGATCCTCGGTCGGGGTGAAACGAAGCAGCGCGCGGCCGCCGTACGAATAGCCGTCGTTGATATTCTTGGTGCCGTAGAAGCTGTTGTCGATATAGCCCGCGAACTGCTGGTACGAGCCGACGACGCGCAGCGCGAGCTTGTCGGTCGCGATCGGCAGGTTGACCATCGCGTCGACCGACGCGCCGGGGCTGCCCCCCTTCACCGCCGACAGATTGACGCTTCCCGCACCTTCGAGTTCGTCGGTCTTCGGCTTTTCATAGATGATGCGCACGGTGCCGCCCATCGACCCCGATCCGTAGAGCGTACCCTGTGGGCCGCGCAGAACTTCGGCGCGTTCGACATCGAATACGCGGAAATCGGGAGTGCTGCCCGCCGCGTCGCTGGTCGTACCGACCGAACCCGACACCGGCGATTCGTCATAATAGACGCCGACGGTGGGCTCGCCCGACCCGACCACGCCGCGCAGGATGACGCGGCGGTTGCCGGGGCCATTGTCGACGATCCGCAGGCTGGGCGTATCGGAGGTCAGTTCGGTAAAGCTGGTGGTGCCGGCGCGTTCGAGCGCGTCACCCGTGACCGCCGAAATGGCCAGCGGCGTATCCTGAAGGCGGGTTCCGCGCTTCAGCGCCGTCACGACGATCTCGCCGCCGGTCGCCTGTGCGGTTTCCTCGCTCTGCGGCGCGTCCTGCGCATGGGCCGGCACCACGCCCACCACGGCCATGGCCGACGCCAACAGCGACACGCGGGTTGCCCCGGCCACACCACGCACAGATATTCCACCGATAGACATTCAGCGATCCCCTCTTTTTAAGATTTGCCCCTATTTTGGAATATTATGATGCTAACATCGCCCCCGCCGAAGGTGCGTTCTATTTTCGCTGGAAAGCAGTGAATTATTCCCGATTTCATCAAAATTCTGGATAATCTTCGGATTTGGCGTTTTCACTCCTGTTATAACATCTCCAAGCGCAGCCATTCCGCGTTGTTTTTCCGCTACGTAAGGCTGAGACCCATGAGAATCCGGGACATCTTCCATCCGATTCGGGTGATAATGCACGGAATTCCGCACACTTATTGCGAAGAGGAACGATCGGAGTAGGATGATTGCCATGCTGATTCGCCGCGCAACCGCCGAAGATCGTTCGGCCATCTGGTCGATCATCGCCCCCGTTATCCGCGCGGGCGAAACCTATACGCTCGATCGCGACATGAGCGAGGCGGAGGCGCTGTCCTATTGGCTGGCCCCCGACAAGGAAAGCTTCGTCGCCGAAGACGACGGGGCCATATTGGGCACCTATTATATCCGCGCCAACCAGGCAGGCGGCGGCGCCCATGTCTGCAACTGCGGCTATATGACCGCAGCCGCGGCATCCGGGCGCGGCGTGGCCCGGGCGATGTGCGACCATTCGCTGGCCGTCGCCCGCGACCGGGGCTTTCGCGCGATGCAGTTCAATTTCGTCGTATCGACCAACGAACGCGCGGTCCGCCTGTGGGAAGCCATGGGCTTTTCCATCGTGGGCCGCCTTCCCGGCGCCTTTGCCCACCCCCAGCGCGGCGACGTCGACGCGCTGGTCATGCACCGGAGGCTGTGACCAAAGGCTGTGAAACGCCGGGGCGAACGGCGCGCGCCGCCCATGCAGAAACGACGCTGAGCCATCGCGGCCAACGCCGTGCCGCGTCCGGCCAACAGGAAAACACCCTTTTTCAACGAACTCGCGCTATCGCCGTGCGATGGTGAATTTTTCCGCAACCCTGATGCGCCGGATCGCGCGCGCGGGCGATCCCCGCATGCTGATCAAAAGCGCGCTGGTCGGGGTCGCGCTGATCCTTGACCTGCCCGCGATCGGCGACCGCATTGCGATGCTGGGCCTGACGCCGCCGCTGATCCTCTTTTTCGGCCTGTACGCGCTGCTTGCCCTTGCGCTGTGGGGAAGCGCGTTCATCCGTCCATCGGCGCTGCGGTGGGGCTGGGCACTGATCCTGTCCGGCGGCGCGATGGTCGTCGGCAGCTATCAGACGGCGAGCGCCGACGTCATGAGCTATGACGCCTTTGTCACCATGATGCTGTCGGTGGGGTTCGCCGACGATGCCCTGCGGCAATATGGCGCCGCGATCGGCTGGACCCTGGCCGGGACCCTGCCGCTGTTGCTGGGGATCGGAATCAGGCCCGGGACGAGGCCCCGCCTTCCCGGCGCGGTGACGATCCTTGCCCCGATGGCCGGGCTGTTGCTTTTGTCGCTGCTGCTTTTCGCACGCGGTGGCGAAGGCGGACGCGGCCTTCCCAATGCGTGGGTGGGCAGCGCCTATTCGGCGCTGTTCGCCTATGAGGCCGCAACCCTGCCCGCGCTGTCGCGCCAGCCGGTCGCCATCGCGCGAACACGCCCCGCCGCCTATCGCGACATCGTGCTGATCATCGACGAAAGCATCGCGGGCCGCTATCTCGACATCAACGACCCCGACGGCGTGCGATCGGGCCTGACCGCAGCGCCCCGCGACGTGTCGATCGCCAATTTCGGCCTGTCGGCATCGATTACCCATTGCAGTTTCGGCAGCAATATGACGCTGCGCCACGGCGGCACCCGTGACGCCTATCAGCATATCAACGCCGTCATGCCCTCGATCTTCGCCTATGCGAAGAAGGCGGGCTATGCGACGCTGTATATCGACGCGCAGCGTACCGGCGGCGCCTATCAGAACGGTATGGACGACCGCGAAAGACGCAGCATCGACAATTTCATCCAGTTCGACGACACACCGGTCGTCGATCGCGACATGGCGGCGGCGACCGCGCTGGCGGCGGCGCTGAACAACGACCGGCGCGAGTTCATCCTGATCAACAAGATGGGGGCGCATTTCCCGGTCGCCGACAAATATCCCGATGCGGCGATGGCCTATCGCCCCGCCCTGCCCCGCAACCGGTCGGCGAACGTCACCGAAATGCAATTGCCCGAAAATCTGTATAGCGGGGCCGAGAGCTGGCGACTGTATCGCAACGCCTATCGCAACACCGTCGGCTGGACCGTCGGCGGGTTTTTCGACCGCCTGTTCGCACACGCCCGCCTCGACGGCGCGCTCGTCATCTATACCTCCGACCATGGCCAGAATTTGCACGAACGCGGCGACGCGGGCACGACCACCCACTGCAGCGCCGCGCCGGCCAGCGAGGAAGGCGCGGTCCCGCTGGTGATCATCGACGCACCGGGACGCTGGGACGCGGCGGCCAAACGCCACTTCGACCGGTCGAGCCAGTATCGCATCTTTCCGACCCTGCTGGATGCGATGGGATATGATCCGGCATCGGTGCGCGCGACCTATGGCCATGCGCTCGACGCCGACAGCGCCGACCCGAACAGTTTCAACGCGCTGTTCAATGCGCGGCTGGGGCGCGCGCCGCACTGGGTCGCGGTGCGCCGCGGCGACATCGCCCGGCCGCCCCCCACCGATCAGGCGGCCGCGCCGTGATGCCGCGCAACCCTTTTCCAACCAATCTATGCTAGGGCCCGGTCATGGAAGGCCAGACACTCCCCGACGATCCTGACATGCGACCGGCGCCCGCGACGGCAGCGCAATCGTCGGACTTTGGCCAGCGCATACGGCGCGCCGTGATCTGGCGTTCGGGATCGCAGATCGCCGGCCAGGTCATCGCATGGGCATCGACCTTTCTGGTCATCCGCATATTGACGCCAGAGGATTATGGGCTGTTCGCCCTGACCCAGGTGATGCTGATGCTGTTCACCATGCTGAACGGCCACGGCCTGGCCAGCGCGGCCATCCAGCGCGACGATATCGGACCGCGCGAGATGCGCCAGATTTTCGGGCTGCTGCTGCTGCTCAACGGCGCGCTGGCACTGGCCCAGATCGCCTGCGCGCCGCTTGCCGCTGCCTATTACCGCGAACCGATGGTCGCCGACCTTCTGCGCGTTCAGGCGCTGATCTATCTGACCATTCCCTTTTCCTCGCTCGCTTATGCCAAGCTGGCCCGCTCGCTGGAATTTCCCCGACAGGCCCAGGTCAACCTGCTCTCGGCGCTGGTCGGCGCAGGGGTCGCGCTGGGCGGCGCGCTCGCCGGATGGGGCGTGTGGGCGCTGGTATGGGCCCCGATCGCAATGTTCGCCAGCCGCGCCCTGGGACTGACCATCGCGGCGCGAAGCTGGATGTGGCCCAGTTTCGATTTTCGCGGCATCGGCACCATCGCCCGCTATGGCGGGTTGATCGCGGTGGGGCAGATTTTCGCCTTCATCCAGACCCAGTCCGACATTCTGGTCGCTGGACGCTGGTTCGATGCCCATCTGGTCGGCCTTTACACGACCGCGCTGTTGCTGACCCAGATCTTCAACAACAAGGTCGTGCCGCTGCTGAACGAGGTCGCCTTTGCCGCCTATTCGCGCATGCAGGACGACCGCGCGGCGCTGGCGCAGGCCTTTGCGCGATCGGCACGCGCGATCATGGTCGCGGCGATGCCCTTTTTCCTTGGCCTGGCCGCCGTTGCGGAGCCGCTGGTCCTGACCCTGCTCGGCGAAAAATGGCGCGACATCGTGCCATTGCTGCTGCCGCTCGCGCTGGCGATGCCGTTCTGGACGCTTTTCACCCTGTTGCAGCCCGCGACCGATGCGCTGGGCCGTCCGGGCATCGCATCGAGCAATGCGATCGTCGGCGCGATTCTGATGCCCGTCGCCTTTCTGATCGGCGCCCAGTGGGGCATCAGCGGGATCGCCTGGGCCTGGATCATCGCCTATCCCCTGCTCCTTATCCTCGCCGCCGCCCGCTCGCTGCCGGTGATCGGGCTCAAGGCCGAAGCCTTTGTCCGCGCGGTGGCCCCGCCGATCATCGCCGCCGCCGCGATGGCGCTGGTCGTCCTGTTCGTCGACCGGATGCTGCCCGCGCTGCCGCCGCTCGGGCGGCTCATCCTGTTGGTCGGCACGGGGGCGCCCATCTATTGCCTGTGGCTGTTCCTGTTCGCCCGCGAGACGGCAAACGACCTCATCCGCATGATACGCGGCCGCCGCGGCGAAGCCGCCTGACCGCTTCGTCGATCAGCGCGCGCTGAGCGACCGCACGGCCCGGCGGGTCGCGTCGATATAGGTATGGCCGCTGAACCGATAAGTGCCGATGAAATGGACGAAAGCCGCCCCCTGCGGCACGCCTTCGTCCCAGAAATTGAGATAGCGGTCATAGGGAAGCAAGAGCGCGTCGGGTTCGTTCGCGACGACCATGTTCGACGTCACCTGCTCGCTGCCCCATCGCGCCCAGCGTTCGGCGCCGAGAAGCTCGGCGGCGCCGCGCGAAAAGCTTTCGGCGAGCGTCCGGCCGCCAGCGCCGCGCGCAAAGCCCGCGAACCCCGAACAGCCGCGCACATAGAGCGGCGGATCGAGCATCGGCATCGGCACGCGGTCCAGTCCCGATTCAATCGCCCCCTGGACATGCGCCGCGGGGTTGAACAGGAAGGCGGCATCGTCGGTCATGCTGGCCATTTCGTCGAACGGCATGATCCGCGCCACGGCATCGCCGCGCAAGGTGAAGCTGCGGTTCGCCGCGATTGCGGCGGCGATTTCCGATACGTCGCCCAACGTCACCGTATCGGAATCGAGCTGGATCACATAATCGTCGGCCCGCAGGTCGAGCAGCGTCAGCAGCCGTTCCCACGTCCCGCCGCGCGGGCATGGTCCGGTATCGACGTCGGCGATGGCGATGATGCGCGGATGGCCGAGATGCGCCGCCAGGATCGCACGATCGCGATCGGTCAGCGTTCCATCGTCGAGGATCACGATACGGCCACGCTGCAACCGGGCATGGAGCGATTTCACCGCGACGAGATAAGGCAGCAGCACGCGCGTCCCGATCATCGAGAACAGGATCAGTCCGTCGTCGGAGGGCTCAAGCGGCGGTGTATCCAACACCTTTTTCGCCGCGGCATGCAGGCGGCGCTCTTTCCACATCGCGTTGAGCTTGTTGACTATTCGGTTCATCCGACCGCCCTAACATGCCACATTCGCCTTTGATAGGGGCGAAAACCCTTGGAAAATGTAGCTGGATGACATGGAAGGGCCTGTCCCGCTCCGGCACATTTCACGCAAAGGATAGCGGATTTTTCCGGGCGGCCGGGCCGGATCAGAGGGTCAGATATCGTCGATGATCTGCGCGACGACCTTCAGGAAATCGGTCGCAAGCGCAGTCGGCGGGCGATTGTGCAGATACATGGCATAAAGATCGAAGGCGAGCGGCGGGGTCAGCGGACGGATCGCCAGCCCCGGCGCCAGCGCCGCCTGTGCGGTAAAGCTGTCCACCACGGTCAACCCGACCCCCGCGCGCACCAGCGCGGTCGCGATGTAAAAGGTGCGCGCCGACATCGCATGATCGAACTCCAGACCTAGGCGCCGCTGTTCCTCGACGAACATCTGGCCGATGGGGCCGCTGGCCGCGACGCTGATGAAGCGATGTTCGCGCAGGTCGCCGAGCGCGAGCCGCGGCGGGGCATCGGGAATATCGGCTTCGCGGTACAGGACGACAAGCTCGCCCTCGCCCAGCCAGCGGCTGCCGATCGGCGCATTCTGCGGCACCTCTACCGCGATGGCGACATCGGTTTCGCGCTCGTGCAGCTTGCGCACCAGATCGTCATGATGGACCGTCTGAAGGTCGAAATTCATATTGGGGTGGTCGCGCAGGAAGCGGGCCACCGCTTCGGGCAGCACCCCGAGCGCCAGCGAGGGCAGCGCCGACACGCGCAGCATCATGCCGCTGCCGCGTCGCAGATTGCGCGCGCCTTCGCGAAAGGCGTGAACGCGATCCTGAATATCGCTGACTTCGGCGAACAGGATATGGGCATCGTCGGTCGCGACAAGTCGGCCGTTCGCGCGTTCAAACAGGGGAATGCCCAATATCGCCTCGGCGTGGCGGAGCGTCTTGGATACCGACGGCTGGGAAATGTTCAGCGAGCGGGCCGCCGCGCTGACCGAGCCGTTCGTATAGACGGCATAGAATATCTCGATATGGCGCAGGTTCATTGGCGACATCGTGGCCGCCGTGCCATCGCGCGGCAAGACAATTTATGCGCCCCTTTCGCCAGCCGCAATCGTCCCGCCGTCGTCCATGAACACCCCCCAATCCATCGCCGCTTTCGCCGCGTCAAACAGTCCCCCAGAAACCCGGCGACGGCGGTTCGAGAACGCCGTCGGTTCCGCGTACCCCGCCATCGCGGTCGGCCGCAAGCCACAAGGGGCCGTCCAGATCGACGAAGGCCGACCGGGCCGCGATGACCAGCGCCGGCGCGATCGATAGCGAGGTCGAGATCATGCTGCCCGTCATGACGCCAAGCCCGGCGGCCGCGGCGGCATCGGCAAGCGCGAGCGCCCCGGTCAGTCCGCCGGTCTTGTCGAGCTTGATATTGATGACCTGATATTTTCCCGCCAGCACGCCGACATCGCCCGCCACATGCGCCGATTCATCGGCCGCAATCGGAACCAGCGGGCGAAACCCATCGAGCCCGTCATCGGCGTCCGCAGGCAAGGGTTGCTCGAGAAGGTCGACCCGCAGTTCGGCGAGCAGCGGCTGCAACGCTTCGACCTCCGCCATCGTCCAGCTTTCGTTCGGATCGACGATAATCCGCGGGTTGGGCGCGACCGCGCGCACCACCCGTATCTGTTGGGCGGGGTCGGTGCGATCGACCTTGATCTTGATCAGCGGAACATCGGCCAGCGCGCGCGCCGCCGCCGCCATTGCCGGCAGCGTATCGAGCCCGACCGTCATCGCGGTCGGCGTCGCGCCGATGGCGGGCATTCCCAGCCGGTCGGTGACGCTGTGCCCCGAAAGCTTCGTTTCCAGATCCCATAGCGCGCAATCGACGGCATTGCGCGCAGCGCCGGCGGGCATGACGGCCAAAAGCTCGTCGCGGGTCGCACCAGCGGCGACGGCGTCCCGCGCCAGCGCGATCTGGTCGAGCGCGCCCGCGATCGTCTCTCCGTAGCGGGGATAGGGAACCCCCTCCCCGCGCCCGATCGCGCCGTCGGCGGCAATTTCGACGGTGATCACGTCCGCCACCGTCTTTACGCCGCGCGATATGCGAAACGGGCGGGCTAGTGCGAAAGCGTCGGCTCGCGCGACGAGGGTTCGAAGCATTCCTTGATCCTGTCGATGATGGGGTCGACCCCATGGGCATAGGGGTCGGTACAGGGCAATCCCAGCGCGTCGGACGTTTCGGCGCACAGCCGCGCCGCGTCGGCCGCCGACATCTTGGAGGTGTTCAGCGCCACGCCCACCGCCTGCACGCGCGGATTGGTCAGCCGCGCAACGCCGAGATTGGCATCGAGCGTCTCCCGCAGCCCCGGCGGCGTATAATGCGGCAGCCCGCGCATATGCTGGCGCATGGGATCATGGCACAGCAGCAGGGCATCGGGCTGGGCCCCATGGAGCAGTCCGGTGGACACCCCCGCAAAGGACGGGTGAAACAGCGATCCCTGTCCTTCGATCAGATCCCAGCCGTCATCGTCGCGTGCCGGCGAAATCTGTTCGATCGCGCCCGAGATGAAATCGGCGATGACCGCATCGAGCGGTACGCCGCCGCCCGCGATCAGGATGCCGGTCTGTCCGGTCGCCCGGAAATCGGCCGTCATGCCGCGCGCGCGCATCCCCTTTTCCAGGCAGAGCGTCGCATACATCTTGCCCACCGAACAATCGGTGCCGACCGTCAGCAGGCGTTTTCCCGCGCGCGGCTTTCCGTTTCCGATCGGAATGTCGGGTCGCGGATCGCGAACATCGTGGAGGGTGCGCCCGTGCCGCGCCGCCGCCGCAACCAGCGCCGGTTCGTCGCGGAGCCGGTTGTGCAGCCCCGAGGCGATATCGAGCCCCGCCTCGATCGCGGACACCGCATCGCGGACGAGGTCGTCGCCAAGCTTGCCGCCCGCATTGGCGATGCCGAGGATCAGGGTTTTCGCACCCGCGGCCACCGCCTCGGCAAAGTCCATGCACGGCAGCCCGAGCGTCAGTTCGCAATCGTCGTATCGAAATTCGCCGACGCACGCATCGGGCCGGAACACGGCAAGGCCGCGCGACGTCTTGATCCCGACTTCATCATTCACATGACCAAGATACAGAAGATATGGGCTGGCAATCATGACATGCCTCTCAACGGAAGATTGCGCATCATGGGTGAAGACGAAGGCCGACGCGCTTTCATTTATGGATGAGGCCTATAGCTGGCGGTTATAGGGGCGATCCGGGGCATCTTGACGCGCGGTTCCGGCTTGCACAGGATCACGCGCTTGGGGTCGATACGAACAAGATCGGGGCGAATGGGTCGATGAGAGCGGTGTTTCGCGGCGGAGCCGCTGTTCACATGTCGCGGGGAAGCGCGATCGCCCCGGAGACCGGCGCGTGACCGCCTCCGCCATCGATGCGGCGGGCGCGCCGGGCGCGGGCGCTTCGCCCTCCGATCAGGGCGCACCAGCGGCACAGCCCTCGCGGCGCCGGTTGCTCGGCCTCTACCTGCTTCTGGGCTTTGCCGCCGGGCTGCCCTTTTACATGTTCAACGCGGTCCTGACGCTCCGGCTGTCGCGGCATGGTGTTGATATCGTTATTATCGGTTTCTTTGCCTGGATCGCCCTGTTGCCGACGTTCAAATTCGCGTGGGCGCCGCTGGTCGAGCGATATGACGTCCCCGGTTTCGCGCGATTCTGGGGGCGGCGTCGCGGGTGGATCATGCTGTCGCAGCTCGGCATTTTCCTGTCGATGGTCGCAATGGCCTTTACCTCGAACGACGAGAGCCTGCCGCTGACCGCCCTGTTCGCGATCCTGCTGGCCTTCTGGACGACGACGCTGGAGGTGGCGGCCGATGGCTGGCGCATCGAACTGGCGCCCACCCAGGCCGAACAGGCGCCGATCGTCGCGGCCAATCTGTGGGGGTATCGCAGCGCGATGGTCGCGGCGGGCAGCGGCGCGATTCTGGTCGCCGCCTGGGCCGACTGGACGGTCGCCTATCTGGTCATCGCCCTTGCCGCCTTTGCCCCCTTTCCCCTGCTGGCCGCCATGCGCCCCGAGCAAATGGGCACGCGCGGTCGCGGCCGCGCGCTGGCGACCGGCATAGCCGCAAGCCTTGCGATCCTGTCGGCGGTAGCGCTGATCACCGCGCTGGCCGGTGCCGCGCTGCTGTCGGCGGCGCAAGGCGCGGGCCTGTCGGCCAAGACCAATGTGACCCCCATCGTCCTTGGCGTCGCGCTGTTGCCCTTTGCCGCGCTGGCGCTGGCGCTGCCCCGGATCAACCGCCTGCCCGCCGGGGCCCACGCCAATATTTCGGCCTTTGCCGCCCCCTATGTCGAGCTGTTCTGGCGCTATGGCTATGCGATGCTGGCGGTGCTGGCCTTCGTCTCTCTCTATCGCATGGGCGACGTGCTGACGCTGACGCTGTCGCACCCGTTGTGGAACGAAGCCGGATACAGCCTTGAACAGATCGGCGTCGCCGACGGCGTCGTCGCGCTGTCGGCCAGCATGGCGGGCGTCGCACTGGGCGGATGGCTGTCGACACGCATGTCGCTAGGCTGGACGCTGGCGATCGGCGCGGTGACGGCGGCGGCGGGCAACTGGATCTATATCTGGCTGTGGCACAGCGACCCATCGCCCTTCGTCCTTTATACATCGGTCGCGGTGGATCAGTTCGGCAACGGATATGCCGGAGCGGTCTTTGTCGTCTATCTGTCGATGCTGGTCAGCCCCAATTATCCGGGCGCCCAATATGCCCTGCTGTCGGGTTTTGCCTTTCTGTTGCCGCGCCTGCTCGCCGGGGCGTCGGGGTCGATGCAGACCGCGATCGGCTATGACGGCTTTTTCCTGTTGTCGGGTGCGTTGAGCTTTGCCGCCATCTTTCTGCTGCCGCTGATCGTCCGCGTGAAGGCGCGCGTGCCGGCATGACGATCGACACGATCTGCGAACAGGGATTTGCGCCCGCGCGCGCGGCGGTCGAGAGCGGGCGCATCCCCGCCGCCGCGCTGGGCGTGGTCAGCGCCGACGGACGCCGCGCGATCCGCTTTGCCGGCATGGCCGCGGTCGTCCCCGAACCCGAGGCGCTGACCCACGACCATTGGTTCGACCTCGCCTCGCTGAGCAAGGTCATCGCGACCACGACGATGATCCTGAAGCTCGCCGAACAGGGACGGATCGACATCGACCGGCCGCTGACCGACGCCATACCGGACCTGCGCCAATATGATGTCGCGGGCGCGGCCGAGCGCAGGCTGACCTTTCGCGACTGCCTGATGCACCGCACCTTCCTGCCCGCGGTCGAGCCCCTTTACACCTATGGCGACGACCCGGCCCGGCTGCGCGCTTTTGTCTTGCAATATGTATGGCCCCATGGACCGCCGGTCTATTCCGACATCAATTTCATCCTGCTGGGCATTGCGATCGAACGGATCACCGGCGCCCCCCTGTCGGACTGGCCGATCGGCGACGGGCTGGCGTTCGGGCCGCCCCCCGGCCCATCGGTCGCAACCGAGCAATGCCATTGGCGCGGCCGGGTGATGAAGGGCGAGGTGCATGACGAAAATGCCTTTGCCCTGGGCGGCGCGCCGGGCCACGCCGGATTGTTCGGGACGACCGACGGCGTTCTGGACTTCGCCCACGCGATGCTCGACGGATCGATGCTGTCGGCCGCGATGATGGCCGAAGCCCGCACCGCAAACGAGGCGCACCGAACCTGCGGCTGGGAACGCGCCTTTTCCGGGTGGCACGGCGGGGCGGCCTGTTCGGCCGACACGATCGGCCACACCGGCTTTACCGGCACCGGCCTGTGGATCGATTTCGATCGCGGGCTTGCCTGGACATTGCTCACCAACCGGGTCCACCCGACCCGCCACGCCGACAGCGGCATCCAGACCCTGCGCCCGCTGGTGGGCGAACAGGTCATCGCAGCATGGGACGCATGAACACCGATATGACGACACCGATAAAAAGCATCGCCCTTTCCGCCGCCTTTGCCCTGTCGCTGGCCCTGAGCGCCGCCCATGCCGAGGCCCCGGCAACGCCGCAGGGCAGCGCGCTGTCGAGCGCGGTCGAACGGCATCTGGCGGACAGCCCGCCGGGCGCGCGCCTTGGCCTTCTCGTCACGACGCTCGATGGCGAAACGCTGGTATCGCTCGCCCCCGACCAGCGTTTCATCCCGGCATCGAACACCAAGATGTTCACGACCGCGATCGCCTTTGCCGAACTGTCGAACCCCGGCCACATGCTGAAGGGCACCGGCGTTCGGCTGGAAACCGCCCCCGGCAACGTCGTCGACGTCGTCCTGCACGGGCGCGGCGATGCCGCGCTGTCGAGCGACGATCGCTGCACCGTCGATTGCCTGCAGACGCTGGCCGACGCGGTGGCCGCCAAAACGCGCCGCGTGCGTCACGTCATCGGCGACGACAGCCGCTTTCCCGACGAACGCTGGAGCCCGGGAATGAGCTGGAACAACATCCAGTCGCGGTACGGCACGGGCATATCGGCGCTGTCGCTGGACGATAATGAACTGGTCGTCGGCCTGACCCCGGCCGCGGTCGGCCGCGCGCCAGCGGTGCAATCGTCCGGATATTACCAGATCGAGAACCGGGTCGTCACCGTCGCGGGCGCCGAAGAATCGGTATCAGCCGACCGTATGCCGAACAGCCGCACCCTGTATCTGACCGGAACCATCGGAGCCGACGCGCCGCCGCTGACGCTGCGCTATGGCATCGACGACCCCGCCCATTATGCCGCTTGGCGCCTGGCGGCGCTGCTGCGCGCGCGCGGCGTCGAGGTCGGCGGAGACATTGCGGTCCGGCATCGGCCGCTGACCCCCGCCGACGACCCGGAAAACCGCGACGGCGCCCCCGCAACGGTTCCCGCCGAACCCGCCATGCTGGCCGAACTGCCCTTTCCCGCGCTGTCCGTAACGATGACCCGGATCAACAAGGAAAGCCAGAATCTGCATTCCGAACTGATGCTGCGCCTGGTCGCGCGGCAGTCGGGCAGCGGTTCGATCGCCGACGGACAGGGGGTGATGCGGCGGGTGATGACCGAGGCCGGATTGCCCGTGACCAGTTATGACTTTTCCGATGGGTCGGGCATGTCGACCTATAACCGCATCACACCGCGCGCCGCGGTCGACCTGCTGACCTGGATCGCGCGGCAGCCGTGGGGTGCGGCGTGGCGCGACACGCTGCCGATCGCCGGGCACGACGGCACGTTGCAGCGCCGGTTCAAGGGGACGCTGCTCGAAGGAAAGCTGGTCGGCAAGACCGGGTCGCTCAACGCCTCGCGCGCGCTGTCGGGCTATTTCACCACCCGCAGCGGCAAGACGCTGGTGTTTTCGGCGCTGGCGAACGACATGCCCGACGGCACCGACGATCAGGCGACCGCCGCGCTCGACCGCGCGCTGGTCGCCATCGCCGAAGCTCTGTAGGATCCTGGCCGAAGCGGCCCCGGGGGAGCCCCCCCTAGGGCCGCGGATCGGCGGGCGCCACGATCGTCCGTTCGGCCGCGTGGCGTTCGACCGCCGCCTTGCTGAACCAGAGCGGCTGCATTTCGCCGGCAAGCCATTTCGGATAGAAATCCCGATAATGGCGCGAGGCGGGGTCGGCCGATTGGCCGGGCAACAGCAGAAAGCGGCTGTTGTCCCAGGCACCGACATCGGCGACGAACAAATAGCTGGCCCCGTGCGACACGTTGAAACCGCGCCGCGCGTTGAACCCGCGCGCCATCGGCGTGGTTCCGTCGCCGCCCGACCGGCCACCCTCGATCTTTGGAAAAGCGGCCGCAATCGACGGATTGCTCGACAGGAAATGCGAGATGGAGACGCGGTGCAGGTCGCCCCAGCGCCATGCCGCCGGATCGGGTCCGCCCTCGACCAGCGCGCGTTTCCAACCCGCCACCAGCGCCCGGTCGATCATCGCATCGCGCGCCGCCGTCGGATCGTCGCCCAGCCGCTTGTCGGGCGATGCCAGGATGTGCAGCATTTCGGCAAGATTGACGGTGGGGATCAGATCCTTTGCCGCCGCCGGGACCATGCGGTCGCGGAAATCCGCCGACAGCGCGATCATCACCATTTCGTAGAGCAGCGCGGCGGCGCTGTCGGCCTCTATCCCGCAATCCCAGCGACGTAGCAGAGCAGCGGCCGGCGCCGCTTCGACCGACAGCTTGGCCGGCAGCAGCTTGAGCAGCGCGCGCGCCGGAAGCGACTGGACATCGTGCTGAAGCGCGATGCTGTCCTCTATCCGGTGGCGCGGCTGGCGGCGGAGCACCTCTGCGACGCGATTGTATCGAAAGGGGTCGCTCCAGCTGAAACTGATGATCCGTTCGCGATAGGGATAGGCGGCCGGCAGGTTCATCTCGTTCGCCGACGCGAACCAGCCTTCGGGCGGGTTATAGACATGCGGCATGTCCTGAACCGGCAACAGCCCGGTCCAGTCGAAATCCCCGTCGCCGGGCGCCGGAAACAGGCCGTCGTGCCGGGGACGACGCGGGGTAAAGCCGATCGTCTGCCATCCCGTATTGCCGTCGATATCGGCATAGTGGAAATTGGTGGGCGAGACGTGCAGCTTGAACGCCTGTTGCAGCGAAGCCCAGTCCCTGGACAGGTTGATCGCGATGATGGCGAAGCGCATGTTCGCGCCCGGCAACATGCTGACGGTGGCAAAGGCCACCGCGCGGTCGCGCGCGGCATCCTGTGACACGATCGGACGCCCGTCGGCATAGCGCAGCGTGACCCGTTCGGCGGGTGCGCCCTTTACCGGTATCTCGTCCTCGAACGTCTCGAACGCCTTCCATTCGCCCCGGTGCCAGTAAAGGTCGGGATTGTCCTTTTGCGTGCGCAATATGAACAGGTCGGTCTGGTCGATATGGAAATTGGTGCGGCCAAAGGCGAAGCGGTCGGTATGCCCCTGCATGATGCCGGGCAGCCCCGGCGCACCCGCGCCGATGACGTCGAGCCCCGGCGCCGACAGGTGCATCATGTGCCGCGGGCTCGCCCGCCCGATACCAAGATGCGGGTCATTGGCCAGGATCGGCCGCCCGGTGGCGCTGCGCGACGCCGCGATGGTCCAGGCGTTGCTGCCGAGCGCGAAGCGATCGCCCGACGAAAATTCGCGATCGAACCGCGCCTCCTCTATGGCATCGAAATCCACCGGCCGGTTCGCGGGATCGAGAACGCCCAGATCGCTCTCGTCCACCTCCGCGCAATCGAGCCCTTCGGGAACCGTAAAGGACCAGGCAGGGCGCAGCGGCATCATCAGCTGATCGGCGTCGAGCAGGCCGCGTGCCTGAAGCTGGGCCCGGCGCACCTCGTCATCGGCGTCGCCCATGCCGATCCCGCGTTTTTGTACGAGGTCGCGAACGTCCCAGCGCAGCGGGCGGATCCCCAGGATGCGATATTCGGGCGGCAGACGCGCCGGATCATCCTCCAGCTCGGCGATCCGGGCGTTCACCCCCGCGACATAGCCGCGCGCGCAGTCCAGCACGTCGGCGGGCAAGGCGGCCAGTTCGGCGTCGATATCGCCGCGATAATGGAACAGCCGCGCCGCCCGGTCGGCGGCAACGAATCGCGGCCCGAAAGCCTCTGCCATCCGGCCCATGTCGCGGCGATGCTCGATATCGATCTGGAACAGGCGGTCGCGCGCGACCAGATAGCCCTGCCCGAAAAAGGCGTCGTGGATCGACGCGGCGCGAACGTGCGGAACGCCCAGTTCATCCTCGACGATCTCGATCGGCGCCCGCGCGCCCGACAGGCGCAACCGGTGGGTCAGCCCCTTGATTCTCGGCGTTGCAGAAAGGGTGCCCGGTATTGTAACAAAGGCAACCGAGGCGAGAAGGAAAGCACGGCGCTCGATCAACAGGATCCCTCCGCAAGATGTTATTGACGTTGACGCCGCCGACTGTATCGCCCGTTGGCACCGGGTAGCCATAACAAGTAGGCGATGCCCTATAACTGCAGGCTATCCATGCTGCCGCCAGAACGGCGGAGCACCCCATTCATTCGGGTTATATATCCATATGCGCGGGTTAACGGCCTAGCTGTTGACCTGCTGCAACCGGCCTGTAACCTCGATGTCACGAAACGGGCTGTCCGCGCAAGCTTGTCATGATAAGGGCCGGGCCGCTACGACGGAAATAACAAGAAGCACACAAAGAATCATAATAATATGACGACGGCGGGTCGAGGCATCCGCCAGCGGCCAGGTAGGAAAATTGGGGCAAAGCCATCCGGAACCGACGCAGGGGCATGCATCGGGCCGCAGACGGCTTCGCTCGGGAAAATGGGGAGTTCAAGACAATGCGTGATGTTGGAAAAATTAGCCGGTTGCCACGCCGTGCGGGCCGCCTTGGCGCGACCATGACCGCGCTGGCGCTGGTCCATGCCGCTCCGGCGATGGCCCAGGATGCAGCCGCCGACGGCAGCACCGCCGAAGCCGCCGACCAGATCGTCGTCACCGGAACGCGCGTCGCCCGCGACGGTTTCCAGGCGCCGACCCCGCTGACGGTGCTGACCCAGGACGACATTCAGAACCAGTCGCCCACCAACAACATCGCCGACTTCGTCAACCAGGTTCCGGCGTTGGCAGGAAGCACTCGCCCCTCCAATTCCCGCCTCGCGATCAGCTCGGGCCTTGCTGGCGTGAACACGATGAACTTGCGCAACCTGGGCGAAGTTCGCACGCTGGTGCTGCTTGACGGTCGTCGTTCGGTCGGCTCGACAATCACCGGCCTTGTCGACATCAACACCTTTCCCCAATCGCTCATTAAGAGCGTCGAAATCGTGACCGGCGGCGCATCGGCCGCTTATGGATCGGACGCGGTTGCGGGCGTCGTAAACTATGTGCTCGACAAGAAATTTTCCGGCCTGAAGCTGGATGCCGACATCGGCATCACCGACGAAGGCGACGGCTTCAACTACAGCTTTTCCGCCGCAGCCGGCATGGCCTTCGCCGACGGCCGGGGCCATGTTTTGCTCGCAGGCGAATATGCGCATCGCGACGGCATTTTCCAGGTCGATCGCGAATGGAACCAGCTGGGCTATCGCACCGTGGCGAATTCAGCGGCGGCCATCGCGGCCGGCGGGCCCGCCAGCTTGGTCGTGTATGGCGCCGGCACCTGGAACAGCACGCCGGGCAGCATCATTCGTTCGCAAGTAGGGACGGGCGCCAGCCTGCGCGGTATCTATTTCGACCAGGGCGGAACCGTCAAAAACTATCAGTTCGGATCGCTCACCGACAGCTCGCAAACGGTTGGCGGCGATTGGCAGATCAACGACACATCGCGCCGGATCGGCCTGGACGCGACAGACGATCGCCGCGGTGTATTCGGCCGCGTCAGCTTTGACGTCGCCGACTGGATCAGCGTCTTTGGCGAGGCGTCCTACAACTGGAACAAGACCCTGTTCAACTCTGGCCCGCAGGCGGCTAGTTTTACCTTGCAAGCCGACAATGCCTATTTGATCCAGGCACTTGGTGCTGCGCAGCTGGCCGGCGTGACCTCGGTCAATCTGGGGACGTCCGCCGCCGACCTGCCGTTCCGCAAAAACAACAGCGCGCGAGAAGTTCAACGCTATGCCATCGGCGCGAACGGCGAGTTCGAAATGTTCGGCAACAAGGCGGTTTGGGGCGCCTATGTCCAATATGGACAAACCGATACGCGCGAACAGATCCGCGACATCATGAACAATAGCCGGATGGCGCTGGCGACGGATGCGGTGTTCGCACCCGCGGGCAATACGCTTGGCGTTCCGGCGGGAACGATTGTCTGCCGCTCTACGCTGACGGAGCCCACCAACGGCTGTATTCCGCTTAACCGCCTGGGCATCGGCGTGGCCAACCCCGACGCCATCGAATGGGTGCTGGGCGACCCCTATCGCAATCAGAAATTCAAGCAGACCGTGGCCGGCATCAACCTGTCCACGACGCCGTTTGCGACCTGGGCCGGCGATGTCAGCATCGCCGTCGGCGGCGAGTATCGCAAGGAAGAGGTGTCGGGCTTCGTCCCGCTCGAATTCCAGTCAGGTTGGTCGGTCGGCAATTTCCGGCCCACGATTGGCAGCTACGACGTCAAGGAAGCCTATCTTGAAACCGTCGTTCCGCTGGGCCTTGGCGCAGAATTCAACGGCGCCGTGCGCGCTACCGACTATTCAACCGCTGGCTATGTGACAACCTGGAAAACCGGGCTGACCTGGCAACCGATTGACGACATCCGCCTGCGCGGGTCCCTCTCGCGCGACATTCGCGCCCCCAACCTCAACGAACTGTTCCAGTCGGGACAGTCGCGCACCAATACCTTTAGTACAAATGTTCAGCTGGTTGGTGCCACCTATGCCGGCAAGAATTATCAGGAAATCACAACGGGCAATTTGAACCTGAAACCGGAAAAGGCCGACTCGCTGAGCGTCGGCGCCGTAATCCAGCCGCGCTTCCTGCCCGGCTTTGCCTTTTCGGTCGATTATTTCCGGATCGAAGTTAAGGATGCGATCGCCCAGTTTTTCGCCGGCGACATCGCACAACGCTGTAATGAAGGGCGTCAGGAATTCTGTAACGCCATTACCCCGGACGTCAGCGGTGCCCGCGATTTCATCGTCGCGGCCAGCCCCTTCAACTTTGCCCGCGTCAAGGTTCGCGGCATCGACTATGAGGCGAGCTATCGCATCCCGCTCGACCGGATTTTCGACAATAGCTCGAGCAGCCTGACTCTGCGCGGCACGGCAACCAACTATCTGGAAAATCTTGTCGATAACGCTGTCTCGACGCCGAGGAACAGCGTTGGCCAAAATAGCGGCCAGACCAGCGGCACACCCAATTGGATTTTCCGTCTGTCGGCGATGTTCGACACGCCGAATTATTCGATTTCGGCGGTGGGTCGGGGCGTGAGCTCGGGCACCTACGATAACAGGTACGTCGTTTGTCAGTCCGCCTGTCCGCCGAGCACGGCGGCCGCGCCGACGGTCAACAACAACCATGTTGATGGGACCTTCTACACCGACCTCAACTTCACCGCGAAGATCAAGGTCGGGGAATCACAAGGTCAGCTTTTCTTCAACGTCACCAACCTGTTCGACAAAGACCCCATCCTGCTTCCGGAAACCGGCTTGTCGGCCAACTCGACCTTCAGCGACCTGCTCGGCCGTTCGTTCCGCGTCGGCGTCCGTTTCAAGACCCGGTAACGCGCCAACGACAGGCTCGTCATCGGGCGCCCCGGAACCGCATTTCCCTTGCGGTTCCGGGGCGCCTTTTTCTTTCCGACAGCGCCATGTGGCGACGTGAAGCTGCCGAGAACGCGCCATTCCCTCTGGCGCCCAGCACGATCCACGCGCGCCTTGCACAGATGTGTATGACGCTTGCAGGCGAGGGTCCCCCTCGCCGCGCGGTCTGCCGCTGCGCCGCCTCTTCAGGGTCGCGGGGGCTTGTCCGGCGCGGGCGGAAGCCACCCCGTGAACGAGAGACTGGACGCGGCGGCGACGGTGCGGTTCTGCTCTGGGCTGAGCGCCCGGGCCTCGCGGCCTATCGCATGAAAAACAGCCACGCCGCGACCAGCCCGGCGAGGAACAGGGCGCGGATGATCAACCCCTTGCGAAGCGGATTGTCTTCCAGATGTTGCGCGAGGTCGGATGGGATGGGCATCGGCAACGTGGCGGAGACGTCCGCTCCGCCGGTATTGCCGACCGGCACCCAGCCCGCCATATGGAAGGGGCCCGCCCCCACCAGCCGCACAAGCTGCCCGCGCGCCTCGCTGGCATCCGATTGCCTGAGCGCGAGGCGCAACATGCGATAATGGGTTTTCACATGCGCGACATACCAGCATTGGCCGAGGATGTGCGCACGTTCCAGATGATGTTTGGCAAGCGCGAAATCACCCGCCGCCTCGGCCGCCGAGGCGCCGGCCATTTCCCCGTCAAAGGCCGCTTTCACACTCGATTTCATATCAGGCGCCTCCATAATCCGACGGCAAGGCTAGCACAGCCCCTGCCCCGCCAACGAGCGCCCAACTGAACCAGTACATCGCGCGCACAGGCTTCATGGACCGGCTGGCGCTGAACGGGCGAAGCCCGAGGACTTTCGGCCGGAGCCTTTCCCAATCCTGGCAAAAAGGACTTAGCCACAGGTGCTTAGAAAAATGGTGGTGCCCCTGGCCGGACTCGAACCAGCACTCCTTGCGGAACTCGATTTTGAGTCGAGCGCGTCTACCAATTTCACCACAGGGGCCCGTGGATGCCGCCCGGCGGGATCGATTCTCCGTCCCGGACGCCATTGACGGAGGCCCGTTGCCACAAAACACCACGGCGCGTCCAGCGAATAGCGGCAACGGGATCGACTTCGCTTTCCAGCAAGCTGTTGCGCGCTATCGTCGCGGCGATATGGTGGCGCGATGACCAAGAGCCGCAAGCCGCCGCGCACCGCGCCATCCCCTGCCCCCACCGGCCCTGCCCGCGCTGCCTCTACCCGCGCCGCTCCCGCCCGCGCTTCATCATCGGCCCGCGCCTCTACGTCGGCGCCGACCGCGGCGCCCGATCCCGCGGCGGGCGAAGTTTCACCCAAGGGTGCGCGCGCGGGTACCGATGCGGCCAGGGCGACGCCGGGTTATGGGCAGGCCCGCGTCGCCGCGACGACGCTGACCGTGCTGGCGATTGGCGCCGCCGCGTGGATGGTCGTCGAACTGACCCGTTTTTTCATGCTGGTGTTTGCCGCCGTCGTCCTGGGCGCGGTGTTCGATGCGATCGCCAGCTGGCTGTGCCGCCGGACCGGCATCGGTCGGCCGCTGGCGCTGGCCCTGTCGGTGGCGGGGATCATCGGGCTGTTCGTCGGCGTATTCGCGCTGTTCGGATCGCAGCTCGCGAACGAGTTCGATACCATCCGCCAGACGGTCCCGGCCGCGATCCAGAATGTCGAGGCGTTTCTCGATCGTTATGGCTGGGGCGACCGGATGCGCGAGCTGACCCAGATCGGCGGCGCCGACGTGTCGCGGCTGCTGTCGCAGGCGGGCGGCTATGCCATTGCGGCGGGCAGCGGCATCGCCGATTTCCTGCTCGTGCTGGTCGGCGCCATCTTTCTGGCCGGCGACCCCGCCACCTATCGCCGCGGTCTGCTGTTGCTGTTGCCCAGGCGGGCCGAGGATACGGCGGCGCTGGCGATCGACGATGCCGGGCGCGGGCTGCGCGGCTGGATGGTCGGTCAGGCGGTGTCGTCGCTGGTCGTTGCGGCGCTGACCTGGGCGGGGCTTGCCCTGCTCGGCGTTCCGGCGGCAGGCGGTCTTGGCCTGATCGCCGGATTGCTGGACGTCATTCCGATGGTCGGACCGGTCATCGCCGGTTTCCCGGCGGTGCTGCTGGCCTTCACCGTGTCGCCGGCCACCGCGCTGTGGACGCTGATCCTGTTCCTGGTCATCCAGCAATTGCAGGGCAATTTCCTGCAACCGATGATCCAGCGCCAGGCGGTCGACGTGCCGCCGGCGGTGCTGTTGTTCGCGGTCGTCGCGGCGGGGTTGCTGTTCGGTTTCCTCGGCGTGCTGCTGGCCGCGCCGCTGACCGTCGTGGTCTATGTCCTGGTCCAGCGGGTCTATGTAAAGACGCTGCTGGGCAAGGACATCAAGGTTGCCGGGCGGGACTGATCCTATTTCTTGAGTTCGCGCGCCAGCGTTTTGGCCGTCGCCTTGCCATAGGGCGGCTTGAAACCCGCAAGGCCCGCCACGTCCATCTTGGGCTGGCGATAGACGGCGCGCGCGTGGCTGAAGGTGCGAAAGCCATCCAGCCCATGATAATTGCCCATGCCCGACGGTCCGACGCCGCCGAACGGCAGATCCTCCATCGCATTGTGGAACAAGACGTCGTTGACCGTCACCCCGCCCGAAATGGTGCGCGTGAGCACACGGTCCTCCTCGCTCTTGTCCTGCCCGAAATAATAGAGGCCGAGCGGACGGTCGCGGTCGTTCACATAATCGATCGCCTCGTCGATATGCTTGTATGTCCGCACGGGCAGGATGGGGCCGAAGATTTCTTCCTGCATCACCTTCATCGCGTCGGTCGGATTGCGGACGATGTGGAGCGGCATCTTGTGCCCGTTCGAACTCGAAAAATCCTCATTCCCCGGATTGACCTCGATCACCTCGGCGCCCTTGTCGCGCGCGTCGGCGAGATAGGATTGCAGCCGGTCGTAATTGCGCGTGTTGACGACCGAGGTGTAGTCGTCATTGCCGAGCAGCGTGGGATAGAGCGCCGCCGCGCCCTTGCTGATGCTGTCGATCACCGCGCCTTCCTGATCGTCGGGAACGAGCAGATAATCGGGGGCGAGACAGATTTGCCCGGCGTTCATCATCTTGCCGAGCGCGACGCGCTGTCCCACCAGATCCTTGTTGGCGCTGCGGCCGATGAAGGTCGGCGACTTGCCGCCCAGCTCCAGCGTCACCGGCACCAGATTGTCGGCGGCGGCGCGCATGATATGCTTGCCCACGCTGGTCGCGCCGGTGAAGATCATATGGTCGAAGGCGAGCTTTGAAAAAGCGATCCCGACCTCTGCATCGCCGGTGAACACCGCCATCTCGGTTTCGTCGAAATAGTCGGGGACGAGCCGCGCCATCAGCGCCGATACATTTTCTGTGAACTCGCTGGGCTTGATCATCGCGCGGTTGCCCGCCGCAAGAATGCCCGCCATCGGCACGAACACCATGCCGACCGGGAAATTCCAGGGCGCGACGACCCCGACGACGCCCTTTGGCTGAAAGACGACCTCGGCCCTGGCGCCGAGCAGGCCGAGCGGGAAGGTCGGCTTGCGCTTTTCGCCCTTCGACCAGGCAGCCATATGCTTCTTTGCATGTTTGAGCGCGCTGACCGACGGCATGATATCGGTCATCAGCGTCTGTTCGCGGCTGCGGTGCCCGAAATCCTCGCTCACCGCCTTGGCGAATTCCTCCGCATTGTCGACCAGCAGCGCGATCGCGCGGTCGATGCGGTCGGCGCGCACCGACAGGCTTTCGGGCATTGCGGCGGTAAAGCTGGCCCGCTGCGCCGCGAGCACCTGCTGCATCCGCTGAATTTCGTCTGCGATACCGACTGCGACCGTTGCCATGGTGTTGCCCCTTTGCTTGCTCCTGCCTGTTTGATCATGAGCGCGGGCGCGTTGCAAGATGAAACCGGCTGGTGCGGACGCAAGCGATATATCTCAAAGCGCATCAAAGCATGGCGCCCTTTCCCCGGGCAGCCGGCCCGATGCGATCTTCTGCGCCATGGCGGGCAACGGGCACGGAGGTTCGCCCCCGCTTTCCCACTCCCCCTTTCGCAGTTGCAGCATTTCCGCTAGTCCCCCGCGTGACCTGATCTTTCTCCACCGGAGTCTTTTGTCATGACCGCCACCGATCCCGTTGTTTTCCTGTCCTTTGCTCGCACGCCCATGGGCGGCATGCAGGGCGCGTTGTCGGACGCGAGCGCGACCGACCTTGGTGCGACCGCGGTGAAGGCGGCGGTCGAGCGCGCTGGGGTTTCCGGCGACGATATCGAGCGCATCTATATGGGCTGCGTGCTGCCCGCCGGCCTGGGCCAGGCCCCGGCGCGCCAGGCCGCGATCAAGGCGGGCCTGCCCAAGTCGGTGCAGGCCACGACCGTCAACAAGGTGTGCGGTTCGGGCATGCAAACCGTCATCATGGGCGCCGAGGCGCTGGCCGCAGGCAGCATCGACCTGGTGGTCGCGGGCGGCATGGAATCGATGACCAACGCCCCCTATCTGCTGAAAAAGCATCGTTCGGGCGCGCGCATCGGCCACGACACCGCCTATGACCATATGTTCCTCGACGGGCTGGAAGACGCCTATGACGCCGGCCGCGCGATGGGCACGTTCGCGCAGGATACCGCCGACGCCTATCAGCTCAGCCGTCAGTCGATGGACGATTATTCGATCGAATCGCTGCGCCGCGCCCAGGCCGCGATCGCCGACGGCGCCTTTGCCGCCGAAATCGCGCCGGTGACGCTGACCACCCGCAAGGGCGAGGTCGTCGTCGACACCGACGAGGCGCCGGGCAAGGGCAACCCCGACAAGATTCCGACGCTGCGCCCCGCCTTTGCCAAGGATGGCACGATCACCGCCGCGACCAGCAGCTCGATTTCGGACGGCGCCGCCGCCGTGGTGCTGACGCGGCAGTCGGTCGCCGACGCCAAGGGCGCAAAGCCGGTCGCCAAGCTGGTCGCCCATGCCGCGCACGCGCAGGAACCCAAGGATTTCACCGTCGCCCCGGTCGGCGCGATCAACAAGGTGCTGGCCAAGGCGGGCTGGTCGATCGGCGACGTCGACCTGTTCGAAGTCAACGAAGCCTTTGCCTGCGTCGCGATGTTCGCGATGCACGACCTTGGCATTCCGCATGACAAGATCAATGTCCACGGCGGCGCGACCGCGCTCGGCCACCCGATCGGCGCCAGCGGCACGCGCATCATCACCACGCTGATCGCCGCGCTCCAGCGCCACGGCAAGACGCGCGGCATCGCCAGCCTGTGCATCGGCGGCGGCGAAGCCACGGCGGTCGCCATCGAGCTGCTTTGATCGGGGCCTGACCCCCATCATTGCGCGACCCCGGCGAAAGCCGGGGAAAGCCATCCAGGGGCGGCGTTCGCGAAACGTGGCGCCGCACCCGATTGCCCCGCCGCATCTTCGCGACAAATTGCGACACTAATGTCCTCAAAATAAACGCGGCATTCCGTTTCGGTTCAAGGGCCGCCGCCTATTCCCTTTCCTGTCATCGGGCAGATCCCCTCCCCCCTGACGGTATGAAAGGAATGGCAAATGAAGATGACCAAGCTGCTTACCGCCGGCCTGATCGCCGCGATGATGGTTCCCGCCGTCGCGCAGGCCCAGACCCGCGAAATCGAACGCGATCGCCGCGAAGTGCGCGAGGAGCGCCGTGACTATCGCGATGCACAGCGCCACGGCGACCGCCGGGACGTGCGCGAGGCACGCCGCGATTATGACGACGCGCGGCGCGACCTGCGCGAAAGCCGCAACGAATGGCGCCGCGACAAGCGCTATCAGCATTATCGCGCCCCGTTTCGTTATCAGTCGTTCCGCGTCGGATCGATGTTGCGCCCGGCCTATTACGCCCCCGCCTATCGGCTGAATTACGACAGCCGCTGGGGCTTGCCGCGCGCCAACCGCAACCTGGCCTATGTGCGCCATTACAACGACCTGCTGCTGGTCAATGTCCGCAGCGGAAAGGTGATGCGGGTTTACCCCAATCATTTCCGCTGGCGCTAAGCCGCGGCCATGATGAAAGCCATGGGGCCGGGCGGGAAACCGTCCGGCCCTTTTTCGCGCGCCGGACCCTCGGCCGTCAGTCGCCCCAGATATGGTCGGTGCGGATCCAGCCCTTGCGCCCCTTGACGTCGAACAGGCACCAGCCATTCTTGCAATCGCTGATCCGCCCGACGACGCCGGGTTCGGCGCGATAGCTGATCGGCGCGCCCGCGTCGGCGGCGGCGCGCATCACGCGCACGTCACCGATGACGATCGCGGTGCGCGTCCGGCTGAGCAGGCGGGCGGCCATCCAGCCCTGGGTCCCGTCGGGATCCTCGACCTTGCGCCAGTTTTCGTGGCGCGCGATCACCCGTACCGGCAGATCCTTGCGCCGATATTCCCAGATCACCGGCACGTCCTGCGACGGCCCCTTGCGCATCCGCGCCTCGTCGACGCTGATCGACGCCCAATAGGGCAGTTCGGGATCGGATTGGGCGGCGGCGGGAAAGGCGGTCGCGGCGGCGACAAGAACGACGAAAAACGGACGGCTGGTCATTCCCCTGCCTTGTCAAACTCCGCCCCGATTTTCAACCGCGCGCATCGGCTTTTGCGCACACTGTCCACAGGCTCGCGGCCGCCCTTCCCCTCTTGACCCCCGTGCGCTGGCGCGCTCTATCGGCGGCCATGTCCGATTCATCCCGCCCGAAACGCCCCCGCGTCATCGTCACGCGCCAGTTGATGCCGCATGTCGAGGCCCGCATGGCCGAATTGTTCGACGTCGCGCTGTCGGCGCACGACCATGCTTTTTCGGAGGATGAACTGAAACGGGCGGTCGCCGATTGCGATGTGCTGGTCCCGACCGTGACCGATCGCATCGACGCCGCGATCATCAATGCCGCGGGCGAGCGGCTGAAACTGATCGCCAATTTCGGCGCCGGGGTCGATCATATCGACCTTGCCGCCGCCCGTGCGCGCGGCATCATGGTCGCGAACACGCCGGGCGTGTTCACCGAGGATACCGCCGACATGACGATGGCGCTGATCCTCAGCGTGCCGCGCCGCCTGGCCGAGGGCGAAAAGCTGATGCGGTCGGGCCAGTGGCAGGGCTGGGCGCCGAGCGCGATGCTGGGCCACCGGGTCGGCGGCAAATTGCTCGGCATCATCGGCATGGGACGGATCGGCCTTGCGGTCGCACGGCGCGCCCGCGCCTTTGGCCTGTCGATCCATTACCACAATCGCAAGCGCCTTCCCGCCGCGCTCGAAGAGGAATTGGGCGCGAGCTATCACGCCAGCGTCGACACGCTGCTGCGGATCAGCGACGTGGTGACGATCCACTGCCCGCACACCAACGAAACGCACGAGATGGTCAGCGCGGCGCGGATCACGGCGATGAAGCCCACCGCTTACCTCATCAACACCGCGCGCGGCGAGATCGTCGATGAAAAGGCGCTGATCGCGGCGCTGAAGGCCCGCCGTATCGCGGGCGCCGGGCTCGACGTCTATACCCACGAGCCCGCGGTCGACCCCGACCTGCTGGCGCTCGACAATGTCGTGCTCCTCCCCCACCTCGGCTCGGCGACGATCGAAGGACGCGAGGCGTCGGGCGAAAAGGTCATCGCCAATATCCGCGCCTGGAGCGACGGCCACCGCCCGCCCGATCAGGTGCTGGAGGGGTGGGCCTGAACTTGACTGCAACGGCCGTTAAGGGCTGACCTTGGATTGCCTCCCCCGGCTTTCGCCGGGGTCGCAATGACGGGGGATCAATCCCCCGTCAGGATCCGGTCGACGAGCTCCTTCACCGTCGGGGTGAAGTTGTTCGAATAAAAGGGATCGGTCTTGAAATTGAACGCGGCGTGGCCCGCGAACATCAGATTCTGTTCGACATCCCCGTCATGCGCGATGTCCTGCAACGTTTTTTGAATGCAGAAGCTGCGCGGATCGGCGAGATAGCCGGTGGTGTAATCGTCATGGTCCTTCCACGCCGAAAAACCGCAGTGCGACAGACAGCCCATGCAGTCTGTCTGGTCCTTGCGGATCACCGCCTTGTCGGTTTCGGTGACGAAAACGACGGTGTTGTCCGGCGTCTTGAGCGCGCTGGTATAGCCTTCGGCAACCCAGTCGCGCGCGCGGTCGCGGTCGTGCGGCGTCACCCAGAAATTCTTGCCCTTCACCCCGGCATCGAGCTGCGCGACATGGTCGCCCGCTTCCTGTTTCGAATAGGGGATCTGGCGTTCCGAGCGCGCCTCGAGATCGCGCAGAAAGGGATTGCGCACCGCGCTGGAATAAAAGCCGGTGGGCGAGAAACGGTGGAGCAGCACGTCGCCTTCGTCGAGGGTGCGGAGGCGATCCTTCCACTGCTGCGGGATCGGGCTTTCGTGCGTCAGCAGAGGGCGGGTGCCGTACTGGAAGGCGATCTGGCCGAGTTCGGGATTGTCGATCCAATGTTCCCAGTCGCGCAAGTACCAGACGCCGCCCGCCATGACGATCGGCACATCGTCCGAAATCCCTTCGGCGCGCATCGTGTCGCGCAGCGCCTTGACGCGCGGATAGGGATCTTCGGGTTTCAGCGGGTCTTCGGCGTTCGACAGGCCGTTGTGCCCGCCCGCCAGCCACGGATCCTCATACACCACCGCCGCCATCAGGTCGGCGACCTTGTGATAGGCGCGTTTCCACAGCGCGCGGAAAGCGCGCGCCGACGAGATGATCGGCAGATAATGGACATTGTGCCGCGCCGCGATCTCGCTGAGCTTGTACGGCATGCCGGCGCCGCAGGTGACGCCGGTGACGAGGCCCTTGGCGCGTTCGAGCACGCCTTCGAGAACCTGCTGCGCGCCGCCCATTTCCCACAGGACGTTGATGTTGATCGCGCCCTTGCCGCCCGCGATGTCATGGGCGCGCTTCACCTGTTCGACGGCGCCGTCGATGGCATAGGCGATCAGTTCCTCGTGCCGTTCGCGGCGCGTTGCAGCACGATAGATTTGCGGGATGATCTGGCCATCGGCGTCATAGCTGTCGGCATTGACCGCCGAAACGGTGCCGATGCCGCCCGCGGCCGCCCAGGCGCCGCTCGACAGATGGTTGGTTGCCGACACGCCCTTGCCACCCTCGACCAACGGCCAGACTTCGCGTCCGCCGTACAGGATGGGCTTCAAACCTTTGAACACTGTAAAACCTCTTTCTCTCCACCGGCCGCCTTCGCGGCGCCGGCCCCCAGTTCCCGCTTCCGTAAGAGGAAGTCGGCCCCACTTGTCAATCAAAGCCTAGGGTAAAACCTAGGATTCCGCCCCCGGGGATCGCCCCGAAAAAACATCATAGCCGTCCAGCGCGCGAGCATAGAGCTTTTGATAGTCGCCGACCATCACTGATTCGTCGAAGCGCTTCGCCGCGACCCGCCGGTTTTCCTCGCCGATTTCGGCCCGCAGCGCCGCATCGCCGACCAGCCGCGACAGCGCCGCGCGAAAGCCGTCCTCGTCGCGCGCGACAAAAGGCCGGTTCGCCGTCCCGACCATCGCCGCGACGTCGCCGACATCGGGACTGACGACCGGCAACCCCGCCGCCATCGCCTCGATCACCGCAATCGGCGCCTGTTCGCTGCGCGACGAAAGGGCGAGCAGGTCGAAATGACCGATCCAGCGCGCCGGATGCGCCATGAAACCGGGCAGGACCAGCCGGTCGCCAAGGCCGCACGCCGCCGCCTCTGCCGCAACGGCGTCGCGCTCCGGGCCTTCGCCGACGATCACCAGCCGGACATGGCCGGGCAACGCGGCGACCGCGCGCACCAGCCGCGGCAGATCCTTGACCTTGCGCAGGCCCGCGACGGTCCCGACGACGACCTCGCCGGGCCGCCGTTCCAATCCCGGAATCGCGACCGACGGACCACCCGCATAAGCCGCGACGTCAATGCCGTTACGGATCAGGTGAACGCGGTTCGCCACCTTCCATTCATCGGCGGCGATCCCGGCGAGCAGCGTCGAGGGGACGACGACCGCCCCGGCCGAACCCAGCGCATGACGGCGGAACAGATTGCGTTTCCAGTTGCGCCGGACGCTTTCATCCTCGTTGAACCCGTCTTCGTGATGCACCAGATTGGGCGGCATGTCGTACCACCGGCGGCGCCAGAACAGGCGGTGCGCCATCACCCCGTCCATCGCGCCCCAATTATAGCTGAGCGCGAGGTCGAAGCGATAGATATAGGAGGCAAGCGCGCGATACCGGCCCCACGACGGCCGCCCGGCGAGCGACGGCGCGTCGGTTGGAAAGCGCACGTCGATGCCTGGATCAATCGCATCGCGCGCGCCGAGCGCCCCCGGCACCGCCGACAGGATCGTGTGCTGTGCCCGGTCGCCCATCAAATTCATCAGCCGGACCGCGCGGGCTTCCTTGCCGCCCAGCGAAAAGCTGGAATGCAGGTGGACGATGCGGACCGGACGGTCGCCCCGCGCGGGGTCGCCGGGCGTCACGCCGCGGGCAGCCCGGCCGCCCAGGCATCGATCGCGGCGCGCGACTTCGCCTCGTCCATCGTCGGGGCGTGGCCGACTCCCGGCACCTCGACCAGCCGCGCGTTCGGCAGCCGCTTCACCATTTTTTGCGCCGCCCCCTTCGCCAATATGTCGGACAAGGCGCCGCGCAGGATCAGCACCGGAATGTCGCCCAGCGCTTCATAGGCAGGCCACAGGTCGATCCCGGCCTCGTCGCTGGCGAGGCGCAGCGGCGCTGCGATCTGCTTGTCATAATCGGCGACGACACGCCCCTCGGGCGTCAGGCGGTGCGTCCGCTTGGTGATGCGCAGCCAGTCGTGAATGCCATAACCGGGATAGACGGCGGCGTTGGTTTCGGCATAGGCCCGCGCCGCGTGCATCCAGGTCGGCTGGCTGCCGCCCGCGCCGATATAGTCGCGAATGCGGTCGAGCCCGGCCTTTTCCAGTTCGGGACCGACATCGTTCAACAATACGCCAACCAGCCGCCCCGGCAGACTGGCCGCCATCAGCATCGACACCAGCCCGCCGAGCGAGGTGCCGACCGTCGCAAAGCGACCGATCGCCATTTCGTCGAGCAATGCCACGACATCCTGAACATAGGTCAGCGGCACATAGGTCATCGGATCCTTGGCATAGGCGCTCTCGCCCCGCCCCCGGAATTCGAGCACGACGACCCGGCGCCACTGTGCAAGATGCGGCGCCAGCGCCTCGAAATCGCGGGCGTTGCGGGCCAGCCCCGGCATGCACAGGATCGGCGGCGCATCCACCGCAGCGTCGGGGCCGGCATAGATTCGCGCGTGCAGCCGCACCCCGTCGGCCGACCACCAGAAATGATCCGTCCAGTCGCGACTTTCCTGTTTGAGCGAAATGGGTCGTCCCCTTGGTAGCATCATCTGGCGTCGAGCGGCGCCGCGTGCGCCTTTCAGCCGTCTATCGCGAACCCGGCGGCGCGGTGCAAGCCATCGCGTGCCGTTCCTGTGTGGGACAGGTTGCCGCCACCATCATTCGCCGATAAGAGGCGGTTGACCATGAGCGACGAACTGCTTTCCTTTGAGCCAGCTACCGGCGAGGAGCTGTGGCGCGGCCCGGCAAGCGATGTCGACGCCGAAGTGGACATCGCACGCCGCGCGTGGCCCGAATGGGCGTCGAAACCCGTCACCTTTCGCACCGAAACGCTGCGCCGCTTTGCCGACCGGGTGAAGGCGGAGGGCGACGCCCTCGCCGATCTGATCGCGCGCGAGACCGGAAAGCCGATGTGGGAAGCGCGAACCGAGGTGGAATCGGTCGCGAACAAGGTCGATATTTCGGTCAAGGCCTATGCCGAACGCACCCCCAACCGCCGCATCGAAGGCGCGATGGGCCTGCGCAACGCAGTGCGGCACAAACCGCATGGCACGCTCGCGGTGCTCGGCCCCTATAATTTCCCTGCCCATCTGCCGAACGGTCATATCGTCCCGGCGTTGATCGCGGGCAATTCGGTGCTGTTCAAACCGTCCGAAAAAACCCCGGCGACCGGCGCACGGCTGGTCAAACTGTTCCACGAAGCCGGCGTACCGAAAGAGGCGCTGCGGCTAGTGATCGGCGGCCCCGAAACGGGCAAGGCGCTGGCCGGTCATCCCGGCATAGACGGCCTGCTGTTCACGGGATCGGCGCGCACCGGCATCGCGATCAACCGCCAGTTCGCGAGCAATCCGGGCAAGATCGTCGCGCTCGAAATGGGCGGCAACAATCCGATCGTCGTGTGGGACACGGCCGATATCCGCACCGCCGCGACGCTGGTTGTCCAGTCGGCCTTTCTCAGCGCCGGGCAAAGGTGCAGCAACGCCCGCCGACTGATCGTCAAGCAGGCGCTCGCCGACGGGTTGATCGAGGAAGTGCGCAATCTTTCCAATCGCCTGATCGTCGACCATCCGCACGCCGACCCCGCACCCTATATGGGTCCGGTGATCGATAATGAAGCCGCCGACGGGCTGACCGAAAGCTTTCTTGTGCTGATGTCGAACGGCGGCCAGGTGATCCGCCACATGACGCGCCCCAATCCGGCGCGCCCCTTTTTGACCCCCGGCATCATCGACGTCACCGCGATGCCCGAACGCCCCGATATCGAGCTGTTCGGCCCGCTGCTCCAGGTCATCCGGGTCGACAGTTTCGAAGCCGCGATCGCCGAGGCGAACAACACCGCCTTTGGCCTGTCGGCGGCGCTGATCGGCGGCACGCCTCAGCTTTACGACCAGTTCTGGGCCAATGCCCGCGCCGGAGTGATCAACTGGAACCGCCCGACCAACGGCGCCTCGTCCGCCGCGCCCTTTGGCGGTATCGGCCTGTCGGGCAATCACCGGCCGAGCGCCTTTTATGCCGCCGACTATTGCGCCTATCCGGTCGCAAGTTCCGAAAGCGACGCCTTGCGCGCCTCGATCGGGGTCGGCCTGCGCGACGATCCGAACGAAGGGCCGAAGCTGGTCCGCAAGGGCTTTCTCTAGCGATCTCAGGCAATTTTGTGGCCATGCACCGCGTCATGGCGCGCGAAGCGAAGCAAAATGGCTGCCCGGCAAGTTTGACTTCATCGGGGGCAACAAAGCCTGCTTTGCGATTTTCCGGGGCGCGGACCATCTTGCCGCCATGGATAGAGACCCAACTTTGGCCCCGCGCCCGGGCAAGCTGTGGTTGGTCGGGGCTGGCCCCGGCGACCCCGACCTGCTGACGCTGCGCGCCGCGCGCCTGCTGGCAAGCGCCGATATCGTCGTCCACGACGGGCTGGTCGGCGACGGCGTGCTCGCGCTGATCCCGCCGCATGTACCGCGCATCAGCGTCGCCAAGCAGCGCAGCCGCCACACGATGAAGCAGGAGTTGATCAACGAACTGATCGTTCGCGAGGCGCTGGACGGCAAACAGGTCGTGCGCCTGAAGGGCGGCGACCCGTTCATCTTTGGCCGCGGCGGCGAAGAGCTTGATGCGGCGCGCGACGCGGGCGTCGCGTGCGAGGTCGTTCCCGGCATCACCGCCGCGGCGGGATGCGCCGCGCAGGCGGGCCTCCCCCTCACCCACCGCGACGATGCGAGCGCGGTCAGCTTTGTCGCCGGCCAGTGCAAGGATCTGTCCGATCAGGACTGGTCGGGGCTGGCGGGGCATGGCCGCACCCTTGTCATCTACATGGGCCTCGCGACCGCCAGCGCGATCGCCGACAAGCTGATCGCCGACGGCGTCGCGCCGGACCTGCCCGTCGCGGTGATCGAGCGCGGTACCACCGCCGATGCGCGCGTGCTGCGCACCCTTCTCACCGACCTTGGCGACCTGGTCGCACGCGAGGCGGTGCAGAGCCCGGCGCTGATCGTCGTGGGCAAGGTCGCGGCGCGCGCCGACGCGCTCGACTGCCTCGGCGCGCCGGGCATCGCCGAACAGATAAAGGATCTGACATGAAGCTTTTGACAGGCAATGACCTGAAGACGGGATTTGTCACCTGGTGGACCGGCAGCGACTGGTCGATCCACATCGAGGACGCCGCCGACGTCGGCGACAAGGGCGAGGCGATCGCCGCCGCCGAGGAAGGCGCGCGGCGGGTCAACGCCCCCTATATCATCAATGGCGAAGCCACCGCCGAAGGGCCGCGCCCCGCGCATATCAAGGACCGCATCCGCGCCCTTGGCCCGACGGTGCGCCCCGACCTGACCTTGAAACCTGCCGACCCCCATGCCGGCGACTGGGTGATCTGACATGTATAAATATGACCAATATGACCAGGCGATGGTCGAGGCGCGCGTCGCCGAATTTTCGGACCAGGTCCGCCGCCGCCTGGCGGGCGAGATCAGCGAGGATCAGTTCAAGCCGCTGCGGCTGATGAACGGCCTCTATCTCCAGCTTCACGCCTATATGCTGCGCGTCGCCATCCCCTATGGCACGCTCGACAGCCGCCAGATGCGGATGCTCGCCCATATCGCGCGCAAATATGACCGTGATTACGGCCATTTCACCACCCGCCAGAACATCCAGTACAACTGGATCAAGCTGGAGGATGCGCCCGCCATCCTCGCCGACCTCGCGTCGGTCGAGATGCACGCGATCCAGACCAGCGGCAATTGCATCCGCAACATCAGTTCGGACCAGTTCGCCGGGGCGGCCGCCGACGAGCTGACCGACCCGCGCCCGTGGGCCGAGCTGCTGCGCCAATGGTCGAGCTTTCACCCCGAATTCAGCTATTTGCCGCGCAAGTTCAAGATTGCGGTGATCGCCGCCGAGGAGGATCGCGCCGCGATGCGCCTCCACGACATCGGCATCCGCATCGTCGAGAAGGACGGCGTCCACGGTGCCGCTTTCTATGTCGGCGGCGGCATGGGGCGCACCCCGATGATCGCACCGCTGATCAAGGATTTCGTGCCGCTCGAGGATATGTTGAGCTATACCGAGGCGTGCCTGCGCGTGTACAACCGCTATGGCCGCCGCGACAATATGTACAAGGCGCGGATCAAGATCCTGATCCACGAGCTGGGCGCCGCCGAATATGCACGCCAGGTCGAGGAAGAATTTGCGCATGTGAAGACGCTGGGCATCGACCCGCCGCGCGCCGAATTCGACCGCATCGCCGCGCAATTCGCGCCGCCCGCGCTCGACGCCTCGGCACCCGACGCGGTCGACCGCAGCGATCCCGACTTTGCGGTGTGGGTCGACCAGAATGTCGCGGCACACAAGGTTGCCGGCCACGCCGTGGTGACGATCAGCCTGAAGCCGGCCGGCGGCATTCCGGGCGACGCAAGCTCGGCGCAGATCGACCTGATGGCCGACCTCGCGGAAAAATACAGCCATGACGAGCTGCGCGTCACCCATGCGCAGAACATCGTCCTGCCGCACGTCCGCAAGGCCGACCTTTACGCGATCTGGCAGGCGCTCGACGCTGCGGGCCTGGCGACGCCGAACCTCGACCTGATCAGCGACATCATCGCCTGCCCCGGCCTCGATTATTGCAGCCTCGCCAACGCACGCTCGATTCCGGTCGCACAGAAGATCGCGGCGCGCTTTGCCGACCTTGGCCGCCAGCGCGAGTTGGGCGAATTGAAGCTCAAGATTTCGGGCTGCATCAACGCTTGCGGCCACCACCATGCCGGCCACATCGGCATATTGGGCGTCGACCGTAAGGGCACCGAAAATTACCAGCTGCTGCTCGGCGGATCGGGGGCCGAGGATGTGTCGCTCGGCGCCATCACCGGACCCGGTTTCGACGAGGATGGCATCGTCGATGCGATCGAGCGCGTCACCGACAAATATCTGGCCGAACGCAGCGACGGCGAACGCTTCGTCGACACTTTCCGCCGCGTCGGCATGGCCCCGTTCAAGGAAGCAATCTATGGTTGAGCATCTGCACAGCGACGGCGAGGAACCCTGCGTCACGCTCGACGCCTTTCTGGAACAGTCGAACGCCACCGCGGTACGGCTGGAACCCGATGAGGATGCGCGCGCGCTGATCCCGCATCTGGACCGGCTGGCGCTGATCGAGGTCGCGTTTCCCAAGTTTCGCGACGGGCGCGGTTATTCGTCGGCGCGTATCCTGCGCGAAGCGGGATTTGCGGGCGAACTGCGCGCACAGGGCGACGTTCTGGTCGATCAGATCGCCTATATGAAGCGGTGTGGTTTCGACAGCTTTTCGCCAGAAAAGCCGCTCAATGCCGCCGATGTCGAGGCAGCGCTGACCCGCTGGCCCGAACATTATCAGACCGCCGCCGACGGCGCGGTGCCCATATGGAAATTACGCCATGGCTGATGCCGGAAAAGCCGTTGGTGCTGCGGAGGGACCGAGCTTGTCGAAGGCCCGTCTCGATGCATCGCTGGCAGCCCTTCGAGACGCCGTTTCGACAGGCTCAACGGCTCCTCAGGACGAACCCAGGAAGATGACCGAGCCCCGCACCCGCGACCGGATCGACGTGGCGCCGCGCTTTACCCAGGCCGACGTCATCCGGCTCAACAATCTGTTCCGCGGACAGGATGCGGCAGAGGTTGTCGCCAGCGTCATCGGCGCCGGGCTGATCGGCGACAGCGCCATCGTTTCGAGTTTCGGCGCCGAAAGCGCGGTGCTGCTGCATCTGGTGACGCGGGCGGCGCCCGACATGCCGGTGCTGTTCCTCGACACCGGCAAGCATTTCCCCGAAACGCTTGCCTATCGCGACACGCTCGCCGCGCGGCTGGGGCTGAATATCGTCACCCTGACCCCCGATGCGGCGGAACTGGCGGCGAAGGACGCAACCGAGCTGCGCTGGTCATACGACCCCGACGGCTGCTGCGACATCCGCAAGGTCAAACCACTCGAAAAGGCGCTGACCAATTTCGACACCTCGATCACCGGGCGCAAGGGGTTCCAGTCGTCGACCCGCCAGGGGCTGCCGCGCTTCGAACTCGACGGCGACAGCGGGCGGCTGAAGTTCAACCCGCTCGCCAACTGGACGCGCGAAATGCTCGACGCCTATTTCGCCGAACATGACCTGCCGCGCCACCCGCTGGAGGCCGAAGGCTATCCGTCGATCGGCTGTTCGCCCTGCACGTCAAAGGTCAAGCCGGGCGAAGACCCGCGCTCGGGTCGCTGGCGCGGCTGGGACAAGACCGAATGCGGTATCCACAGCGCGGTGACGCCGCTGGACGACGATCCCGCGAACGACCCGGCCTTCTGACCCGCCCGCGGCTGATCCGGCGGCGGACCAGCGGGGCGAAGTGCCCGCCAGTCCGCTCCGGCCGTCAGGCGTCGGTCAGCGAGCGTAGCTTGTAATCCTTGTAATCGTCGCGAAGCTGGCGCTTCAATATCTTGCCGGTCGCGGTGTGCGGCAGTTCGTCGACGAAAACCACTTCGTCGGGCAGCCACCATTTGGCGACCTTGTCCTTCAGATAATCGAGGATGCCTGCCTCGCTGGCCTCTGTGCCCGGCTTCTTGACGATCAACAGGATCGGGCGTTCGTCCCACTTCGGGTGATAGACGCCGACCGCCGCGGCCTCCTGCACCCCTGGCGCGCCGACCGCGGCATTTTCGAGCTCGATCGAACTGATCCACTCGCCGCCCGACTTGATGACGTCCTTGGCGCGGTCGGTGATCTGCATGACCCCGTCGGGGTGGATCACCGCGACGTCGCCGGTGTCGAACCAGCCGTCGGCGTCGGTCGCGTCGCTGTCAGCCTTGAAATAGCGCTTGATGATCCACGGTCCGCGGCATTGCAGCCGGCCGCTGCTCTTGCCGTCGCGGGGCAGCGGCTGGTCGGCATCATCGACGATGCGCAGTTCGACGCCAAAGGGCGGGCAACCCTGGCGGCAGACGATATCGACCTGTTCGTCAAAGCCGAGATCATCCCAGTTCCACGGCCGCTTGCCCATCGTCCCGATCGGGCTGGTTTCGGTCATCCCCCAGGCATGGCCAACGACGATTCCCGCCTTCATGAAACGTTCGATCATCGCGCGCGGCGCCGCCGACCCGCCGATGATCACCCGCTCCAGCTTGCCATAGCCGGTGCCGCTGGCGTCCATATGCGCGAACATCGCGATCCACACCGTCGGCACGCCCGCGCTGTGGGTGACGCCCTCCTGCTGCATCAGGTCGCACAGCCCCTCGGCATCGTTTGTCGCCGAAAAGACAAGCTTGGATCCCACGGTCGCCGCGGCAAAGGGCACGCCCCAGCTGTTGGCGTGGAACATCGGGACGATCGGCATGATCACGCTGCGGTTCGACAGGCCGAAAACATCGGGCTGAATTTCGGTGATCGCGTGGATCACATTCGAACGATGTTCGTACAGCACGCCCTTGGGGTTCCCGGTCGTGCCGCTGGTATAGCACAGCCCGACGGGATCGCGTTCGTCGAGTTCGACCCATTGAAAGTTGCCGTCCTCGGCATCGATCAGGTCGCGATAGGAAGAATATCCCTCGCGCGCCGGGGCGTCGAACAGGATGAAATGATCGATGGTCGGCAATTGGTCGCGCAGCCGTTCGACGATCGGCAGAAAGGCCGCGTCGAACAACAGAACCCGATCCTCGGCATGGTTGATGATATAGACGAGCTGTTCGTCGAACAGGCGCGGGTTCACGGTATGCAACACCCCGCCCATCCCCGCGCTGCCGTACCAACTGACCAGGTGATGGCCGTGGTTCATCGCCAGCGTCGCGATGCGATCGCCCTTGTTCATGCCAAGCCGGACCATCGCCGCGGCAAAGCGGCGCGCGTCGCGCCCGACCTCTCCCCAGCTGGTGCGCGTCTGGCTGCCGTCGGCCCAGCGCGACACGATCTCGCGATCGCTATGTTCGCGCGCGGCGTGGTCGATCAGGCTGGTGACGAGTAACGGCTGACCTTGCATTCCCATCGGTTCGGCATCCTCTTCCTCTTTATGGCTTTGTCCAGCGATAAGGGCAGCAGGGCGCGGCGCGCAAGGCCAAAGGCGCATTTCGTCGCCATCGCGCCGCGGTCAGCCCGGCAGGCCGTCCAGCCTGGCGACATGCTCCAGCCCATCGTCCCAGTCCGCCCGGCTGGCACAGCTGATATGCGCCGTCGGCTGGATCGCGATCGGATCGTCGAGGCATCCCGCCGGAACCACCAGCAAGGCGCCGTCCATCTGCACGCCCGGCAGCGCGCTGCCGCACGCGCCGCAAAAGCTCCGCTCGTGGCGGCTTTCCGGAACGCGCCAGCTTTTGACCTGCTCGCGCCCCGCCAGCCAGGCGACCGCCGCGCTGGAAGAAAAAAGATTCGCGGCATGGGCCGAACCGCTGCCCTTGCGGCATCGTGAACAGTGGCACAGGAAAAAGGCGTCGAACCCGCCCGAAACCTCGAAGCGGACAGTGCCGCAAAGACAGGAACCCGATATCGCCTGCGTCATCGGCCTAGCGTACCCTGAAATCCTTTGGCGCGACAAGCGACAGCCGTGGATCGACGATCCCCGCCACCGTGTCGAGCCGCGCGACGAGATCGGGGTTCAGGACGAAGCGCCGCCCCAGCTCGATTCGAATATCGGCCCCGGTTTCGGGGTCGGGGGTGGTAAGAATGATGCGCCCGCGCGCCTCATCATTCGTCGTCGCAAAGCGCGCGATGTCGTCGATCGCCTCCGCCGCATCAACCCGGCATTCGAGCTGAAGCGCTGCCTTTGCCGCGATATCGACCAGCGCCTGCGCACCGCGCACGGTGACGCGCGGGGTTTCCTCGCCCTCCAGCAGGTCGAGCTCGACCGACAGCATCGCGCAGCCACCGTCGCTCGCCAGCGCCTCCAGCACCTTGCCGGCGCCTTCGTCGAAACAGCTCGACTGGAACTGGCCGCTGCGGTCGGACAGAGTCAGGTTGAGGAAACGGTTGCCGCGTTGCGACACGCGCGGGCGGGCGCTTTCGACCATCGCCGCCATCACCATCGGGATGCGGGTGCCGGGCGTCATGTCGACATTGTCGCAAATATCGCCATAGGTCCGCGCGCCGCGCGCGGCCAGGATCGCTTCATACTGTTCGACCGGGTGCGACGAAAAATAGAATCCAAAGGCTTCCTTTTCGCGCCCCATGCGCTCGGCCAGCGTCCAGGGCGCGGCGGCGGGAAGCTGGAGCACCGGCGCCAGGTCGACGTCGCCGCCGAACAGCCCGCCCTGCCCCGTCGAGCGTTCGTGCGCGCTGCTGCTCGCGCAGGCGAGCAGCGCCTCGGCCCCGGCAAAGACGCGCGGCCGATCGGGCTCGATCGCGTCGAACGCCCCCGCGCCCGCCAGCGCCTCGATCTGGCGGCGGTTGAGCAGTTTCGGATCGATGCGCCCGGCAAAATCGTCGAGGCTCGCAAAATCGCCCCTTGCCTGACGTTCGGCGACCAGCGCCTCCATCGCCTTTTCACCGACGCCCTTGAGCGCGCCGAGCGCATAGCGCACGGCGAGGCCGCCGCCCTGCTCATCCCCGCTGCGGCTGACCGAGAAATCGGCCTCGCTGTCGTTGACCGACGGCGGCGCGACCGCAATGTCCAGCCGCCGCATATCGTCGATGAACACCGACAATTTGTCGGTCTGGTGGCTGTCGAACGACATCGAGGCGGCGAAGAATTCGTGCGGATAATGCGCCTTCAGCCACGCGGTCTGGTACGACAGCAGCGCATAGGCGGCCGCGTGGCTCTTGTTGAAGCCATAGCCCGCAAATTTGTCGATCAAATCGAACAGCTCGTTCGCGGTCTTGGCGTCGATCTGATTATGTTCGGCGCAGCCCGCGACAAAGCTTTCGCGCTGCGCGTCCATTTCAGCCTGGATCTTCTTGCCCATCGCGCGGCGCAAGAGGTCGGCGCCGCCCAGGCTGTAACCGGCCAGGATCTGCGCCGCCTGCATCACCTGTTCCTGATAGACGAAGATGCCATAGGTTTCGGCAAGAATGCCTTCGAGCAGCGGGTGCGGATAGGCGATCGGCTCGCGCCCGTTCTTGCGCGCCCCGAACAGCGGGATATTGTCCATCGGTCCGGGGCGATAGAGCGCGACGAGCGCGACGATGTCGCCGAAATTGGTCGGCTTCACCGCCGACAGGGTGCGCCGCATCCCTTCGGATTCCAGCTGGAACACCCCGACCGTGTCGCCGCGCTGGAGCAGTTCGTAAACCTGCGCATCGTCCCAGCCAAGCGTGTCGAGATCGACGTCGATCCCGCGCAGCGCGAGCAGCCGCCGCGCCTCCTTCAGCACCGACAGCGTCTTGAGGCCGAGGAAGTCGAATTTCACCAGCCCCGCGGTTTCGACATATTTCATGTCGAACTGCGTCACCGGCATGTCCGAGCGCGGATCGCGATAGAGTGGGACGAGCTGGTCGAGCGGACGGTCGCCGATCACCACCCCGGCGGCGTGGGTCGAGCTGTGGCGCGGCAGGCCTTCCAATTGCCGCGCCATGTCGAACAGGCGGCGGACCCCGTCGTCCTGCTTATATTCGGTCATCAGCTCGGCAACGCCGTTCAGCGCGCGTTCGAGCGTCCAGGGGTCGGTCGGATGGTTGGGCACCAGCTTCGCCAGCCGGTCGACCTGGCCATAGCTCATCTGGAGCACGCGCCCCGTATCCTTCAGGACCGCGCGCGCCTTCAGCTTACCAAAGGTGATGATCTGCGCGACGGTATCGCGGCCGTATTTTTCCTGCACATAGCGGATCACCTCGCCGCGGCGGGTTTCGCAAAAGTCGATGTCAAAGTCGGGCATCGACACGCGCTCGGGATTGAGGAAGCGTTCGAACAGCAGGCCAAGCTTCAAGGGGTCAAGGTCGGTGATGGTCAGCGCCCAGGCGACCAGGCTGCCCGCCCCCGAACCGCGCCCCGGCCCGACCGGAATATCATGCGCCTTCGCCCATTTGATGAAGTCGGCAACGATCAGGAAGTAACCGGGAAACCCCATCTGGGTGATGACATCGACCTCGAAATCGAGGCGTTCGACATAGGCTTGACGCTCGTCGTCGGACAGATCGGCATAGGGGGCGAGCCGCGCCGCCAGCCCGGCGTGGGCGTCGGCTTTCAACTGCGCCGCCTCGCCCTCGCGGTCGCCGGCCAGGCTTGGCAGGATCGGCTTGCGCTTCGGCGCCATGAAGGCGCAGCGCTGGGCGATGACCAGCGTGTTGCGGATCGCCTCGGGCAGGTCGGAAAAGGCGTCTTCCATTGCCTCGGCGGGTTTCAGCCACGCCTCCGGGCTGCTGACGCGGCGGTCCTCGCTTTCGACATAGGCCGACTGGGCGATGCACAGCATCGCATCATGCGCGGCATGGAATTGCGGTTCGACGAAATTGGCCGGATTGGTCGCCACCAGCGGCAGCGCGCGGGCATAGGCCATGTCGATCAGCGCGGCTTCGGCCGCCTGCTCGACCGGATCGCCGCGCCGCGACAATTCGACATAGAGCCGCCCGCCGAACAGCGCCTCCAGCTGCTCGACATAATCGTCGGCGGCGCTTTTCTGTTCGTCGGCGAGCAACCGCGCCAGCGCCCCTTCGCCGCCGCCGGTCAGGCAGATCAGGCCATCGGTCTTGCCCGCAAGCGCCGACAGCGCGACATGCGGGTCCTGTTCGACCGGCCGGTCGAGGTGCGCCGCCGATACCAGCGCGCACAGATTGTCATAACCCGCCTCGTCCTGCGCATAGAGGGCGAGCCAGTCGATCAGCGGCGCGCCGTTCGGCAGCCTCTGCCCCGGCCGCGCGACGCTGAGCAGCGCGCCGACCACCGGCTGCACCCCGGCCGCCTTGCACGCATCGCCAAAGGCCATGACGCCATAAAGCCCGTTGCGGTCGGCCACCGCCACTGCGGGAAAGCCGCGCTCGCGCGCCGCTTTCGCAATCGCCTTGGGGTCGATCGCCCCCTCCAGCATGGTGAAACTGGAAAAGACGCGCAGGGGAACAAAGGGGCTGTAGGCCATGGAATGACGCTAACGCCGCGCCCGCGATTCGACCACCGCCTCGTTTCACAAAAACGTCATTGCGAGCGCAACGACCGGGCAGAATGCCAGAGCGGAAGGTTTACCCCAACAGCGCCTCAATCTCCTTGCGCAGATGCTCGGGCTTGGTCGTCGGGGCGTGGCGCGATACCACCTTGCCGTCGCGATCGACCAGAAATTTGGTGAAATTCCATTTGATTCCGCTTCCGATCAGGCCGCTCTTTTCCTTTTTCAGATGCTTGAAGATCGGGTCGGCGTCATCGCCATTGACGTCGATCTTGGCCATCAGCGGAAACGACACATCATAAGTCAGCGAACAGAAATTGGCGATCTCCGCGGCATCGCCCGGCTCCTGCGCGCCGAATTGGTTGCACGGAAAGGCCAGCACCTCGAACCCGCGATCCTTGTAATCGCGGTACAGCGCCTCGAGCTCGGCATATTGCGGGGTGAAACCGCATTTCGAAGCAGTGTTGACGATCAGCAGCACCTTGCCGCGATAATCGGCCATCGATTGCGCCGCGCCGCCGGGAAGCTTCGCCGAAAGATCGTAGAATGCCATGTTCCTGCCCCCTCTCCCATTGCCGTTCGCTTCGCGCGAAATCGAGATGCCCCTCCGCCCTGCATCCAGCTAGGTGCCTCAACCGTGCTCGACACCAACGGAGGGATTTCAGCCTACGCCTCGATATGCCCTTCGTGCAAGCGCAGCACCCGGTCCATCTTGGCGGCCAGCCGCTCGTTATGCGTCGCCACCAGCGCCGCCGAGCCATGGTCGCGCACCAGCTTGACGAACTGGTCGAACACCCGGTCGGCGGTCGCCTCATCGAGATTGCCGGTGGGTTCATCGGCGAGCACCAGCAGCGGCCGGTTCGCCAGCGCGCGCGCCACCGCGACGCGCTGTTGCTCGCCGCCCGACAGCTTGCTCGGCTTGTGATGCAGTCTTTCGCCCAGCCCCAGCCGGCCGAGCAGGTCGGCGCCGCGCGCCTCCGCTTCGGCCTGGTTCGCGCCGCGGATCAGCTGCGGCAGCACGACATTCTCGATCGCGTTGAAATCGGGGAGCAGATGGTGGAACTGATAGACGAAACCGATCTTTTCGCGCCGCGTCCGCGTCCGTTCGCCCTGGCCAAAGCGGGTGACATCCTCGCCGTCGATGCGGATCGTCCCGTCAAAGCCGCCTTCGAGCAGGCCGACCGCCTGCAGCATCGTCGACTTGCCCGACCCCGAGGGCCCGAGCAGCGCGACGATCTCGCCGCGTTTCAGATGCGCGTTGACGCCGCGCAGCACGTCGATGGTAACATCGCCCTGGGTAAAGCTGCGCCTGAGGTCGATCAGTTCGAGCGCGAAATCATTCATAGCGCAGCACCTGCACGGGGTCGGTATTGGCGGCCTTCAACGCCGGATAAAGCGTCGCCAGAAAGCTGAAGACGATCGCCATCACCGCGATCCCGATGATCTCGAACGGATCGGGCTTCGACGGCAATTCGGTGAGGAAGCGGATCGACGGATCCCACAAAGGCTGGCCGGTGATAAATTCGACCGCGCGCAGCACCCCCTGGCGGAAATAGAGCAAGCTGAAACCGGCGATCATGCCGACGGCGGTTCCCGCGATGCCGATCGACAGGCCGATCGCCATGAAGATGCGCAGCACCGCATCGCGCGGCGCCCCCATGGTGCGCAAAATCGCCATGTCGCGGGTCTTGGCGCGGACCAGCATGATCAGCGACGACACGATATTGAACGCCGCGACCAGCACGATCAGCGACAGGATGACGAACATCGCGACGCGCTCGATCGACAGCGCCTCGAACAGGCTGCTGTTCATCGAACGCCAGTCGGAAACCACCGCCTGCGCCGCGACCTTTTCTTGCAGCGGCGCCAATATCTCACCAACCTTGTCGGGGTCGGTCGTCTTGACCTCGATCATCCCGACCTGATCGCCGGTGAGCAGGAGAAGCTGCGCATCCTCCATCGGCATCACCACATAGGCCTTGTCGAAATCATAGACGCCAATCTCGAAAATCGCCGCGACGCGATAGCTGATCTCGCGCGGCACGGTGCCGAAGGGGGTCGATCGGCCGGCGGGATTGATGATCGTGATGTTCGATCCCACCGTCGCGCCCAGATTCTTGGCGAGTTCGGTGCCGATCGCGACGTTGCCCGATCCCGGCGTCAGCGCGGCCAGGCTGCCCTGCTGCACCTTGCCGTTCAGCACATCGTTGCGGCGGATGTCCTGGACCAGCATACCGCGCACCAATATCCCCTCGACCCGCCCGTTGAAGGTGGTGAGCAGCGGCTGTTCGATCAGCGGCGTTGCCGAGGTAACGCCCGGGGTTGCCTTTGCCTGTTTCAGCACGTCGCGCCAGTCGTCGAGGCGGCCGCCGAAACCCTGCACCACCGCATGGCCGTTCAGCCCAACGATCTTGTCAAACAGGTCGGAGCGCACCCCGTTCATCACGCTCATCACGATCACCAGCGCCGCAACGCCGAGCATTACCGCGGTAAAGCTGAACGCCGCAGCGACGAAGATGAAACCTTCGCCGCGTTGCGGGAGCAGATAGCGTTTGAAGATGGTGCGCTCATAGGGACGCAATATCATGGGGCGTAGGGCCTTTGCAGCGCGGGGCGCAGGATGGTCATGCCCCGCTTTACGGAGCCGCCGCCGCACTGGCAATGGCCCGCAAGCCGCGACGCCGATGCGAATGAATCGCAAAACCTGTTGCCGAATGGCCACAGCCCTCCACAAAAGGACGCCGCATGTCCCGCAAAAGGGTGACAAAAGCCACCCCACACCCTAGCCCCATGACTTCTGGTTCAACGCGGCCCAAAGGCCCGGCTCCAGGGAGTGCAGATCCTTCGCCGGTCTGCGCAAAAGGGGGATGGCGAGTGTTCGTCACAGGCGCCCGGGTCTCTTCACGAGGCCCGGGCGTTGTGATTCCGGGACGACTTTGGCGGCCCACCGCCTCAGATGGCGATGCGCATTCACCCCAGCGCGCGACAGGACTTCGCTTTGCGTGCCATGCCCCTTATGGGGGAGCGATGATCACCACCGCCACCACCGATTTCGCCGCCGCACTTCCCGATGGTGGCCGCCTTGCCGGGCTCGATGTCGGGACCAAGACGATCGGCGTCGCGCTGTGCGACGCGGGCTGGAGCTTTGCGAGCCCCGACAAGACGATCATCCGCAAGAAATTCGCCGCCGATCTCGATGCGCTGCGCCAGCTGGTCGCCGCCCAATCGGTTGCCGGGCTGGTCGTCGGCCTGCCGCTCAACATGGACGGCAGCGACAGCCCGCGCACCCAGAGCGTCCGCGCCTTTGCCCGCAATCTCGCGCCGCTGGGCTTGCCTCTGCTGCTGTGGGACGAACGCTGGTCGACCGCCGCGGTCGAGCGCGCGATGATCGCCGCCGACGTCAGCCGCGCCAAGCGCGCCGAGCGGATCGACAGCGCCGCCGCCGCTTTCATCCTGCAGGGCGCGATTGATGCGTTGGTGTGCGCATGACCGAATATATCATCTATGGACTGATCGCCGCCAACGGGATCGCCTTCATCCTCATGGTGTTCGACAAACGCTATGCCGAAAATGGCAGCCGCCGGGTCCCTGAAAGCACCCTGCTGTTCTGGGCCTTTGCCGGCGGGGCGTTCGGGACGGTCGCCGCGTCGCGCCTCGTCCGCCACAAAACGCGCAAGCGGCCCTTTGCCACCTGGATGATGATCTGGTTCTGGCTGCAACTGATTCTGCTGCTGCTCTGGGCCCTGGGAATATTGGAGCCGCTGCTGCTCTGGGCTTTCGGAATATTGAAAGCGCTCGTCACCGCGGGACTTGCGGAAATCACCGGCGCGGCATAGAGGCTCGGCTTTAATGACAAGCGCAACTATCCGACCCGTCAGCGACTATCCGCCCGGCGGCGATGCTTTTCGCCATCGCCATCTGATCGGCATCGCCCAGCTCACCCCGTGGGAGATTTCCTACGTCCTCGACGCCGCCGAGCAATGGGTCGAAATGAACCGCGCCGGCGCCGCCAAGCATGATGATGCGCTCGCCGGGCTCACCATCATCAACGCCTTTTTCGAAAATTCGACCCGCACCCTGTTGTCGTTCGAAATCGCCGGCAAGCGGCTCGGCGCCGACGTCGTCAACATGCACGCCGCGCAGTCGAGCGTGAAAAAGGGCGAAACGCTGATCGACACCGCGATGACCTTGAACGCGATGCGCGCCGACGCGATGGTGATCCGCCACCAAAGCTCGGGCGCGGTGCAGCTGATCGCCGACAAGGTCGATTGCCCGGTGCTCAACGCCGGCGACGGCCGCCACGAACATCCGACCCAGGCGCTGCTCGACGCGCTGACGATCCGCCGCCGCAAGGGGCGAGTCGAGGGGCTGACGATCGCCATCTGCGGCGACGTGCTGCACAGCCGCGTCGCGCGCTCGAACATCCTGGCGCTCACCCTGCTCGGCAACGAGGTGCGGATCGTCGCGCCGCCGACGTTGGTGCCGCCCGCGATCGACCGCATGCACGTGCGCGTCTTTACCGACATGGACGAAGGGATCCGCGGCGCCGACGTCGTGATGATGCTGCGCCTTCAGAATGAACGGATGGACGGCGCCTACCTGCCTTCCGCGCGCGAATATCATGCGCTTTACGGCCTGACGCCGCAGCGGCTGGACAAGGCAAAGCCGGACGCGATCGTCATGCACCCCGGGCCGATGAACCGCGGGGTCGAAATCGACAGCAGCGTCGCCGACGATCCGGCGCGCTCGACGATCACCGAACAGGTCGAAATGGGGGTCGCGGTGCGCATGGCCTGCCTCGACATATTGACCCGCCGGACGCGAAAGGTGCCGGGATGGGCATGACGATGTTTCTGATCGACAACGCCCGCCTGCTCGGCGGCGAGCGCGGCCGTCTGCTGATCCAGGACGGCGTTATCGCGGCGCTCGACCCCGCCGATGTCCCCGCCGCGGCCGAACGCATCGACGCGCGCGGCCAGTGGCTGGCGCCGGGCATCATCGACCTTGGCGTCTTTGCAACCGACAAGCCGGCCTTTCATTTCGGCGGCATCAGCCGCGCCGCGCTGATGCCCGACGGCGGCCACCCGCTCGATCATCCCGGCATGGTCGAACGCGCAGCAAAGGGCGGCAAGCCCGACCTGTGGGTCCACCCGATCGCCGCCGCGACCAAGGGGCTGGCGGGCAAGGAGCTCGCCGAAATCGCGCTGATGAAGGGGGCGGGCGCGCGCGCCGTCGCCACTGGCCGGGCGCGGATCGCCGATGCTGGCACAATGCGCCGCGTCCTGTCCTATGCCGCCGCGCTCGACCTCGTCGTGATCGCCCATGCCGAGGATGAAGGGCTGACCGCGGGCGCGGTCGCCACCGACGGCGAAATGGCGACGCGGCTCGGCCTCGCCTCCGCCCCCGCAATCGCCGAGGCGATGGCGATCGCCCGCGACCTCATGTTGGTCGAGGAAACCGGCGCGCCGATCCATTTCCGGCAGGTCACCACCGCGCGCGGGCTGGAGCTGGTCCGCGATGCGAAGGCAAAGGGGCTGCCCGTCACCTGCGGCATCACCCCCGCGCATCTGTTTCTGTCGGACACCGCGATCGGCGATTTTCGCACCTTTGCCCGGCTGTCGCCGCCGCTGCGTTCAGAGGATGACCGCCACGCCTGCCTCGCGGCGATCAAGGACGGCACCATCGACGTCCTCGCCTCGGGCCACGACCCGCGCGGCCCCGAGGACAAGCGCCTGCCCTTTGCCGAAGCGCAGCCGGGCATGGCGGGGGCCGAAACACTGCTCGCGATGGGGCTCCAGCTCGTCCGCGACGGCCATATCACCCCGGCGCGGCTGTTCGACCTGCTCGCCGCCAATCCGGCGCGGCTGCTCGGCCTCGATGCCGGCCGCCTCGAAGCGGGGCTCGACGCCGACCTTATCCTGATCGACGAAGGCACGCCGTGGCAGGTCGATGCCAAGAAAATGGCCGCATGGGCGGGCAACACCCCCTTTGACGGTATGCCGGTGCAGGGCCGCGCCACCGCGCTGTGGAAGGGCGGCCAGCGGATTCGCTAAGCGTCAGGCGACATCGCGCGCGGGCAGGCTCAGCGTGAAGCGCGCGCCCTGCCCCGGCGCGCTGTCGACCGTCAGGTCGCCGCCCATCGCCCGCGCGAGGCGGCGCGCGATATAAAGGCCGAGACCCGATCCGCCGCTGTCGGTGCGCCCCAGCCGTTCGAATTTTTCGAACACGACGTCCTGCTGGTCCGAGGCGATCCCCTGCCCCTGGTCGGCGACGGTGACCATCGCGCGGTCGCCCTCGCGGTCGACGCGAATCCATATCTGCGAATGGTCTGGCGAATAGCGGATGGCATTGCCCAGCAGGTTGAGCAGCACTTGCAGCACCCGGCGGAATTCGCCGGTCGCGGGCATCTTGTCGTCCAGCTTGGGCACGTCGATGCGGATGCCCTTTTCCTCGGCCTTCATGCCGAGCAGGCCGACCGCCCGGCGCGCCAGGTCGCCAAGGTCGATTTCATCCGCCGCCGCCTTGAACCCCGGCCGTTCGATATTCTGCAAATCGGCCAGATCGTCGACCAGCCCCAGCAGATGGCGCCCGGCGTGCGCGATATCGCCAGCATAGCGTGCGTAATCGGCGCGGATCGGTCCGTCGAACTGCCCCGAAATCGTCTCGGCGGTCGCGATGATGCGGCTCAGCGGCCCGCGCAGCGCGCCGTCGATTCGCCGCCCGAATTGCGGATCGGATAGCGGCAGCGAACCAAAGGCCGGGTCGGTCAGATTGGGCGCGGCAGTGGCGGCAGGCGCGTCCTCGGCCGGAACCGCGATCCCGCGAAACCCCGAAAAGCGGCCGGTCGCGTCGAACTGCGGATCGCCCGACAATATCATCTGCGCCCGGTCGGCCGCGCCAGCGCGCACTTTCTGATTTTCGAACCGCGTCTGGCGGGCCAGCGCGTTCAGCACCGCGAACCGGCCGTCACCGTCGGGTTGCAATTCGAACAATTCGGACAACGAACGTCCGGCCCAGCCATCGGGAATGGGCGGAGCAGCGCGCCCGGCACGCAGCGCGATCATGCGCAATTGCTGGTCGCATTCCCACGTCCAGTCCTGCGGCGTCGGTGCTCGCTCGGGAACCGCCGCACTTGAAGGCTGGACGACCGGCCGTGCACGCCAATCGCTGATTTCGAGGTCCGCCCCCTCGGCATCGGGCATGATGCGCACGAGCGCCTGAATGTCGCTGTGGTCGTCCGCGGTATAGAGCGGCCGCGAAATGTCGCGCTGCAAGCGCATCGCCAGCATCGAAAGCCGGGCCAGATGCGGCAGCGCCAGCGGCTTGCCAGTGCCGGCGCCGGCGCGCTGTTGCAGACGCAGCAACGGCGGATCGGCGCTGATCAGCACCCCCGCCCGGTCGATGCGTCCGCGGATGATGCGCTCGCTCATCCTCCGCTCTCCTCCGACACCGCGCGTGCAGGCAACAGGGCAAGCGACGCCTCGACCGGCGCGATCGCCGCGCTGTCGAGACGCAGCGGAGCGAGCAGCGACGGCAACGCCGCCGCCTCTGCCGTCAGCAACGACAGCGCCATTTCCTGATAGCATCGATTCGAGGCGGCAGCCGCCAGGCCGATCAGCGTCGGCCAGTTATGGCGCGCCGCGGCGGTCGCGGCAGCCTCGTTCAACCGCCCTTCGGCGACCAGCAGATCATGATAGGCGCGCGCGGCATCGTCGATGCCCTTCTCCCTCGCCTGGGCGCTCATGGCGCTGCGAACGGCATCGCCCAATCCGGCCGCCAGCGCCTTGCTGCCGCTCAACTGCTCCAGCCGCCACGCGGCAACATCGTGCAGAAGCGCGCGGAACAGTCCGGCATCAAGGTCGGCGGGTGCGAGCGCCGGATGCCCCTGCGCGTCGAATCGGCGCCGGTCGGCGATTTGCAGGACAAGATGGGCGTCGTCGAGAATGGAGATGGCCGCGTCCGGCGCCTTGTCGGGCGCCACGGCGTCGGCCTCTTCGGCGTCCGCTGGCGCCGGATCGCCCCGCTGCGCCGACAGGTCGCGCCAGCGTTGTTCCTCCACACGCGCAAAGCAATGTGCGGAAAGCTGGTCCGCGCCCGGCAATCCCCGGCGCATCCAGTCGCTCCAGAGCATGGTCGCGTCGATCGCCGGATCGAGCCGCCCGGCGACTTCGACCACCAACCGCCGGGCGACGCCCAGCGACAACGCGCGCTGTTCCTCGGTCAACCGCCCGGACGCAGGCGCGGCAAAAAAGCCCGCCAGCTCGCGCAGGCGCGCCGTCAGCGTCGGCGACGGCAGGTCAATGCCGGACGGGGCGAGCGATTCATTCATGCGCCTGTGCCAATAGCAGCACTGCGTTAATGCCCGCTAAACCTTGAAGCGCTTTGTTTTACTTCGGCTCGGGGCGGCGCGCGAGACGCAGCCACAGCAGAATCTGCAACATGGCCAGCAAGGGCAGAATCGCGAACATCAGCGGCGCAAAGCCGAACAACAGCGCCGGGGCGAGCATGATCCACGCCTGATCGGCGTCGGGCAACAGCCAGTGGAAACGGCGCTTTTCTCCCGCATCTTCGTACAAGCTGCGCGCCAGAAGAATCGCCGCCGCGAGACAGGGCGCCAATGCGGCTTCGGAAAAGGGCGGCATCCGGTGCTCCGGTCCCGCCAGCGACAACAGCCATGGGAACAGCGCCAGCAACAGCCAGGCGAAAACACGGATCAGGTCGCGCGCACGATCCTGCGCCGCGCTTTCGGCACGAAAGGACGATAAATAGCGCATGGCGGCAAGGCAAAGCCCGGCCAGCACCGCGACGAGCGCCCCCGCCGCCGCCAGTCCACTTGCCGCCAACAGGGCGACGACAATCCACAGCAGGGCGGTCACATAGGGAAGATATCGGGCGGTCGCCGGCGATTTGACCAGCCATGGTCCGGCCAGCCGCACCAGCGGCATCATGATCGCCGATCGGCCTAGCCCCATGCCGCCATATTCGACCTGCTGCAAACTCGACTGTTCGATCAGCGCAGCGGTCGGGCGGTCGGTAACGATCGCGATCTCCCCCTGTTCGAACAGCGCCGGTTCGCAATAAAGCCGCCGCGCGCCGCCCTGGACCGCCAGCCGCAACAGCGTCAGCATCATGTCCCATTCACCGGGCATCGCAGCCAACTCGCCGACCATCGCGCTCGTCACGCTCGCCAACCCACCCCAGCGCCGCGTCGCGTCGATCCGCTCGAACATCTGGGTCAGCGGCGTGTCGCCGGTCACAAGAATGGCGGGCGATCCCGGCTTGGCGATGGCCGCATAGTGCATCCCGCCTGCGCGCAGCCCGTCGGCGACCAGAATGATGCGATCATCCTCGGCGACCAGCGCGCGCAGGTCGGCGGCGCTGCGCACCGGCGTCACCTTGATCCCGCGGCGGCCAATGCGGTCGCACGTCGCCAGCAGCTCGGCCGGCACCGCGCCGACCGCAACCGCGATTTGGGTCACACCCGCGTCGACCAGACGTACCGCCTGCCGCTCGATCAGCGTCTCGCCCGCCACGGTGACGAGCGCCCGCAGCCCGCCATCGGGCAATATTTCGCTGGCGCCGACCAGCGCGATCAGGGCCACCGGCACCCCCCAGGCAGGCTTTTTCTCATCGCCGGCGACCTTTAGGGACGATGACCGGATTGGCAAGGTGCGATCTTGCACCATGGCGTCATGACCCGCCCGATGATTAGCCCTTGTTTCGCGGCGATTTGGTCCCTGTCATCGGCCTTAAAAAATCCGCCGAAAATTGACCGAATCGCTGGTGTTTGCCCCAGCCATGGGCTAGGTCCGAAACATCTCCTGAAAGAGCGAATGAAGGCCGGGTCTTGACCGAAGAAAATACGCATTTGCCTCCGTCTGACGATGGCGTGTCGCCGATCAACATCGTCGACGAAATGAAGACATCCTATCTCGATTACGCGATGAGCGTGATCGTCAGCCGCGCGCTGCCCGATGTGCGCGACGGTCTGAAACCGGTGCACCGCCGCATCCTTTATGCGGCGCAGGAAGGCGGCTTCGTCCCCGGCCGGCCGTACAAGAAATCGGCGAAGATCGTCGGCGACGTGATGGGTAACTATCACCCGCACGGCGACAGCGCGATCTATGACGCGCTCGCCCGCATGACCCAGGACTGGTCGCTGCGCGTGCCGCTGATCGACGGTCAGGGCAATTTCGGATCGATGGATCCCGATCCGCCGGCGTCGATGCGTTACACCGAGGCGCGCCTTGCCAAGACCGCGATGGTGCTGCTGGGCGATCTCGACAAGGACACCGTCGACTTCCAGCCCAACTATGACGCCAGCCGCGAGGAACCGACGGTTCTGCCCGCGCGCTTCCCCAATCTGCTCGTCAACGGCGCGGGCGGCATCGCGGTCGGCATGGCCACCAACATCCCGCCGCACAATCTGGGCGAAGTGATCGACGCGACGCTCGCGACGATCGACAATCCGGCGATCACGCTCGACGAATTGATGCAGATCGTCCCCGGCCCCGATTTCCCGACCGGTGCGATGATGCTCGGTCAGGGTGGCGCGCGGAACGCATACGCCACCGGACGCGGTTCGATCATGATGCGCTCGACGTACATCATCGAAGAAGGCCGGAACGATCGCCAGTCGATTGTATTGACGTCGATTCCCTTCCAGGTCGGCAAGTCGGGCCTGGTCGAGAAAATCGCCGAAGCGGCGCGCGACAAGCGTATCGAGGGCGTCGCCGATATCCGCGACGAATCGAACCGCGAAGGCGTCCGCGTCGTCATCGAACTCAAGCGCGACGCGACCGCAGAGGTCGTGCTGAACCAGCTCTGGCGCCACACGCCGGCGCAGTCGAGCTTCCCCGCGAACATGCTCGCGATCCGCGGCGGCCGCCCCGAAATGCTGGGGCTGAAGGATATTCTCACCGCCTTCATCGCCTTCCGCGAAGACGTCATCACGCGCCGCTGTAAATTCGAGCTCGCGAAAGCGCGCGACCGCGCGCACATCTTGCTCGGCCTCGTCGTCGCGGTCAGCAACCTCGACGAAGTCGTGCGCATCATCCGCGGATCGCCCTCTCCCGCCGCCGCCCGCGAAGCGCTGCTCGCGCGCGAATGGCCGATCGGCGAGATCGCGCCCTATATCCGCCTCGTCGAAGCGATCGAGGGCGAGATGGAGGAAGCCGCCACCTATCGCCTGTCGGAAGTGCAGGTAAAGGCGATCCTCGACCTCCGCCTCCATCGCCTCACCGCGCTCGGCCGTGACGAAATCGGCAAGGAACTCGGCGAATTGGCGACCGAGATTGAGGAACTGCTTTCGATCCTCGCCGACCGCGTCAAACTTTATGCTGTGATGCGCGAAGAACTGGTCGCGGTGCGCGACGAATTCGCGACGCCGCGCAAGACGCTCGTCGCCCCCGCCGCCGACGGCATCGACGACGAGGATTTGATCGAGCGTGAGGAGATGGTCGTTACCGTCACCCTCGACGGCTATATCAAGCGCACCCCGCTCGAAACCTTCCGCGCCCAGCGCCGCGGCGGCAAGGGCCGCGCCGGCATGGCGACCAAAGACGAGGATGTCGTCACCAACCTGTTCGTCACCTCGACCCACACGCCGGTGCTGTTCTTCTCGACCGCGGGCAAGGTGTACCGAATGAAGGTGTGGCGCCTGCCCGAAGGCGGCCCGGCGACGCGCGGGCGGCCGATGATCAACCTGCTGCCGCTGGCGCAGGGCGAAACCATCTCGACCGTGTTGCCGCTGCCCGAGGATGAGGATGAATGGGGCAAGCTGCACGTCATGTTCGCCACCGCCAAGGGCAGCGTGCGCCGCAACAGCATGGACGCCTTCACCAACGTTCCCTCGAACGGCAAGATCGCCATGAAGTTCGAGGGCGACGATGAAGACGACCGGCTGATCGGCGTCGCGCTGCTCGACGAAAGCGACGATGTGCTGCTCGCGACGCACCAGGGCAAGGCGATCCGTTTCGCGGGCGAGGATGTCCGCGAATTCCAGAGCCGCAATTCGACCGGGGTGCGCGGGATGAAGCTCGCGCCGGGCGATGCGGTGATCTCGCTCTCGATCCTGCACAAGGTCGGCACGACCAGCGAGGAGCGCGAAGCCTATCTGCGCGCCGCGCCGTGGAAGGACAATGAGAATGAACCCACGCTCGACGGCGAGCGGATGGCCGAACTGGCGGCGCGCGAGGAATTCATCCTGACCGTCTGTGCCAACGGCTATGGCAAGCTGTCGTCGGCCTATGAATATCGCCGCACCGGTCGCGGCGGCCAGGGGATCACCAATATCGACAATATCGGCCGCAACGGGCCGGTGGTCGCCAGCTTCCCCGCCACCCAGGCACATCAGTTGATGCTCGTCACCGATCAGGCAAAGCTGATCCGCATGGGCCTCGACAGCCTGCGCGTCATCGGCCGCGGCAGCGCGGGCGTGCGATTGTTCGATGTCGCCAAGGACGAGCATGTCGTTTCGGCGGCACTGATCGAGGAAAGCGACGAAGAAACCGAAGGCGTCGAAGGCAGCGAAGGCAGCGAGGAATCCGCCGCCGAGGCGGGCGCCCCCGCGGCCCCGGCCGGAGACGGCGCCGCCAGCGAATGAACGCCGTCACCGCCTTCAAGATTCTGACCGCGCCGCAATGGGCGGACTTTGAACGCGAAGGCCGGTTCGGCGGCGCGCCGGTGGATATCGCCGATGGCTATATCCACCTGTCGACCGCTGAACAGCTGAGCGGCACATTGGCAAAGCATTTCGCGGGCCAGACCGGGCTGATCGTCGCCGAAATCGACCTTGCCCGGCTGGGCGATACCGTTCGCTGGGAAGCGGCGCGCGGCGGCGCGCTCTTTCCGCACATCTACGGCGATTTGCCGATGGATGCGGTGTTGGCGGCTCGGCCGCAGGGGTAAGGGCGCACCGGCTCATCCCGTTCCGTAAAAGCGCGCAAGCCTGTCGAGCGCGAACCCCAGTACCAGCTTTCCCGACCGCGCGGGCCAGCCCAACGCTTTTTCCGCACCGCCCACGCCCTCTCCCGCACAGATCACCCGCCAGCATATGTCGGCAAGACCCGGCCCCGCGGCATCGAGCGCGGCGTGGAAGCGCCGATGCGCGTCGATGCGCGCCAGCGATGCGTCGCTGGCCCGAACGCCGCCCTGTCGCCGCGACGGGGGCGCCGCATCCCAGCGCATCGTCACCCGCGCCTCCAGCCCCGCACGATGATAGTCGGCGCGAAGCCTCTCCCCCGCACAAAGCTGCGCCGCGCTCAACAACCCCCGCGCGGCAAGCCAGGCCAACGGACTTTCGGCAAGGTTGACCGTCACATGCCGCATCACTTGTGGCCCCGCCTTTTCCGGGTCGAGCGTGTCATCGGGGTGGGGACGAGTCGCGAGGCGGCGTGCATTCATATCCTGCTCCTTCCGGGATCGAAGCGGACTTGACATTGGAATATTTTGTAGGAAAGAAAAAACCAAATCGGTTATTGAAGGATGGGCGATGATCAACAGCATCCGCAGCGTGCGCCGCGCCAGGGGTTTGACGTTGGACGAGGTGGCACAGCGCTGCGTTCCCCCGACCACCGCGCAAACGATCGGCCGCCTCGAAACAGGAACCCGCACCCTGTCGCTTGGCTGGATGAACCGCATCGCAGCGGCGCTCGATGTCGATGCCGCCGAACTCGTCCGCCTGCCCCAGGACACACAGCTCAATATCACCGCCCTGCTCGGCGCCGATGGCGCAGCGGCGCCCACCCGGGTGGAACAGGCGCTGACCGCGCGCCCGAGCGAGGATATGGTCGCGGTTCGCGTTACCTCTTCGATCGGCGACTATCGGGCAGGCGACGAAATCTGGTGCCGCCGTATCGCGGGCGACTGGTCGGCGGCCCTCAACCGCGACCTGCTCGTGCCGCGCCCCGCCGGCCGCTTTTTCTTTGCGCGCCTGCTCAATATCGATGGCGAAAAGCTGCACCTCCTGCCCCTCGGCGCCGGACAGCGGCAACAGGTGGTCAGCAATCCGCCATGGGCGGCGGTCGCTGTGCGACTGATCCGGACGCTCTGATTCTCCCTTCCCTGGCGCCGCATATCTGCGCGCCCTTTTTCGGCTGCAAAGGAACGACCGTGATTCGACACGCGCGCCGCGACCGGATGAAGGCTTCGACATGACCTCCTTGCGCGTCCTTTCGATCGCCACACTGTTTCCCGATGCGGCGCGGCCGAACTTCGGCCTGTTCGTCGAAAAAAGCCTGCGCGCACTCGCCGCGCAGCCCGGCATCGAACTCACCGTCGTCGCGCCGCTGGGTCTGCCGCCCTTCCCGCTGTCGCTGCACCCGCGTTACCGGGCGCTGCGCGACCTGCCCCACCACGAGCCCTGGAACGGCCTGTCGGTCCATCGTCCGCGCTTCACGCTGCTCCCCCGGTTCGGAACACGGCGCAATCCGGCACAGGTCGCGGCCGCGGTGCTCGCCGCGGTCGATGGACAGGCGTTCGACGTCATCGACGCGCAATTCTTCTATCCCGATGGCCCTGCGGCGATGCGCGTGGCTGCGGCATATGGCCTTCCCTATTCGATCAAGGCGCGCGGGGCAGACATCAGCCATTTCGGCCATGACCCGGCGAGCGCCCCCCAGCTTCTGGCGGCGGCGGGATCGGCGGCCGGATTGCTCGCTGTTTCGGACGCGATGCGCCGCGACATGGCGGCGATCGGTATCGATGCGCAAAAGGTCACGGTCCATTATACAGGCATCGACCGCGCGCGCTTTTCGCCGGGCGACCGGGCGGACGCCCGCCGGGCGATCGGCATGGGCGACGCCCCGGCAATACTGACCGTCGGCGCCCTCATCCCGCGCAAGGGGCAGGCGCTGGTCATCGAGGCGCTGCCCATGCTGCCCGACGTTCATTACTGGCTCGCCGGTGCGGGCGAAGAGGAAGGCCGCTATCGCGCGCTGGCGTCACGGCTCGGGGTTGCGGACCGGGTGCATCTGATGGGGCCGGTCGCCAACGCCGACCTTCCCTTGCTGTATCGTGCGGCCAACGCCGTCGTCATGCCGTCGGTCAGCGAGGGCCTGGCGAATGCATGGGTCGAGGCACTCGCCTGCGGAACCCCCATCGTGATCAGCGATGCCGGCGGCGCCGCCGAACTCCTCACCACGCCCACGGCGGGCCGCATCGCCGCGCGGACCCCCGATGCCATTGCCGCCGCAGTCAGCGCCATTCTTGACGCCCCGCCGGCTGCCGAAGCGGTGGCCGCCAGCCTCGGCGATCGTTTCGACTGGGATCGCAACGGCCGCGAACTCGCCGCGCATCTTGCCCGCTGCGCCGGGCGCTGACCCGCCAAAAATGAAGGGCCCGCCTGCCGCTCGGTCAAGATCGAGCGGCAGGCGGGCCCATTACTGTTTAACATGCGCTGCGGGCGGCGTGGATCAGACCACGGCACCGTCGTCGTTGCGCGTCACCCGTTCGGCGCCTTCGGTCGCCGCCGTGGTGCGTGGCACGAAGCTGTCGGGGCCAACCTTCAGCCACACGAGGATCGGCGCCGACATGTAGACCGACGAATAGGTGCCGACGAAAATGCCGAGCAGCATCGCGGCGGTAAAGCCGAAGATCACATCGGGACCGACCCACAGCAGCACGGCCAGGGCAATCAACATGGTCAAGCTGGTCATCACCGTGCGCGCCAACGTCTCGTTGATGCTGAGATCAAGCAGCGGGATGATTTCCATCTTGCGATATTTCTTCAGATTTTCGCGGATGCGGTCGAACACGACGATCGTATCGTTCAGCGAATAACCGATGATGGTCAGCAGCGCCGCGACGATATTCAGGTCGAACTGCATCTGGGTCAGCGCAAAGAAACCAAAGGTCAGCGCAACGTCGTGGAACAGCGCGAACAACGCCCCGACCCCGAACTGCCATTCGAAGCGGATCCAGATATAGATGGAGATGGCGACCATCGCGAGCGCAAGGCTGAGCGCGCCTGTCCGCAGCAATTCGCCCGACACCTTGCCCGACACGGTTTCCACCGATCCGGTCTTCGCGGTCGGGAACGCCTTTTGAATCCCGTCGACCAGCTGCTTTCCGGCCCGGTCGGCGGCGGCCTTGTCGCCTTCGGGCAGCGCGGTGCGGATCGACACCGCCTTGTCCGACCCGAATTGCTGGATGGTCGCTTCGCCGAGGCCGATATCGCCTACCTTTTCGCGAATCTCATCGATCGGCGGCATTGCCTGGGTGAATTCGACACGGACCGACTGGCCGCCGACAAAGTCGACACCAAAATTCAGCCCGCGAACGGCGACCAGCACGATCGATGCGATGATCATCAAAAAGCTGATCGCCATGGCGACGTTGCGCCATTTCAGGAACTGGATGTTCGTGCCTTCGGGGACGAGTTTCAGCAAACGCATGGGTCGATCCCTATCAAATATTCAGCGTGGTCGGGCGCGTCTTGTGCAGCCAGCGGGCGGCGAACAGGCGCGTGACGGTCACGGCGGTAAAGACGCTGGTGATGATACCGATGGTCAAAACCACGGCAAAGCCCTTGATCGGGCCGGACCCGAACCAGAACATCAACCCTGCCGCGATGACGTTGGTGATATTGGCGTCGAAAATGGCGCGGCTGGCTTCCTTATAGCCGATTTCGACGGCCTGGAACACGCGACGCCCGCGTTTCAACTCTTCGCGAATACGCTCGTTGATCAGCACGTTGGCGTCGACCGCCGCACCGATGGTGAGGACGAAGCCTGCGATACCGGGCAGGGTCAGCGTCGCGTTGAACGCGGCCATGATCGCGATGATCAGGCCGATGTTGAAGATCAGCGCGATATTCGCATAAATCCCGAAGCGGCCATAAACGACGATCATGAACGCCAGCACAGCCACCGTCGCGATGATCCCGGCGATCGCGCCCTTGCGGATCGAATCGGCACCAAGCTCGGGAGTCACGGTGCGCTCTTCGACCACCGCCATCTTCACCGGCAGCGCGCCCGATCGCAGAGAAATCGCCAGCGCATTGGCGCTCGCAACACTGAAATTCCCCGAAATCTGGGCGCTGCCGCCCAGGATCGGTTCGTTGATCGACGGCGCCGACAACACCTTGCCGTCGAGTACCATCGCAAAGCGCTTGTTCACATTCTGTGCGGTGACGCGGGCAAAGGTGCTCGACCCCGCCGAATCGAACCGGATGCTGACGACCGGCTGGTTCGATTGCGGGTCATAGCTCTGCTGGGCGTTGATCAACTGTTCGCCGCTGATCATCACCTGGCGGCGCAGCACCTCGAACTGGGCGCCATTCCCCTCGCCCTCGGCATAGGGAACGATTTCGCTGCCCACCGGCACCCGGCCGGCAAGCGCTTCATTGGGGTCGGCATTGGCATCGACCATGCGGAATTCCAGCCGCGCGGTCTTGCCGATCAATTCCTTCAGCGCCGCCGGGTCCTGAAGCCCCGGCACCTGCACCACGATGCGATCGTCACCCTGTCGGATGATGGTCGGTTCACGGGTACCAAGCGCGTTGACGCGGCGGTCGATGATGTCGCGCGCCGTGTCCATGGCGTTGGCAACCGCCTGCGTGCGCCCGGCGCTCGTCGGGGTCAGGACGATACGGGTCGTATCGATAACGTCGATGTTCCAGTCGCGCTGGCCGGTCAGGCCCGCACCCTGCGTGACGCTGAACAACCGCTCGCGGGCGGCATCGAGCTGCGCCTGGTCGCGGACCAGAAAGCTGATCTGTCCATTGGCATTCGACAATTCCCCGATAGCGATATCATCGTCGGAGCCCCGCTCGCCGCGCATCGCCGCGCGGACGGTCTTTTCCATATTGGCCAGCTGCGTCTTTTCGAGGTCGGCAAGATCGGCCTCGAGCAGCAAGTGGCTTCCGCCCGCAAGGTCGAGGCCCAGATTGACCTTCGCCTGCGCGAAACCGGGCAGATTTTCGAACTGCTTTTCAGGCAGAAAGCTGGGAATGGAAAAAAGAATGCCGAGCAGCAGGATGATGCTGATGCCGACGGTTTTCCAGCGGGGGAAATCGAGCATGGATGAATTCCGCTTGCCAGGGCTTGCCCGCCGCGACCGCGGCGAGCCTTGCCGCGTCAGTCGTTGGCGGGCTTGCCGCCGGGCTGGAGAACGTCGGACAGGGTCGATTTGACGACCTTGATCTTCACGCCCTGCGCGATTTCGACATCGGCGAAATCATCGTCGACGCGCGTGACCTTGCCGACGATTCCGCCGCCGGTGACGACCTGGTCGCGCGGCTTTACCGCCGCGACCTTGGCGCGATGTTCCTTCATCCGCACCTGCTGCGGGCGGATAAGGAAGAACCAGAACACCACGAAGATCAGCAGATAGGGCACCAGCATCAGGAAACCGGCTGCCCCGCCGCCCGATCCGGCCGCCTGGGTCAGAAGCAATTGCGTCGACATGGATGAAAGACTTTCCGTTCAGATGGCGTACGCCGCTCGCACGAACGACCACGCAAAATATGGCGCGGCGCCTATCACGCAGGCGCGCGGCGCGCAACCAATGGCTGCATGCCCTCCCCCCTCGTCTCGGCCCCGCTGTTGCAGGTGTTTGCAAAATGGGGAAGCGGTTCGCGGGATCAAGGGCAGCCACGCAATCTTCACCACCGATGCCATCGCCGCTTGCATCGCGATCGAAGCCGCGCTAGGGGCCTCGCCTGCCCAACAGGGCCGGTCGGGACGTAGCGCAGCCTGGTAGCGCATCACACTGGGGGTGTGGGGGTCGGAGGTTCGAATCCTCTCGTCCCGACCAATTATTCCACTTAATCGACAATTTCTTTCGATCGGCGGCTGGCCTGCCGGTCGCGGTCGCCCTATGGGCGCCATCCATGGAATTTGCAGTCGAAACCGTCGCCCTTCTGATGGCCGTGGCCTTTGTCGCGGGAACAATCGATGCGATGGCGGGCGGCGGCGGGTTGCTGAGCATCCCCGCACTGATGGCGGCCGGCGTGCCGCCCGTTGCGGCGCTCGCCACCAACAAGCTGCAAAGCATGATCGGCACTGCCTCGGCCTGCTACACCTTCTGGCGCAACGGTCATGTCGACCTGGCGCGCTTTGCCTGGCCGGTCGCGGCCACCTTCGTCGGCGCCTTCATCGGCGCGACCACGGTACAGTTCATCAGTTCGGCCTTTCTGGGAGCACTCGTCCCGGTGCTGCTGATTGCCATGGGGCTCTATTTCCTGCTCGCGCCGGCGATGAGCGGGGTCGATCGCCACGCCCGCGTCGGACCGGTGGGGCTTGCCCTCATCACCTTTGCGATCGGCTTCTATGACGGCTTTTTCGGCCCCGGAACCGGCTCTTTCTTCACGCTGGCGCTGGTCGCGCTCGCGGGGCTCGGGCTGGTTCGGGCGATCGGCAATGCCAAGCTGCTGAACCTGACGACCAATGTTGCCGGTCTGATCGCCATGGGCGTCGGCGGTCATGTGCTGTGGACGCTCGGCCTGATGATGGCGGCCGCCAATGTCGCGGGCAACCAGCTCGGCGCGCGCCTGGCCATTCGTTTCGGCGGACGCGGCGTGCGTCCGGTGCTCGTCCTGATGTCAGCGGCGCTGGCGATCAAGCTGCTCAGCGACCCCGCTAATCCCATCTGGACGCTGTTCTGACCCATCAGGGTTTCAGCACCAGCTTTCCAATCACCTCGCGCCGTTCGATCATCGCAAAGGCCGCGCGCCAATCGGACAGGTCGAGCGCGGCGTGGACGCGCGGGGCAATCCCGCCCCTGGCGGCCAGCGCGTCGACCGCAGCCTGATTCTCTGCGCCGCGGGCGGGAAATTTTCGGCCATATTCGCCCGCGCGCACCCCGATCACCGCAAACCCCTTGATCAGCGCCCGGTTGACGGGAAGTTCAGGGATCCGTCCCGACGCGAAGCCGACCGCCAGCAGCCGCCCGCCAAAGGCGATGCAGCGCGTCGATTCGTCGAACACATCGCCGCCGACGGGGTCGAATATCACGTCGGCGCCCATCCCACCGGTCAGCGCCTTCACCTCCTCGTGAAAGCCGGGCGCCGCCGCGATCACCGCATCAGGCGCGTACAGACGCGCGATCGCCGCGCGCTTTTCCGCGCTGCTCGCCGCCGCGATGACCCGCGCGCCGCGCGCTCGGGCAAGATCGACGGTCGCAAGGCCAACGCCGCCCCCCGCGCCATGCACCAGCACCCATTCGCCCGCCTCCAGCCGTGCGCAGCGCACAAGCGCGACATGGGCCGTCAGATAGGCGACCGGATAGGCGGCGGCTTCATCCCAGTTCAGCCGCTCGGGCTTGGCCCGCAACGACGATGCCGGAACCACCGCATATTCGGCCATCGCTCCGCAGCGAGCGCCGCCGACCACCGCCGCTCCGGCCCGCCAACCGACGACGCCCTCGCCCACCGCATCGACTTCGCCGGAGAACTCCAGGCCAAGGACAAAGGGCGGTTCGGGGCGATATTGATAGGCGCCGCGCGTCATCAACAGATCGGGAAAATTCACCGCGGCGGCGCGCACCCGCACCCGTACCTCGCCCGCACCGGGTTCCGGAACCGCCAAGTCGGCAATCGATGCGCCGCGGTGATCGGGCAGATATTCGGAAACCTGCAGCGCGCGCATCGACAAACCTTTCCTACAATATCCCAATATGGTTCGTTTTCATAACACAGCAAACCAAAGGAGCGAATCATGACCGACGCCGCCCAATCGCGGTTCGACCCCGACACGCTTGTCGATGCCGTCATCGACCGCGAAGGCCCTTATGTAAACCACCCTGCCGATCGCGGCGGGCCGACCTGTTGGGGCATTACCGAAGCGGTTGCCCGGTCCCAGGGTTACACCGGACCGATGCGCAGCCTGCCGCGCGATGAGGCTGCCTCCATCTATCGCCGCATCTATTGGCTGCGCCCGGGGTTCGACCGGATTGCGTTGCGGGCACCGCGAATTGCGGCAGAGCTTTTCGACACCGGGGTCAATATGGGTTGCGCCACCGCTACCGGGTTTCTCCAGCGCGCACTCAACGCATTGAACCGCACCGCGCGCGATTATCCCGACATCGCGGTCGACCGCGCGATCGGTCCGCGTACCCTCTCGGCGCTCGACGCCTTTCTCCGCACGCGCGGCAAGGGGGGCGAGAATGTGCTGCTGCGCGCGATAGAGGCGCTGCAGGGCGAACGCTACATCGCGCTCGCCGAACGCCGCCCGAGCCAGGAGGCCTTTCTCTATGGCTGGCTCGCCCATCGCATCGGCCAGCCCTGATCCCGTTCAAAAAGTGAATCGCGAGTAAAGTTGCGCAGTTTTCCTAGCAAAATGGAGAATCGAAATGAGCATCATCGAAGGGTTGATCGGCCCCATTGCCAAGCTGATCGACAAGATCATCCCCGACCCCGAAGCGCGCGACCGCGCCAAGCTTGAGCTGCTGAAGCTCGAGGGCAGCCAGGAGATGGAGGCGATCCGCACCCGGATGACCGCGATCGTCGCCGAAGCCAGCAGCACCGATCCCTGGACCAGCCGCGCCCGCCCCAGCTTCCTCTATGTCATGTACGCGCTGTTGCTGTGGGCGATCCCGATGGGGCTGATCGCCGCCGCGCGGCCCGAGATGGCCGCAAGCATCGCGCGCGGCATGAATGCCTATCTCGCGGGTATTCCCGAACCGCTCTATGCGCTCTTCGGGACCGGCTATCTCGGCTACACGGCGGCGCGCGCCTGGAGCAAGGCCAAGGGGGTCGAGGCGTAACCGCCCGCCCGCCGAGCGGACGCCCGATGGGTCGCCCGATCGCAGCAGATTTATTCGGCCGGCGGCGCCCCGCGTGCCGCTGCCAGGCCAACCGGACCCGCGACCCGCTTTAACGGCTGCGATACCACGCCATCCCCCCAATCGGCGGTCAGCTCGACCGTGTCGGCGCCGTCGGGGGTGATGGCGACATCGACCGTCCGCTCACCCGCGACAAAGGCAAAGGACACACCGTTCAACCCGCGGCGCAGCGGCTGGCGCTCGACCTGCCCGCACCAGCCGTCGCAGCGCACGATTTCGATCGTCTTGCTCTCGCTGCCCTCGGCCAGATGCACTTCGACCCCGCGATACTCGCCGTTATCGGCGCCCTGGGCGACATTGCTGTAGAATCCGGGCGCGATACTCCACCCGTCCGCCGATGCGGCGGGATCGTCGCCGCCGGCGGAACAGCCGCCAAGCAAGATCAAGACCGCAACCGTCCGGATATGGCGCGGCCTCACGCCGCCAGCGCCGCCTTCACCGCCGCCACCGCCGCATCGCCCGCGGCGCCGTCGGGACCGCCGCCCTGCGCCATGTCGGGGCGGCCACCGCCGCCCTGCCCGCCCAGCGCCGCGACCGCCAGCTTGACCAGCTCGACCGCATTGTGGCGCGCGATCGCATCGTCGGTGACACCCACCGCGACCGAGGCGCGGCCGTCATTGACCGCGACCAGCATCGCGACGCCGCTGCCGACCTGTTTCTTCAGATCATCGACCGCGCCGCGCAGCCCCTTGGGGTCGAGCCCCTCGACGACCTGCGCCAGGAATTTGGTGCCGCCGATCTCTTCGACCGCCGGGCCGCCGCTCGCGCCGCCGCCGCCCATCGCCAGCGCCTTTTTCGCTTCGGCGAGTTCGCGCTCGGCTTTTTTCAGCGCCTCGGCCATCGCCGCGACGCGCGCCGGGACATCGTCGGGCGACGTCTTGAGCGCCGCCGCGGCCGCCTTCAGCGTTTCGTCGCGGCCATTCAGCCACGCCCGCGCCGCCTCGCCGGTCAGCGCCTCGATACGCCGTACGCCCGATGAAACCGCACTTTCGCTGACGATCTTGAACAGTGCGATATCGCCCAGCGCGCGGACATGAGTGCCGCCGCACAGTTCGACCGAATAGCTGTGATCGTCGGCCTTGCCCATCGACAGGACGCGAACCTCGTCGCCATACTTCTCGCCGAACAGGGCCATCGCGCCCGCCGCGATCGCATCGTCGGGGGTCATCAGCCGCGTCGATACCGGTTCATTGGCGCGGATCTGGGCGTTCACCGCCGCCTCGATATCGGCGATTTCCTCGACCGTCAGTGCCTTGGGGTGCGAAAAGTCGAAACGGAAGCGATCCTCGGCGACCAGGCTGCCCTTTTGCGTGACATGATCGCCCAGCCGCCCGCGCAGGGCCGCATGGGCGAGGTGGGTCGCGCTGTGGTTGGCACGAATGCGATCACGCCGCGCCGCATCGACGCTGAGATGCACGGTGTCGCCGACGCGCAACGTGCCGCTCTCCAGCGTGACCTGATGCGTATGCAGCCGCCCGAGCGGCTTGCCGGTATCGCGTACCGCGCCCTTCGCGCCTTCCAGCGTCGCGATCGTCCCGGCGTCGCCCATCTGGCCGCCGCTTTCGCCATAAAAGGGCGTCTGGTTGGTCAGCACCACCAGTTCATCACCCGCCTCGGCCGTATCGACCGGCGCGCCATCCTTGACCAGCGCGATCACCGTCCCCTCGCCCTCGGTCGAGCCATAGCCGGTGAATTCGGTGCTGCCGTTGGTCTCGGCGAGGTCGAACCAGATTTCGTCCGACGCCTTTTCGCCGCTGCCCTTCCACGCCGCGCGCGCCGCCGCTTTCTGTTGCGCCATCGCGGCGTCGAAACCGCCGCGATCGACGGCGATGCCCTGCGTACGCAGCGCATCTTCGGTCAGGTCATAGGGGAAACCATAGGTGTCATAGAGTTTGAACGCGACGTCGCCGGGCAGGGTCGCGCCCTCGCCCATGCCGCTCGTCGCCTCGTCGAGCAGGCGCAGCCCCTTGTCGAGCGTCTGGCGGAACTTCGTTTCTTCGCGTTCCAGCGTTTCCGCGATCAGCGGCTGGGCGCGGATCAGTTCGGGATAGGCGGCGCCCATCTCGGCGGTCAGCGACGGCAGCAGCCGGTACATCAGCGGGTCCTTGGCGCCCAGCAGATGCGCGTGGCGCATCGCGCGGCGCATGATCCGCCGCAGCACATAACCGCGCCCTTCGTTCGACGGCAGCACGCCGTCGGCGATCAGAAAGCTCGCCGCGCGCAGATGGTCGGCGATCACCCGGTGGCTCGCCTGCCGCGCCTTGTCGGCGGGAACCCCGGTCAGATCGACCGATGCCGCGATCAGCGCCTTGAACGTGTCGGTATCATAATTGTCGTGGACGCCCTGCATCACCGCCGCGATGCGTTCCAGCCCCATGCCGGTGTCGATGCTGGGGCGCGGCAGATCGACGCGCTCGCCGCCGGGCAGCTGTTCATATTGCATGAACACCAGATTCCAGATCTCGACGAAACGGTCGCCATCCTCTTCCGGCGATCCCGGCGGGCCGCCCCAGATATGGTCGCCATGGTCGTAAAAGATTTCGCTGCACGGCCCGCACGGCCCCGTGTCCCCCATCGACCAGAAATTGTCGCTGGTCGGAATCCGGATGATGCGCTCTTCGGGCAGCCCCGAAATCTTGCGCCACAGATCGAACGCCTCGTCATCGGTGTGATAGACGGTCGCGGTCAGCTTTTCGGGCGACAACCCCCAGGTGCCGGTGATCAGGTTCCAGGCATGGTGGATCGCCTGTTCCTTGAAATAGTCGCCAAAGGAAAAATTCCCCAGCATTTCAAAGAAAGTATGGTGCCGCGCGGTAAAGCCGACATTGTCGAGGTCGTTGTGCTTGCCACCCGCACGCACGCATTTCTGCGACGAAGCGGCGGTGCTGTACGGCCGCTTTTCCAGGCCGGTAAAGACATTTTTGAACGGCACCATCCCCGCGTTGACGAACATCAGCGTCGGGTCGTTGTGCGGCACCAGCGGCGCCGATGGTTCGATATGGTGCCCCGCCCCGGCAAAATGGTCGAGGAACGAGCGGCGAATGTCGTTGGTCGATGTCATGCGCGCGAATTAGGGACTTTGGCGCCATGTCACAAGCCGGGAAACGTCGATAAGTTCCATCGAATGTTCCGGTCAAAAAGCGGTGGCGATCCCCTTGCCGAGATAACAGGGCAATTGATGCAGCACGTCGACCTTTGGCACCCCATCCTCCATCAGTGCGCGGGGCACTTCGGACGTGTCGGTGCGCACCACGGTGAAATCGCCCCCCGGCGCCGCACGATGCACCACGACATAGCCGCAATCCATCGTGCCGTCCTGGCGGTCGCCGCGAAAATCCAACGCCGCGTACAGGCCGGGCGGCTGGCCCGCGGGGTCCTGATACCAGCTGAGCCGCACGACCCGCAGCGTCCCGTCGCTCCACAGCGCGGCTCGTTTGCGCAGGTTCATTTCCCATTCAAGCCGCGGGTTCGCCGCCTGGAACGACAGGCGCAGCATCGCATAGGCGGCCGCATAGTCGCGCTTCGCCAGCGCCATGACATAGGCCGCGAAGCGCTCCGATGCCGCCTTTTCATCCGCCGCCGACGCGGCAAAGCCGCTGCCTTCCGTCGCATGAACCACGCGTTCGGCTTCGGGTCCGACAACCTGCGCCCTCGCCAGACCGGTTCCGGCGACGAGCATCGCCGCGGCGCAGGCAAGGCCGATACGCTCAATAACCATAATAGGCGCCGCCCTTTTCCCGCGCGCGTTGCCAGGCCGGACGGGCGTGGCAGGCGGCCACAAAGGCGGCGAGCTTGGGATAGCGCGGCGCCATGCCCTGCATCACCGCAATCTCGGCAGGAAAGCTCAGCATGATGTCGGCGGCAGACAGGGCATCGCCAATAAAATGACCAGCGGCCCCCAACTCGCCCTCCATGTAGGAAAAATGCGCATCGAGCTGCTGCGCGATGCGCGGTTCGAGCGGCGCCGCCGCCTCGCCCAGTCGCGCCGTATAGATACGCAGCAGGATCGGGGTCATCGCCGACCCTTCGGCAAAGTGCAGCCATTCCAGATGACGGACATGCTCGTCGCTGCCGCGCGGCGGAACTAAGTGCGCGCCGCCGTGGCGCTCGCACAGATATTCGGTGATCGCCCCGGATTCGATGATCGCCCGGCCGTCATCCTCCAGCACCGGCGATTTGCCAAGCGGGTGGACAGCCAGCAGTTCAGAAGGCGCCAGATTGGTCACCGGATCGCGGTCGTAGAAACGAATCTCATAAGGAGCGCCGATTTCCTCGAGCAGCCACAATATGCGCTGCGACCGGCTATTGTTCAGGTGGTGGACGATCAGGCTCATCGAACATTCTCCCTTTCAGTGTCCGGCCGCACCATTGCGGTCGATCAGCGCGGCAAGCTCGCGCACCAGCTTTGCCCCGACGATCGCGGTCACGCCCCCAACGTCGCGCGACGGATTATACTCAACAATGTCCGCGCCGACGATCGGTGCGCGCTGGCGATGGAGGACCGCGATCAATTCGCGCACCGTCAGCCCGCCGGGTTCGGGATGCGCAACGCCGGGGGCCGCCGAAGGGTCCAGCCCATCGAGATCGATCGAAATATAGAGCGGGCCGTCCAGCACCGGCACCGTCTCCGGCACAAAAGCGGCCATGGGCACGACCTCGACGCCGAAGCGCGCGGCCTGCGCGCGGCAATGACTGTTCATCGTGCGGATACCGACCTGCACCAACCGGGCCGCATGTCCTGCTTCGCAAATGCGCGCAAAGGGCGAGGCATGGCTGCGCGGATTGCCACCGAAATCGTCATAAAGATCGGGATGCGCGTCGATGTGAAGGATGTTCAGCGGTCCGAAGCGTTCGGCGGTCGCGGCGATCAGGGGAAAGGACACCGCATGATCGCCGCCAAGCGCGATCGGAATTTCGCCATTGCCGTGAACCAGCGCGACATGGCGGCGGATCATCGCATCGTCGCGCGGCGTATCCTCGACGAGCGGCAAATCCCCGTCGTCGCAAAAGGCGATGTCGGTCCCGATTTCAGGACCCAGTTCGCTTGCCAGATTGCCACGCTCGCTTCGCAGTTCGGCGCGAATGGCGGCGGGGCCCGCTGCAGCGCCGCGCTCAAAACTGCTGTTGATGTCGGTTGGAAGGCCAAAAAGGCGGATAGCAGACATGCCCTGCTTCTAGACGCTGGCTGCCACCATGCAAGCAAGCGCATGGCCGAGGTGCGTAAACGGCGGGCGGGCCGACCTGCAAGCTATGCAGGATCAAGGGGCAAGGAGCCCGCCGCCGTTTCCGGCCGGTCGCTAGGAGAGGGAACCGGCCGGAGCTTGTCAGTCGTCGCCGTCCTCGTCGCCGGGCCCGACCATCATCTCTTCTGCCACAGCGTCGGTGCGGCTGCGGATCGCAGCTTCGAGCCGCTGCATCAGCTCCGGATTCTCGGTGAGGAAATTCTTGGCATTTTCACGCCCCTGACCGATGCGGATCGAGTCATAGCTGAACCAGGCGCCAGCCTTCTCGACGATCCCGGCCTTGACGCCGAGGTCCAGAATTTCACCGATTTTCGAAATACCCTGGCCGTACATGATATCGAACTCGACCTGTTTGAACGGCGGCGCGACCTTGTTCTTCACCACCTTCACACGGGTCGTATTGCCGACGATTTCATCGCGATCCTTGATCTGGCCGGTGCGGCGGATGTCGAGCCGAACCGAAGCATAGAATTTGAGCGCGTTGCCGCCGGTCGTGGTTTCGGGGTTGCCGTACATCACGCCGATCTTCATGCGCAGCTGGTTGATGAAGATCACCATGCAGCGCGAGCGGCTGATCGAGCCGGTGAGCTTGCGCAGCGACTGCGACATCAATCGCGCCTGCAGGCCGACGTGGCTGTCGCCCATCTCGCCCTCGATTTCGGCGCGCGGGACAAGCGCCGCAACCGAGTCGACAACCAGCACGTCGATCGCGTTCGAACGCACCAGCGTATCGACGATTTCGAGCGCCTGCTCGCCCGTATCGGGCTGCGACACGATCAGCTCATCGATATCGACACCAAGCTTCTTTGCGTAAACCGGATCGAGCGCATGTTCGGCGTCGACGAAGGCCGCGGTGCCGCCCATTTTTTGTGCCTCGGCGATGCAATGCAGCGCGAGCGTCGTCTTGCCCGAACTTTCGGGACCATAGATTTCGATGACGCGGCCGCGCGGCAGACCGCCGACCCCCAATGCGATGTCGAGCCCGAGCGACCCGGTCGAGATGGCCTCGACCTGCATCGCTTCCTTCGACCCCAGCTTCATCACCGAGCCTTTGCCAAAGGCGCGATCAATTTGTGCGAGCGCAGCGTCGAGCGCCTTCTGCCTGTCCGTTCCGTTCACTGATTTCCCCGATTCGACGAGTGACAATTGTCCGGCCATGACCGTCCCTTTCCTGCTCTAGAGCGAAGGCAGAACCATCGCAACGCCGGACCCATGTACGACATTTGTTCCGAAAGAACAAGTGAGGAACAAAATATGTTCCGCGAAAGGAATAATGGGAACTTATTCAGCCGAAAAGCCGCGCAGAACAGCCTCTATGTCATTCAGGCGAAAGGGCTTGCTGACAAGTTTTCGATCACTGTGCGCCGGCGGAATGACGTCGCCGCCCCCTGAGGTAAAGGCAAAGGGAATCCCGCGTTCGGCCAGCGCATCGGCGACCGGCCATCCCTTTTCCTCTCCCAGATTGATGTCGACAAGCGCGCCGCCGATCGGCTCCGAGGCCAGGATCGCCAGCGCCTCGGCGTTGCTGGTGGCCTGCGCCGGTTCGGGAAAGCCCAGAACATCGAACATGTCGACCAGCATCATGCCGATCAGAACATCGTCCTCGACGAGCAGGATGCGGCAATCGTTACTCATGCCTGAGCCCGATGCGCGGCATCGTCCAGCGCCGCCGACGTCGCCTCGGCGAGTTGCGCCACCGAAAAGGGTTTGGGCAGAAAAGCGACATTGTCGATGTCGATCGACTGGCGAAGCTGTTCCTCGGCATAGCCCGACATGAACAGCACCGGCAGATCGGGACGCCGGGCGCGCATCGCGCGCACCATTGCCGGGCCATCCATCGTCGGCATCACGACGTCGCTGATGATCAAGTCGACCTTCTCCATCTGCTCGAACCGTTCCAGCCCTTCTTCGCCCTGCGAAGCGGTCACGACCGTATAACCCGCACGGGTCAATGCGCGTTCCGCGACGGCCCGCACCATATCTTCATCCTCGACAAGCAGGATGGTTCCGGTTCCCCACTGGCTTTTTCTGGGCTTGGCGGGCGCCGTGGGCGGCGCGCTTGCCTCTCCCACCGCCGCGCGGTGGACGGGCAGATAGACGGTGAAGCTGGTCCCCTGCCCCGGCTTGCTGTCGGCAAAGATAAAGCCCGCAGACTGTTTGATGATGCCATAGACGGTCGACAGGCCAAGCCCCGTTCCCTTTCCGACATCCTTGGTCGTGAAAAAGGGTTCGAAAATCTTGGGCAACACGTCCGCAGGAATGCCGGTCCCCGTGTCGCTGACCTTAAGCGCGCTATAATCGGCGGGCGGCATGAATTCATTGCCCATCTGGCGCACCTCGGCAGCCGATACGGGATAAGTCTCGATCGTCAGCGTCCCGCCGCCCGGCATCGCATCGCGGGCATTGACCGCCAGGTTGATGATCACTTGCTCCAGCTGGCCTGGGTCGGCCCGCACCGCCCCCAATCCGCGCCCATGGTGAACCGCAAGCTGAACGGTGTCGCCGATCAGTCGCTTCAGCAAATGCGACACTTCCGAAATCACATCGGGCAATTGCAATATCTGGGGCCGCAGCGTCTGCTGACGCGAAAAGGCGAGCAATTGCCGCGTCAGGCTCGCAGCGCGATTGGCATTGCTGCGAATCTGCTGGATGTCGTCATAGTCACTGTCCCCGGGGGTATGGCGCATCAGCATCAGGTCGCAACTGCCAAGCACGGCGGTCAGTATATTGTTGAAATCATGGGCAACACCGCCAGCAAGCTGGCCCACCGCCTGCATCTTCGACGCCTGCGCCACCTGACGCTTCAACCGCGATTCCTCGCTCGAATCCTTCAGGCTGAGAAGCACTGCCGCCTCGCCCAGTCCGCGCACGCCAACGATACGCATCGACACGGGATCGTCGCCCTGCCCCGCAAGCCGGATCGACAGGTCGCCGCCAACCTGCTGGCCGCTGCTGTGACGGCGGATCATGTCGGCCAGCGGCCCCTTGTCCTCGCCCACCACCAGATCGCCCGGATAACGCGGCATACGGCCGTCGGCGACCCCGGCGGCCCGCATGAAAGCACGGTTCATGTAAAGGAAGCGACCATCGCGATCGACCATCGCCAGGCCAAAGGGCAGCAGCGACAGCAAGGTTTCGACATAGGTTTGCGCGGTGCCGCGATCAGCAGGGCCCATTTCCTCGTCGAGCATCGCGATCAGCACCGGGCCGTTCTCATCGGCCGGCGCCAGAGGAATCTGCAGCATCCGCAGCGGCGTCGCGCGATCCCCTTCGCGCGCGAAATACAGCGCACCTGCATCGTCGAGACGCAGCATCGGCGCGACATCGCGCCCCGCATAATGAACGGCATCGGTTTCGCCCAGCGCGCGCAGCAAGAAGGGCTGGTTGGCGACACGCAGCCGCCCTTCGGCATTCACCAGCGCCGCCATGATCCCCGCCTGCCCCAATGTCCGCCCAGCCGGGCCGTCGAGGTGGCGCATGACTTCGGACGCAAGGTCCAGCCGTTCGATCGCGGCGAATCGCCACACCAGATAATCTTCGGCCTGGCCGGCACGATTGACTTGGGCGCGCAGCCTCAGCGGGCCGACAGACACCTCTTCGACGCGGCCCTCGCCGTCGCGCCAGGCGGTTCGCCCCGCATTTTTGAGGAGATCAGCCCCGCGCCCATCGAGCGGCAGACCGGGCGGCGTCACGAAACCGCCCATCCAGGTTGCGAACAGATCATTCGCGCAGACCAGTCGGCCCGCGCGGTCGGTGACCGCGATGGCGACATCGTCATGGTCGACCGCCTGTCGCAACATGGTCCAGTCGGGCGCAGCGGCCTCTCCCGCCACAGCCGAAGGAAACAGGCGCCGAAAAAGTATCAGGCCAGCCGATGCAAGGGCGAGTCCGGCCAGAAAACCGCCCGCCAACAACGCATCCCGCGTTGCCCAGAAGAGCAGCGCAACCGACAGCAGGGCAAGCCCCGCAACAATCGCGATATCGATGCGCGACAGTTTCGGGGGATTGAGCAAGGCCGCAGCAGAGCCCGCCCCCCTGCTGAAGTCTAAATCAGCGGAAAGCGGACTTTGCGCGGTCAATGATGTCAATCCCTTGTTGGCGTCACCAGATGTGGACGCGATCCTTCGGCGCCAGATACAACTTCTGACCTTCCTTCACCTGATACGCCTTATACCAAGGGTCAAGGTTGCGCGAGACCCAAGTCCGCTGGATCGACGGGGAATGCGGATCGGTCGTGATACGCTGCGACAGATTCTTCTCGCGGTAATTGCGGCGCCAAACCTGCGCCCAGCCGAGGAAAAAGCGCTGGTCGCCGGTCATGCCGTCGATCACCGGCGCCTCCTTGCCGCCCAGAGACGCCTTATAAGCGTCATAGGCGATGGTCAGCCCGGCCAGATCACCGATATTCTCACCCAGCGTGAACTTGCCGTCCAGATGCTCGCCCGGAAGCACTTCATAGGCACTATACTGGTCGATCAGGGCCTGACCGGCGGCCTCGAACGCCTTGACGTCTTCGGGCGTCCACCAGTCGGCCAGCTTTCCGGTCTCGTCATATTTTGCGCCCTGATCGTCGAAATGATGGCTGATCTCGTGGCCGATCACGGCGCCGATGCCGCCATAGTTGATCGCCGCATCGGCGTGCGGATCGAAGAAGGGCGGTTGCAGGATCGCGGCGGGGAAAACGATCTCGTTCATGCCGAAATTGGCATAGGCGTTCACTTCCATCGGGGTCATGAACCATTCCCAGCGGCGGATCGGTTCGCCAAGCCGCCCGACATTGTCGTCATGGGCAAACTGGCGCGAACGCAGCAGGTTGCCGAACAGATCGTCCGACCGAACCTCAAGCTTGCTATAATCCTTCCAGCGGTCGGGATAGCCGATCTTGGTCGTGAAATTGGCAAGTTTTTGCCGGGCCTTGACCTTGGTCTGCGGCTGCATCCAGCTCAGCGCATCGATACGACGCCCCATGGCGGCGAGGATATTCTTGACCAGCTTGTCCATCTCCGCCTTGGTTTCAGGCGGATAATATTTGGCGACATAATCCTGACCGACCGCCTCGCCCATATTGTCGGTGGTAAAATCCACCGCGCGCTTCCACCGCTCCTGCATCTCGGGCGTTCCCGACAAGGCGGTGCCATAAAAGGAGAATGCCTCTTTCGCGACGGCATCGGGCAGCACATTGGCAAAGCTGTCGATGCTGCGAACGGTCAGAATATCGCGAACCAGCGCGATGGGCGCGGCGGCGATCAGTTTGGCTTCACCGGTAAAAGCGCTCGGCTGCGACACCAGCAGCGTATCCTGGCCAACGCCGACGCCGCGAACGAAGCCAGCCCAGTCGAAGCCCGGCGCCGCTTTCGCGAGATCCGCGATCGTCATCTTGTTATAGACTTTGGTCGCGTCGCTGCTGTCGTTCTTGTCCCAGTGAACCGCCGCGACCTGCTTTTCAAAGTCATAGATCGCCTTGGCCCGCGACGCGGCATTCGCCTCGCCCGCCAGCGTCAGGACATTTTCCAGATGCTTGAGATAGGCGGCTTGCAGCGCAGTGTTCCGCTCATTGTCTTTCAGATAAAAGTCACGGTCGGGCATGCCCAGGCCGCCCTGATACATCGTATAGATATAGACGTCGGGGTTCTTGTCGTCCTGCCCGACATAGCCGCCGAAGAAATGCTGGATGCCGTTGCGGTCGGCTTCGGCGAGCAGCTTGGCAAGCCCGGCCTTGTCGGTGGCGCGGACCTTGGCCAGCCACGGCTGAATCGGCGCCAGCCCCTTTGCCTCGACCGTCGCGCTGTCCAGATAGGAGCTGTAAGCGCGGCCGATCATGCTGCCCGGATCGTCCTTGGCGGCGTCCAGAATTTCGCGGGTACGCTTTTGCGACAGGTCGGCGAGCGCGGTGAACATGCCATAGTTCGACTTGTCGGCCGGAATCGCGGTGTTCTTCGCCCATGTGCCGTTGGCATAGGCATAGAAATCGTCGCCAGGCCGCACACTCTTGTCCATGCCGGTCGCGTCGAAACCATAGGTTCCCAGCTCGGGCTTGGCTGCCTGGCTTGCTGGCGCCTCGGCTTTGCCCTTTGCGCCATCCTTGGCGACAACGGGCGCTGCTCCCAACAACAAGGCGCTAAATGCCGCGGTCGCCATCAGGCGCGAAAATTGGATCGAGTTTTTCATGATGCTCCCCAGTATCAGGTCCAGACCGCGCCGCCATCCCCGACTGCGGAGAGGTGCACGTCGATAGCAACAGCTATACGCCCGGACGGCGGGGGTTCAACCGGCGGGCGTGTCGCTCGTCGATGCCTCAAGTCGTTGGTCGCCCGCGCGGCGCAATTTGCGCCGCCAGCGCAGCCGAATCCAATTGTCCCAGATCAGCGCAGCCAGAATATAGCCGACGACAGCCGAGACGACCGAAATGACGAACAGTCCCGCGACCAGCGCGGGCGCCGCGTCGGACAACAGCCAACCAAGCCATTGGGTCACAGAGGCGCCATTTTCGAGCATCGCCGAAAAGGTCGCGACATTGGCGTGCAACCCGAACATGCGATCGCCCAGCCACACCGACGCCGCAATGATCAGCGGCGTCGTCACCGGGTTGGACAGGAACGTCATCGCTGCGCCGATAGGGATATTGGCACGGCACGGCAAAGCGAGCAGCGCGACCCCCAGTATCTGAACGCCGGGAATCAGAAAGAAGATACCGACGAACAGCCCCAGCGCGGTGCCGCGCGGCACCGAGGTCCGTGTAAAACGCCACAAATGACTATGCGCCACGCGGTGCGCGAACGGCTTGATGAAGCGGCTTTCCAGCAGCTCTTCGCGCGATGGCGAGTGGCGGCGGATCCAGTTCATGACCGCCGCCTTGTCCCGGGGCTTGCCCCCGCTCATCCGCGGTCCTTCATCAGGCGCTGTTTGTCGCGCTTCCAGTCGCGTTCCTTGATCGATTCACGCTTGTCGTGCGCCTTTTTGCCCTTGGCCAGCGCCAGTTCCACCTTTGCGCGCCCACGGCTGTTGAAATAGACCGAAAGCGGCACCAGCGTCATGCCCTGCCGCATCACTCCGGCGTGCAGCTTGTTGATCTCACGTCCGTTGAGCAGCAGCTTGCGGGGCCGCCGTGGCTCATGGTTGAAGCGGTTTCCGTGGCTGAATTCCGGGATGTTGGCGTTGATCAGCCATACTTCGCCGCCCGTCACCTCGGCATAGCTTTCGGCGATCGTCCCTTCGCCAAAGCGCAGCGATTTCACTTCGGTCCCGTGCAGAGCGATCCCCGCCTCGAACACCTGTTCGATGGCATAGTCGAAGCGCGCGCGCCGGTTCTCGGCGACGATCTTCTTCTTGTCGAATTCGGCTGCGGACTGAGGACGGGCCATGGCGATAAAACTTACAACACTCCTGCCGCGGAGAGAGCGGCGTCGACGGCAGCGCGCGATGCGGCCGATGCGGGGATGATAGGTAGGCGCACTTCGGCAGAAAACCAGTCATGAACGCGCGACAGCGCATATTTTACCGGAGCGGGCGATGCATCGGTGAACATCGCATGGTGCAAGGCGAACAACCGGTCATGCAGTACCAGCGCCAGCGGCCAGTCGCCCGCCGCCGTGGCCGCAGCGAAATCGGCACACAGGCGCGGCGCGACATTGGCCGTTACCGAAATGCAGCCCACCCCGCCCATCGCGGCGTGGGGCAACCACAGATCGTCATTGCCGCTGAGTTGGCAGAAATCGCTCCCCGTTCCCAGACGCTGGATTGTGACGCGCGCAAGGTCGCCGCTGGCATCCTTGATCGCAACGACCGAAGGAATTTCGGCGAGCTTGCACATCGTTTCGGCGCTGATGTCGGTCACGGTGCGGCCGGGAACATTATAGACGACGATCGGCAGGTCGCTGGCATCGGCAAGCGCCTGATAATGCGCGAGCAGCCCCTCCTGCGTCGGCCGGTTGTAATACGGCGCGACGACCAGCGCAGCGGTCGCGCCGGCTGCCTGGGCATGGCGCATATGGCGAATCGCGGTTGCGGTATCGTTCGATCCGCACCCGGCGATCACCGGAACCCGGCCCTCCGCTGCTTCGATACAGGCATCAATCACCTGATAATGCTCGTCGAAACCCAGCGTCGGGCTTTCTCCGGTCGTGCCGCAGGGGACAAGAGCGCTCGTGCCTTCCTCGATCTGCCATTTGACGAAGCGCGCAAAAGCAACGGCGTCGAACGCACCGTCGCGAAATGGCGTCACCAAGGCAGGGATCGAGCCCGAAAACATGTTTGCGCTCCTTTACAAAAACCGGCCGCGACCGATAGGATCGTGCGGCGCGCCCGCTCATGGACGCCTATTCAGCGCCCCGCAAGGAGTTTGCCACTAAAATGGCTGTCATGTTTACGTTAGCCCCCATTTCCCGCCTGGCGCTTGCCGCCGCCATGATGCTGCCGACCGCCGCGATGGGGAGCGAACTGACGCCCGAACAAATGGCCTGGTACCGGGCCCAGATGGGGCTGGCCTCCGCCTCCGCCTCGCCGCCGCTGACGACCAGTTCGGTCGGCGATGCGGTTATGGAATGGCGCCGCCTGACCCAGAACAGCAACGCCTCCTTCGACCAGCTCTCACGCTTTCTGATGGCCAACCCAGGGTGGCCCGAAGGCGACAAGATGCGTGCTCGCGCCGAAAAGGCGATTGCGATCGACAGCTTCGATCCGGCCCGCACTCTCGCCTATTTTCAGGCCTATCCGCCGCGCACGCCCAGCGGCGAGCTGCGTCATGCACTGGCGCTCAACGCCAGCGGTCGCCGCGACGAGGCCAATGCGGCGGTCCGGCGCGCCTGGATCGGCGGCCCGCTGGACGAGGCCGAGACGAACCGTATCCTGACATTTTTCCCGGGTGCGCTGTCCCCTGCGGACCACGACGCACGCATGGATCGCCTGTTGTGGTCGAACAACACCGCCGCCGCCGCTCGCCAGCTCAACTTCACCTCGCCAGCGAAGCGCACCGTCTTTGCGGCGCGACTGGCCATGCGGTCGGGCGCCGTCGATGCCGCGATGCAAGCCTCGGCCGCCGAAAGCGCCGATCCCTCGCTGACCCGTTCCGACCCCGGCTATATCACCGCCAAGGCAACCTGGCTGCGCAAAGCCGGGCGGGCTGGAGAAGCGCGCGCGCTGCTTTCCGCACCGCGGGCGTTGAAAGCGCCTCCGCTCGATGCGGAAGAATGGCTGGAAACGCTGCTCACCAATGCCCGGCTGGCCGACAATGGCGGTGACAAGCTTACCGCTTACAATATTGCGCGCCAGATTGACGACGCGCTGCCGCCGGGCACGGTAATACGCGAAACCTCGCTCGGCGTGCGCGACGATTATACCTCGCTGGCCTGGCTCGCGGGTCAGCTTGCGTTGAACGATCTGCGCCGCCCGGCGGAGGCGGTGCGCCTGTTCCGCGCCTATGGCGAGGCCGCGCGGTCGGCGCAGACCCGAACCAAGGGCTTTTACTGGGCGGGGCGCGCTGCGCTGGCCGCCGGGGACCGATCGACCGCCAACACGCATTTCGCGGACGCCGCCCAGCATTATGACCAGTTTTACGGCCAGCTCTCGCTGGAACGGCTCGGCCAGGCGCAGCCGCGGCCAAAACCCGTCCCGACCATCGCGGTGAACGATCAGGAAAAACGCTCTTTCGAGGACGACCGTCTGGTTCGTGCGGCGCGCGCGCTGGGCGAAATCGGCGCCTGGCGCGACCAGTCGCTGTTCCTGCGCGCTCTGGCGCAAAAAGCGACGTCACCCGCCGACCATGTACTCGCCGGACAATTGGCGGCATCGATCGGCCGCCCCGACCTTGGCGTGATGATCGGCCGCAGCGCCCAGGCAAACAGCCTCGACGCCGTCGAGGTTTCCGGTTTCCCGACCGTTCGCGTACCCGCGGGCCACGAGAGCAACTGGACGTTCATCCATGCCATCACCCGGCAGGAAAGCCAGTTCGACCGCGCCGCGATCAGCCATGCCGGCGCGCGCGGCATGATGCAGCTCATGCCCGGCACCGCACGCGAGGTCGCCGGCAAGCTGGGACTGAGCTATGATGCGTCGTCGCTTACCACCGACACCAATTACAACATGACCCTGGGCTCGACCTATTTCCAGCAGATGCTGCGCTATTATGGCGGCAGCTATCCGCTGGCGATCGCAGCCTATAACGCCGGACCGGGCAATGTGAACAAATGGCTGCGCGCCAATGGCGACCCGCGCACCGGCGGCATCGACATATTGGACTGGATCGAAGCGATCCCGATCTTCGAGACGAAAAACTATGTCCAGCGCGTCCTAGAAAACGCCGTCGTGTACGACACGCTGCAATCCGGTGATCGCAAATTGCCCAATGCTCCGCTCAGCTTTTACCTCGGCAAGCGTACGCCGGGGTAATCGAAGGATTGAAAACCCGATGGCGGGCGAAAAGACCAACATCATCAGCCCGGCCGGCTTTGCCGCATTGCGCTCCGAATATCAGCTCTTGCTAGGACAGGAGCGCCCCAAGCTGGTCGAGGTGATCAGTTGGGCGGCGGGCAATGGCGACCGCAGCGAGAATGGCGACTATATCTATGGTCGCAAGCGGCTGCGCGAAATCGATCGGCGGCTAGGCTTTCTCGCGCGCCGAATGAAGGCTGCCCGCGTGGTCGATCCGGCCGCGCAGGCCGATCGCAGTCGCGTCTGGTTTGGCGCCACGGTCGAACTGGCCGATGACGATGACTCACGGCGCACCGTCACGCTGGTCGGCGACGACGAAGCGGATGCGGGCACGGGACGGATCGGGTGGAACAGCCCGCTTGCCCGCGCCCTGCGCGGCGCCGCCGTGGGCGATCTGCGCACCGTACAGCTTCCCGCCGGACCCAAGGAATGGGAAGTGATGTCGGTCGCCTACCCGTCCTGACGGGCGCCCCCGCCCCCTGTGATCGCCATCACAGCGGTCGAAATTCGTTTCGGTCATGCTGGCCGGATCGAGATTGGTCGGGGAGAGCGTGAAGATGCGAAACCTTGTCGTTGCCGCAATGCTGGCACCGCTGCTTCATTCGCCCGGCCTCGCAGCCCAGCCGCTGAACGAGCGGCAGGTTCAGGGCCTCCTGACCGCGACTGAGAGCATCGAGAACCGCATCGACGGCGACCTCAACGGCGACGGTCGGGCGGACACGGCCTTTGTCACCGCTGCCGGGACCGATGGCCCTCGTTCGCTCAAAGTGTTTTTCGCAGGCCAGGGCGCCGCGCCGCATGCGGCGGGGCAACTGAGCTTGCCGCAATCGCCGATCGGCCCCGCCGAGCTCACCGTCGAGAACGGCGTTCTGGTTGTGCATGACGTGACCGGCGGCACCACGGCGGTTGCCGCCACCTATCGTTTTCGCGGAGAGCCGGGTGCGGCGCGAATGCGGCTGATCGGCATCGATGCCAAATATCTTAGCCGGACCTTTGCGCACGATGGCAGCGAACTGAGCTGGAATCTGCTTACCGGCGACGTCATTTCATCGCAGCTCAAGGCCCCGTCGCCCGGAACCGAGAGCGGCTATCAAAAAACCGGGCTCAAGCGTACCCGGCGCTCGGTCAGCACCATCTATATGGAAGATACGCCCGACGCCGAGGACCTGTTCGCGGCGATCCCGCCGCCGCGCTGACAAGGCCGGACTCGACACCTGCGATCCTGCCAACTACCGTCGACCGCGGCCCTGGTCAGCGATCCAAAAGCGCCGGGATGATCCAAACCGCCGACATCAGCAGAATGGTCAGGATCAAAGAAATCGCCAGAACATAGCGAACGCCGTGCCCCTTGACCGCAGAGCTGGCTTCCTCGTCGGACATTTCGACGTGATTATCGACGACTTTCATGGTTCGTCTCCCGCATGGCTGCACTCGACCGGAAACGCTCCGCCACCCGTGCGGTTCCGAAAAAGCGTGCCAGAGGGTCTGTAAGCCGGGTTCTGTCCACCCCTGTAGAAGGGGATAGGCGATCATTCCTCTAGGCGTTCGATTGCCCGAACGCTCAAGCAGTCAACCCGGACGGCGGGGCCGGAACCAGCCCTGGAAATCAATCCGTGCCATCCCTATTCGACCTTGCTCCCAGTGGGGTTTGCCGTGCCGCGTCCGTTACCGTCCGCGCGGTGCGCTCTTACCGCACCCTTTCACCTTTCGCCGGGCCGAAGCCGTTGGCGGTCTGCTCTCTGTGGCACTTTCCCTGACTCCCTTTCAGGAGCCGCCGGACGTTATCCGGCACCGTGGTTTCCGTGGAGCCCGGACTTTCCTCCCCCTCGCTTGCGCGAAGCGGCGATCGCCCGACCCTCTGGCAATATCATTATACGCCCTGCCTCACGGCTTTGCGAGTCAATTGCCTTCGGGCTGAGGCAACAAAAGCGCCAGCAGGATCGCCCGGCATTCACCATCGATCGTGCCGTCGATCAGTTCGGGACGGAAACGACGCTGAAACGCGACCGTTGCGGCAAAGCCATCGGTCACGTCATAGCCGAACCGTTCCAGCGCGAGCAGGAAACCCGCGTCGGTCCACAAGGGGTCGGTCAACTTCTTCGTCGGACGCGGCAGTGCGAGGCGGCGGCGCGCCAGTTCGTCCCACGGAAACAGCTCGCCCGGGTCCTGCTTGCGCGTTGGCGCCACGTCCGAATGACCCACGATGTTGCCGCGGGTGATCGCGTGGCGATCCTTGATCATATGCACCAACCGCACGACCGACGCCACCTGCGCCGCGGGAAACGGAACATAGCCCAGCTCGTGCCCCGGATTGACGATCTCGATCCCGACACTCGCCGAGTTGATGTCGCTGACCCCGCGCCAGTGCGATCGTCCGGCGTGCCAGGCGCGCTTGTCTTCAGGCACCATCTGGGTGATCTGCCCATCGTCGTCGACGACATAGTGCGCCGATACCTTTGCTTCGGGATCTGCAAGCCGATCAAGAGCTTCGGCGCCGTTCTTCATCCCGGTATAATGAAGCACGATCATCGAAACCGGCAAGGCACGCTCGTCGAAATTGGGAGACCAGCGCTCGATGAAATCCTTCATGCCTGTCGTTGCCCGTTCCTAGCCAACACTCGGCCCCGCTTGGGCCAGCGCGGGGCAAATTGCAAGGTCAGGCCGCAACCGGACGGCGCAGCTGTTGCTCCGCCGGTTCATAAAGACCGCGCAGACGTGGGCTGGCAACGAACTGGTCGGTCTGTCCCAGCACCGTCTCCCCCGCCCCCAGCACCAGAAAGCTTTGCGGTGCTGCGGCGACCCGCAGCCGCGCAAAGGCCTTGTGCCGCATCGCCGGCGAGAAATACAGCAACAGATTGCGGCAGAAGATCAGGTCGGCGGGACGCGCCAGCGGCGGCCGGTCGGTGAGCATATTCTGCACCGAAAACTCGACCCGGCGCCGAAGGTCCGCCTTGGCCAGCCATCCGCCCTCGGTCTGGTCGAACCAGCGCACCATGCGTTGGATCGGAAGCCCCCGCTGGATCTCGAACTGGCTATAGAGACCGACCCGAGCCCTGGAAATGGCGTGATAGCTGACGTCGGTCCCGATGATCTGCACCTGCCAACCCGCCCATTTCGACTCCTGCTCGGCGAGCAGCATCGCCATGGAATAGGCCTCCTGCCCGGTCGAAACACCGCAATGCCAGATTGTCAGGCTGCGTCGCTGCGCATTGATTTCCCGTAGTTTTTCCAACGCGGTCGCCGCGATGTCGTCAAAAACGCTGTGCTCGCGATAAAAATATGTCTCGTTGTTCAGCATGGCGTCGACGGTGTCGTCGAGCAATTGCCGGTTGGTCGAGGTGACGAGCGCCGCGACCAGTGCGTCGAGATCCGCCACGCCGTGCCGCTGCATCACCGGCTTCAGCGACATTTCGATCCGCCAGATACGATTGGGCGACAATGTTTGGCCGGTTCGCGATTCCAGCACCCCCATCAGGATGCGATAAGCCGATTCACTGGCACCGCCATCAATCATCGACCGCCACCTCCCCGACGAAAGCCACCCAGAACGAGGGCAATGGCATCGGGATTGAGCGTCGCGGTCGCCAGTCCCGCCTTTGCCACGGCACCCGGCATTCCCCAGATGACGCAGCTTTCCGGCGCCTGAGCGAAAACCGCTCCGCCCGCCTGTTTCAACCGCTCGGCACCAAGCGCCCCATCACGTCCCATACCGCTCAGGATCACGGCGACAGCCCCCCGGCCATAGGCCTCCGCAACCGAATAGAGCATCGGGTCGGCCGACGGACAGCAGCCATTCTCCACCGGCCGCCTGTCCAACGCGATCTCATGCCCACGATGCCCGGTCACGACCGTCAGATGGGCATCGCCGGGCGCAAGATAGATATGATTCGGTTCGACCGTCATTCCGGGCTGCGCCACGCAGGCGATCCGGCTCGTCATCGTCGCGATCTGCCGGGCGTAAAACTCCATGAATGCGTCAGGCAGGTGCTGGGTGAGGAGGATCGGCGCGGTAATCCGCGGATCAAGATTGGCAAGAAATGTCGTAAAGGCGGGAATTCCCCCCGTCGAGGCCGCAACCGCGATGCAATCGATCGGATGCTCGGCCGCCGCGCTCACCGCCGCGGGTGTGGCAACGGGGCGCGCGCCCTCGCAAACCGGTGACAGATGTGCTCTCGGCTGCTGCCCTAGCGACAGGATGCGGTCCGTCAGCACATCGGCAAAGCGGCCGGAAAAGCTTCCGCGCCCCGGCTTTGCCAGCGTGTCGCTTGCGCCGAGCGACAGCGCCTCGATTGCCGCAGGACCGCCTTCCACGCAATTGGACGACAGGATCAGGACTCGCGCGTTCGCCGCCTGTTCGATGATATGGGGCAAGGCTGCTAGCCCGCTCATCCCGGGCATTTCGATATCGAGGATGATCACATCGACCGCATTGTCGGCCAGAAAGGCTAGCGCATCATGCGCCGATGCCATCGAGGCGCAGACCTTCAGCCCCGGACGTTGATCGATGATGCGTTCCAATATGCTGCGAACGACCAGACTGTCGTCGACCAGCATGACGCGGACCGCCCGCGCCGGGCTCGCGGCCCGTCCCGGCTCCGGATCAAATGGATTGGGTCGGAGGCTGGCCACCGAAGCCGCCTCAGGCGACGCCGACGAGCTGCAGCTTGCCTTCGAGCGTTTCGCGGTCGAAGGGCTTCATGACATATTCGTCCGCGCCGGCTTCGATCGCGGCACGAATGTGATCGATGCTGTTTTCAGTGGTACAGAACACTACCCGTGGCCGCTCTTCGACACCATAGTCCAGATCGTTGAAAGCCCCCAAAAACTCCATGCCGCTCATCACCGGCATATTCCAGTCGAGCAGGATCACGTCGGGACGATTTCCCTGACAGAAAATCAACGCTTCCTGACCGTCGGCGGCTTCATCCACCGCAAAGGACATGCTTTCAAGGATATGGCGCGCGACCTTGCGTATCACCTTGCTGTCATCGACGACCAAACAGGATTTCGACATTCTCTTTTACTCCGACCCCCCGGGGCTTTCGGGACTGTAAGGTGAACTCGTGTCCAGCCCGTTAACGCAAATTGCGATCATGCCGCGCGCGCTGTGGGTAAGGATATGAAATGTGACGGATCCACGACCAGCAACGAGGCGCCCTGATGCTCGATCACGGCATCGGCCACGCGGGCCCATCCTTCGGTGAGTTTTCCGGCAACGCGCGTTTCGGGTTCATCGATGAAGCAGACATCCTCGACCTCATCGGCGAGAAGGGCGTAACCATGGTCCGCGACATCGACCACGATCACCCGTTGGCCGGATGCGACGGGCACCGGAGGAAGGCCGATCACCACATGCGGGTCGATCAGGGTAAAGACCCGACTGCGCAGCGCAAACAGCCCCGCGACATGCGGCGGCGCCGCTGGCACTTCGACCGGCGTCCCTACCGCGACAACCGAGTGGATCGCCCGGCTGCGCAATGCCACGCGGGTGTCCGCAATGCGCGCGATCAGATAGAGCTTGTCCATCATCGTCCCCCCTCTCCGACCTGGCGGCGCAGTGCGTCGAGCAACGCCGCCCGATCATAGCGATAGACGCTGGCATCCTCCGGCCCCGTCGATGTCGCGTCGGCGCGAAGGCGGATGACGGGGACGCCGCCTTGGGCATGAATGCAAGCGCCATCATCGGCCGACAGGCACAGCAGAACATCGGGCCGCTCCGCGCTGTCGTCCTGAGCAGGCGCGACGCGATATCCTGCGCTTTGCAGGAGCGGCGTCAAAAAATTCGCGCCCCAACCGTCATGATCATCGGCAAGGTGGCAAAGCGGTTCGCGGGCCGGTGCCTTTTGCATGGCGCTGCCGCTGTTCTCCATCAACCAATAGGGATCGATCAACTCGACAGGTTTGCCCGCCACCAGGGCGACTCCGGCGATCAGGCCCGGCGTGACCGCGGCCTGAAAACTGTCGGGCAGGCGCACGATGTCGTTGACCGCAGCGATCGGATAGCAAAGCGCCGATCGGCCATCGTGGAGGCGGAGCAACTTGATCTCTCCGCTTCCGTCCGGTGCGCGGGCAGCATGAACCGGCAAAATTTCGCCGCCGATTTGCACCCGCACCGTGCCGGCCGTTTCGAACAGCGTATCCACCGGCACTTCCTCGACCCGCTCGACCACCGAAAGGCGTACACCGCGAAGACGCCCGCACATATCCTGGAACAACAGCAGTTGCGCCGCATTGCGCGCTGCGATGGCCTCCGCCTCTGCCCCATCATCATTGTCGCGATTGCGGCCCGCCTCGCTCGCATCGATTCCCGACGCGACCAGCAGCCCCTGCACGTCGAGCAACAGGACCGGACGGCCGTTATCGGGAAGCGTGGTTCCGGCGTATAATCCAGTCGCCATGATCATCGGCGCCGCTGGCTTGATGACCAGTTCTTCCTGATCATGGATTGCAGCGACACTGAGAGCATAGCTTTGCCCCTGCCCCGGACGCACGATGACCAATGCACGGTCGTCGGGATCGTCGGCAGGGTCAGGATTGCGCGCCAAAATGGATTCGAGCCGCAACAACGGATAACGCGCCCCGCGAACGGTCGCGATTTCGCCCCCGCCGATCCGGTCGAGGCGCACCGTGTCGCTGCTTTCGAGCAGGATTTCGCGAACCGATCCACGCGGAATAGCGAACTGATGCCCCGCGGCGTGAACCATCAACCCCGAAATGATCGTCAGCGTCATCGGAACGCGTAGCAGGATCGTCAGCCCGCGCCCCTCGTCATTCCGCAGCTCGACGACACCACCGATCTTTTCGACATTGGCCTTGACGATATCCATGCCGACGCCGCGGCCCGAGATTTCCGTAACCTCCGCCGCCGTCGAGAAGCCGGCCCGAAAGATAAGCTCCAGCTTTTCACGAGGGCTAAGCAGGCGCGCATCGGCGGCGGTCAACATGCGCGCCGCCACCGCCTTGGCCACCAGTGCGTCAGGCGACAGCCCGCGTCCATCGTCGCTGACCGCGATTTCGATCTGATTCCCCGATTGGCGCGCCGAGACCGCGATCGTTGCGGTATCGTCCTTGCCCGCGGCGGCGCGCACGGCGCTCCTCTCGACGCCATGGTCGAGCGCATTCCGGATGATGTGGATCAACGGATCGCGGATATTTTCCATCATCTCGCGATCGAGTTCGACCTCCCCGCCGCTCGTCTCGAATCGGACCTTTTTATCAAGTTCGCGGGCAAGGTCGCGAACGATGCGCGGCAGCGGCGCAAATAATTTATCGATCCGTTGCATCCGCATCTGGCTGACCGACTGGCGCATCCCGGCGATCGAATCCGACAGGCGATCGAACGCCGCGATGACCGACGGTTCCGCGCCCGATTCGCGCAGCATACGGGCGAATTCGTTGCGGGCCAGCACGATATCGGTCACGCCCGTCATCACCGAATCCAACAGTTGCAGTGGCACGCGGATCGACCGCCACCCCTGCAGATCGGAACCGAAATCATCCTCACGGCGCAATGGCACGCCGGCCACCTCGAACGACGTATCGGAGACGGCGTCTTGGGCAGTCAGCACATTGATCGCGTCGCTGTCGTCTCCGACCGGTTCGCTGCCCTCGCTACCCAGGATAGCGCACAGTTGGTTCAGGCGGTCGATAATTCCTAGGACAGCCGTGATCAACCCCGGGGTCGCGGGCCGCTTGCCCTGACGCACCTGATCGAGCGCATCTTCGGCGGCATGCGACAATGCTGTGACTCGCGGGAGCGCCAGAAAACCCGAGCTGCCCTTTATAGTGTGAACGAAGCGAAAAATGGCGTCGAGCTGTGCCCGGTCGTCAGGGTCGGCCTCCCACGCGACCAGTGCCCCACCGGCATCGGCGAGGATTTCGGTCGTTTCAGCCAGAAAGTCGTTCAGCAGATCGTCCATTGCGGTACCGGCGCGCCCCAAAATCGAAGCGTGACCATGACCGACAATGGTTAATGGAGAGTTTGCATATCGCCCAGAATCAACCGCGAAGCACCGCTCCGACCAACAAGGATGTCGGCGTTTCGCGCGCCAACATCACCGTCCCGCCGTTCTGCTTGGCGACAGCCTGTACCAGCACGGCCGGTGCCGTTCGCGAGGTCATGGCGGCGGCGGCCTCGCCTTCCTTCAGGATGCGTTCGACATCGGCATCGACAAGGATACGTTCGGCCTCCGCGTGGAGCGCGATTTCAATCGATCCGTCGGCCTGGCGTTCGCATCCGATGTCGAGCCGCCCGCCCCGTACCAGCGCATCGACCAGAATCAAGGCAAGGTTGAGGATGATCTTCACGGCAGGCTTCGGCAAAGGGTCGTCGCCGATCATCCAGTTGAGGGTGATCGGCCGGTCCGCCATGATCCCTTCGATCGTCGACCTGGCCTCGCTCGGCGGCACAGCCTCTCCGAAACCGCCGGCGGATCCAAAGGCGAGGCGAAAAAACTTCAGTTTCGCCGCCGACGTGCGAGCGCTTTGTTCGAGCAGGTCGATACAGCGCGCCCGCATGTCCGGATCTTTTTCATCGGCCAACAACTCTAGCCCATTGGCAAAGGCTCCAACGGGGCTGAGCAGGTCGTGACACAGGCGCGAAGCCATCATGGAGGCGAAATCGACGCGGTCGTCGGTCATGGATGAAAAGGCTCCCCAGCGCAGCGTCCGGATAATCCGGCTTGTCGCCGCTCCTAGGGCAGGCGCCCCCCAAAGGGCAAGCGCGATCCCCTTGAATTCGGTCGGCCGAAGCCCACATTCGCTTCAATGCAGGGGGACGACCAGATTTTGACGGTGACGCTGGGGGATGGTTCAGCTGGACTGCGGCTCGACCGGGCCCTGGCTGAAGCCCTTCCCAACCTGTCACGCGAGCGTCTGAAAATGTTGATCAAGGGCGGCCGCGTCGCCGACCTCGGCGGGGCCGTACTTCAGGACCCCTCCGCGAAAACTGCGGCCGGGATCACCCTTGCCCTCCGCCTTCCTGCCCCGGCCCCCGCGCAAAATGCCGCGCAGGATCTTGACCTCGTCATCGCCTATGAGGATGCCGACCTGATCGTCGTCGACAAGCCTGCGGGGATGGTCGTCCATCCCGCGGCGGGCAATCTCGATGGTACGATGGTCAACGCGCTTCTACACCATTGCGCAGGACAATTGTCGGGGATCGGCGGGGTTGCACGGCCTGGCATCGTCCACCGGATCGACAAGGACACCAGCGGGCTGATCGTCGCCGCAAAGCACGACAAGGCCCATGAAGGACTGGCGAAGCAATTCGCCGCGCACAGCATCGACCGCCGCTACATCGCCATCGCAACCGGCCGGCCGATGCCCGCCAGTGGTGCCATCGACGCCGCGCTCGGCCGCTCGTCCACCAACCGCAAGAAAATGGCGGTGGTCGCGGCAGGACGCGGCAAGCATGCGATCACCCATTATCGTACCGTCGAACCGCTGCGCGGCGCGACGGTCATCGAATGCCGGCTGGAGACCGGCCGAACGCACCAGGTGCGCGTTCATATGGCGCATATCGGCCACCCACTGGTCGGCGACCCGGTATATGGCCGCGCCAGAAAGCCGCTTTCAGAGCTGCTGAAGGCCCGGAATTTCGTAAGGCAGGCATTGCACGCCGCCCATTTGGGTTTTATTCATCCGGTGAACGGTAACAGAATTGCGCTCGACAGCGAAATCCCAGCGGACATGCGGGAACTGATCGATGAACTGCGCGTTTAGGTTTCGATTGAAAATCTATTTTGATCCGCGGAACCAACCGCGGCAGAATATTCTCAGGTTTTAGGGAAGACACTCTCCGATGGCTAATAAAAGCAATGTTCCGGCCGTAGTGCCCGCGCTGGGTGGTGAAGCCAGCCTGAACCGCTACCTGGCCGAAATCCGCAAATTTCCGCTGTTGACGCCCGAGCAGGAATATATGCTTGCCAAGCGTTTTCAGGAACATGGCGACAATGAAGCTGCGGCGCAGCTCGTGACGTCTCACCTGCGCCTCGTCGCAAAGATTGCGATGGGCTATCGCGGTTATGGCCTGCCGGTCAGCGAACTGATCAGCGAAGGCAATATCGGACTGATGCAGGGAGTGAAGAAATTCGATCCCGAACGCGGCTTCCGCCTGGCGACTTATGCCATGTGGTGGATTCGCGCCTCGATTCAGGAATTCATCCTGCGTTCGTGGAGCCTTGTCAAAATGGGCACCACCGCAGCGCAGAAAAAGCTGTTCTTCAACCTCCGCCGGATGAAGAACAATCTCGAAGCTTTCGAGGATGGCGACCTGAGCCCCGAAAATGTCGCGAAAATCGCGAAAGATCTGGGGGTCACGGAAGAAGAAGTCGTCAGCATGAATCGTCGCATGGCGATGGGCGGCGACACGTCGCTCAATGTGCCGATGGGCGAGGATGGCGACAGCCAGTGGCAGGACCTGCTGGGCGACGAAGGCCCGTTGCAGGATGAGCGCGTGGCAGAGGCGCAGGAACGCGACGTACGGCACGAACTGCTTACCGAAGCGCTCGAAACGCTGAATGAGCGCGAACGCCATATTCTGACCGAACGGCGCCTGACCGACGACCCCAAGACGCTGGAAGACCTTAGCCAGGTCTATGACGTCAGCCGCGAACGTGTCCGCCAGATCGAGGTTCGCGCGTTCGAAAAGCTGCAGAAGGCGATGCTCAAACTAGCCGGCGAGCGTCGGCTGATCGCCACCTGATCGCTCTGGCCCCGGACAGGCCCGACGCGGGGCGCGGCGACTGATGGTTCCTGCCCGCCCCGCTTGGCCGCCCAAGACGGCCGTCGGCTGGAGCCTGGCGCTTGTCCTGATTTGGTCGCTGGTTGCGCTTGCACAGGCGGGACAGGCGCAATTGGTCACCGAATATCGCGGATCGCCGCAAGCGTGGTGGCCCAGCCTGGGTTACGCCGCCGCCATATATTCGATCTGGGCGCTGCTGAGTTGGCCGGTCATCGGCGCCGTTCTTGCGATCCACCAATGGAAGGCGCCCCGATGGACGCGCCTTGCGGCCTATCTTCTGCTCTGGCCGCCGACGGCAGCCTCGCATATCAGCCTGTTCGCGCTGCTCTATTGGCCTCTGTACCGCAGCGAAGCCACCCCGACCCGCAGCGCCATGGCTGACGCGATGTTCGTGCGCAATTTCGATACCAATTCAGTATTCTACGCGGTTCTGGTCGCCGCCACGCTGATTTGGCAGCGCGCGCGGCAACGGCAGGCCAACGAGGGCGCGGCGACACCGAAGCCTGGCGTTGGCGCGGTCGAAATCCGTAACCGCGGGCATCTGACCCGCATCGCGCCGGAACGGATCGACTGGATCGGTGCGGCGGGCGATTATGCCGAAATCCATATGGGCGGCGAAACACGGCTGATCGACGAATCGCTGACGTCGCTCGCCCGCCAGCTCCCGGCCGACGATTTTGCCCGCATCCATCGCGGCACGCTCGTCCGGGTCGATCGCATCGACCGGATCGTTCCCCTGGGGCGCGGCGATGCCCTTGTTTGCCTGTCCGATGGGCAAGAACTGCGGTTGAGTCGTCGCTATCGCCGGAACCTCGCTTCGCTGATCACAGCTGCGCCGCCGCCCGCATAGCGGTCTCAGCGATCCCGCTCGGCGATTCCCGCTGGCGCGGCGCCCTCCATTGCGAACAGCCTCTCGCTCCCACACTTTGCGAAAGGATGTTCCGTGCTGCCCCTGTTTCTTGCCCTTCTATCCGAAATTCCGCCGCAAACCGCGAATGATATCGCACGCTCCGACGCCCCCCATGCCTTTCATTCCCTCCATCTCGAAATGCCGTACACTCCTTCGATCGCGCGCATCGATGGTGACGACCGGCTCGTTTACGAGCTTCATGTCACCAATTTTTCCGCTCGCCCCTTGAAGCTAAGCCGCATCGAGATACGTACGGAGGCAGATGGCACGTCGATAGCCGAACTCGATCCAGCCGCCGCAATGCGGCGCCTCGGCCCGACGGAGGGCGCACCCGGCCTCCTCGCTCCGGGCCAACGAGGCATATTTTACCTGTCCTTTCGCTGGCCCCGCCCTGCCCCCGCCTCGCTCGTCCACCGGATCGCTTTGGTCTCGTTGGCGGCGCACGATACGGGCCGTCGGGTCATGATCGAGGGCGGGCAATTCACCCCGTATCGTGCATTCACGGCGGCGCTGGGCGCACCGCTGCGTGGCGGCCCCTGGACGGCGGTGTGGTTGCCCGACATCGACAACGGCCACCGCCGGTTCCTTTATGCGGTGCGGGGCAGCGTACGCGTGCCGGGCCGTCATGCGATTGACTGGATGCCCGCGCATGGCTTCGTTCCAGCGACGGCGGGCACCGCCACCTCACCCGACGGGTCGGGCGCCGATGTGCTGGCCGTAGCCGATGCCGAAATCGTCGCGGTAAAGGACGGCAGGGTCGATCCCGCACGTCCTGATGTCGAAGATGAAACCGGCGCGATGATCGTCCTGAAATTGCCCGATGGCCGCCATGCATTTTACCAGCATCTGGCGCCGGACGTCGCAGCAACTCCCGGCACCCGCGTCCGAAAGGGACAGGTGATTGGCCGGGTGGGCGCAACAGGCCATGTGACCCGGCCGCATCTGCACTTTCATGTCGCCGATGGCATCGCCCCGCTCGACAGCGAAGGCTTGCCCTATCGCTTCGCGGCTGGTCATATTGTCGGCCGCTATGCTGCACCGACCGATTTCGACAATGGATCGGCGTGGGAAATCTCCCCCTCACGCGCCATCGACGGCATGCCCGCTGCCTTTTCGGTCATCCGCTTTGACGAATAGCCCGTTCCTCGGGCGTTTGACTTGCCGCCACGATGGGTTAGCCTTCATCCCATCTTTGACAGGAGGGGGAAATCCGATGTGGAAGTGGATCCGTGTTCCCAAGGCCGTCGCATTGCTGGCATTTTTGCTGCCGTGGATGACCGTCAGTTGCTCCAACCAGAAAATAGCCGAAGCGAGCGGAATCGGCCTTGCCTTTGGCCGGGTAACGGCAATGGGACGCGCTTCCGGGGCAGGTGACGGCGCTGCCATGAATATCTGGCTCATTCTTGCCATATTGGTGATCGCTGGCGGACTGTTCCTTCTTTTCACGCGCGGACGCGAAACGGCAAAGCTCGTACTCGGCACGTCGGCCGCCGCCTTGGTCCTTATCCTGATCGGCACCTGGCGTTACAGCAAGGACGCAATCATGGCCCAAGCTGCAAAAAATGGCAGCGGCGGCGACCTGGATCGCGCCGCGATGGCGATGATCCAGATTAATTGGGAATTCGGCTATTGGCTTGCCTTGATCGCGCTCGCAGCAGCGGCTGGCATGGCCTGGCTTGTCATGAGCGGCAAGGAGGCCGAGGCAGAAGCCAAAATGCGCGCACTCGCTGCAGAGGCAGCGGACACCGCCAAGGCCGCCGCGACAAAAGCCAGCGAGGCGGCAAAGGATGCCGCTGCCAAAGCGAACGAAGCGGCAGGTACCACCACAAAGGATGACAGGGCCAATTCCGGCGATGGCGGGACCAAGGCGGAGGACCCCGCTCCCGATGCAAAGCCAGGAGACAAGGCACCCAAAAGCTAAGCCCAGCACCTATCCCAATCAGCCGCTTGCCGCACGGCGGCGAGCGGCTATGGAATGTTCATGCCTACCGCCACTCGCAAGCCGAAAAGCCGCAAACTTCCCTGGTATCTCCGGCCTTTCAAATGGCTGCTCTGGTTCGTGGTGCTCTCGATTCTGTGGGTTCTGATCTACCGGATCGTCCCGCCTCCCGTCACCTTCACCATGCTGGCCGACAGCAATGGCATCACCAAGGACTGGACCAGCCTGTCCGCTATCGACCGGAACATGGTCCGCGCCGTTATTGCCGCCGAAGACGGCAAATTCTGTAGCCACGACGGCTTCGACCGCGACGCGATCGAACAGGCGATCGAGCGCAACGCCAAGGGCAAAAGGATGCGCGGCGGATCAACGATCAGCCAGCAGACCGCAAAGAACGCCTTCTTGTGGCAAGGTAGCGGCTGGACCCGGTACATCCGCAAGGTCCCCGAAGTGTGGTTCACCTTCCTGATCGAAAAATTGTGGAGCAAACGCCGGATCATGGAAGTCTATCTGAACGTCGCGGAGACCGGCATCGGCACCTATGGCGTCGAAGCGGGCGCACAGCGTTATTTCAAACATGGTGCCGGCAAGCTGACCCCAGCGGAAGCCGCCCGAATCGCCGCGATCCTGCCGCTGCCCAAAAAGCGCGAAGCGATCAGCCCGTCGGGCTTCACCCGCCGCTACGGCAACACGATCCACGCCCGGATCGGCGTCGTCCGGCGTGACGGTCTCGACGCCTGCGTCTACAACTAAGTCCCAGCAACCACGGCTGACATTCGACAGGTCAGTCAGGCTTCCAGCTTTTCCTGTCTTCGGCCTGCTTCAACACCTCGAACGCCGCCTGCCCGGCCGCAAAGCGCTTTGCGGCATCGGCATCGCCCGGTTTGACGTCGGGGTGACATTCCTTGGCCAGCGCGCGCCAGGCTTTTTTGGTCGCTTCGAAATCGGCGTCGGGATCGAGACCCAGTACCTCGAGCGCGCGCATCTCGTCTGCGCTGCGCGTTCCGTCGCCGGAACCGCCCCAGGCATAATGTTGGGCCCGGGCGTAGCTGCGCGTTCCGCGCTCTTCGTCGGCGGCCCGCTCCGCCGCTTCCTCGGCGGACAGACCGGCAAAATAGTCCCATCCACGGTTATATTCGGCAGCATGTTCGGTACAAAAATACCAGCGCTCGGGGCTGTTCGGCGATTTTGGCGCCGGACAATTTCCCGGCTCGCTGCATCCATGGCGGTCGCACAACCGTACCTGTTGCGCTTCGCGCCCGACGCCGTAGGGGCGCCAGCGGGGAAAGCCCCAATCGTCGGATCTCTTCGCACGGCTCATCCCGGCCCATGTAACAATTGGAGGCGGCGCTGGCTACCCGCCCACAGCCGAGGGCCACGGAAAATATCGCTTTCCTATGTAGTTTCGCCGTGTCAGTCGTCGGCTTTGCGCTCTTTCAAGGGTTGAACTTCATCGCTGCCGATCGAGCCTCGCGATGCGCCATCAAAGCCCCAAAACGACGTTCACACGGTACGCGCAAAGGTCCTTGTGGCTTTAGTCGCCATTCTTAGGAGCATAGCCAAACGCCTTTTTGGCCAGTTTGACGATTGCCGGGTCCTGCGCGGGGGGCGTCATCGGCACCGCCTTTTCCAATATATCGACCACGTGGGTCAACGCAGCGATCCGGGCCGCCTTCTTGTTGTTCCCGTCGATTACCTTCCACGGCGCCCAGCGCGTGTCGGTCTGCTGGAACATATCGTCCATCGCCGGCAGATAATCTGCACGTCGCGCCCGGTTGCGATAATCATCGGCGCCAGTTTTCCAGCGCTTCCACGGATCGTCGAGCCGGTCGGCGAAGCGCCTGTCCTGTTCCTCCTGCGTCACATGGACGAACAGCTTGACTAGATTGGTATTGCTGCCCGTCAGTTGCGCCTCGAACTCGTTGATTTCATCATAGCCTTTGCGCCACTCGGCCTCGGTCGCGAAACCCTCGACCCGTTCGACCAGCACCCGGCCGTACCAGCTGCGATCAAAGATCGACATTTCGCGCGTTCCTGGCAGGCGCTTCCAGAAACGCCACAGAAAGTGGCGGGCGCGCTCCTCCTCGCTGGGAGCTCCGATCGGCCACACCTCGAAATAACGGGGGTCAAGATGGGCCGTCATCCGTTTGATGATCCCGCCCTTGCCCGCCGCATCCCATCCTTCGAGCATGATCACGCTGCGCTGGCCGTGGGCGATGTGCGCCGACTGCACCCGTTCCAGCCGGTCCTGAAGCGCGGCGAGATCATCCCCATAGGCACCGGCATATTTGGCGCCCGATTCATGGTCGGAAAGCGAAATGGTCATGGCGTCTTCTTAATGCAGACACGCGCCCCGGGCCATGCCCGCAATCGATATTGTCCGCTTCCGGCACAGGTGCCGACGCCCTTTGTCAAAGTGCGCCGTCAACCATCGATTGCTGACGCACGGACCAGTCGGCCTCCGCACGGCGGGTCGCGGCCACACGTTCCAACGCTTCCGTTACCAGGCGCCCCCGCGTTCCCAAGCGCTGCGCCTGACCATACCAGTCGGTGGCGGCGCGCAAATCCCCGTCCATCTCTGCACACAGGCCAAGGTTATAGGCAAGGGCGCCGGTTGGCGCCGCCTCGCGGGCCATGGCTTGCCAGCTCGCGCAAGCTCCCAACGGGTCGCTCTTCGTCTGTCGGATCGCGGCCTTGAAACCTTCCTGCGCCGCCTTGGGCATCCCTTTTCGATTCTCGTCGACACGGACGTCGGTCCGATATTCGTCAGGAACGATGTCGCGGCGGATAGAGCCCACCTGTTGGCGCAGCGCATCGGTCACAAAATCGTCGATCGTCCGCCCGCCATCGCGATCAGGACAAAAAACCTGTTCATCGCGCGACGACAGTGGCCGCGAATAGCGGATGGCTCCATCCGACGCCGCGGCGAGCCGCACCGTCGTCGATACCGTCACCACGCGCCGCTGGCACCGAATGTCGACATCCACCTCTTTCAGACATTTTTTCTTGTCCCTGGGATCATGCTCGACGCAGCGCTTGCGATTCTCGGTCACGCGGTTCTCGCTAATGCTCGTTCGCACCGTGCCCGACACGATTGCATCGAAAGGAGCGCCGGTTTCGATTGCGATCATCCGGAAATAGGGGCGCCCTGCAAAGCGCGCGGACCCCAGTGCCGCTTCGACGGCCTGCGTCAGTTCGGCGCCGTCCTCGCCTTCGAAACGGTCCACGGCAATACGAAACAAGTCGTTGACGTTCGCCCGGGCAGCGGGAACGCTGCCCGCGACAGGCAGGGTTTCGGCAAACGCCGGGGGCGCGGCCATAGCCAGAACGGCCGCCAACCCTGTACGAACATATGACATAGCCGGTCCCTCAACTGCTTGCATTCAAGCACCTATTTCGGGCTATCGCAACCCGGAACGCCTTGTCAAAGCGCACGATGTAGCAATGTCAAATCCCGGCGAGAAGGTCCGCAAGGCGAGCGGGTGCTTCCATGGGAATGAAATGGCTGAGTTCGGCCCATTGCTCGTCGCGGACGGCACCGACGGTTGCGCCGAGCTCTGGCCAGGTCGGACTTACCGAAAAGTCCAGATTGCCTTCCCGTTCGCCGGTCCGGGCGCGGATCACGCTGACCGGCACAGTCACGGCGCCCAGCCAGCCATATGGGTCGGTCCGCAGCGCATTCTGATACACCGACGCCTCCAGATGCGGCGGACAGGCAAGCTCCCACCCCTCCCCGTCCGGCGCGGGCAAAAGGCCGTATCGGCAATAATCGGCGAGCACCGCAGGCTGCCAGTGGCTGTAGGGCGGCCGCGCGGAAAAATGAGCCGCCATCGCCTCCCAACTGTCCCATCGCGAACGACGGCGGGCGACGGGATGTTCGGCTGGATCGACGATTTCAGGCGCATTCCCGCCTTCGTAAAAGGTCGGCGGCATGATCACCGGATCCACCAGAACGATATGGCGAAAGGCCGCCGGGCGGAGCGCTGCCAGCCGGGTCAGCACATAACCACCCATGCTGTGCCCGCCGCCGGTCAACGGATTGCCAGCAAAACGGTCGATCAGCGGCAGAAGGAAATCCGCAGTCGCGGTCCAATCGGCGAGCGTCGAAGGCTTGGCGCTGCGGCCGTGCCCCCGATGGTCGGGCGCGATGACATGAACGCCCGGCGGCAGCGCCGCGACAAGCTGGTCCCACAGCCGCGCGTGAAAGCCCGTCGCGTGAAGCAACAGGAAGGACGGCCGGTCCGATGGGGCGCCCCATTCGAACCAGCACAATTCGCCGTCAGGCGTATCCAGCCGATGTTCGCGCGGCGCGGCGTCCACGCCTCAGCCCTTGGGGCCGTCGACGAGCCGGATGCTGAGTTCCTTCAATTGCTTTTCGCTGACCGGCGCCGGGGCGCCCATCATCAGATCCTCGGCCTTCTGGTTCATCGGGAACACCACCACCTCGCGGATATTGGGTTCGTCGGCGAGCAGCATCACGATGCGATCGACCCCCGGCGCCGAACCGCCGTGCGGCGGCGCGCCAAATTTGAAGGCGTTGATCATACCGCTGAAATTCGCATCGACATCGGCCTGGCTGTATCCGGCGATTTCGAAAGCCTTGTACATGATGTCGGGGCGATGGTTGCGGATCGCCCCCGACGACAGTTCGACGCCGTTGCAGACGATGTCATATTGCCAGGCCAGGATGTCGAGCGGATCCTTGGTTTCCAGCGCCTCCAGCTCGCCCTGCGGCATGCTGAACGGGTTGTGGCTGAAATCAATCTTGCCAGTTTCCTCGTCGGCCTCGAACATCGGGAAATCGACGATCCAGCACAGTTCGAACTTGTTCGCGTCGATCAGGTCAAGCTGTTCGGCGACGCGGGTGCGGGCAAACCCGGCCAGCTTGGCCGCCACCGCTTCCTTGCCCGCGGCAAAGAACAGGCCGTCGTCAGAACCAAGGCCGAGCTGCTCGGCAATCTGGTCCATTTTTTCGGGGCCGTGGTTCTTGGCGATCGGACCGCCCCATTCGCCGCCCTTGCGCGTCGCATAGCCAAGCCCGGCAAAGCCCTCGCCCTGCGCCCAGCTGTTCATATCGTCAAAGAATTTGCGGCTCTTGTCCGCGGTGCCCGGCGCCGGAATGGCGCGGACGACGTCGCCCGCCGCAACGATGTCCGCGAAGCGTCCGAAGCCGGACCCCTCGAAATGCGCCGAAACGTCGGTGATGATCAGCGGATTGCGAAGGTCGGGCTTGTCATTGCCATATTTCAGCATCGATTCGCGGTACGGAATGCGCGCGAAAGAGCCGGCCGGCGTTACAGACTTGCCATTGGCGAACTCCTCGAACACCCCTGCCAGCACCGGCTCAATCGCGTTGAAGACATCTTCCTGCGTGACAAAGCTCATTTCGAAGTCGAGCTGGTAAAATTCGCCCGGGCTGCGGTCGGCGCGCGCGTCTTCGTCGCGGAAACAAGGGGCGATCTGGAAATAGCGGTCAAAACCCGCAACCATCAGCAGCTGCTTGAACATCTGCGGCGCCTGCGGCAGCGCGTAAAATTTTCCGGGATGAACGCGGCTCGGCACTAGGTAGTCGCGCGCGCCCTCCGGCGACGAGGCGGTCAGGATCGGCGTCTGATATTCGGTGAAGCCCTGATCGACCATGCGGCGGCGCAGGCTGGCAATCACGTTCGAACGCAGCATGATATTGGCATGCAAGCGTTCGCGACGCAGGTCGAGGAAGCGATATTTCAGACGGATATCCTCGGGATATTCCTGGTCACCCGCGACCGGCATGGGCAGTTCGATCGCCGCCGACTGCACCGCAACGTCGCGCGCGCGCACCTCGATCGCACCGGTCGGCAGGTTGGCGTTGACCGTTTCCGCCGAACGCGCAACGACGTCGCCAGTGACCGTCACAACGCTTTCGACCCGCAGGCCATCAAGCGTCGCAAAGGCCGCATCGTTCGAATCCGCGACGATCTGGGTCAGGCCATAATGGTCGCGCAAATCGACGAACAACAAACCGCCATGGTCGCGCTTGCGATGGACCCACCCCGACAGGCGAACCGTCTGACCGACGGCTTCGGCGCGGAGCTGGCCGCAATTATGGGTGCGATAGGCGTGCATTGTTCGGTCTTTCAATGGCTGAGACAGCGCGCAGGAAAAACGCGCAAATATGGCCGCGCCTAAGGCAGGTCGCGGCGCCATTTGTCAAGGGTGGACGGCAGAGTCAGCCGGTAAGCCCCAATCCATCAAGGACCGGACTTCCAAACATGGCCCGGTGTTCGGGGAGCGGAATCAACCGATCGCGCGCCGCGCGCCACCGGCGAAAATCCTCGCCATAGTCCGACGCGACGCGACCGCCATCCAACTGACAACTCTTGGCCCAATGGCGCGTAAAGGGTATCCCTTCGGCATCGAGACGCTCGACGACCCTAGCATAGGCGTCGGCTGTGCGAGCACTGCGCGGGCCGTCAAAATCAATCACCGCATTATGCCGGAAACGGGCGGGCGCCAACAATCCCTGCGCTCTTTCCATGAACCGCAGCGTCACGACCGTCGAGCCGCCATGGCGGGCATAAACCGCACAAATCAGCTCGAATGCGTGGGACAGGTCCGCGCGATCGATCGTCACCGAAGCGTTGAACAAATTGCCCAGCGGGCGATGGGTATCCAGCCCCTCTCCCCAACTGCCAAAGACCGCAGGGTCATCGACATCGGGCCCGGACGCATAACCAAGCTTCATCGCATATTGAAGCAGGGCTCCGCGCGCCCAAGGGTAGCTATCCAGCAAACGCCCCAACAGGGCCAGCGCGTCATACCCAGCCCCAAGCTCGCCCGGCGTGGCGCGCGGATAATCGTCGCGCCACGGCTCTGCGTATAAGAAGCGCAACATCGCCGGACGCTTGAACGGCTTGTAGGGGTTGACGATCATCTGAACGAAATCGGGCTCGCGATCGAGCGCATAGGCCGCTGAAAAACGACGATAGTCGCCCGCCGCCAGCCAATCGAGTGCGCCGGGTTCGACGGTCCGCAGATTCTGGATCGGTCGCACAAGGAATTTCGGCACACTATCGACCACCAACGCTGTCACGACGCCCATTGCACCAACGGGCAACTGCGCCGCCGCGAAAAGCTGGTCGTCGCGATGCAGGATCGATCCGGTTTCCGTAACGAAGGCTTCACTCATGACACCAGCCTTGGGCTCGATCCAGTGAATGCCCGAGGGCGTAACGATCTGTATCGCACGCACATGGTCCTGAATGCCGCCGCGGCGCACCATCGAACCATGGGTTCCCGTGGCGCAAGCCCCCGCGAAGGTCTGCCCATTACCGGCACCGGCGGTCCACAACGAACGCCCCTGTTCTTCCAGCTTGTCCGATACCTCATCGACCAGCGCGCCAGCCTCGACCAGCATCAACGCTTGGGCATCGACGCCCGGAAGGACATCTTCGTCCGCGATACGAAAGCAGCGATTGAAACGCCGCGTATGAAGAAGCCAGCTATCCGACACGATATTGACGTTCGACGGCGACCATCCCGCCCCGAGCGGTCGCACTCGGCGGTTCGCCGCCAGTGCGCGGCCCAGCCAGTCCTGAACCGCCCGCGCCGCGATCGAGAGCTCCTCTCTGCCACGTACCGCATCGCCGCTGCGCAAGGCGTGACGAACCGCCGCGTGGCAGGTGCCGGTACCGTGATAGTTCGTCCAGCGCCCCTCTTCGCCCAGCGTCAGAATAGGCATCAGGCGTCTCCCAGCGGCTGAACACCGGCATGGGCACGCCATGCGACGGTAACGGGTCGCCTGAAACCAAAGGTCGCGATGGCCGTCAGCATCTGGCGACGGGTTGCGAATATGCGCACGTCACACACACCATAATCGGCCTCGGGTGTCACGAAAGGTTGCTTCGCGTGGGATGCGAAACCCCACCCTTTCAATGTAACAACCATGCGATCCTCGTCGAGCGGGCGCGGATTGGCGATCGACACGAAGATATCCGCCTGCCCGGACAGATACTGCCCGACCAGCAATGCAAAGCCCAGCGCGGCAAGCGCCCAACCGATCCACATCATCTTCAAACCCCTTCGTCAATTCCCTGGCCGGTGTTCCGGCTGTGTGCGACCCGAAGAGGGAGGACAATTTTTCCTGCCCGTCCTGTTCAACTAGCTGTATAGGCGCGCTATGCAAGTTTATCCGCTCATCGAAACCAGCGCCGCGCTCGCGGAATTCTGCGACCGTATCAGGAATAGCGATTTCATCGCTGTCGATACCGAGTTCATGCGCGAAAATACTTTCTGGCCAGAGCTTTGCCTGATCCAGGTGGCGGACAGTGACCATGCCGCCGCGATCGATCCCATGGCGCCGGGCATCGACTTGGCCCCGCTGCTCGACCTGCTGGTCGACAATGAGGATGTCCTGAAAGTCTTTCACGCAGGGGGCCAGGATGTCGAAATCATCTTCAACCTGACCGGCAAGACGCCGCATCCGATCTTTGACACGCAGGTTGGCCAGATGGCGCTCGGTCAGGCCGAGCAGGTCGGCTATTCGAACCTCGTCGAGGCATGGCTGGGAATCCAGCTCGACAAGGGCGCGCGCTTTACCGACTGGAGCCGCCGTCCGCTCGACAAGCGTCAGATCGATTATGCGATCGGCGACGTCACCCACCTCGCCAAGATTTTTCCGATGATGCTGAAAAAGCTGGTCAAGACTGGCCGGGGGCATTGGCTCGACGAAGAGATGGAAAGGCTCGCCGACCCCGCTGGCTATAATGTCGACCCGGAAAAGGCGTGGCAGCGGATCAAGATGCCATCGCGAAAGCCCGATGTGCTGGGCCGTCTCCGCGCCCTCGCAGCCTGGCGCGAACGCGAGGCGCGGACAAAAAACCTGCCGCGCGGCCGTATCGTCAAAGACGAAACGCTTGCGGATCTCGCCGCCCACCAGCCGAAGGACCAGGACGCGCTGGGCCGCGTACGAGGCCTGTCGGCGACATGGAAAAGCAACGACATCGGCGGCCGACTGATCGACGCGCTGGCCGCCGCGAAACCGCTGGCCAAGGAAGATATGCCTGACCGGGCGCCGCGCGGCCCCGGCCTCGGCAAGGAAGGAGCGCTGGTGGCCGACCTGCTAAAGCTTCTGCTGAAAATCCGTTCGCGCGAGTTGAATGTCGCGGCGCGGCTGATCGCGCGTAGCGACGATCTGGAGGCGCTGGCGGCCGGGCGGCGCGATGACATTCCGATGATGCGCGGGTGGCGCTACGACGTGTTCGGCCATGCCGCACTCGACCTTGTCGAAGGCCGCGTCGGCTTCGCCGTCAAGGGCGGCAAACTGGTAATGAGCCAGATCGAAGCAACCGCCGCCGCCGCGGAACCCGACGCCGCGACGGCATAAGGGCCAGACACCTGCCCTTCACAGAAAGCTTAAAGCAGGATCAGTTCCGGCTTTGCATCTAGCGCTTGCGCCAGCGAGCGCAGGCGGCGTTCCACGGACTCCCCGGCGAGATGGTGCCAATCACGCTGCAGGCCAAGCAGCAACTTGCCGTCTGCCAACGCCAGCGAACTCGCCCGCAGAGGCGCTTCGATACCTCCGGTCAATCGTTGCGCCAGCCGGATGGCGAGTCCCCACTGACGGGCGGATACCAGTCGTTCCGGCGCAACCAGCGTTCCCATCGCCGGAAAATCGGCGTCCGCACCGCCAAACCCGGCGTGCAGCGCGCGTGCCAACAGGATACGGCCCGGAATATCGATCCCGCGCCAGTTGCCATGCAGACCAATTTCGGTGCCTCGCTCGGCCCGGAAATCGGGGTTTGCCGACCATGCAACATCGCTGAGCAAGCTGGCCGCAAGTCGAATCCGACTATCCGCGGGCGATTCCTGCCTGAAGAGCGGCGCAATCCAGTCCGCGATCGCACGGCCGTGCGGCGCAAAACGAGCCAGGCGCAATCCCTCGAACTCGGCGGCTACGATCAACGGGTCCTGCGCCTGAACGTCGGGCGCCAGTGACTGATAGAGCAGCCCTTCGCGCAGCCCCGACGACGATACCGTCATTTCAGGAACATCAATGATGTTGACCAGTGCGGCCAACAACGCCGCGGCGTCCGGCAGGGACGCAGCACGGTTGGAGGCCATGCCCGGAATGGCGCGAATATCCTCATAGCTCATCCGCCTGGTCGCTCGGACAAGCCTGCGAACGGCGGCTCTTGGCAAGCTGTGCTGATCCAGCACGGCGAAGGAGGAGCGCGTGATTTCCAGGTCCAGCCGCGCCAACGCACGCCACGAACCGCCAACCAGATACAGCGGCAACCCGGCGAGACCACCCGGCCAGTCTGCGGCCTTCAACATCTTTCGAACCGACCGTTCGAACATCTGCTGGCCATTGACGCGCAGCGCAGGCAACCGCAGCACGCCCAGCGGAAACGACACGCAACGCCCGACCCGGCCATTCTTGACCTCAGCCAGTTCAAGGCTGCCACCGCCAAGATCGACGGCAATCCCATGGGCGTCCGGAATTGCGGACAGCACGCCGCATCCTGCCGCCTTTGCTTCTTCCTCTCCCGACAACAGCCGAATCCGGAGCCCGGCTTTGGCGGCTCCGGCTATGAAATCGGGTCCATTGTCGGCGTCACGCACGGCCGCTGTTGCGACGCATTGCAGGTCCTTCACCTCCATATGCTGCGCCAGCAACGCATAGCGGCGCAGCGCCGTCAGCCCCCGTTCCGCATCTTCCTCGGCAATACGGCCATCGACGGCGAGCCCGCGCCCTAGGCCGGCCGGCACCTTCTCGTTGAAAATTACGGCAGGCGCACGAGCGGGCCCTTCATAGACGACAAGGCGAACCGAATTGGACCCAATGTCGATCACAGCGGTCCGCCGGACCGCTGCCCTGGAGGATTGTTTCGATCCCAAAACTGTCTTCTCAATCTTCGCTTATATTGAACGCAAGCGTCGGAACATCCTGTCGCTTGTGAAGCGCGGTGCCGCGGCCCGACAAGGACGGATTCGTCATGAAATAGCGGTGCAGATTGAACGGCTTTTCGCCCGGGGTCACACGCACATAAGTTCCGTCGGGCTGCAACACCCAGCTTTGCTCATTGTCGATCAGGTTCGCGACCAGCACCTGATCCAGAATCTGGTCATGTACGGTCGGGTTCTCGATCGGGATCATATATTCGACACGGCGGTCAAAGTTGCGCGGCATCCAGTCCGCACTGGAAATATACAGCTTTGCGGCGCTGTGCGGCAAGGCGGCGCCGTTGGCAAAGGCCCAAATGCGGCTATGTTCCAGGAAGCGCCCGACGACCGATTTGACATGGATGGTATCCGACAGTCCCGGAACTCCCGGTCGCAAGCAGCAAATTCCACGCACGACCAACTCGACCGGGACACCGGCGCGGCTCGCTTCATACAGCTTGTCGATAATATCGGGATCGACAAGACTGTTCATCTTGGCCCAGACCCCGGACGGTCGCCCGGCCCGCGCGGCGGCTATCTCCGCATCGACCAACTCGCACAAATGCGCCCGCATGTTGAGCGGCGACATGGTGATCATCTCCAGCCGTTCAGGCTCGACATAGCCGGTGATGTAGTTGAACAATTGCGCGGCATCGCGACCGGCCCGCGGATCCGCCGTAAAAAAGCTCAGATCGGTATAGATGCGGGCGGTAATCGGATGGTAATTGCCGGTGCCGAAGTGGCAATAGGTGCGATAACCCTGCCCTTCGCGCCGCACCACCATCGAAATTTTGGCGTGCGTCTTCCATTCGATAAAACCATAAACGACCTGGACCCCCGCGCGTTCGAGCTGGTTGGCCCAGAGCAGATTCTGTTCCTCGTCAAAGCGCGCTTTGAGCTCGACGACCGCGGTTACCGACTTGCCGGCCTCGGCCGCTTCGATCAGCGCGCGGATCACCGGCGACTGGTTTCCGGCCCGGTATAGCGTCTGTTTGATGGCCACCACGTCCGGATCCGCGGCCGCCTGGCGAAGGAAGGACAGGACGACGTCAAAACTTTCATAGGGATGGTGGACCAGAATGTCCTTGCTGCGGATCGCCGCGAAGCAATCGCCACCATGTTCGCGGATACGCTCCGGAAAGCGCGCCGAAAAAGCCGGGAATTTCAGGTCGGGTCGATCGACGTCGACGAGCGCCGACAATGCAGCAAGGCCGACAAAACCGTCGATCTTTGCCACAATCGCTTCATGCCCCTGAATATCGGCATTCAGCACCGCCGCCAGTTCCCGCGGCATATCAGCGCCCAGTTCGAGGAGAATGACCCGGCCGCGCCGCCGCCGACGGATCGCCGTGCGAAACAGGCGGACCAGATCCTCCGCTTCCTCTTCGAGTTCGATATCGCTGTCGCGGATGATCCGGAATACGCCGCGCGAGCGGATGCGATAGCCCGGGAACAGCGTGTCGCCGAACAACTCGATCAGATATTCGATCGGGACGAAGCCCGCCGCCTCTCCCGGCACTGCGACGAAGCGCGCGAGCGAGGCCGGTATCATCACCAGTTCGCGAATATTTTCACCGCTCGCAATGCGCTCGAGGTCGAAAATGACACCCAAACCACGATTGGGGATGAAAGGAAAAGGATGCGCCGGATCCAGAACCTGCGGCGTCAATATCGGGAAAATCTGATCGATAAAATATTGCCGAAGCCTGTCACGCAACCGCGCCGCGTCCGATCCGGCGCCATAGACGGTGATGCCCTGCTCACCAAGCTGCCGGTGAAGCCGTTGCCATTCGCTCTGTTGCTGATCGACAAGGCGATTCACCTCGGCTTCGATCTCGGCAAGCTGCTGCCCCGGCGACCGTCCGTCGGCAGACGGATCGTCAATCCCCTGCAGTTGCTGCCCTTTGAGCCCCGCCACGCGGACCATGAAAAATTCGTCGAGATTGCTGCCCGAGATCGAAAGGAAACGAAGCCGCTCCAGCAACGGATGGGCCGGATTTCGTGCCTCTTCCATCACCCGCCGATTGAACGCGAGCCAGGATAATTCCCTGTTGAAAAATCGTTCGGGCCCGAATGCGGACAGGGCTGCGTCAGCATCATTGTCTGCGTGAAGAGAATTGCTGCCTATCGACATGTCGTGTCGTCCTGCCTTTCGATCAGATCGGGATCGATCAGCCCCTGTGACATTAATGTTTCACGTGTGAGACGCACACCCAGACGGCGCCCTTGTTCGAGCGAGGCGGCATCGAGCGCCGCCACCACGCGATGGATCATCGCATAGCTGCGCTCCATGCGGGGGACGATATAGGAGGCGACCTCTGGCGCGAGCACCATGCCGCGCTGCGCAAACAATGCGTCGATCAGATCGCGGGCCAGGCAATCGTCGGGTTCGCCAATCGTCAGCACCGGCACGGCCGCCAGGCGCGAAGCGAGATCGGGCAAAGCGACATTCCATGCAGTGGGCGGCGCATCGGCAATGATGAGCAACGGCACTCCGCTCGCTTGCGCGGCGTTCCAGGCGTGGAAGATCGCCTCTTCCGAAACGCTACGATGATCATCAATGATCTGGCCGCCGGTTTCCTCGGCGAACAGGCGGCCCATCAGGCTGCGCCCCGACCCGCGCGGGCCAACGAGCACAGCCGTACGCACCGGCCAGGTCGCAGCGTGGCGAAGATAGCGCACAGCGTCAGCGTTGCTGGTGCCTACGATAAGCGGGACATCGTATCCGCCTCCGCCATTCCATTCGAACGGCAAGGCGATCTGCCCGGACATGGGGCGGGCCATTAGCGGCTGATCCTGAGCTGGCCGCCGCCTTCCTGTACCTTGAAGCCCCGGGCTGCAAGCGCAGCCTTCAGCGCCGCAAGGTCGCCGCGAAACGTAACGCGCATCACCGATGTGCCGCCAAGCGCCACGCTGCTCGTTGCGGCGGACTGGACACCAGCGACACCCGCAACGGCTCGCTCGGTCGCAGACACCGACTCCACATCGGGCGAATTATACTGCACCGCGAAGGTCTGAGCCCCCACGGCCGGCGCGGTCGGAACGCTGTTGTCGGTTTCGCTAGGGACCGCCTCTTCATCACCAGCGACCTCGTCCGGAACATCCACCCGTTCGACGGGCTTCTCCAGGACAAGATAGGTGTCGGTGCGCAGCACGCCCTCAGACAAGGCCTTGATATAAATGGCGTCCATACGCGCCACGGCCTTTTCCATCATGTCGGGTATGGCAGCGGCGCTAGGACCGGTCATTACAAAGCTGTCGATCAGCTTGTTGTCGGGGCCGAAGCGCGCCGTAAAATATCCCTTCACCGGGCCGCCGGGATAGCCATATTCGATGCGCGCCATCGGCATCAGCACGTCGGCTGCGCCATACTGGTCGAGAATCACCCGCCACCACACACGCCCCCGGCGCCCGGTTTGGCCAGGATTGAGGAGCAGCGTATCGGCGCCGGTCCCGGAGGTGCGGACGTAGTCGATCGCGCTCTGCCCGGTATTATATTCAGCCCAGGCGCGCTGCCAGGCGCTGCGCTGTTCGAACACCTGTTGAATGCCATCGATCGAATAGACCGGAATGACGAGCAAGGGCGGCGAACGAAGCGTACGACCGCTGACCCCCAGAATCTGCCCGGCGCGGACCCGATCGAACTGTACACCCAGGGTAGCAACATAGCGGCGCGGTCCGATCTGTTCCTTTTCGACAACGATCGCCGTCACGATGCCGTCGAGCACCGAATCGGAAAGAGCCGGCCCGTCTCGGCCATTGGTGCGGCGGAACAGCTGCTGCCAACCTTGCCGCTGCGCCTCGCGCCAGCCCTTTTCGCGCGCCTCGTCGGGATTTTTCCCGGTCACATCGACCGCGATTCCTGTGGCCAGGAAATCGCCGCTGCTGTTGATCGGGGTGATGCCCCGATTGCCCCGGTTGACCTGCCCATCGACGACGCCGGCGACCAAAATCGCTAGAAACAGGCCAAAAAGTGCGGCCCAGCGCCAGTCGCGCGAACCGGTGGAACGAAAACGCAGGCGCGGGAGCAAGGACCCGGCAGCTCGAGGGGAAGCAGCGAAAATCATCTCTTCTCTATGCTCTGCCCAAAAGCGCGGCTCCGGACAAGGAAATCGTGGCATTTCTCGGCTGGAACCGTTAGTCGCGCGAGCCATGGATTCCAAGCACAACCAACCCGCCTCCTACACTTATGCCCAGGCTGGGGTATCGATCGACGCCGGCAATGCGCTGGTCCGTGCCATCGCTCCGCTCGCTCGCGCAACGCGCCGCGCCGGCGCGGACGCCGACCTTGGCGGTTTCGGGGGCTTCTTCGACCTCCGCGCGGCGGGCTTCAACGACCCTCTGCTGGTTGCGGCCAATGATGGTGTCGGCACCAAGCTGAAGCTCGCAATCGAATCGGGCCAGCATGACGGCGTGGGAATCGATCTCGTCGCCATGTGCGCGAACGACCTGATCGTCCAGGGCGCGGAACCGCTGTTCTTTCTCGACTATTATGCGACCGGAAAGCTCGACAATGACGTGGCAGCCCAAGTCGTTGCCAGCATTGCCGAAGGCTGCAAACAGGCCGGATGCGCGTTGATCGGCGGCGAAACCGCCGAAATGCCGGGCATGTATTCGGACGGCGACTATGACCTGGCCGGTTTCTGCGTCGGCGCGGTCGAGCGCGATCAGGTCCTGACGGCCGACAAGGTGGCGGCAGGCGATGTCATCCTCGGCCTTGCCTCGTCCGGCGTTCATTCGAACGGCTTTTCGCTCGTTCGCCGACTCGCGACCGACAAGGGCTGGAAGCTGGAGCGTCCCGCGTTGTTCGACCAGAATGTGCGGCTGATCGACGCGCTGATGGCGCCGACCCGTATCTATGTAAAAAGCCTGTTGCCGCTGGTGAAGACCGGCAAGATTCACGCGCTCGCTCACATCACCGGCGGCGGGTTGCTCGAAAATATCCCGCGCATCCTCCCCAAAGCACTCCACGCCCATATCGACGCCGATGCGTGGGAACAGCCGCGCCTGATGGCCTTCCTGCAGGCGCAGGGGAATATCGAACCGGAAGAAATGGCGCGAACGTTCAACTGCGGCATCGGCATGGCGGTCGTCGTTGCCGAAGCCGACGTCGCCGGGGTGACGGCAGCACTCGAAGCGGCAGGTGAAACGGTCCATCGCATCGGGCACATTGCAGCGGGCGAAAAAGGCTGCACGGTGTCGGGTGGAGCGGAAGCCTGGAGCGCGATGGCCGCGTGGTCGGCGACGCATCATGCATGACATACCCCTCCCTGTCGCCGCGCGATGGGGAGGACGTTCATGAAAGCACGTGTCGCCGTCCTGATTTCAGGCGCCGGGACCAATATGGCGGCGCTGCTTTATGCAGCGAAAGCCGACACCTGCCCTTATGAAATTGTCCTGGTGGGCAGCAACAACCCCGACGCCGCCGGTCTCGCGCTTGCGAAGGCCGAGGGTATCGCCACCTGGGCGCATCCCCATAAAGGCATGTCGCGCGATGCCTTCGATGCTCTCGTCGATGAACAACTTCGCGCCGCCGATGTCGAATATGTCGCACTGGCAGGATATATGCGGATATTGAGCGACGCCTTCGTCGCACGCTGGACCGATCGGATGGTCAATATCCATCCCAGCCTGTTGCCGCTCTACAAGGGGCTCGACACCCACAAACGGGCGATCGAAGCGGGCGACGCATGGGGTGGCTGCAGCGTCCATGTCGTGACCCCTGCCCTTGATGACGGGCCAGTGCTGGCGCAGACACCGGTTGCTATCGTCCCCGGCGACACACCCGACAGGCTGGCGGAACGGGTCCGCTTTGCCGAACACCAGCTTTACCCCGCAACGCTCGCGGCCTTTGTAGCCCTCACGCGATCGCCGGCCTATCTTCTCGACAGGGTACGCGAACTGGCGATGGCGATGCCGGAAGCGGACGAGGTTCTATCACACGGCATGCCTTGCTTCGGCATCGTCAAAGGCAAGAAATTCGCCTATTTCAGCCAGGATCATCATGGCGACAGCAGGATCGCGCTGCTGGTGAAAATCAGTGGTGCCGACGAGCAGGCGCAACTGATCGAGATGGACGCGGCGCGCTATTATCGCCCACCCTATTTCGGCATTGGCTGGATCGGCATCCGCCTTGATCTTGGCGACACAGATTGGGACGCGATTGCCGAATGGCTGAGGAAAAGCTGGCTTTCAATAGCGCCAAGGAAGCTGGCGGGACTGATGTCGGCAGCCGACGATTTCTGAGCATGAGAAAGGCCGCCGGATCGCTCCGGCGGCCTTTTTCCAATTCCTCGCCCCTTTAAAGGGCGATCGGCTGGTGCAATCAGCCGACGATTTCTTCGGGCTTGAAGAAATAGGCGATTTCGATCGCCGCATTCTCATCACTGTCCGAACCGTGGACGGTGTTCGCCTCGATGCTCTCGGCCAGCTCCTTGCGGATCGTGCCCGGCTCGGCGTTTTCAGGGTTCGTCGCGCCCATGATGTCACGGTTGCGCTGCATCGCATCTTCGCCCTCGAGGACCTGGACGACGACGGGGCCGCTGATCATGAATTCGACCAGTTCGCCGAAGAAGGGGCGTTCCTTGTGAACCGCGTAAAAGCCTTCGGCCTGTTCGCGGCTCATGTGGATGCGCTTCGAAGCAACGACGCGCAGCCCAGCATCTTCCAGCATCTTGGTGACGGCGCCAGTCAGGTTACGGCGGGTTGCGTCGGGCTTGATAATCGAAAAAGTGCGGGTAACCGCCATGGGAAAGCTCCTGTTATGTGTTTTATCTGATGCGCGCGCCTCTAGCCGCGCTTTTGTCGCACCGCAAGAAAAGAGCGCAGCCCCCTTCCCGCGCACCTAGCCGCCGAGGCCGTAGGTAAAGCTGCCCGTTACCATATCGCCATTCTGCGTCGCGGTGACGTGGACCCCCGTTTTGTCATCGCCGGGCTTTTCGGCACCAAAGCTCTGCATGTCCCCCATGCTGACTTCGCCGGTGATTTCCAGTCCCTGCGCTTCGGCCTGCTTGCGGAAATGCGCGATGACGTCCGATGCCTTGCCCTTGACCTCAAAGCTGGCCATTCCGCCCGCGCCTTGCTTGCCCGACGTTGTGACGCCGCCGAGCATCTTGGCGCCGGGATAAGGGGTAAAGCCATCGGGCAGCTTCGCCTCGGCCGTCGCGCCAAAGCTCATTTCGCCGTCCTTTGTCCTGATATTGACCTGCCCCTCGTCGCCCTCGCCGGTGCTCGTCACGGAATATTCGGTCGTCTCGCCGGTCTCCGGATCAGTCACCGTACCACTGGCAATTTCGGTTTCCGATTTCGAGCCGCACGCTGCGAGCGCCAAGGTCGCCGCCAACACCAGATAACGCATCAGTAATCCTCCTTTTACGGGCCCTCCGACCAGCGACCTTGGTCATCCTGCTTCCAGAAATGAATCTCCACCCCTGCGGCGGCGCTCAACGTCCGCCACGTGGCGCGGGCATCGTCGATGCGGCCATTATCGAAAAGAAGGAAAGCACGGTCAAACCCCAGCGCCGCCTCGCGCCACTCCCCATCGGCAAGCGCGACGAAGCGGGCGCCATTGGCGGCGGCTCCATCCAGCGCGCCAGCCAGCAACAGCGGCTCGATGGTTTCGTCGGGTGTGCCAGCGTGGCCATGCGGCAGGAAACTGGCGGGTTGATGTGTCCAAAGCGCGTCATCAATCGCCTGCCGCTGCATCGCTGAAGCGGCAACAATCAGCAGACGGTCCCCGCCGCCCAATATCCGCGCCGCAATCGCAGGCAAGACCCGTTCGACAGGGTCGCGGCTCAGCCGGTAGAAATCGACACGCGCCATATCCGCTCCGTCATGGCGAAGGACGCAAAACGATCTCCGGACAACGGCTCTTCACGAGCCGCTTTGCCGGAGATCGCCGCGTTATTTTCGGCGCCTCGCCATAACAAGGCGCCAGCATTACCCCTCGAAATTGTCCGCTACGAACTGGTCGAGCAAGCGCACGCCATAGCCGGTAGCCCCCTTGGCATAAGTCGGGCCTTCCTTGTCATGCCAGGCCATGCCCGCGATATCGAGGTGGGCCCATTGAACGCCTTCGTCGACAAACCGCTTCAGAAACTGCGCCGCGGTAATCGATCCGGCTTCGCGCGGGCCGATATTCTTGATGTCGGCGATCGGGCTGTCGATCAGCTTGTCATAGGCGGGCGACAGCGGGAAGCGCCAAAGCTTGTCGTTGCTGGCCAGCCCCGCATCGAGAAGCTTGGCCGCCAAGCCATCGTCGTTGGCAAACATGCCCGCATATTCATGGCCAAGCGAGATCACCATCGCGCCGGTCAGCGTCGCGAGGTCCACGATGACCTTCGGCGCATATTGCTTTTGGGCCCAGCTTATCGCGTCGCACAAAACCAACCGACCTTCAGCGTCGGTGTTGAGCACTTCCACGGTCTGTCCCGACATCGTCTTCACGATGTCGCCGGGGCGCTGAGCGTTGCCGTCAGGCATGTTTTCAACAAGCCCTACGACACCGACGACATTGGCCTTCGCCTTGCGCCCCGCGATAGCCTTCATCGCGCCGGCGACGGCCCCTGCGCCGCCCATGTCCCATTTCATCATGTCCATGCCCGCGCCGGGCTTCAGACTGATACCCCCGGTGTCAAACGTGACGCCCTTACCGATGAAGACCAGCGGAGCCTCGCCCTCCGCGCCGCCATTCCAGCGCATCGCGAGCAGGCGCGGCGGACGGACGGACCCCTGCGCAACGCCAAGCAGCGCGCCCATCCCGAGCGCCTTCATCTGCCGTTCGTCGAGCACCTCGATTTCGACGCCCAGGTCAGCAAGATGCTGACAGCGCTCGACGAAGCTTTCCGGGTACAGAAGGTTGGGCGGCTCGGCGACCAGCGTCTGGGTCAGCGCCACGCCATCGGCAACAGCCGAATAGCCTGCCCATCGCTCCACCACATCGCCTGCAGCCGACGCGATCACTATCGTTTTCAGGCTGGGCTTTGCATTGTCAGCCAGCCGGGTACGATAGGTATCGAGGCGCCAAGCGCGCAGCTTTGCCCCCATGGCAAAGGACAGGACGTCTTCTTCATCGCCCTGCCCTGCGAAATCGACATGGACGGACTGAACGCCGCTGGTCAGAAGCCTGCCGGTCAATGCCGCTCCGCCACGTTCCAGATCGTGCCGCGTGCCTTCGCCGATTCCGACCAGAAGCAAACGGCGCGCCCTGCCGCCATCAATTGCGGTGGTTTCCGCAATGGCCCCTGCCGCGCCCTCGAACCGCGCCTGTCCGGCGGCGGCCGCGAGCAGCGCGCCATTGGCGCCGCCAACGTCCGCAAGTGCGCCCTTGCGCACCGGGAAGGCGACGACGTCGGCAGACGCATCGATTTGCGCGACAAACTGAATGTCCATTTGGTTACTTTCTCATGCGATGATTGATTGAGACGTGCGGGACCGATAGGGGTTTCGCCAGCGAGTTGCAAAAACAAAGCAGCCGGACGTATCGCCAGCGATGCGCGGCAAGCGATGGGACAAAGTAGATTGATGAGCTGGGCTTTGTTCCGGAACAGCGTTAAAAAGCGCCCCTTCTGGCTGGCGACGGCGAGCGGCGCCGCGCTGCTGGCTGGGCCCGCAATGGCGCAAGAGAACAGTGATTCGCCGGCCGTCGCCGAGACGGTCAGCGAGCCTGACCTACGCGCGCCAGACATCGCGCCGACCACCGCCGATGCGCCGGATCCCGGCGACAGCCAGCAGATCGGCTTTGCTGCGGACAATCTGAATTACGACAGCGAGACCGAGGTCGTCATTGCCGAAGGCAATGTGCAGATGAACCGCGAGGCGATCGGCCTGCGCGCCGACAAGGTGACGTGGAATCGCCAGTCGGGGCAGGTCGTCGCCGAGGGCAATGTGATGATCCGCAATCCCGAAGGCGACACCGCCTATGGCGACCGCATCGAACTGTCCGATTCGCTTCGCGACGGGATCATCGACAATCTGCTGGTCGTACTTGAGAACGGAGCCAGGCTCGCAGCCGTCAAGGGAACCCGGTTCGAGAATGGCAATATCGAACTGGAAAATGCCGCCTATACTCCCTGCCCGGTCGAGGATGCACAAGGATGTGCAACCGAGCCAAGCTGGCAGATTCGGGCTGTTCGCGTCCTGTATGATCGCGCCAAGAACAAGGTGAAGTACAAGGGCGCGCGGGTCGAGATTTTCGGCCTGCCGTTGATCCCCCTGCCCGGCCTCAGCCACCCTGCGAACAACGAAGCGGGCAGCGGCCTCCTCGTGCCCGAAGTCCGCATCGACCGTACCAACGGGTTTGAGATCGCGGTGCCATATTATCTGCGATTTGCGTCCGACCGCGATCTGACCATCACCCCGCATGTCTATACCAATGCGGCGCCGATGCTGGAGGGAGAGTTTCGGGCCCTGACCGACATCGGATCTTTCCGAATCAAGGGTTACGCAACCTATAGCTCGGTCGTCCCGGTTTCGGGCCTCGTCACCAGTCGCCGCGATGATTTTCGCGGATATCTGGAAAGCGCGGGGAAATTTCAGTTCGATCCGCGCTGGAGTCTCAGCTATTCGGGCCGCATCGCGACCGATCGTACCTTCATGCGCCGCTATGACATCAACCGCGACGACCGGATGCGATCGACCTTTGAGTTGCAGCGCATCGGCGGGCAAAGCTATCTGTCGATTGCCGGATGGGCGACACAAACGCTGCGCGTCAACGACAGTCAGGGACAACAGCCGATCGCCTTGCCGGTAGTCGATTACCGCCAACGCCTCGACGATCCGCTGCTGGGCGGCCAGTTCGAGTTGCAACTGAATACGCTGGCCATCGGCCGCACAGCCGGCCAGGATACGCAGCGCGCCTTTGCCGGCGCCCGCTGGGATCTGCGCGGTCTGACCCGTCTGGGCCAGGAATGGACGCTGACGGCCATGGTGCGCGGCGATGTTTATCACAGCGACGAAAATCTGTTGACCTCCATCCCTGGATATCGCGGCAAATCGGGATGGCAAGCACGGGGCGTCGCGGCCGTGGCGGCCGACATGCGGTGGCCCTTCATCGGGGAATTTCTGGGCGGAACGCAGACGCTGACGCCCCGCGTCCAGATCGTGGCGACACCGCCCTTAAAGAATCTGGACATTCCGAACGAAGATTCGCGCGCATTTGACCTGGAAGACAGCAATCTCTTCGCGATCAACCGGTTCAACGGCTACGACCGGTTCGAGGACGGAGCCCGCGTTACCTATGGGATCGAATGGAATTACAGCCGCCCGGGATTCAACATCACCAGCGTCATCGGACAAAGCTATCGCCTGTCGGACAAGCCTTCCCTATTCCCCGACGGCACCGGCCTGACCGATCGGGCATCCGATATCGTCGGGCGCACGACGATCGCCTATCGCGACTTCCTCCGGCTCACGCATCGCTTCCGCCTCGACAAGGATAATCTGGCCGTCCGGCGCAACGAACTCGATGCCACGATCGGCGGGCGATCGACCTATGCCGTCCTCGGCTATTCACGCCTGAACCGTGACATCACTCTCCTCGGTGAAGATTTGCAGGATCGCGAGGAAGTGCGCGCCGGTGGGCGTGTCGCCTTCGCCCGCAACTGGTCGATGTTCGGGTCGGCCGTGATGGATCTCACCGGACAGGCGGATGCCCCCGGAAGCTCCGCAGACGGGTTCCAGCCGATTCGACATCGCCTGGGCATTGCCTATGACGATGATTGCCTGTCGATCGCCGTCACCTGGCGCCGCGACTATATCAATACCGGCGATGCCAAGCGGGGCGACAGCTTCGCGTTCCGTATCGCCTTCCGCAACCTCGGCTTCTAACGCTTGCCGCTCAGCCGCGGTTCAGCGTTTCGCGGCTATGCCGGACGGCAATAGCGTCCAAAGGGCGGTTTGCGCTGGACCATCGGGCGTGTCCGCTGATACGGAGCATGCCGTTATGTCTCGAATAGGATAACGATGACCAAATTTTCGACCATGATCGGACTGATTGCCATCGCCGGTGCGGGAGCCGTGCCCGTGCTGGCACAGACCGTCGCCGACAATGACGTTCCGACGACCAGCCTTAACATTCCGGGGAATGTCCAGCTTTTCGGCGACGGCAAACCGAATGTCTATCGCCCCTCCGCGACGGTAAACGGCGAAATCATCACAGCGACCGATATCGAGCAACGGATGGCGCTGATCCGGATCGCCAATGGCGACCTGGCGATGTCGCCCGAAGAAGCGCAGCGTCTGCGGCAACAGGTCTTCAGCAACCTGATCGACGAAAAGCTCCAGATTCAGGAAGCCAAGGCCGCCGACATCGCGATCGACGAAAATCTGATCAATCAGCAATTTGCGCGCCTGGCGACCCGCTTTCGGCAGACGCCCGAACAGTTCGAGCAATATCTGAAATCGAAGGGCTCGTCCGCAGCCGCTGTAAAGCAGCAGATCCGCGGAGAGTTCGCGTGGGACCGTCTGCTTTCGCGCAACATCCAGTCGACGACCAATGTCTCGACCGAAGAAGTGGAATCGGTTGTCCAGCGGCTCAACGAAGCCAAGGGGCAGAATGAGTTCCATCTGGGCGAAATCTATCTTTCCGCGACACCCGAAAATGCGGCTGCGGTGATGGAAAATGCGCAGAAAATCATTCAGGCACTCCAGGCTGGCGGCAGCTTTGCCGCCTATGCCCGCCAATTCTCAGAAGCGTCGACCGCGGTGGTCGGCGGCGACCTCGGCTGGGTGAAGGCCGGACAGTTGCCGCAATCGATGGCCGATGCGGCGCAGCAGATGCAGCCGGGCCAGCTTGTCGGACCGATCGAGGTTCCCGGCGGCATTTCAATCATGCTCATGATGGATCGGCGCCAGGTGCTGACCGCCGACCCGCGCGACGCGGTGCTCAGCCTGAAGCAGATTTCGCTGGAGTTTCCGTCGGGCACGACGCCCGCGCGTGCATCCGAGCTTGCCGGAAAATTCGCGGAAGCCACGCGCTCGATCGCAGGCTGCGGAGCCGCAGACGCGGTGGCCGAAGGACTAGGAGCAAGCGTGGTGTCACGCGACAATATCGCGATGCGCGCACTGCCCGCGCCGCTCCAGGCGACGCTGCTCGACCTGCAGGTCGGCCAGACCACCCAGCCCTTTGGCGCTGCCAATGAAGGGATCAGCGTGCTGGTTCTGTGTGGCCGCGACATGCCGCAAACCGCGACGGCGCCGGACTTGCAGGAGATCGAAAATCGACTGCTGGAGGAAAAGGTCAACAAGCGGGCCCAGCGTTATTTGCGCGACCTGCGCCGGGATGCCGTGATCGAATATAGCTGATGCCCGATTCTGCCCATCGGCCGCCAATAGCCGTCACCATGGGTGACCCGGCTGGTGTCGGCCCCGAAGTCATTGCCCGCGCCTGGGCGGCGCGGCACGATCATGGACTGACACCTTTCGTGGCCATAGGCGACGCTGCCGCCATCGCAGCCGTCTGGGACGGCCCGGTCGCGCGCGTGAGCGATATGGGCGATGTTATCCCGGCCTTTTCCAGCGCGCTGCCGATTTGGCATCTGGAAGACAGCGGTCCTGTGACGCCGGGTGCCCCATCGCCAGCTGGGGCGACCTGCGCCCTGCACGCCCTCGAAACCGGCATCGGCCTTACCCGAAACCAGGCGAGCACCGCGCTTGTCACCGGCCCGGTGTCGAAGCACGCCCTGCAGAGCATCGGATACACCCATCCCGGCCAGACCGAGTTCATCGCGGAACGCTGCGGCGTGATGGCAAGCAACGCGGTGATGATGCTGGCGGGGCCATCGCTGCGCGTTGTTCCGCTGACGGTCCATGTGCCGCTGTCGGAAGTCCCCGAACGGTTGACCAGCGAATTGATCATCTCCCGTATCCGTGTCGTGTGGCGGGGGTTGAAACGCGATTTCGGTATAGCGCAGCCGCGCATCGCCATCGCGGGGCTGAATCCCCACGCTGGCGAGAGTGGCCGGATGGGCGATGAGGAAATTCGCATCATTGCGCCTGCAATCGAACAATTGGCAGCCGATGGCATCAACGTCGACGGCCCGCTCGCCGCCGACGGAATGTTCGCGCCGGGCATCCGCGACCGCTATGACGCGCTGCTCTGCACCTATCACGATCAGGCGCTGGCGCCGTTCAAGGCGCTCCATTTTCACGATGGGGTCAATCTGACCCTCGGCCTGCCGATCATCCGGACATCGCCCGATCATGGCACCGCTTTCGACATTGCGGGCAGCGGCAAGGCCGATCCGGGCCCGACCATCGCGGCGATCCGCATGGCAGCGACACTCGCCGCCACCCGCGAGCATAGCTGCGCGCCAGCGCGGTGATGTCCCCGTCGCGCGCCCTTCCCCCACTGCGCGAAACGGTCCGCACGCACGGCCTTTCAGCAAGCAAGGCGCTGGGGCAGAATTTTCTGTTCGACGAACAATTGCTCGACCGAATTGCGGCGCTGCCCGGGGATTTGCGGGACACGACGGTGTTCGAAGTCGGCCCCGGCCCCGGCGGTCTGACCCGGGCGCTGCTACGCGCCGGCGCGCGCGTCGTTGCCGTCGAGCGCGACGAACGCTGTCTTCCCCTGCTCGCCGAACTCAGTGAAGCCTTTGACGGGCGACTGACGGTGATTTCGGATGACGCCATGGCTGTCGATGCCGATGCGCTGGCTGGCGGAAACCCATATCATATCGTCGCGAACCTGCCCTATAATGTCGGGACGGCGCTGTTCACGCGCTGGCTCGAACCACCGGTCTGGCCGCCGCAATGGGCATCGCTGACGCTGATGTTTCAGTTGGAGGTTGCGGAACGGATCGTCGCCCCCGTCGGCAGCAATGCCTATGGCCGACTGGCCGTACTGGCGCAGTGGCGCGCCGACGCGAGGATCGCGATGAAGGTCCACCGTTCGGCTTTCACGCCGCCACCAAAGGTCATGTCGGCCATCGTCCACGTCACCCCAAAGGCAGAACCAGAGGGCGTCGACCCGGCGTTGCTGTCGCGCTTGACGGAGAAAGGCTTTGGGCAGCGCCGAAAAATGCTGCGCCAGAGCCTGAAAAGTGTGGCTGGCGCGATCGAGGCGCTGGAGACGCTCGGTATAGACCCGACCCGCCGAGCCGAAACGATCAGCGTCAACGAATGGGTTGCGCTGGCACGCAGGCTCGCACGCTAGATCGGGTGAATTCTTCGTCCGGCCGCGAACCGGCGATCAACCATCCACTCCTTAACCGAACGACACATCGACCACGCGGCCGTTGCGATAGCTGCAACCGAAGCTGCACACTTCGCCGCCCAGCCGAGATGCGGTCCCCGTCACGTACCAGCCGTCGCCATTTCGTTCGGTGCTGCCGATCGTGTCGACGCGCGCATCATCGCCCATCTCGGCTTCCACGGCCCATCCGCAAGCATCTGCAGCGCGCGCTTCGGCTTCGCTGCGGCCATAAGCGCCGCGATCCTGCTGGCCGCTTCGATCGTCGCGTTCGTATCGCGGCGTGTCGCGGTAATCCCTGTCGCGATAGGGCGGCGGATCATAGCGCTCGTCCCGGTCGCGGCGGTCTCGCTTGTCTTTGCTCGCGGCGCCCGCAATCGCCGCAATCGTACCAATGATGAGCAGTCCGCCAATCACGTCCCCCGCGCTGACGCGATCGCGGTCTCGATAGCCCCATCCACCGTGGCGGTGACGCGCTTCTGCCGGAGTGGCGCTGAATCCGATGGCAGTCACAACGACCGCAGCGGCAGTGGCAAGGCTGGTCAACTTACGCATGGCCGAAATCCTGTCCTATCGCGCCGGTCCGCCCGGCCCGTCATCCCCTGTCGCTATCGCAACGATGCTTTCACAGCGCTGAACCGCCCGTTCGGCGCGACGGACCGAAAGGAAAAGGCCTGCCGTCCATTCCGACGGCAGGCCCTGTTCTATCGACCGACGTTCAATCGATCCAAGCCTCAGCAAACGCAACGCGGCTTTGGCTTGGGTTTCGGTTTCCACTTTTTCTTGGCCACATAGCGCTTCCGCGCCGGAACATTCTCATAATAGGTGCGGGTGCTGGTTTCGACTGTTTCGGTAACCACCGGCGCGCCATGGGTGATCGTCGTCACGACGACAACGCTCGGCGAGTACCAGCCATAGCCGCCATGATAATAGCTGCTCATATGGCCATGCCGATAATAGGCGGCTCGGCTGCCCCACCATTCTTCACATTTTTTTCGGTCGGCCGCGCTGCCGATCGCCGCACCCGCCAACGCGCCGACACCGCCGCCGATCAATGTACCCGCCGCACGGTCCCCACGACCAGCGATACGGTTGCCGGCAATGCCTCCGACGAGGCCACCGACAACCGCTCCCCCCACTGCGCCCCCCTGGCCGCAGCGCCGAAACATTTCCTCATCCTGTCGCGGGTCATAATCGCCGCGATATCCCTGATAATAAGCGTGACCCGGCGCACCTTCGACCGTGCCCTCATAGCGCCCTTCGAAACGGCGACCGTCGGCCGCCTCATAGGTGCCGTCCCACGTCCCGGTCCAACGCCCTTCGGCATCATATTGACCGTCGAAGGTCGCATCGACCGGCGGCGCGGGGTAGGTCGTGCCGTGACGATATTCGATGACGCTCGGCACGCGATCGGGTTGGCCGGTATAGACATGTGCGTCCGGAGAGGCTGGAACGCCATAGTCGAGCGTGGGTGCCGCGGGTTCGGCGCTTTGCGCCTGTCCCGCCAGCAACAGCAGCGATCCGACGGCGGCGCCGAAAAGCAAGAGGCTTCGCATGCTAAACTCCCTGTTACCGGGGCCCGCCGCTTCAGCGCGGGCAATTGGTTAACAGTTTGTTAGCAAATATGAACCACCTTCGCGAATCCGTTAACCTTCGAATTCACGTCCCATAATGGGTCACACCCCAGCCGGGCCGAGCGCGCCTGCAATCCTTGCTACCAGCATCTCGGCACCGATCTGGTCGGCCGCAGTAAAACGCGACGGAAGCGGGCTATCGAGATCGAGCACACCGATCAACTCACCGTCGGCCACAATAGGGACCACCAACTCGCTACGGCTCGCCGCATCGCAGGCAATATGCCCTGGAAAGGCATGAACATCGTCGACCCTCTGGCTTGTCCGAAGCCGCGCGGCGGCACCGCACACCCCTTTGTCGAGGGGGATACGGATGCACGCCGCCTTGCCCTGAAAGGGGCCGAGCACCAGTTCGGCCCCATCAAAACGATAAAAGCCCGCCCAGTTGAGAACCGGAATAGCCTGCCAGATCAGCGCCGCAACATTCGCCATATTGGCGATACCGTCGCGCTCCCCTGCGACGAGCGCCGCCGCAGCGGCAGCCGTTTCCGCCCATCGCTCGGCGGGATCGCTGGCAGAAAAGTCGAAGTCAAAGGACATGCTTGCCCCGCTTTCCCTATTCGACCGAAAGACCAGTCCATTTTGCGGCAAAGGCATATTTGTCCGCCGCCTCCGCGATGATCTTGTCGGTCGGCTTGCCCGATCCGTGGCCGGCGCGCGTTTCGATGCGGATCAGGTGCGGCTTGTCACCCGCATTGGCGTGCTGAAGCGCAGCGGTATATTTGAAACTGTGCCCCGGCACGACGCGGTCGTCGGTGTCGGCGGTCGTCACCAGCACCGCCGGATACACCGTCCCGTCCTTGATATTATGATAGGGCGAATAGGACAGCAGGTTACGGAAATCGGCCTCCTTCGACGGATAGCCATAATCATCGACCCAATAACGCCCGGCGGTGAAACGGTCGAAGCGCAGCATGTCCATCACCCCGACGGCGGGGAGCGCCGCCGCGATCAGGTCGGGCCGCTGGTTGGTCACCGCACCGACGAGCAATCCGCCGTTCGAGCCGCCCTCGATCGCCAGCTGACCCTTGCCGGTCACGCCCTCGGCAATCAGATACTCGCCCGCGCCAATGAAATCGTCGAAGACATTCTGCTTGTTCGCGAGCCGGCCCGCATCGTGCCACGCCTTGCCATATTCGCCGCCGCCGCGCAGATTGACGATCGCCAGCACGCCGCCCTTGTCGACCCAGGCGAGCCGCGTCGGCGAAAAGGCGGGGGTCAGCGACACGTTGAAGCCGCCATAGCCGTAGAGCAGCGTCGGCGATCCCTTGGCGCGATCGACACCCTTCTTCATCACCAGGAACATCGGCACCTCGGTACCGTCCTTCGATTTGAAAAAGCGCTGCTCGACCGTGAAATCGTCGGGCTTGAAGGTCAGTTCCGGCTCGGCGAAAATCTCGCTCTTCCCGGTCTTGGTATCGAGGCGATAGATGGTCGTCGGCCGCGCAAAGCTGGAAAAGGCATAAAAGGTTTCCGGATCGGCCGACTTGCCGCCAAATCCCGAAGCCGAACCGATATCGGCCAAATGAATATTGGCGACGGGCTTGCCGTCGAGCGCAACCATTCGCGCTTCCGATTTCGCATCGCCCAGATAGGACAGGATGATGCGATCACCGACGCGCGAAGCGCCCACCAGGGTCGCTTCATTTTCCGCGACAAGTTCGGTTACACTACTTGGCTTCCGAATATCGAGCGACACAATGCGCTGGCGCGGCGCCCCCTTGTTCGTCAGGAAGGTAAAGCGGGTGCCCTGATTGGTCACATATTCCCAATTGTTCGCGAAATCATCGACCAGGACGATCGGCTTCCCTACCGTTTTGCCGATGGGATAAAGCGTCAGACCATAGCGCTCGTCGGTGCCCTCCGATCCGACAACCAGCAAATAGGCGCCGTCATCGGTGACAATCGCGCTGTTGTTCAGCTTCGGCTTGTCGGGGGTAGCGTGGATCAGCACATCCTCGCTCTGCGCGGTGCCGAGCTTGTGGAAATAGACGGCGTGATTCTCGTTGAGCGATTGAAAAGCTTCGCCTTCCTTGGGCTCCGGAAACCGCGAATAATAGAATCCGCTGCCATCCTTGGCCCAGTTGAGTGCCGAGAATTTAACCCACCGCACCTCGTCTGAAAGATCCTTGCCCGTCGCGACGTCCTTGACCCGGACAATCCGCCAATCGGTGCCGCCGTCCTGCACGGCATACAGCAAATGCCGCCCATCTTCGGACGGCTTCCATTCGGCGAGCGCCGTCGCGCCATCCTTGGCCCACAGATTGGGATCGATCAGGACCCGCCCCTCTCCTTTCAGCCCTTCGCGGACGAAAAGAACCGATTGCGGCTGCAGCCCGTCGTTACGGCTATAGAAATAGCGTGCCCCGGCCTTGCGCGGCAGGCCAAAGCGTTCGTAATTGTAAAGCTCGGTCATCCGCTTGGCGAACAGGTCGCGCCCTGGCAGCGTGTCGAGATAGGCGTCCGTGACCTGATTTTGCGCCGCAACCCAGGCTGCCACCTTCGGATTGACCCGCACATCGTCTTCCAGCCAACGATAGGGGTCGGCAACGTCCACGCCGAACTGCGGGTCGACGGTGTCGCCGCGTTCGGTCGACGGATAGATCAGCCCTGCCGCACTTGCCGTCGTCGCGGCGTCTCCCCCCGCCTGGGCCACGGTCGGAGCGATCATGGCAAAGGCCAGCGCCAACGGCGCGCGAAGAAAATTGCGGGGGGGCATGGCAAAGTCATCCTCATCGTTCAGGGAAATTATCGTGCGTCCCTATGTAAGGATAGGACAGGCAGGGGCAAGCGGATTTGCCCCGAAACCGTGGAATGCCGCGACGGAAGCGCGTGCTGAGCATGCCGAATAATCAGGCCAGCCCGCAACTTGAGCAGACAGGCGAGCCATGGCTAAGGCATCCGATCAGTTCTTTTCGCTGACCGTCCCAACCGTTGCGACGGCCTTGGGTGCCACGGCTTCAGCCGCCACCAGACGCTTGGAGTCGCCGGCGGCGATAGCCTTCTGCAACGCTGCCAATTGCGGGCAGTTGGCAGCGCAAAGACGCTCCGCTGCCGCAAGCTTTTCGCGGGCGAGCTCGAGCGCGCCCTTGTCGGCCAAGGCCTCACCCTGCCCGGTCAGCGCAACAAGATCATTGGGTTCGAGCAGCAAGGCCTCGCGATAAAGGCCGATCGCCTTTCCGGGCAACCCCTGCGCGCGCGCAACCTGTGCCAACGCGATGATCGCCGAGCGGTTTCGCGGATCGGCCGCGAGTGCCGATTCATAATGGTCGATCGCGCTATCAAGGTCGCCGGCCTGCTGCGCCTTTTGCCCTTCCTGTTGCAGGGCGATGGATTGCGGCCGAATATCATTGTCGGCGCGCTGCGCATCCGAGGCGGTGGGCAGGCTGGCCAGAACGAGGCCGGCGCCGAGGCCAAGGAAACTGACGCGCATCGCATTCTCCCATCGGTTCATTTGCGCCTGCCTATCATGGCGCCGTCAACCGCGCGAGGAAAAAGCCATCGCAGCCGTCGTGCGCGGGGGTCAGCAGATAACCGCCGCCCGCGGCACGGCCGATGCCCGCGGGCAGATAATCGCTATCGGCCGTCCAGCCGCGATGCCGGTTCAGAAATTCTTCCACCTGGGCCCGCCCCTCGCGCGCAATGATCGAGCAGACAGCATAGAGAAGTTTACCGCCCGGCGCCACCAGATCGGCACCGATCGACAGCAGCCGCGCCTGATCGGCAAGATGGCGGTCAAGCCGCGACGGGGTGAGCCGCCAACGCAGTTCGGGGCTCCGCCGCCAGGTGCCGCTGCCCGAACAGGGGGCATCGACGAACACCCGCGCGGCGCGGCCGTGCCAGTCGGCGAGCATCGCCGCTTCCTGCCCGGGGTTCAGCAACCGCGTTTCGATACCCGAAGCGCCCGCCCGTTCGGCGCGAGGCGGCAGTTGTTGAAGCCGCCCGCGGTGCGTATCGCAGGCAAGAATTTGAGCGTCATTTCCGGTCAATGACGCGATAGCGAGAGCCTTGCCGCCGCCGCCCGCACACAGATCGACGATCGCCATGCCCGGCGCCGCATCGAGCGCACCAGCAGCATATTGGCTCGCCGCGTCTTGCACCTCGAACGCTCCATCGGCGTGGGCCGGATGCTGGGCCGCCGCGGTTTCCGGCGCCAGCCGCCAACCGTCGGGGGCGGCAGATATCTCTACGCCGTCAGGAAAAAGCGATGCCAAGTCGCTACGCGACGCCTTGATCCGGTTGGCACGCAGATCGAGCGGAGCCCGGGCAAGCATCCCAGCCCCTTCCTCCATCTCGACAAGCGGTTCGAAGAGCCCGATCAGGGCTTCCGCCGCGAGGCCGGTTTCGGCGCGCGGTTCGCCGTCAGCAATCGGTGCTGGACCATAGGGCGAACCATCGAACAGCGCCGCTATTTCGGGCTGCGCATCGGCGAGCGCGAGCATCGCCGCGCGCCCCGATGCCGGCGCCGAGCGCACGCACCGGATGGCGTCATAGACAAGAGCACGGATGGCGCGGCGATCCTTCGACCCCGCATAGCGGCGCTGGCGCATCGCGTCGGAGAAGATCGCATCGGCGGGCGGCCCGCCCTCGCGCGCCGCGGCGGCGATGGCATCGAGAATCTCGATCGCGGTCTGGACGCGCGCGGCGGGGGTCATCGGTTCAGCCTTCCATCGTCATTGCACGGCACCCGGCCAAGGATCGGGGTTCATGCAATCCTCCGCTATATCCCAACCAACCGCCAGCAGACATGCGTGCCGCTCAGTTTATGCCATTTATCCCGCCGGATAATTGGGCGCTTCGCGCGTGATCGCGACGTCGTGGACATGGCTTTCGCGCAGTCCGGCATTGGTGATGCGGACGAATTTCGCGCGGTCGCGCAGATCGCGCAGCGTCCGGCTGCCGGTATAGCCCATCGCCGCCTTCACCCCGCCGACCAGCTGGTGGATGACATCCTTTGCCGCGCCCTTGAACGGAACCTGGCCTTCGATGCCTTCGGGGACCAGCTTCATCTGGTCCTTGATGTCCTGCTGGAAATAGCGGTCCGCCGAACCGCGCGCCATCGCGCCGACGCTGCCCATGCCGCGATAGCTTTTATAGGTGCGCCCCTGATAGAGGAAGGTTTCGCCCGGCGCCTCGGCCGTCCCCGCGAGCAGCGAGCCGACCATCACGCACGACGCACCCGCCGCCAGCGCCTTGGCAAGATCGCCCGAGGTACGCAGGCCGCCGTCGGCGATGACCGGAATATTCTCCTTCGACGCCACCTCGACGCTGTCGAGAATGGCGGTGAGCTGCGGCACCCCGACCCCGGCGACGACGCGGGTGGTACAGATCGATCCCGGGCCGATACCGACCTTGACCCCGTCGGCCCCCGCGTCGATCAGTGCGCGGGTCGCATCGCCGGTCGCGACATTGCCCGCCAGCACCTGGACGCGGTTCGACAATTTCTTGATCCGTTCGACCGTCTGGCCGACCAGCTTGCTGTGGCCATGCGCGGTATCGACGACGATCAGGTCGCATTCGGCGTCGAGCAGCGCCTCGGCGCGTTCGACCCCCGAATCCCCGGTGTTGGTGGCCGCGGCGACGCGCAGACGGCCGCTGCCATCCTTGGTCGCATCGGGGAAGTTCACCGCCTTTTCCATATCCTTGACGGTGATCAGGCCGGTGCAGCGATAAGCATCGTCGACGACGAGCAGCTTTTCGATGCGGCGCTGGTGGAGCAGCTTGCGGGCTTCATCCTGGCTGACGCCGGGACGCACGGTCGCCAGATTATCGGCGGTCATCAGCTCGCGCACCGGCTGATCGGGATTTTCAGCAAAGCGCACGTCGCGGTGGGTCAGGATGCCGACCAGCTTACCGCCCGCCTCGACCACTGGAATGCCTGAAATGCGGTGCTGCGCCATCAGCGCCGTCGCCTCCGACAGCGGCGCATCGGGGGTGATGGTGATCGGATTGACGATCATCCCGCTTTCAAAGCGCTTGACCTGGCGGACAGCGGCCGCCTGTTCCTCGATCGTCAGATTGCGGTGGAGCACGCCAAGGCCGCCGATCTGCGCCATCAGGATCGCCATATCGGCCTCGGTCACCGTGTCCATCGCTGACGACAGGATCGGAATGTTGAGCGAGATTTCGCTGGTGAGCTGGGTCGCAAGATTGGCGTCCGACGGCAGGATGTCCGACGGGCCGGGCACCAGCAACACGTCGTCGAAGGTCAGACCGGTGATGATTTCCATGTGGGCCACTTTCTGGTGCGGGCGGCGCCTGCCCCGGGCGTTCGGAGGCGGCACGCGCGATTCGTTCGGTGGCGGCCCATGTAACCAGTCGAGCCGGTGCGCGCCAGTGGGGGACGCACGATTATTTCGCGCGGCGCGTGGCGCGGGCGGACAGCATGAAATGCCGCCCGCCCACGCCTGCTCCGTTCAGCCCGCCAGCAACCAGAACAACCCGCCCAGCAAAGCGGTCAAAAGGATGACAAAGGCAGCTCCTTCGCCGAACCCAAGCCGCAAGGCGCGATGATGATCCTGGCGAAAGGCTGCCACCTGATCCTTGATCTCCGGATTCCCGGTCACAAGACCGATGTCGAGGTGCCGCCCCTCCTTCAGGAACAGCAACAACTCACGCCGTTCTTCTTCTGAAATGTCAGGGTAACGACCGAATATCTCTTCCGCACGCTCGGCCGCGGGCTGCACGGCAGCCCCGGCTTCATTCTTGCATGTCATATATTTGCAATCCAACGTCGGGCTTCTCCGGCAATCAAAGAAGCCCTGATCCTTCAAGGCGACGCAAAGCGCCGCCGGTGTCAGTCAGATGGAATATGAAGAGGGAGGAGCGCGGGCCGCATAGGGCACGAGCGCGCATGAGGCGATCGCCACGGATCGCAGCGGCGAGATCGCCGAGCGTCGGGTGACGCGGCCCGGCATATCGGTACCGACGGACAAAATGGCCGGCGAGGGCCCGGATCCAGGCTCACCGCGCTCGTCCAGCGCTACGCGCTGATAAGCAGCCAGTTTGACGGCGACCAGCCGTCCGGCCTGTACCGGCGTATCAACCAGCAACCGTTTCGCGACAAATTCAGACGCCCCGACCGTCGGCTGCGCCATCGAAGGCGATTGCGCGAGCGCCATCGACGCCAGGGCAAGCCAGGCAAACAGTGCGACAAAACGCGCACGACCAAGGGCGAGGATCGAAATCACAGTTTGCAGAACGTCGGCAATGCGGAGGCCATGCCCTAACCCATATCGCACAGTGGGTAAACCGGCTGCCCGGCCTTGCCCCGCGATGTTTCCAGCGCTACGCGCCCGCCTGTGACCAGCGCCCATCCTCCTGCCCCTTCTGCCTTCGCGCCCTTTCGCTACCCGGCCTTTCGGGCGATCTGGACTGCCAACCTCGCATCGAACATGGGTTCGATGATCCAGTCGGTCGGCGCGGCATGGCTGATGACCGAGCTGACCCAATCGCACCTGCTGATTGCGCTGGTTCAGGCGGGCGCGACGATCCCCATCATGTTGCTCGGCGTATTTGCCGGCGCGATCGCCGACAATTTCGACCGCCGACGGGTCATGCTGGCCGCGCAGACCGGAATGCTGATCGTATCGGCCGCGCTGACGTTGACGACATGGATGGGGGCGATCACGCCGATGCTCCTGCTTTTCTTCACGCTCGCGGTCGGGTGCGGCACGGCGCTCAACGGCCCGGCGTGGCAGGCTTCGGTACGCCTTCAGGTCGGCCCGCGCGACCTGCCCCAGGCGATTGCCCTCAACACCATCGCCTTCAACCTTGCGCGCAGCGCCGGCCCCGCCCTCGGCGGGCTCCTGATCTCATTGTCAGGGCCCGCAACGGGCTTCGCCTTCAACGCGATCAGCTATGTCGCGCTGATCATCGTCCTGCTGCGCTGGCATCCAGAGGTTCCGACGCCGCAGCGCAAGCCGATGTTGTCGGCGATTGCCGCCGGGCTGCGCTTCTGCGCCCATTCGGACCCAGTACGCCGGGTATTGATCCGCGGGCTCGCCTTTGGATTGGGGGCAGCAGGGTTTCAGGCTTTGCTCCCATCGCTCATCCGCGATCGGCTCCATGGGACCGAGATCGACTATGGCTTGTGCCTCGCCGCCTTTGGCGCCGGTTCGATCTTCACCGCCTTGTGGGTCGGCAGCGTCCGGCGACGCTGGGGAAGCGACAAGGTCGTCACCTTTGCCGCGATCATTTTCGCGGCCGCGATGCTGCCTGTCGCGGTCACGCGATCCCTGCTCCCGTTGTTGGCCGCTGCATTCGTCGCAGGCGGGGCCTGGGTATCGACGCTGACGACATTGAACGTCGCCATGCAACTGCGATCGCCGGAGGAAATTCTGGGTCGCTGCCTGTCCATCTATCAGGCCGTGACGTTCGGCGCGATGGCACTCGGCGCCTGGCTACTTGGCATGTCGGCCGACCATTGGGGGCTGAAGGTCGCGATCCTGATTTCCGCCAGCTGGCTGACGATAACCGCTCTGTTCCTTCACTTTGTCGCCCCGATGCCTCGGCGCGACGAAGGCCGCGTCACGCGCTGACCGGCCCGGCCGCATTGTCGTTTATCTGGAACCGACTGTTCGACAGATTAATCTCGTCGCCGCAGTGGCTGCACGCCGCTTCCATTCGCAAATCATGGCCGCACGTCATATGCGTCAGGATCAGCGGCGGACCGCGATCGTCGGCGAACCAGCGATCCCCCCATTGCAATAGCGCGAGCAGCACCGGGTAAAGATCCCTCCCTTTCTCGGTCAGCCGATATTCGACCCGATCCGAATGGGTGGAATAAGGCACCGTGCGCAGGATTCCCTGACGCACCAGCCGTTCGAGGCGGCCGGTCAGAATATTCGTCGCCATTAGCGTGTCGCGCTGAATCTCGTCGAAACGATTGATTTGCGTAAACATCGCCCGCACCACCAGCGTCGCCCATCGATCGCCGAACAATTCGATCATCGTGTCGACCAGCGGTCGACCACCCGGGCGCCGGGCGCCGACATCGCCGTTGAAACGCCGCCGTTCATAGGCAGGAACGACCTGCACAAGCCCTGGGCCTTCGCGCCAGGCGACCGCGCGCGGGTCGATCTCCGCCCGGCAATGCGCACAAACGGGAACAGGCTCGGTTGCTGCACCGCAAGTTGCATGGTGCAGCCGAACCTGGAAGTCGCGGCTCGTCGCCTCCCATCGGTGCTGCCAGCGCAGCATCATCAACGCATTGGGAAACTGATCCCGCCCTTTTTGCGTCAAGACATAGTGAAAACCACGCCCTGTCTTTTTAGGCTTTTTGGCAAGGCAGTCTTCGTCGACAAGCTTCTTGAGGCGACCATTGACGACCGAACGGGCCAGACCAGTGCGAGTGACGAATTCGTCAAAGCCATGCACGCCCAAAAATGCCTGTTCCATGATGAGCAGCACCGGCACGTCACCAACGACGTCCAGCGCCCGCCATATCGAACAAGCCCGAATGGTACGTTCATGTTTCAACTCTGAGGCATCCTCCGCGACATGCCCCCACCCCTAAACCGGGCGAGGGCATGGCGGCAAGTCACGAGGCAGATACGAGGAGAGCAAGCTCCAACGCCTTTCCCCCGTCAGAAACGCCCGGTCAACTGTACCGCGATCGTGCGCGGACGGTCGATGATGCCATTATAGGCATTGCCGGCTCCCCGTGTGATCGTCGTCGCAAGCGGCATCGAACTTGCCGTCTGCATGATCCGCTGGTTGGTCAAATTTCGGCCGATCAGTGCCACTTCCCAGCGATTGTCGATTTGCCCCAGTGCCAGCCGCGCGCCCAGCTTGGCATAGCCGTCCTGATGGGTGCGTGGATCAAGGTTCGCGGCCGCGATATAGGAAGAGGAGAAGTCGGCATTGATGTTGAGCGCCACCTTCAAGCTGTCGTTGATCGGCGTCGTATAATCGAGATTCAGATTGCCCGACCATTTCGGGCTCAGCGCATTGCGCTTGCCGCTATAGTCACAGAATCCGCCCGGTCCCGACGCCTGCAGATAATAGCATTGTCCATCGGTGAAATTGGTGAATTCGAAATCAAGATAGGCCACGGCGCCGCTGACCGTCAGACCCGGCGCCAGCGCGGCACGAAAGTCGGCTTCGACACCCTGCGTCCGCGCCGCGGCGGCGTTGCGGACGTTGAAATTCAGCGTGCCGTCGAAAATATTGACCTGCAAATCCTTGTATTTGGTGCGATAGAAAGACAGGTTGAACGCGACATTGCGCCCCTTGTACTTCACCCCCGCTTCGAAATTGTCGGCAGTTTCGTTATCGAACATGAACTCGCCCGGCTTGGCGACGGTGGTGGAAGTCGGCAGCGAGTTGGACCGGATATCGAAACCGCCCGCCTTGGTTCCCCGCGCATAGGAGGCATAGACCATCAAATCGTCGGTTGCATCATATTGGATATTCACCATGGGGTTGAAGCTGTTTTCGCTCAGCTTGCCCGCGATGCTGTGCCCCTCGATATTGAGGGCCCGAAACACGGCGGCGACCACCGCCGCTGGCGCGGTGCTCAACGGCCCCTGAACGATCGCCAGATCGCGCCGACCGCTCTTCTTTTCATGATTGAAACGCGCCCCGGCCGTCAGGCGCAGCCGCTCGCTGAGCGACAGTTCGCCCTGCGCAAAGAATGAAATAAGATCAGATTTCTGGGCATAATCGCGATCGTTGCGGGTGTCGCCAAGGGCGTTGAAGGGCGCCCCTAAACCCAGAAAAGTTGGGTTGAACAGGGTGAAATCCTGCACATCCAGCTTGGCATGCTGATAATAAGCTCCGGCGATATAGTTGAACGTTTCTCCGCCCGGCGACGTCAGGCGCAGTTCCTGCGAAAACTGCCGGTAATCCTCGCGCAAATTCGTCCCGTCGAGAAAGCTGATGCCGGAAAAATCGACATCGACGATCTCGCGCGTCTTGTAATCGAGCAGCGACGTTACCGCCGTCAGTGTATGCTCCCCGATTTCCAGATCGGCGTTCAGCGTCGCGCCGAACACCTTGTTCCGGCTCTCATACCCATTGTCTTCGCGTACATAATCGGGATCGGTGCTGACAAAAAACGGTCCTTGGAAAACCAGATTATAGTTTCCGACCGCGCCGAAAACGTCGCGCGGCTGCCCCTTTGTCCTGAAGTCGGCATATTCAAGCTTCAGTTCGGCAGCGAATGGTCCGCCACGATCGAACTCCAGCTTGCCGCGCACATATTTCTCGTCGACGTTCGGCTCATCGCGTTTCAGCTTCTGGTTATAGAAATAGCCATCCATCGACCGATAATAGCCGACGACCCGCGCCTCGACGCCTTCGCTCAACGGCCCCGACAATACGCCATTGATTTGGAATTCCTTGTGGTTGAATTCGTACAGAGCCGACAGCGACCCTTCGAATTCGTCGGTGGGGCTGCGCGTCGTGATATTGACCGCGCCCGCAATCGCATTCTTGCCGAACAAGGTCGGCTGCGGACCGCGCAGCACCTCGACCCGCTCCATGTCGATCAGCGGCAACCGCGACAGCTGGTCGCGGCCATAATAAACCCCATCGACGAACATCGCGACCGATTGCTCGAACCCCTTGTTGTCGCCCGAAGCGATACCGCGGATAGCGATGCGATTGGCGATCGCCGTCTGGGTGATCTTCAGGTTGGGGACTGACGAGCTGATCTGTTCCAAATTGGTCTGACCATAGCTTTCCACCTGCTCTCCGCTGACAGCGGAGATGGAGATCGGCACGTCGGACAGGCCTTCCGCACGTTTTTGCGCGGTCACGATGATTTCCTGAAGCCCGCCCTGATCCTGGGCTGGCGCGGCGTCCTGCGCAAGCGCAATGCCGGGGGTGACGAGCGCCGTGGCGGTCAACAGCGCAACAAGATGAACCTTCATATGCCTCTCCCTTGCGACATCGTCTTGGCGACCACCGCCCGCGATGTTTTTCTTGCATTGCGACTCATAAGGGCTTTAAGTATCACTATGCAAGTCAGATTTGCGACGCGATTTCGGGAGAGAGAAATGACCGCGCCAAAGCGCCCCCTTCCACCGGCACTGACGCGAAACTTGCGCCTGCCCGCCATCGCCGCACCCATGTTTCTCGTGTCGGGGCCGGAGATGGTTATCGCGGCGTCGCGCGCCGGCGTGATCGGCAGCTTTCCGGCTCCAAACGCGCGCACCTCTGCCGATCTGGAAGATTGGGTCGGCCGGATCGACGCAGCGCTGTCGAACGATCCCGACGCCGCGCCCTGGGCGGTCAATCTGGTCGTCCATCCGTCGAACAGCCGACTATCCGAAGATCTGGCGTGCGTGGTGCGGCACAGGGTTCCACTGGTCATCACGGCGCTGGGCAGCCCGGCCCGGGTCGTCGAGGAAATCCACGCCTATGGCGGATTGGTCTTTGCCGACGTGAATTCGGTTGGCTTTGCACGAAAGGCGGCGGCAGCGGGGGTCGATGGTCTCGTCCTCGTCGCGGCAGGCGCCGGCGGTCACACCGGTGCCACCGCCGGGTTCGCCTTCGTCGAGGAGGTGCGCCAGTTCTGGAACGGCCCGCTGGTACTGGGCGGCGCCATCTCGACCGGCCACGCGATCCGCGCGGCCGAAATTCTGGGCGCTGATTTCGCCTATCTCGGCACCTCGCTGATCGCCTGTTCCGAAAGCATGGCGGCTCCTGCCTACAAGGAAATGGTCGTCGATGCAGGCGCAGAGGATATTGTCCCGTCCAAAGGGATTACCGGCGTCACCGCCAACTGGCTCAAACCCAGCCTGATCGCTGCGGGATATGATCCCGCGAACATGCCCGAAGACAAACGACCCAATTTTTCGGACGCGCAGGATGATGCCAAGGCCTGGAAAAATGTCTGGTCGGCAGGGCAAGGCGTCGGTGCGGTACGCGACGTCGAGCCGATCGGAGCCATCATCGACCGCCTCCAGTCCGAATATGATGCGGCAGCTGCCAAGCCGCGCTTTGTCCCCGCCGAAGGAGTGATCGCATGACCGCCGAGATTGTCGAAACGATCCGTTCAACTGTCCAGCCGAACGACCATCCCTATATGAAGGGCGCCTGGCAACCGACCTATAACGAATGGAACGCCATCTTCGCCAATGGCGATGCCGAAGTGATCGGCACGATCCCCGACGACATCGATGGCGTTTACGTCCGTACCGGCGAAAACCAGATTCACGAACCGATCGGACGATATCATCCGTTCGATGGCGACGGCTTCATCCACGCCATTTCATTCAAGAACGGCCGCGCCAGCTATCGCAGCCGCTTTGTCCGGACCAAGGGGTTCGAGGCAGAAAAGGAAGCCGGCCGTTCGCTATGGGCAGGCTTGATGGAACCGCCCCACAAATCGTCCCGCCACGGCTGGGGCGCGCAGGAATGGCTGAAGGATTCCAGCTCGACCGATGTGGTCGTCCATGCCGGGCGCATCCTGTCAAGCTTTTACCAGTGCGGCGAAGGCTATCGCCTCGACCCCTTCACGCTCGAACAGTTCGGCACCGAAAGCTGGGTGCCGCTCGACGGTATTTCGGCGCACTGCAAGGTCGACCTCGAAACCGGCGAGTTGATGTTCTTCAACTATTCGAAACATGCGCCCTATATGCATTACGGCGTCGTGAGCGCCGACAACCGGCTGAAGCATTATATTCCGGTCCCCCTGCCCGGTCCGCGGCTGCCCCATGACATGGCCTTCACGAAGAATTTCGTGATCCTCAACGACATGCCGCTCTATTGGAACGAGGAACTGCTCGAGCGCGACCTGCATGTCGTGCAGTTCCATCCCGACCAGAAAACGCGCTTCGCGATCATTCCCCGGATGGGCGCCCCGGAAGATATCCGCTGGTTTGAGGCTGAACCCACTTACACGCTCCACTGGCTCAACGCCTGGGAGGAAGGCGACGAAATCATCCTCGACGGCTATTATCAGGAAGAGCCGATGCCCAAATCCTACCCCAACGCGCCCGAGGGGTTGGAGCGGATGATGGCCTATCTCGATCAGGGCCTGCTCAAACCGCGGCTGCATCGCTGGCGGTTCAACCTCAAGACGGGGGCGACCATCGAAGAACGGCTCGATGAACGCGATCTCGAATTCGGGATGTTCAACCAGCGCTACGCCGGAAAGCCGTATCGCTACGCCTACAGCGCCATACCTGAACCCGGCTGGTTCCTGTTCCGCGGGCTGGTCAAGCATGATCTGGAGGGCCGCACGAGCGAACAATATGATTTCGGCCCCGGCCGTTTCGGCAGCGAAGCCCCCTTCGCGCCGCGCATCAACGCCAAGGACGAGGATGACGGCTATCTGGTCTCCTTCATCGCCGACCTTGAAACCGATCGATCCGAATGCGTGCTGATCGACGCAAAGAATATCGCGGCGGGGCCGGTATGCCGTATCATTCTTCCTGAGCGCATCTGTTCGGGGACGCATTCGGTGTGGGCCGGCAGCGACGAAATAGGCATGGGCGACAACAGCATATTGGCGGCCTGACATGATTGCCGCGGGAGAGGAAAAAAGGCGCCGCTATCGCGAGAGCGGCTGGTGGGGCGACAAGAGCTTTGCCGACCTGTTCGCGGCGAACGCAGCCGCCTATCCGGACCGGCCGGCGCTGATCGACGCTCCCAACCGCGCCGATTTTGCCTTTGGCGCGCCGCAGCGGCTGACCTATGCCGACCTGGCAGCCGAAATCGATCGGTTGGCGGGCGCTCTCGTCGCCGCCGGGATCGGCAAGGACGATGTTCTAATGGTCCAGTTGCCCAACATCAGCGAGTTCGTCGCACTCTATTTCGCAGCAGCCAAGATCGGCGCGATTGTCAGCCCGGCGGCGGTGCAATATCGCAGCCATGAACTTGTCGGCATGATCGGCATTGTGAGGCCGAAAGCCTTCATCTGCGCAACCCAGGTCAAAGGAAGCGACCATGTCGCGGTCGTGCGCCCGTTGCTGGACGACATCGCGCTAATGACCTTCGGTCCCGACGCTCCCATCGGTGCCACCGATCTGTCGCAGGTAAGCGGCAACGCCCAAGCCCTCGCCGCCCATGTAGCGGCGAACCCGGTCGATGCCGATGATATCTTCACCATCTGCTGGACATCGGGAACAACGGGCGTTCCCAAGGGCGTTCCGCGCAGCCACAATCACTGGATTGCGGTGGCAGCGGCCGGCTATGAGGCGATGAAGGTCGGGCCGGGCGACGTGCTGCTCAACCCCTTTCCGCTCATCAACATGGCCAGCATCGGCGGCATTACGATGTGCTGGCTGACCAGCGCGGGGACGATGGTGCTGCATCACCCCTTCGACCCCGGCATCTATCTGATGCAGATTGCGACCGAACGCCCCAGCCTGACCATCGCGCCGCCGGCAGTGCTCAACATGCTGCTCCAGAATGAGGAACTACTGGCGCGCATTGACTTGTCCAGCCTGCGGGTCATCGCGTCAGGTTCGGCCCCCTTGGCCCCCGCCATGGTTCGCGGGTTTCAGGAAAAGCTCGGCATCATCATTGTCAATGTGTTCGGATCGAATGAAGGGATGAGCTATATCACCGGCGAAGGCGACATGCCCGACCCCGAAAGGCGCGCCAGCCTGTTTCCCCGCCGCGGCCGCTATATCCCGCCCTATGGAGGCGAACGGGCACCCAATATCGAAAGCCGTCTCGTACCGCCGGGCGGCGGCGATCCGATTGAAGCCGACGGCGTTTCGGGCGAACTCCAGATCCGGGGACCATCGCTGTTCGAGGGCTATTATGACGCCCCCGACCGTACCGCCGAAGCCTTCACCGACGATGGATGGTTCCGGACCGGAGACCTTTTCGAGATCGCGGAAAATGGCGATTTCTATCGTTTCGTCGGACGCTGCAAGGATCTGATCATTCGCGGCGGGGTCAACATCTCTCCGGAAGAGATCGACCAGCTCCTGGGTGGCCACCCCCACCTTGCCGAGGCCTGCACCTTCTCGCTTCCCGACCCGACGATGGGCGAGCGTATCGGGCTTGCCTATGTTCCGCGCGGCGATGCCGACGTTGGGCTCGACACCGTGACCAGCTATCTGCGCGACAAGGATCTTGCGGTGTTCAAACTGCCCGAACGCCTGTTCCGTTTCGACGCGCTGCCGCGCAACGTCACGAACAAGGTGATGCGCAGCGAGGTGCGCGAGATGGCGCTGAAATCAATGACAATGGAGGGCTGACATGGCCGGGGACGTCTTTATCCTGGGCGGAGCCCAAACCGATTTCGCGCGCAATGTAGAGCGCGAAGGCGGCGGTCTGTTCAACCTTTTCCGTGATGCCGCAGAGGCGGCCTTTGCCGCGACCGGCATCCAGCCCAAAGAGGTCGAAACCGCACATGTCGGCAATTTCGTCGGCGAGTTATTCGCTGGTCAGGGCCAGCTCGGCGGCTTCTTCGGCCATGTTCATCCCGATCTTGCCGGCATCCCCGCGTCGCGGCACGAAGCCGCCTGCGCGTCGGGCAGTATCGCAATTCTTGCCGCGGCAGCGGAGATCGAAGCCGGGCGCTACGGCCTCGCGCTCGTGCTCGGGGTCGAATTGATGCGCAATGTGCCGGGACAGCGCGCCGCCGAATATCTGGGCGCCGCCGCCTGGGCAGGCCGCGAAGCGCAGGAAGCGCGCTATCTGTGGCCGTGGATGTTCGCCCGCGTCGCCGAGGAGTATGACGAGCGCTTTGGCCTCGACCGGGCTCACCTCTCAGCAATTTCGGCGAACAATTTCGCCAATGGCAAGCGCAACCCCAATGCGCAGACGCGCGGCTGGGCCATCACGGACGATCATCTGGGCGAGAATGACGAGGTCAATCCCCTGATCGAAGGCAGCCTGCGCAAATCCGATTGCGGGCAGGTAACGGACGGCGCAGCCGCCATCTTTCTCGCATCGCGCCCTGTCGCCGAACGCTATGCCCGGCGGCGCGGCATTGCGATCGACGCTATTCCGCGGATCAAGGGCTGGGGCCATGCCACCGCCCCCCTCCTCTATCAGACCAAGGTGCGCGACAGCCGCGACCAGCCTTATGTCTTCCCCAGTGTCCGGCGGGCGATGATGGACGCGCTGCGCCGTGCCGATATGCCCGATGTCTATGCCTGCGACGGGGTCGAGGTGCATGATTGTTTTTCGATCACCGAATATATGGCAATCGACCATTTCGGCATCACGCCCCCGGGTGAAAGCTGGCGCGCGATCGAGGATGGCACGATCGCACTGGGCGGCAAGCTCCCTGTCAATCCGTCTGGCGGTTTGATTGGCCTTGGCCACCCTGTCGGTGCGACCGGCGTGCGAATGATGCTGGATAGCTGGCGACAAGTCACGGGCCAGGCAGGCAACTATCAGGTCGAGGGCGCGCGCAATTTTGCGACCTTCAACGTCGGCGGCAGCGCGACCACGGCCGTCAGTTTCGTTGTTGGGGTCTGACCCCTTGGGCGACGTCTATCTCTATGACGCCGTGCGCACGCCGCGCGGCAAGGCACGGCCCGACGGCGGTCTTGCAGCCCTCAGCCCGCAGGAATTGGTGCGTCAGCAAGCCGCCGCGCTGGCCGATCGCTGCGGCGATGCCGCGACGGCGCCCGATGCGCTAATTCTCGGCTGCGTGACACAGGCGGGGGCGCAAGGCGGCCATATCGCCCTGGTGTCAAAGCTCCACGCCGGGCTACCCGACACGACCAGCGCACTCAGCCTCAACAATTATTGCGTATCCGGCCTGTCCGCCATCGGCCAAGCAGTCGCCAAGGTCGCCAGCGGCGAGGCGATATGCGCCCTTGCCGGCGGGGTCGAATCGATGAGCCGCAGCCCTTTTCTCAGCGACCGCGCGGCGTTTTACGGCGACGACAGCCTGCCCCCGCATCGCCGCTTTGTCCCGCCAGTGCTGGGCGCCGATCGGCTGGCGCATGCGGAGGGAATTTCGCGCGCCGACCTAGATGCGGTCGCCCTCGCTTCGCAGCAGAAGGCTGGCGCGGCGGACGCCGATCCGCTCCTTCAGCGGTCACGGATCGCGACCGGCACGCTTGTGGGCGAAGAATGCATTCGCCCGCAAACAACCGGCGCGGCACTGTCGGCGATGCCCGCGGCCTTTGGCGAATTGCAGGATGAATATTCAGCCGCTCTCGAAGGCGCTCGTTTCGCACCGTTGCACAGCCTCGCCCACGCCCCGCCGATGTGCGACGGTGCCGGGTTGGCGCTGGTCGGCCGCGAAGGCCTGGGCCCGAAGCCGCGCGCCCGCATCATCGCCTATGCCGAAAGCGGCGGCGACCCGGCGGCCTCGCTGACCGCAGGCTTTGCCGCGATGGACAAGGCGCTCGCCCGCGCCGGGCTGACCCTCGCCGACATGGACCGCATCGAATTCATGGAAGCCTTTGCCGTCACCATCGCCAAGTTCCTGCGCGATCGGGCGGCCGATCCGGCGCGGGTGAACGTCGGCGGCGGCCATCTTGCGAAGGGGCATCCGATGGGCGCCAGCGGGGCGATCCTGACCTCGACCTTGCTCGACGCGCTCGACGCGGCCGATGGCCGCTATGGGCTGGTTGCTCCATCGGGGGCAATGGGGGTCGGGGCGGCGATGGTCGTCGAACGGCTGGGCTGACCCCCACCCTTCTGCCTTCGGCCATCAACGTATCTGGCGCTTTTCCAATTTGCGCGCGAGGGTACGGCGGTGCATTCCCAGGCGACGAGCCGTTTCGGAGATATTGAACCCGGTTTCGACCAGCGTCTGATGGATATGTTCCCATTCGACGGTCTTGATCGACGTCGGGCGCGCGTCGAGCGGCGCGTCGACATTGCCTTCCTCCCGACCAAACGCGGCCTCGATATCATCGGTGTTCGATGGCTTGGCGAGATAATAGGAAGCACCAAGCTTGATCGCCTCCACCGCGGTGGCGATGCTGGCAAAACCGGTTAGCACCACGATCCGCATCGCAGAGTCGGTGGCGCGCAACGTCTGGACACATGCCAAGCCCGATGCCCCGCCCAGCTTCAAATCGACCACCGCAAAGCCAGGCCGGTAATCGCGAAGCAGCTCGTCCAGCTCCTCCGGTCCGTGCGCAACGCGCACCTCATAGTCGCGGCGTTCGAACGACCGCTTCAGCGTCCGGGCAAAGGATTCATCATCCTCCACGATGATCAATTGGCGTTGACCGACCATCAGCCTTCTCCTTCTTCGCGCGCAAGCGCCGACAGCGGCAGAAAGATGCGTACCAGCGCGCCCCCCGCATCGCGATTGGCGACGCTCGCGCCGCCCCCCAGCTTGCGCAAAACATTGACGAGCAGGAACAGCCCCAGCCCGCCGCCGGGTCTCCCCTTGGTCGACCGATAAGGCTGGCCGAAATTTTCCAGCATCTCGTCGCTGAAACCGGGGCCGCGATCGGCAATTTCGATAACCGCCATGTCGCCGTCACGCGATGCGGTCATGCCGATCCAGTCGGGCGACACTTCGGCCGCATTGTCCATGACATTGCCGATAACCTGACGCAGCGCCGGATCGGACACGATGGCGACATCGGCCCCGAACAGGTCGTTGAACTCGACCGTTCCGGGCATCCGCCCCGCGCGCGATTCTTCGACGATCTGCGTCAGAAACGCACGAACGCTGGTCAACTGCGGCGCTTCGCCTCGCGCTTCGCCCGCCGACATCAGGATGCCGCTGACGATCGCCTTGCAGCGCTGCACCGCCGCATCCATGTCGGCCAGATCTTCCTGCAGTTCGCGATCCTTGGCCAGCGCGGGCGATGCTTTCCAGTCGCCGATCAGCACCGACAGCGTCGACAGCGGAGTGCCGAGTTCATGGGCCGCCCCCGATGCAAGCAGCCCCATGCGCACGATATGGTCTTCCTCCGCGGCGCGTTGGCGGGCCGAAGCGAGCGCCGCATCGCGGTCGCTGATATTGCGGTTGATCCGGGTCACGAACGCAACAAGCAGCACCGCGATCAAGACGAAACAGACCAGGCTCCCCTGCAGGTAAAGCCGCATCGGATCGTCGGTATAGGGTAGCGGCAGCAACAGCGGCGTCGGATCGATCCGCAGCGCCGCAATGGCGAGCAGCGCCGCCGCGACGATTGCCCAAGAGGAAGCCGGAGTAAGCAGGATCGCGCCGATCACCACCTGCAACAAAAAGAGCGAAGCAAAGGGATTGGCCAACCCTCCGCTATGGTGCAACTGCCAGGCGAGCACCGCCACGTCGAACAGCAGCGCGGCGGTCAGCTCGGCATTGCTGACCACGCGGTCACGGCGCAGCAACACGCGGCTCGCGAGGTTGACCGCAATCAGCACGCCGATCGCGGCAAGCAGCGGCGTAAGGGGCGGATGGATGTGCAGAAGCGCACCGACCGCCGCGATCGTGAGTAGCTGCCCACCCACCGCAAGCCAGCGGAGCTGGATCAGCAGGCGCATGTTCCGGCGGCGGGCGGCGGCCTCGGGCACGGCCACGGTCAGAGCGGACAGGTCGGTCATATGTCCGCCATATTGGACCCGCGCGGTCCCGGACGCCACAGCCGCCAGGTAAAAAACAGGCTGATCAGCGCCAATCCGAACCAGGTCAAGGCATAGACCATGTGATTGTCGGTGAACTTCACAACCGTCAGGCCCCCGACCGGATAGCCCCCGTCATTGAATGCCGCATCGGCGTCGATGAAATAAGGGGCGGCATTCCTAATGTCGCGCGCTTTCGCAATGCCCGCAATGTCGCGCGAATACCAGCGATCGGCCACCGGGTCGTTCGAGCGCAGGAAACCACCGCCCGGCTCGCTGATGCGCAGCAGCCCGGTGACGCTGACAGGGCCTGCGGGATTGCCTTGCAAGCGCGCGGCGGCATCGCGCCGGTCCGGCGGAACGAAACCGCGATTGACGATCAACGTGAAATCCGGTGTCTCCAGCGGGGTCAACACCCAGAATCCCGCGCCGCGTTCGGTCACGGCCTGAACCAGCGTTTCGCGGTCGTGGCGAAAACGCCCCGTGGCGCGAACCCGGCGATAAGCATCGCGCGCCATATCGATCTTCGGCCAGGCCTGAGGTCCTGGCGCGGCGATCGGCGCAGCATGGATGCGCGCCTCGACCTTGGCGATCAGATCATGTTTCCAGGCGCGCCGTTCCAGCTGCCAGACGCCCAAAGCGATCAGGCAGGCCGTCAGGACCAGCGCTGCCACGGCAAAAGCCGCAGCACGCGGGCGTGTCACGGAAGCTGACTTACGTCGTGCGGCATCGGCATCATGTTGGTGTTGAGATGGTGCATCACCCATAGCGATCCTGCCAGCATGATCACGACGACAATGATCGTGAAGACAAGCGAGGTCATCGACCAGCCGCCTTCCGCCTTCGGCGTCATGTGGAGGAAATACACCATGTGGACGACAATCTGAACCACCGCGAACACCATGATGATCGCCGCCGTTGTTCCAGCTTCCAGCGGACGTGCCATCACCAGCCAGAAGGGGATCGCGGTCAGGATCACCGACAGGACAAAACCGATCGCATAATCGCGCATCGAGGCGTGCGGCATCTCGATCTCGTGATGATCGCCGTGATGGTTGTCGGGGCTCATCGCAGCACTCCCATCAGATAGACAAAGGTGAAGACGCCGATCCAGATGACGTCCAGAAAGTGCCAGAACATCGACAGGCACATGACGCGGCGTTTGTTCGCGGCGATCAGCCCGTGCTTGCCCAGCTGGACCATCAGCGTGACCAGCCAGATGATGCCAAAGGTGACGTGCAGCCCGTGGGTGCCGACCAGTGTGAAAAAGGCGGACAGAAAGGCGCTGCGCTGCGGCGTGGCGCCCAGTTCGATCAGATGATGGAACTCGTAAAGCTCGATGCCCAGAAAGGCGGCGCCGAACAGACCGGTGACACCAAGCCAGATCTGCGTGCCTTTCAGGTGACCGCGCTGCATCGCGAGCACCGCAAAGCCATAGGTGATCGACGAGAACAGCAGCATCGCGGTGTTGAGCGCGATGAGGTTGAGGTCGAACAGATCCTTGGGCGCCGGCCCGGCGGCATAGCTGCCGCCGAGCACCGCATAGCAGGCAAACAGGATCGCAAAGATGAGACAGTCGCTCATCAGATAGATCCAGAAACCCAGCATCGTACTGTGGCCTTCGGGATGCGGATGCTCGTCGAGCTCATAGAAGCGCACGGCGTCGTCGGTCGCAGGAAGCGTGGTGGTGCTCATGGCGTCAGGCTCCGGCCGCCAGCTGGCGGGTACGCGCGTCCTCCACCGCAGCGACGGTCGCCGCCGGGATGTGGAAATCGCGCTTGTAGTTGAAGGTGTGATAGATCGCGCCGCCGATCAGCGCGGCAAAGCTGACCCCGACCAGCCACCAGATATGCCAGACGAGTGCGAAACCCATCACCAGGCTGATCCCCGACAGGATGATCCCGGCGCCGGTATTGCTGGGCATATGGATGTCACGAAAGCCCGCAACCGGCCGCTGGTGCCCGCGCCTTTTCATGTCGTACCACGCATCCAGATCGTGGATCACCGGCGTGAAGGCGAAATTATAGTCGGGTGGCGGCGAACTGGTCGCCCATTCCAGGGTACGACCGCCCCACGGATCACCGCTTTCGTCGGCCAGCTCCTTGCGCCGCCAGATGCTGACCGCAAACTGGACGAACATGGCGGCAATGCCGACCGCGATGATCGCAGCACCGATCCCGGCGATGACGAACCATATCTGCAGGCTGGGATCGTCAAAGACGCGCATACGGCGGGTGACACCCATCAGGCCGAGCACATAGAGCGGCATGAAGGCGAGCCAGAAGCCGACGACCCAGCACCAGAAGCTGATCTTGCCCCAGAAAACGTCGAGCTTGAAGCCAAAGGCCTTGGGCCACCAATAGTTGATCGCCGCGAACAGCCCGAACAGCACGCCGCCGATGATCACATTGTGGAAATGCGCGATCAGGAACAGCGAATTGTGCAGCACGAAGTCGGCGGGCGGCACCGCGAGCAGCACGCCGGTCATGCCGCCGACCACGAAGGTCAGCATGAAAGCCACCGTCCACATCATCGGCAGGTCGAACCGGATGCGGCCGCGGTACATGGTGAAAAGCCAGTTGAACAGCTTGGCCCCGGTGGGGATGGAAATCACCATCGTCGTGATGCCGAAAAAGCTGTTGACGCTGGCCCCCGACCCCATGGTGAAGAAATGGTGCAGCCAGACGAGGTACGACAGGATGGTGATGCACACCGTCGCATAGACCATCGAGGTATAGCCAAACAGGCGCTTGCCCGAAAAGGTCGAGGTAACTTCCGAAAACACCCCGAACAGCGGCAGGATCAGAATATAGACTTCGGGGTGCCCCCAGATCCAGATCAGGTTCACATACATCATCGGCGACCCGCCGAGGTCGTTGGTGAAGAAGTTCGTCCCCGCATAACGGTCGAGCCCGAGCAGCGCGAGGCACGCGGTCAGCACCGGAAAGGAGGCGACGATCAGGATGTTGGCGCACAGGCTGGTCCAGGTAAAGACCGGCATCTTCATCAGCCCCATCCCCGGCGCGCGCAGCTTCAGGATGGTGACGATCAGGTTGATCCCCGACAGGGTGGTCCCCACACCCGCTATCTGCAGCGCCCATATATAATAGTCAACGCCGACATTGGGGCTATAGGCGATGCCCGACAGCGGCGGATAGGCAAGCCAGCCGGTCTGCGCGAATTCGCCGACGAACAGCGACACCATGACCAGCACCGCCCCTGCGGTGGTCATCCAGAAACTGAAATTGTTGAGGAAGGGAAAGCTGACGTCGCGCGCACCGATCTGCAGCGGGACGATATAGTTCATCAACCCGGTGATGAAGGGCATCGCAACAAAGAAGATCATGATCACCCCATGTGCGGTGAAGATCTGATCATAATGGTGCGCGTTCAAATAGCCTTCGGAGCCGCCGAACGCCATCGCCTGCTGGATGCGCATCATGATCGCGTCGGCAAAGCCGCGGATGAACATGACAAGGCCCAGGATCATGTACATGATCCCGATCCGCTTGTGATCGACGGTGGTGAACCATTCTTTCCAAAGATAGCCCCACAGGCGATATTTGGTGATCAGGGCCAGCGTCGCGATGCCGCCGATGACGACCGCGGCAAAGGTAAAGATCAGGATCGGTTCGTGAAGCGGAATCGCGTTGAGCGACAGGCGGCCCAGAAAGGGGCCGGTTTCGGGGGCGGGATGCGGGGTCATGGTGGTCTCGATCGGATCAGGACATCGGACGGGAAGAAGCGGCGTTCAGCGCGGTCTGCGGCGGCGGGTCGCTCGGCCGTCTCAGCCCGGCGCCGGTCAGCGGCGCAAGATCGACGGGGGTGGCGTCCGGCTTGTCGTTCGACATGATCGGCGAACTGCACAGCGCGGCGACATAGCGCGCGCTCCAGCGCGCAAGGTCGGCGGTGCCGCGCGCGGCGAATTTATCATAGGTCACGGCACGGACATTGCCGATCCCGGCAATGCCGGCGCCGCCCGCGGCATCGATCGACATCATATCGTGCATGCACATCTTGCCGGGTTCAACGCACATGTTGACGACCGCGTCGAAAAGCTGCGGTTCGACCGAGGCAAAATGCTGCACCGGTTCCTTTTCGCTCGGCTTCTCCAGCTTCAGATAGGCTAGGCGATCGAGCGCCGACGAACCCTTCTTCGCGCTTGCCACCCATTGTTCGAACTCGGCGGCAGGCAGGCTCTTCACAGCAAAGCGCATATTCGAAAAGCCCGCGCCCGAATAATTGGCCGAAAACCCTACATAATCGCCGGTTTCGTTGAACACGCCGTGCAGCTTGGTTTCCATTCCCGGCATCGCGTAAATCTGACCCGCGAGCGCCGGGATATAAAAGCTGTTCATCACCGACGAGGCCGAGATGCGAAAGCGCAGCGGCCGATCGACCGGCGCCGCCAGCTCATTGACCGTCGCAATCCCCTGTTCGGGATAGATGAACAGCCATTTCCAGTCGAGCGCGACGACCTGGACGTCGAGCGGCTTGACCTTTTCCGTCACCGCCTGCCCCGGCGCGGTGCGCGCGAGCGGGCGATAGGGGTCAAGAAGATGCGTCGCGACCCAGGTGACCGCGCCCAGACAAATGATGATCAGCAGCGGCGCCGCCCAGATCACCAGCTCAAGCTGGGTCGAATGATCCCAGTCGGGCTTGTAGGTCGCCTGCTTGTTCGAAGCGCGATAGCGCCACGCAAAAAAGATGGTCAGCGCCATCACCGGCACGATGATCAGCAGCATCAGCACCGTCGAAATGACGATCAGATCGCCCTGCTGCTGCGCGACATCGCCCGCCGGATCGAGAACAACCAGGCCGCAACCCGACAGAAAGGGCAGCAGCGCCAGCGGTGAAAGACGCCGGATCAGCGAAGGGATTCGGGGGGAGAGCGTGGCCATGCCGCGCGCCTAGGCCCGCTTTGCTGCACCGCACATAGGACATTTTGTCCAATCCCTTGATTGCGATCAATGACGCAGGGGCGTTTCCCTGAATGGGGCCTTTGCCCTAAAATACCGACTCGCGCCGCGATCCCGTTTGTTTTGGAAAGGGCGCCCGATGCAGGACCCGCAACCCATGTCTGCCGACACCGTGCCCTCCACCCAGGCCGAACGCGACGCGCGCGCGCTTCACGACGATGGCCACGCCATCGCGCCCGCCGAGATCGCAATCGGCGTCATCATCGGCCGCACGTCGGAGTTTTTCGACTTTTTCGTCTATGCGATCGCGTCGGTGCTGGTGTTCCCAAAACTGGTCTTTCCCTATATGGACCCGCTGCAAGGCACGCTCTGGTCCTTCGCGATCTTCGCCCTCGCCTTTGTCGCGCGCCCCTTTGGCACCATTATCTTTACCGCGATCGACCGCGCCTATGGCCGCGGCGCCAAGCTGACGGTCGCGCTGTTCCTGCTCGGCGGATCGACCGCCGCGATCGCCTTCCTGCCCGGCTATGAATCGATCGGCGTCGCCTCTGCGTTGCTGCTCGCGCTGTTCCGCATGGGCCAGGGCGTCGCGCTCGGCGGTTCGTGGGACGGGCTCGCCTCGCTGCTCGCGCTCAACGCGCCAGAGGGCAAGCGCGGCTGGTATGCGATGATCCCACAGCTCGGCGCGCCGCTCGGCCTGATCGTCGCCAGCCTGCTGTTCATGTTCCTGATCGCCTCGCTGCCCGCGCAGGATTTCCTTGCCTGGGGCTGGCGCTATCCCTTCTTCGTCGCCTTTGCGATCAACGTCGTCGCGCTGTTCGCGCGGCTGCGCATCGTGGTGACGCCCGAATATGCGCGGCTGTTCGAAAACCGCGACCTTCAACCCGCCCCGCTCACCGAAACGCTGCGTTCGGACTGGAAGGTGATTGCGGCGGGCGCTTTCGCTCCCCTCGCCAGCTTTGCCATGTTCCACATGGTCACCGTCTATCCGCTGTCGTGGGTGTTCCTGTTCACCGACGAAACCCCGGCGCGCTTCCTGGCGATCGAGGCGGTCGCTGCGGTGGTCGGCGTCTTTGCGATCATCGCGTCGGGTTATCTCGCCGATCGCGTCGGCCGCCGCACCGTGCTCGGCGTCACGGCCGCCGCGATTGCGGCATTCAGCGGCTTTGCCCCACAGCTTCTCGATGGCGGCGAGCTGGGCGAAGCTGCGTTCATGATCCTCGGCTTTGCGCTGCTCGGCCTGTCTTTCGGTCAGTCGTCGGGCGCGCTGTCCGCGAATTTCCTGCCGCGCCACCGCTATACCGGTTCAGCCTTCACGTCCGACCTTGCCTGGCTGTTCGGCGCCGGCTTTGCTCCGCTCGTTGCGCTGTGGTTGTCGAGCCAGTTCGGCCTGATCGCCGCCGGCGGCTATCTCTTGTCGGGGGCAATCGGCACGCTCGTCGCATTGTGGATGAACCGCGAACTTGCACGCACCATCGGCTGACCGACGGAAAAGGCGGTGCGATCCGACATGGACCGCCCCGCCATTCCCGGTCGGCTAGGCGCCCGATCGCCTGCCTGTGTCGGCGGCGGATGAGCGCGAGCCGCCGTAACGGGCATAGAGGGTCGGCAACACGAACAGCGTCAGCAGCGTTGCCGACACGAGCCCGCCAATCACCACCGTTGCGAGTGGCTTTTGCACCTCTGCCCCGGCCCCGGTCGCCAGCGCCATGGGCACGAAACCCAGCGAGGCGACCAGCGCGGTCATGACGACCGGCCGCAACCGCGCCAGCGCACCGACCCTGGCGGCTTCGGCGTGCGCGGCGCCTTCCGCTATCATCTGCTGAATAGACGTGACCATCACCAGCCCGTTGAGTACGGCAATCCCTGACAAGGCAATAAACCCGACAGCGGCCGAGATGGAAAAGGGCATCCCCCGCAGCAACAGCGCCAACATTCCGCCGACAAGGGCCAGCGGCACGCCGGTAAAGACGATCGCTGCGTCGCGTACGCTGCGAAGCGCGCCATAAAGAAGCAGCAGTATCACCGCGAAACAGACCGGTATCACGAGCGCCAGCCTCGCACGGGCAGAGGCCAGATTCTCGAACTGCCCGCCCCATTCGACATATTCGCCCGCCGGCAGGCGCAGTTGATCGCGAACTGCCGCGCGTGCCTCCTCGACCACGCCGGCCACGTCGCGGCCACGCACATTGGCCTGGACGACGATGCGCCGCTTTCCATTCTCGCGGCTTATCTGATTGGGGCCGTCGACGACCGCCAGCACCGCAATGCTCTCCAGCGGGACGAAACCTCCACCCGGCGTCGGCACCGGAAGCTGCGCCAGCGCCTGAAAGTCCGAGCGCGCCGCTTCCGCCAATCGGATCGTCACGGAAAAGCGCCGATCTCCCTCGAATATGACACCGGCATCCCGTCCACCGACCGCCGCCGCTACCGTGTCCTGCAAGCTAGCCGCCGTCACGCCCAGCCGGGCCATCGCGTCGCGCTTCGGGCGGATATCCAGCATCGGCAGCCCTTCGGTCTGCTCCACTCGGACATCGACCGCTCCCGGCGTCGCGCGCAGGATCGCCGCGATCCGGATCGCCGTCGCCGCCATCGCGTCGGTATCGTCACCGAACAACTTGACCGCGATATCGCCGCGCACCCCCGCGATCAGCTCGTTAAAGCGCATCTGGATCGGCTGACTGATCTCGAACGCATTGCCGGGAAGCCCTTCCAGCGTCTTTTCGACCCTGGCGGTCAATTCGGCCTTGGACAGGGCCGGATCGGGCCAATCCTTGCGGTCCTTCATGATGATGAACGTGTCGGAGATGTTGGGCGGCATCGGATCGGACGCGAGTTCGGCCGTCCCGGTCTTCGAAAAAACGAACTTCACCTCCGGCATCGCGGATAGCGCGCGCTCGACGCGAAGCTGCATCGCCTGGCTCTGATCGACCGACGTACCCGGCACACGCAGCAGCTGGGCCGTAAGGTCGCCTTCGTCGAGCTGGGGCAGAAACTCCTGCCCCAAGGCGGCATAGGCACCGACCGCCACCAGCAAGGCGGCGCCACCAGCCAGCATTGTCGCCCGCGGCCGAACCATCGCCCGGTCGAGGCGGGGCGCATAAGCCCGCCCCAGCCAGGCCATGATGCACCCTTCCTTCTCCTCGACGCGTCCCGACAGCAGACAGGCGAGCATGGCGGGCACAAAGGTCAGCGACAGCACGAACGCGCCAAGCAGGGCCAGAACGACCGTCAGCGCCATCGGCGTGAACGTCTTTCCTTCCACGCCGCTCAGCGTCAGCAACGGAACATAGACCAGGATGATGATCGCTTGCCCGTAAACCGACGGACGGATCATCTCGCGCGCCGCCCCGGCCACAACCGTCAGCCGTTCGTCGCGGTTCAAAATACGCCCCAATGCATGTTGACGCTCGCCGATCCGTCGCAGCGCATTTTCGACGATGATTACGGCACCGTCGACGATCAACCCGAAATCCAGGGCCCCCAGACTCATCAGATTGGCCGAAACCCCGCCTTTCAACATGCCGAAACTGGTGAGCAACATGGTGATCGGAATGACAAGCGCAGCGATCAGCGCCGCGCGAATATTTCCCAGCAAAAGGAAAAGGATGACGACGACCAGCAACGCTCCCTCGGTCAGATTCTTTGCGACCGTCCGGATCGTCGCGTTGACGAGGCCGGTGCGATCCAGAACCGGCTGGATGACGATGTCGGTCGGAAGCGAAGCGTTGATCTCGTCGAGCCGCAAGGCAACCGCGCTCGCGACATCGCGGCTGTTCTCGCCGATCCGCATGATCGCCGTTCCGACGACGACCTCACGCCCGTTTTCGGAGGCGGATCCCATGCGGATCGCTTGCCCTGTCTTTACCGTTGCCACCTGTCCCAGCGTGATGGGCGTGCCATTGCGGGTCGCCACAACGCTTGCGCTCAGTTCCGCGGTTCCGCCAATGCGCGCGTCGGATCGGACCGACAGCCCCTCGCCGTTCCGATCGATCACGCCGGCGCCGATCGCCCGATTATTCGCTTCCAGCGCGGCCGCCAGATCGGAAAGGCTGAGGCCCAGCGACGCAAGCCGCTGCACATCGGGAACCACCTGATATTGTTTTACATATCCGCCGATCGTGTCGACCCCGGCCAGGCCCGGCACGGTCTTCAGCAGCGGCGTGACGATCCAGTCCTGCGTCGTACGCAAATAGGTCGCCTTGTCAGCATCGTCGACAAGTCTATCGCCGTCCGGCGTGATATAGCTGCCATCGGGCTGCATCCCCGGTTCGCCGGGCTTGTGACGATCGTCGGGGCGATGCTCCATATGGACCGTCCACATGAAAACCTCGCCCAGTCCGGTGGCGATGGGCCCCATTTCCGGGTTTACGCCTTCGGGCAACGCTTCTTCGGCAGCACGCAGGCGTTCCGCAACCTGTTGCCGCGCGAAGTAAATATCGGTCGCGTCGGTGAAAATCGCCGTAATCTGTGCAAAGCCATTGCGGCTGAGCGACCGCGTGCTTTCGAGCCCCGGAACGCCGGCCAAAGCCGTTTCGATGGGGAAGGCGACCTGTCGCTCCACTTGCTCCGGCGACAGTGCCGGCGCGCGAGCATTGATCTGGACCTGATTGTTGGTGATGTCGGGGACAGCATCGATCGGCAGGCGCGCCAGCGCCCATGCGCCGATGATCGCCGCGATCGACGTGACAAGCAGCACGAGCCAGCGCCGTGCCACCGCGAAATCAACGATGGAAGCGATCATGTCAGTGCCCCCCATGCTCGGCTTCGCCCTTGCCGAGCTCCGCCTTCAGAGTGAAACTGCCCTCGCCTGCTATCGCTTCGGTGCCCGTCAGACCGGTGACGGTCGCAACCCCGCCGCCGCGCGAAATCACCGTGACCGGCACCATGCGAAACCCTTCGTCGGTGCGGACAAAGACGATACTCTGTCCCTCGATCGTCTGGATCGCGCTTTCGGCAACACCGAAGGCGCCATCGGCTTTCCCACTCGACAAGGCGACGGTCACCGCCTCACCCGGGCGCCACGATCCACCGCGATTGTCGAGCAATGCGACTGCAGGAACCAGCCCGGTGGAAGCGTCCAGAACCGGTGAAACAAAGCTCAGTCGCGCGGTCGCACGGCGGTCGCCCGCGCGCACCTCCACCGACATTCCGGCACGTATCTTTCCTGCATTTTCGGCCGACAGCGCCAGATTGATGGCTACTTTCCGCAAATCGGCGACCCGAAACAGTTCGGCATCCGGAGCCACGGTCTGCCCCAGCACCACGTTGCGCGCCGTCACCTGCCCCCCGATCGGCGCGACAACACCTATGCGGTTCAGCGCGCCGCCGGAGACGCCCGCCGCGGCGAGTTGCTGCTGCGTCAGGCGAAGCGCGATATTCGCCTCGGCCATCGTCGTGCGTGCGGCGATCAGATCGCGTTCGGGCGACACCTTCTGTTCGAACAGCCGCTCTTCGCGCGCCAGCTCCGAACGCGCGAGCGCGGCGCGCGCCTTGGCGGCCTCGGCCTCGGCGCGCAGTCCCGCCGCATCGCGACTCTCGATAACCGCCAAAACCGCACCGCGCCCGACAGGCTGTCCCAGATTATAGTTGAGCGCGACGATCCGGCCGCCGATCGCCGCCGAAACGGCCTGCGTCGCTTGCGGATCGCTTTCGATCGTGGCGGGAAGCGTCAACAAGCCGTCGACGCCCGCCTGTGGTCGGATGATGCCGATGCCGGCAGCCGCAATCTGCTGCGGCGTCAGATGGACAGTGCCTTCTTCATCGCCATGCGACTGAGTCGCCTTTGCTTCGGGACGTTCGCTCGCAGCCTCGCCGCAAGCGGCAAGGCCAAGCACGAGGGCGAGCGGAAGCACCGCCCGGTACAGACAATTGTTCATTGGATGTATCCTCCGTCACCGTTCAGGCGCGTGGTCAGCCGTTCGAGCAGGGCGGCGGCATCATGAAATTTTACGCGGGCATCGATCCCCGCGCCGCGCGCTTCCAGAAGCGTGCGTTCGGCATCGAGCAACACCATCTGGTCGAACTTGCCCTCGGCATAGCCGACGCGAGCGATCCGGGCCGCCTCGGTCGCTGCCGCCAGTGCCGGGGCGGCGGCCAGAACCGCCATCCGGGCACGATCGCGATCGGCCTCCGCTTCCGCGATCGCACGTTCGGCCTCGAACCGCGCTGCGCGCCACAGGGCCTGGGCGCGGTCGCGTTCCATCCGCGCTGCCGTCATCGTCGCCTTGCCGCCATTGAATATGGGAAGCGGGATCGACAGGCCGATCACCATCGCCTGATCGTTCGTCGCCTCCAAACGCCGCGTTCCGGCGGTCAGGCTGATGTCGGGCACGCGTTCGCTCCGCGCGAGCCGCAACGCCGCTTCGGCAAGCGCGGTATCCGCCGCAGCGGCTTCGAGGGCCAACGATCCCGTCACATCGACGGGCACCACCGGCCCCTGATGCGCCTCTGGCATTCGATCGAACCAGGCGATGTCCAATCGTCCCGGCGCGGCGTCCCCGACATATTGCCGAAGCATATCCCGCGCCGCCTGCACCGTGCGCCGCGCCGAGGCGGCATCTGACTCGGCGCGCAGTTTTTCCAGCATGGCACGCTGTTCGTCGATCGGCGAATTGGCACCGACCAGCACGCGGTCGCGGGCGACGCGAAGGCTTTCCTCCGTCACGGCAAGCTGGGATTCGGCAATCGCAGCGCGGTGATCGGCGGCAATCGCGCCGATATAAGCGCGCGCTACCTCCAGCCTCAGATCGGCACGCGCAACGGCCGCATCGACCGAGGCACGGCGCGTCCTTGCATCGGCACTTGCGATACGCGCCGCGCGCTTGCCGCCGCGCTCGACCGGAAAGGCAACGGCTACCGTGGTTTCGCTCTCGTCGAAACCTCGATAGGGGCCCGTCCCGAACATATTTTCGGTATCGATGGTGATTGACGGATTGGGACGCAGCGCCGCCACGCGCCGCCACGCCTCAGCCGCCCAGACTCCGGTTTCGGCTGCTTCGTTTGCGGGTGATCGGCGTGCGGCAACCGCCAGCGCCTCCTCCAGCGTCAGCAGGTCGCCCGTCGCCACGGGCGACGCGCTTTGCGCCTGCGCCGCAACGGCACAGAGCGGTGCGGCCAGAACGGCCGCCAACAATATTTTCATGATCAATTATCCTGAACAAGCCAAGTCAAGCCACTCGCTGGTCAGCGGCGGCGCGGCACGTTCAGGCGATCGGCGGTCGCAAATTGGGGTCCGCCGTCGATTGCGGACAAAAATGATCGGGACGCGCAAAGGCCATCGTCCCTGCAAAGATGTCAAAAGCGCCGTCCGCCGACCGAAAGGCGTCGGCCTGATGATGGCCGTGGCAGCCACCATGAACATGCAGTCCCTGCGCATCGCCGTCACCGCCGGTGTCGGCATCGCGGTCATCGACATGGGCGCCCGAAAGCTCCTGCACGCACAGCGAAGCCGTTTCGCCCGCATGCGCGACCGCCCCCAACCCGATTGAAAGGGTCGTCAGCAGACAGACAAGGGCGCGGATCAACGATCGCATGATCGGCGCCATAATCGATCGACGACGCCCTGTCATCACCGGAACATCGCAGACGCTTCGGTTAACGCCCGGCGAACATGTTCCGACTTTTGACTGGCAAGGCGCGCGGCATCGGCTATGCCTTTGCCCATGCGTTTGGCGACGATCACCAACTGGGCCTATGGCGCGACCGTTGTGCTGACTATCGTGTCGAGCGCCACCATGCTGCTGACCTCCAACGCGCAGGAGCGCGAACGCGAAGCCGTCGAACAGCGCTATCAACTGGACAAGGCGACCTCGGAACTCGGCACCGACATTTATGCGATGAGCGATCATGCCCGCCAATATCTGAACACCGGCGATGCCACCTATCTCGTCACCTATCGCAGCGATGCAGCGGCGCTGAAATCAGTCGAGGATCGCATTCGCCATATCGGCGATGCCGGCGCTACGCCAGGCGAGCTCGATACACTTGCCAAGGCGGTTCGCCTCGCGGATCTTTTGCACGACGAGCAGCGCGCGGCGATCGAGGCTCATGAACAAGGCGACGAAGCCCGCGCACGGCAAATTTTGTTCGGCGGCGAATATGAACGCCAGCTCGAACGCGCCGAACTTCAGGTTCAGCGTTTTCAGGACCAGCTCGACGCCAGGGTCGGCGCTCAGGTCGCCGACGCGACAAAACTTGCGACGACGTGGAAGCGCGTGTCCGAAATCGTTCTCGGCCTGACCGCGCTGCTGGTTCTGTTCGTTCTCTATTTCGTGTTCAAACAGCGCGTGCTGCGCCCGGTGGTAAAGCTCAGCGATGTCGTCAATCGGCTGGCGGTTCAGGATTTCGCCGTGGAACCGCCCAATGCCTCGCACATCGACGAAATTGGCGACATGGCGCAGGCCATCCGTATCTTTCGCGAAAATGGTCTCGAGCGACAAAGGTTGGAGGCCGAACGCGACAACGACCGGCAGATGCGCGACCTCTTGTCACGCATGACGCAGCGCATGCAGGGCTGCGACACGCTCGACGACCTCAAGGAAGTGGTGCGGCGTTTTCTGCCCCAGATCATGCCCGACCTTCGCGGGCGTCTTTACTTGGTCGACAAATCGCGAAACATGGTGGCGGTCGCTTGCAGTTGGCAGGAACCCCTCCACTCGCGCGAGGAGTTTTCAGTGCTTTCCTGTTGGGCGTTGCGGCGGGGGCTTCCTCACCGTCCGGGCGGAGATGCTGTCGATGTCCCCTGCGACCATCTCGACTGGGCCCAGGATACGCCGGTCGATACGCTTTGCCTGCCGCTCATGGCACAGCGCGAAACGCTCGGCCTGCTCTATTTCGAGGCGAAGTCCGCCGACGCCGCCATTCTGGCGGGACAGGAAATCTATCTCGACATGTTGGCCGAAAATATCGCGCTCGCGGTCGCCAACCTGCAATTGCGCGACACATTGCGCGAAATGGCGATGGCCGATCCGTTGACCGGGCTCGCCAATCGCCGTCAATTGACCCAGCTTCTCGAAGCTCAGCTGACGCAGGCTGAACGTCACGGCCATCCCCTCGGCTGCCTGATGATCGACGTCGATCATTTCAAGCGCTTCAACGATGTGTTCGGCCACGATGCCGGAGACGCCGTGTTACGGGCGGTCGGCGGGGTGCTCGGCAGTATCACGCGAGAGACCGGGCTGGCCTTTCGCTACGGCGGCGAGGAATTCATGATCCTTCTCCCCCAGCTGACGGTCGCCCAGGCTCAGGATCGCGCAGAGGAAATCCGAAAGCGCATCGCGGCGCTGCACATCACCCACGACAGCGGGCCGCTGGATTCGGTAACGGTTTCGATCGGCGTGGCGGTCGCGCCCGCACTTTGCCCCTTCGACCGGCTCGTCCGAACCGCCGATGCAGCGCTGCTGCGCGCCAAGGAACTCGGGCGCGACCGAGTCGAGATCGCGCAGCAACGCGATCCGCAGCCCGCCTCCTGATCGGCGGCGCATAGCTCCCACTCGGCGCCGCTTCCCCATCGGCGCCAACCTCAGACCCAGGGTCTTGCCAGCTCGCGACCATCACACGCTTAGCCGCGCCTCCACGCCGCGCGCATCCTCCGTTGACGCCCGCCCGTCCGCCTCAATTGCGAACGATTCGGAATTAGCGCTTTACCTAAACCTATATTGAGGTTCTATTTGACGCGCTCCTGATTCGAAGGGAGCCGATTTTGCACATGATTACAAAAGAGACCGCGCCAAAGCCGGTCCTGACATGGCGCCAGGCCGCGACCGCCGTGGGCCTGATTGTCTTGCTCTTCCTCCTCCTTTTCCTGTGGCGCGGATGGCGCAACGCTGCGCCGGCTCAGGCTGCCCCGCCCCCGACACCGGTAGCCGCCATGGTCGTCCAGCCCCGCGACGTCCCGGCGGAACTCGAAGCAATCGGATCGCTCCGCGCGGTCCAGGAAGTGATGCTGGCCCCGGAAGTCGCCGGGCGCGTAACCGCCATCCGTTTCCAGCCGGGTGCCCGGGTCGGTGCGGGCACCGCCTTGGTCCAGCTCTATGACGGCCCCGAACGCGCCGACCGTGCCGCCGCGGTCGCCCGCACCGATCTGGCTCGATTTCAGCTCGAGCGGACGCGCGAGCTTGTGCCGACCGGCGCTGAATCCCGCGAGGTCCTCGATCAACGGCGCGCCGAACATGCGCAGGCCATCGCCGCCGTGCGTCAACTCGATGCCCGCATCGCTCAGAAACGCGTTGTCGCGCCCTTCTCCGGCGAAATCGGGGTCCGCAAGGTCAATCTCGGTCAATATCTCAATCCCGGCGACCCGGTCGCGTCCTTGACCGCGCTCGACCGTCTCTACGCCGATTTCACGGTGCCGCAGCAACAGCTTTCGCATCTTCGCGTCGGCGGCTCGGTCCGGTTGCAATCGGACGCCTGGCCGGGGCGCAGCTTTTCCGCCCGCGTGACCACCATAGAGCCGCGGATCGGCGAAGACAGCCGCAATGTCATGATTCAGGCACTGCTGCCCAATCCCGGCCGACTGCTTCGTCCCGGAATGCATGTGTCCGTCGCGCTCGAACTGCCGGCCCAGTCGGGCGCGCTGCTCGTGCCCGTCACCGCCATTCAGACGTCTGCATCGGGCGACAGCGTAACCGTGGTTCGCGGCCCCAGGGCCCGAACCGAGGGCAAGGCCGACATCGTCGCCGTGACGACCGGCCGCCGGATCGGCGACAGCATCATCGTGACCAAGGGGCTGAAGGCCGGCGATGTCGTCGTGACCGAAGGCCAGATCCGCGTCCAGCCGGGCGCCGCCGTTCGCGTGTCGCGCCCCGCATCCGCGAAGAAGGAATGACATTCTCGTGAGCTTCACCGACCTGTTCATCCGGCGGCCCATTCTGGCCGTCGTCGTCAGCCTGCTGATCCTTCTCATCGGCGGCGCATCGCTGTTCATGCTCCAGGTTCGGGAATATCCGAACATGGAAAGCGCCACGATCGTCGTCAGCACCTCCTATCCCGGCGCCACGCAGGACGTGATGCAGGGCTTCGTCACGACCCCGATCGCGCAAGCGATCGCGACGGCCAACGGCATCGAATATCTGACCTCGACTTCGTCGCAGGGACGCAGCGAGGTGAAGGCCAAGCTGGTTCTGAACGCCGACGCCGACCGTTCGATGACCGAAGTGCTGGCAAAGGTTCAGCAGGTCCAATATCGCCTTCCCTCCGGCGCCAACGATCCTGTCATCACGAAGATCACCGACGGCGCATCCGCGGTCCAATATGTCGCCTTTCGCAGCGAAACACTGTCGATCCCGCAGATCACCGACTTTGCGACCCGCGTCGCCCAGCCGCTGATCACCGCGGTCCCCGGCGTCGCTTCGGCCGACATCAGCGGGGGCCAGACGCTGGCGATGCGGGTCTGGCTCGATCCGGACAAACTCGCCGCGCGCGGCCTGTCGGCCGGTGAAGTGGCCGGGGCGATGCGCGCGAACAATGTCCAGGCGGCTCCCGGCCAATTGAAAGGCACATCGACCGCGATCAACATCACCGCCGCCACCGACCTCACCAACCTTGACGATTTTCGCTCGATGGTCATCAAAAGCGGCACGGACGGGCTGGTCAGGCTCGGCGATGTCGCGACGATAGAGATCGGCGGTCAACATTATGACGCCAGCGCCACCAGCATGGGTGGTCCGGCGATCTTCATCGCCATTTCGCCGACGCCCGACGGCAATCCGCTGGAAATCGTTCGCACGGTAAAGGAACTGATCCCCGACATTCAGCGCGTCGCGCCCGCCGGACTGACCGTGGTCAGCCAGTTCGACGTCGCGCATTTCGTCAATGCGTCGATCAACGAGGTGACACGTACGCTGATCGAGGCGGTCATCATCGTGATCATCGTCATCTTCCTGTTTCTGGGATCGATGCGCGCCGTGATCATCCCGGTCGTGACCATTCCCCTGTCGCTGGTCGGAACCGCAGCCCTGATGCTGGCCTTCGGCTTTTCGCTCAATCTGCTGACGCTGCTTGCCATGGTGCTCGCAATCGGATTGGTCGTCGACGACGCGATCGTCGTCGTGGAGAATATCCACCGCCACATAGAGGACGGCATGGCGCCCGTGCGTGCGGCCTTGAACGGTGCTCGCGAGATTGTCGGGCCCGTGATTGCGATGACCATCACGCTCGCCGCCGTTTACACCCCGATCGGCCTGATGGGCGGGTTGACCGGTGCCCTGTTCCGTGAGTTTGCCTTTACGCTCGCAGGAGCGGTCATCGTGTCCGGCGTTGTGGCGCTGACCCTTTCGCCGATGATGAGCAGTTTCCTGCTTCGCGACAACATGGACGCCGGACGGCTCGCCCGCCGGATCGAGCGAATGATGGACAGGCTGGGGCGCGGCTATGAACAGATGCTCGCCCGTACGCTCGCGGCTCGCGGCGCCGTGCTGATGGTCGGCCTCGCCGTATTGCTGGGCATTGTCGTGCTGTTTTCAGGGGCGCGCCGCGAACTCGCTCCACCCGAAGACATGGGTTATATCTTTGTCCAGACCAAGGCGCCTCAATATGCGAACGTCGACTATACCGCGCGCTACGCTGCCGAGGTACAGCAGATATTCGAACAGATTCCCGAATATTTCGCATCCTGGTTCGATGTCGGCTTCGGCAGCGCCAATTCGGGGTTCGGCGGGATCGCCCTGACCGAATGGGACGAGCGCGAACGCAGCGCCGATGACATCCAGGCCCAGCTCAATGCGGAAGGGTCGGCGATTACCGGCGTTTATGCCACCGCCTTCCAACCCGCACCCTTGCCTGCCGGAAGCGGCGGCTTGCCGGTTCAGATGGTTATCCGGTCGTCCGACGGTTTTCCGGTAATCTATCAAAGCCTTGAAAAGCTGAAGGGCGCGGCTTGGGGCAGCGGTCTGTTCGCCTTCGTCGATGGCGACCTGGCCTTTGACAGCCCCGAGGCCCGTATCATCATCGACCGGGAAAAGGCGGGACAGATGGGGGTGTCGATGGACGCGATTGCCGGAACGCTGGCCACGCTGGTGGGCGAGAATTACGTCAACCGCTTCAACTGGCATGACCGTTCCTATGACGTGATTGCGCAGGTCCCGCGGGACAAGCGGCTTACGCCCCAGAATCTCGGACAATATCATGTAAAGGCGGCATCGGGCACGCTCGTCCCATTGTCGACTGTCGCCAGTGTCGACATGCGTCCGCAGGCAAACCGCCTGCCGCAGTTCAACCAGATGAACGCCGCCACCCTGTCGGCGGTGCTCGCGCCGGGCGTGACGATGGGCGAAGCCGTCGCCTTTCTGGACTCCCAGCCGCTGCCGCCCGGAATGACGGTCGACTGGTTGTCCGACAGCCGGCAATATGTGCACGAGGGCGATCGCCTGACCATTTCGTTCGGCTTTGCCCTGATCGTGATCTTTCTGGTGCTCGCCGCCCAGTTCGAAAGCTTCCGCGATCCGCTGGTCATCCTCGTCACCGTGCCCCTTGCAATCTGTGGAGCGCTGGTGCCGCTCTATCTCGGCTATGCGACGCTCAACATCTATACCCAGATCGGACTTGTGACGCTGATAGGGCTGATATCGAAGCACGGCATCCTGATGGTCTCCTTTGCCAACGAGATGCAGCATAGCGAAGGGTTGAGCCGGATCGAGGCGATACGCCGGGCGGCGGCGGTCCGCATGCGGCCCGTGCTGATGACGACGGCGGCGATGGTCGCGGGCCTGGTGCCCCTGCTGTTCGCCAGTGGCGCGGGTGCGTCCAGCCGCTTTGCCATCGGGATCGTCGTCGTCATGGGCATGTTGATCGGCACCCTTTTCACCCTGTTCGTGCTGCCGACAATCTACAGCTTCGTGGCCCGCGACCATCGTGCCGCCGCTGCCAGCGACCGGGCGCAGCAGATCGCAACGACGGAGATGGTCCATGCATAAGGCCCTGTTTCTTTCTGCCGCCCTTCTGGCGCTGGGCGGCTGTGCCGCCGGGCCCGACTATCGCCCGCCCGCACCGCCGCCGCCGTCCGCGACCGGCGTCTTCCTGTCCACGTCGGATCAGGTCAGCGGCGGCGAGCCACAGGATGATTGGTGGCGCCTTTACGCCGACCCGGCGCTCGACCGCCTCGTGACGCGCGCCCTCACCGCCAACACCGATCTGCGCATCGCCGCCGCGAATCTTGCGCGGGCCGATGCCGTGCTCCGCGAAACGGGTGCCCGCCGCCTGCCCTCGACCGACGTGTCGGGCGGCATCGCCTATGGCGACGGCAATCCCACCGGCAGCGGGGACGGGCGGCAATGGTCCTATGCGTCGGGCCTCGGCCTCGCCTGGGAGGTTGACCTGTCGGGCCGGATCGGTCGCGCGATCGAAGCTGCAGAGGCCGATCGCGATGCCGTCGCCGCCACCCGCGCCAGCGTCGCGGTGACGATCGCATCCGAAACGACGCGCGCCTATATCGACGCCTGCACGCTGGCGGATGCCGGCGCCGTCGCGCGTCAATCGGTGTACATCGCCCAGCGTGGGCACGACATCGTCGCGACGCAGGCCCGCGTCGGCACCGCCACCCGCTTTGACGTCGAACGGGCGGCGACCGCTCTCGCCAACGCGCGCGCACAGCTGCCCCCGATCGAGGGCGCGCGCCAGATCGCATTGTTCGAACTGGCGGCGCTGATGGGGCTTCCCCCGGCCGAAGTCCCGGACGAAGCGCAGCGATGTCTTCGCGCTCCGCACCCTGTCGCCGCGATACCGGTCGGTGACGGCGCCGGTTTGCTCGCCCGGCGACCGGACATTCGGGCGGCCGAACGCCGTCTGGCCGCCGACACGGCACGGATCGGCATCGCGACCGCCGACCTGTATCCCCGCATCAGCCTTGGCGGGTCCGGCGATTTCTTTCGCAATGACGATGTTCGCGGCAGCGATTCCTTCCGTTTTTCCCTGGGGCCTCTCCTGTCGTGGAGTTTTCCGAACGTCGCAGGTGCGCGCGCCCGGATCGCGCAGTCAGAGGCGCAAACCCAGGCATCGCTCGCCGCTTTTGACGGTGCGATCCTCAACGCGCTGAAGGAGGTTGAACAGGCGCTCGCAGCGCTCACCGCCGAAAATGGTCAATATGTGGCACTGGCCGAGGCAGCCCGGCGCGCTCAGGCGGCGCATGATCTGGCCGATCAACGCCATCGGGCCGGCGCGTCTTCCTATCTCGAGCTACTCGACGCCCAGCGCACGCTCGTTGACGCCCGGCGGACGCTTGCGGCTGCCGATCGCACCCTCGGCGGCGCCCGCGTCAACCTGTTCAAGGCGTTGGGCGGTGGTTGGTTGCCTCCGGCGGCGTCCAGGGAACCAGCGCCCTAAGCCTGCGGCGCGCCTGCGACCATCGCGACGCTGGACCGACTGCCGCAGTCCCGAATGGCGGCCGGCCGCAGCGGCCGCGCGACGAGCCGTCCGTCCCCCTCCCTTCCCGGACGGCTCGTCAATCGCGCATCCCTTTTACCTCATCGTCACGGCCGGTCATTTCCCACCGGATCAAGGATATGGGGATCGATCCTGCCGCCCGAAAACGATCGTGAAAGGATTTGATATCGAACGCCTCGCCGTCCTGCATCGCCATGTCCGCAAGCAGCTTTTCCAGTTCCACCTTCCCCATATAATAACCGATGCCATAGCCCGGCTGCCGCAGATAAAGTTCGATATCGAAGCGCGCGACCGCATCGCCCGGCTCCATCCATTTCGGTGTGCGCGCGATCAACGAGGCATTGGCCTGTTCCCAGGTCCATTCGTTCGCCTGCATCCGAATTTCGGGCAACACCCGCGCTGCGCGCTTGGCGCCCAGGATATAATCGATTTCGCGGGTCTTGGGTCGTTCGTCGAGCAGCCCCGCCTGCAGGATCAACTCTTCCAGGTAAAAGGCCCACCCTTCGTTTCGAACGCCGTTGACGAAGAATAGCCTGGGCTGGCCGCGAACCGGACGCGTATCGCGCGCCGCCTGCAACGCATCGAAGGCATGTCCCGGCAGATTGTGGGCGCGCAGCGGGCGCCCGTCGCGAAACTCGGCCTGAAAAAAGAAGTGCAGATGCTGCGGCGGGTCGAACAACCCGGGCTTCGAGGGATCCTTTTCAAAAGGAAACTGATAGGGCCCCTCGTCCGGATCATGCGCGACATAATCCGGAATCGTGACCCAGTCGCCGTCGCGCAGAAAGCGCAGAATATCCTCGTCCTCCGCCTTGCGCTTCGCGTCGAATTCGGCCCGCGTCGCGACTGGCCGGGGCATCGGAATAGCGCGATTGCGATGCTCCTCGATCTTCAGAAAAGCGATCTGTCGCTGATATTCCCGCTCGCCGATCGTTTCGATCTCTTCGGGCGAATAGGGCAGCAACAACACATGGCGAAGATACCAGGCATAATTGTCGCGGCCGACACCGCCATGCGCGGGCAGGCTTGATTCGATATCCTCCAGCCATGACTTGAACCCGGCCGCCGCGGCTTGCGCACGCCGCGCGGACGGCGCCAGTGCGGGCTGAACCTTCTCCGCCTCCGCGGCGAGGTCGCCGAACAGGTTCACTTCGACCGCCTTCTGGGCAATCGCCAGCCGCGCCAGGTCGCCGCGGGCGTCGGTCAAATTCTTCCGTGCCTGTTGCAACGCGGCGGGAACGACATCCAGCCGCGCCTGGAACGCCGCCGCTTCGTCGCCCGCCAACGGCAGTTTCGGAACCGCAAAGGCTCCATGCATCTTTGGCCCGAAGCCAAGGTTGGTCACGCTGTAGAAGGCCGGATCGCGCTTCCACGGTTCGGTCACGCGATGCTGGAACTCCAGCCCCCGCATTTCCGCCAGGACGACCATATAGTCGACCCGCTCGGAAATCGGCCAGTCGCTGTCGTCGATCGCCGCCAGTCGCGCCTGAAAGCTGCGAAGGGCGGCATAATGCGCCGCCACGCTGGCGGGCGAATAGTCGGGAACCCCGTCCACCATCGCCGGGGGCACGAAGGCGCGAAATTCGCGGTACAGATCAACAAGCGCCGCATAGGACGATGGCTGCGCCGCGGACTGCGACGACCTTTCATCCGCCATGATCGCCGGGGCGGCGATGCCATGAACGGACGCGACCAGGAGCGCGGCGGCAAGCCGGAAACGCGAGCGGAAACATGTCGGCATTCCATTCTCCCTCGTAACGATGACAGAGCCGGAGCGGCCCTCCCCTTCGTCAGGATGCGTTGAAAAAGCGGGCTAGCCGCTCCATCGCTTCGATCACGCGCTCTTCGGATTCGGATCCGAAACAGACGCGCAAATGCCCCTCACCGCCGGGGCCATAAAAGCTGCCGGCCTCGACCACCACATGCGCCTCTTGCAGGATCGCCATCGCCAGTTCGCTGGAACTGCGACCGGTACCCGTGATGTCGGGAAAGGCATAGATGGTGCCCTCGGGCTCGGCGCAGGTCACGCCCGGCATCTGGTTGAGCGTGCGAACAACGATATTGCGCTTGCGCCGATCGGCCTCGACCATCGCATGCATTGCATCCTGCGGCCCTTCGACGGCGGCGCGGGCTCCCTCCTGCACGAAGACGTTGACGTGCGTCACATCGGTCATGGCGATACGCAGGATCGCAGGCATCAGGCGGGCATCGGCCGCAAGATAGCCGATCCGCCACCCGTCCATCGAATAGGCCTTGGTAAAGGCAAAACAGGTGATCGTCCGCTCGCGCATGCCCGGCAGGCTGGCGATGCTGACATGCTCGGCACCGCCATAGGTGATATATTCATATACCTCGTCCGACAGCACCAGCAGATCATGCTCGATCGCCAGATCGGCAACCTGTTGCAGTTCGTCGCGGCGATACACCCGCCCGGTCGGATTCGCGGGATTGACGAGCACGATCATCCGCGTGCGGTCGGTGATCCTGGCGGCGATCGCTTCCTTCGAAATAGCGAAATCATTCGCCTTGTCGAGCTCGGCGATCACCACCTTGCCGCCGGCAAGCTCGGTCTTGCCGATATGCTGCGGGTAATAGGGGTCGAGCAGGATGACCTCGTCGCCCGGATCGATCGCCGCCATGAAAGCCGCAAAGGACGCATGGGTCAGCCCGTTCGTCACCAGCACTTCGTCAACGTCATAGTCCAGCTTGTTGAAATTTTTCAACTTTTCGACGAGCGCTTGGCGCAGCGACAGCGTTCCGCGGAAATCGCCATAATGGACGATCCCGGCGTCCAGCGCGGCCTTGCTCGCATCCTTGATATGCTGTGGCGTATCGGCATGCGGGCGCCCGAACTCCAGGTGGATCAGGTCAGCGCCCGCTGCATCGAGCTTCGCGGCCTCCTCATACATGCCAAAGCTCTTTTTCGAACCGTTTGCCAGACGTGCTGCGGGCCACTTCATTTTTCGTCTCTCCTCGCCATTCCCATATATATGAATAATTGCGTGATAAAGGATATTTCAAGTTTAAAATTTTAAGCTTGAAGCTTTTTCGGGTGATGCATAGGATCTCCGTCAGATATCATGACGGAGATTCGACGGTGAAGATCGCATGCGTAGGCGGCGGGCCCGCCGGCCTTTATTTCGCCATCTCGATGAAATTGCACGATGCAGACCATCAGATCGATGTGTTCGAGCGTAACCGCGCCGACGACACTTTTGGCTGGGGCGTGGTCTTTTCGGACCAGACGGTCGAAAATCTGATGGTCAACGACCCGGTCAGCGGCGCCACCATTCGCGACGAATTCGCCCATTGGGACGACATCGACGTTCACATTCACGGCGAATGCGTCCGCTCGACCGGCCACGGCTTCATCGGCATCGGGCGTAAGCGGCTGCTCGCCATTCTGCAGGACCGGGCCCGCGAACTCGGCATCACCCTGCACTTCGAGCATGAAGCGAGCGCCGACCCTGCCGACTGGACGGATTATGACCTGGTCATCGCCGCCGACGGCGCCAACAGCCGCATTCGCAGCGCCCATGCCGAACATTTCGATGTCGACATTCAGGTGCGCCGCAACAAATTCTTCTGGTTCGGAACGGCGCGGCAGTTCGACGCCTTCACCTTCGCCTTCGAGCAGACCGAGGCGGGCTGGGTATGGGCGCACGCCTATCGTTTCGACGACGATCTTTCGACCTTCATTGTCGAAATGGAACCCGAAACATGGGAAGCGCTGGGGCTCGACCGGATGGATCAGCCCGAGGCGATCGCGCTGTGCGAAAACATCTTTTCCCGCCATCTGGACGGCCATACGCTGATGTCCAACGCCCGGCATCTGCCGGGGCCGCAGGCATGGCTGAATTTCCGCCGCATCATCACCGGTCGCTGGTCCTACGACAAGTTCATTCTGCTCGGCGATGCCGCACACACTGCCCATTTCTCGATCGGGTCGGGGACAAAACTGGCGTTAGAGGATGCCATCAAGCTGGCGCAGGTGCTCAATCGCCCCGGCTTGAATCGCGCCGAGGCACTTGCCGAATATCAGGCCGAGCGCAATGTCGAGGTGCTGAAGCTTCAGAACAGCGCGCGCAACTCGACCGAATGGTTCGAAACGCTCAGCCGCTACCTCCCTTTCGCGCCGATCCAGTTCGCTTATTCGCTGTTGACCCGGTCCCAGCGCGTCAGCCACGAAAATCTTCGGCTGCGCGACAGGAACTGGCTGGAAAGCGTCGAACGCTGGTTCCAGTCGCAGGCGCCCGGCGGCCCGGCGAACGACATCGCTCCGCCGATGTTCGCTCCCTATAAATTGCGCGACATGACGCTCGACAACCGCATCGTGGTGTCGCCGATGGCGATGTATTCCGCAACCGACGGCACGCCGAACGATTTCCATCTCGTCCATTATGGCGCGCGGGCACAGGGCGGCGCGGGGCTGGTCTATACCGAAATGACCTGCGTTTCCCCCGATGGTCGGATCACGCCGGCCTGTCCCGGCATGTATGCGCCCGATCATGCCGCCGCCTGGCGCCGCATCACCGATTTCGTCCACGCGCATACCCGCGCCAAAATCTGCCTTCAGCTCGGTCATTCGGGTGCCAAGGGATCGACCCGGATCGGCTGGGAGGGGATGGACGAACCGCTTGCCGAGGGAAACTGGCCGTTGATGGCGGCATCGGATGTGGCGTGGAGCCCGAACAACCAGACCCCGCGCGCCATGACCCGCGCCGACATGGACAAGGTTCGCGACCAGTTCGTCACGGCGACCCACATGGCGATCTATGCCGGTTTCGACATGGTCGAAATGCACGCCGCCCATGGCTATCTTCTGTCCAGCTTCATCACCCCCCTGCTCAACCGGCGCCGCGACGATTACGGCGGCTGCCTGGAAAATCGACTGCGCTTCCCGCTTGAGGTGTTCGCCGCCATGCGCGCCGCCTGGCCCGCCGACCGGCCCATGTCGGTGCGTATTTCGGCAAATGACTGGATGGGTCAGGCAGGCGTGACCCCCGACGAAGCGGTGCTGATCGCACAGGCCTTTGACGCGGCCGGGGCCGACCTGATCGATGTATCGGCAGGCCAGACCTGGGCCGATTGCAAACCGGTATATGGCCGGATGTTTCAGACGCCCTTTGCCGATCAGATCCGCAACGAAGCCCGCGTTTCGACGATGGCGGTCGGCAACATCTTTGAAACCGACCATGCCAATTCGATCCTGGCCGCCGGACGCGCCGACCTGGTCGCCATCGGACGGCCGCATATGGTCGATCCCATGTGGACTTTGCGCGCCGCCGCGCAGCATGATTATCGCGGCGCCCATGTGCCGCCGAACTATCTTGCGGGAATGAGCCAGCTCGGCCGCAACCTCAAGCGCGCGGCCGAACAGGACGCGCTGTTAAGGGGCTGACATGAAACTGAACGACATTCATGCCGTCATCACCGGCGGCGGATCGGGAATCGGCGCCGCAATCGCCCACAAGCTCGCCGGGGACGGCGCGCGAATCACGCTTGTCGGCCGGCGGCGCGAAGCGCTGGAAACAACGGCATCGACCTTGTCCGATGCGTTCATCGCTCCGGCCGATGTCACCGATCGCACCGCCGTCGACGCGGCCTTCGATGCGGCCCGCAGGGCTCATGGCCCGATCGGCATCCTCGTCAACAACGCCGGAATAGCGCCGAGCGCGCCCTTTGTACGGACCAGCCTTGAAAGCTGGCGCTCTGCGATGGCGGTCAATCTCGACGCCCTGTTCCACTGTTGCCAGGCGGCGCTGGCCGACCTGCTCGCGGCGCCCGCCGGACGCATCGTCACCATTGCCTCCACCGCCGGGGTAAAAGGCTATGCCTACACCGCGCCCTATGTCGCATCGAAACATGGCGCGATCGGCCTGATGCGCGCGATGGCGGCCGAATTTGCGAGCACCGGACTGACCGCCAATGCGGTGTGTCCGGGTTTCACCGATACCGACATCGTCGCGGCAGCCATCGGCAACATCCAGGCCAAGACGGGGCGCAGCGCCGAAGAAGCGCTGGCCGAACTGACCCGCTTCAACCCCCAACGGCGCCTGATCGATCCCGAAGAAGTGGCGGACACGGTGCACTGGCTGTGCCAGCCCGGAGCGCGGTCGATGACCGGTCAGGCCGTGATGGTCGCCGGCGGAGAAGTGATGTGAGCGACGGCGGCGCCATTCGCGAAAAGCACGACGGCGCGCTCGACGATCGCGGAAGCGTTCGGCTCTGGCTGCGGCTTTTGACCTGTGCGACGGTGATCGAAAAGCGACTGAAAAGGCGCTTTTCCGATCGGTATAACATCACCCTTCCGCGCTTTGACGTCATGGCGGCGCTTGATCGGAACCCGCAGGGCATGACGATGGGGCAATTGTCGCAAGCGCTGCTGGTGTCGAACGGCAATGTCACCGGGGTCGTCCAGACGCTGGTACGCGACCGTTATGTCGTGATGTCCCCTTCGCCGACCGATGGCCGCGCCTCGATCGTCCGCCTGTCGCAGGCCGGGCGCGAATGTTTCGAGGGGCTGGCGGACGCACATCACCATTGGATCGATACGATGCTGGAGGGCCTCACCGCCGACCAGCGCGCCGCCCTCTATGACCTGCTCGGCGCACTCAAGGATTCGCTCGCCACCGATAATCGAGAGGAACAGATATGAACCCCGACCGCTTTGCCCCATCCCATTTCGGATGGCATTTCTCGAATGGCGTGGCGACCGTCACGCTGAACCGGCCCGAGCGCAAGAATCCGCTGACCTTTGAAAGCTACGCCGAACTGCGCGACATGTTTCGCGCGCTGGTTTACGTGCCGGCCGTGAAGGCTGTCGTCGTGACGGGCGCGGGCGGAAATTTTTCGTCGGGCGGCGATGTCCACGAAATCATCGGCCCGCTGACCGAAATGGCGATGCCCGAACTGCTGAACTTCACGCGCATGACGGGTGATCTGGTCAAGGCGATGCGCGCCTGCCCTCAACCGGTGATCGCCGCGATCGACGGCATCTGCGTGGGCGCCGGGGCGATCATGGCGATGGCATCCGACATGCGGATCGCGACCCCGGCGGCAAAGACCGCCTTTCTGTTCACGCGCGTCGGACTTGCCGGGTGCGACATGGGTGCCTGCGCGATCCTCCCGCGCATCATTGGTCAGGGCCGGGCGGCAGAGCTTCTCTACACCGGACGCATGATGACCGCCGACGAGGGCGAACGCTGGGGCTTTCACAACCGCATTGTGGCGCCCGAAGCGCTGCTGGACGAAGCGGCCGCCCTTGCCGCTTCACTCGCCGCCGGTCCCACCTTTGCGCATGGAATCACCAAGACCCAGCTCAGCACCGAATGGGCCGTCAGCGTGGAAACCGCGATCGAGATGGAGGCGCAGGCTCAGGCGATTTGCATGGCCACCAACGATTTCCGCCGCGCGTTCGAGGCGTTCGCCGCAAAACGCACCCCCGCGTTCGAGGGCAACTGATGGCCGACCACAGCTTCCTCGACTGGCCCTTCCTCGATGACGGCCATCGTCGCCTTGCCGCGGATCTCGACGCCTGGTGCGCCGATCATCTCAGCGACCATCATTCGGACGATGTGGACAGCGACTGCCGCGCCCTGGTCCGCGCGCTCGGCGACGCGGGCTGGCTACGCTATTGCGTACCCGCAGCCTATGGCGGCATTCACGAGCGTCTCGACATTCGATCGCTTGCGCTGATCCGCGAGACGTTGGCCCGCCATTCCGGTCTCGCCGATTTCGCTTTCGCCATGCAGGGCCTCGGATCGGGGACGATCAGCCTGCTCGGGACCGAAGCGCAAAAACAGGCCTATCTGCCCGACGTGGCCGCGGGACGGAAAATCGCCGCCTTCGCGCTGACCGAACCCGCATCCGGGTCGGACGTCGCATCGATGGAAACCAGCGCGACCCGCACCGCCGACGGCTTCCGGATCGATGGCGCCAAAACCTATATCTCGAACGGCGGCATCGCCGATTACTATGTCCTCTTTGCCCGAACGGGAGAGGCGCCGGGCGCAAAGGGCGTATCCGCCTTCATCGTCGATGCCGATACGCCGGGGCTTGCGGTCACCGAAAGGATCGCCGTCATGGCGCCGCATCCGCTCGCGACGCTGTGCTTTTCCGACATGCACATCCCCGAAACCGCGCTTCTTGGAGAGGCGGGGCGCGGCTTCGCCGCTGCGATGGCAACGCTCGACATATTCCGCACCACCGTCGGCGCTGCGGCGCTTGGCTTTGCCCGCCGCGCGCTTGACGAAGCCACCGCGCGCGCGCGCGCAAGGCGGCTTGGCGACGGAACGCTCGCCGACAATCCGATCACGCAGTCGAAGCTGGCGGAGATGGTGCTCGACATCGACACCTCGGCATTGCTCATCTACCGCGCCGGCTGGCTTCGCGACGTCCGCGACGAACGCAACACGCGCGAGGCCGCACTCGCCAAGCTCCACGCGACCGACAGCGCCCAGCAGGTGATCGACAAGGCCGTCCAATTATTCGGTGGTCTGGGCGTCACGGTCGGCACCCCGGTCGAGGCCCTCTATCGCGAGGTGCGCGCGCTGCGCATCTACGAAGGTGCCTCCGAAGTGCAAAAGATCGTCATTGCGCGGCAGCATCTGGCCCAGAGCCGCGGCTGATGTTCCAAACCCGCCTGCCGCTCCGGTTCGGGCACTGCGATCCGGCCGGCATCGCCTATTATCCGCGATGCTTCGAGCTTTGCGACGCGGCGGTCGAGGATTGGACCGCCGCCATACTCGGCGTCGACCGGCGACGGATGCATGGCGACATGCGCCTGGGATTGCCGACGGTCGACATGCACGCGACCTTTCACCAGCCGTGCCGCCTCGGCGACCTGCTCGATTTCACGGTCGATGTCGTTCGCGTCGGACGCAGCTCGATCGACCTTGACGTCGTGGCGGCCTGCGAAGGATCGGCCCGCTTTTCGGTTCGTTTCACCCAGGTTCTGACCCAGTTGGACCTTGGCCGGTCGGTCGCCTGGCCTACCGACTTTCGCACCGCCCTGAATCACGCCCTGCACAAGGAAATATCATGACCGTCCACCCCGCCCTGCTCCCTCCCGGATGGCCGCGCCCGCGCGGCTATGCCAACGGCATTTCGGCCAGCGGCCGCACCATCTACACCGCAGGCGTGGTCGGCTGGGACAGCGAGGAACGCTTCGTTGCCCTCGACCTTGCCGGCCAGTTTCGGCAGGTTCTGATCAACACCCTCGCGATCCTTGCAGAGGGTGGCGCCGGGCCGGAGCATATCGTGCGCATGACATGGTATGTGACCAGCCGCGACGAATATCTGGCCAGCCTGCCCGCCATCGGCGCCGCCTATCGCGAGCTGGTTGGAAAGAATTTCCCGGCGATGGCGGTCGTCGAAGTCGCCGGGCTCGTCGAGGCCGAAGCAAAGCTGGAGATCGAGACGATCGCGGTCGTTCCCGAAGGCAGCGCCTGAACGCCCCGCTTCCGCATACCGCGCCCGGTCGCGCCGCCCCGTTCCGCCCGGCATCCCCGCGCCGCTGCGATGCGGGGGCCAGCGCGATGGGCATCGCTATTTGATCAACAGGATCCGGTTATTGGCGGGATAGGTCCATTCGAACCCGCGTTCGGTCACGACGCCATTATCCTCCAGCGGAATCTTGATCTTGCGACGGCCCCATTCGGGTACCGGCGTATAGAGGAACAGCTCGATCGACAGGAAATTTCCGGGGCGTAGGACATAGGTCATGCGCAGCGGGTTGAAATCGGCCATCGACGGACCCGATCCATGGCCCCAGTCGCCGACCGAGTGGCTGCCGATGACCACGTCCGACACGCGGGCATCGGCACTGGGATCGTCATAGCGCCCAAGAACCAGTCCCTGGGTCGCCGCAACCCGCGCGTTGACGGCAGCCAGCGCATCGCCGGCGGTTACGCCGGGACGGACCGTATCGACGATCATCTGCCGTATCCCGCGTGCCTTGTCGAAGGCGCGCTGCACGCCCGGCGGCGGCGCATTCTCTCCGGCTTTCAGCACATAGGCCATGCGCTTCATGTCCGTATAGGCGAGCAGATAATTGACGCCCCAGTCCATCGTCAGCAGATCGCCGCGTTGAATGACATGGTCGCCCGATACCGGGCCACGTTCGCCGGGGCCCAGCACATAGATGCTGGGAAGTCCGAAACTGCTCCCCAGCCCTTCCTTGTGCAATTCTTCCATCATCCACCAGGCGACGTCGCCGGTGGTGGTTTGCCCCGGCTGGATCACCTCGTTCGAAAAGGCGCGTTCGGCGATCGTGCGCGCATATTCCCCAGCGCGCGCAAAGGCCGCGATCTCGGTCGCGGTGTGGCGCGACCGGAAATCGGACACCAGTTTCTCGGCCGACACCAGCCGCGACGCGAGATCGGCGCCCAATGTTTCACGCAATTTTTCGTGCAACGAATGGCTCAGCCCGTCGGCGGTCCCGATCTCGGTCGCGACATTGATCCCGATACGCCGGGGGTTGTGGGCAGCCACCAATTCGCGAAGCCGGTCGGGCCCACCGGTCGTGTCATAAAGCGGGCATTGCGCGAACGCCGCTCCGCCGATCCCCAGTGCCGCGCGGTGGATGCGTCCGCCCCGATCGGTGAAAATATAATAGCCGACATCGCCCACATATCCGCCGCCCAGCATCGAAGCATTGGGATCGTCATGTCCTTCACGTCCCGCGACAATCCACATGTCGATCGCATTTTCGCGCATGACCTCGGGCAGGATCAGGTCGAGCTTGTCCTTGCGGATCTGGCAAAGCTGTTCCCAGCGTTGCCGGGCTTCCTGGGCGGCGGCCGTCACCGGCGCGCTTACGCCCACCGGCGCCGCCACTGCCATCGCCGCCGGCAGCAAAGCCGTCACCAACCCCTTTTTGCGATTCGCCCGCATTTCCAGACCTCCTCCTGCCCCGCACTTCAACGCCGTTCGGGAAAATGCAAAATCTGCAGGATTATATATTCATATTCATATGATTTATGTCAATTTAATCCGGGCGCCATGACCTGCCGGCGCTGGTCCGGCCCATCGCGGCGCGGGCAACGATCGCCCGCGACAGATCGGTGTTTTCGCAAGCGCTTGCCGTAACGTCACCGCTGATGGATCGGCGTTGAAGGGAACACCTCCGGCGACCCCCGCCACGCCCGGAAAAGCAGCCACAAGATAACTAAGTGCAAATACATATGTTTTCGGCTAGTTCAGCCGTCCGCGGCGACTCCGCAGCCACGGAACCGCTTGATCGAACAGAGTAATTGAGGAACACATGAGCGCAAGGTCGACAAAGAAATCGACGAACAAGACGGAGGTACAAATGGAAAATCGCGGTGACTACGACCCCAGCAGTCCAAGTTTCCGTTTGGAAAATTCTCCATTTTACCAAATGGCCCACGCTGATTTCAAATATCACGAAGATATGGACAAGGTGCTTCACAAGCACGGGGTGTCGAAACCCGTCTATCGGGTCATGACGGTATTACGCGAACGCCAGCCCGCAAGCATCGGCACGATTGCAGAGGCGGCGCTGACCAAGCGTTCGACAATCAGCCGGATCATCGACCGGATGCTCGAACAGGGGCTGGTGACGACCGAACCCAATCCGGAGGATAATCGCGTCACCGAAGTGACCCTGACTCCCGCCGGTCAACAGACGCTGCGCAAGCTCACCCCGATCGTCGGGCGCCAGTTCACGCGCGCCATGGACGGCATCAGCAATCGCGACATCACCCAGTTGCTGCGCACGCTGCAAAAAATCAGCGCGAATCTCAGTAAACTGCCGATCGAATAGCCCGCCGGCCTCGACCGCGCCGGCACCCGCCTCCGATCTTGCCCTTGCGATCGGCACGGCCAGCGGGGATCCACCCCGCCTCATCCGGCTCCTGTTCCAGCGCCCCGCAACCACACCCCGATAATTTAGTTGCATATGCAAGTTTTGACCGGCACATTCACCCCATCCTCTGGGGAGAGTGATTATGACGATTGCCATATTGGAAGAACTGGCCGCCGGTATTGCCTCCGGCTCCATCCGTACCATCGATCTGACGCAAACGCTGTCGCCCGACACGCCGACGCTGGTCCTGCCGCCCGAATTCGGCCAGTGCGCCGCCTTCAGCCAGCAGGAAATTTCGCGCTACGACGAACGCGGTGTCGCCTGGTACTGGAATAATTTCACGGTCAGCGAACATACGGGTACGCACTTTGATGCGCCGATCCACTGGGTTACGGGCAAGGATCTACCGAACAATGCGGTCGATACCGCGCCGCCCGCCGACTTCATCGCCCCGGCGGTGGTCATCGACATTGCCGCCAAGGCCGCGGCCGATCCCGACTATCTGCTGACCGTCGCCGATATCGAGCAATGGGAGGCCGAACATGGCCGAATTCCGCCGCGCAGCTGGATCATGCTGCGCACCGACTGGTCGAAACGCGACGTCGATGCCTATACCAACCGCCGCGAGGACGGCGCGCACACGCCCGGGCCATCGGCCGAGGCCGTCGCCTTTCTGATCGACGAGCGCGATGCCCACGGGCTCGGCGTTGAAACGATCGGAACCGATGCCGGACAGGCGCATTTGCTCGATCCCGCCTACCCCGCCCACACCCTGTTTCACGGTGCCGGGCGCTACGGCCTGCAATGCCTTGAAAATCTGGACCTTCTTCCTCCGCGGGGAAGCGTGATCATCGCCACCCCGCTGAAGATCCGCGGCGGGTCGGGCAGTCCGCTTCGCGTCGTTGCGCTGGTGGCCGGCTGATCCATGGCCGAACGGTCCTTCAAGGCAGAGGTAGAGCGCCTGAAGCTCGGCGCGGGACAGACGTTCCACGGCGAAGGCATTCTGGCCGTCACAAAGGCGCTTCTCCAGTCGGGGGTCGCCTATGTCGGTGGCTACCAGGGCTCGCCGATCAGCCATTTGATGGACGTGTTCGCCGACGCCAGCGACCTGATGGCCGGGCTCGGCGTCCATTTTGAAAGCTCCGCGAGCGAGGCAACCGCCGCCGCCATGCTGGCGGCGTCGGTCAATTATCCGCTGCGCGGCGCGGTGGCATGGAAATCGGTGGTCGGCACCAACGTCGCGTCCGATGCCCTGTCGAACGTCGCGTCGGGCGGCGTGACCGGGGGCGCGCTGATCATCCTGGGCGAGGATTATGGCGAAGGCTCGTCGATCATGCAGGAACGGACCCACGCCTTTGCGATGAAATCGCAAATGTGGCTGCTCGATCCGCGCCCCAGCCTGCCGCTCCTCGTCGATATGGTCGAAAAGGGGTTCGAACTGTCGGAGGCGTCGAACACGCCGGTCATGCTCGAACTGCGCGTCCGCGCCTGTCATATGACCGGCAGCTTCGCCGCGCGCGACAACCGGCGCCCGGCGCTGACGGTGGGCGAGGCAGCCGCATCGCCGCGGCGCGATACCGACCGCATCGTCCTGCCCCCGGCGAATTTCCTGCACGAGGTCGAAAAGATCGAGAAACGCTGGCCCGCGGGGGTTGCCTTCGTGCGGGACAACGGGCTCAATGAACATTTCGGCCGGACCGACGGCGACATCGGCATCATCGTTCAGGGCGGCCTGTTCAACTCGCTCAACCGCGCGCTTGAACTCTTGGAACTCTCCGATGCGTTCGGCAATGCCGACCTGCCGGTCTATGTCCTAAACGTGACCTACCCCCTGATTCCCGACGAGGTGCGCGCCTTTTGCGAGGGCAAACGGGCCGTGCTGGTGGTCGAGGAAGGGCAGCCCGAATTCATCGAGCATGAACTCAACACGCTCGTGCGTCGCGCCGGTCAGGACACCCGCATCGTGGGAAAGGACGTGCTGCCGCGCGCGGGCGAATATACCGCCGCGGTGATCAAGGACGGGATCGCCGATTTCCTGCGCGCCCATTCGCCGGACCGTGCGCCGACCCGCGCGCCGGACAATATTCCGGCCGCACCGGACCTCCCGCCAGCGGCGGTGCCCCAGCGACCCGCGGGCTTTTGCACCGGCTGCCCCGAACGCCCGATCTTTTCGGCGATGAAGCTGGTGCAACGCGAAATCGGCGAACTGCACGTCTCTGCCGACATCGGCTGTCACCTTTTCTCGATCCTGCCGCCGTTCAACATCGGCAACACGACCATGGGCTATGGCCTTGGAACCGCGGGGGCATCGGCGTTCAAGCCCGAGGGGAAGCGTGCCGTCGCGATCATGGGCGACGGCGGTTTCTGGCATAACGGCCTGACGTCGGGGATCGGCAACGCCGTCTTCAACCGCGATGACAATCTCACGATCATCGTCGACAATGGCTATTCCGCCGCAACCGGTGGGCAGGATATTCCGTCGTCCAGCGCAAAGCTGCCGCATCGCAGCGCCAACAACCCGATCGAAAAGGCGGTTCGTGGTATCGGCATCGCCTGGGCCCGAACCATGACGCGCACCTATGATGTGGCGGGGATGCGCGATGCGATCCATGGCGCGCTGACCGCTCCGGAAAAGGGACCGAAGATACTCGTCGCCCAGTCAGAGTGTCAGCTCAACCGCCAGCGCCGGATCAAGCCGCAACTGGCAAAGGCCATGAAGGCTGGCGAGCGGGTGGTGCGCGAACGCTTCGGCGTCGACCCCGACACCTGCACCGGCGACCATAGCTGCATTCGCCTTTCGGGCTGCCCGTCGCTGACGATCCGCGCCAATCCCGATCCGCTGCGCCAGGACCCGGTCGCGCATGTGGAGAACAGTTGCGTGGGATGCGGCGTCTGCGGAGAGGTCAGCCACGCCGCCGTGCTCTGCCCTTCCTTTTACAAGGCGCGGATCATCGCCAACCCCAACCGCCGCGACCGGATACGTCATCGGCTGCGTGCCTGGGTCATCGGCGCGCTCCAGCGCCGCGCCGATCGACGGCTTGCCGCGAGGGCTTTTTGATGTCCGCCCGCCAGCGCATCACCATCGCCGTCCTCGGCCTCGGCGGACAGGGTGGCGGCGTCCTTGCCGACTGGATCGTCCAGCTCGCCGCCGCAAACGGCTTCGTCGCCCAGGGCACGTCGGTCCCCGGCGTCGCCCAGCGCACGGGCGCGACCGTCTATTACATCGAACTTTTTCCGGCCGGATCGGCTGCCAATCCCGTTCTGGCGCTGATGCCCGCTCCGGGCGACGTCGATATCGTGCTGGCGTCCGAATTGATGGAGGCCGGGCGGGCGATCCTGCGCGGTTTCGTATCCGGCAACAGCATTTTGATCGCATCGACGCACCGCGTCTATGCGATCTCGGAAAAGTCGGCGATGGGCGACGGCCGCGCGAGCAGCCAACGCATTCTGAACGCGGCAAGCGAACGCGCCGGACGGTTCATCGGCTTTGACATGGACGCCGTCGCCGATGCGGCGGGCAGCGTGATCAGCTCGACGCTGCTCGGTGCGCTCGCCGCAAGCGGTGCCCTCCCCCTTCCACGCTCGGCTTTCGAAGAGGCGATCCGCGCAGGCGGCAAGGCAACCGACGCCAATCTGCGCGGTTTCGCTGCCGGTTTCGACGCCGCGCTCGGCAATGTGGCGACAGCGGGCGGCACCGACACGCGGCCCCAGCCCATATCCGCCCCCGCCCCTACGACGGCCGCCGGGCGGGATTTGCAGCGGCGGATCGAAGCCGCCCTACCGGCCGAGGCGCATGGCTTCGCGGCAGAGGGCGTGCGGCGGTTGATGGACTATCAGGACGCCGATTACGCCGCGCTTTACCTCGATCGTCTCGAAACGCTGTCGGGCAACGGTGAATTGCTGACCGAAGCGGCGCGGCATCTGGCGCTCTGGATGTCCTATGAAGACACGATCCGTGTCGCCGGGCTGAAACTGCGCGCCGGCCGCTTTGCGCGCGTCCGCCGCGAGGTAAAGGCCAGCGACGAACAGATCGTCCAGCTCACCGAATATATGCATCCGCGGCTGGAGGAGATTTGCGAAACGCTTCCTGCCGCGATCGGCCACCGCATCCTGGCAAGCGAGCGTCTGTCGCGGCGACTAAGGCCACTGTTCACAAAGGGACGCCACGTCGAAACGACCAGCCTGCGCTGGTACCTGCTGCTCTCGCTGCTCGCCGGGACGCGGCGGTGGCGTCGGCGAACCTTGCGCTATCGGATGGAACAGGCGCGGATCGATGAATGGCTGTCGCTCGTCCGCGCGGCATCGCCCGACGAGGCGCTGGAAATCGTCAAATGCCAGCGGCTGATAAAGGGTTATGGCGACACATTCGAACGCGGTCTCGCCAACTATGGCCGGATCATCGCCCGCTATCGCACGGCGGGCATCGATGCCGGGGTCATCCGGCGTCTGCGCGACGCGGCGCTGGCGGACGAGGACGGCCTGGCGCTCACTGCGGCGCTGGCGGGCTAGGCGGCTTTCTGCCCCGCTCCGTCGATCAACGACCGAACGGTCGGCCTTGACCCGGGCTGACGGCGATACGGATCCGCGCGCGATTGCAACGTGCCGACGATCCTCTAAAGCGGCGTCCATGGACGCCTTTCAGTCTGGAAATCCGGGTTCGACGACCTTTCGGGTCGAACGCTACCCATTTTATCTGCTCAACCGCCTGGTCAGCCGGTACAATACGATCATCGATGCGCGGTTGCGCGCCATTGCCCTCGATATTCCGAGCTGGCGCGTGCTTATGATTCTCGGCGAAAAATCGCCGCGTGGTGCCCGCGATATCGCCGATGCCGCCGTGATCAACCTGTCGACGATGACGCGCATTCTTCAGCGCATGTCCGCCGCCGGACTGGTGGAAACGGCCAAGAGCGGAACCGACACGCGGGTCACGCTCGTGACCCTCGCCCCGGCTGGCGAGGCAAAGCTGGCCGATGCGCGGCGCGTGACGGCACCGGTGTTCGAGCATCTTATCGCGGGGCTCGCCCCCCGGGATTTCGAACGGATGATCGCGCTGCTGGGACAGCTCTACGACAATCTCGATCCGCTGGCGCCCTGATCCCTTCGGCTTCAGTTCGACAAACGCGCCATCGACATCAGGATTTTTGGCAGCATGGCCGCCCCGCGATAGAATGCGACGGGTGACGGCGCTCGCGGCCGTACCGACAGGGCCTTTTCGTCGCCGCTCGCCAGCCACGCCGCCACCTCTGCCCCGATCGTACTGTTGGTTGCAATGCCGCGCCCGTTGCAAGCCTGGATCGCTATCGCGCTGTTTCCAAGGTCATAGATTTCGGGAAGGAAGGACGTGTTCACCCACGCCGTACCGTGCCACAGATAGTCGATCCGGGGATCGGGAAGGACCGCAAAATGTTGCGCAAGCCGCCTTTTCGCCTCGCGGTGGCAACCGCGCGGACCGCGGACCAGATAGGACATGGGAAAGGCCGAGACCAGATGCCCGGCCGGATCGCGCCGCGCGGTGAACAGATAGGGGCGCTTGTCGGTAAAGGCCCCGCCCCTGGGCAGGATCACCTGCCGCGCCGCGCCGGACAGCGGCGCGCTCGCGAACTGAAAGACATGAAGCGGCAACGCCGTTTTGCGCAGCGCAGGGTGCAGGTCCGCGTTCCCGCCATTTGCCGCCAGAACCACCCGCCGCGCCGAAACGCTGCCGATCGCCGTGCGCGCGATCCAGCGACCGCCTTCCTGAACCAGTGCGTCGACCGGCGTATCCGCGAACAATCGCGCACCCTTCGCCGCCGCCGCCGCGGCGAGCCCGCGCACATAGGCGAGCGGATTGATGCTGCCCCCATCCGCAAAGTGCAGCGCCCCGCAATAACGCTCCGCCCCAAAGGAACGGCGGGTCGCGGTTCCCTCGACGAAGCTGACGTTATGGCCGCGCGAGCGCCACTGATTGGCGACCCCGCGCTGGCTTTCGGCGAGCGCTTCACTGTGCGCCGGGGTAAAAAAGCCGTCCTGCCGCGCCTCGCATGTGATGCCGTGCCGTTCGATCAGGTCGAACAATTGCTGAGCGGAGCGACCGATCATCCGCGTCATACGCTCGCCGTCGGCACTGCCCAGGACATCGCGGATCGTTTCCGGGGTGTGGCGGATATAATCGGGGGCGACGAGGCCGCCGCTCTGCCCGGTCGCGCCGTCGCCTGGCTGTCCCCGCTCCAGCAACAGGACATCGACGCCGGCTTCGGCCAGATGCAGCGCGGTCGACAGGCCCGCGATGCCGCCGCCAATGACCAGAACGTCAGTTTCGACGTCGCCCGAAAGCGGTGCCAGCCGGGGCCCCGGGGCCGCCGTTGCGGTCCACAGGGGCGCCGTCAGCCGCGCTTTTCCTTCGCGGTTGGGAAATGGTTGGTGCAGCATTACCGCGCTTTCACAAAGGCGACGGCCGGTCGCGTCGCAAAGATACGTTTGCGCACCCCTGCGAAGCCCGCTGCTCGGGACAACTTCATATCGTCGAACTTTCCTGCTCACCCGGTCTTGCCGGGATCTATGTCCTGTTATGTTTCAAATGGTTGTGGCCAGTCGGGGTTCGCGATGCGGCATCCGCCGCGCAACGGCGACAAACAGCAGCACGACGCAAAGCGCGACCGGGGTATTCATGATCATCGGCAACGACATTTCGTTGCTGCCGACGACCGAAACGGCGATGAAGATGGCGGTGCCTTCCTGGCGCATCAGATGTTCGACGCCGATCGCGATATTCTCCCGGCGGCTGAACCCGGCAAAGCGCGCGATCGCCATCACGACCGCGACCATGATCAGGTTGAGCGCGACGGTGATCCAGAACAATGCCCCCAGATTTTCGCGCAGCACCGGAATCTGGTCGAACAGGATCACGCCAAAGGATGCGAATAGCACGACGGTCGCAATCCGTTTCAGGTGCGACTTGAACCAGATGGCAAAGGCGGGCTTCCACGCGCGGATCAGAAAGCCGGTCGTCGCGGGCAGCAGGGTGATCGAGAAAATATTCCAGAAAAACGACCCCAGCGGCACCCGCACTTCCGCGGCCATTCCCATGAAGTGCAGCAGCGCGAAATGCGCGTAAAAGGGCACGACGAAGATATAGATGATGCTCACCATCAGCGTCAGCGACATCGACAGCGCCAGATCGCCCTTGGCCATGTCGGTGAACAGGTTAGACAGCATCCCCCCCGGCGTCGTCGCCAGGAGCACGAAACCGACCGCCAGCGCCGCCGTCGGCGCCACCGTGAGCGCCAGCGACACCCCGATCAGCGGCGGAACGATCAGCATCGAGCAGACGCCAAAGATCAGCGCGCGTCGATTGCGGAAAACCTGCCGGAAATCGTCCGGGGTCAGCGACAGCCCCATAGAGGCCATGATCGCGACCAGCGAACCGGGCAAAAGCCAGTTGCCCAGCAGCGACATGAGTTGATCATAGCTCATCGCGCCCGCCCCTCAGACCGTCTCGATCGACAGGGTGCACGCACCATTGCGGCGGATGCTGCGGCAATCGGCTACCGCTTTCGCCATATCCTCGTCGACGATCCGCGCGCACACATTGGCCTGTATCCAGCCAAAGGGCATCAACAGGCGTCCGCCACCGCCATAGAACAAACCGATGTCATAGAAATCCCCGGGCGGCAGCCCCTTGGTGCTGCCTGCCGCCAGATAGGCCAGCACGATATCGCCGGCGTCGGGATGGGATGTCGCATTTTCGGGCGGGACGGCCGGGCGGTCCATCCCGTCGGGCAGCGTCGACGCGGGCATTGGCACCGATATTTCGGGGCCGGTCCAGATCGCGTGCATCGCCTCGAAACCGGCCTTGCGTTCGGCAAGGCTCCACAGGAAAGCGGACGAAATCGGCGCTTCGTCGTCGAGCAGCCTGCACCGGGCAGACAATCCCGATTGCGGCTCGACCAGTCGGATCAGTCGCATAGCCCCCCCCCTATTTCCCTGCCGCCAACGCCAGATATTCTTCTTTTTGAAGCGCGATGGGGACATTGCCGTTCAGCCACAGATAGTCGTGAAAGCGCTTGAGGTCGAAATTCTTCCCCTCATGCACGCGCGCTTCGGCCAGAAACTCCGCCGTCTGCATCTTTCCGATCTGATAGCTGATCGCCTGCCCCGGCGCGGCGGCGAAAAACACCGCCTCCTCTTCGGCCGTGGCGCGGTCCATCGGCACCATCGCTTCCAGATAGTCGGCAGCCTGCGCGACGCTGAATTCACCGAGGGCCAACTTGACGTCGACCTCGACCCGCAATGCCCGCAACCGGGCAAAATTATATATGATTTCGCGCGTTTTCGGATCGTTCGTCCACAATCCGGCCTGAAGCATCATCTCCTCGGCGTAAAAGCCCGTCCCCTCGTTCGCACCGCTGTCGTAATAATGGCGACGCAGCGGGTTGGGGTGACGCCAGCCGAGCGTCAGCTGAAAAAAGTGGCCCGGCACACCCTCGTGCACGATGATCGGACGCGGATCGCGCGTGATCGACAGGTTGAAATATCCCAGTTTCGGCGACGGTTCGGGCAGATAGACGGTCGCGTCCTGCCCCACCCGCGTCCGGTCGGTCAGGTCGAACGTGCGCCCCAGCCAGCCGATCGGCGCGAGATAGGCGGGAAAGGGCTGTGCACGGTAATGCCCCGCCCAGTCGGGAATGGTCAGCAGATCATGGTCGCGCAGGAATCGGCGGACCTTCTGTTCGTCGGCGTCCAGCCGCGCGATCACGGTGTCGATCGAATCCGCGATCGGCAGCTCGCTCATCCCTTTGTTGCGGTTACGCTCCAACTCCTCGAACAGCACCGATCGGGCCCATTCCTGGCGTCCCATGACGAGCAGTTCGTCGGGCGAATAGGGATAGAGGGCCACGTCGTTCAGGAAATAGCGATAGCTGTCCCGACCAACCGCGGTCGCATCGGACAAACCGCCGCGCCTTTCGGTCAGAAAGGCCGCGAATGCGGAAAAAGCATCGATGGCCCTCTCGCTCGCGGCACGAAGCTGCCGCCGCTGCGCCGGGGTCGCGTGGGGCGCAAGCCCGGCGACCATGCCGCGCAGGCTCGCCGGAACATCGGCGATCTGGTGGAGGGCGGCCTCGACAAAGGGACCGCGCATATCATCCAGATTGCCCCGTGCGGCCAACAACAGATGCGGCGCATTGTCCAGATGACGGACGACGTCATCGATCCGGTCGGCTTCGACAGGGGGCGGGGGCAACAGCCGCTCGAAAATCGGGTTGAGCGCCTGCGCGATATAAAAATGCGGCTGGCGCCGCCATGCGGCCACATGATCCAGTTCCCACCGGACACGCGCAAGCGCAGAGCCGACCAGACGATAATCGACCCGTTCGCTCACCGTCCGCGGCGCGTCGGACAGCGTTTTCCACTGGGCTTCGAACGCGGACAGTTTGCGGCGCTGATCGGCCACCGCCGCTGCGGACCAGTCGGGCGTCCATTTTTCGGGGCGCACGATACGCGGAATATCGTCGCTCGACGCGGGTTGGGTCACGGCCCGCCACGTCCAGAAATCGGCGCCGAGCCGCTGCACTGCTTCCTGTGCGCCTGCCGTCTGCGCCGTCAGCATCGCCGCGCCCGCCAGCAACGAACATGTGATCTTTCGCAACATGCTATTTGGCGCCCTTTACATGGCGGTCAAAGAAATCGACCATCTTCTTGAAGGCAAAGCGCGCCTGCGGCAGCGTGTCGCTCGCCCACGCATGATTGCCGCCTGGCAAAGTCACCAGTTCAAACATCTGTTCGCGCTCGATCATCGTATCGGCCAGCGCGACCGTGTCGGAATAAAGGACCACCGGATCGCGCGTTCCGTGAATGACCATCAACGGATCGCGAATGCCCTTGGCCTGATACAGCGCCGACTGCGCTTCGTATCGCGCGGGCATGTCGGGGCCGTCGTGCGGGCCCATGATCCACATTTGCGCGGGATAGGCATGCCAGACATTGGTCGCGGGTGCCCCGGCAATTCCGGCGGCATAGACGCCGGGCTTCTTCGCCAGCGACATGATCGTCATCAGCCCGCCATAGCTGGATCCCCAGATGCCGATCCGCTTGGGGTCGGCATAGCCCTTTTCGATCAGGAAACGGACCCCGCTTTCCAGGTCGTTGATGTCGGTTTCGCCGTAGCTGAGATACTGGCTTTGATTATGGTCGCGGCCCTGCCCCCACGATCCCCGGATATTGACGTTGAGAACGATATAGCCCTGGGCGACGAAATACTGGTCGATGCCCCAGGTCGGGTGGGCCCGGCGCCCGCCCCACTGGTTGCGCACCGCGTCGGAATAGACCGAACCGACGATGACCGGATAACGTTTCGCGGGATCATAATTGGCCGGCAGGCTGATCCGCGCGACAAGATTGGTTCCGTCGACATGGCTGGGGAACTCCGCATATCCGATATTGGCCCAGGTCTGGCGATAGAAGGCAGGCTGCGGCGACGCCGTGACCTTCTTCGTCGCCGCGGGCTTCGCCGTGTCAATCAGATATAGTTCGGGCGGGGTCGCATCATTGCTGTACCAGTCGGCAATATGCCGGAAATCGGGTGAATAGACGGGCTCGTGCGTTCCGGCCGCGCGGCCGCTGATCTGTTCGACCGCGCCACCGGCAAAGGGCACGCGATAAAGCTGGCGGTCGGCAAGATGCGATTTGTTGGCGGTAAAATACAACTGGCCGCGCTTGGCGTCGACGTCGAAGGATGCGATCTCCCAGCGCCCGTCGGTGATCTGCCGCGGCGTGTCTCCCGCCCGGCGCTGGTGATAAAGGTGCAGCCAGCCGTCGCGATCGGTCAGGATGATCAGGCCGTCGTCGCCAGGCGCCCATGCGACCTGCCAATCGGGGCGCAGATGGCGGGGTTCGTGCAGTTGATAGAATGTCTCGCGTGCGCCCGAGGTCACGTCATAAACATAGATCGTATGTTCCTTGGCCTCCATGTCGGAGCCGCTGACGAACAGCCGCTTGCCATCGCTGGACAGCCCATAGCCCCAGATATGATGCTTTGCGTCGGGCCGCTCATACAGCCGCTGCTGGCCGGTCGCGACATCGACGACCCCCACGGTGGCCCGCGTGGTTTCGTCGCCGGGAAAGGCACGGATCACCCGGTTATTCTGAAGCCCGTCGCGTGTGTAATAGAATATGTCGCGTTCGGGCATCGCGCGATCGTCGGCCTGCTGAAAGGCGATCGTGCGTCCGTCCTTGGCCCATTCAAAGCTTTCGACATAGATTTTGGGATCATCGCTTCCCACCACGCGGCGCGCGGCCTCGCCTTCGCGGGCCGACAGGTCGCGCACCCACAAAAGGCCGCCCAGCGTGACACGGTTGCGGGCATCGACCGGCAGACCCGACACAAAGGCCAGCCGCTTGCCGTCGGGCGACAGCGCCAGCTTGCGCACCGCGCGCTTGTCGGTTTCAATCTGCGTCACCCTGCCGTCGGCTTCGCGGATGTGAAGCTGCCCCGCCAGGGTAAAGGCGGCCCGCCCCTTGCCCAGCGCGATTGCCTCGCCAATCCCCTTCTGTTCGGCCTCGGGCTTGCTGTCGCGGCCAAGGGAGGTCAGGCGGGTCTTTTTCCCGGTCCGCACCGAATAGGACCAGAGATCGCGAAAACTATATCCTTCGTCGTTCCACAGGAACAGCACGCTGTCCCCGTCCGGAGCCCAGCTATACCCCTCCGGACTGGTTCCGATCAGGCTCTTGTACCGATAGAGTTCGTCGATCGACAGGTCCGTGCCCGGCGCCTCGGCGCCGCCGTGGATCGGGGCATGGGGCCACGGCCGCTCTGGCGTCCGGTCCTGGGCGGCTAGCGCGGTCGAAAGAAGCAGCGCTGTCGCAACTCCGAACGATCGGAAAATCAACATCTTATTCACCTACAGCGATGGCAGCCTGGCCGGGTATGGGGACGCCCGACCGATCGGAACGACAGGATGCCGCCCCGACCGGCCTTTTGCCAATCAGAAGTTCGCCCGGAACCCGATCGTGAAGCGGCGCCCGATGGCGTCATAGGTTTCACGTTCGAACAGATAGAAGGGCGGGTCGCGGTCGAACAGATTGTCGACCGAGGCATAGATGCTGCTGTTGTCGGTCACGTCCAGATTGGCGCTGAGGTCGAAATAATGGACGTCGCCGGTCTCGGGCACGGCGAGCAAGGGGATCGCCGCGCCCGAAGCCTTCGCACCCGCAATGCGGCCGTCCTTCGCCGACCCGATGAAACGATGACGCAGCGAGACCTGAAGATTGTCCATGTCCCACGTCAGGCGCTGGGTGAAACGCCATTTGGGGTTGGCCGTCGAACAGCTTCCGCCGCCGATATAGCCCGCGCAATTCACCGGATTCACGATCGGGCTGCCCTGCGAGATCGCGTCGATCAAATAGGTCCCAGCCAGATAATAGGACAGGTTTCCGGCCGACCCCAGGCTGTGGCGGTAATCGATGCGATAATCGATACCCGACGCCTCGAGCTTGGCGATGTTCGCGTTGAGCAGCGGCACGTCGTAAAGCTGACCGTCGGGGGTACGGTTGCGCAATGGCGTGCAAAAGATGTTCGACAGCGACATGTCGGCGTTGCACGCATTGATCACCGACTGCAGCCCGCCGCCGAACGATCCGATCGCATCGTCGATCTTGATGTTGTAATAATCGACCGTGAGCTGAAAGCCCGGCAGGAATTCGGGGCGGAAGACCGCACCGACCGACCAGGTATCCGATGTTTCTTCCTGCAGGTTGGGGTTCCCGCCGGTGACGGCGCGAATCTGCTGATTTTCCTGCTGGAATACGTCGATCACCGACGCCGGAATGCCCAGTGCGTTGACGCAGAAATCGCGCTCCGCCGTGGTGCGCCCGGTCCCTGCATTACAGAAATCGACCGCCTGCGGCGCCGTGTTGGTCGCGCCCGAAAACAGCTCGACGACATTCGGAGCACGCACCGCGCGCTGGTACAGGCCGCGGAATTTCAGGCCGCGGAACGGCGAATATTCGCCGCCGATCTTGTACGACCAGACCGAACCCGCGGTCGAATAATCGGAAAAGCGGGCGCCGCCCTCGAACGCAAGCAGTTCGACGCCCGGCATATCCGCGAGGACGGGGACATAAAGCTCGCCATAAAGCTCCGCGACATCGAACGAACCGGCGGTCGGGCTGAGCCCCGCCGAGCGCGACAGCGCCTTGCCCATCACATAAAGCTGATCGGGATCGAAGGCCGAGCTTTCCTTGCGATATTCGGCGCCCAGCGAGATTCCGACATCCCCGGCCGGAAGCGAGAACAGCGAACCCGTCAGGCTAGCGCCGAGCTGTTTCTGCCGGATCGTCGTGATGTTGGTGAGGTCGGTATAGATATAGTCGATCATCTCGCGGGTCAGCGAGTTGAGCCCAAAGGGGTTGAGCACGACGCATTTGGGATCGGCGACCGCGCATTTATAGGGGTCTGACGGATCGGTACGGAAACCGTTCGCAAAGCTGTCGATCAGGACGCCGCCGCCCTGCACGTCCGTAACCTTGGTCTGCCCCTGGTTGTAAAAGACCTCCCACTTGAGCCGGTCGGTCAGGTCGCCCTTCAACCCCACGACAAAGCGCCAGAAATCGCGCGTCTGGTCGCTGGTGCGCGATCCGCCGTCCAGCAGGCGGCGGTTGATGTTCACCGGCACCAGGCTGTCGCCGTCGGCGTCCATATTGACGCTCAGAAAATCGCGCAGCGTCGGGTCGAGATAGGGGTTGCGGATATCGAGCTGGAACCCGGGGATAAAGCCCGAGCTGCTCATCGGCACCGCGCCCAGCGTCGAATTGATCTTGCTATGGACATAGGAGCCTTCCCAGAAGGCCCGCACATTGTCCGTCACGTCATAATGACCGAGCAGCGACCCCGACCAGCGCTGCATCGGCATCTGCAAATTGGTAAAGGGCCGGTCGTTGAATCCGTCGCTCTGGCGATAGGCGCGCCAGCCTTCGGGGGCAAAGAAGATGCCGGCCGTCCCGATGGTGTTGCCATAGGGGTCGGTCAGGCCGACGAGCTGCGGGCTGAATATCGTCCCCTGCGGTGTCACGCCGTTGCCCGACGGCACCAGCACCGGCTCGCCGTTCACGATGGCGTCGGCCAGATAGACGGTGGCATGGCTGCGCGCCGCACCCTTGACCTGCGCGCGATCGTAATAGCTGCCGTGGAACACCAGATTGCCGCGCCCGTCGCCGAAATTGCCGCCCGCGGTGAATTCCAAATTATAGCGTTCGGCATCGCCCTCATCGCTGATGCCATAGGAACCGCCGACCTCGAGTCCCTCGAAATCATCCTTCATCACGAAGTTGACCACCCCGGCCATCGCATCGGAGCCATAGACCGCCGACGCGCCGCCGGTGACGACTTCGACCCGCGCGACCAGCGAGGGCGGAATCATGTTCAAGTCGACGACGCCGTCCTGCGATGCCCCGACGATACGGCGCCCGTTCTGAAGGACGAGCGTACGGACCGTGCCCAGATTGCGCAGGTTCACCGTCGCCGAACCATTGCCCGTGTTCGACTGCGCGCCCGCACCCGAAACCGCCTGGGGCAAGGCGTTCAACAGCTGCTCGGTCTCGTTCGTCACCGACAGCTTGATTTCTTCCTCGCCGATCACGTTGACGGGGCTGTTCGATTCGACGTCAGGGCGCGGAATGCGCGATCCGGTGACGACAATGGCGCCTCCTTCTTCGCCGGCAACGGGCTCCTGCGCCATCGCCGTGCCCATCACCGCCATCGACAGGAACAACGCCGAACCGCCCCGAAGCCCCGTCCGCACCGATGAAACCCGCTTGATACCCATTGTCACTACTCCCCAACCTGGAATGCCCTATCCGACATTCACGATCGCCGACGCTGGACGCCGATCTTATCCGTGAACAGTTGCGTGATTTTGATCATATTTTTTTCGATGCGTCAATGCAGCGATGTAAAAATTGTGAAACATGCCGCCTCGCACCACCGTCTGCTGCGGCCTTTCGACGCGCGCCGGGCCGGGCGATCCGGATTCCGAACGGCGCCGCGTGCCGACAGATAATGTCAATCCTGGGAATGATTTCCGTAATGATTGCATGGACCTTCCGCAAATAGCGACCATCACTGTCGCCAAAACGAACCCGCGATTCGGCCTGGCCGCGGACGCGCCAACGCGCGCCCGCGGCGCGCCCCACGCTCCCCCATCGACTTATTTATATGCAATTTCACATGATTTTCATCTTTTAGTGGAGATGAATTCACCGAACGATCACCGTGAACAGCGCCACAGCGACCCCGCGCGCACCGCTGCCATCCCCCGGCCCCGCGACGGCGGCGGCGTGTCACGCCCCTTCCGGCGCGCAAACAAAAACGCCCGGGGGAATATCCCCCGGGCGTCCTGTTTTCGATCCTGCGCGCCTGTCCGCTGGACGGCATGAAAAAGCAGCAGGCGCTGGCCGGCTTTAGAAGCTGGCCTGGACCGACGTATAGAAGAAGCGACCTTCCGCGCTGTGCAGCTTGGCGTCATAGCCATAGGTTGCATCGAGGAACGGCGGCTTGGTGTCGAGCAGGTTGCGGACGCCGAAACGGATCCGCGATCCTTCGAGCGGCCCATCTTCGAAACGCTTCTGGACATAAAGGTTCATGGTGAAATTGTCCTTCACCTTCCAGTTCGCGCCCGTGTCGTCCTGGACGATACCGGTATCGAAATATTTGCCGACATAACGTCCGAACAGGCCGACGCTCCATCCCTTGTTCGACCAGGTCAGCGTACCCGAAGCCTGCCATTTCGGACGCCCGTTCCGCTCGACCAGATCGCCGATCGCCTCGAGCGGCACCACTTCGCCCAACGTGTCGCGGATCTGCTGCGCCTGTTCGGACAGGCCCTGATAGGCCTTGTCGATATAGGAAGCGTTCAGCTTGATGTTGAACTTGCCGACCGGCGTATCGGGAATCGTGTAGTAAAGGCCGAGATCAATGCCCGCGCTGGTACGCGTATCCAGATTGGTGAACAGATCGTCGATCTGGATGATCTCGCCCAGCGGGTTGAGCCCGCTGCCCTGATAATAGGCGATGTCGTCGGCGGTCGGATCGGCACGCAAGATGCCGGGCAGGCCACCATTGCCCTGGGTACGGCTGACATAGTCGAGCGCCGCGAGATTTTCGGCACCGAAGATGCCGACCAGGTTGCGCTGCTTGATATGCCAGTAATCGACCGTCAGCGTCAGGCGGCGCGCCGGGGTCAGCACGGCACCGAAGGAATAGCTGACGTTGGTTTCGGGTTTCAGGTCGACGTTGCCGAAGCGACGTTCCTCGACGCGGTCGTTGCCGACACAGGCGCCCAGATTGGCGGTATCGCCCTTGTTCACGCTCGCCTGGCACCGGTAATAATCGATCACCGTGCTGACGCGGGTGGTCACTTCATTGTTCAGCTGTTCCAGGTTGGGGGCACGGAAACCCTCGGCATAGGAACCGCGGAACTGAAGCTGGTCGATCGGATACCAGGACAGCGCGAATTTGGGGCGGAATACGCTGCCGACGTCCGAATAATGTTCGAACCGGCCCGCGATCTGAAGGTCGAGCTTGCGGATCAGCGGCACGTCCATGTCGCGGCTGACCAATGGCACGGCCAGTTCGGCAAAGGCCGAATAGACGTTACGCGAGCCGCTGGAATCGGCCGCGACGCTCGATCCCATGACGTCGGATTCATTGACGATGTCGCCGGTCAACGCATCGACATAGTTGATCGTGCCGTCCAGGCGGTCGTCATAATCCTCCAGATAGCTCTGGCGGCGCCACTCGACGCCCAGCGCCGCACCCACGTCACCCGCCGGCAGGCTGATCAGATTGCCGTTCGACAGTTTGAAATCGGCAAGGGCCAGGGTCGTTTTCCCGAACCGGCCGATATCGACCAGAAAGCTGTCGATCGTGGCCTGCGAATTGGGCGTCGTATCGCCCCAGTTCGGGTTGGCGATATCGCCGCCGTTGAACGGGTTATAGGCGCTGGCGTCGGTGCGGTTCAGCGCCTGGTGGAACAGGCTGTTGCTGACGCGGTCGAACGTGATGTCGTTCGTCGTCGCTTCCGAATAAAGAACCGCGCCATCCCAGCTCCAGTTGCCGAAATCACCGCGCAGGCCACCGAGGAAGCGGAAGGAGTCATTGTCGACGCGAATGTGACGCAGCCCCGCATCGACGACGCGATAGTTGGTCAGCGTGACGTCCAGCCCTTCGGCCGGGATATTGAAACCGGCAAGCCGGTTCGGGTTGCCCACGGCGCCCAGCGGGTTCCAATAGGCGTCTTTCGAAATATTGAACTGCGCCGAACTGAGGATCGACGATTCACCGCGATACTCGTCGGTGCGCGCGCGGTAATAACCCGCTTCGCCATAGAATTGAACGCCGCCGAAATCATGGTTGAGGAACAGGAAGGCGTTACCGCGCTTCACGCCCGGCCCCATCGTGCGCGAACGGTTGATGTCAAACCGCAGATCGCGGTCGAGGCTGCCGTCGTCGATGCACAGGCCGGTGCCCAGCGCCGCACGGCATCCCGCGACGGTTGCCGGCTGGATGTGGAACACGCCCGCCGAACTGGTCAGTCCGGTCACGCGCGAAGAGGCGGTGAACTGCCCCCACGGCGCGCTGCTCGACCGGTTGTCGAAACCGGTATCGCCTTCGAACTCGGTGCCTTCGACGAAGGGACGGCGATCGCTGGTCCCGGCATAGTCCAGTTCATGCGCCCAGACCCGCGACGCCTGATAATAGCTGAGAGCAAGCGACACGTTGGTACGACCGTCGTTGAACGTCCAGCCGCCCTGGAATTCGCCGCGCAGCTTCACCTTGCTGGTGTTCTCGGCGAACCCGAGTTCGCCCGACAACTGCATGCCTTCGAACTTGGTATCCAGCACGGTGTTGATGACGCCCGCGACGGCATCCGAACCGTAGATCGCCGACGCGCCGTCGTGCAGCACCTCCAGCCGCTCGATGCCCGTCACGGGCAGCGCGTTCATGTTGACCGTGGCGACCGGGACCGAATCCTCGGTCTGGTTGCCGGGGTGCTGAACCAGGCGGCGACCGTTCAGCAACACCAGCGTATTGCCCGAACCGATGCTCCGCAGGTTCACCGACGAAATGTCGCCGCGTGCCGAATGGACACCGCCCGACACGGTATCGGTGCCGTTGAAGTTCATCGTGCCGTTGGAAGGCAGCGCGGCGATCAGGTCCGAACCCGACGTTGCCGCGATCGCGTCCATATCGTCCTTGCCGATCACCGATACGGGCAGCTGGCCCGCGACCTGCGAATTGCGGATCTGGGTGCCGACGACGACGATATCCTGGTCGGTCTGCTGTTCATCGGCGGGCGCCGCCGAATCGGTCGACTGGGCGTGGACCGCCGGGGCCACCAACAGGCTGGCGGAAATCAGAAATGCGGCTTTCATGCTGCCGGTACGCGCTCGGACGGTCATCAACTACCCCTTATTATGGTCTGGATTGAATGTTCTGGATTGCGATCGGCGGCTTCTGGTGGCGCTCGACACAAATCTGTCATTGTTGATCCGACAAGCATGCGCCCGCGTCCAATATTCGAAGTTCCCCACCTCATAACCTTAGGCTATGTGGCGGGGCGCCCAGCCAGGAGGATCGCATGCGGCTACGCCATATCGAGGTATTCCACGCCGTGTACGAACATGGATCGGTGACGGAGGCGGCGCGTGCCCTCAACGTGTCGCAGCCGTCGGTCAGCAAGGTGCTGCGCCACGCCGAAGACCAGCTCGGATACATATTGTTCCGCCGTGAAAAGGGCCGGCTCATTCCGACCGAACCGGCGCACGAGCTGTTCCTGGAGGTGTCGGCCGTCTATACCCAGCTCGGGCGGCTGTCGCGCACCGCGCGCAATCTCGGTACACGGCGCGGCGGCCATCTGCGCATCGCTGCCCTGCCCTCGATCGGTTTGTCGATCGGCCCGCGCGCCATCGCCCGCTTTCGCGAAAAACAGCCCGACGTGTCGTTCGAGATCACGACCCTGCACAGCCGCGATGTCGAGCGCAGCCTGTACGAACATGAATGCGATGTCGCGATCGGCTATCACATCATCCGCCAGACCCATCTGGTTCAAGTGGGCCTGGGCAGCGCGGGCCTGCTGCTCGTCACGCCAAAGGGGCAGTTCGGCGAAGACGGCGCAGCGCTGCCGATGAGCATCCTCCACGGCACCGATTTCGTTGGGCTGCGCGACAGCGGCCCGTTGGCCGATATTTTCGCCAACGAATTGTCGCGGCTCGATATTTCACCGCGCGAAATTGCCACCGCCCACACCTATTACGCCGCGATCGCGCTGGTCCGCGAGGGGCTGGGGATCACCGTTGCCGACGAATTTACCGTCGCCGCGTTCAAGGGCGATACGCTGTCCGCCTATCGGCTGACCCCGGCGGTCCGTACCCCGGTCAGCGCGATCACGCTCGATCGCCCAGCCCACGCCGAACTGATCGAAGGCTTCGTCGAAGAGGTCAGCCGCGTCATCGCGGAGGAGGGGCGGCTCGGAACGCCGTGACGCCCACCCGCGCCTCGATCGCAGGCGCCCCATGCTCGCGGGCTATACCCTGCGAAAGAAGCATCATTTGCACCGCGGCGCCTCTGCGCGCATCACCGTGTCCGGACATCGCCGTTATGCTTACCGCTGTTTGGGCGCTCCACAGGCCCAGACCAGTGCAAGAGGATTGATTTGCCCCGCCCCTTCCCGCTTCCCTTCCGGCAACAGCGCGTGACCGCGGGCGCGGCGATCGCGGCGCTGCTCCTGCTGCCGATACCGGCAGCGGCGGCCGATCCCCTCGCGGCGGTCGTGACGGATCCCGCGTCGAAGCAGGCCCCCGGATGCATCGCGGCCCGCTTTGAGCGGGGGCAAATGACCGCGATGGCGGCATCGGGCTATGCCGACATCAAGCGCCGGACCCCCATCGATCCCGACACGCTTTTCTATGGCGCATCGCTGTCGAAACAGTTCACCGCCCTCGCCGCGGCAACCTTGATCGCCCAAGGCAAATTGTCGCTCGACGACGATGCCCGCGATCACCTGCCCGACCTTCCCCGCTACGCGGTGCCGGTGACGGTCGGGATGCTGATGCACCACAGCGCGGGTATCCGCGATTCGCTGGGACTGCTGCGCCTTGCCGGGATGGACAATGTCGGCCTGGCGTCCAAGCGGCAGGCGCTCAACCTTGTCTATGCACAGGCCGACACGGCGTTCACGCCGGGCACCCAATATCGCTATTCGAACGGCGGCTATCTGCTTCTGGCCGAGATTGTCGAGCGCGTCGCGGGCGAACCCTTTGCCCTTTATGCCGATCGGGCCATCTTCAAGCCGCTCGGCATGGCGCAAAGCCATTTCCTGAACGATGCCCAACCGCGCCCCGGCCGCGTCGCGCACGGCTATGTTCCGGTCGACGGCGGCTTTGCGATCCGCGACAGCTTTCCGCGCTTCAGCGGTTCGGGCGGGCTGATGATCTCGCTGTCCGACCTTGCCCGCTTCGAACGCGACATCGCGATCGAGCGCAAGGTCTGGACCCCTGCCGTCGCGCGGATCATGCTGACCCCCGGCCGCTTTTCGGGCGGTTCACCGATCCGCGATGCAAAGCTCGACATGGGCTATGGCGGCGGGCTCCACATCGGCCCGCTGAAGGGCGAATATCGCGTCCAGCACGGCGGATCGGCCGAGGGGTTCAAGCACAGCTATGTCCGCATGCCCGAACGCCACCGCGCCTTCGCCCTGCTGTGCAATCGCGGCGACTGGAGCGCCAGCGAACGCATGGAACGGATCATCGCCGCCTCCGATACGGCGTCCGATCCGGCGGCACGGACGCCCCCCGCGGGGCTGTTCCGCTCGGCCGAGCTTGGCGCCGACTATGCCCTCGCGCCGGATGGCGAACGCCTGATGGTCCGCATTTCGTCAAGGACCGCCGGGCCCCGCGCCCGGACGCTGCAATTCGTGCGCCAGCCCGATGGCAGCTACGCCGCCGACACGATCCGCATCCGCTTCGGCACCGACCCCGATCGTTTCACCGTCAGTCGCGGCGGTTCGGGCGACATCGGATTCGAACGAGTGAAAAAGGGACGCACAGAATGAAGACTCTTCCTTTCAAGGGCAGCTTTCTGGCCGCCGTGGCCCTGACCGCGCTCGCCGTCACCGCCGCGCCCGTCACCCCCACGCCCGCCATGGCCGCCGACGGCGCCACGACGGTCATCCGTGGCGGCACCATTTATGACGGCAGCACCCGCCCGCCGATCGTCGGCGACGTGGTCATCACCGGCGCGCGCATCACCTATGTCGGGCCGACGCGCCCGGCGGCGCGCGGCGCCCGCATTGTCGACGCGCGCGGGCTGGTCGTCGCGCCGGGATTCATCGATCCGCACACCCACCCCCGCGGCTATATCGACAGCGACGCCGCGCAGGACCGGTTGAACCTGCCCTGGCTGATGCAGGGCGTGACGACGATCTTCGTCGGCGTCGATGGCGGCGGCACGCCCCATGTCGCCGACTTTTTCGATGCGCTCGAAACAAAGGGCTTCGGCACCAATGTCGGGGCCTATGTGGGGTTCGGTCCGGTGCGCCGCGCGGTGCTGGAGGATGACGCGCGCGCGCCTTCACCGGCCGAACTCGACAAGATGAAGGCCCTCGTCGCCGGCGCGATGTGCGAGGGCGCGCTCGGCCTTTCGACCGGCCTCTTTTATGCGCCGCAAAGCTTTGCGAAGACCGGCGAAGTCGTGGCGCTCGCCCGCGAGGCCGCGGCACGCGGCGGCCTTTACGATACGCACCAGCGTGACGAATCCAGCTACAGCATCGGCGTTGCCCAGTCGGTAGCCGAGGCGATCGACATCGGCAAACAGGCGGACATTCCCGTCCATTTCGCGCATATCAAGGCGCTGGGCGTCGATGTCCACGGCAAGGCGGGAGAGATCATCGCGATGATCGAAAAGGCCCGCGCCGCCGGACAGCGCGTGACCGCCGATCAATATCCGTGGGAAGCGTCCGGAACCGGGATAGAGGCTGCGCTGTTGCCGCGATGGGCCGTCGACGGTGGGCGCAGCGCACTGCTCGCCCGGCTCGACAATCCGGCCGACCTGGCACGGATCAAGGAGGCGATGGCTGAAAATATGCGGCGGCGCGGCGGCGCGCATTCGCTGCTGCTGACCGCGCCGGACCGCGAATGGACCGCCCTTCGGCTCGACGCCATTGCCGCGCGGTGGAAAATGACCCCGATCGACGCTGCCCTGAAGATCGTCCGCCATGACGAGGACGGCGGATCGCTGGTGTCGTTCAACATGGCCGAAGAGGATATTCGCGCCTTCATGACCCAACCGTGGGTCGTCACCGGTTCGGACGGCTCCCCCGGCCATCCGCGCATGTTCGCATCCTTCCCCCAGAAATATGCGAAATATGTCGTCGATGGAAAACTGATCGACATGACCGACTTCATCAACAGCAGCACCGGCCGCACCGCCGACATTTTCGGACTGGCCGATCGCGGCTATCTGAAGCCGGGATATTATGCCGACGTGCTGCTGCTGGATCCCGCAACCTATCGCCCCCAGGCCACCTATGTCGCGCCGCGCGAACTGACGAAGGGGGTTCGCTCGCTGTTCGTCAACGGACAGCAGGTCATCGAAAGCGGAAAGCCCACCGGCATCGCCGCGGGCAAGGCCATCCGCCGCACGCCGCCGGGCGGAAGCTGCCCCGGATAAGCCACGGCGGACGGCGGCCCGGCGCTCTGCCGTCCTTCCTCCATCGGATCGCAACAGGAACGAAGATGATAAATTCGCGAAACGCGGATCAGGTGGCGCGCATCCACAGCGCGCCCGGCCGCGACATTTTGGTGTTGGGTGCGGGCGTCGTCGGCATGGCGACCGCCTATGCGCTGGCGCGGCGCGGGCTTTCGGTGGCGCTGGCCGATGCCGATGAAGGGCCCGGACGCGGCACCTCCTTCGCCAATGGCGCACAGCTCAGCTACGCCTATACCGACGCGCTGGCCCAGCCCGCGCTGATTGCCAAACTTCCCGCCATGCTGCTGGGGCTCGACCCCGCTTTTCGGGTCCGCCTGTCGCTCGACCCCGACTTCCTGCGCTGGGGCCTCGCCTTTCTGCGCCATTGCACCGCGTCCAGCTTTGAACGTCACACGATGTCGGCGCTGGCGCTAGGGCTCGAATCCCGCGCGGCAATGGCGGATCTGCTGGCCCGCCACCCGCTCGATTTCGGACATGCGGTCTCGGGCAAGCTCCATCTGATCCGCGATTCCGCTGCGCTTCCCCGCGCCCGGCAGGTCGCGGCGATGAAGGCCGGTGCGGGGATCGAACAGCATATTCTGGACGCCGACGAAGCGCGGCGGATCGAACCTGCGCTCGCCGATGCGGGCGATCTGGCGGGGGCGGTCTGGACCCCGGCCGACGAGGTCGGCGATCCCTACCGCTTTTGCGAACAATTGCTGCCCGTCCTCACCGGCCATCATGGCATAGAGGCGCATTTCGGCTTTCGGGCCGCCGCCCTGCAACGGGAAAATGGCATGATCGCGGTCAGCGACGGCGCCGGACGCCGCATCACCGCCCGGCGCATCATCGTCTGCCTCGGCGCTGACGCCCCGTCCTTTCTCGCGCCGATCGGCATCAGGGTGCTGGTTCGCGCCATGAAGGGATATAGTTTTACCGCACCCTCCACCCCTCATGCTCCGCGCGTCAGCATCACCGACACGGCGCGCAAGATCGTCTTTTGCAACCTCGCGGGCCAGATGCGGGTCGCGGGGCTTGCCGAACTCAACAATCGGGACAGCCGCGTCGACGACCGACGGCTACGCGACCTGATCGACAGCGCCCGCGCGGCGCTCCCCCTCGCCGCCGACTATGACCGCGCGGGGCATGGATGGGCCGGGCTGCGTCCGATGACGCCGCACTCGGTCCCGATCATCGCGGAAGCCGCCGACGGGATTTTCCTCAACGTCGGACATGGGATGCTGGGCTGGACCTTTGCCATGGGGGCGGCCGAACGGACCGCCCGGCTTGTCGAACGGGTTCGCGCCGACGCCTGAACGCCCGTCGCCCCTTCCCGCGCCCGCCGGACGTCCACCGGGCAAGGAAAGGGGCGACGCGATCCGATCGAACCGCGATCCGATCAGACGTCGTCGTCGGACCGATATTCCTCGACGTCGATTTCATTCGCCATCCGGCCGACCGCCACCGCCACCACGGCGTCGCCCGTGACGTTGGTCATCGTCCGCATCATGTCGAGCAGGTGGTTGATGCCCGCGACAAAGGCGATGGTTTCCAGCGGGACGCCGATCGACGACAGCACAAGGCTCATCATCACCAATCCCGACCCCGGCACCCCGGCAGCACCGATCGCCCCCAGCGTCGCGGTCAGCGCAATCAGGACATAGGAATACCAGCTCAGGTCGATGCCATAGGCCTGCGCGCCGAACAGGGCGACGACACCCAGATACATGGCGGTGCCGTTCATGTTGATCGTGGCACCCAGCGCGACGGTAAAGCTGGCGATCGATTTCGACACGCCCAGGTTGCGCTGAACGCAGCGCAGCGTGACCGGAAGGGCCGCGTTCGACGAGGCGGTGGAAAAGGCTACGGCCTGCGCATCGACGATCCCGCGATAGAAATCGACGATCGGCAGCCGCGCGATGAAGCGCAAAATGGCCGGATAGACGAGCAACAGGATGATCCCGCAACCGATATAGTTGAGCGCAACCAGCTTGCCGAGCGGGATCAGGGCGTCGAAACCGAACGTACCGGCGACCCAGGCGATCAGCGCAAAAACGCCGAACGGGGCGAGTTCCATCACAAAGATGGTCATTTTCTGCATCACCGCCGAACCCGCTTCCATCGCGCGGGCCAGCGGCGTTCCCTGGTCGCCGACCGCCAGGATCGAAATACCGAACAGCATGGCAAAGATGATCACCGGCAGGATGCTGCCCTGCGCCATGGCCATGATCGGATTGTCGGGGACCAGTTCGACGATCATCTGGGTCAGCGACTTGTCGGGCGGCGGCGGAACCGCGCCCCCCGCGACCGAAATGTCGAGCCCCAGTCCCGGCTGGACCAGCGAGGCCAGCGACATGCCCAGCGTCACCGCGATCAGCGCGGTTCCCATGAACAGCATCATCGCCTTGCCGCCGACCGAACCCAGACGGCCGATATCGCCGACCGCGGTAATCCCTGACACCAGCGAAAAGAATATCAGCGGAACGACCAGCATCTTGATCGCGCGGATGAACAGGTCGCCGATCCATTTGATCGACTGCACATCTTCACCAAGCAATATGCCGACCGCGACCCCCAGGACCAGGGCGAGCAAAATTCTTTTCCACAGCGGGACGCTAAACCAAAATCGGGTCAAGGGTCGGCCTCTCCAAGCTTGTCTTTCCGGGGATATTTTCGCGAGGCATAACAGGGTGGTCATGCGATGCGAGGGCTGAATCTTCGGCGGTCCATAACCCTTGGTTATTGCCGCTGCTTATCGTTGGGCGGCCCTTCTAACAAAAGGTGGCGCCGGCCTCAACCGACCCATCCCGCCGTCTGGACCAGCACCCACAGGCCGATGATCAGGAACAATGCCGCGGCGACCAGGCGTATCTTGTTGAGATCAAAACGCTTCAACAGTTCGTGGCCCAGGAAGATGGCCGGAACATTGGCGATCATCATGCCCAGCGTCGTTCCCGCCGTTACGGCCACAACCTGTTGATATTGGGCGCCAAGTGCGATCGTCGCCACCTGCGTCTTGTCCCCCATCTCGACGAGAAAAAAAGCGACCAGCGTGGTCAGAAAGGCTCCCGAACGCGACTTGGGCGCTTCGTCATCGTCGAATTTGTCGGGGATCAGCGTCCAGGCCGCCATTGCGACGAACGAGGCGCCGATCGCATAGCGAAAGGCCGCGCTGTCGAGCAGCGCGGCGACCTGCGATCCCACCAGCGCGGCGAGCGCATGATTGGCAAGCGTCGCCACCAATATGCCCAGGATGATCGGCAGGGGGCGCTGAAAGCGGGTGGCCAGAAGAATGGCCAAAAGCTGCGTCTTGTCGCCGATCTCGGCGAGCGCGACGACGGCGGTCGAGGTGAACAGGGCTTCCATGATCGAACTCCGGGGCCGGGCAGCAGGCGAATTCCAACGGACATCGCACCCTGCCGCCCGGCCCGGACGAAGGGTTCGATGCCATTGGTCTCGCCCAAGCAGATGATGCTTCCACCGCGCCACGGCCTCTCGACCGAGTATGTTGACGTGGCGGCCCGTCCCGATGGACGGCTGGCTACTCCCCAGATGACGGAGGCGGATTAGCGGCGCGGGCGGGCTCTGGCAAGTCCCCGCCGCCCGGCGGCGCCGTGCCCGCTGCGGCAGCGGCGGCCTTTTCGGCTTCGGCGATGTCGGCATCCATCGCCCGCGCCCGCGCCTCGATATCGGCGGCGGCCTTGTCATAGCGCTCGTCAAAGGCAGGTTCGGCCTGACACCCCGCCAGCAGCGCCAGCGCAAGCACCCCGGCGAAGGGCCGGACGGAGGGCAGGAAGGGTGCCAGCACCGACGCCACGATCGGCGTCTGGGCCGGGGTCACGGCAAGGGCCGGGGTCATGGCCTGGGTCTGGGTCTGGGTCGGACGGACACGGCGCATCAATAATCCTTGCGGTAACGGATGCTCATGTTCGTCTGCCCCGATCCCCCCGCCTGGCTCAGGATCGACAGCGCGCGGGTCAGGCTGATCTCCAGCTGGGTCGCGGTATAACCCTTTCCGTCGGTGATCACCTCCAGATAGATGTCCTTCGAGATATAATGGCCCGCCGCGATCGCGGTGCCGCGCCCTTCGGTATCGTCGGCGCCCAGCACCCGCAGCCGGTCGATGCCTGCCGCCGATCGCAGGACGCCGAGCGGGCTCAACCCGCCGCTGCCGCGCAGCGCGTTCAGCGACGCGGCAAGCTGGACCGCCTGGATCGGCGACAATTCGGTGATCGAATCCCCGAACAGGATACGCGAGACGATCTCGTCCTGCGGCAGGCCCGGCACGCTGGAAAAGCTGATCTGCGGATTCTGCGCCCGGCCCGACACATTGACGTTCACCGTCACCGTCTCGATCGTGTCCGACGCCAGCAGGCGGATCGCGGGGTCATAGGCATCGCCGGTCGGAAAGGTGATGCGCCCTTCCTCGAGTTCGAACGAGCGACCCGCGAAATCCAGCGTGCCGCGCACCAGTTCGACCTCGCCGGTCATGCGCGGCGCCTCGGTCGTGCCGCGCAGCGTCACATCGGCCTGCCATTCGGATTCCAGCCCCATGCCCGACACGTAAATCTGATCGGGCGCGCGCAGCCGGATGTCGAGCCGGATCAGGTCGAACAGGCTGCCGCCCACCGCCGCCAGCCCGTCGCCGCTGACCCGCAGCCGTCCCGACGGCAGCTTGCGCCGGACACCCGTCAGCGCGGGCACGCTCGCCGCGCCTTCGCGCACGATGCGATAGCGCGCCTCGGGCAGGCGCAGCGTCCCCGACAGCAGCGCGGTCTGGCCCGCCACCTTTTCGAGCGTCAGTTCGCCCGTCGCGCGGCCGCCCATATTTTCGCTGCGCGCCAGCCGCGCATTGTCGAGCGTCGCGACAAGGTTCATCGGATAGCCGTCGGCGGCGGCAAGGCTGATATAGCCCTTGGCCTTGACGCTGCCGTCGCCCGCGGTCGCCTGCATATCCTCGATCACCAGGCGGTTGCCGGTAAAGCGGCCGTTGACGCTCATGTCGGTCAGGCGCGTGCCATAGATCTGGTTTTCATAGGTCATGCCCTTGCCGCGCACGACCCCGTCGAGACAGGGATCGAACAGGCTGCAACTGAAATCCGCCGCGACCGCGATCGGCCCGCTGACATCCTGCTGTGCCGGCCCGGCAAAGCTGTAGAGCGTATCGGCGGGGCCATTATAGCGAAAGCCTCCGCCAAGCGGCGCGGCGCGCAGCCGGGTCATCCAGTCGCCCGCACCGGGGCCCAGCGGGCGCAGCGACGCCTGCAGCCGCCCGATCACCGTCCCGCGCTTGCGCATCACCGCCCGTGCCTCGCCCCCGTCGGCGAGCAGCTTGCCCGCAAAATTGACATCGACCGGCTGGCTGACCGATGCGGCGGTGGTGCGCGTGAAATTGGTGATCGTCAGCCGGGCATCGGCGCGGGGGAAAGCGTCGGCACCGGCCTGTTCGAAATCCAGACTCCCCGTCGCGCGCCCACCCAGCCCCATGTCGGGATAGACCGCGTTCAGGATCGCCATGTTGACGCGGTCGAGGCGGCTTTGGAGCATGATCCCCTCGCCAAAGCGCCCGGCAACGCGCGCATGGCTGCCACGTCCGAGATTGATCGTGGTGGGCAGCAATTCATAACCATCGGGTCCGGGGATGATCCGCGCCGGACTGTCGGTACGAAAGGCGATGCCGGTGGCCCGCCCGCGCACCGACGCACGCCACAGTTGCGGCGTCAGGTCGGCGTTGGCGGCGATACGGAACGGGACGCCGCTCGTCCCTTCGACCATCGCCTGCGCCTTGCCCGCGCCGTTCCGATAGTCGATCTTCACGCGCCCGACCGCGATGTCATAATCGCGGATGTGCGTCTGCGCGACCTGGATGTCGGCGACGACATGCGGCGTGTCATACAGCGTCACGTCGGCATCGACGATCGCCGAACCGACGGTCAGTTGCGCGGCACCGGGCAGCGCGACATTATTGGCACGCATATGGATCGCCGCCGCCTGATGCTCGCCCGCCGCGCTCAGCCGGACCAGGCCGCCAAGCCCCTGCCCCGCCGCGTCAAGCTGCCCCTCGAACGGCCCCGCCGCGCTTTGCACCAGCCGCCCGCTCAGCCCGATCCCCGACAGGTCGGCGCGCTCGACATCGATGGTCAGCGGCCCCTTGGCCGTCAACAGCACGACGTCCGCGCTCAGCGGGCCATAATCGGTCTCGCCCGTCGCGGCGAGCCGATAGCCGCCCGGCGCGCCGTTGACCCGCGCGACCAGATTGGCAAGCCCGATGCCCAGCCCCGGACGTTCGGCGGTCAGCGTCGCGCGCGGATCGCTGATCGTTCCCGCCAGTTGAACGCCCAGCGGGCCATAATCGGTCGATTGCGCGCGCGCGGTCAACTGCACCCGGCCGTCGGGGGCATAGCTGCCCTGCCCGCCCGTCACGCGCAGCCGCGGCGCGCTCAGCCGCAGGTTCGAAAATCGGACGATACCGTCGGTGCCATAGCGCAGGTCGCTGGTCGCCACCGCATTCCCGCCCAGCAGGTCGCGAACCCCCGAATTGAACAGGCGGGTCGAGCGCGCCCGCACCCGCCCGGCCAGTTCGAAACCGCCACGCGGTGCGGTTTTCAGGTCGACGTCGGTGCCGATGTCGAAAATGCCGACGCTCTCGATGCGATAATCATTGACCCGGCCGTCGATCGCCCCGGTATAAAAGCCGCGATTCAGGTCGGCGACGACGATTGCCTTGGCATCGATGCGCGGCGAACGCAGCCGCAGATTGTCGCTGAGCAGCCGCCCGTCCTTATAGGCGATATCGCCGTCCAGTCGTACCGATACCAGTGTCCCGCCCGCGGCGGTGTCCAGCCCGCGTATCCGTGCGGCGCGGCCCGCGACCGGAATGACGATCTGGTCGGCGTCGATCCGCGCCTTGCCCGACAGGTTCAGCGTCTCGACGACGATATCGTTGACCGCCAGCGCGTTGGCGTTCGCCTGATAGGCGATGGTCGGCAAGGCAAAGGCGCCGTCCAGCCGGGCGGTCGCGCGCACGCCATTGCCGCGCAGAGCAGGTGCCAGCGCCGCCGGGCGCAACAGGACAAACGCCAGTTGCAGGCCGTCGTAACGATTGCTGCCCAGATCGACGCCGCCGCTGATACCCAGGCGAAAGGCCTCTGATGAAAGCCGCCCGTCCAGATCGGCCTTGCGTTCGGCCAGCCGGGCCGTCAGGTCCACGCTGGTTTCGCCGCCCAGCAGCGCGGCCGTGCGGCCGGTGAACAGCCGCGCCGCCTGCGCCTTGCCCTTCGCCGCGAACAGGCCGTCGCGGGCCGACAGGGCAATGCGCGCCAATGGCGCCGTGCCCAGGTCGGCGACCAATTGCCCGTCCCACGCCTTCCAGTCGCCCTTGCCGTCCAGCCGCGCCGTCATCGGCGCGTCGAGGCCGCCGATCGCCGCGATCACCCCGCCTTGCGGCGCGCGGATATCCAGCGTCATCGCCAGGCGGTTCGTCTCGGGCACCGCATCGACCAACAGCTTCAGCGCGTCGCCCTTGCCATTCGCTCCGATCGTCTCGGCATCGGCGCTGATCTGCGCGCGGCGGTCGGCGATCGCGACCTTGCCGGCGATCCGGACATCCTGTCGTTCGCCCGCGACGGCGGGCGCAAAGATGAAACGGTCGACGCGCACCGTCCCGACATCGATATCGAGGTCGGGCAACAGCGGCTCGCCGGTGTCCGGAACCACCTTGAACTCGGGAAGGCGCTGCAACGTCATCGTCTGCGCGGTGGCGGTGCGGACATCGACATGATTGGACAGATAGGCAAAGGGGCGCCAGTCGATCCGCACCTCGGGCGAGGCCAGAAACACGCCTTTGGTATCGGACAGGCTGAAATCGCGAACGACCATCGCGCCGTACAGCGATCCGTCGAGCCGGCCGATGCCGATCTTCATCCCATTTTCGAATTCATATTTCTCGATCTGGGTGATGACGAAACGGCGACCGGCATCGCTGTTGAGGCCAATCAGGAACAGGACGACCGCTGCGGCCAGGCCCAATATCGCCAGACCGGTCCAGCGCGCGATCCGGCGCGGCCATGACATCGCACCGGCTGCCTGCGTCGGCGCCGCCGGGACGACCGGGGGCGCTTCGGGGGCCACGGGCTCCTTGCCCGCCATCAAAAAGCCTGCCCGATCGAAACATAGACGCTTATGCGCGATTCACCCGGACGGCGGTTGATCGGGGTCGCGATATCCAGGCGCATCGGCCCGAAATTGGTATAGAACCGGCCACCGATCCCGGCGCCAAAGCGCAAATCGCTGAAATCGGGGGCCGAACTGCGATAAACCTGTCCCGCATCGACAAAACCCACAATCCCGAAATTGCCGAAGCGATAGCGCGCCTCGACCGCCACTTCGTTCAGGCTGCGCCCCCCGATGGGGTCATTGTCCGGGTCCTTGGGCCCCAGTTCCTGATATCCGAAGCCGCGTACCGATCCGCCGCCGCCTGCATAAAAGCGCCGCGACGGCGCCAGCCGTTCGCGCGCGGCCCCCAAAATGCTCCCGACACGCACCCGGCCCGCCAGCACGATATTGTCGCTGACCGGATAATAGCCGCTCGCGTCGATCCGCGTCCGGGCATAGGGGGAAAAGCGTCCCGCCATCGACCCTTCGGGCTGGATCAGCGTCGTCAGACGGAACCCCTTGGTCGGATCGAGCAGGCTGTCGGTGCGGTCGATCCCGATCTGTCCGGTCAGTCCCAGGATCGTATAAAAGTCGCGTTCCCGCGCGCTGCGTGCGAAATTATAATCGTCCTCGCGGGTCGCGATCAGTTCGATGCCATAGGAATAGGTCAGCTTTTTCTGCCAGATCGGCGTTGAATCATAGCTGACACGGGCGCCGACGCGCCCGGTAATCGCGTTGAAGGCGTCATAGGTGCTGCGCGTAATCTCGCTGACCAGTTCAAAGGTGCGATCGCGGCGCCCCGCGTTCGACCGGCGCATGGTGACGCCCAGTCCCTGCTCCTGCGTCCCCGCGACCCCGCGTACGATCAATGCACCTTCGGCAGGGAACATGTTGCGGTGGGTCCAGCTTCCTTCCAGCCTGATCCCCTCGCCGGTTCCATAACCCGCGCTCGCCGCGATGGTGCGCGGGGGGCCGGCCTGCTGCGTCACCATCATCGTGACATATTCGGTGCCGTCACCGGCGCTTTCACCGGTTGGCTGCGGTTCGGCGGCGACGGTCGCGAACAGGCCCGTCGCGACCAGCGCCTGCCGCAGATCGTCGACCTTGCGGCTGTCATACAGGTCGCCGCGCTTGAACCGCGCCATGACCGCAATATGGTCGGCGTCAAAGGCCAGATCGCCCTGCGTTTCGATCCCCCCGAAACGCGACCGCTGGCCGATCTCGATGGGCAGGGTGTAAACCCCCTCGCCCAACTCGCCATCCAGCAGAATGTCGCGCTGCCCCAGCTTGGCAAAGGGATAGCCTTCCTCGGGCAGCTTCAGCGCGATGGCCGCCTCGGCGCCCTGGACGCGCTCGGCGACGATCGGCTCGCCGATGCTCAGCGGGAAATTGTCGGCGATCAACCCCGGCGGCACGGTGGGGTCGGCCTCCAGCACGATATCGGAAAAGGTGTAACGGACCCCCGGCGTCACATCGATGATCGCGGTCAACGGGCGCGCGGTGCCGCGCTCGGTCCGGTCGATGCTGGTATCGATCAGCGCGTCATAATAGCCTTCCGACGCCAGGATGCGCCGCATCAGCTCGCCGTCGGCGGACAGGCGCGCCCGGACCATCGCCGCATTGTCAGCCTTGCCGTCACCGTCATAAAGCGCCGACAGATTGCCGAACAAGCCGGCCAGATCGACATCGGTGCTGTCATCGGCCGACGCCAGGCCGTTGACCTGCACGGAATAGGCCACGCTGACGTTGCGTTCGTCGCCTTCGGCTTCCGCAAATTCAACGGGTTCAACGTCGAAGCTGTCGAGCGGGGGCAAGGGGGCGGCGAGCTCGGGGTCGCTGATCGGTGCGTCGCCGATCGCCTCGACGGGATCTCCGTCGGCCAGCGCGGGGACAGCGACACCATCGACCTCGGGCGGCGCGTCGCTCACCTCCTCGTCGGTGCTTCCGCGTGCCGCTTGCCGACGTTCGAACTCGGCGATCGATTCGAGCGGCCGGTCGAGTTCGGGGTCGTCCTCGGCGCTGATCGGGGGGATCGCGCGCCGAAACTCCTCATCCTCGATGATCGGTTCGACCTTGGGCAGCTCGACCGTCGGCGGGGGCGGCGACGGCGCGGCGATATCCTTGCTTTCGCGGTTCGCCTGCCTGTCGCTCCGCGCGCCGCCGTCGTCGGCCTCATTCTCCGCTGCGTCGGGCGTTTCCTGGCTTTCCGCGCCATCGCCCCGGGGCGTCTGCACTGCGGCTTCGGTCCCGGTTCGGGGCGTCGCGGCCTGCTCCTGCGCGGCCGCCGCCGCGCTCCAGCCAAGGCCGATCAGCGACGCCGATACCAACAGCGAACGACAAAGGGCCACGGCGGTTATCCCGGCGGTGCTGCGCGATGTTTCGGGCGATTTTTCAGAATATTGCATCAATGGCCAGCCGATCGCCTGCTTTTGGCGTGCGGCGCATGGCCGCGCAACCGGTTTCTGGCGCCGCTGCGGCCAATCGTGCCAATGGCGATGCATCATTCCGGCCCCCTGTTTGCCGCCTCCCGCCCCCGATCAACGAGCGCGCGCGGGTCAGGTTCCGCAAAAGGTCCTGTACGGTGCGGCATCGGCGGGGCCGGGCCCTTCATAGTCCGCGGCATCGTCCCGCGGGACGAAGGGAGTCCGAACCACGTCCAGCAGGCGCGTCCACGGTGCCATGTCGCCGGCTTCGGCGGCGGCCAGCGCCTCCTCGACCTTGTGGTTGCGCGGGATATACAGCGGGTTGATCGCATCCATCGCGGCCGCGCGCTCGGCCGGGTCGACACCCTCGGCCTCGATCCGCGTCCACCAGTCGGCGATCCATGGCGCCATGGCATCGGCCGACGGCAACAGCGCCGCCATCGGCGCGCCGTCGCCGCGCAGCAGCATCGCCAGCGCGCGAAAGAACAGGGTGAAATCGACCGCCTTGTCCTCCAGCTCGCCGAACAGCGCATCGATCAGCGCGGCATCGCCCTCGTCGCCGGTGCCAAGGCCCAGCTTGGCTCGCATCCGGTCGTGCCAGATGCCGCGAAAGCGTTCGGGAATTGCGTCGACCAGCGCCTTCGCGCGCTCGACATCGCCCGGGGCGACGGCGTGGATCGCGGGCAGCAACGCCTCGGCAAAGCGCGCCATGTTCCAGTGCATGATCTGCGGCTGGCGGCCATAGGCATAGCGGCCATTGGCGTCGATCGAGCTGAAGACGCTGTTCACGGCAAAGCGGTCCATGAAGGCGCAGGGGCCGTAATCGATCGTCTCGCCGCTGATCGCGACATTGTCGGTATTCATGACGCCATGCACGAATCCGACGCCCAGCCAATGTGCGACCAAGACACATTGCCGGACAATAACCTGGTCGAGCAGCGCCAGATGCGGGTTGGCTGCGCCTGCGATTTCGGGGAAATGGCGGCGAAGGCTGTAATCGGAAAGCTGGACCACATGATCGGCCCCGAAATGCGCGGCGAAAAATTGGAAAGAGCCAACGCGAATATGACTGCTCGCCACCCGCCCCATCACCGCGCCGGGATGCGCACGTTCGCGCTGGACCCGGTCGCCGGTCGCGACAGCAGCGAGCGCGCGCGTCGTCGGCACGCCCATCGCCGCCATGGCTTCCGACACCAGATACTCGCGCAAAACCGGCCCGATAGCGGCCTTTCCATCGCCGTTGCGCGAAAAGGCGGTTCGCCCCGATCCCTTGAGCTGGAGGTCAAAGCGCGCGCCGTCCGGCGCCACGATCTCTCCGATCAGCAGCGCCCGGCCGTCGCCTAGCTGGGGCGAGAAATGGCCGAACTGATGCCCGGCATAGGCCAGCGCGAGCGGATCGGCCCCCTCGGGCAGTTTTCCGCCCGAAAGCAGCGCGGCGAGCGCCGCATCGTCCAACCCCGCGCGATCGAGTCCCAGCCGCGCCGCGAGCGCGTCGTTGAACGCGAGCAGCCGCGGTGCGGAGGGCCGCTCCGCTTCGGCAGGCGCGTAAAAGCCTTCCATCGTGGCGAAAAAACTATTGTCGAAGGCAAAATCCATGCGCGGCTCCTTGCTGGCTATGTCGAACCTCGCCAACGCGAATTCAAGTTTGACGATTGCAGGCTTTCCACCCATTTGCTAGCGGATCGCGCGTAGCCTCGGGTTGCCTGGAAACGGGCATGAAAAGGGAAGTCCGGACAGACCGGCGCTGCCCCCGCAACTGTGGCCGGCGAGGCGGAAGCGTTTATGCCACTGGGGGCTTTCTCCCCGGGAAGGCCGCTTCCTCCAGCGACCCGGCGAGCCAGGAGACCTGCCTGAGTGCTGCCGTTATCTGCGGTGGGCGGGGCGTACCACGAGCAGGCGAGAATCCTCGCGCGACGGCATGGCCGTTATGCTGTGGAGGATTGTCGTGCCTTTCCCGTTTCGTTCCGCCAGCCTTCTCGCGATCGCCATCGCAGTCCCTACCGTATCACAGGCCGACGAGGGCGTATTACGAAAGAGTGATCGTGAATATTCCATAACCGTAACAGGCGAACGACTGGACCGCGAACGAAGCAACGCCTCGTGGTCGCTCATCGACGCCGCGGAATTGCAGCGGGCCCAAAATGGCAGCGCCGCCGACCTGATCGCCCGGCGCCCCGGCGTCAGCATAACGCGCAACGGCACACTGGGCGCGGTCACCGCCCTGCGCATCCGCGGCGCGGAAGGCGAACAGACATTGGTGGTGATCGATGGCGTTCGGGTGGGCGACCCCTCCTCCCCCGGCGGGGCTTTCGACTTCGGCAATCTGATGTTGGGCAGCATCGACCGCATCGAGTTGCTGCGCGGTGCCAACAGCCTGGCGTGGGGCAGCCAAGCGATCGGCGGCGTCGTGTCGATCAACATGACTCAACCTGTTACCGGTGATGCAGGAGCAACAAACGGTCAGATCAACGCCGAATATGGCGCGCATGACACCACCCGCCTGAACGGCCAATTGCGCACCGGCCCGATGGGACCAACGCAATTCGGCATCGGCGCGGGCTATGTCCGCACCGACGGTATCAGCAACGCCGCCGCCGGCACTGAACGCGACGGTTATCGGCAATATTCACTCAATCTTTCGAACCGAACCGAAATCGGTGAAACGCTGTCCTTCAGCGCCTTTGGTCTTTACGCCAACAGCCGCGTCGACCTCGACGGATTTGCTGCGCCGGCATTTACTTTTGGGGACACCGGCGAGTTTCAGAAGACCAGCGAACATTACGCCGCAGCGTCGATCGAGCATCGGCCGGGCGCTCAGGCAAGTACGACCGGTTTTTCGCACAAGCTCCAATTCGGGATAGCCGACATCAATCGCGACAATTTCGACCCGGCCAGGGGTGAAACACCCAGTTTTCGCGCCCGCGGACGCAGCAAGCGTTTAAGCTACAGCATCGATTGGGGTTTTGGTGGGGCCAGCGACAATGGAGCGAGCAACGGACTCCGCCTGATCGCGGGGGCCGAACGCGAATGGACACGTTCGCAAACCGCGGACGCATTTTCGGCTGATGCGGGACGAACCGTAACGACCGGTCTTTGGGCGATGCTTGCTGGACGCCCAACCAACGGCCTGTCCTTGACCGCCGGCGTGCGTCATGACGATCATCGCGATTTTGGCAGTGAAACCAGCATTGCGCTTGATGCCGGGCAACAGTTGGGGGATCATGTCACGGTGCGCGCCAGCTATCGTGAAGGTTTCAAGGCGCCGACGCTCTTTCAACTTTCCGAAGCGATGGGCGCCTATGGCAACCCCGCCTTGCGCCCGGAACGCGCACGTTCCTATGAAATTGGTGTGCGACTTTCCGATGGCCCGTGGTGGTTTCTCGATGTCGCATGGTTCCGCCGCGACAGTCGCGACTTGATCGACTTTGTGACTTGCCCAGCCGGGGCCAACGCCCTGCCCGCAATCTGTGCGACCGGAAAGCGACCTTTCGGCACCTACGACAATATCAACCGGGCCCGCGCACAGGGTGTCGAAGTTGATGGCGCCATTCAAGTGACGGATCGCCTGCTTCTACGCGCCAATTACAGCTTGATCTCCACTGCTGATCGGACAGCCGCTTCCTCATTGGAGGGCAAACAATTGTCGCGGCGCCCCAAGCATCTCGCCAATGCCGAGATAATGTGGTCACCTGGGGACGCATTCGCCGGAACCGAACTGTCGGTAGCGGCCCGCTATACAGGTGCCAGCTACGACGATCGCGCGAACAGCCGACGGCTTGGCGAATATTGGCTGGTCGACCTGCGGATCCGCTACCCCCTGGTTTCCGGAATCGATGTGTTCGCTCGCCTCGAGAATCTGCTCGATACAGATTATCAGGCTGTCGCTGGCTACGGCACGACCGGCCGGTCAGCCTATGCCGGGATTCGTTGGGCATTCTGATGCACATGGCGAAGGCCCTTGCCCTGCTGATACTCCTTTCAGGATGCCAGCAGCGCGCCCCGTTGGCCGACCGGCATGGCGTGGTCAGTATCGACTATTGTGCCGATCAGATGGCAATCGGCCTGCTACCGCGCCGCGACATTCGCGCCATATCGTTCGAAGCCAACAGCGACGTCAGCTTTTCTGCTCCCCGCGCAAAAGGCATCGCACGCTTACGCCCGACGCTGGAAGAAATCATTGCCCTGCGTCCAGCGGTGGTGATCCGCTCCTACGGCGGCGACACGAAGTTGGCGGGCCAGCTTGAAAAGCTCGGCATCCGTGTCGTTCAATTGGGTTATGCTGTCACCTTGACCGACGTGCGCACTGAAATGTTACGTGTCGGACACGAACTGGATGCCGATCCACGCGCTCGTGCACTCCTCGCGCATTTCGATGCCGAGCTACAGTCCGTACCAACGCGATCCTCTGCCCCTCGCCCTCGTGCGCTTTACGTAACGCCCGGCGACGTCACGACCGGCCCCGGATCACTCGTCGCTTCGGTGATCGAAACCGCAGGCTTCGTACCTTATCGGCAGCGCCCGGGCTGGGGAACGCTGCCGCTCGAAGACATGGCACGCCGCCCTCCTGATCTGATGTTCCGCGCCTTTTTCGATAGCTCTCGCTATCAGCAGGATCGTTGGACATCCTCTCGTCATCCGGTGGTCGCTCGCGTCGCGTCAAAGGCGATGGAGGTCGAGGTACCCGGCGCATGGCTGGCGTGCGGGAACTGGCTCAGCGGACACGCCGTCGCACGGTTGGCGGCCGCGCGAAAGCAAATGCAATGACTCGCATAAACTCCGTTCTGTTCGCAATCCTGATCCTGATTGCAGCCACCGCATTAATGTCGGGCCCATCCGGTTTCTCGCCCATGTTACTGAGCGATTGGATAGCCGGCCGTGACGCGGCGGCGGCCATGATCATATTGGACATCCGCCTGCCGCGCGTGCTTGCCGCCGCGATCGTCGGGGCAGCCCTCGGGCTTTGCGGGGCGGCACTCCAAGCCTTGACCCGGAACCCGCTCGCGGAACCCGGCGTGCTCGGCGTATCCGCCGCCGCGACCTTGGGAGCCACCTTGACGCTCTATTTCGGCCTGGCAGCCGCCTGGGCGTGGGCCCTCCCGATCGGCGCAGTGTTGGCAGCTGTCCTGGCAACCGCCCTGCTCGCCTCCGCGGCCGTCCGGACCCAGGGGATGGCGACACTGATCCTGATCGGCGTCGGACTGTCGAGCCTGTCCGGGGCGTTGATGGCTCTGATCCTCAACTTCGCCCCCAACCCTTTTTCGCTATCCGACCTCGTCAACTGGACGCTCGGGTCGGTGGCAAACCGCAGCCTTGCCGACCTCGCCTTTTCCGTACCGCTGATCCTGATCGGCGCATTATTGCTGCTGGGACAGCGCGCCAACCTGTCGTTGCTTTCGATCGGCGAGGCAGCCGCGACCGCACACGGACTTGACGCGCGCAGGTCACGCATAGCGGTGATCGTCGGTACAGGCCTTGTGACAGGCGCTGCCGTTGCGCTCGCCGGATCCGTCGGCTTCGTGGGCATCGTTGCACCGCATCTCGTCCGTCCGTGGGTCGGTCACGATCCCGGCCGGACCTTGTTCCCCGCAGCCTGGCTCGGCGCAATCTTGCTTGTGCTCGCCGACCTTTTTGTTCGGCTGTTGCCGACTGAGGACGAACTGCGCCTTGGCGTTGTTGCGGCGCTGGCTGGCGCGCCTATTTTTGTTGCCATCGTGCTTCAGCGCGGAAGGATACGTCGTGGCTGAACCATTGATTCTCAGCGGGCTAACGGTGCGCGAGGGCCGTCTGTCGTTGATCGAGGGCATCCACGCAACGATCACGCCGGGTCGGCTCACCGCTATAGTCGGCCCCAACGGCGCCGGAAAATCGACGTTGCTGCGCGCGATCGCGCGGATCGTTCGCGCCGAAGGACGGGTGACGTTCGGCGGCACCGATATGGCTTCCCTTTCCCCCATCGCGCGCGCGCGGTGCATGGCCTATCTGCCCCAGACCCACGAACTGGCATGGGATATCAGTGTAGGTGACATGGTCGCGTTGGGGCGCTTCGCCTATGGCGCCGTGCCTGGGAAACTGGCTCCCGAGGATCGCCAAGCGATCGACGACGCGATGACACGCACGGGATGTGCGCCGTGGCGGGACCGCGGTGTTGCCAGCCTGTCCGGCGGCGAACAGGCACTCGCCTGCCTTGCGCGCGTGCTAGCGGCCCAAACGCCGGTGCTGCTGGTCGACGAACCCGTGGCGGCGCTGGATCCCGCCAATCAATATCGCGTGATGGAATGCCTCGCAGCATGCGCTGATGCCGGACGGACGGTGATTGCTGTGCTGCACGACCTATCGCTCGTGGCGCAGTTCGCCGACGAAATTCTGTGGCTTCAGAATGGCCATATTGTTGCTCAGGGCGCCGCGACACCCGAAGCCTTTGCTCGCCACGTCCCTGCGCTCTTCACACGGACGCCCACTCTTGCCACCGACGGATCCGATGCACTCTACTTCCGGCGAACCGCAAAGAATTAACCCGCTCTTTCAAAGGCTATGCTAGAGCCGCGCCCGCAGCATAGCCGAAGGAACTCACATGAGAATATTTGTCACCGGCGGGGCGGGATATATCGGCAGCCACACCCTCGTCCAGTTGCTCGGCGCGGGACACGATCTTTGCGTGCTCGACAATTTCTCCAACAGCTCGCTCGAAGCGCTGAGGCGCGTGCGACAGTTGACCAACCGCGACTTTGCGCTTGTGGAGGCCGACATTCGCGATACCGCCACACTAACCGAAGCAATGTCGGGCTTCGCTCCTGACGCCGTGGTTCATTTCGCGGGTCTGAAAGCGGTCGGCGAATCCGGCGAGAAGCCCCTGCTCTATTATGACAATAATGTCACCGGATCGGCGAACCTGCTCGCCGCGATGGATACGGCGGGATGCCGCCGGATCGTCTTTTCCTCGTCCGCCACCGTTTACGGTGAAGCACAATATCTGCCCTTTGACGAAGACCACCCGATCGCGCCTACCAATCCCTATGGCCGCACCAAGGCAATGGTAGAAGAAATGATCCGCGACTGGACCGCCGCAACGGATGGCGCATCGGCTGCGCTGCTGCGCTACTTCAACCCGGTGGGTGCGCATGAATCGGGTCGGATCGGCGAGGATCCACGGGACATTCCCAACAACCTGATGCCATTCATTGCCCAGGTCGCAGTCGGTCGGCGCGCCAAATTGTCGGTGTTCGGCGACGATTATGAAACGCGCGACGGAACGGGCGAGCGCGACTATATCCACGTCGTCGACCTTGCCGCAGCGCACTCGGCCGCACTCGAATATTGCGCCCGCACAGAAGGCTGTGAGGCGATCAACGTCGGAACCGGCCGAGGGATCACCGTCATGGAAATGGTGGCGGCCTATGAAGAGGCTTGCGGCCATGCCATCGCCGCTGAAATCGCGCCGCGCCGCCCGGGCGACGTCGCAAGCAGTTATGCCGCCACCGCAAAGGCCGCGCGACTGCTGAACTGGCACGCAGAGCGCGGCGTCGACGCGATGTGCGAGAGCAGCTGGCGTTGGCAATCGACGAATAGCGAAGGTTACGGAGAAAAAGCATGACGATCCTGGTGACGGGCGCCGCGGGCTTTATCGGCATGCATGTTGCCGCGGCGCTGCTTGCGCGCGGCGAGCGCGTGGTCGGGATCGACAATTTCACCCCCTATTATTCGGTCGAACTCAAACACGCACGCATCGCCCATTTGGAACAGTTGGGCGGCGAATTTCTGTTTCGCAATATCGATTTCGGCAATGCGGAAACGCTGAACGAAGCGCTCGCCAGAGAAGACATCGATCGGATCGTGCATCTCGGCGCGCAGCCGGGAGTGCGCTATTCACTCGAAAATCCCGCAGCATATATTCATTCGAATATTGCAGGCCATCTCAACATCCTCGAATTCGCCCGCCACCGAGGTACCTCGCATCTGGTTTATGCCTCGTCATCGTCAGTTTATGGCATGCGCAGTGATACCCCTTTTCGGGTAGAGGACCGCGCCGACACCCCCATTTCACTGTACGCCGCGACCAAGCGCGCCGACGAGTTGATGAGCGAAACCTACGCCCATCTCTTCCGAATCCCGCAGACCGGCCTGCGCTTTTTCACCGTTTATGGCCCGTGGGGTCGGCCTGACATGGCAGTCTGGAAATTTACCGAAGCCGTTCTCGCCGGACAACCGATCGACGTTTACAACCACGGCGACATGCTGCGCGACTTTACCTTCATCGACGATATTGTGAGCGGGATTCTGCTAACGCTCGACAACCCGCCGGCGGACGACGGGAAACTCAAGCCCGGCGGCTTCGTGTCACCACACCGGCTCTACAATATCGGCAACAACCGCCCGGAACAGCTCATGGACCTCATCAGCACCATTGAAGCGGCATGTCAGCGAAGCGCGACGATCAACCTGCTGCCGATGCAGGACGGGGACGTCTATCAGACCTTCGCCGACATCGACGATATCGCAAACGATCTGGGCTTCGCGCCAACGACGCCGATCAGCGTGGGCGTTCCGGTATTCGTCGGATGGTATTTGGCCAGGACCGAGGCGTGACCTGACAATATCAGGGGCGTCGGCTGTCGGCGCCAAAGATGTCGCGGCTGTAAACCGTTTCCACTACGCTGGCGAGTTCGTCGGTGACCCGGTTCGCGGTGATGACGTCGGCTTCGGTCTTGAATGCGTCTAGGTCGCGGATCACCCGCGAATTGAACAGCTGCTCCTCTTCGATCAGCAGCTCATAGACGATCACCTCTATTCCCTTGGCCTTCACGCGCTTCATCACCCCCAAAATACTGCAGGCGCGGAAATTGTCTGACCCCGCTTTCATCGCAAGGCGGTGGATACCAACGACGCGCGGGCTGCGCTTGATCACCTCGGACGCCACGAAATCCTTGCGCGTCGCGTTCGACGAAACGATCGCCTGGATCAGATTCTGCGGCACGTCCTTGTAATTGGCGAGCATCTGCTTTGAGTCCTTGGGCAGGCAATAGCCGCCGTAGCCGAAGGACGGATTGTTGTAGAAGCTGCCGATCCGGGGATTGAGACACACGCCCCCGATCACCTGACGCGAGTCCACGCCGTGTGCAGCAGCATAGGTGTCGAGCTCGTTAAAGTAAGCGACGCGCATCGCAAGATATGTGTTCGCGAACAGCTTGATCGCCTCGGCCTCGGGATTGCCCGTCTGCAGGATCGCGAAATCGGCTGCACGCGGGTGCGTGTTGCCGACGATGATCCGAGAGGGATATAGTTTACGCGAAGCGCGCGTCCATCGCGCAGGAACTCGGGCGAAAAGACGATATCGTTGCTGCCATGTTCGGCGCGCATCTGTTCGGTGAAACCACCGGGACTGTCGATTTGACGATAATCAGCGCGCCGGGTGCCGTGACCATCGCATCGGCGAGGACGCTTTCGACGCTGCCCGCGTTGAAATAATTGGTGTCGGGATCATAATCGGTCGGCGTCGCAGCGATGACGAAATCCGCCCCCTTATGGGCCGCCTTGAGATCGGTCGTCGCGACGAGGTTTAGCGGCTTGTTCGCCAGATAATCCTAGATCTCCGCATCGGCGATCGGCGACTGCTTCGCATTGAGCTGCTCGACCTTGCGCGCATCGATGTCGAGCGCGACGACTTCGTTGTGCTGCGCCAGCAGAATCGCATTGGAAATGCCGACATAGCCCGTGCCGACAACGGCGATTTTCACGGGCGGCTTCTGTGCTGACTTCAATGCCTTATCCTTTTGCGCACGCTGAACATTGCCGCGCCGTCCGTAGCAATCGCCAGGCGGCCGCTCAATGCGTCATGTACCGCAAAATGTCGTATAGGGCGCGGCATCGATCGGCCTTAGCTCCGCGAAACGATCCAGCCCCGGCCGCGCGTCGAACGGACGGCGCACGACCTCAAGCAGTTCATGCCAAGGTGCAAGGTCGCCGGCTTCGGCCGCGTCAAGCGCCGCCTCGACCAAATGATTTCTCGGGATGTAGAGCGGATTTACATGCTCCATCGCATCGGCAAGGTCCAGCAGATTTCCTGCACCCTGCTCGATCCGTTGCCACCAGCCCGCGATCCATGGCGCTATCGCATCGGGCGCCGGCAGCAGCGCCTGCATCGTCCCGCCTTCGCCGCGCAGCAGCATCGCCAGCGCGCGAAAGAAGGAAGTGAAATCGACGCTGTTCTTTCGAGTTCGTCGAACAGGCTGTCGATCAGCTCGGCATCGTCGTCCGCGCCTTCGGCCAGACCCAGCTTCTGCCGCACATGCGCCTGCCAGCGAGCACGAAACTGGTTGGGAATCGCATCGACCAGCGCTTTCGCCGTATCGACGTCGGCGGGCGTAATGCGGTGGATCGCGGGCAACAACGCCTCGGCAAAACGCGCCATGTTCCAGTGCATGACCTGCGGCTGGCGGCCGTAGGCATAGCGGCCGCCCGAATCGATCGAACTGAAGACGGTGCCCACGGCAAAGCGGTCCATGAAGGCGCACGGACCATAGTCGATCGTCTCACCGCTGATCGCGACATTGTCGGTGTTCATCACGCCATGAATGAAGCCGACACCGAGCCAGCACGCGATGAGCCCGCATTGCAGGTCGATCACCCGCTCGAACAGCGCAAAGTGCGGATTTGCCGCACCGACAAGATCGGGGAAACGCCGTCCAACGCTATAATCGGACAGCCGAATGACGTGGTCGGCGCCATAATGGGCAGCAAAAAACTGAAAGGTGCCGACGCGGATATGGCTGTTTGCGACGCGGGTGAGCACCGCACCCGGATGCGTCCGTTCGCGCTGCAAGCGCTCCCCGGTCGCCACTGCGGCAAGCGATCGCGTCGTCGGCACACCCATCGCGGCCATTGCTTCGGACACCAGAAATTCGTGCAGCACCGGGCCTATCGCCTCCTTCCCAAGGCAGTCGGCCCCGAACCTTTGAGCTGGATGTCAAAACGCGCGCCGTCCGGCGCAACGACCTCGCCGAGGAGCAGCGCGCGGCCGTCGCCGAGCTGCGGGGAAAAATGGCCAAACTGGTGCCCGGCGTAGGCCAGCGCGATCGGGGTGGCTCCGGCGGGAAGCGTAAATCCCGAAAACAGTTGAGCCAGCTTTTCGTCAGATGCGCGGGCGCTTTCCAGTCCCAACTGTTCCGCCAGCGGGTGGTTGAAGGCGAGAGCTCTCGCAGCCAACAGCTTCGCAGCGTCGGCTGGGGCGTAGAGCCCCTCCATCTGATTGTAAAAACTGTTATCAAAACCGAAATTCATGCTGGACTCCTGCCGGATTCATATCTCGATCCTCAAGGCAGCGAATGCAAGGCTTGCGAAACCTGTGGGCGCGCGAAACCGGAGTCGGATATCCCAACAGACCTTGGCGACTATCCGCGCAATTGAATTTGTTGCCCCTTTCTGCCATTCGGCGTCCGCATGGTCAGCAAGTCGCGGGCGCATGTAGCTAATCCATCCGCGATGAGTTATGATCTGATGGAAAAAGACCGGGACATTTCTATGCTTGACGAAACTGCGTGGCAGACCATCCCGGCGCGAGTGGTTCGTCTTGTGGTTAATCAGACGCGCGACATGCGTCGCTTCGTCGCCGCGATCATGGACGGCGTTCTTTGCATCGTCGCGGTCTGGATTGCCTACTCGCTTCGTCTTGGCACGTGGAATCTCTTTTCGGCGCCGGTCATCAGCTTCGCCGGCGTAGCGTTGCTGTTTTGGTATCCGATCGCCATCCTGTTTGGAATCTATCGTTCGCTGATACGTTTTTCAGGGGCACGCACGGTAGCCGGACTTGCCATGGCATGCGCCGCGCTTGCCATACCGCTCCTGATCGTATTCGTTGTCTTCCGGTGGCCGGTGGTCCCGCGGACGCTGGCGATCCTTCATCCGATCATCTTTCTAATGCTGCTCGCATCGAGCCGAATCACTATCCGTTTCGTCCTGCTCGACCTACTCAACATCATCTCCACCAAGGCACGCCGTGTTCTGGTCTATGGCGCGGGGCGTGCAGGACAACAGCTCGCACTCTCGTTGCGCCACGAAACGCAGGTTTATCTCGTCGGCTTTGTGGACGACGACATTCGCCTAGACGGTCAGCGGCTGGATGGTATTCCGGTGTTCGGTTCAAACCGTCTCGAAGGCCTGCTCGCCGATACCGATGTTGATGAAGTGCTTCTTGCTATTCCCAGCGCATCGCGGGCACGGCGCCGTGCCATCATCGAGCGCCTGCAGCAGACCGGCGTCTATGTCCGCTCGCTCCCCAGCCTGACCCACATTATCGAGGGGTCAGTCACAGTAAACGATCTGCGAGAAATCCAGATTGACGAACTACTTGGACGCGAAGCAGTGGCGCCCAACGAAGTCCTGATGGGGAGGACAATCGTCGGAAAGACGGTGATGGTTTCAGGCGCCGGCGGATCGATCGGCAGCGAACTGTGTCGACAGATTCTACAATGCCATCCAAAGACGCTGATCCTGCTCGAGCAGTCCGAATTCGCGCTCTATGCGATCGAACAGGAATTGCGGAGCATGATCGCCTCGGCGGGGCGTGACACGCCACTCGTACTCGAGTTGGCCAACGTCGCCGAACGGTCGACGATGATGCGCATCTATGGTCATCGTCGGCCCGATACGGTGTTTCATGCCGCCGCCTACAAACATGTTCCGCTGGTCGAGGCCAATCCCGTTTCGGGCTTGCGGAACAATGTGATGGGCACGCTGCACAGCGTCGAAGCCGCCGAGGCCCATGGCGTCTCCAACTTCACCTTGATCAGCACCGACAAGGCCGTGCGGCCGACAAATATTATGGGCGCATCAAAGCGCGTCTGTGAACTCATTCTTCAGGCGCGGGCCCAGGCCCAGGAAAGCTCGACGATTTTCAGCATGGTACGCTTCGGCAACGTGCTGGGGTCGAGCGGGTCGGTCGTTCCGCTGTTCAAAAGGCAGATCGCGGCGGGAGGCCCGATCACGATCACCCATCGCGACATCACACGTTACTTCATGACGATTCCCGAAGCCGCGCAGCTCGTCATTCAGGCGACGGCGATGGCAAAGGGCGGCGAAGTATTCGTCCTCGATATGGGGCAGCCGGTTCGCATCATCGATCTGGCGCACAGCATGATCCGCCTGTCGGGCCTCAATGCCCGCGACACCGAACAGCCTGAAGGCGACATCGAAATCATCGAAACCGGACTGCGTCCGGGCGAGAAGCTTTACGAAGAATTATTGATCGGGAACAATCCAGAGCCGACCAACCATCCCCGCATTCTGCGCGCGCAGGAAAAGCTCTGGCCATGGTCCGAAATGAAGCAGGCGCTTGAAGAGCTTGACGGGATCATCAAGGGAGGCGATCGACTGGCCATGATGCAGGTCGTCAACAAGCTGGTCCCTGAATATAGTCCGTACGAGGTGTCAGGTCAGCAGTCGGTAGAATGTTAGCCCTCAATCAGGAGCGCCCCCTAAGAACGGCGCCAACCGCGGGCCCCGTCAATCTAGTGGCATTGCCGATGGACCAGTGAATGGGAACAGCGTCATCAACCAGATTGAGCCGACCGAACTCGACCGACGGAAGTTCGTTACCGTTACCGACAATTTTGTATAGCGCCACGATCCGGGTCTTCGGATGCGCTTCCATGATATCGAGCTTCAGCTTCAAACAGACGTCGGCGCGGGTCAGTCCGAGTGGGCGCCAGACAAGGATCCGCGTGGCTTTGGAGACATACATTTTGAGGTCAATGGTCGCAACGCCGCCGTAGCGCGCATATGTGCCAAATTCCGCCTGATGAAACGCCCCCACGTTGTTCGCGAGATCGACCCTGCTAGTCGTGCGCAGAGTTCCCGTAATCGTAAAGCTGTGCCCATGCATTTCGGAGAGCACGATCGGCGGGCTGCCGCTCTTGATAAACTCGCCATGGGCTTCGTTCTTGTCGCCGCCCATAGAGACACCGTTCAAGAACACTCCATTCAGGCTGCAATACTCGGAGTTACCGTGAAGATTCCCCCCGACAGCCCCGCAGTCGGATGGCTTCCGGCCCTGCCGAAAAAATGGCAGTCGCGATTCATGCCAACCTTGCCGTTGATCGGGTTGTCGCCGCCGACGGTAAAACCGTTGAAATGGCCGTAACACTCACCCCGAATGGTCACGTCCTGGCTATTTCCTATAATGCAGCCATAGCGGTCGAGCCCGCCATTTTCCGTCTGCCACGCGCGCACATTCTCCCCGAATGACTGGAAGCAATCATCAATGTACAGCGCGGCTAGTCGCCCGCCCTCGCACTTGAAATTGCTAAGGATGGACCGGTCGAGATTTTTGACTAACGCCGCATAGTCGACACCATCATGGCCAATGATGGTCAGCGACGTGCAGCGCTGCGTGAAACGATCCCCTGTGCGCTTCCATATTTCCGTCCCGGCCACGGTATATGTGTCACGGCAGCCGTTCTCCACCCGAAGTCCGGTTGAATCCAGGATTTTCGCAACGCGGAACATCTCACCCTTGCGATAATAGGAGCGGGCTCCGTTCCCTGCAAAATCGACGGTTCCTGAAAGCTGGAAGGCGTCGCCCGCCAAAAGCCCGTGAGGCCCTTCAAATCTGAACATTCGCGTTCCAACAGACAGATTCCGCTGCAAGCTCGGAAGTTTCATTCTTGGCCCGCCCTTTACGAGCAGGCAGATTCCGCCGGGAAAATCCCCAGGATTCGCTTCGCGAAAATCAAAGACCGCGTCACCGCCCTCGATTACACCCGCTGGGATCACAAGCGGCTTTGAAACCTTATACATGCCGCCTGGCAGAACGGCGCGCCCTGTCTTGGCCATGTCGGCAAATATCTCGATCAGGGCGGCGCTGTCATCGTCGTCCCGCTTGCCGGGGCGCGTTTGCGCGACCACTTCCGGGGGAAGCAAACGCCGTTGCCGCGATGAGCGAAATTGCTTCTCGACGTTTGATCAACATGCAATCTACCTAGCTTTAGAGAATCAGAAGCCCCCGTTGCACTGCTCATGCTTCTGCCATCAGTCGTTCACGGGAACGTCACTCCTCCTTTGACCGCCGATCCCCTCAGTGCCGCGGCGCGTAGCACCTCGCCCGTTACTGTTGCCGCCAACGCCATTTGTTCTTCGGTCAATGTCGGATGGACAAGCCACATCAAGCTTGTGTCTCCCAACTCGCGCGCCGCCGACAAACGCTGGAGCGGACGCAGATCGGTATCGTCGAACGCTTTTTCCAGATAGACCTCAGAACAGCTGCCCTGAAAACAGGGAACGCCGCGCGCGTTGATCTCGCCGACGATGCGGTCGCGATTCCACCCGTCGGCCAGTCCCTCGGGGCGAACATAGGCATAATGCTTATACTCAGCGTGAATATTGCCCTCTCCTTTCAACTGCGGCACGCGAACCGCCCCATGCTCCTCCGAAAAGGGCGCTAGCGCCTCGCGAATGATATCCGCATTGCGCAAGCGCGCCGCAGTCCATTCCGCCATCTGGCGAAGCTGAATGCGGCCGATCGCAGCCTGCATTTCAATCATCCGCCAATTGGTCCCGAAGCTCTCATGTAGCCAACGGAATCCCGGGGGATGGACGCGCTCGTAAACGGCTTCCCAGCTCTTGCCATGATCCTTGTACGACCACATCCGCGACCAGAGCCGACGGTCGTTGGTGGTCACCATCCCACCCTCGCCGCCGGTCGTCATGATTTTGTCCTGACAAAAGGACCAGGCGCCGACATGTCCGATTGATCCGACGCTTCGCCCCTTGTAGCGCGCACCATGCGCCTGGGCGCAATCCTCAATCACCGCAAAGCCGCGGGCGTCGGCCAGCTCCATGATCGGGTCCATGTCGCACGGCCAGCCACCGAGATGGACGACAATGGCCGCGCGTGTCCGCGGTGTGAGGACCGGCGCGATCGTCGCCGCCGAAAGATTGCCGCTGTCACGGTCGACATCGGCGAATACAGGCTTTGCGCCCGCGTTCACCACGCACGAAACCGAAGCTAGGAAGGTTCGTGGCGTCACGACCACTTCGTCGCTTGGCTGTCCGCCGTTCACCGCGCCGATGCCAAGTCCGTGCAGCGCGAGGTCCAGCGCAACGGTTCCGTTGGCTAGCGCAATCGCATAGTCGCAATCAGCCCAAGCGGCGAACTCGCGCTCAAAGGACCGACATTCCTCGCCAGTCCAATAGTTCACGCGGTTCGACCGCAGGACGCCCGCGACAGCCGCGGCCTCCTCCTCGGAAAAGCTGGGCCAGGGCGCAAAAGCCGTATTCAACATGTCATTTCTTTTCCAAGGGGCGCGCTGGGTTCCCGACGACTGTTACGCCGGGTGGCACATCCTTGGTAACGACCGCTCCCATACCGATGGTAGCGCCCGCGCCGATCATGAGCGGCTTGTCCGGCGTTCCCTGGCGAAGGATCGCGCCCGTACCTATATAGGCGCCATCGCCGATATGAACATTTCCGTTGCATTTGACGCCCGGCGCAAAGGTCACGAAATCGCCGATGATGCAGTCGTGCGCGACATAACTGTAGATATTCGCATGAAAACCCCGGCCAATCCGCAGATCGGCGGTCAGCGCGACGAACGGCTGGAGAATAGCACCTTCGCCGATCGAAACATTATCGCCGGACACGACATTTGCGGCGCGAACATCGCAGGAAGCGACTCCGGCTTCGGCGCAGCGGTCGATCAGCCTTTCGCGCACCGCGGCATCGGCGATAGCAACCGTTACCGCACCGTTGTTCTCCGCCTGCTCGACAAAGGCTCGCCAGGTCAGAATATCATGCCCGTTGATCTGCGTGCCTGGCTCCGCGACATTATCGTCGATGAAGACCAGGCGCACGTCGTCGCGCGCATATTGGACTCGCGCCACGGGCATCACCTCCCGCCCAAAACCGCTCGCGCCGTAAACGCCTATCAACCTCGTCATCATCCTCTCCCAGTCCTAGTCTCGGCCGTTTTGCGAACCGCCGCCTGTTCCTTTGAATTTCGACATGGTTGCCTCGCCCTCGGCGCTGATTCCCTCGCGCTTGAGCACCTTGAGAAATGTCATGAAGAGAATCCGCATATCGAGCACCAGGTTCCGGTTATCGACATACCAGACGTCGAGGGCAAATCGCGTGTCCCAGTCGAGCGCGTTGCGGCCATTGACCTGCGCCCAACCTGTCAATCCGGGACGCACCTCGTGGCGCCGCGCCTGCTGAGCGGTGTAGAGCGGCAGGTATTCCATCAGCAGCGGACGCGGGCCGACAAGGCTCATATCTCCTTTGAGCACGTTCCACAGCTCGGGCAACTCGTCGAGGCTGGTCGCACGCAGTATATTTCCGAGCGGGGTAATCCGCTCGCGATCAGCGAGGAGATTACCCTTCCGATCCGTTGCGTCACGCATAGAGCGGAACTTCAGCATCTCGAACGGCGTACCATGGAGGCCGGGCCGGGTCTGCCTAAACAGGACAGGGCGCCCCATGCTGAAGCGGATGAGAACGGCGAGCACGGCCAAGACCGGCAAAAAAATCAATGCGATCGCAAGCGAAGCAAAAAAATCAAATGCCCTTTTCATGCTCATACCAACCAAGCGCCCTTATGCGGTGATCGGTGCCGGCAATGCAATGCGGAGATAGTCCTGCGCCAGACGATCATAGGTTCGGTTACGCAACAGCCAATCGCGCGCTGCAGTGCCGATTGCACTGCGCTCGACAGCACTCATCTCAACATAGCGGAGGATTTCCGCGCGAAGTGCCTCGACATCACCCGCAGGCACAAAAGAACCGCCGCCCGATTCATCGACCATCGAGGGATAGCCGGAATAGGAGGCGAGGATCGGCCTGCCCGCCAGCATGTAATCGATGACCTTGTTGAGCGACTGGCCATATCGCCATACTCGGGACATGTGAACGGCGAAATATAGCAAGTCGCATCGCTCCAGCACGTCCTGGACCATTGTTTTGGGCACCGCCGGCGCGAAGCTGACATTAAGGAGGTCGGAGCATATTGCCTGATAATGGGCTTTGAGATCGCCATCGCCGACAATCAGGAAGTGAACGTGCCGTTGATCGCGCATGGCGCGCGCGCAGTTGAGCAAAGTATCAAGCGCATTTGTGATGCCAATCGTACCCGCATGGCAAACAAGAAATTTGCCTTCGGGAATATTGGCTGCGACATAATCGGGCGGCAGCGGTTCGGCAGCAGCGATCCGCTCCTGGCTGAGGCCCATCGGAACACAATAGACGGGGGGCGAGGGCCCGATCTGCTCTACGACATGTTGGGCAAGGTTCGGCATCGTACCGATAATCGCATCGCTGCGCCGATAGGCCAGTCGCTCAACCATCCCGAGTGCGGCAACAAGCGGGTTGCGGGGCGAGAAGCCTCCCTCATCGATCAGGGTCAGCGGCCAGATATCGCGAACTTCGAAGATCAGGCGGCAACCGTAGCGGCGGCGCAGGAAGAGGCCGTTGAAGATCGTCAACAGCGACAGGCTGGACACAATCACGGTGTCGGGTTTGCGGAAGCCCTTTTTGGGGAGCCGCCACAACCGCCATTCGAAATGAAACCAACTGAGGATGCGGCCCAGCGACTTCGCGCCACGATATTTGAGTGCCTTAAGTCGGCAGATCTCCACGCCTTCGACCTGCTCGGTCCTGTGGGAGCCGTCAAAACCGGGCCGCTCGATCAGATGGTGCGAATTCGAGGTGAAAAGGATGCAATGATGGCCCTTTCGCGCCATTGCACGCAGCAGCTCAAACGATCGTTCGCCGACCCTATCACCAGGCAAACCCGTATATTTCGAGATATACCAAAGGCATGCGCTCACCGGCGCGCATCCTTGTACAGGCGAGGAATGGCGTTCACGATCTGGATCGTCGCAGAGAAGTCGAGCCCGACCGCGTCGAGATACCATTTTATGTTCGCGTAGCGCGGGCGATTCTCATCCTCGATCAATGCCAGCGCCTCCGGCCGCGTCATCTGCCCTTCGCGAATTTGGTTGCTGCGGAAAGTATCGTGCTCGGTGAAACCGCCGACCGTGTGATAGACATAGTTGTAGAACGCGGCCGTGCCGTCACCGATCCGCCAGGTCGTCGCCGTATCAGGCGCCTTTTCCCAATCGTACATGGCTAAACACTGATCGACGACCGGTTCTTCCCATGTCCAATAATCAAAGACATGAAAATAATCGGTCTTGGTATGAAAGCTCCGATAATATTCACCCGACAGCGTGTCCCAGAGCGAGCTGTTAAAGTATCCGGGACTGCGGGTCATCGCCTTGAAGCGCAGATACTGATAGCGAAGCTGCTTCATCGCACCATTGCTGTAGACCTTGTCTTCCGCGAAATCGGGCGGGACGCCTAGAAAACCGGCCTTGAAGTGCGTCGTCTCTAGCGGATTGACCCCCCACAAGTTCAGCGAGATGCCGGTCTGCTTCTTGACCGTTTCGACGTGGCGAAAGAAGTGCTTGTCGCCCGCCATCAGAATGTTGATCATCCCTAGGTCAGGAGCCTTCAGCCACGCGGTCAAATTCTTGCGGATATTGTCGCGCTTCTTCGTGATGTCGGCGGCGACGATGATATTCTCGACACCCAGCTCCGCACTCATCCGGCTGATGTTGCGGCGACCAAGGTCCGTCACCATCCCCCAATCATAGGTATAGGTGATCGGCTTCATATGAAGCTCGTTGACGATCAGGTGCAGGGCGTAGCAGCTGTCGCGACCGCCCGAGAAAGGCACGACGCAGTCGGCGCCGGCCGCCCGACGAAACGGCGCCATCAGGTCGAACAGCTCCTGTTTGGGTTTCGGGGCGTTACGCCGCCGATAGTTCGTGCAATAATTACACACGCCGTCTTCGTCGAAACAAATGTAAGGCATCGTTTCCGGCAAGATGCAGCGCGTGCAGCGACGCACTTCCGGCTTCGCATCGACGAGGAGTTTTTCTTCCGACGACGACAGTATCAGGTCGGGGATGAGATTTGTTCCACGTCCGCCTTTATCGGCTACGACATAGGCAGCGTCTGAGGCCGGAATGTCGATGATCCGTCCTTCTTCCCGGACCTGTTCGATATCGGTGCATTCGACCTGAGCGAGCGGCCAAGATTCCGAGGAAAAATAGACCGCCTCGCCCTTCCGGCCAACATACAGACTGCCATTATTGGAAAAGAGGCACAGCCGCCCCTGCCGAGGCAGCGCAAGCGCGCACGCGACGACGCCCTTACACAGGCCCAAGACGGCCGCCGCAATGCCATCGACCGTGCCGCCCTGTCGCAAATGCCGCGCGGCGATCGCTGGTATCACTTCGGAGTCGATCTGCTGATGACGCTCCTCGCCGATCTCGTCCCATATCGCTTCGTGATTGACCACAATGCCGTTGTGCAGAACGCATATTTCTTCGCGGAGCACGGGTTGGTTGTCGCCAAGGCCGTTTGTGATCAACCGGCTATGTCCCATCACGATCGGCGTATCGTAAGGATCCACCTCATCCAAAAGCTGCGAAATCAGAAAATCGGCACGATGGACATGATAGGCGTCGTCTGCGAAGAACAGCAGCCCACTGGAATCCCGGCCGCGCTGCTGCGCATAGCGCGTCAACTCGACCAAATCCTGTTTCAACCATGGCGCGGGCGATATAATCCCGAATATCCCACACATATTAGGTCTTTATCTTTCAGAGGAGCAACGCGAGTGCCGCAGAACAGGTGACTACAGATATCCGTTGCCAAATCAAGGTGTCAGCGATGCTTCTAGACAGGCAACGATCGTCTCGGCTGCCTTCCCCTCTCCATAGGGCGTGACAGGTCGACCCCGGCTACCGAGCGCCGCGTGAAAGGCCGCGGTCATATCGGCTGATGAAACAGGAGGGGCAAGCCGGTTCCATCCGGCTTCTATCAGCTCATTCCACTCGGTTTCGTCGCGCAACGTGACGCAAGGAACCTTGTGGAAAAAAGCCTCCTTCTGGATGCCTCCGGAATCCGTAGCGATCAGCGCGGCGAATTTTTCCAATTGCACGAAATCGAGATAGCCCGCCGGGTCGATGAGGCGGATCGCTCGCTCAGCCTCTGCCAGCCGCCCCGATTCCGTGAGGATAGCCCGAGTCCGCGGATGCACCGGCCATATCACACTGATGTCCTCCGCTAGCGCGATCAGCGCGTCCAGGATGGTGGAGAGTCGATGCGGATCGTCGGTATTCTCCGCACGGTGAACGGTCGCCAAGGCATAGTTCCGCGGGACGAGGCCCAGCCGCTCCAGCATGCGGCCGCTTTCCGTCACCCTGCCGCCGTGCAGCAGTGCAACGTCAAACATTACGTCGCCGACATTGTGGATTCTCTCCGGCACCGTGCCCTCGCGTCGCAAATGGTCGCACGCCTCCTCGGTCGGAGCAAAGAGCCAGTCAGAGATGCGGTCGGTCATGACACGGTTCACCTCTTCCGGCATCTTCATATTGAAGCTGCGCAGCCCCGCCTCGACATGCGCGACCGGGATGTGCAATTTCGCCGCCGCGAGCGCCCCCGCCAATGTAGAGTTGGTGTCGCCATAAACCAGCACAGCGTCAGGACGCAGTTCGACAAGCAACCGCTCGACACCTTCCAACATCCGTCCCGTCATCGCGCCATGTGGGCCGCCATGCACATCAAGATTGTGGACCGGGCGTGGTATGCCCAGTTCATCGAAGAACACATCGGACATATTGGCGTCATAATGTTGTCCGGTATGCACAATGGTTTCTTGTAGAGCGCTCGATGCCATAATGACCGCCGATACTGCGCTTGCCTTGATGAACTGCGGCCGCGCGCCGACTATTGTAACGATGGTGCGTTTTCCGCTCACGCCAGAATTTCCTTGTAAAGTTGCAGCAGCTTTTCCTTTTCCCTGGACCAGTTGAAAACAGCCTGAACCGCAGCGCGGCCGTTGCGCCCCAGCTGTTCGGCGCGCGCACGGTCCGACAAGAGTGTGTCGATCGCGGCCGCGATGGCTGCGGGGTCCTGTGGGTCGACGCAAATACCGCAATCATACCCAACGATGATCTCCCGCCACAACGGAAAGTCCGAGGCGATCACCGGGATACCGGCAGACATATATTCGAACATCTTGTTCGGTTGTGCGTCGACGTGGTTCGGCAAGGGTAAAAAGGTGACCATCCCAGCCACCGAGCGAGCCAATATGTCGCGCACGCCCGCCCTGTCGAGAAAACCGACGGGATTCACCTGTTCCCACCCAATCTGGTTCTTGGCCCTTCGCTCTGAATCGCTATCCCCGAAGTCGCCCACGAGATTGAGCCGGGCGCGTGACTTCGTATTTTCGACAGCCTCGACAAGTTCAACAATGCCCCTGATCGCCGAAATGCCTCCAACATAAGCGATTTCATTCGCCTTGCCGTCCCAAGGCAGCGAGCTTTCCAGCTCGCCAAGTTGCGGGAAATTGTTGATATTCTCGGCACGCCGTACCCGATCGCTGAATTTTTTCGTAATCGTCGGCGTCGCACCAATGATGGCATCGAATTTCGTTACGGCCCATGCCTCGTAACGAGCGAATATCCACGACAACAATCGCGAAACAACAGGATTCAGGTAGGGTTTGCTCAACAACTGCTTCGGTACATCTTCGTGAAAATCGAATACAACCCGCTTGCCGCGTCGTTTCAGCGTCAGGCCGATCGGTATCAACTCCGGATCGTGAAGGTGATAAAGGTCAGCATTGAGCGCAAGCGCCGCGTCCCTCACCTTTCGGGTCGCGCCGAACATCCTGTCGAGCCGGCCTCTCGGCCGGCCGACATCCACGATAGAGACACCGCTTTCTGAGGTTTGGTTGCCCTTCCCGTCTGCAACAATTTGCGAAACGGAATAACCCGCCTCGACTGAACTATTGCACATTTTCCTGAATATGCGCGTGTCGAAACGCGAATGCGCTGACGTCAGATGAACAACTCTCATGCCAGCCTCCAGTATGCCCCGGCCTCCACAAATATGAGCGCTTCACGCGCCAGCCCATTTTTACGAGTACACGCTGACCTTTCGCCCGCGCAGCCTTTCCAACACGCTTTGGGCCTTTTTCGCCAACTGCTTGCGTCGTTCCCATGTCGGAAAATCGGAATGACTCCTGACTGGCTCCGCCAGAATGGCGTCGAAATCCTGGCGCGAAATCCTCAACTTCTTGCAGAAATAGCTGATGTCGGTCTCAAGCTCGGTGGGGTCATAAAGCGGTTCCTCCAGCGCTTTGATCGCATTCTCGCGGCTCATCTGGCCCGAGACGATCAAGCTTGAATAATGAGGCCTGCGCTTGTCGTAACCAAAACGCTTCGGAAGCAGATGGTTCTGGAACAGTCTGGTGAACAGCGATTCGCCATGTTTCCTGCCATAGCCCCGCCAGCGGCATTTTGCCGCCAGTTCGGCCATGGCGTCCTCCTTATTATAGCTCATGTAATTGAGAGGACGGACGGTCCGCATTTTTCTGACAAAGGGAAAATAGAAATAATATTCAAGAAAGTTGATCGTTGGATAAGACTTCAACTTCCTAGAACCGAATCTTTTGTGGATGGCTTTCAGGTTTACGACGTCCATGGCATCGCCCTGCCACGACGCCGGGAAAATTCCTTCCGTTGCCAGATTTCCACCCGAAAACACCGTCTGGATACCGTTATCGACCGCGAACCTGTAAAGACTGGCGAAAAAAGCATGATCCTGCGGGACGTCCTGATTGGAAACGCCTGAACGCAGAAATGCCAACTGCAGGTCACGCATATCCTCCCAATTGATGACATCCGTGTGGAGATCGAAATCGCAATGTTCGACAATCGCTTCGATATTGGCGACGGCAAGCTCGCTGTTCCACCCGGCATCGACGTGAACGACCAGCGGCCGGAGTCCGGCCTCATGGATTTTCAAGGCCAGATAGGAACTGTCGACGCCGCCGCTCAGTCCCAAAATCGAATCATAGGGCTTGTCTTCGCCAGCGCGCTTGATCTGCTCCACAAGCGCCGCCCATTTGCGGCCCCCTTCTTCATTGGGAAACCATCTGTTCGCTGCCAGCTCCGCAAAGCCGCTGCAATGATTGCATACCCCGTCCGCATCAAACGTGATTTCGGGGTCGGACGTGTCCATCACGCAATAGGTGCACAGCTGATATTTTCGAGAAGAGGAAGAGTCGGTCATAATTCTCACAGGGCCAATCGCCGAACGGCTTAAATGCAACGAATCCCAAGCATCTTATCCGGCACGGCGTCGCAGCGCCCACCCCTTACCGGAAAGCAGTATGATGACGAACAAAAAAAATGGGCGGTCGAGGCAATCTAAGCACAGTCTGCTTGAGACTCTTTTTGTCAATCGTCCACACTCATACGCTTCACAGACATTGAATTCCCGGAAACGAGATTGAAATTTCGGCGACGACGGCGCTCCACGAGCGCGGCCAACGCCAATCCCCAGGCTAAACCCGGCACCTCCCAGAAGACCGCTTGAGAGGCGATAATCAGCAGGGCAGTCGCGAAGTTCACCATTGCCGCCATCCGTGCAAGCCGTGAACTCGGATTCCCGATGAGGCAGCGCAGGGAACTCACTGACCCAACAGCGCAGAGAAACACGTACAATAGGAACCCCGGAAGCCCGAGACTAACCCAAGCCGACAATGCGTTGTGAGCATAATCGCCTTCCCCAAGAACAAAATGGCCGCCATACACTCCAAATATTGGGTTACTCTTTATCTGAAATATCGCAAATGTTTGAAAATATTGCCGCGCTTGCCAGGAAGCTGAATCCGACAAATTGAAAACTTCAAATTGGCGAGATACACTGAGATATTCAAAATTGTTAGCGACGACGGCTACTATAACAAATAATGCAACAGCAAATCCAGCACGTGAAATAATAGAGTTTCGATTTAGAACAAACTCAAAAACTGTGTAGGCACCTATAAATCCATATAACTCCGACCTGGCTCCAATTAAAAATAGACTAAGGATTGAAATACCGGCAAACGCCCAGCGGATACCGGTTTGCCGCATGCACGACAATACAAAGAAACTTGTGATCATCAAACTTCGCGCCAAACCTTGGTACGTAGCAGATTCTTCGCTGGTACCTTCTGTCATAAGCATGGCAGCATCCACGAAGCCCACGGACAAAAACACAATTCCGGCCCAGAGCAATGCGACAAAAATTTTCATTCTGTCAGAATAGATAGGAAAAAATACTCCAATGGAGAAAGCAGAAATCCAAAATACGCAAGTCTGTATAAGGCCTTGGTGCGCCGGATCATCGGGATAAAAAAATGCGTGCAGCGCTATCCAAAATATAGACCAAGAAACAAGTCCAAAAAATAGAAAAACTATTAGCTTTTCTTCTACAATCTCCGGCTGTCTTAGAAAGTTAAATAAAGACAAAATAAGAAATGGCAGAAAAAATACGGTAGCTGGACCAAAAAGGCCTCCAAAAATGGGCGCGATATATCCATTTGCTATAGAAAAATGATAGAAAAAGAACAATGGAAATAGTATCGTGAAGGCAATGGCACTCACGACATAAAGAAATTTTCGATAATAACTCATAAACACATACTATCCAACCCAGAGCGCTGTAGAACTGTCAATCATCACTCCGTCATCCCTATGGAATTCTTAAACTATTTCCTACATTTAAGATTGTCTCGCATCTAAATTTCGATTGAACCACCGAACGCATACGGTAGTGCCCGTTTGCACATCGTCTAGATTTGATCATGAAACATCGACGAAGGCGCCCCTGGGATAATTGATCAGGACCGCCTTATGCTTGCCGCGAAAAACAAAAATGCTGCCGGCGGCCACAGCGGAAGCGCCGCCCTTTTCAACTGCCTCAGCCAGATCGGCAACCGAACCCGCTCCGCCACAGGCGATAACCGGTGTTGGAGTGGCCGAGCTGACTCTCCGGATCAGTTCGATGTCATAACCGCTCATCTTCCCGTCTCGGTCGATACTGTTCACAAAAACTTCTCCGACCCCAGCGTCGACGAGAGCGGCGATATGATCGGTCAGCTTGACCTTTTCCTCGCGCGTTCCCGAACGGGAATATAGCTTGTAACCGCCAAGCAGCGCCTTCTTTGCGTCCACGGCTCCAACGACCGCCTGTGCGCCGTAAACGGCGGACACCTCCCGGATGACATCCAGCGAACGATAGGCCGTGGAGTTGATCACGACCTTTTCCACACCGGCCCGGATAACCCGTTGCGCATCCTCGAATGTCGATATCCCGCCGCCGTACGCGACCGGCATGAAGCTTTCGCCAGCGATTTCGTAAATAATCTCGAGGTCCGGCCCCCGCCCCTCGCGCGTCGCGTCGATGTCCAAAAAAATCAGTTCGTCGACTTCCTTGTCATTGAAGATACGAACGGCGTTTACCGGGTCGCCGATATAGACATCCGATCCGAACTGGACGGTTTTCACCAAGCCGCGATCGCGCAAGAGCAGACAAGGTATGACGCGAGGTATCATCCACAGAGATCCTTGAATGCACGAAGCAGGCTTTTGCCAAAACGATGGCTTTTTTCCGGATGGAACTGGACGCCATAAATGTTGCCCTCGACCACGCCAGCCGCAAAGTCGAAACCGTAATTCGCCTCGAGGATGACATTGTGCCTGAAAGCCGGCTTCAGATAATAGCTGTGAACGAAGTAAAAGCGCGAATCGGGTTCGAGCGCGCTGCCGATCGGATCGGTTCGCTGCGTGACGCGGACGCTGCCCCATCCCATATGCGGAACCCGCAGCGCGGGTGAGGCCGGGAACTTGTGCGCCGTCATATCCACCCACCCCAAGCCCTTTTCATTTCCTTCCTCGCTCCCCTTCCCGATCATTTGTGCGCCGACGCAGATGCCGAGAATCGGCACTTTGGCATCGAAAACGCGCTTTTCAATCGTCGGAAGCAGACCGGTGGCCCGGAGTCCGCACATACACGCATCGAACGAACCGTTCCCGGGCAAGATCAATCCCGTTGCGGAGCGGATCTTCTCCGCATCATTCGTAATCGCCGCCTTGGCTCCTAGGCGGGCCAGCATATTTTCTATCGCGCCCAGGTTACCGATGTCATAGTCAACTATGGCGATCATCGACGCGCCCCTTGCTGGCTGAATAGCTGAGAAAGATGTAGATGATGTACATCAGGCTGTATCCAAAGCTGTAAGCGAGGATCGTGCCTTTCACGTCCTGCGATATGAACAACGCCGTCAATACGACAAGGAACAGCCCGACCTGCCACATCAAATCGATGTTCTGGCGCCCCACGACATAAAAGACATAACTTAGAGGGCTCGCCATGAACCCCAAGGCAACCACCGGGGCCAGCCAGATGGCATAGGTGCCAGCCTGACGCCAAGCCTCACCGAACGCAAAGACAAACAGATATTCGGCGAACAGAAATGTTCCTGCGGCGAGCGAGATGGAAATCAGGAATAGAACTTTGATCGTCGAACGATATTCGGCGGTGCACTCGCCTCTCGTTCGAAAGGCGTCGGCAGAATAGCGCCGGAACACGTCCAGCACTGACCGCCCGAGCAGGCCCACCGGCGTAAGCAGCACGCGCATCGACAGCGCAAATATCCCCGCAACCTCGGCACCGAAGCGAGCCGACAGAATGAACAGCGGCATTTGAGCAGAAATCGAGCTTATCAGATCGGCCGGGAGCGCAAATGTGGGAAATCGGGAATAGCTGCGCCAGAATTTCCGGAGCTTGTACCGAAGGCCCGTCACCGCCGGAAACGGCAGAGGACGAACCCATTGCGCGAAAAACAGGGTGAGGCCTAGGCCGACAATATGTCCCAGGATCAGCGCTTCCGGTTCGCGAGATGTCAGAGCCGCCACGATCTGGCACACAAGTATGCTCGCTGCGCGTCCGATACGTATCTTTACCAGGATGCGGTAGGTTCCGTCGGCGGCGGCAAGGCCTTGCCACGTTTCCGAAGCAGCTGTCAGCATCGCAGCAAGGACGATGGCGGCGAGCAGCCACGGTCCGGCGAATTCGCTCGATATCACCCCGAGCCCCCAGAGCAGGAGGGAGACCAGCAACACACCGATTCCGACCGATAGGATGGTGACAAAAATCAGGGCGGCAGCTTCTTCGCGCTTCGGGCCATCGTCCATAACCGGAAGAGCCATCTCGAGGCGCAAAGTCAACAGGACCGTCAGGATCAGGACGAAGCCGAGCCAGACGGAATAACCACCAAATGCGTCCGGTAAAAATAGGCGCGCCAGAATCAGCGCGCCCAAGATCGGAATAGCCTGCGCCACGGCGGTGCCGGACAGCACGCCTGCTACGTTGGTCCAGAAACGTCCTTGCACGGCGTTTACACTCCGGGCACCTCGATCATGCCTATCTCAGCAGCGCGCCGATTATCTCATTCTGTTGTTCTTCGCCAAGATACGGGTGCATGGGCAGGCTGAACACTGTCTTTGCAAGGTCGACCGACGTCTGAAGGCCCGCCGGATCGGCAGGGTAGTCGCGATATGCCTGCTGCTGGTGCAAGGGCATCGGATAATAGACAACGCTGGGGATATTCTCCGCCTTCAGCGCCGCCATCGCCGCGTCGCGATCCTCGGTCGATGCGGCGCGTAGCGTGTATTGGGCCCAGACCGATCGCATCTCATTGGGGATGTGGGGTATCTGGAACCGCTCGCCCAGCGACGCCGAATAACGACCCGCCACCGTTTGCCTGGCATCGAGTTCGTCAGCGTAGATTGACAGCTTTTCCAACAGGATCGCAGCCTGCAGTGTGTCGAGCCGGCTGTTTACGCCTATCCGCACATTGTCGTATTTGTCGCTGCCCTTGCCGTGAACCCGCAGCGAACCGATCAGCGCCGCCAGCTCATCGTTGCTCGTGAACACTGCGCCGCCGTCACCATAGCAGCCCAGCGGTTTCGCCGGGAAGAAGGAAGTGGTCGCGATGTCGCCGATACTGCCGGTGGTGCGGTCCTTGTAGGTCGCGCCAAAACCCTGCGCGCTATCGGCAATGATCCACATGCCGTTCTCGCGCGCGATCGCCTCGATCGGTTCATAGTCGGCAGGCAGGCCGAACAAGTCGACCGGGATAATCCCGGCGGGACGCAGGCCCAGTTCCCTAGCGTGGACGATCGCGCGCTTCAGGCTTTCGACACACATGTTGAACGTGCGGTCGTCGACGTCGACAAAGACTGGCGTCGCGCGGACGTGCGGAACGATTTCTGCGGTCGCGGCAAAGGTGAAAGACGGGCAGAACACGGCGTCACCTTCGGTCGCACCCAGCGCCAACAGCGCGAGATGCAGGGCGTCGGTGCCATTGGCGCACGTCAGCGCATGCTTCGCGCCACAGAATGCCGCAAGCTGGTCTTCGAGTTCGCGAACCTCCGGGCCCATGATATAGGCGCAACCCGCCAGCACGGCCTGGATACGCGCGTCGAGCTTGTCCTTGATCCGGGCCTGCTGCGCCTTGAGGTCAATAAATTCGATCGTCATAGCTCTCAACCTTCAACCAAGCGCAGCGCGCCGTCGATTTCTTCATACACTTCCCCAGTGCGCGGACAGACGAGCGTCTCGTCAAGCCGCTCACCAGTTCGCGAAACCCAACCGATACGCCGCGCCGGGACACCCGCCACCAATGCGAAAGCGGGCACATCGCGCGTTACCACCGCCCCCGCCGCAACCATGCAATATTCGCCCAAACGGTTTCCGCATACGATCGTCGCATTGGCGCCGATGGTCGCACCCTTGCCGACCGGCGTATCGCGAAACTCATCTTTGCGTTCGACGAAAGCACGCGGCGTCAACACGTTGGTAAACACGCACGACGGGCCGCAGAATACATCGTCGGCCAAGGTCACGCCCTTGTAGAGCGCGACATTATTTTGAATCTTGCAATTATCGCCGATCGTCACATGGGGTCCCGCCATCACATTCTGGCCGAGCGAACAACGCGCCCCGATCGTCGTGTGGGGCAGGACGTGGACAAAGTGCCAGATGCGCGTGTCTTCGCCGATTACGACATTATCGTCGATATAGGCGCTCTCGTGCACGACGGCTTTGGGATGGATGGCCATGATGCGCCTTTCAGGGTTAAGCCGCGAGCGCGTCGGAGGCGCGGCGCAAGACATTCAGCACCGCGAGCCCTTCGGACCCGTCGGTCAGCGGTGTAGCTCCGTCCGCCACACAATCTAGGAAATGCTGACATTCGTTGCGCAGCGGTTCCGATCTCTCGACGATGATCGCTTCTGCCGCAGCCGGATGCGGCACGGGCACCGGACCATCCTTGTCGATGCGGTGACGGTAGAGCCGCAACTTGTTGTCCCATTCCGGTGCCGAATCCTCGAACACCAGCATGCCTTCGCTGCCGATTGCGACCAGACGCTGCTCCTTGAACGGATGTAACCAGCTCGTCTGGATATGCCCTTTCAATCCATTGGCGAAGCGGAGCTGCAGAAGTGCCCAGTCTTCGACCCCCGGCGTCACGATCGCTGCGCCTTGTGCGGTGACGCCGACGCAATCGGAATCGATGAGCGACAATATCATCGACACGTCGTGCGGTGCAAAGGACCAGAGGACATTTTCCTCGACCCGAAATTTGCCCAGCGACATCCGGTTCGAATAGACATAATTCAGCTGTCCGATCGCGCCCGAACGCACCAGTTCGCGCATCTTGCAAAAAATCGGATGATATTGCAGCAGGTGGCCAACCATCAGGCGCCGGTCGTGCCGCGAAGCCACTTCGATCAATTTTTCGGCGTCCTCCAGCGAGAGCGCGACGGGCTTTTCGACATAAACATGCTTGCCGCTTTCGAGCGCGCGCAGCGCGAGCGCGAAATGGGTTTCAGCAGGCGTGGCGAACGAGATGGCGTCGATCGCAGGATCGGCAAATACCTCGTCGAGGTTCGCGATCCGGGCGCCCGTGGCTTCCGAGATCCGCTCGGCCGTTTCGCGATGATTGTCGACGATGGCTTGGAGGGCGCCGAGCTCGGCGAAGTTGCGGGCGAGGTTCTTGCCCCAATAGCCGCAACCGACGTGGGCAATACGCGCTTTGGTCATGCTCGCACCACGTTCGGCAAGTTGAGGTCGAGCTTGCCGCGAGTGTCGATGACCAGCGACGCCTCTTGCGTCACCAGGCCATAATCAACGTCGCTATGGTCGGTCAGCAACAGCACCGCATCCTGCGAGCGCAGATTTTCGGCGGTGAGCGGAACAGAGGAAAGATCGAAGCTATGCTCGCGCATCGGCGGGAAGCGAGGAACATTGGAATCGCTGTAGGCTACGTCGGCGCTAAGGTCTCGGAGCAATTCCATGACCAGCACCGAGGGGCTTTCGCGCATGTCGTCGACGTCGCGCTTATATGCGATGCCCAAGACCAGAATCTTGGCACCTTTGACGGCTTTGCCTTTTTTATTCAGAGCCCAGATCGTCTTATCGACCACATATTGGGGCATCGCGGCATTGACCTCTCCTGCGAGTTCGATGAACCGCGTGTGTAGGCCGAATTCGCGCGCCTTCCACGTCAGGTAAAAGGGGTCGATCGGGATGCAGTGGCCGCCGATACCCGGGCCGGGATAATAGGCGGTAAAGCCGAACGGCTTCGTCGCAGCGGCGTCAATGACCTCGAAAATATTGAGGCCCATTTTGTCGGCGACGATCTTCATCTCGTTAACAAGGCCGATGTTTACCGATCGATGAATATTCTCAAGCAGCTTGACCATTTCAGCAGCCTTGGTCGAGCTCACTGGAACAACCTGATCGATAAATGCGGCATAGAGCGCCGTGCCGAGTTGCAGACAGGTTGGGGTGTGTCCCCCAATGACCTTGGGGATCGTCTGCGTATCAAACGACGCGTTGCCTGGATCTTCCCGTTCCGGCGAGTAGACAAGGAAGAAATCTTCGCCAACCCGCAGGCCTGCCTGCTCTACGAAAGGCAGTAACACTTCCTCCGTCGTTCCCGGCCAGGTCGTGCTTTCGAGCGAAAGGAGCTGCCCGCCCCGCAGATGAGGGAAAAGATTCTCCATCGTCGAAGTGACGAAGCTGAGATCCGGCTCGCGATAAAGATTCAGCGGTGTCGGAACGCAGATAATCAGCGCGTCGCACCCGGCCGCGCGGCTGAAATCGGTCGTCGCCTCGAAACCCGACGCGCGCATTTCCGCAATGTCGGCGTTGCTGAAATGCTTGATCGGACTAATGCCGCAGTTCAGCTCATCGACTCGTTCCTGAATGATGTCGAATCCGATAACCGGCAATCCAACAGACGAAATCCGCTTCGCCAACGGAATACCAACATAGCCCAGACCTAATATGCCGACACGCAGGGACTTGGCGGCGATGCCTTCGAGAAAGTTTTGCATGGGGGAGATCAGAGCCTTTTCAACTTGAAGCGTTCCCCTATGGAAGGGCGCAACGATTCGCAATCTTTTAACTTCCATGCCGAAGGCGGGGAGGGATTGCTGGGTCCGCGGTTCCGACTTGAAAGGCTTATAAAAAGAGTCGCGACGGAGGTTTTGCATATGCTCCCCGCCAAGCGCAGCAACGATGTCATCGCTCCCTTGATCGCAATTACTGATGATCGCGCCGAGAATCGCGGAGCGCCGCCATTGACGGTCTCTAGCTCATGCGTAACAATCTCCACCCGCGCCTGCTCGCCTTCTCTTCCGCAACCCGGATCGCAATCTAATTTGTTTATTATTTATCGATGAGAAATCTTTGGATTCTCAATCATTATGCACAGGAGCCGGGTGCCTTTGGGGGCACGCGGCATCTCGACTTGCCCAAGCATCTTTCCACATTCGGTTGAGCCGCGACGATCATCGCTGGCGGAACGGAATTGAACACCGAGCGGCAGCGTTTGAACCTTGTCGAAACGCACCGGCTCGATCGCTTCGACGGCATAAATTTTCTCTGGGTCACCACGCCATCCTATCAAGGCAATGGCTTGGGGCACCTCAGGAATATGGCTGCCTATTCGCTTCGCGCGCTCGGCAAGGCCAGCGACCTCCTTCCTCGCCCCGACACGATTATCGGATCGAGCGTCCACCCCCTCGCGGCCTGGTCCGGCGCTCGGCTCGCTTCCCGTTTCAACGTTCCGTTTTTCTTTGAAGTGCGCGATCTGTGGCCCGAAACGCTGATCACACGGGGTCCATAAGCCTCCATCACCCCGTCGCGATTGCGATGCGCGCGCTCGAGGGATTTCTCTACCGGCGCTCCGAAAAGATCCTCGCGCTCCTGCCGCACGCCTACCGCTGTATCAGACGCTTCGGCGTTCCCGAAAGCAAGCTCCTGTGGCTTCCCAACGGCATCGACCTCGACCGGTTTCCCCAGCCAGCACCGCCCTCCCCCTCTCGGCGCTCTACCTTCATGTATTTCGGCGCCCACGGCGGCGCCAACGGGCTGGACAATGTTGTTGCCGCGATGCGCCTGGTGCGCGACCGGCCGATCCCCTGCGATTGATCGGCGACGGGCCGTCCAAGGCATCGCTTAGGGAATTGGCGACCGATCTGCCGCATATTTCGTTCGAAGACCCGGTGCTGAAGGAGGAGATACCGGCGCTGGCGGTCGAAGCCGACGCCTTCATTTTCAATCTTATCGATGCGCCGGTGTTCAATTACGGGATTAGCAGCAACAAATTGTTTGACTTCATGGCTGCAGGCCGGCCGATCCTCTTCGCCTGCAACGCATCCAACAATCCCGTCGAGGACGCGCAGGCCGGCGATACCGTTCCTCCTTCCCATCCGCAGCAACTCGCTGCCGCCATGATCAATATGTCCCAAATGCCCCGAGGCGAGCGTGACCAGATGGACCGAAATGGCAGGAGCTATGTCGAAAATCATTATGGTTTTCGTGTTTTGGCGGAACGATTGGTAAACATTCTCGGTTAGGCCGGACTCATAGCTGTCGCACGGGAAGAAGGCCCGTAACGATCACTCCAGCCTCCGGCGAGGGGCAAGCGAGTTAAGGTGGAAACCGATGAAGTCCGCGGTGCCCGTTATGAATATGCGGCGTCCGCGGGGGCCGTCACTGCTCATCTCATGCCTGCTTTCCAACCCGCGCCCGGTCACCTCATCGCCGTGGCAGCGCGCCAGTCGGGACAAAAGTCCAGTCGGGCATCGTTGAAAAATCAGCAACGCCCGCAGAGTGCGATCACCGACGGATCACGCTGAAGGAAAGGTCCGACAGATTTGCATCGATGCCGCCGGCATCGTCAGGGACCGATACGTCAATCGAGAACCAATACCAGCTGCAATCCGAACGAGCCATGTCCGCGTCTGCCTGGTGTTGCCCCGCAGTCAACGTGATCGGCAGCACCGCGGCGTCGATCTTGGGATCGGCGCATCGAATTCGTAGGGAGAGCAAGCCGTCAGGCAATGGAGCGCTGCTGGCAAGCTTCCAACCCAGCCGGTAGCTGCCCGGCGACAATCGGACGAGTTGGCGGGCCGCTGGCCCCCGGGCTCCACCAACCGCCGAAATGATCAGCATTTTATCCTTCTTGTCGATCGACGCGCCAAGATTGCCGAGCATCGACAACTGCCAGTCAAAGGGAGGCAGCCGTGGATCGCTCAAAAAATTCGCGTTCACAAGCAGCGGTTCGTTCCGGGCGGTGGCGGGGCGAAGCGCATCGGCGAGGCGCCGGGCGGTGTCGAAATCCTGATTGTCTACCAGTCCCTGCACCAGCCCTTCGTCCGACGCCCTGATTTCCGTCTGAGCCCAAGGGTTCTTTGTGATCGCGATTCTCAGTTCCGCAGCGTTGGCCATACTGGCAGGTCGGCCATTAATCAGACGCCAGTACAGATCGGCCCAGCGCGGATTAGGGCCCAGAATTTCTACCAGCGCATCAACGGCTCCATTTCTGGCCGTCGCGTCGGCCAGCGCCGTGCCATAGACCTGTCCGGCATCGACATTCGTCAACATGACGCGGGAAATCCAGCGAAAGAAGGTACGATCGTCGCCGCGCAACGCGGCGGCCTCGATCAGCGAACTGCCGACCAGCGTACTGCGACGGGAGAGCTGACCTCCAAGTTGGAGCAAGGACAGCCGATCGGCGGCCTGCTCCTCCGACGTCATCGACATCGCCGTCAGCGCGACGGAGGTCGCGGATAATGGCTCCGAGCGATACGCTTCCATAGCCAAACGGCGTTCGATGTTATTAACGCCAGCTTCCGGATCGCGAGCGCGTCTGGCGGCGAGCGACTGAACGGCGAAGTTGCTGCTGGCGAGTGCGGTTGGTGGCAATCCCAGCGCGAGCGTTCGGGCCGGCGCCCGCGATTCATTGGAAATGGCGTAACTGGAAAGCCCAACGCCGAGGCCCAATGCAATCGCCGCCGCCCAGCCTATCTTTCGTGCCACACTCATTTTCAGCTCTTGTCTTCGCCGGACGCCCCGTAACTATAGCCATAACCGTAGCCGTAGCCGTAGCCGTAAGCGTGATTCTTCGTCCCTACCTTGGTCACGATCGCCCCGAACATTTTCGCTCCGGCCATCCGCAGACGGTTGAGCGACGTCGCGATAATCCGGTTCTTGGTGGAATTCGCTTCGATCGTGAACAAAACCCCTTCGACGCGACGCGCGATCAACGGCGCATCCGCCAGCCCGAGCAGCGGAGCGGAGTCGATCAGCACATGGTCATAGCGCGTCAGCAGATGCTCGATCAGTTTCGGCAAGCGGTCGCTTCCCAACAGCTCTGCGGCATTCGGCGGCGTTTTCCCCGCGGTCAGGAGCGAGAACCCATGGCTTGGCATCTCGACGATCATATCGTTCACATTGTCGTCGCCCGACAGATAGTGAGTCAACCCTGCCTTGGCTGGCAAGTCCAGATAGCGGTTCAACGACGGGTTGCGGACGTCCGCATCGATCAGGATGACCGACTTTCCGGTCGAAGCGAGAACCGTAGCAAGACTCAATGACGAGCTGCTCTTTCCTTCCTGCGGCCTCGACGAAGTCAGCATGACCGATCGAGGCGCGCCATGAGCCGTGAGGAAAGTCAGGTTCGTCATCAACGAGAAATAGGCCTCGTAAGTCGTCGAACGCTTGTTGAGGATTTCCGACGCGATTGGCAGATCCGTTTCGGGAATCGCCCCCAGAAGCGGCAGGTCGAAGCGATTTGCCACATCCTGCGGATCGCGGACAGAACTGTCGATCTTTTCGAGAAAGAAGATGAGACCGACGGCAAGAGCGATACCCGCCACGAGCGCGATGGCCACGTTCAGCAGCAGACGCGGACTCGACGGCTTGTCAGCTTTCTTCGCTACGTCGACAACCGAAATATTGTTCGTTCCGACGCCGGCAACGCCGATCTCCTTGTACCGCTGAAGCAGACCGTCATATAGCTGGCGGTTGGAATCGACCTCGCGCTGCAGGATCGCCATTTCGATCGATTCCTGCTGCTGCCTGTTATATTTCTGGGTCAGGCGATCCAGCTCGGCTTGTAGTTCGCGCTCGCGCTTAACGGCGGCATTATAGGCCTCCCGATTGCCTTGCGAAGAGCGGGTCGTTTCGCGGTCGATCGCGCGCCCGAGATTTGCGATCTGGGCGCGCAGCGACACCACGGTCGGATAATCGTCCGCCAAAATCGTTCTCTGCCTTGCAAGCTCGGCTTCGAGTTCCGCGCGCTTCTCGCGCATGCTACCGATCGTCGGAGCAACGATGGCAGCGCTGCCCGTCATCGTATTCGAAAGTTCGGCTTCAGCGGCAATTCGCAACTCGCGCGCGCGTGCAAGCCCCTTGCTGACCTCGGCGATATCGGAACTGACAAGGGTTTCGGTTTCGGTCCGACCGTTAGCGTTTCGTTGCGACGAGATCGTCACGATGCCCTTGTTCGTGCCATAGTTGATCAGCGATCGTTCGGATGCCTCCAAATTTTGGCGCAACGTCTCCAGTCGGCTCTCAAGATATTTACGTGCGTCGGACGTGGCGGCAAAGCGGCGATCGATACTCACCTGTACGAACTGCTCTGCCCACAGATTGGCCAGTTTAGCTGAAAGCTGGGGCACGGGGGTGGTAAAGCTGGCGTCCACCAAGCTGGAATTGCGAACCGGAGATATCGACAGCCGATCGAGTAATGTTTCGGTCGCCTCGCGCGCAAGATCCTGGCGCTCGGCGCTCGTCATCGACGCATCAGGGCTGTCGAGGTCGAATGCCTCCAAGAACGCCTTGTCGTTCGTCAGATTCCCGGCACGCACGACGCGTTCAGCCAACGTTTCCGAGCGCAGCAGCGAATATTGCGTATTGTAAAAAGAGATTTCATTTATCAACGCCTTGTCGCGTTGCCCCTCGACCGAGGTCGCCACCGGCGCGTCAGGAAGAATTTCGAGGCGCGTCGTCGAGGTATATTTCGGCGTCGCCAGAAACGTCGCGAGCAAGCCAAGTAGAAGCACGCCCAAAACGACCCCGATCGCCAGGTTGCGGTGGCTCAGGAACGCGGCCCATACCTGCTCGACGACGGGCATCATCCGCGCTTTTTCAGCCTCATCCCCCAGGCCGCTCGCAGTCAGCACTGGGCGCGTCGACGTCGAGTCAGCGCGTTCTTCAAGAAATTGATTCATTTCCGCGATCAAATCCTATTAAAATTCTCGAGCCAAAAGAATGATCGGCGAGAGGAAGGCTGGAACAACCTGCAAGATATCCTTGAACCGGCGGCGTGCAGGCGAATCTCCGACCACAACGACATCGTTCGGGAAAATCTCGGGATCGGGATAGTTCCCGCGCCGTATCGCCTCCAGATTGTAAATTCCGACATAACTGGTCGAATCGACATCCCGGAAGACGACAACGTCTTCCAGCTTGGCAAACTCGTTCACGCCGCCAGCCAAAGCAACGGCGCGCATCAGCGTGACTCTCCCGACAACCGGATAAGCGCCCGACTTGTTGACCTGCCCATCGACGGTCACCACCATCGATTGGACGGCCAACGGATTATCCGAGGATTTGAAGTTGACCGACACCTGCGGATCGCGAACATATCGCCCGACAAGCTTGTCCCGTATTTCGTCCGCGATCGTGGTCGGCGTCTTGCCGGCGGCGGCCACCGCTCCCACCAACGGAAACGAGAAATTTCCCTCTCCATCGGCCATGACATCGCGCTGCAATTCAGGCACGCCGAACACCTCGACGCGTAGTTCGCTGAAGGGGCCGACATAGGCCATGCGGGTCGAACGCATCACGTCTGACCCCGCTGGTTTCGGCAGGTCGCTCAACAATGTGGTGGGAGCATTCGGCACGCTCGCGACGGGAGCCCGCCCCTTGGCACAACCGGAAAGCAAGACTGCTGCAGCGACAGACGAAACGATGAAACGGTTCATGAACAAAACTTTTGATCCGGTTGAAAAGGACTTTCGGGCTATAGACATTATGAGTCCGGCTGCAAGCTAATCTCCGTGCGAAGTGCGCAAATTCGGACGACATAGAAATATCACCAAAAATATGGCGAAGGCCTGCAGTGACGGGACGCGCAGAGGGTATTCCACAAGGCTGACCACCGTCAGAATGGCGATGATTGCCGTCACCCCCAAACGCAGATCGCCGCGGTAGCCCTTGACCAGATTCCGGGTGCCTCCCTTCAGCGCCTGTCGCGCGAACCAGATCAGTGCGACAAGGATGATCAACACAAATGGGGCACCTCCAACGATTATGACTTCCGCCCAATCATTGTGCGCATGATTGAAATAGCTGGGCTGCAAAAGATGATCGGGCTCGAACATCTTATAGGCTCCCGGGAACGAGCCGAACCCGCTTCCGACGCCCCAATATGCCTCGATCATCGACTGCGTGGTCGGCCACGCGGCCACCCGCAAATCTTCTCCGGCGCTCTCCTCGACGAGCCGGGACAGGCCGGTAGGCCGACCCGACATCCAGAACGTCACACCCACCAACAGAACCACAACGGCCGGTGGGGCAAACCGCAGAAGGCGCCGTCGCTGCGAAGCCTTGTGGGCGACGCGGCTGCTCGCCCCGTTATCGATCGACCGCGTCCACGAACCCACGGTGCAAAAATAACCGATCAGAAAAGCAACCGCACCCGCGACCAGTCCCGCCCGCGATCCGATCAGAACGGTGAGCAGCGTGAACGTGGCGCCGATGACCGCCAGCGCCTCCCGAGCTCCGGCGCGGGAACGGCGGCGCGTCAGTTCGTCACGTAAAAGCATGCCTACCACGGGGATCATACAGGCCATAAAAATCGCGTGATGATTTCGATTGGCAAAAAGGCCGACCATCGATCCCGTGCTCACGATGCGGTACAGATAAACGGGGCTGGACGACCCCGACAATATCTGGACAAGCCCCAACAAGGCGCTGAAACAGGCGATGACGACCAACGCCCAAAGGATCCTGGGATAATCGTCCGCGCCTATTTGCGCGGCAACCAGCAGAGCTGCGATCGGGACGGTCATGGCCAGAAGGCTGTTCAGTGTCAGGGACGGGGTAAGCGAGAGCGGACGCCACAAATCAGGCTGCCCCAACAGGCGGTCGATTGCCACAATGGGCTCGCGCGTCGGCAACCCTTGCCATATTTCGGGCGGAAGCGGCACGAGTTGCAGCGCCATCCAGACCGTCAAGCCTGCCAGCAACGCAAGCGGAACGCGAATGCGGCGCCAGTCATCGCGCCCCATTCTCGTGATTGCCCAGAAGGCGAACAGCACGCAGCCGCCGCGCAGCAGGGGGAGAGAGGCAATGTCGGCTCGCGATCCACCGCCAAGAAGGAAAACCATGGCTAGGAAGAAGACCGGTATCCAAGTCGCCATAACTCTCGGAGCAGGAAAGAAGTCCATCCGTCGCGAAGCGGTTTTGGCGGGCTGCGATCTATTGGTCATCGATCTCGTTTTTCATTATGGAAACAGTAGCCAGATGTTTGGGAACGAGCTCGATTCCCCGGGAAGGGCCGACACGTAGACGCTCAAATATCGGGTGGCAAGCAAAGGACTTTCGACCGGCAACGCGCCTTCTTTCTCGAAACGAATAACAAATCATCCCGGCGCGTCAGTCGCAATAATGTACCAGCGATCGGTTCCCTCCAGTCCAAGGGCGGCCAGCGACCCGCTACGATAGGCACCGATATCGATACCGATCCGATTTGCCTGCTCGTCCGGGTCCGCGCTTATGCTGTGGCCATGAACAATCATTTTCCCATGGTCGCTGATGCTGTCGAGGAACTCGTCCCGAATCCATCGCAGATCGCTCAATTCCTGCTTCTGCAAGGGGACGCCCGGCCGAACGCCGGCGTGGACAAAAGCATAGTCGCCGATTTCGATCAGGTCGTCGCCGCCACCAAGAAACTTCACATGGTCGGCGGGCACCATGGAAGGGAAACGTTCGGCGACCTCCTCGAACGTCGCCCTATCCAAATTTATATCGCTGTTCCAATAGCTTCGCACGGTAGCTTCGCCGCCAATCCGCATGAAATAGCGCAGGCGCCGAACGTCCCCGGTGAGCGCGGCGAGCAAGCACTCCTCGTGATTTCCGATCAGCAGCCGCGTATCCTCGAACTCGTCTCCGAGACGCATCGCGCGCTCGACGACCTCGGCGGATTGAGGACCGCGATCGACCAGGTCGCCAAGCAGGATAAGCGTGATTTTAGCGGGTCGCCGCGCAGCATTGTCAGCACGGATAAGCTCGACGAGCTGAGCGAACAAATCGTCGCGGCCGTGTATATCGCCGATCGCATATACGCGTCGCCCAGCGGGAATCGCGAAGCTCGCCCGGGCCGGGGGGACGGCCGTTTTGGTGTTACGCTTCCAGAACATGAAAAGAGTCCAAATTGCAAAAAAAAATTGATTTCGACGCTTGAAACTCGGGGCCGCCTGTCAACCGATACAGCGCCACTAGCGCCCCAGGCAGCGACTGACAACAACGGCTTTACGGCGTCAATGTTGCATCGCACGCGTCCCGGATGTCAGGCGGAACGGTGCAAGCTTAAGAGAGTTGCAAGCTTTGCCAACTACTTGGACAACGGCTATCGCCGCAGCCCGATCGCGAAAAAATGATCGCGACAGCCGGAGAACCTGATGATCAAGATAGTGAGCGTTTTCGGCACCCGGCCCGAAGCGATCAAGATGTTTCCGGTCGTCCATGCGCTGCGCGACCAGCCCGGCATCGACGCGCGCGTCTGCGTCACGGCCCAGCACCGCGAAATGCTCGACCAAGTTCTGGAAATCGCACGAATAACACCCGACATCGACCTTGACGTCATGACCCCCAACCAGTCGCTCGATGCCCTGCTCGGCCGCCTCGTCACCGGTCTTGGCGAAACCTTCGACACCGAAAAGCCCGACCGCATTCTAGTCCACGGCGATACGCTGACGACAATGGCTGCCACCCTCGCCGCCTATTTCCGCAAGATCCCGGTGGGGCATGTCGAGGCGGGGTTGCGCAGCGGCAATATCTATCATCCCTGGCCCGAGGAGGTGAACCGCAAGGTTGCAGGCGCGATCGCCGATCTGCATTTCGCGCCGACCGAAACTGCGGCGGCGGCGCTCCGTGCCGAAAATGTGCCGAACAGCCGGATTCATATCACGGGCAATACGGTGATCGATGCGCTGCTCGCGACCAAAGCGCGGATCGACGAGGAAGCGTCACTCGCTGCCGGGCTCGATCCCCTGCTAGATCGCTTCGCTGGCAAGCGCATCGTCGCCGTCACCTCCCATCGGCGTGAGAATTTCGGCGACGGTATGAAGGCGATTGCGGATGCGATCGCAGGGATCGCGGCGCGTGACGATGTCGCGGTCGTTTTTCCGATCCATCCCAACCCCCATGTCCGCAGCGCGATGGAGCCGATTCTCGGCAATCTCGCCAATGTCGCGTTGATCGACCCGCTCGATTACCCGCATTTCGTCCGCCTACTCGGCATGAGCACGCTCGTGCTCACCGACAGCGGCGGGGTGCAGGAGGAGGCGCCGTCGCTCGGCAAGCCGGTCCTCGTGATGCGCGAGACGACCGAACGCCCCGAAGGCATCGCAGCAGGCACCGCCCGCCTCGTCGGCACCGACAAAAATCGTATCGTTTCAGAAATATTCAGCCTTTTGGACGATGAAGGCGCCTATAACGCCATGGCGCGAGCTCATAATCCCTTCGGGGATGGCCGCGCGGCGGAACGAATAGCGGAGATTGTTGCGCGTGCCCATTGATACGGAACAGAAAGTCACGGTCCTCGGGCTAGGCTATATCGGCCTGCCCACCGCTGCGCTGATCGCGCGCTCGGGCAACAAGGTCACCGGCGTCGACGTCAGCCAGCATGTCGTCGACACCGTCAACAACGGCAAGGTGCATATCGAGGAAGTCGATCTCGACGGGCTTGTCCAGGGCGTCGTGTCGCGCGGGGCGCTCGTTGCTTCGACCGAGGTCGCCCCCGCCGACGTGTTCGTCATCGCCGTGCCGACGCCGCACGACGAGGAGCATCGCCCCGACATCGGCCATGTCCTGTCGGCCGCGCGCGCGATCGCGCCGAAGCTCAAATCCGGCAATCTCGTCATCCTCGAATCGACCTCGCCCGTCGGCACCACCGAAAAGGTCGCCGCATTGCTCGCCGAGCTCCGCCCCGACCTCAAGGTGCCGGGCGCCTGCTCGGGCGCCGCCGACATCTTCGTCGCCTATTGCCCCGAGCGCGTGCTCCCCGGGCGCATTCTCGTCGAGCTCGTCGATAACGACCGCTGCATCGGCGGCATCACCCCGCGCTGCGCGCGGCGCGCGATGACCTTTTATCGCCAGTTCGTCCGTGGTGCCTGCGTCACCACCTCGGCGCGCGCCGCCGAAATGGTGAAGCTCGTCGAGAACAGCTATCGCGACGTGAACATCGCCTTCGCCAACGAACTGTCGATGATGGCCGAGCATCTGGGCGTCGATGTGTGGGAGGTGATCCGCCTCGCCAACCGGCACCCGCGTGTCAACATCCTCCAGCCCGGCCCCGGCGTCGGCGGTCATTGCATCGCGGTCGATCCTTGGTTCCTGGTGCATGGCGCGCCGGACCACAGCCGCCTGATCCGCACCGCGCGCGAGGTCAATCTGGCCAAAACCGCGCATGTCATCGGTGCCGCCGAAATGCTGGTGTCGCAGCACCCGGCGGCGCGGGTCGCCTGCCTCGGCCTCGCCTTCAAGCCCAATATCGACGATTTCCGCGAAAGCCCCGCGGTTGAAGTCGCCGCCGCCCTCGCCCGCCGATTCGGCAAGCAAATTCAGGTGGTCGAACCCTATGCGCGCGGGCTGCCGATGGAATTTGCGGGCACCGGCGCCGAGTTGATCGACCTAGACAGCGCGCTGGCCGACTGCGACCTGCTGATCGTGCTTGTCGATCATGACCTGTTCAAATCAATCCCGCTCGAGGAGCGCGGCGACAAGATCGTCTATGACACCCGCGGGCTCTGGCTCGATCAGCCGGGACCGGCGGCAAGCGTTCCGCTCCACCAGGTTGCGTGACGGAACCATGTACGTGCCACCCCGCCAGCGCTTTTCAAAGGATGCCACCAAAGCACGGCGACTGGATTTGGTCGTCGTCGAAAAGCCCTGGGGACGAAGCGACATCCCAGCCGCATTCGGCAATTTCGGCGACCGTCGGATCGGCGAAATCTGGCTGGTGCATCCCGACGGCGATGCCGCGCCGCTCATGGTCAAATTTCTCTTCACCTCCGAACGCCTGTCGGTCCAGGTCCACCCCGATGAAACAGCGGCCCAAGCGGCCGGTTTGCGATCGGGCAAGGATGAATGCTGGCTGGTGCTCGCCGCCGACGCAGGCGCCGAGATGGGCGTCGGCCTGACCGCACCCAGCAATGCCGACGAGCTGCGCGCCGCGGCGCTCGACGGATCGATCGCCGCCATGGTCGATTGGCGCGCTCCCAAGGTCGACGATTTCATCTACAACCCTGCCGGAACCATCCATGCGCTCGGCGCCGGATTGACGATTGTCGAGGTTCAGCAGAATCTTGATCTGACCTATCGGCTTTATGATTATGGTCGCCCGCGCGAATTGCATCTGGAACAGGGGCTGAAAGTCGCCAACCCCGGCCCCGTCGCCGATCCCCGCGACTGTTCGGTTTCGCCGTCGACGTCGCAAAAGCTGGTCAGCGGTCCGCATTTCCATGTCCTGCACCTCGCCGCGCCCTTCGATCCCGCCGCCATCGACCATGCGAAAAGCGAACTTACTTTCGTTCCCCTTTCCACCGGCTGCCACGCCGCGGGTGAATCGCTCCGTCTGGGCGAGGCGATATTGCTGGACGATCCCCGGCTGATCGCCATGGCGCCGGGCAGCCGGGCGCTGCTCTGCTGGGCCGACTAGCCCCCCTTTGCCCTCCCCTTCTTGCGCGTGGCCCACCGCCATCCCATATCGCGCCGCATGACCAATCCCCACGCGCAAAGTGCCGCGCCCTGGCACGGAACCACCATCCTTTCCGCCCGCAGCCCTGACAAGGTCGTCGTGATCGGCGATGGACAGGTGTCGATGGGCCAGACCGTGATGAAGCCCAACGCTCGCAAGGTTCGCCGCCTCCACGACGGCAGCGTGATCGGCGGCTTTGCGGGTGCGACCGCCGACGCCTTCACGCTATTCGAGCGGCTCGAAGCCAAGCTCGAGCGTCACAACGGCCAGCTGCTGCGCGCCGCGGTCGAGCTGGCCAAGGATTGGCGCACCGACAAATATCTGCGGAATCTGGAAGCGATGATGATCGTTGCCGACAAGGAAGTGACGCTGGTCATCACCGGCAACGGGGACGTGCTCGAACCCAAGGGCGGTATCGCCGCGATTGGATCGGGCGGCAATTTTGCGCTGTCGGCGGCTCGTGCGCTCGTCGATTATGAACAGGATCCAGCAATACTGGCAAGAAAGGCGATGGAGGTCGCGGCCGACATCTGCGTTTACACCAACGACCAGTTCACCCAGGAAGTAATTGAGATTCAGGTATAATATCAATGAACAAGGATTTGACCCCGAAGGCGATCGTCGCCGCGCTCGACACCCATATCATTGGCCAGGATGCGGCAAAGCGCGCGGTTGCGGTGGCATTGCGCAATCGCTGGCGCCGCCAGCAACTCGGCGCCGATTTGCGTGACGAGGTGAGCCCCAAGAATATTCTGATGATCGGCCCCACCGGCTGCGGCAAGACCGAGATTTCGCGGCGCTTGGCCAAGCTGGCCGACGCACCCTTCATCAAGGTCGAAGCGACAAAGTTCACCGAGGTCGGCTATGTCGGCCGCGATGTAGAACAGATCGCCCGCGACCTCGTCGAAGAGGCTGTGCGACTCGAAAAAGACCGTCGCCGTGAAGCCGTCCGCGCCGCCGCCGAAGAGGCAGCGATGGAACGACTGCTCGACGCGCTGACCGGAAAGGGAGCCAGCGAGGCCACCCGGCAGAGCTTCCGCCAGCGCATTCGCGAAGGACATCTCAACGACAGCGAGGTCGAGATCGAGGTTGCCGATACCCCGAACATGCCGTTCGAGCTTCCGGGCCAGCCCGGACAGATGAACATGATCAACCTTTCCGACATGCTCGGCAAGGCGATGGGCGGCATGGCAAAAAAGCGCCGCAAGCTTACCGTGCTCGAAGCCGCCACGCGCCTGATCGAGGAAGAGCAGGATAAACGGCTCGACCAGGATGATGTCGCGCGCGTCGCGCTCGCCGACGCAGAGGCGAACGGGATCGTCTTCCTGGACGAGATCGACAAGATCGCGGTCAGCGACGTACGCGGTGGATCGGTCAGCCGTGAAGGTGTGCAACGCGACCTGCTGCCGCTGATCGAGGGAACGACCGTCGCGACCAAATATGGCCCGATGAAAACGGATCATGTGCTGTTCATTGCCTCGGGCGCCTTTCACGTGGCGAAGCCGAGTGACCTGTTGCCCGAACTGCAGGGACGCCTTCCCATCCGGGTCGAACTGAGCGCGCTCAGCGAGGCCGATTTCGTCCGCATTCTGACCGAAACAAAGGCCGGGCTTCCGGAACAATATTCGGCTTTGATCGCGACCGAGGGCGTAACGCTGACGTTTACCACCGATGCCATCACGCGCGTCGCCCGCCTGGCCGCAGAGGTTAACGAGAAGGTCGAGAACATCGGCGCCCGTCGCCTTCAAACGATCATGGAACGGCTGGTAGAGGAAGTCAGCTTCACCGCCGAGGACATGGTCGGAACAGCAATCGACATCGATGCGGCCTATGTAGACCGCCAGCTCGCGGAGGTGGTGGGCGACACAGACCTCAGCAAATATGTGCTCTAGCCCCCTGGCCGGCGGCCATTGGATCGAACGGGCGTAAATCCGCTTCTTTTCAACTGGTCGTTTACCGAACTCCATTTGACTTTGCCGCGTCGTCAATGCGATGAACGATGCGACACGGTCGATATGGGTTGCGGACCGGCACGGAGACAGCAATGGCAGAGGAAGAGGTCGCCGAACAGGGCGAGCTGGCAATCACGCGTACCGGTGACAGGCTGCGCCTGGCGCGTGAGGCAGCAGGCCTGTCGCTGGCCGATGTCGCAACGCGGACCCGCATCACGCAGCGGCATCTGCGCGCCATCGAAAGCTCCGATTTTTCCGAACTGCCAGGACGCACCTATGTGACCGGCTTTGCCCGTGCATACGCCCGCGCCGTCGACCTGCCCGAAGCCGAAATCGGCGCGGAAATCCGCCGCGAGCTCGAAGAAGAAGAATATGGCGCGCGGCCGCTGTACGAAGCCTATGAGCCGACGGACCCCGCTCGCCTGCCGACCGCGCGCCTGACGTGGACGCTCGTAATCATCGCCCTGCTGCTCGTTTCCGCCTATGGCGTCTGGCGTTTCCTGTCGGTTGAACCCGACGAGGCTTTGATCGCCGCTCAAAATCGCGCCGCCGATGAATCGGAAGCTCCGGCGATCGAACCGGCTGATGGAACGGCGCCCAAAGCAGGATCGGTTGCCTCCCCTGTGGCAACCAATGCTCCGGTTGTTCTGACGGGCGTATCGGAAGTCTGGATCGGCTTTGACGATGCCGAAGGAAAAACCGAAAATTGGCGCACCCTTGATCCGGGCGAAACCTATGAAGTTCCGCCAGCTTATATTGAACAGTTCACGCTCCGCACGAGCATTCCGCAAGCCCTGAAAGTGACGGTCGGCGGCCGCGATGTGGGGGCGATCGGTCCGGCCGACACGCTGGTCAAGGGCATTTCGCTGAAACCTGCGGATCTGGTTGCTCGCGCCGACGGGCACGCAGCCAACCCCGGAAGCACTCCGAACGCAGCATCGCAGCCGCGCCGCTGACACGAGCCTGACGCCTCCTGTCCGACGGGACGACGCACCGGCGCGCCGAATTGGGTTTGCGCTGGCGCCGGTTGCAGCGTTAAGGGTGATATGCCAATATAGTTAACCGTGGGGAGCCGATCGGCAGATGACGAAGCGTCACATCTTTTTTCTTGGAGCAGCCGCCTTGGGCCTGTCGACAGTCGCACCCGGCGCATCGGCGCAGGATGGAGCTATCGACAAGCGTGTCGAGCGACTGGAAAAGGAAATGCGCGCGGTTCAGCGTTCCGTCTTTCCCGGCGGCAGCCCGGCTTTCTTTGAAGGCGAAATCGCGCCCGATAATGTTGCGGGCGAACGGGTGCGCAGCAACGCTCCCGTCATCGACCTGACGGCGCGTGTCGACGCGCTCGAGGCGCAGCTTCAGACCCTGACGGGTCAGACCGAGCAAAACGCCTTTCAGCTTCGCGAACTCGAAAAACAGTTCGCCGCCTACAAGGCGGAAATGGACCGGCGCCTGACCAGCGCCACCGCCACGCCGGCCAGCCTGGAACCTGCGCCAGCCGCCGTGGAACCGGCCCCGCTTGTCAAACCGGCGGCAACCGCAACCACCGCTCGCGCCACGCCTGCAAAGAAGCCGGCGTCCACGGCCAGCACATCAGCGACCAAGCCCGACGCATCCAGGCTAGCCATGGTCAAGAAGGTCGAAATTCCGGCGACGGGCAATGAAGTCGATGACGGCTACACCTATGGCTACCGCCTGTGGGAAGCAAAGCTGTACCCGGAGGCTCAGGCACAGCTGAAAACAGTTGTCAGCAAATGGCCCAGCCATCGGCTAGCCAGTTTTGCGCAGAACTTGCTGGGCCGCGCCTATCTCGACGAAGGCAAGCCCAGCCTGGCGGCCGTCGCATTCTATAATAATTACAAGGACCGGCCGAGCGGCGCCCGGGCGCCGCATAGCCTGATGTTCATGGGCGTGGCGCTCGACAAGCTGGGCCGCAAGGCCGATGCCTGCAAGGCATTCCGCGAACTGGATGAAGTTTATGGGGACAAGGCGCCCCAGGATGTACGTTCCGATGCTGCCGCCGCAAAAGCAAAAGCAGGCTGCTGATACCGACAAGGTCGAGCGTTTCGGCGCCGACCTTGCCCGCGTAGCCGGGGCGGACTGGCACCGACGTCACTATGGCGTCGCGGTTTCAGGCGGCCCCGACAGCATGGCCCTTCTCTGGCTGCTGACGTCGCTGCTGCCCGGACAAGTCTGGGCGGCAACGGTCGATCATGGGCTGCGCCGTGGGTCGGATGAGGAAGCCCGTATGGTCGAGGGCTTTTGCGCACGCGAACACATCCCTCACACAACGCTGCGCCCGGCGACTCCCATTCGCGGATCGCTGCAAGCTGCGGCGCGTGCTGAACGTTACCGGCTGCTCGAACAATGGCGCGAGGCAAAGGCTCTCGACCACATCGTCACGGCGCACCATGCCGACGACCAGCTCGAAACGATCCTCATGCGGCTCAATCGCAGCAGCGGCGTCGGAGGGCTGGCCGCGATTCGCGCCAGCAACGGCATGGTCGTGCGTCCCTTGCTCTATTGGCGGCGTAACGATCTGGTCCGCGTCGCTCTCGACAATGACCTGCCCTTCGTCGATGACCCGTCGAATAGCGACAGCCGTTTCGATCGCGCCCGGCTGCGCCAAGCCCTGAAATCCCAGTCTATTCTCGATCCCGAGGCCGCGGCACGCTCCGCCGGCTGGCTTGCAGAGGCAGACGAAGCACTCGATTGGGCCACCGAATGCGTCATCGCGTCCTGGCCCGATGCGTCCGACATCGCGGTCATCCGTGACCAGGGCTATCCCGCCGAATTGTTCCGCCGCGTCGTGACCGCGCGGCTACAGGCCAATGACCCCGAACTCGCGCTGCGCGGCGCGTCACTCGACGGCGTGATCGCCGCCATGCGCGAAGGCCGCCGGGCCATGGTCGGGTCGTTGCTGATCGACGCCGTTCGCGGTCTGGATGGGACCATTTGGCGCATTTCCGTCGCGCCGCGCCGAAAAGCGCGCACAAAGGGCTGATTGGCTCATTGTCATTTAACGCGTTTATCCTATCTAGTCGGATAGGACCGCGACATTCGCGACGTTTTTGGAAAGAATCCGCATGCAGGACGACAAGGAACCGCAGGGCAACCCCTGGATGAAGAGTGTGATGATCTGGAGCGGCATCTTGCTGGCCATGCTCCTCGTCGCCTCGATGTTCGGCGGCACCTCGCAGCCTGCGGGTGCCCCGCTTGCCTATTCCGAGTTCCGTCAGAAGGTCGAGGAAGGTTCCGTGAAGGAGGTCGTCCTTTCCGAAGATCGCCTTACCGGCACCATGTCGAACGGCGATCGCTTTTCCACCAATGTCGTTCGCGATCCCGAACTGCTGAAGCTGCTCAACGACAACAATGTCAAATATGACGGCAAGCCGGCCGAAGTCCCCAATTTCTGGATGTATATGCTCGTCCAGTCCTTGCCCTTCCTGCTGATCCTTGCCGTGGCCTTCTTCGTCTTCCGTCAGGTGCAGAAAAACAATGGCTCGGGCGCGATGGGTTTCGGCAAGTCCCGCGCCAAGATGCTTACCGAAAAGCAAGGTCGCGTCACTTTCGATGATGTCGCAGGGATTGATGAAGCCCGCGAAGAGCTCGAGGAAATTGTTGAGTTCCTGAAGGATCCCACCAAATTTTCGAAACTCGGCGGGCAAATTCCCAAGGGTGCGCTCCTCGTCGGTTCGCCTGGCACGGGCAAGACATTGCTTGCCCGTGCAATCGCGGGCGAAGCGGGCGTCCCCTTTTTCACCATCTCGGGCTCGGACTTCGTTGAAATGTTCGTCGGCGTTGGCGCGAGCCGCGTGCGCGACATGTTCGAACAGGCCAAACGCAATGCCCCGTGCATCGTCTTCATCGACGAAATCGACGCGGTCGGCCGCCATCGCGGTGCGGGACTTGGCAATGGCAATGATGAACGCGAGCAGACGCTGAACCAGCTTCTCGTCGAAATGGACGGGTTCGAGGCGAATGAAGGCATCATCATCGTCGCCGCGACAAACCGCCCCGATGTGCTCGATCCCGCCCTGCTCCGTCCGGGCCGTTTCGACCGTCAGGTTGTCGTGCCCCGTCCGGATATCGAGGGCCGCCAAAAGATTCTCGAGGTGCATACGCGCAAAAAGCCGCTCGCGCCCGACGTCGACCTGCGCCGGATCGCGCGCGGGACACCGGGCTTTTCGGGTGCCGATCTTGCCAACCTCGCGAATGAGGCTGCGTTGCTCGCTGCCCGCAAGGGTAAGCGCCTGATCGCGTCGAACGAGTTTGAAGAGGCTAAGGACAAGGTCCTGATGGGCGCCGAACGCCGTTCGATGGTGATGACCGAAGACGAGAAGAAGGCAACCGCCTATCACGAGGCCGGCCACGCCCTCGTCTCGCTCCACGTCGAAGGCAATGACCCGCTGCACAAGGTGACGATCATCCCGCGCGGCCGTGCATTGGGCGTGACGTGGAACCTGCCCGAACGCGACCGTTACTCGACGAACATGAAGCAGATGAAGGCGCGTCTTGCGCTCTGCTTCGGCGGCCGCATCGCGGAACAGCTGATCTATGGCAAGGACGAGCTCAATACGGGTGCATCGAACGACATCCAGCAGGCGACCGACATGGCCCGCGCCATGGTCATGGAATATGGCATGTCCGAAAAGCTCGGATGGCTTCGCTATCGCGACAATCAGGACGAGGTATTCCTGGGTCACAGCGTGTCGCGAGCGCAGAACATGTCGGAGGAAACGGCCAAGCTGATCGATGCCGAGGTTCGTCGCCTGGTCGAAGAGGGCGAGAATGTCGCGCGCAAGGTGCTGACCGACCATATCGATGAACTGCACCTGCTTGCTGCAGCGCTTCTTGAATATGAAACGCTGTCGGGTGAAGAATCCCGGCGCGCGATCAAGGGCGAAGACATTGGCCGCGACAGCGATCAGGACAAGCCCGGCACACCGGTTCAGGGGCATGCGGGGTCGCTCCCCCAGATCAAGCGCAAGCCGCGTCCGTTCGGCGACGCCAACCCCCAGGGTGCATAGTCGAACCCTGACAGCTTTGCCTGGCAGCACGGCGCTCTGCGCCTTGATGGCCACGCGCCTGCCCCGACGGCCAGCCGCCGCAGTTTCGGCGATGGCCGCCGGGGTCATGCTATCCGGCATGGCTCCCGGCGATATGAGCGTTGCCGCCTTTCTTGCGCGGGCGGATGCCGTGATGCGGCTCGGCCCGCTCGCCATGGCGACGCCCGACGCGCATCGGCTGAAAGGCGAGGTCATCGCTGCGGGAAAACGATATAAGGCGCGGATCGACGCACAGCGTAAAGCCGGCCAGAAAACGACGAGTTGCCCTCCTGAAACTGGGACGCTGACGCCCGAAGAATGGCTCGAGCATCTGCGCAGTTATCCCTCGGCGCGGCGCAAGCTGATATCGGTCTATGTCGCGTTCGATGGACTCATGCGAAAACGATACCCCTGCCCTGCTTGATATGCGGGAAAAGCGAACCAGAGGGCGAACATGACGATTTACTGCGACGAATCGGGTGGTTTGAATGCGGGCGCAATGACCTTCGCCGCCGTGATGTTGACGCCCGAAGATGCGGCGGAAATTCACGAACGCTTTCGTTCCGTCACCGGACTGCGCGGCGAACTCAAGGGCAGTCGGATCAGCCTCGTCGAGCGGGCCTATCTGCTCGAACTGTTCGATCGCGCCGGCGGGCGCGCGTGGGTTGCCGTCGCAAAACGTGATCATCTGGCCGAGGGTACAGGAGGCACTCTGCCTAGCGACCTGTCGCTCTATGCCGCGCTTTTGAATCTGGCGATCGGGCGCTGGCTTCCGGAAACCGGCGGCGTTTGCGCCGACGTGGTCATTGACGATGGCCGCTATGACCCAACGATACTGGCCGCTGTTCGCGAAGAAATACAGGCGGGGCTTGGCACCTGGGGCCGCGCATCGCTAGCCGACAGCCGCCGCAGCGAAGGCGTGCAGATCGCTGACGTCGTCGCCAACAGCCTGTTCAATGTCACCGCCCAATCGCCGCGGGCTGGGCGCATAGAGCGCATCATCGCACCCTTGCTGGAATCCAAAACCATTCGGGTCGCGGAGCTAACCCAAGTCTCATAGATAGCTCAGCGAAGCGCGGTCCCCATTCTCAAAGGACGCAGCTTCAGATTTGCATCCCGATGGGATCATTATCGCGATATGCAAATGCAAAAGGGCCGCAGTTTCCTGCGGCCCTCAAATGCATTTTCTGGAACGAAGCGCTTATTCGAAATCTGCGCCGCCGCCAGCAGGGCTGCGCGGCGGAGCGGCTGCGGTCAGGCGAAGCGCTTCTGCCGAGCGGCTGATCGAGCTGATTTCGTCCGGCGTATCGTCATCATCGACAACGACCTTCTGCAACGACCCGATGAGCGCATCGTTGAGGTCCACGGGACGCACGGTCTGCTCGGCGATTTCGCGCAGCGCGACAACCGGATTCTTGTCGCGGTCGCGATCTACGGTCAGCTCCGAACCGCCCGAGATTTCGCGCGCGCGATGCGCGGAAAGCAGGACGAGGTCGAAACGGTTGGCAACTTTGTCGACGCAATCCTCGACGGTAACGCGGGCCATATGAATTCCTTAAATGCGGCAGGGGCCAGCCCTAGGCATGGCGGCAAGCGCTGCGCGCTACCAGCAGGCCCGACAAATGTCAACGAAAGCCCCTGCCGCCACTCCGGGTCCGGCCCCCTTGCCCCGGTCGCACGGAGCATCCTATGACCGCAGCATGAGCGCCATTTCCTCGCCCACCACGTCCGCCGACGGAATGACCGCGGATGTGGCGGACCACAGGCTGGAAATCATCGTCGACGGCGACAAGCGGCGCGAAACGCTGCTGACGCTGATCAATGGCGCGATCCGCAGCGTCGACCTTATCATGTATATTTTCGACAATGATGCCGCTGGTAACGAGATTCTCGCGGCGATGCTGGCAGCCGCACAGCGCGGGGTACGGGTACGCGCCGTCATCGACAGCTTCGGATCGTCCGACACTCCCGATGCGATCTTTGCGCCGCTGCGTGCCGCTGGTGGCAGTGTCACCTTTTTTTCGCGCAAATGGCGATCGAGTTACCTGATCCGAAACCACCAGAAACTGATCATCATCGATCAGAATATTGCCGTGACCGGCGGGTTCAATATCGCCGATGCCTATCTGGATAATCAGCGACCCGGATGCTGGTTCGACCTTGGCATAATCATACGCGGCCCGACCGTCGAACACATGACCGGCTGGTTCGCCAAAATTCACCATTACACGGTGCATCACGACGGTAAATTGTTTATGCTGCGCCGCCTGATCCGCGAATGGCCGGTCCGTAATGCTCCCGTGTCATGGCTGGTGGGGGGGCCGACGCAACGACTGTCACCCTGGGCTCGAGCCTTGCGCGCCGACATGGACCGCGCCAGTCAACTCGATATGGCAATGGCCTATTTCTCGCCCGGGCAGGGAATGCTGCGCCGTCTGGGCCGGGTTGCGAAACGCGGGCGACTGCGCTTCGTGATGGCGGGAAAGTCGGACAACCCCGCCACCATTGGCGCCTCTCGGCTACTCTATGGCTATCTGCTTCGCAAAAAGGCCACGATCTGGGAATTCAAACCCTGTCGCCTGCACATGAAGCTCATCGTCATCGACGATGTCGTCTATATCGGAACCGCAAATTTCGACATGCGAAGCCTGTTCGTAAATGTCGAGGTGATGCTGCGTATCGCCGATGTCAGCTTCGCCGAGCAGATGCGCACCTTCGTCGCCAATCTGGAAAGCGAATGCGACGTCGTGACATCGGCCAGCCACAAGGCGCGCGCCAGTTGGCTGACACGACTGCGCTGGACGCTGTCATGGTTTGTGGTCGGCGCCGTTGACTATACCGTCACGCGGCGGCTCAATTTCGGTCTGGGCGAAGCCGACCCCGAAACCGAGGCCTGATTCTCAGTCCTTCCAGCCCCAGAAGAGGAAACAGGGCGGGACGTTCACCCACTCGAACGCATTGTCGATGCGCTGAAAGTGAGTGGCCAGAAAATCACGGGCGCGGGCGCGGAACTGATAGACCAGAAAGGCGCCGCCCGGCCGCAGGGCGCGGTGTGTCGCCGCTGCAATGGCTGGCCCCACGCCCGCCGGCAAAGTCGAAAAAGGCAAGCCCGACAGGACATAATCGGCATGTTCGAAACCATGCGCCGCGATGATGTCTTCGACATCGGCGGCCGATCCATGAACCGCCACGAAGCGGCTGTCGCGGATATCCTTGCGCAGATAGTCGATGAAATCCTCGTTGGTGTCGATCGCGATCAGCATCGCATCGCCCGGCAGCCTTTCAAGCACGGGGCGACAAAAGGTGCCGACTCCCGGGCCATATTCGACGAACAATTTCGTATTTTTCCAATCCACCGGCTTCAGCATATGGCGGATCAACGTCGGGGAGGAAGGTACGATCGACCCGACCATCACCGGATGCTTGATGAAGCCCCGCACGAACATGCCCCACGGCCCGAAAAATCGTTTGAGCCGCTCGCGAACCCGACGGGTCAGCGCGATCTTCGTTTCTTGGGCCTGCGCCCGCGGATTGGTCATGGTGGCTTTCGCGTTGTTGCGGTTGCCAAGGACGTGGCAAAATCAAGGCGCTGGCGCAAGGAAAGAGTGTGGCTTGACACTGGACAGCGGCGCGCCCGCCTGTAGGAGGAGACAAGCCTGCGACGACCGGCGACGAAAGGAGGGGCGCATTGGCGACGACATCGCGGTCCATTCCGGCCGACCGAATGGCGGTCCTGTTCGCGGTCATGCTGGTCGCAGCCGCTGGCAACACGGCGATGCAGTCGATCCTGCCCGCGATAGGCGCAAAGCTGCACATTCCCGACGTCTGGGTCAGTCTGGCCTTCAGCTGGTCGGCACTGCTCTGGGTCGCAACCGCTCCGCACTGGGCCCGCCAGTCGGACAAGCGTGGACGCAAGGCGTTGATGGCGCTGGGCGTCATCGGCTTTTTCGCCTCGATGGCGCTCTGCGGTCTTGCCCTGTGGGCGGGGTTGGAGGGCTATGTCGCGGCCGGCACGACCTTCATCCTCTTCGCCCTTTTCCGCAGCCTTTATGGCGGGCTTGGTTCGGCGGCGCCGCCCGCCGTTCAGGCCTATGTCGCAGCGCGAACCGATCCCGCCGAACGAACGCAGGCGCTGTCGCTTGTTTCCTCCTCTTTCGGGCTTGGGACGGTGGTGGGGCCGGCGGTGGCGCCGTTTTTCATTCTCCCTTTCGTTGGGCTGGCCGGACCGATGCTGGTTTTTGCCCTGATCGGGCTGTTCGTTCTGGTCATGCTGCGCTGGCGGTTGCCCAACGACATGCCGCGCTTTGCGGCGCGCGGCGCGATCGCGCCCTATCCGCTGTCGGCCGGGCCCGCCGAGCCGAGCAGCGACGAAGAGGATGACGCCGCCCCGGCGCCCGCCCCCGCCCCGCCCCCGCTGCGCTGGAGCGACCCGCGCATCCGTCCCTGGCTCGCAGCGGGCTTTTTCGGCGGACAAGCGCAGGCCATGATGCTGGGCGTCATCGGATTCCTGATCCTCGACAGGTTGCAATTGCGCCTGAAACCCGACGAAGGCGCAGCCATGACGGGCATCGTCCTGATGGCCGGAGCCTTTGCCACCCTGCTGTCGCAATGGGGGTTGATACCGCTGCTGAAAATGTCGGCACGCCCCGCCGTCCTGCTGGGCGCGGCGCTTGGCGGGATCGGCATTTTGCTGACCGGCCTGTCCGACGATTTGCATGGTATTATGTTTGGTTTCGCGCTCGCCTCCCTCGGTTTTGGCCTCTTCCGCCCCGGTTTTACCGCCGGTGCGTCACTCGCCGTTCCGCGCCGCGATCAAGGCGCGGTGGCCGGTATGACCGCGTCTATCAACGGATCAGCCTATATCATCTCGCCCGCGATCGGCGTCCTTCTGTACAATTGGCACGCGATGGCGGGCTATGGCCTGATGGCGGCCTTTTGCGGCTGGCTGGTCGTGTGGGGCTGGACCGCGCTGCGCCAGCAACCCGCCGAGGGCTGACCCCCCGCAGACGCCCCCCCGGGGACCGGACCCGCGCATCAAGCACCGGCCGCGATCCCGACGGGAGCAACCCATGGCGTCCTATCCGGTCGGATCGTCACCATGTTTATGGTCGCGCACCGGTTTCAACATGCCGGGCGCGAAGAAGCCGATCGGGTCGACGCTCATCGCCTTCTGCTTGATCTCGCCCTGGATTTTTTCATAGTCGCGCTCCATCGCCTCCGTCACCGAAGCACGGGTATCGACCAGCGCCGCTTCGAAATCGGCCATCGTCACCCGGTCGCTGTCGAGCGAACGCTTGAGCGCGGCGAGACCCGCGCGGCGCACCAGATCCTCCAGATCCGCCCCGGTAAAGCGATCGGCCCGGCCCGCGAGGGCGTCGAGATCGACATCGTCGGCGAGCGGCATCCGGGAGGTGTGGATGTCCAATATGCGCTTGCGGCCATCGGCATCGGGAACCGAGACATAGATAAGTTCGTCGAGCCGGCCAGGCCGCAGCAGCGCCGGATCGATCAGGTTCGGCCGATTGGTCGCGCCGATCACCACGACCGCCTGCATCTCCTCTATCCCGTCCATTTCGGCGAGGATCGTGTTGACGACCCGTTCCGTCACCTGCGGCTCGCCCGACGTTCCGGTCCCGCGCGCGGGCACCAGACTGTCGAGTTCGTCGATGAACACGATCGTCGGCGCCACGGCGCGGGCGCGGGCGAACAGCCGGGCGATCTGCTGTTCGCTTTCGCCATACCATTTGGACAGCAGGTCCGAGGATTTGATCGCGATGAAATTGGCGTCGGATTCGCGCGCTGCCGCCTTGGCAAGCAGCGTTTTCCCCGTCCCCGGCGGCCCATAGAGCAAAAAGCCCTTGGCCGGACGGATGCCCAGCCGACGAAAGGCCTCCGGATGTTTGAGCGGCAGTTCGATGCCCTCGATCATCTTGTCGCGCGCCGCGTCGAGCCCGCCGATGTCGCTCCAGCGCACCTTGGGCGCCTGGACCATCACCTCGCGCATCGCCGACGGCTGAACGCGCTTCAGCGCATTCAGGACATCGTCGCGGGTCACGCGCACCTCGTCCAGAACCTCGGGCGGGATCGTCCCTTCTTCCAGATTGATCCGCGGCATGATGCGGCGCACCGCCTCGATCGCCGCCTCGCGGGTCAGCGCCGCCATGTCGGCACCGACGAAGCCGAAGGTCGTGCGCGACAATTCGCCGAGATCGACATCGTCGGCAAGCGGCATACCGCGGGTGTGGATGCCCAATATCTCGCGACGCCCGCTTTCGTCGGGCACGCCGATCACGATTTCCCGGTCGAAACGACCGGGACGGCGCAGCGCCTCGTCGATCGCATCGGGACGATTGGTCGCCGCGATCACCACCAGATTGGTGCGCGGTTCGAGCCCGTCCATCAGGGTCAGAAGCTGCGCGACCAGCCGCTTTTCGGCTTCGCCCGTCACCTGGCCGCGCTTTGGCGCGATCGAATCAATCTCGTCGATGAACAGGATCGACGGCGCCGCCTTTGCCGCCTGTTCGAACACGTCGCGCAGCCGCTTTTCGGACTCGCCGTAGGCGGAGCCCATGATTTCCGGACCGTTGATCAGGAAAAACTGGGCCTCGCTTTCATTGGCGACCGCACGCGCGAGCCGCGTCTTGCCCGTTCCCGGCGGACCGTGAAGCAGCACCCCGCGCGGCGGATCAACGCCAAGGCGGCGAAAAAGTTCGGGATAGCGCAGCGGCAGTTCGACCATCTCGCGAAGCTGGTCGATCGTTTCGCCAAGGCCGCCGAGATCGTCATAGGTCACGTCCGTCCGGCGCGCATCCTGCGGCTCCTGATATTCGGGGAGCAGTTCGACCTCGGTATTTTCGTCGATGAAGACCACCCCCTTGGGGCTCGCGGACACGACGAGCAGACGAACCTCGGCAAGTGCATAGGCCGGCGCATTGAGCATCTGGCGCAGTTGCGGGGGCATATCGCCAGACGGCAGGCGCTGTTGCCCCGCCGTCGCGACCGTATCGCCGGCCACCAGCGGGCGCCCGAAGAAGCTGCGTTTCAGGGCGTTGGCAGATCCCTGGAGGCGAAGATTTTCCTGGGCCGGGGCAAAGACGACGCGCGTTGCCGCGCGGGTTTCGACGCGGTTCAACTGGACCATGTCGCCCGCGCCGACACCGGCATTTGCACGCTGAAGCCCGTCGAGGCGGATTACCTCCAGCCCTTCGTCCTCGGCATAGGGAGCCATGATCCGCGACGCGGTCTCCCGCTTGCCGCTGATCTGCACCACGTCGCCTTCGGTCAGGCCAAGCTCGGCCATCGCCGAGCGCGGAATGCGCGCGATGCCGCCGCCGCTTTCTTCTGCGCGGGCATTGGCGACCTGCAATTTGATCTGTTTTTCCTTCACCGCTGCTTCGGTCAAAACCAATCTCCCACAATATGGTCACTATCCCGAAGATAGGAAGGAGGTTCCCTATTTTCGACCCCCTCGCCCGCTGGCGCATAGCCTGGCGCTATGACGCAGTGCACAATTGATCTGGCGGTTCGGGCCGCGCCATGTCATCATGGCGGACAGAGACGCATATGCAACGCCTTCCCCCCCTCAGCAGCATGGAAGCCTTTTTGGAGGTCGCCCGTCATGGCACGGTCAAGGCGGCCGCGATCGAGCTTGGCCTGTCGATGCCCGCCCTGTCGCGGCGCATTCAGACGCTGGAACATGCGGTGGGGCGGCCGCTGTTCAACCGCCATCACCATGGGCTGAGCCTGACGGAAGCGGGCCGGGCGCTGCAGGCGCAATTGTCGCCTATCCTGGACGAACTGCGCGCGGTGATCGGAAAGGCGGGCAGTCCCGACGCCTCGCTGCGGCTGCGGCTGAACATCCTGCCGCTGTTCGCGCAGCAACGGCTGTTCCCGCGCCTGCCCGAACTGCGCCGCGAGCATCCGGAACTGCATATCGACATCGAGACGCTGTCGCATGCCGAGGCGCGGCTGGGCGATGGGATCGACGTCGCCATCGCGCTGGCGCGATCGATCGACCCCGCGCTTTACGCCGCGCGGCTCGATCAGGACAAGGTGTTCCCGATCGCCGCGCAAGGCCTGACCGACGGCAGCCGCCCGATCACCGTTCCCGAACAGTTGCAACGGATGACGATCCTGCTTCACCGGGAAATGCCCGAAACCTTTAACGAGTGGCGGCGCGCGATCGGCATGCCCTGGCTGGAACCGGCGGCCACCGACTATTTCGATTCAGGCCCGCTGATGCTGGAGGCCGCCGCCCAGGGAATCGGGGTCGCCTTCATGCACGGTCATCACCTTGACGATGCCCATGACGCACGGCTGACCCGCCTGTTCGATTTCGATGTCGACAGCCCGTACAGCTATTGGTTCGTGTGCCGCCCGCGCGCCCTGCGCCAGCCGGCGGTGAAGCTGTTCCATGACTGGCTGCTGGCCGCGAAAATCTGATCGGCCCGCGGCGCGGCTAGATCCTGGCGGGCAGGTTTTCCTTGCGCATTTCGACCGCGATATCCCAGACCGCGATGAACATGGCAGCGATCACCGGGCCGATCACGATGCCGTGAAAACCAAAAAGCTGTAGCCCGCCGAGCGTGGTTAACAGCACGATATAGTCGGGAATGCGCGTTTCGCGGCCGACCAGGATCGGGCGCAGGATATTGTCGACCATGCCGATGACGAACAGCCCGCAAAAGACCAGCGCCACGCCCTGCCAGATCGAACCCGTGAACAGCAGATAAAGCGCCATCGGAACCCAGACGAGGCCGGTGCCGACCGCCGGGATCAGCGACGCCGCCCCCATCAGCACGCCCCACAGCAGCGCCGCCTCTATCCCCAGCGTCCACATCACGAGCCCGCCGATCAGCCCCTGGATGATCGCGACGACGATGCTGCCCTTGATGGTCGCGCGGACGACGACGATGAACCGGCCGACCAACAGGGTCAGATGATCGGGGCGCAGCGGCGAAGCTTCGGCAACCCGGCGCTGGATATGTTCGCCGTCGCGGATCAGGAAAAAGGCAAGGTAGAGCATCAGGCCGAGCGTGATCAGCAGCGAAAAAAGCCCCTGCCCGATCTGCAGCGCCTGTACCAGGACCGCGCGAAGGCCGTCGGCGGCGCCATCGCCCAGCAGGTCGCGCGCCGCCGCCAAATTGGTCAGGCCCAGGCGCTCGAGCCCGTCGGAGGCCCATTCGGGCAATCCGTCGCGAAACGCCGCGAAGCTGCGCGCGAGATTGATGTCGCCCGTTTGGATGCGCGAATAGATGGCGGTCGCTTCGCCCACCAGCGCCAGCATCAGCACCGTCGCGGGCAGAATGACGACGGCGATGATCAGCAGCAGCGTGAGCATGGCCGAGCTGTTTTTGCGCCCCGGCATCTTTGCCAGCAGGCGGCGATGGATCGGTTCGAACAGGATGGCGACGATGACGGCCCACAGGATCGCCGCCAGAAACGGCCACAGGATGACGAGGAAGGCCGCCGAAACGACCATCAGAATAGCCAGAAAGGGCCAGCGTCCGCCTTGATCTTCGTCCCTTTTCCCGTCCGGCATGTGGCTCTCTTTCGCAGGCGGGATCGCCCATGCGCCCATATTAGACGCAGAATCGCGGCGGGTTAAGCGAGGAAAATCCCCGCTTCATCGTGACGCTGTGGAAAATGGTGCTGCTGGGGAGGATTGAACTCCCGACCTCACCCTTACCAAGGGTGCGCTCTACCACTGAGCTACAGCAGCAGCCGGTGCCCTTTCGATCTATTTCGCCGGGCAGGCGCGGCCTATGGCGGTGCGCCCCGCGCGTGTCAAGATACGAGGCTTGACGATGATGCAATTTCCTCCGAAGGGCTCGCGCGTGACCAAAAAGCCCGCCCCGGCCGATCAGGAACGCGAACGCCGCCTTGCGGAGGCTTTGCGCGCCAATTTGCGCAAGCGCAAGTCACAGACCCGCGACGCAAAGGCCGATATCCCGGCTAAAGACTGACCGTAACGGTCACCATATCGGATTCGGCCAGCTCTTCGGCCTTGCGGACCGCGGCCTTGACCGGCAGCAACCAGCCGCCACTGTCGCGATGCGGGAAAACCGAGGTATTCCAGCTCGTGTCGCCGATGACGGCGCGCACCTTCGCCGATCCGAACCCGCGCCGCCGGTCCAGCCATTGTCCGCCCATCGCCGCCAGCCGAATCCCGTCGGCCGCCTCTCCCTCTATGGTCAGGAAATACCAGGCGGCGGGCGCCGTCGCCGATTGCCAGCGCCACAGCGGCGTCGTGACGGTGAACGCCTCCATGTCAGTTCCTCGCCGTCCGCGTCATTTTGCGCCCGCCGCGCGCACCGGCACCGGGATATTGCAAATGTCGGCGCCGCCCGCGGGCGCGATAAAAAAGGGATCGCGGCGGTTGGCGCGCGCATCGGAATAGCGCGCGAAGCTGTCGCTTTCGGTCGACAGATATTCGAACCGCGGCTGCTCGGTCGGCGGCAGGTCGCTGGCGAGGCGGATGGCGCGAATCGGCACCCGCTCGGCCGGATTTTCGTAAAAGCCCAGCGCCCCGGTGCCGCGCGGCAGGCTCGACAGATGCTCGATGCCGCTGACCACCCGGCCGACCAGCGCGATATTGCGGTCAAGGTGGCGCGGCGCATGGCCGATGACGGCATAAAGCTCGGCGCCGCTGCCGGTATCGGGCGAAAAATTCCGCCCGACGCCGACCGCGCCATAGCAATGGACGGGCCAGCGATGGTCGCGATCGAAAGCCATGGGCCAGCCGCTGAAAAAGCCGGTGGACGCCGCATAGGGATCGCGGCGCCCCTCGCCCGCTTCGCCGGGTGCCGGATCGCGAAGCGGTAGCCGTTCCGCCGGCACCAGATAGGCGTGCTCCGGCATCGTCGCCAGCCCGCCGGGCAGCGGCTTTGCCTTCGCGGCATCCTCGCCATCGGGGTCGCCCCACTGTGCAACATAATTGTCCTGGACGCGGGTGACGGCCATGCCGTCCCACCAATGCGCCGCCGCAAGCTTGCGGATATTGCCGATCCACCCCTGGCTGAAGGGCGCGGGCATCAACTGGATGACGATGCGCCGGTCCTTGCCCGCGCGGTCGGGCGCCAGATCCATCACCAGCAGATCGTCCGGCGGCACTGCGACCCAGTCGGCGGCGGGGGCCGCGCCGACGATCTCGCCCGGCGACGGCGGCGCCTGCTGGGCAAGCGCGGCGGGTACAAGCGCGAGGGCCGCGGCAGCGGCGAGGAAGCGGTGAGTCATGATGATGGTCTGCCACGCCGAACCGGCTTGCGAAAGCCCTACCAAACGATTAGGGCGCGCCTTCCAGTGCAAAGATGCGGAGCGGTGGCCGAGTGGTCGAAGGCGCTCGCCTGGAAAGTGAGTATACGGCAAAACCGTATCGAGGGTTCGAATCCCTCCCGCTCCGCCACTTCCGAACCAAGCCCGGAACGCCGTTTGCCGCCGATGGGGCGTCAGGGTCAGGCGCGCTCGTCGCTGTAAAAGGGTCGGTCGCCCGCGATCGTCACGCGCTCCATGCGCCGCACCGCGGGGAAATAATCCGACGCCGCATAATGCTGCGCCGCGCGGTTGTCCCAAAAGGCGATCGACCCCGCGCGCCAGCGAAAGCGGCACTGGATTTCGGGAACCGCCGCCGCGGCATAGAGATGCTGGAGCAGCGCCGCGCTCTCCTTCGCCGACAGCCCCTCGATATGGCTGGTGAAGGCGGTGTTGACGTACAGCGCCTGCTCGCCCGTTTCGGGGTGGGTGCGTATGACGGGGTGCCGCTGCGGCGGATACTGGTCGTGCAAGTCCTTCGCATCCTTGCCCAGCCGTTTGGCAAAGACCCGCGCAATGTCGTGAACCGCGACGAGCGACCGGCACCAGTCCTGCATGGCGGGCGACAGGCCGCGGAATGCCGCGCCCATGTCAGCGAACAGCGTATCGCCGCCGACCGGGGGCACCTCGACCGCGCGCAGGATCGAACCCAGCGACGGTTCGGCGCGCCAGGTGACGTCCGAATGCCAGAAATTCTCTCTCCCCTTCGATTCGGGTCCGTGCGCGATGTGCAGCACTTCGGGGTTCGGTTGGTCCCTGGGTGTTGCGGGATGAATTTCGAGCGAGCCGAAACGCCGTGCAAAGGCGATATGCTGTTCCGCGCTGATGAACTGGTCGCGAAAGAAGATCACCTTGTGCGCCAGCAGCGCGGCACGGACCTCGGCGATGACCGCATCATCCTGCGGTTGGCCGAGGTCTATTCCCGATATTTCGGCACCGATCGACGGTGTCAGGGGCGCAACCGTCAGCCGGGAAAAGGCGCGCGGCGGGGTGACGAGGTTCATCTTTCGCTCTCCCATTATCGGGTTTTCGCGCAGCATTAGCGCGGTTGCCGCCCGGCGAGTCAAGGCGCCCAGCCCATCCGTTGCGACAAGGCCGCGCGGATTATCGCGTGACACCCGCCGATATTTCGGCATGAAGAGAGGCTGTACGCCCTCAGCCGAACCAGAAATTCAGCGAAAGAAATCAAGATGAAATCGACCCTCTCCCTGGCCATCGCCGCCTTGTTCGCGACCGCCGCGCCCGCCTATGCGCTGGCCGCGCATGCGTTCGAACCCGCCGAACCCATGGAAGCGGCAGCAATGGTCGCCGGCGTTGCCGCCGCCGATGCGCCCGGCGACAGCACTGCGGCAGCCGATGCCTATGGCGAGGACGGCGGCCCACGCGCGCATGAACAGGCCGACGCGATCCCGTTCATCTGCCCCAACAAGAACGCGGTCGACGGCATGCACCGGCTGTGGATATCGCGGCAAAATCCCGATCATGCCGAATTTGAAATGCAGAAAATGATGGGCGATCTCGGCGCCGTCGCCGAATATATCACCATGACCCGCGTCGCGCAGCGCGGGACGACCGCCCGTTATGAATCCGACGACATGAGCTTTGACGTCACCGGCGACAAAGGCGTGTTCAACTTTATGGGATTCACCTTCGACTGCGCGCGCCAGCCCGCCTCCTGATCTTTCGGCGCCGGTCGGCCAGCCGCAGCGTCAGCCGGTTGTCGCGCCGCCCATGGCGCGCCCCGCCGCCGGCCACCGCCACGCGGCGATCGACCGGTGGCGGAAATGCGGGGCGGGATGGATGCGGCGCACCGGTTGCCCCGACGTGTCAGCGATTCCGCCCGCTTGCCGAGGGCAAGGGCGAATGCCCCATGGGTGCCGCCTCGAAAATGATCGACAAGAATCGGATGGAATAGCATAGAGATTGCACGGACCGGATCAGGGTTTCAGGCGCATGAAGATCATCGTGCGGGGCCAGAACTGAGTGGCAGGCATTTGAAGACCATATCAAAATCTGCGGCCGGATTTTTGAACCTCCCGCCCCGCCATTATACCGCCGATTGCCCTTTATGACACGACATCCCCCTTCCCCAAGAGCGGCCCGCGCCGCCGAAACACGACAGCAGCTTGTCCGGGTGGCGCAGGATCTTTTTGCCGCGCGCGGCTATGTCGACGTCAGCCTGGATGATGTGTTGGCGGGCGTTCACCTCACCAAGGGTGCACTCTATCACCATTTTCGTGACAAGAAGGACCTGTTTCGCGCGGTGCTGGTGACCGTGCAGGCGCGAATTGCGGCCAGCGCGCGCGCGGCGGGCGATGCGGCGGGCGATCCGTTTCAGGGCCTCAAGGCCGTCTGCCGGACCTTTCTGCGCGAATTGCGCAAACCGGATGCGATGCGGATCGTTTGCCGCGATGCGGGCGCGATCCTGACTTGGGCCGAATGCGCAGACATCGACCAGCAGCACATGCTGGCTGTGATGCGCGATTTCATCGGCACAGCGCAGGCAGCGGGGGCGATTGCCACGCTCGACCGGGAGGCGACGACGCGCGTTATCGCCGGGGCGATCTATCAAACCGTCGAGTGGGCCTCGCACGACCAAGCCGAGGGCCGGATGGCAGCAGGCGAAATCGTCATCATGCGATTGCTGGATGGTCTCGCAAACGATTGACTCACATACCAAAAGCATGCCCTATCACACATACTATTGGTATGTGAGGTGAATATGAGCGAAATGCCCAAGACCCTCGTGATGGGGGCAAGCGGGTTGATCGGCCGCCCCGTCGCGGAAACACTGGCGAGCGCCGGTCTGCCGGTGCGGGCCGGATACAGAAGCCGCCCCGTCGCCATTCCGGGCGCAGAACCGGTCCGGGTCGACGCGGAGACGGGCGAAGGGCTGGCCGAAGCCGTCGAAGGGATGGATCAGATTTTCCTGCTGGTCGGGGATATGCCCGACCAGACCGGGGCCGAATTGCGAATAGTCGATGCGGCCCGAAGAGCCGGTGTCGGCCACATCGTGAAACTGTCGACATTCGGCGCGGAAACCGAATCCTATTCGATCGCACGTATCCACCGGCCCGTAGAACAGGCGATCGAGCAATCCGGGATCGCCTACACCTTCCTGCGGCCGAATTGCTTCATGCAGAATTTCCATACCTATTATGGAGATATGATTGCCCATACGGGCCTGGTGAGGCTGCCTTGCGATGATGCCGCGGTCAGCTTTATCGACGCGCGCGACATTGCCGCCGTCGCCGCCCGCGTCCTTGTCGATGAGGCCTGGCGCGGCCGCGCCTATGACCTGACGGGTCCGCAAGCACTGACGCATGATCAGGCCGTCAGCTTCCTCGCGACAGCCGATGGCAAGCCGGTCCGATACAGGAGCATCACCGACGAAGAATGCCGGTCGGACATGATCGCGGCAGGCCTATCCGCCGCCTATGCCGAGGATATTGTCGAGCTTTGCCGCCATTATCGCACCGGAGCAGCAGCCCGCATCAGTTCGGCGGTGGAGGATATTACGGGCCGATCGGCCCTGTCATTCGCCACCTTTGCGGCCGATCACCCTGCCCCCTGGGCGTAACGGGCGCTTTGCAACGAATATTCGCGACAGGGCGCATTCGCTGCGGAACCGCGCGGACAGGGTGAAGGGCGCCCAGGGTGCGCGGCCCACATTGCCCATCCGGCGATGGGGCCGCGCATAAACGCCCCTGCTTGCCCCTGCTTACCCCTGCAAAGCGCCCGGCCTTGTCCGCGCCGGGCATGGAACAGGGCCTCGCCCTAGAACCATGCCTTGACGCCGATGACAAAGCTGGTGCTTTCGGCCGCTTCGCCGCCCGCGCGTGCGAAGCGGGCGGTATCGCCAAACTTGCGCGACCATTCGACGCCGACATAGGGCGCGAATTCGCGGACGATTTCATAGCGCAGGCGAAGACCCAGTTCGACGTCCGACAGCCCCGATCCGATCCCGTTCGCGGGCATATCCTGCAACGCAAAATTGGCTTCGATCGCGGGTTGCAGCACCAGTCGCTGGGTGATGCGCTGGTCATATTCCCCCTCGACCCGCGCGAGCAGATCGCCCTTGTCGGACAGGAACAACGCCCCTTCGACCTCGAACCAATAGGGGGCAAGCCCCTCAATCGCGAGCGTCGCATAGCTGCGGTCGGGACCGGGGCCGAAATCCTGACGAACGCCCGCCTGCGCGTTGAAATAGGGGCCGATGGCGCGGCTATAGAGCAATTGCACCTCGCCCCCTTCGAACCCTTCGCCGATGGCGCTTTCGCCTTCGCTCTTGATCGTCAGACGATTGATGTCGCCGCCGTACCAGGCTTCGCCGTCCCAACTGAATCCGTCATGGCCCTTTCGCGCCTGATATTCGAGATCGACGCTGACGAAGCCGAAGCTCTGTCCGCCGCCTTCCATCATCATTTCGTGGCGGGCGTGATCCATCTCGCCCTTGGGAAAGATGCGATCGGCATACCAGTCGCCCGGCGGCGGCGGCGCGGGCGCATCGCCGGCGGGCAGATCTGTACCGATGGCGCCGCCCGCGGTCGGCGGCGGCGCGGCCCTGGGCGTGCAATGCCCCATCGCGGCATGTTCGGGCGGACAGTCGGGATCGGCAACCGCCGGAGCAGCGGGTGCCGCCGCCCCATGACCGGCGTGGGGATCGATTGCAGCAGGCGCGTCGTGCCCGATGTGCTGGGCATGGTCGGCAGGCGCGTCATGCCCGCCATCATGAGCGCCGTGTACGCCCTTGTCCGTTTCCTCTGCCATGCGGCAATGGCCCATCGCGGCATGTTCGGCCGTGCAGCCGCCCATGGAACGCGGCTTTTCCATCGGCTCGGCGCCCGAGGCAGCGGGCGGAGCCGCGCCATGTGCGCCATGCTGGCCATGGCCCGTTTCATGCCCCGATCCATGACCGGCGTGGGGATCGGTCTGGGAAGCGGTCTGAGCCATCGCCGCCGGAGCGAGGGCGAGGGCCGACAGGCCGGCGAGCAGCATCGATACGCGCCTCATGCCGCCTCTCCCTTCGGACGGACGCTGACGACGCGCATCATCCCCGCGTGCATGTGATAGAGAAGATGGCAATGAAACGCCCAGTCGCCGAGCGCGTCGGCGGTAAAGTCAAAGGTCGCGATCCCGCCCGGCTGGACGATCACCGTATGCTTGCGCGGGGCATGATCGCCCTTGCCCGTCACCAGTTCAAAGAAATGGCCGTGCAGGTGGATGGGGTGGCTCATCATCGAATCATTGACCAGATTCACCCGCACCCGCTCGCCCTCGATAAAGGGAATGGGTTCGTGATGGTCCGACATCTTCACGCCGTCGAACGACCACATGAAGCGCTCCATATTGCCGGTCAGATGGATGTCGAGCGACCGTTCCGGCGCGCGGACATCGGGGTTGCGGTCGAGCGCGACGAGGTGGTGATAGGTCAGTACCTCGTGCCCGACATCCTCCAGCCCCTGCCCCGGTTCGGCCATGCGGTCGACGGGCATGGGCGAGATGGACTGGACGCTGGGGTCGCGCTTTACCTGCGGCGCCACGTCGAAATCGCGCATACTGTGGTCCATACCGCCCGCGCCGTGGCCCATCGCGGCGTGATCGGCGCCCGCCGCATCGGCGGCCGGGGTGCAATGGCCCATGGCGGCATGTTCGGGGGTGCAAGCCGCATCGCCGCCACCGGACATGTCGCCCATGCCCATGTCCTTCATCGTCGCCAGCGGACGGGCGCGCAGGGCGGGCACAGGGGCGACCATTCCGGCCCTGGGCGCCAGCGTCGCGCGGGCAAGGCCCGAGCGGTCATTGGCCTCTGCCACGAAGCTGTAGGCGCGATCCTCGATCGGGGTGACGATGACGTCATAGGTTTCGGCGACGCCGATCTGAAATTCGTCGATCTCGACCGGCCGGACATTGAGCCCATCGGCCTGGACGACGGTCAGGCGCAAGCCCGGAATGCGGACGTTGAAGATCGTCATGGCCGACGCATTGATGATGCGCAGCCGCACCCGTTCGCCCGGCGCGAACAAGGCGGTCCAATTGTCACGCGGGCCATGGCCGTTGATCAGGAAGGTATAGGTCGAACCATTGACGTCGGCGACATCGGTGGGGTCCATCCGCATCCGGCCCCATTCGATCCGTTCCTTCAGCGACTGGTCCTTGCCCGACAACAGGCCGCCCAGCGTCTGGCGCTGCATATTGAAATGGCCCGGATTGACCTTCATCTTGCGGAAGATTTCTTCGGGCGCGAGCTGGCTGTGGTCGGACAGGACGATCACATGCTCGCGGTCATAGGCGACCGGGTCGGCGCCCTTGGGATCGATGACGATCGGGCCATAATGGCCGAGCTGTTCCTGCAATCCCGAATGGCTGTGATACCAATAGGTGCCCGACTGGACGATCGGGAATTCGTAAACGAAGGACGAACGCGGCTTGATGCCCGGAAAGCTGACGCCCGGCACCCCATCCATGTGAAAGGGCAGGATCAGCCCGTGCCAGTGGATCGAGCTGTCCTCGTCGAGTTCGTTGATGACCGTCAGGCGCGCCTGCTGCCCTTCCTTGAGGCGAAGCAGCGGCGCCGGGACGGTGCCGTTGATGCCGATCGCGCGGCTGACCTTTCCGTCAACGCGCATTGTCTGGCGCGCGATGCGCAACGTGATATCGGTGCCCGAAAGGGTGGGAAGCTGCGGCGCCAGACCGGCCGAAACCGGCTGTGCCCACGCGGGAAACCATGCGGCCATCGCCGCCACCGTACCGCCACCCAAAGCTCCGCCGACGAACCGGCGCCTGTCAATCTGCATGGAAATTCAAACTCTCCTGAAAGTCTCTGTTCAGCATACGCGCCGGGATCGCCTCCCCCTTGCCGCGCCAAGAAATTTTCGCGCTAGGCGGTGCCGTCCAGCGACGCACGCAAGCGTTGCCGCGCGCGATAGAGCCGCGTCTCGATGGTCTTTTCGCTGACTCCCAGCGCGGCGGCGGCCTCTGCCTGGCTCATTTCCTCGACACCGCGCAGCAGCAATACTTCGCGCAGTTTCGGCGGCAATTCGGCCATCGCCGCGCGAACGCGCGCCAGATCGGCACGGTCCGCGGTCGCGACATCGGGCGCGGGCACCTCGCTGGCGACATGATGCGCACTTTCCAGCGGCAGCGCGCGGGCAAAAAAGGCGCGTACCTTGCGCCGCCGCGCCCAGTCGCGGCACTTGTTGAGCGCGATCCGGGCGATCCACACCCGAAACGGGCGGTCGCCGTCATAACGGCCGATCGCGGCAAAGGCGGCGACGAACGCCTCCTGCGTCAGGTCCATCGCTTCGTCGGCGTCGCCGATATTATTCTGGATCAGGCGAAAGACCGGCGCCTTGTGGCGGCGCAGCAATTCGCGATGGGCCGGGCCGCCGCCGGCCCTTGCCATGGCCGCCAGTTGCTTGTCGCTCGCCTGCCCCAGCTCCTCGCTCACCGCGCATCGGCGGTCAGCGCCTTGACCACGCTTTTGTCGAACATCGCCGCCTGTTCGGCGCTCAACACCTCGCGCATGGCGAACAGATGCTGCAATGTTTCCTTCTGCAATTCGCCCATGACCTTGTGCGTATGGTCGATCGCATCGGTCACTTGCGGACCATAGCCGTGCTCGGCCTCGATCGCACGGGCAAGGCGCACATTGGCGGCGCGCATTTCACGCTCCAGCGCATCGCGGCGGGCCGAAAAATCCTTTTCGATCTGATCGAGCCGGGCGTGCTGGTCCGACGTGAGATCGAGTTCATTGTGCAACAGCGTGTGCAATTCGGTCTCGCTCGCCTTCGGCTGGTCGAGCACCAGCCGGGCAAGGAAAACGCCGGCGACCGCCGCGAAAAATGCCACCAGCGCGATCAGCAGCAACCGCCGCGATGCGGTCATTTGCCAGCATCCAGCAGCGTGGAGGGCGCCAGCGGGCTGGCCGGAACCAGCGGCGTCAGCGGGCTGGCCGCCACGGCGGGTCCGGGCATTGCGCTGCCCGCAACGATGCCGCCGCCCAACGAGACAAAGGCCGCGAGCGCCATCATGCGCCGCATGGCCGCCGCCTCGCGCTGCCGGACCGCCAGAGCGTCCAGCACCCGATCGTCGAGCGTATCGAGCGCTTGCGGCAGCGGCGCGCTGCCCAGCATGTGAAGCGACTTGTCCATCGGATCCTTCTGCATTGTCCTCACCTCGCCTATACGCACGCCGGATAATCGCCCCTCAAAAGGATCGATATTGAGGGAGCGCCATACAGGATGCGTAATAGCAGCAGATACGCCCCAATGGAGGAAATAATGATCAAGTCCCTTCTCTCCCCGGCCGCCCTGACCCTGGCGCTGCTGCTCGCCCCCGCCGCACAGGCGCATGTGTCGCTGGCGGGATCGAAACCGGCGGCCAATGCGACCGTTTCGAAGGTGACGTCGGTGGCCCTGCATTTCAGCGAAAAGCTGATCCCGGCGACGATGAAGGTCGAACTGGTCATGACCGGGATGCCCGGAATGAAGGATCACCCGCCGATGAAAATGCCCTTCACCTCGGCGATGGGCAAGGACGGCAAATCGATGACGCTGCAGATGAAGCGGGCGCTCGTCCCTGGCACCTACAAGGTCAAATGGACCGCGGCGGGCACCGACGGACATCGCATGGGAAGCGAATTCAGCTTCACGGTGAAATAGGCCGATGCCCGACGCGCTGCTGATCGGCACGCGGTTCGCGCTTTACGCCGACCTGTTGCTGCTCGTCGGGATCGCCGCCTTTCCCCTGCATTCCCGAAGCGCGTGGGCGGCGCCCGTTACAGCAGCGCTGACGCCGCTCGCGACATTGGGCCTTGCCCTCGCCACCGGGCATCTGCTGCTGCTTGGCGCCGCGATGTTCGGCGTGTCGCCATCGGCCATCGACGGCGCGATGATCGGCGTCCTGATCGGTGAAACCGACATGGGAACGACAGGGACGATCCGCATCGGCGCGCTCGCGCTCGCGCTTGGCGCCGCCCTCACCATGCGCGGTCGGCTCAAGCCCATGGCCGTGGCCGTCGCAACGGCCGGAGCGCTGGCCCTTGCCACCCTCGCCTGGTCGGGACATGCCGCCGCGACCGAGGGCGCATGGGGCACCCTTCACCGCGCAAGCGACGCGCTGCACCTGATCGCCGCCGCCGTCTGGCTGGGCGCCATCGCCGCCTTGCTGATGCACATTGGCCGCCCGACCGGTGCCGCGGGTCCGCCGCTGGCAGACACCGCACAGACCCTCGAACGCTTTGCGCCGGTCGGAACCGCCTGTGTCGGGGTCATCCTGTTCACAGGAATCGTCAACGGCGTGGCGATTGCGGGCATCGACGGGATCGGCGCCTTGCCCGAAACCGCCTATGGCCGCCTGTTGGCCCTGAAAATCCTGTTGTTCGGCCTCATGCTGGCGCTGGCCGCCGCCAATCGCTGGCGGCTGACCCCGCGGCTTCGCGCCGTGTCGGAGGCAGCGGCAACGTCGGCGGCGGTCGAGCCTGGACGCGCGCTGCGCGCGATCCGGGTCAGCCTGTTGCTGGAAATGGCGGCGGCGGCGGCCATATTGGGTCTGGTCGCCTGGCTGGGCACGCTCGCGCCATTACCCGACGCAAGCGCATGAAGGCCCCAACGCCTAGTGGCTTGGCGCCAGTTCGCCGCGTGCCTGGCGAAACACCTCGATACTGCCCCAGACCGCGAGGCTGGCCATGATGCTGGCGACCAGCAGGTCGGGCCAGCTCTGGCCCGTCCCGAACACGCCCAGCGCCGCGGCCATCACCGCGACATTGCCGATCGCGTCGTTGCGCGAACATATCCACACCGACCGCATGTTCGCATCGCCGGTGCGATAGCGGTACAGCATCAGGGCGACGACGACATTGGCCACCAGCGCCAAAGCCCCGATCGCCCCCATGGTTTCGGCATGGGGCGCGGTGCCGTTGAAAAATCCCCATATCGCCGATCCGAACACCCACAGACCAAAGACCAGCATCGTCAGCGCCTTCACCAGCGCGGCGCGGGCGCGCCACGCCAGCGCCATGCCCGCGACACCCAGGCTGATCGCATAATTGGCGCTGTCGCCCAGAAAATCGAGTGCGTCAGCCTGAAGCGCGCGCGAATCCGCGGCCACCCCCGCAACGACCTCTACAGCGAACATCGCGCCATTCACGATCAGCGCGATCCACAGCACCCGGCGCCAACGCGGATCGTTGAGCGCGCTCGTTCCACTTTTGCTTGCACAGCATTGGTCGGCCATCGCCGAAGTCTCCTTGGTTCTTCGAGTCGACACCCTATATGGACCCTGTAGCAACTACAGGGTCAAGCGATGAAAATCGGCGAACTGTCGCGCGCAACCGGCACCAACATCGAAACCATCCGTTATTATGAGCGCATCGGCCTGTTGCCCGAACCCGGGCGCACCGCGGCCAATTACCGCAGCTATGGCGACGCCCATCGCGCGCGGCTGGTCTTTGTCCGCCATTCGCGCGACCTGGGGTTCACGATAGAGGAAATCCGTTCGCTGCTGGACCTGTCCGACGATCCCGCCCGCGACTGTCACGAAGCCGACCGCATCGCCAGCGCACATCTGGAACAGGTCGAAGGAAAGATCGCGCAATTGACCGCGCTACGCGACGAACTGACCCGCATCGTCGGCCGCTGTCGCGGCGGCCTGGCGGGCGACTGCCGGGTGATCGAGGCGCTGGGCGATCATGGGCAGTGCCAAAGCGCGCATTGAGCGCCAACCGAAGCCGTTCCGGCCGTCGTTGCAAAGGCGATAGGCGATAGGCGACGCAGCGGAACGATGCCGAAGAGAGCAACGCTCGCAAAGGCGATTGGCAAACATTGAATGACGTGAAGGTGGGACGATTCTGTTGCCCGGCTCGTCCCCAGCCGCTGGTATCCGATTCTGTTGCCCGGTTCGGTCCGAACCGCGTTCTATTTGTCTAACCTTCGGCCGTGAGGCTTATCGGTTAGGCAGCAAGAGCGAGTGCTTCGTTATCGTTAGCACTTATAGTTTTGAGCCTTGAACGGGTTACTCAGCCCGGAAGAAAACATCGTCTTTGAACACACGTCGATCCTGGTTCGGCCCCGTCAGAAGCCCGCGCGCCCCTTCACGGATGCGCGGGTTTGTGGTGGAGCCGCCGGGTACTGCCCCCGGGTCCGCTGTGTCTATTCCACGACACCATTTATCCTCATAGCCAGCCGAAACCGGCACCCTCCATATAGGCAGCCCGCCCGCGCTTGGAAAGAGCACGGACGGGCATTTTGTCGCTATTTGGCAACCGGATCGCCGCCAGATGAGCGGCTAACCTCTTATTTTTTACGCAATTCATCCCGAATTTCGGTGAGCAGATCGACCTCGCTGGGCCCCGCCGGAGCCGCCTCGGGCTCTTGCTTGCGCATCACCTTGTTCACCCATTTGACGAGAAGAAAGATGATGAAGGCCAGAATCAGAAAATTGATCACCGCGGTGATGAAGGCGCCATAACCGATCATCGCGACCCCCGCTTCCTTCAGCGCGGCATAATCGGTCGCCGACACGCCCGCCGGAACGCTGCCCAGAAGGATGAACTTGCTGGAAAAATCGACCCCGCCAAAGATCGCGCCGACCAGCGGCATAATGACATCGCCGGTCAGCGACGTGGTGATGGTGGCAAAGGCACCGCCGATGATGACACCGACCGCAAGGTCCATGACATTGCCCTTTGCGATAAATTCCCTGAACTCTGCCAGCATCTGCCTGCTCTCCGAAATAGTGGGTCCTGTGGACTTCTGGTGCCGCGACGATTGCGCAAAGGCAAGCGGCTTCCTATTATGTGTATTGTTGCGGCAAAACGCCGCCCAAGGGAGACTGACACATGAGTTTTCGTTCCGCCCGCTGGATGATCGTGCCCGTCGCCGCGCTTTCGCTGTCCGCCTGTGGCATCAACAGTGTGCCGACCAAGGAGGAAGCGGCAAAGGCCAAATGGGCGAATGTCGAGGCCGCCTATCAGCGCCGCGCCGACCTGATCCCCAATCTGGTCGAAACAGCCAAAGGCGCCGCGAATATCGAACAGTCGACGCTGGAAGGCGTGATCCAGGCGCGTGCCTCGGCCACGCAGGTCAAGCTGTCGCCGAGCGATCTGGAAGATCCCGCAAAGGTCCAGCAGTTCCAGCAGGCACAGGGCAATGTGTCGAGCGCGCTCGGTCGCCTGCTCGTCACCGTCGAACAATATCCGGACCTCAAGAGCCAGGCGCGCTTTGCCGACCTGATGACCCAGCTTGAGGGCACCGAAAACCGCATCAACGTCGCGATCCAGGACTATAATGGCGCGGTGCAGGATTATAATACGACGATCCGTACCTTCCCCGACATCATCGGTGCCAAGATCGTCCACGGCGCCGAGCCGATGACGCCGTACAAGGCGGTGACGCCCAATGCGAACGAGGCACCGAAGGTCGATTTCGGGCAGTAATGATACCGCGCCTTCTTCTTGCAGCGCCGTCGGCGATTTTACTCGCGGTCGGCGGATGCAAGGCCGAAGCGCCAATCGAATCCTCGATCTGCCTTGGCATCCCGCAAACGGCCTTGGCGGGTCACGTAACGGATGTCGCCAATATTCTGAATGATCGGGAGGAAGCCCAGTTGTCAGAGCGTCTCGCCCGCTACGAAGCGCGGACGAAACACCAGATGGTCGTCGCTACCGTGCCGGCCCTCAATGGTGCGCAGCCGATTGAATATGCCACCTGTCTGGGGCGCCGATGGCAAATCGGACGGAAAGACGAAAACGACGGCATCCTGATCCTTGTCGCGCCCAACGAACGCCAAATGAGCATCGCGACCGGACATGGCATCGAGAAAATTTTGACTGACGAGAAAGCAAAGGCCGTTATCGTCGACCAAGCCACACCACATTTTAGGAGTGGGGATTACTTCACCGGCCTTTCCAAAGGCATTGAATCGATTGCCGTACAGACGGGAGATAATCTGTGAGGATGCTTCAGTTGAGCTGGATGCTCGGGATCATCCTTATCGCTTCCCCCGCCGCCGCGCAGACCTTCCCCGCGCTGAGCGGCCGTGTCGTCGATCAGGCGGACATTATTCCGCCGGCCGAAGAGGCCGCGCTGACCAATCAGCTCGCCGAACTGGAAACGGCGACCGGCCATCAGCTGGTCGTCGCGACGGTCAAGGATCTTGGGGGCAACGAGGTCAGCGACTATGGCTACAAGCTTGGTCGCGAATGGGGCATCGGCGGCAAGGAAGCCAATAACGGCGTCATCTTTCTGATCGCCCCGAACGAGCGGCGGATGAATATTTCGGTGGGCTATGGTCTCGAACCCGTGCTGACCGACGCGCTGTCGGGACGCATCATCCGTGACGTGGTTACGCCCCGGTTCAAGGACAATGACTATCCCGGCGGCATTCAAGCCGGGGTCGATGCGATCGCCCAGCAGATCCAACTTCCGCCCGAAGAAGCGAAAGCGCGCGCCGCGGCGGCATCCAAGGCCGAACGCGACCGCGCCAAGGACGGCAATTTCGGCGGGCTGTTCTTTATCGCGTTCATCATCATCTTTTTCTTCATCGTGCCGATGCTGTCGGCGCGAGGCCGGCGCGGCAAGCGGCACCGGCGGCGGCGCGGTCCCTGGGGCGGCGCGCCGATCATCATCTGGGGCGACGATGACGATTGGGGCGGCTGGGGCGGCGGCGGCGGATCGTCGTGGGGCGGCGGTGGTGGCTTTGGGGGCGGCGGCTTCGGTGGATTTTCGGGCGGCGGCGGCAGCTTCGGCGGCGGCGGCGCGTCGGGCGGCTGGTAGGGAGCGGATCACATGCCACGCAAGGTCAATCATGTGAGCGAGGCCGATCACCGCATCGTCACCGATGCGGTCGCGGCGGCCGAACGCCATACCGACGGCGAAATCGTCACCATCATCGCGGCGCAATCCAATGACTATGACGATGTCGCGCTCGTCTGGGCCAGCGTCGGCGCCTTTCTGGCCATGTCGCTGGTCGCGCTGTTCCCCGATTTCTATCGCGGCATTTACGACTGGCTGCGCGGCGGCTGGGGGCATGAGCCGACCGCGAACGAATGGCTGGGGACGATCATCGCCTTTGGCGTCATCAAGTGGATCGGTATCTGGCTGATCCTGCTCTGGCGCCCGCTGCGGCTCGCCCTGACCCCGCGTGCGATTCTGGCGGGGCGGGTGCGTGCCCGCGCGATCGATCTGTTCAAGGTCGGAACCGAGGCGAAGACCGTCGGCCGCACCGGGGTCGTGCTGTATGTCAGCCTGAAGGAGCATCGCGCCGACATCGTCGCCGACGAGGCGATCGCCGCAAAGGTCGCGCCCGAAATATGGGGCAACGCAATGGCGGCGCTGATCGACCGCATCCGCGCGGGCGAGCCTGGCGAAGGCATGGCAGAGGCGGTGCGGCAGATGGGCGTCGTCCTGGCCGAACATTTCCCCAAGAGCGACGGCAACCCCAACGAGCTGTGCGATCGGCTGATCGAAATCTAGAAAGCGAAACCATGTCCCGCCCTGCCCCCGACACGCCCATCGAGACGCGCTGGGAAGGCCGCTTCATCACGGTAAGGCAACAGGGAAACTGGGAATATGTCTCGCGTTCGCGCGGGATCCATGCCGCGGTGATACTGCCGATCGACGATGCGCCGGACGGGCGGCACGTCATTCTGGTCGAGCAATATCGTGTGCCGATGGGCCGCCCCTGTCTGGAGCTTCCCGCCGGGCTGGTCGGCGACGACAGCGCGGGCGAAGCGTCCGAAAGCGCAGCGCGGCGCGAGCTCGAGGAGGAAACCGGCTATCGCGCCGAAACCTGGCGCACGGTCGGCGAATTTTTCAGCTCCCCCGGCATGGTGAGCGAAAGCTTCACCCTGCTCGTCGCGACCAAGCTGACGAAGGTGAGCGAGGGCGGCGGGGTCGATGGCGAGGATATCATCGTCCACCGCATCCGGCTGGACGGCATAGAGGATTTCATCGCCGCGAAACGCGCCGAAGGATGCGGGATCGATGTGCGCGTCGCGATGCTGCTGGCGGGCGGGTTGCTGGCCTGACGAACGGCTGTGGCGGGCCAGGATTTGGCCCCGGCCGCCCTTCCCTGTCCCATCCATCGAGGAAATGCGGTTCAAGCAGGATCCCGGGTCAGGCACGGGGCAATGGCAGTGAGGCGCGTCCCCTCGCCGCCCCAAAAGCGGCCCTTGGCTTTCGCCGCCGCGCCTATCGGACCCCGAAACGCCAGCGCAGCAACGGGCGGGCGAGCAACAGGCCCGCGAGGAAACCGCCCATATGGGCCCAGATGGCAACCGCGCCGAAACCCGCGCCGGCGGCAAGGCCGATCAGCAGTTGGACACCGATCCACGCCGCGGCAAGCCACAGCGCGCGAACCCAATGGCTGGGGATCGGACCGATGGCGGGGGCCTGACTGCGGCTGAAGATCAGCGCGAACACCGCGATCAATGCCGAGATCGCACCGCTGGCACCGACCATCGGCACCGTCGACTGCGGGTCCGCGATCCATTGGGCAAAAGCGCCCGAATAGGCGCCCGCGACCAACAGCACCCCCATCGCCTTGCCGCCCAGCGGCGCCTCGAGCTGGCGTCCAACGAACAGCAGAACGATGACGTTGAAGATCAGGTGCATCAGGCCGCCGTGCAGAAAGGCCGACGACAGCGGCGTCAGTGCAAAGGGCATCATCGGCCCCGGCGGCAGGATCAGGCTGGTGTCGAAACGCGCGGGAATGAAGCCCGCGCGCACGATGGCATCCAGGTGCAGGCCCGTGATCGCCAACAGAATGTGAACGACGACGCAAACGAGCGCGAAGCCCGTCACCACCGGCGCGTCCTGCGGCTTCATCCTGCCCGTCCGCCGATCAGATGAACTCGATCTTGTTGACGAGATAATATTTGTCGCCCGCGGGCACGGTGACTTCGATCTCGTCGTCGACCTTGCGCCCGATCAGCGCGCGGCCGAGCGGCGAATTATAGCTGATCTTGCCCGCCTTCGCATCGGCTTCGGCCTGACCGACGATCTGATACCTCACCGGCTTGTCATCCTCGTCGGCGAGGGTGACGGTCGCGCCGAACACGATCCGGTCGCCCGACAGGGTCGTCGGGTCGATGACCTGCGCGCGCGCCAACCGGTCCTCCAGGTCGCCGATGGTCGCTTCGACCTGCCCCTGGCGTTCCTTGGCGGCATGATATTCGGCGTTTTCCGAAAGGTCGCCGTGGGCCCGCGCTTCCTCGATCGCGTCGACGATCAGCGGGCGTTCGGCCTTCAGCGTCGCGAGTTGCGCGCTCAGCTTCTCATAGCCTTCCGCCAGCATCGGCACCTTTTCAACGCTTGCCATTATCCTGTTGTCCTTCGTCAATAATCCCACCCCGGCGAAAACCTCGCCGGGCGGCAGAGCCGCTGTTTCCGTCAATGTCGGGGAGTGGAGCGGTCCTTCAATAATAGTCCTGAAGCGGCTTTACTTCAAGAGAGCGCGCGCGCAGCGCACCGATCGCGTGGGTTGCGGCATCGCTGCCCGCCGCGGTGGTGTAATAGGCGATGTCGGCCGCCAGCGCGGAGGCGCGGATCGACTGCGAATCCTGCAGGCTCTGCCACCCTTCGGTGGTGTTGAAGATCAGCTGGATATCGCCATCCTTGATCCGGTCGACGATGTGCGGGCGCCCTTCGGCAACCTTGTTCACCCGTTCGACCGATATGCCCTGCGCGGCGAGATAGTCGGCGGTGCCGCCGGTCGCCACCACCTGCCAGCCCCAGTCGGCAAGCTGCTGGACCGCGGCCAGAATGCGCGGCTTGTCGCTGTCCTTCACCGACACGAACACGCGCCCGTCGGTCGGCAGACGGTCGCCCGCGCCGAGCTGCGCCTTGGCAAAGGCAAGGTTGAAATCGCTGTCGATTCCCATGACTTCGCCGGTGGACTTCATCTCGGGCGACAACACCGGATCGGTGCCGGGGAAGCGCGCGAAGGGGAATACCGCTTCCTTCACCGCGACATGCGCGATGTCGCGGTTGATCTTGGGCAGGCCGGCGAGCTTTTCACCCGCCATCACCCGCGCCGCGATCTTGGCGATCGGCGATCCCACCGCCTTGGCGACGAAGGGCACGGTCCGGCTGGCGCGCGGATTGACCTCGATCAGGTAAACCGCGCCGTCCTTGACCGCATATTGCACATTCATCAGCCCGCGTACGCCGAGCGCGCGGGCAAGCGCGTCGGTCTGGCGCTCGATCTCCGCAACGATATCGGCCGACAGGCTGTAGGGCGGGATCGAACAGGCGCTGTCGCCCGAATGGACGCCGGCTTCCTCGATATGCTGGAGCACGCCCGCCACGACGACATCGGTGCCGTCGCACAGCGCATCGACATCGACCTCGATCGCGTCGCGCAGATAACGGTCGATCAGCACCGGGCTGTCGCCCGAAACCTGCACCGCGGTTTCGATATAATTTTCAAGCTGCGCCTGATCGTCGACGATCTCCATCGCGCGGCCGCCGAGGACATAGGAGGGGCGGGTCAGCACCGGATAGCCGATGCGCGCCGCGACCGCGACCGCTTCCTCGCGGCTGCGCGCGATGCCGTTCTCCGGCTGTTTCAGGCCCAGCTTGTTGACCAGCGCGGCAAAACGCTCGCGGTCTTCGGCCAGGTCGATCGCGTCGGGCGAGGTACCGAGGATCGGGATACCCGCCTCGGCGAGCGCCTGCGCCAGCTTCAACGGCGTCTGGCCGCCGAACTGGACGATCACACCCGCCAGCGTCCCCTTCGACATTTCGACGTGCAGAATTTCCAGCACATCTTCGGCGGTCAGCGGCTCGAAATAGAGGCGGTCCGACGTATCATAATCGGTCGACACCGTTTCGGGGTTGCAGTTGACCATGATCGTTTCATAGCCCGCTTCCTCCAGCGCAAAGCAGGCATGGCAACAGCAATAGTCGAACTCGATCCCCTGCCCGATCCGGTTCGGACCGCCGCCAAGGATCACGACCTTTTTCCGGTCGCTGGGGTTCGCCTCGCACTCGGGCTCGCCAAAGGTCGGCGCTTCATAGGTCGAATAGAGATAGGGTGTCTGCGCCTGGAATTCGGCGGCGCAGGTGTCGATCGTCTTGAAGACCGGACGCACGCCCAGCCGATGGCGCAGCGCGCGCACTTCCCGTTCGGTGACGCCGCCGGTCATCGCCTTCACCGTTTCGTGGATCAGGCCGGTTCCGTGCGCGGCCGCGGCGCGCGAGCCGGGACGCAGATGCGCCGACTGAAGCGCCAGATAGGCCAGCCGCTTGTCGGAGAAGCCCATGGATTTGAGCTTGCGCAGCCCTTCGGCTTCACGCGGCAGACCGTTTTCCATCACAGATTGTTCGGCCGCGACGATTTCGGCGATGCGTTCGAGGAACCACATGTCATAGCCCGCGACGCGATTGATCTCGGCGAGTGGCAGGCCTTCGCGGATCGCCTGCGCGGTGTTGAGCAGCCGGTCGGGGGTGCGCTTCGCCAGTTCGCTTTTCAACTGGTCGTGGCTCGCGCCGACGAGGCGGTCGACGAAGTTGAAGCCCGACAGCCCGGTTTCCAGCCCGCGCAGCGCCTTTTGCATCGATTCATGGATGGTGCGGCCGATCGCCATCACTTCACCCACCGATTTCATCGCGGTCGACAGCGCCGCCTCGGCGCCCTTGAACTTTTCAAAGGCGAAGCGCGGGATCTTGGTGACGACATAATCGATCGTCGGTTCGAACGACGCCGGGGTGACGCCGGTGATGTCGTTCATGATCTCGTCGAGCGTGTAGCCGACCGCCAGCTTCGCCGCGACCTTGGCGATCGGGAAACCCGTCGCCTTCGACGCGAGCGCCGAACTGCGCGACACGCGCGGGTTCATCTCGATCACGATCAGGCGGCCGTCCTTCGGATTGACCGCGAACTGGACGTTCGACCCGCCCGTCTCGACCCCGATCTCGCGCAGCACCGCGATGCTCGCGTTGCGCATGATCTGATATTCCTTGTCGGTCAGCGTCAGCGCCGGGGCGACGGTGATGCTGTCGCCGGTGTGCACCCCCATCGGATCGACATTCTCGATCGAGCAGATGATGATGCAATTGTCCTTGCGGTCGCGCACCACCTCCATCTCATATTCTTTCCAGCCGAGGAGCGATTCCTCGATCAGGACTTCGGTGGTCGGCGAGGCGATTAGGCCGCCGCGGACGATATGCTCGAATTCCTCGCGGTTGTACGCGATGCCGCCGCCGGTGCCGCCGAGCGTGAAGCTCGGGCGAATGATCGAGGGCAGCCCGGTGCGTTCGAGCACCGCAAACGCCTCGTCGAGCGTGTGCGCGACGCCGCTGCGCGCGCTTTCCAGCCCGATCTTGTCCATCGCGTCGCGGAACTTCTGCCGGTCCTCGGCCTTGTCGATCGCCTCGGCATCGGCGCCGATCATCTCGACGCCGTACTTCGCGAGCGTCCCGTCCTGCGCGAGCGCGAGCGCGGTGTTGAGCGCGGTCTGCCCGCCCATCGTCGGCAGCACCGCGTCCGGCCGCTCCTTTTCGATGATCTTCGCGACGATCTCGGGCGTGATCGGCTCGACATAGGTCGCATCCGCCAGATCGGGATCGGTCATGATCGTCGCCGGGTTGGAGTTGACGAGGACGATGCGATAGCCCTCCTCCTTCAGCGCCTTGATCGCCTGCGTCCCCGAATAGTCGAACTCGCACGCCTGACCGATAACGATCGGGCCGGCGCCGATGACGAGGATGGATTGGATGTCGGTTCTTTTGGGCATTTGACTACTTTGCTCTCATTGCATACATTGATTGCATTGCAATCACGGGAGATGAGTGATGGGCAGCGTGACGATCCGGGGACTCGACGATGCGGTGAAGCATAACGCCCGGTTGGCAGCGGCAGCCAACGGCCGCTCGCTGGAGGCCGAGCTGCGGGCGCTGTTGGAGCGGACTTATGCCGTCCAGCAAGACGAACGCGCCGCCCGCATCCGGGCGATGAGCGGGAAGGAGTTCGTCGCCCATCTGGTCAAGGTAGCTAACGGCGCCGGTGAAGGCGTGTTCGACGATAACGAAGACGGGTTCGAGGAATTCGACCTTTGATACTGGCCGACGCCAACCTGCTGAGCGAGACGAGCAGGCTTTGCCCGGAACCGAGCGTGTTGGTCTGGATTGAGGCGAATATGGAGCAGCTTCATCTGCCCGCTCCCGCCCTGTCCGAATTGCGCTACGGCTGTTCCAAATTGCCGCCATCGGCCAAGCGGCAGGAATTGGAAACATGGCTAGCCGATTTGCTGATCGAATTCGAAAACCGGATTCTGCCGTTCGATAAAAATGCTGCGGAAGCGCACGGTGTCCTTCGCGCACGGCTGAAAGCCGCAGGAAAGCCATGCCCCCCATCTGACAGCTATATCGCCGCCATTGCCCTGTCGCTCGCCTGCCCGCTGGCGACGCGCAATGTCCGCGATTTCGAATGGACCGGCGTGGAATTGATAAATCCGTGGGAGCCATAACCGGTCCATCCACACACACTCGACCGGCGACGACAGGGCCGGCGCCGATGACGAGGATGGATTTAATGTCGGTTCTTTTGGGCATACAGACTCTTGAAAGATGAGGAATCTAAACTAGGTGCGCGGCCAACTCCGGCGCCAAACGAAAAGAGCGAGCTCTTTCGGACACACTCGACAAGCTCAAGGTCGGTTTGGTCGCGGAACGGATTATTTTTCTTTAGAGGAACAGAAACATACTGGACGTGCGTCCAGCCATGATCGATCAAGAATTTTGCTTCACCGCAGCCCGCGAGAAGCGTCACTAGAAGATCGGCAGACCCGGTACTCAGCACAGGGTCGCTACCCTCTTTCCCCCCTTTGATGGGCCCGCCCGAATGATCCTCACCATCCACTATCGAGAAAACGAGAAGATCATTCCCACTGTCAAACGCCTGATCATATTTTGCTACGTCATCGTCCTTGGCGGAGCTTTCCGCGGCAGGCGCGCAACCAGCCAAGACAACGGGAAAAGCCAGAAACAGAAGAGGCGTAACAAGCCTCACTTCAGCCCACCCACAAACTTCTCGAACAGATAGAAGCTGTCCTGCGGCCCCGGACTCGCCTCGGGATGATATTGCACGCTGAACGCCTGCTTGCCCGTGATCGCGATGCCGCAGTTCGATCCGTCGAACAGGCTCTTGTGCGTTTCGACCACGCCCGCGGGCAAGGTCGATGCGTCGACCGCGAAGCCGTGGTTCATGCTGGTGATCTCGACCACGCCGTCGGCGAAATCGCCGCCGACGCGCTGCACCGGATGGTTCGCGCCGCGGTGGCCCTGGTGCATCTTCATGGTTCTAGCACCCGCCGCGAGGCCGAGCATCTGGTGGCCGAGGCAGATGCCGAAGATCGGGACGTCGCGCTCGAGCAACCCCTTGATCACCGGCACCGCATAGTCGCCCGTCGCCGCGGGGTCGCCGGGGCCGTTCGACAGGAACACGCCCGCGGGGTTGTGGCTCAGCACTTCGTCGAGGGTCGCGGTCGCGGGGACCACCGTGACGCGCGCGCCGGCCGCCACCAGGTTGCGGAAGATATTGTCCTTTGCGCCATAATCGATCGCGACGACATGGGGGCGCTCGCCACCGTCTTCGGTCGCATAGCCGTGGCCGAGCGTCCACGCGCCGCCGGTCCAGTCGCCCGTATCCGTCCGGCTGACCGCTTTCGCCAGGTCCATGCCCTCCAGCCCCGGCCAGCCGCGCGCCATTGCCAGCAACTCGTCCACGTCGAACACACCATCGGGGCTGTGCGCGATCACCCCGTTCGGGGCGCCGGCATCGCGGATGCGGCGGGTCAGCGCGCGGGTGTCGATGCCCGCAAGGCCGACCAGCCCCTCGGCCGCCATCCAGTCGGGCAGCGTCTGGGCGCTACGAAAATTGCTGGGCTGCGTCGGCAGTTCGCGCGTGATGCACCCGATGGCGGCGCGGCGTTCGCGCTCCATATCCTCTGCGTTCGCGCCGACATTTCCGATGTGCGGAAAGGTGAAGGTGATGATCTGCCCGGCATAGCTGGGGTCGGTCAGGATTTCCTGATATCCGGTCATCGCCGTGTTGAAACAAATCTCGCCGGCGCCCGCGCCGACCGCGCCATAACCGATGCCCCACAGGATCGTGCCGTCGGCAAGGACAAGAACGCCCGTCGCCCCGGAAGGCTGGGCTTTGGGCGCGGCGCTGGGCGCCACTGAGGGGTTGGCAGGTGCCATTCAACATGCTCCGGTCGGGGGGCTAAACGGCCGACCAACTAGGCGGCAAAAAAGTGATTCACAAGCTATCGGATTTCGAATTTTGCCGCTAGAGAGGGCCTTTCCGAAATTTGCAGCGCATGGGGACACGCATGATTCGCGATGACATCAAGGCTGCGCAGGTTGCCGCGATGAAAGCCGGCGACAAGGCGCGGCTCGGCACGATCCGGCTGATGCTGGCCAAGATCAAGGACCGCGACATCGAACTTCGCACCGGCACGGCGCCGGCCGACGATGACGTACTCGTCACCGACGTGCTCCAGAAAATGGTCAAGCAGCGCCGCGAATCGATCGCCATGTACGAACAGGGCGGCCGCCAGGAACTCGCCGACATCGAGGCTGCCGAAGTCACGGTGATCGAGGATTTCCTGCCCGCCCAGATGGACGAGGCCGAAGCAAAGGCGGCGATCGCCGCGATCGTCACCGAACTCGGCGCGTCGAGCGTCAAGGACATGGGCCGGGTGATGGCGGCGGTAAAGGAACGCCATGGTTCGCAGCTCGACATGAGCAAGGCATCGGGCTGGGTGAAGGGCGCGCTGAGCTAGGCCTCCAACATCGCGGCCGCGCCCCTGACCTTCCCCCAAAGCGGGAGGAGAATGGCGATGGCGGATTTGCTTCCCCCCTCCCGCTTGCGGGAGGGGTCGGGGGTGGGCATATCGCCCCATGATGGACGGACAGTTTCAACCGCGCGACACGCCGCGAGCACGGGAGCTGCGCAACAGCGCGGCGCCCGCCGAACGGGCGCTGTGGCGCCGCCTGTCCGGGCGCAAAGCCGGCGGCTGGAAATTCAGCCGCCAAATGCCGGTCGGCCCCTATTTTGCGGATTTCCTGTGCCGCGAGGCCCGATTGGTCGTCGAAGTTGATGGATATTCGCACGACATGCGCCAGGCCCATGACGAAAATCGGGACGATTGGCTGGCCCGGCACGGCTATCGCGTGCTGCGTTTCGCCAACCGCGATGTGATGGGGAATATTGAGGGCGTCGTGAACGAAATCAGCCGCATCCTTGGGCCCCTGCCCACCCCTAACCCCTCCCGCAAGCGGGAGGGGAACGTATGACCGCGGTCGCCGCCTTTGCCCGCCGTCGACGGCGGAAAGGCAATTAGATGGCCCTCTCCCCGCAATGGCTGGACGAACTGCGCGCGCGCATCACCCTGTCGACCCTCATCGGGCGGACGGTGAAGATCACCCGCGCCGGGCGCGAACACAAGGCGTGCTGCCCTTTCCATAACGAAAAGACGCCCAGCTTCACGATCAACGACGAAAAGGGCTTTTACCACTGCTTCGGCTGCGGCGCGCATGGCGACGCGATCCGCTGGATGACCGACCAGCGCGGGCTGTCGTTCATCGACGCGGTCAAGGAACTCGCGGGCGAAGCGGGGATGGAGGTTCCCGCCGCCGATCCGCGCGCCGCCAAAAAGGCCGAGGAACAGGCAAGCCTGCGCGACGTAACGCAGGCGGCCGCGCTGTGGTTCACGCAGCAATTGGACAGTTCGAACGGCGCCCCGGCGCGCAGCTATCTGGCGAAGCGCGGCATTTCGGAGGCGACACGCGCCGCCTTCGCCTTCGGCCTTGCCCCAGACAGCCGCAGCGCGCTGAAAGAGGCGCTGAAGAAATTCCCGACCGCGATGCTGGTCGAGGCGGGAATGCTGATCAAGGTCGACGACAAGGAACCTTACGACCGGTTCCGCGGCCGGTTGATGATCCCGATCCGCGACGCGCGCGGGCGCGTGATCGCCTTTGGCGGGCGCATTTTGGGCGATGGCGAGCCCAAATATCTGAACTCGCCCGACACCCCGCTGTTCGACAAGGGGCGCACGCTGTTCAACCTCGACAGGGCGAGCCCCGCGTCGCGCCAGACCAACCGGGTGATCGTCGTCGAAGGCTATATGGACGTGATCGCGCTGGCCGAGGCGGGAATTGCCGATGCGGTCGCCCCGCTTGGCACCGCGCTCACCGAAAACCAGCTTGGCATGTTGTGGCGGATGGTGCCGGTTCCCCTGCTCTGCTTCGACGGCGACGCGGCGGGACAAAAGGCGGCGATGCGCGCCGCGACGCGCGCGCTGCCGCTGCTGCGCCCCGGTTTCAGCCTTGCCTTTGCGACGCTCCCCGCCGGGCAGGATCCCGACGACCTCGTCCGCACCAAGGGCGCCGATGGCTTTGCCGCGATCCTGGAGGAGGCACAGCCGCTCGTCGATCGCCTGTGGGCGCATGAAGTGGCGGCGGGGCCGCTCGCCACCCCCGAAGAGCGCGCCGCGCTCAAAAGCCGCCTGCTCGCCCATGCCGATGCGATCGAGGATCCCGACGTGCGCCACCATTATCGCGAGGCGTTTCGCGAACGGCTCGACGGCCTGTTCGCGCGTGCGCGCCCCGAACGCGGCGGCCGCGTGCCCTGGGCGCCGCCGGGCGGGCGCGGCGGCGGCGGCCGGCGCTTTGCCGCCGACCCGCGACTGCAACCGCCGGTCGAAGAAACGCGCTCGATCGGACAGACGGGTATCGGCGCCCATTATGCGGCGGCGCTGATCGGCGGTTTGCTGCGCTATCCCGAGGCGCTCGGCCGCCATGAAGAGGCGCTGATCCGCCTTTCGGTCCCCGATTCCGCCGACGCCGAACTGCTGCGCCTGATGCTTGACATCGTCCCGGCCCACGAAGGGCTTGATTGCGAGGGGTTGCTTGCCATATTGGAGCCCATGAAAGTGTATAATAGGGCGACGACATTGCTCAGAGCCGACGGAATGCACTTCTCGTTCAACCGCAGGCTGGAAGAGGGCGAAGGGGCCGCTGCGGCGCGTGAAAGCGCGCTTCGCGACCTTGATGAATATATCGGCGTGCTGGTGACGCAGCCCGAAATCCGCGCCCGGCTTGCCGAGGCGACCGCGGATTTCCAGCGCACGATGGACGACGAAGGCCTGGCACGACAGCAAAAGCTGCGCGCCCTGGACGCAGAATTGACCCGCCGACTGGCCGCGCTGTCCGACAGCAGCCAGTTTTGATCCTTGTTATGCCCCGCAGGCAGGAAATTTGAATGGCCACCAACAACAACGCCGACACCGACGCGCCGCTGATCGACCTCAACGAAGCCGACGTCAAAAAGCTGATCGCGCGCGGCAAGAAGCGCGGATATCTGACCTATGACGAGCTGAACGAGGCGCTGCCGCAGGATCAGATGTCCTCCGAACAGATCGAGGACGTGATGTCGGCGATTTCGGACATGGGCATCAACATCGTCGAAAGCGACGAGGATGTTCAGGAAGAGGCCGAACAGGAAAGCGACGAAGAGGTCGATGTCAGCGCCGGTACCGGCTCGCTGTCGAACCCGGCGATCGAAAAGAAGAAGGAAACGGTCGACCGCACCGACGATCCGGTGCGCATGTACCTGCGCGAAATGGGCGCGGTCGAACTGCTGAGCCGCGAGGGCGAAATCGCGATCGCCAAGCGCATCGAGGCGGGCCGCGACACGATGATCCTTGGCCTGTGCGAAAGCCCGCTGACCTTCAACGCGATCATCGAATGGTCGAATGCGCTGAACAATGGCGACATGCAATTGCGCGAGATCGTCGATCTCGAGGCCATGCTGTCCAAGGACCCGGCGCCTGAAAACCTCGAGGATGAGGAAAGCGACGACGGCGAGATCAGCGAGAAGAATGCGGGCGTTTCGTTCAAGGACGACGACGAGGTCGAGGATGAGCCCGAGGCCGACGGCGACGACGAGGACGGCGAAGGATCGGCCAAGAAGCGTGAAAACTTCGAAGAAGACGAAGAAGATAATACGCTGAGCCTCGCGGCGATGGAGGAATTGCTCAAGCCCGACGCGCTCGAGAAATTCGCAAACATCACCAAGAGCTTCAAGGCCTTTTCCAAGCTTCAGGATTCGCGCCTCGAAGCACTGTCGGCGGGCGAGGAATTTCCCGCCGCGTCGGAAAAGAAATATCACAAGCTGCGCGAAGAGCTGACCGCGCAGGTCGAAAGCGTGCAGTTCCACGGCACGAAGATCGAATATCTGGTCGACCAGCTTTACAGCTACAACCGCCGCCTGACCGCGCTCGGCGGCCAGATGCTGCGCCTTGCCGAACGCCACAAGGTGCCGCGCAAATCCTTCCTCGACCATTATGTCGGGCGCGAACTCGAAGAAAACTGGCTGGAACAGGTCGGAAAGCTCGACAAGAAATGGGCGGCCTTCGCGGAAAATGAGGGCGCCGCGGTCGACCGCATCCGCATCGAGATCAGCGAAATCGCGCAGGCGGCGGGCATGAGCCTGACCGAATTCCGCCGCGTCGTGAACATGGTTCAAAAGGGCGAGCGCGAAGCGCGCATCGCGAAAAAGGAAATGGTCGAGGCGAACCTGCGCCTCGTCATCTCGATCGCCAAGAAATATACCAACCGCGGCCTGCAGTTCCTCGACCTTATTCAGGAAGGCAATATCGGCCTGATGAAGGCGGTCGACAAATTCGAATATCGCCGCGGTTATAAATTCTCGACCTATGCCACCTGGTGGATCCGCCAGGCGATCACCCGTTCGATCGCCGACCAGGCGCGCACCATCCGCATCCCCGTGCACATGATCGAAACGATCAACAAGCTGGTCCGGTGCAGCCGCCAGTTCCTGCACGAAAGCGGCCGCGAGCCGACGCCCGAGGAAATGGCCGAGCGCCTGTCGATGCCGCTCGAAAAGGTCCGCAAGGTGATGAAGATCGCCAAGGAGCCGATCTCCCTCGAAACACCGATCGGCGACGAGGAAGACAGCCACCTCGGCGATTTCATCGAGGACAAGAATGCCGTCATCCCGGTCGACGCCGCGGTGCAGTCGAACCTCAAGGAAACGGTGACGCGCGTTCTGGCCTCGCTCACCCCGCGCGAGGAGCGCGTTCTGCGCATGCGCTTCGGCATTGGCATGAACACCGACCATACGCTGGAAGAAGTCGGACAGCAGTTCAGCGTGACGCGCGAACGCATTCGTCAGATCGAAGCGAAAGCGCTGCGCAAGCTCAAGCATCCGTCGCGCAGCCGCAAGATGCGCAGCTTCCTCGACCAGTAATCGTCACCGACATTCGTCGAAAAATGCAGGCGTCCGGTCTAATCGGGCGCCTGCATTGCTATGCACGCTTGTAAAGACACGCCGTCCACCCAAATAGGGCGGCGCTCTCCCCCACCTCCCCGAGCGGCAAGCATGTTGAAACACTGGATTTGATGGCGCAATTTCCCGGATAGTGGGGATAATTCCCACAGAAGAAATGGGGGCGGCACCCCAATTTCGGAAAAACCGCCGGAAAACAGCCACTTTGAAAATTGGCACGCCCTTTGCGAAGCAAGGAGCACAAGCGCGGGGAGGTGCCCGCAGCCAAAAGGAAAGACATAATAATGGAAACCACCAATCTCTTCCGCCGCCGCGACACTTTCTTCGGTATCTGCGAGGCCGTGGGCCAGGATTTCGGTTTCAACCCGCTGTGGTTGCGACTGGCCTTCGTCCTTCCGCTCTTCTTCTTTCCCGTTCAGACCTTCGCCGGATATTTCGGCCTTGGCCTGGTCGTTCTCGCCTCGCGCCTGCTGTTCCCGGCAAAGGATGCGGCGAAGGCACAGGCCGCGGCAGCGCCGACAGCAACGCCTGCGTCGGCAGCAACCGAGGCGTCTGCCCCGGCGGCAGAACTGGCCATCGCGGCCTGACGTTCGCGCCCCGGCGGGGGCCGACAGGACAGTGGACCGGCCTCCCCCTCCCCGCCGGTCCCGTCCATCATCCCGCCCAAAAGAATATGGCGTTCCACTGGCGCCATTTCGGAAACCGGCAAGCTTCCCCGGGCTTGCCGGTTTCTTCTTGTCCGCACCGCCTGTCCCTTGCTGGCACAGCCTTTCCGCGAAATCCGGCGCCGCTTATAAACGCGACGTTTACGACACATGCTTATGACCGGTCGCTGGAATTTCATCGACCTGGGCGCTGCCCAGGGCCGTGTGCGAGGAAAATGCGTTGATCCAGTCGACACAGCCCCTGCCGCCATCGCGCGGCATCGCCGAAATGCTCGACACGCTGGTGGCCCATGACGGCACCGGCGCGCACCCCCACGTCCGCGCGGGCGAGTTGTCGAACGGACCGCAGGCGATGCGCAACCTTGCCGACGCGGTACATTTCCTCTGCCTGCTCCATGGCCGTCATCCCGGCGTCATCGACAGCGCGGCGCGCAAGGGCGTCGACGCGGCATCGCGGGCGTGGATGGAACAGGCCGCCGACGCCTTTGCCGAAGAACGCGCCTTCCTGTCGAAAATCGCCGCCGCGGTCGGCCCCGTGCCGAGCACCCAGGGCCAGGCCGAGTGCGAGGCCGCGGTCGCAGCACAGCGCAAGGCGCTCGACATGCTGGCCGAATCGGATCGTCACGGCTGCGCGGTGGGCGCCGCGATCGCACTGACGCTCGACTGGCGGACGATCCGCGTGCTGCTCGACATCTCCGCCGAACGGCTGGACATGACGCCGCAGCGCAGCACGCTTCCTGACCTGCGCGACACGGCGCGGCTTGCCTCGACGGTCGCCGACCGCCCGGCGATCGAACGCGCCATGATGTTCGGCGCCCAGCAATTGATTGCCCAGCACAATGGCCTGTGGGATCTGATGGCGGCGCGCGCCGCAGCCCGCGCGCACGGATAAGTCCCGCATCGGCCACATCGCTTCGCCCGCAGGCGAAGCGTGTCGCTTGCACCCTTCCCCGCCCCCGGCTATGCCCTTCCAGTTGACGTTCACGTTAAGGGAAAGGCTGTCTGCCCATGCGCTTCGAAGGAACCAGCGCCTATATTGCCACCGACGACCTCAAGGTCGCGGTCAACGCCGCGACGATGCTGCGCCGGCCGCTGCTGGTAAAGGGCGAACCCGGAACCGGCAAGACCGTGCTGGCCGAGGAAATCGCAAAGGCCTTTGACGCGCCGCTGATCACCTGGAACATCAAGTCGACGACCAAGGCGCAGCAGGGCCTGTACGAATATGACGCGGTCGCCCGGCTGCGCGACGGCCAGCTTGGCGAAGAGCGCGTCCACGACATCCGCAATTACATCAAGAAGGGCAAGCTGTGGGAAGCGTTCACCAGCCCCAAGCTTCCCGTCCTGCTGATCGACGAAATCGACAAGGCCGACATCGAATTTCCGAACGACCTGCTTCAGGAACTCGATCGCATGGCCTTTCATGTGTACGAAACCGACGAAACGATCACCGCGCGCGAACGCCCGATCGTCGTCATCACGTCGAACAATGAAAAGGAACTGCCCGACGCCTTTCTGCGTCGCTGTTTCTTCCACTATATCAAATTCCCCGACCGCGACACGATGGCGGACATCGTCGAGGTCCATTTCCCCGGCATCCAGAAAACACTGGTCAGCCGCGCGATGGACATTTTCTATGACGTGCGCGACGTGCCGGGGCTCAAGAAAAAGCCGTCGACCAGCGAACTGATCGACTGGCTGAAGCTGTTGCTGGCAGAGGACATGCCGCTCGAAGTGCTGCAGAACCGCGACGTCGGCAAGGCCATCCCGCCGCTTCACGGCGCATTGCTCAAGAATGAGCAGGATGTGATGCTGTTCGAAAAGCTCACCTTCATGGCCCGCCGCCAGGGAAGCTGAGCGATGACGCGCGTGCGCTGTGTCGTGGTGACGACCACCGTGGGAACCGGCCAAGAAGCCGACGCCATCGCCGAGGCGCTGGTCGCGGAGCGGCTTGCCGCCTGCGTCCAGGCGTGGCCGGTGGCCAGCCGCTATCGTTGGCAGGGGCAGGTCACACGCAGCGAGGAATTCCGGATCGAAGCGAAGACCAGCCCCGCCCAGGCGGGCGAACTCATTGAACGGATCGCGGCGCTCCATCCCTATGACCTGCCCGAAATCATCGCGGCCGAGGTCGAAACCTCCGCCGCCTATGCGGGCTGGGTCGAATCCGAAACCGACGCCGAATAACGGGGTACCGCCCGGCCGGCGTTACAGCTGATACGCCACTTCGACATCGCCCCAGCGGCGACCATTGATGATCGCCGGGGTATAGACGTTACGCACCGTCACATAGTTGGTGCCGTCGCCTTCCTGGCGATAGACCGACATGAAGAAGGATGCGTTGCTGCGCTTCGCGGCCGCGTCGGTGGTGTCGAACAGGATGCGCCCGTTGCGGCAGTGCGCCGTATCATGTTCCAGTTCGCCGGTCGGCGCGCGCGAACATTCCGAAATATGCGTCGGCAGAAACCCGTTCATGTCCGCCGCCGAAGACATTTTCAGATGCGGGTTCGATACCACCACCCGGTCGAACAACGGCCGCCAATTGACATCGGCCCAATCGGACAGGCTGGTGCGAAAGCGTTCGGGGTTCGAGCCCGGAACACGCACATAATTGGTGTCGAAAAGCTGCTCCATCGTCAACTCGCCCGCCGCGATCGCGGCTTCGGCGATCGCGACGAACTCATCGCGCACCCCGGCCGCCAGCTCGATGATCTCCGAATCGGCGGGACTGACGCCGGCGGAAAGCACCGCGTTGAACATGCGGTTCGACACATGTTCCATCGACAGGATCGAATCGCGGGTCGCGTTCAGCGTCGCGCCATTGCCGCGCACCGAATCGACGACCCGGTCGAGCGCGCCGCGGACCTTGGCGCCATTGGCATGAACCATCGCAGAGCTTTGCGCGATCCGGTCGCTCTGATCGTCGAGCATGGCGACCAGATGCGTCGCATCGTGCAGCGCGTCGGTGATCGTTTCGAACTGCGCCTCGGCCCGGCTCGACTGTTCGACCCCGGCCTGGATTTCGGCAACCAGCCCCCCGGCCTCTGCGGCCAGGCTGCCGATGCTGCGGCGAATCTCGTCGGTGGCTCCGCGCGTATTCTGCGCCAGCTTCTTCACCTCGGCCGCAACGACGGCGAAGGTACGCCCGGCATCGCCCGCGCGCTCGGCCTCGATCGCGGCGTTGAGCGCGAGCATGTTGGTCGTCTTCGCGATCGATTCGATCGACTGGCTGACCTGTTGCACCTGCTCCATCACTGCGGCGAAATTGGTGACATGTGTGCCGAGGCGCGTGACAAGGTCGATGACCGAGCGAAATTCGGTGACGGCCGCGTTGACGCGCTCGGCGCCGGTGTCGAGCTGTTCGCACGCGCGCGCCGACAGCAGCTTGGCCTCGTCGGTCGAATCGGCGATCTGGCGCTGGTCGGCCTCCAGGCTGACGACATATTCCTCCAGCCGTCCCAGCTCGACGATCTGGCGGTCCATCTGCTCGGTCGCGCGCTGAATACGCCCGGCCGCATCGCTGCACCCGACGGCCAGTTCGCCGCAGTCGCTGGCGACCGACTGGTCGAGTATCGCCGCCCCGGCATTGATCGGATCGAACTTCATGGCTGCACCCACGTCCTGAATGATCGAAAAGCTATGACCGACAATGGTTAACGAGCCGTCAATGGGTACCTGGCTGCTGGCGGCCGAAATGGGGTGGGAAGCGGATATATAGGAGTTGAGCTGGTTTCCCCTCCCGCGGGCGGGAGGGGCAGCGAAACTTGCGAACTTGTTCGCTAGTTGCAGCGGGGTGGGCAATCGCAACGTCGCTGCCCACCCCCCGCCCCCTCCCGCAAGCGGGAGGGGAGACAAGGTCGCAATCGGTCGCAACCGGTCGCAACCGGTCGCTAGCCGACGAACCTCCTTTTCCGTTCGTGTCGAGCGAAGTCGAGACACCCATCGATGCGGCGCCCGGCCCGCAGGGGCATCCCGACTTCGCTCGATGCGAACGGACCCGGGAGGCGGGCGGCAATCGCGCTAAATGTGACATTGTGGCGGGGGGAAGAGGAACCCCGCAAGGGAAAGTTGACCGCGCCCAGGGTCTTGGGCACCGCTTACGTTAAATCTATGCGCGAAACCTTGGTCCCGCCGCACGGCCCAGGTCCGCAATCCGTCAAAAGCGACCATCCCCAGAAAACTCTTTCCTAAAACGCACGGCAATGATCTACCCTGCCGGATGACGTTTTCGCTCGCCTCGCAGCCCTTCCCGCGGCCCCTTCATTTGCGCATCGCTAAAGCGACAAAGGAGACACTTTCGCGGCGCACGTCCGTATCCTTTGTCTCCTTAAGGCCGCATAAGGTCTCAAAACCCCCTCGCCCATGCGGGGCCTTTATGGCCTCGGCGCCGTCACCCTGCGCGGCGCTCATGCGATTTGTGCGTAAAGTTGCGCAGTTTTCCGCCACTTTTCTTCCCCGCTTCAACGTCGCTTTCCGTAAACGTAAAGTGATTGCACGAGCCGCGCCGACGCGATAGGTCTTTGCCATGCTTCTGGGCTTTCTCGACGAACTTCGCGCGGCGGGCATCCCCGCCAGTCTGAAAGAGCATCTTATGCTGCTCGAAGCGCTCGACCGCGAGGTGATCGACCGCACGCCCGAGCAATTCTATTACCTGTCCCGCGCGATCTATGTGAAGGACGAAGGCCTGCTCGATCGCTTCGACCAGGTGTTCAACAAGATCTTCAAGGGCCTGCTCACCGATTATGGTCAAAACCCGGTCGACGTTCCCGAAGAATGGCTAAAGGCGGTCGCCGAAAAATATCTCACGCCCGAGGAGATGGAGGCGATCAAGTCGCTCGGCGACTGGGACGAGATTATGGAGACGCTGAAAAAGCGGCTTGAGGAACAGCAAAAGCGTCATCAGGGCGGCAACAAGTGGATCGGGACCGGGGGCACCAGCCCCTATGGCAATTCGGGCTACAACCCCGAAGGCGTGCGGATCGGCGGCGAAAGCCGGCACAAGCGCGCGCTCAAGGTCTGGGAAAAGCGCGAGTTCCAGAACCTCGACAACACGAAGGAACTGGGCACCCGCAACATCAAGATCGCGCTGCGCCGCCTGCGCAAATTCGCGCGCGAGGGCGCGGCCGACGAGCTCGATATCAAGGGCACGATCGACGGCACCGCGCGGCAGGGCTGGCTCGACATCAAGATGCGCCCCGAACGGCGCAATGCGGTGAAGCTGCTATTGTTCCTCGACGTCGGCGGTTCGATGGACCCGTTCATCAAGCTTTGCGAGGAACTCTTCAGCGCCGCGACGACCGAGTTCAAAAATCTCGAATTCTTCTATTTCCACAATTGCCCGTATGAAGGCGTGTGGAAGGACAATAAGCGCCGCTGGTCCGAACGCCACCAGATGTGGGACATCCTCCATAAATATGGCCATGATTACAAGGTGATCTTCGTCGGCGACGCATCGATGTCGGCCTATGAAATCACCCATCCGGGCGGCAGCGTCGAACATTTCAACGAGGAATCGGGCGCGGTCTGGCTCCAGCGCATCACCCATGTCTATCCCGCCGCGGTGTGGCTGAACCCGGTGCCCGAGGCGCATTGGGGCTACACCCAGTCGGTGAAGCTGATCAAACAGCTGATGAACGACCGCATGTATCCGCTGACCCTCGCCGGGCTCGACGATGCGATGCGCGAATTGACGCGCAAGCATTGAGCGCTGCGGCCCACTTAGGCCGTGACGATTTCAGGCCCATCCCCTAATCCCGTTCGCATCGAGCGAAGTCGAGATGCCCATCGCTCGTACGCGCCCTCGGGGTGTCTCGACTTCGCTCGACACAAACGGATTTTTCCTGCCCCGCTGCGCTAGGCCCCCATGTTCGACCTCCCCCTCGTCACCATCCTGCTGCTGACCGGTTTTATCAACCTGATCGGCGCGCTCGCCTATGCGGCGCGGATCGCGGGCGTCCGCACGCGGCGGATCGCGATGTCCTTCGCGCTGTTCAACATCCTCGTGCTCTTTTCGCGCACCTCGAACAGCTTTTTGGGGCCGTTCCTCGCCAAGCGCATCGAGACGCGCATCCACGACGGCAGCGGCGGGCATCTGTTCCTCGACATGCAGCTGGTATTGGCGGCGGCGAGCGTCGCGACCTTGATCGGCATATTGCTGGTGCCGACGGGTCAGCGCATGTTCGCGGCGGCGATCGGCTGGTATCAGGACAATCGGTCGACGACGAAGCTCGCGTTGAAAGCCGCGAGCCCGAGTGGCCTCAAGACGCTGGGCCGATCGCTGACCCTTCCCAGCCTGTCGCACCTAAAAAATTGGAGGATGCCGAAAGGTATCGGCTGGGGGGTCCTGATCGCCAATTGCCTGGCGCAGTCGCTGCTCGCCGTTGGCGTCGTGGCGTCGCTCTATGCCGGCTATCTCGCCCCCGAATTTCGCGTCACCGCATCGCAGCTTTCGGCGCTGATCAATGGCTTTGCAACGATCCTGCTCTTCGCCTTCATCGACCCGCAATTGTCGGTGATGACCGACGACGCGGTCGAGGGGAAAGTCGACGAGGCCGATTTCCGCCGCGCGATCACCCTGATCTCGCTCAGCCGCCTTGCCGGCACGGTGCTTGCGCAGGCGCTGCTGCTGCCCGCCGCGGCGCTGATCGCGTGGGTCGCCATTTATGTCTGACGCGCCGCAGAATGGCATCGGCGGCCACAGCCGGTTTCACGCGGTCCGCGCGCGGCTGGAGGCCATGGCGGTCGAACCGGGGCCGCGCGGCTGGTTCCTCGAATTTCTGGTGTTCGGCTTCAAACAAGGGTGGGCGTGCCTGTTCGGCGGCCTGATGCTCGCCCTGCTGCTCGCCACGCATCTCTTCTGGCCCGCCGACGCGCCGATCCACCGTTATGACGCGATCACAATCGGCGCGATATTGATCCAACTCGGCATGCTCGCCTTTCGGCTCGAAACGCCAAGGGAAGCGCTCGTCATCCTGATCTTTCACATCGTCGGCACGGTGATGGAGCTGTTCAAAACCGCCGCAGGGTCATGGCAATATCCGGAAGCCAGCCTGCTTCATATCGGCGCGGTGCCGCTGTTTTCGGGCTTCATGTATGCCGCCGTTGGCAGCTATATCGCGCGCGTCTGGCGCATCTTCGATTTCCGCTACACCGATTATCCGCCATTGTTGGCGACATGGGCGCTGGCGGCGGCCATTTATGTCAATTTCTTCGCCCACCACTGGCTGTACGACATCCGCTGGGCCCTGTTCGCGGCGACGGCACTGCTTTTCTGGCGATGCCAGGTGTGGTTCCGGCCGCTGCACGTCCACCGCCGCATGCCGCTGCTGGTCGGATGGGGGCTGGTCGCGATCTTCATCTGGTTCGCCGAAAATATCGGCACCTTCGCGCGCGCCTGGACCTATCCGCATCAGGACGATGGATGGCAGATGGTCGGCATCGAAAAGCTGGGTAGCTGGTATCTGCTGATGATCATTTCGTTCGTGCTGGTCAGCCTGGTCCAGCGGCCGAAGGGGCCCGCGTCATGACATGGGGATTGGCGCTTTATCCGCTTTGCAGCGCCATAACGATCGCATGGGTGTCGGAATAAAAAGGCGTGCCCTCGATGACCAGCCCATCTTCGAAGCGCAGAACCTCGGCAAAAGGCTGAATCACCATCTTGTCATTCGCCCTCGCGACGAGGGTGATCGGCGCCGTCATAAACAGCGTATCCCCCGCGTATGTCGCGGTCATGTCGCCAAGGCTCATATCCGCCCAGATGTCGCCCATCGTGCGGATCAGCGCCGCGACGCCGTCAAGCCCGCACCAGTCCCCCGCGTAGGGCAGGGATGCGGGTTCGTGGACCACCACGTCCGGATGAAATACCTCCGCCAGACTGGCGATGCCGACCTCCCCGCGCATATATCGAAACTCGGCCTCGAACATCCTGTCGAGCAGGCTTTTCGCCTTCAGGTCATTTTCGGCAGTGGCGAGCATGGCAATCTCCGGAAAAAATGGGAGGCCGATGACTAGCGCCGTGACAGCATACCGCCGTCCCGTTTGTTGCGTTCAAAAATGCCTGGGCCATCGGCCGGGCTATTACCCGAACGGCTTGTCGATCGACGACGCGGGCTCGCTGAACCAGCGCGGACCGTCTTCGGTCATGTAAAAACAATCCTCGAGGCGGATGCCGAACTCGCCGGGAATATAGATTCCGGGCTCGTTCGAGAAGCACATGCCCGGTGCCAGCGGCGTCGTTTCGCCGCGCACAAGATTGACCGGCTCGTGCCCGTCGAGCCCGATGCCGTGTCCCGTACGATGCGACGTACCCGGCAGCTTGTATCCGGGGCCCCAGCCAAGGCTTTCATAATAGGCGCGCACCGCGTCATCGACCTTGCCCGCGGGGGTGCCGAGCTTTGCCGCGGCAAAGGCGACGTCCTGCCCCTTGCGCATCTGGTCCCAGACCTGCCGCTGGCGCGGGCTCGCCTTGCCGTAAACGAAGCTGCGCGAAATGTCGGATTGATAGCCGTGGACGGTCGCGCCGCAGTCCATCAGCACCACCTCGCCCTCCTTCACCGCCTGCGGCTTGCCCGATCCGTGCGGATAGGCGCTCGCCTCGCCGAGCAGGATGAGTTCGAACTCGCTGCGTCCCCCGAGCGCAATGGTCGCCGCCTTCATGATTCCGCCGATGTCGGCAGGCGTCATCCCGGCCTTGATACGCGGCGCCGTGTGTCGATAGGCCGCCATGCTGATGTCCGCGGCGACCTGCATGAGCGCTATTTCGGCCGCCGACTTGTGCATCCGGCAGCCGCGCACGACCGGCGCGCCATTGACAATCCGGGCGTCGGGCAAAGCCTTCTTGAGCCCGTCGACCGCGAAATAGCGCACCGTTTCCTCGACCGCGATCCTCCCGGCCGCGAAGCCGCGCCTGGCCAGCCAGGCCGCCACAGCGGCGAGCGGATTTTCATCTTCATCCCAGGTCAGCACGTCCGCCGTAACGCCCAGGCTTTCGCGCACCGATGGTTCTTCGAAAAAGGGCGTGACGATCGCGATCTCGCCTTCGCGCGTCAGCACCGCGGCGGTCAGCCGCTCGCTCCGCCACCATTCGATCCCCGTGAAATACACAAGGCTGGAACCTGGCTCGATCAACAGCGCAGCGATGTCGTGGCTGCGCATCAAGTCCGCTGCCTTGGCGATCCGGGCCGCGCGCTCTTCTCTACCGATGGGTACGGCCCCGGCCGCAAGATTGGGAAGGTCCGCGCTCTCTTCCGCCGCCCAGGCGGGCAAAATGGTCGCGAAACTCGCGGCGCCCGCCGCTCCGAAAAAATGCCGCCGCCGCATCATCCGCCATCCCTTCGTTCAATAGAGGAGAAGATCCGCAATCTCGTCCTGCCATGCATGCTCGTCGGGGCGCGCCGACGCATCGAGATCAGCCGCGCCCGCCCCGGCGTCATCGACCCATTCACGCAGGCCCGGGCCGCCGTTGATCACATCGATCGCAAGCACTTCGTCGGTATATTCATATTTGAAATCCAACCCGCGCCACAGCGGGTAGTCCGGATAGAGCGTGCGGATTGCCTTGAACCCCAGGGCCTGGACACGCCAGGGGCGAAAGGCGCGATGATCATACCACGGGCCCTCTGCGTGGATATGGACCCCGTTGTTGAGCGTGCCCGCATGTTTGTGAAAAGTGGGCTCGAACCAGATGTCGCGAAGCTTGCATCCCTGGAGCCATTGAGGTGCCAGGCGATACATCTCGGCGACAACTGCCCGTGCATCGATGTCCGGCGCGCCAAAGAGTTCAAGCGGGCGGGTCGTGCCGCGCCCTTCGCTCAAACTCGCTCCCTCGACCATCACCGTTCCGGCATAGGCGCGCGCCATGTTGACGTTGGGCGCATTGGGGCTGGGGTTGACCCAGACCCGCTCTGTCGGCCAGCCGAAACCCGGCCCGTCGGGCTGCCACCCCTCCATCGCGATCACCCGATAGTCGACATCAAGGTTGAAGTGGCGGATGAACCAATGCCCCATTTCGCCCATCGTCAGACCGTGACGCATGACCATCGGCCCGGCGCCGACGAAACTTTCCCAACCATTGAGCAGCCGCGTGCCTTCGACCGGGCGACCGGCGGGATTTGGGCGGTCGAGCACCCACACCGATTTCCCGTGCTGCGCCGCCGCTTCGAGCACGTACAGCAAGGTGGTGACATAGGTGTAGATGCGGCAGCCCAGATCCTGAAGATCGACCAGCATGACATCGAAGGTGTGCATCGATTGCCCGGTCGGGCGGCGCACATCGCCATATAGGCTAAAACATGGGACCCGATGCACCGGATCGGTAAAATCGGGCGACTCCATCATATTGTCCTGAAGGTCGCCGCGCACCCCATGTTGTGGGCCAAATACCGCCGTTACCTTAACCCCCGCACCGACGAGCGCGTCAAGGCTGTGCGCAAGGTTGGCGGTGATCGAGGCGGGATGCCCGAGCAGCGCGACGCGGCGCCCTTCCAGCTGTTTGCGCAAATCGGGGTCGGCGAGCAGGCGGTCGATGCCGAATTTCACTGTCATGGCGCGGGGGGTGCCCCAAGCGCGAGCCTAAAGCAATCGGGATGATGGAAATCGGGCTTCCCCGGCGGATGATGAAGGGCCCAATAGCTTTTCGTCCCATCGCGCTCCTCGATCACCGCCGATAGCGCCAACTTGCTGTCTTCTTCCGGGAAGATACCGGGTTCAACCCGCAGCGCATAATGATCCGCTCCCTTCTCGGCCGCCATGACCCAGGGCGCGAGTTCGTCGGGGTGCAGGAGTGCGCGATAATCGTCGAATTGATAGCAGGCCCAGCGGCCATCGGGCGCATAGTTGAATTCGGTATAGTCGGGCTCGCCCGCATCGGTCAGAAAGGCTTCGAAACAGCTGCTTTGCCACAGGCCATCGGTGGCCGCATCGGCGATGACCAACTCGCCCTCCCCCTGTGGCAGGAGCAACGCATCGATGTCGCCTTCGACCATGAAGCGAAGGGCGAAACCGTCCTCGAAGGACAGTTCGACATCGACCGCGACCGACCGCACCGCGACGGCCGGCGTATCGGGATGACAGATCAATTCCGCACGCATGCTACCCAAATCACAAACCCCATGCTAAGCGCCCCCCGCTTTCAAAGAGGCTATTATGACCAGTTACAAATCCGACCTGCTGCGCCTGCTCGACGAGCGAGGCTATATCCACCAGATGACCGACGCGGAAGGGCTCGATGCCCTCGCGGCGAAGCAGATCGTACCTGGCTATATCGGTTTCGACGCCACCGCGCCCAGCCTGCATGTCGGCAGCCTCGTGCAGATCATGATGCTGCGCCGCCTGCAACAAGCGGGGCACAAACCCATCGTGCTGATGGGTGGCGGAACGACGCGGATCGGCGATCCCACGGGACGCGACGAAAGCCGCAAGATGCTGTCGGACGAGACGATCAAGGCGAATATCGCGTCGATCTTCAGCATTTTCCAGCAATTTCTGACCTTTGGCGACGGCCCCACCGACGCGGTGATGGTCGACAATCACGACTGGCTGGGCCAGCTCGGCTATATCGAACTGCTACAGGAAGTTGGCACCCATTTCACGATCAACCGCATGCTGACCTTTGATTCGGTCAAGTTGCGGCTCGAGCGCGAACAGCCGATGACCTTCCTCGAATTCAATTACATGATCCTGCAGGGCTATGATTTCCGCCACTTGTCACGCGAGATGGGCGTGCGGTTGCAGATGGGCGGATCCGACCAGTGGGGCAATATCGTCAACGGCATGGAACTGGGCCGCCGCATGGACGGCGCCGAACTGTTCGGGCTGACGACTCCGTTGCTGACCACCGCCGCCGGCACCAAAATGGGCAAAACCGCCGCTGGGGCCGTCTGGCTAAATCCCGCGCAACTGTCCCATTTTGACTATTGGCAATATTGGCGGAACTGCGACGACCGCGACGTCGGCAAGTTTCTGCGGCTGTTCACCGACCTGCCGATGGACGAGATCGCGCGGCTCGAGGCGCTCGAAGGCGCCGAGATCAATGCGGCAAAGAAGATGCTCGCCGACGCGGCAACCGCGATGTGCCGCGGCGAAGACGCCGCACGGGTCGCGGCCGACACCGCCGCGCAAACCTTTGAAAAGGGGCAGATCGGCGGCGACCTTCCGCAGGTTTCGGCACCGGCGGAAGGCATCGGCATATTGAATGCGCTGCGCGAGCTTGGCTTTGCGGCCTCAAACAAAGAAGCGCGCCGCAAGCTCGATGAGGGCGCGGTGAAACTGAACGGTACGGTCGTGCGCGACCCGCAGCAGTTGATCCTGCCCGCCGACGAGCCAGCAACGCTATCGCTGGGATCGAAGAAACATGGGCTGGTGACGCGCTGATCCGCAAAACAGCGTTTACGCTTTCTTCAACACTGGCGTAGAACCTCCCCGGCCAAACCACAAAAGGTCCGGGACGTATGCGCAAGATTGATACCAGCAAGGCCCATTATAATGGGCTCGACCAGCGAATAGCGCCGCGCAGCGACGTCTATTGCCGCCTGCCATTTGTTATGCCCGATGGTCGGCAGGAAATGTGCACCTGCGTCAACATCAGCGCCGACGGTCTGCTGATGCGGTTCGAGCGCGGGCTGGAGCCGGGCGATCTCGTCGTATTCCGGATGCCGATCATCGGTCGTACGGCCGCGAAAGTGGTCTGGTCGCTGGGCGGCAAGACCGGCGTGCAGTTCGACAAATCGATCGATGTCGAGGACTATCTGCCGATGCTGCGCGCGATGGGCGCACGCGGCGACGTCAATTAGGAACGACCAGCACTCGGCCCTGGCGTAATTGCGCCTCGTGCTGCGACAGCGCGTGACCGGTTGGCGTAACCTGCATCATCCGCTCCGCAGCAACGGCACCGCGGCGTCGCGTTCGAAGAGATAGAGGCACAGGCGAACCGCCTCTCCGCGCGCTCCCGAAATCCCGCCGTCGCGTTCGATAAACAGCCGCGCATCATCATGCGCCACAGGAAGCAGGCGAACAAGCTGTTCGGGAGTCGCGAGGCGATAGTCGGCATCGCCCGACTGCTTCAGCCCCAATAGCTCGCCGCCGCCGCGCAGTTCGAGGTCCTTTTCCGCGATCAGAAACCCATCGTTCGTGTCGCGCATCAGCGCCAGCCGCTCGCGCGCCGTTTCCGACAGATTTTGCGAACGCAGCAGGAGGCATACCGATTTGGCGGTGCCGCGCCCGACCCGTCCGCGTAGCTGGTGGAGCTGGGCGAGGCCGAAATTTTCGGCATGTTCGACGATCATCAAGCTGGCGGCGGGGACATTGACCCCGACCTCGATCACCGTCGTCGCGACAAGGACGCCGATCTCGCCCGCTTCAAAGCGGGCCATCACCGCATCCTTGTCCACCCCCTTCATCCGGCCATGGACCAGCCCGACCGCATCGGTGCCAAAGCGTTCGCGTAGCAGCGCGGCACGATCCTCGGCCGCCGCAAGCTCGCTCGTCTCGCTTTCGGCAACAAGTGGACAGACCCAATAGGCCTGCGCGCCGCCAGCAAGGTGCCGGGAAAGCCCGTCGATTACCTCGTCAAGCCGATCGACCGACACAACGCGGGTATCGACTGGGGTGCGGCCCGGCGGCATTTCGTCGAGCCGCGACACATCCATTTCGCCATGATTGGCAAGCAGCAGGGTGCGCGGAATCGGGGTCGCGGTCATCACGAGCAGGTGAGGCGGCCGCGCGCCCTTGTCGGTGAGCATCAGCCGCTGAGCGACACCGAAGCGATGCTGTTCATCGACGACGACCAGCGCGAGGTCGCGGTACCCGACCGCTTCCTGAAAGATCGCGTGGGTACCGACCAATATGTCGATACTGCCATCGGCAAGCCCCATCAGCGTCGATTCCCGCGCCCGCCCCTTGTCGCGTCCGGTAAGGATCGCAAGATTGACCGGCAAGCCGCCGAGCATCGATTGCAACGTCGCAAAATGCTGGCGCGCCAAGATTTCGGTCGGGGCAAGCAGCGCGGCCTGCGTCCCCGCCTCGACCGCCGCCAGCATCGCGCGCAGCGCCACCAGCGTCTTGCCCGACCCGACATCACCCTGCAGCATGCGCAGCATCGGTGTGTCCTGCGCCATGTCGCCCGCGATCTCGCGCCCCACCCGTTCCTGCGCGCCGGTGAGACCAAAGGGCAGTTTGAGCGCATCGACGAGACGCCCGTCACCGCGGATCGCGCGCCCCTTGCGCGCCTTCAGTCCCTCGCGGATCAGCATCAACGCAACCTGGCTCGCGAAAATTTCGTCATAGGCGAGCCGGTCGCGCGCCGCCTCGTCGCGCGGGCTGGCATGCGCACGTTCCAAGGCGTCACGCCACGCGGGCCACCCCCGGCTAGCGAGCAGCGGCGCGTCGATCCATTCGGCAAGATCGGGTCGCCGCTCAAGCGCGATCGTCGCAAGCTGCGACAGCCGCGCGTTGGTGAGGCCTTCGGTCAGCGGATAGACGGGTTCGTGAACCGCGATCGCGCCTGCATCCCTGGGTTCGGCCACATGATCGGGATGGACGATCTGGCGCATGTCGCCATAAAGATCGAGGCGCCCGGACACCCGCCGCGCCTCCCCCAGCGGAAACAGCTTGCGCGCCAGCCCCGACGTCCGCCCGAAATAGACGAGCCGGACATGATCGCCCGCGCTGTCGAACGCCTCGACCCCAAAGGGCGCACGCGGAGAACGGCCGGGACGGTAATCCTGCGCAGTGACATCGACGATGATCGTCTGTCCGGCCTGCGCCTGATCGAGCCTGTCGACCGGCACGCGCGAAATGAGCCCGGTCGGCAGGTGAAAGAGGACATCGAGGACGCGATCGAGCCCGAGCCGGGTCAGTGGCTTTGCAAGCTGCGGCCCCACCCCCTTGAGGTCGGTGAGCGCGGCGAAGAGCGGATTGAGAATTTCTGGTCGCATATCGTCTCGATCAGCCCCGCAATTCCCCGCGCAATTTCAATCCAAAGGTCACGCTCCTCCCCTTCCTTTTGCCGCCGCCGGCCAGACAGGCGGGGCGTGTGCGTCGCAATGATCGAGGCGAGCGGATAGTCTGCGTCATCGCCAAAGGCTATCCCGCCGCGACAGCGTAAGACAGCAAAAAAACCGCATGGCCGAGCGCGCTTCCTTTCGGAGCAGGCATATCCTTGACGCACCGATGATGCAGCGGATTGAGTATTGCAGCTTGCATCGTTAGGGCGTGCTTAGTCCCCAACCCTGCACCTTGCCCTCTCCATCTCCGTTCGCATCGAGCGAAGTCGAGACAATATATGTTCCCGATTGCAAAGGCCCGCCATGCAAGACCGTCTGAAACGCCTGAAATTTCGTGCCTGGCATCGCGGCACGCGCGAGGCCGATTATATGATCGGCGGCTTTTTCGACCGTTATGCGGCCCAATGGAATGAGGCCGAGATCGCCTGGTTCGAGGCGGTGTGCGAGGAAGATGATGTCGACATCATGAGTTGGGCACTCGGCACCGGTGCACCGCCCGTGCATCTCGACCGGCCCGACATGATAGCCGCAATGCGCCGACTGGACTATATTCCGCTGCCATGACCCGCACCGCCGCCGACATTTTCGCCGCCATCGGGCAGGCGTCGGCGCCCCTGACGCTGGCCCGCGCCGCCGACGGTTTCCTGCCGCTGCTTCTCGCCGACCTCGCGCGGGCCAGCGACAAGCGCCTCCTCTATATCGCGACCGACGACGCCGCGATGCAGGCGATCGCCGACGCCGCCCCCTTCTTTGCCGCCGACCTGATCATCCACCGTTTTCCAGCCTGGGATTGCCTGGCCTATGATCGCGCCGGTCCGTCGATGCGGGTCAGCGCAGACCGGCTGGCGGCGTTGTCGGCACTTCAGGCCCCGGCGAAGCGTGGCGAGTTGATCCTCACCACCGTCGCCGCGATCACCCAGCGCACGCTGACGCCCTTTCGCGTCCGCCAGCTTGCGACGACATTGGCAGCAGGACAGCGGATCGACCGCGACGCGCTCGCCGAGTTGCTCGTCGCGAACGGCTTCAACCGGGTCGACACCGTCGCCGACCAGGGCGAATTTGCGGTGCGCGGCGGCATTCTCGACCTGTTCCCGGCGGGCGAGGAGAGCGGGCTGCGCGTCGATTTCTTTGGCGACGAGATCGAAAGCATCCGCCGCTTCGACCCTGCGGACCAGCGCAGCCTGGGCCCGGCCAAGGCGCTGCAACTGCTTCCCGCCGCCGAAACGCTGCTCGACGAGGCGACGATCAAGCGCTTCCGTACCGGATATCGCGAACTGTTCGGCGCCGCGGCGACCGGCGATCCGCTGTATCAGGCGGTGAGCGAAGGGCGGCGACAGGCAGGGATGGACCATTGGCTGCCGCTGTTCGAAGAACGACTGGCAACCCTGTTCGACCATATCGATCCCGCGACCCCCGTATTGCGCGGCCACCGCACCGATGCGACCGCCGATACACGCTTCGAGGCGATCGGCGACTATCATGCCAACCGCGTCGCCGCCGAACAGGAACAGGCAGGCAGTTACCGCCCGCTGGCGCCCGAGGCGCTCTATCTGACGGCGAGCGAATGGAAGGCGGCGGCAGAGGCGCGGCCGGTGCATATCATTACCCCGTTCGATGTCCCCACCACGCCAGCGGTGATCGACCTCGAAAGCTTTGCCGCGCGCGATTTCACCCCCGAACGTACCGCCGACCTCAATGTTTACAACATGGTCGCCGATCATCTGTCGGACGAACGGCGCAAGGGACGGCGGACGATCATCGCCAGCTATTCGCCCGGCGCGCGCGACCGCCTGTCGGGGCTGCTGCGTGAGCATGGCGTCACATCACTGGCGCCGGTCGAGGGGTGGCAGGAAGCGCTGGGCACCGCTTCGCCCGAAGCTGGCGGGGCGACCGCGATGGTCGTGCTGCCGCTCGATCATGGTTTTGCGACCGAAGCGGTCAGCCTGCTTACCGAACAGGATATTTTGGGCGAGCGTCTGGTCCGGCGGCAAAAGCGCCGCAAGAGCGCCGACGCCTTTCTGGCCGAACTGGCGACGCTCAGCGTCGGCGATCTGGTCGTCCATCTCGACCATGGCATCGGCCGCTACGAAGGGCTGACCTCTATACCGGTCGGCAACAGCCCGCATGATTGCGTCGCGCTGACCTACGCTGGCGGCGACAAGCTGTATGTGCCGGTCGAAAATCTCGACGTCCTGTCGCGCTATGGGGGCGAGAGCGAGGGTGTCGCACTCGACAAGCTGGGCGGCGAGGCGTGGCAACGGCGCAAGGCGCGGATGAAGGAACGCATCCGCGAGATCGCCGGCGAACTGCTCGCGACCGCGGCGGCGCGTGCGCTGCGCGCCGGCGAACTCTTGGCCGCCGACGCCGCCTATCCGGCCTTTGTCGACCGCTTTCCCTATCAGGAAACCGACGATCAGGACCGCGCGATCGGCGATGTGCTTGCCGATATGGCGTCGGGGCGCCCGATGGACCGGCTCGTCTGCGGCGACGTCGGTTTCGGCAAGACCGAGGTGGCGCTGCGCGCCGCCTTCGTCGCGGCGATGGCAGGGGTTCAGGTCGCGGTGGTCGTTCCCACCACCCTGCTCGCGCGTCAGCATTTCACCAATTTCGCCGAACGCTTCAAAGGCTTTCCGATCAACATCGGCCGCCTGTCGCGACTGGTCCCGGCGGGCGAAGCCCAGAAAACGCGCGACGGCCTTGCCAATGGTCAGATCGACGTGGTGGTCGGCACCCACGCGGTCATCGCAAAAGCCGTCGAATTCAAGAATCTTGGACTGGTCATCGTCGACGAGGAACAGCGCTTCGGGGTAGTCCACAAGGAACGGCTGAAACAGCTCAAGACCGACGTGCACGTGCTGACGCTGACCGCGACGCCGATCCCCCGCACGCTGCAAATGGCGATGTCGGGGCTGCGCGAGCTCAGCGTCATCCAGACCCCGCCGGTCGACCGGCTGGCAGTGCGCACCTATGTCGCGCCATGGGACCCGGTCGTGATCCGCGAAGCGTTGCTGCGCGAGCATGACCGCGGCGGCCAGAGCTTTTTCGTCACCCCGCGCATCAAGGACCTGCCCGACATCGAAGAGTTTCTGCGCACCCGCGTTCCCGAGATCAAATATGTCGTGGCGCACGGCCAGATGGCGCCAGGCGAGGTCGAAGAGCGGATGGGGGCCTTTTACGATCGCAAATATGATGTGCTGGTATCGACCACCATCGTCGAAAGCGGGCTCGACATTCCCAGCGCCAACACGCTGATCATCCACCGCGCTGACCGTTTTGGCCTTGCCCAGCTTTATCAGCTTCGTGGCCGCGTCGGGCGGTCGAAAACGCGCGCCTATGCTTATCTGACGACGCCTGAGAACGGCGCGATCACCGACACGGCCGAAAAGCGGCTGAAGCTGCTCGGCGACCTCGACACGCTCGGCGCAGGATTTCAGCTCGCGAGCCATGACCTCGACATTCGCGGTGCCGGGAACCTCGTTGGCGACGAACAATCAGGTCATATCCGCGAGGTCGGTTTCGAACTGTATCAGTCGATGCTGGAAGAAGCGATCCTGGTCGCCAAGGCCGAAGGGGCGGGCGTTGCGCCGCCGCGCGAGGCGCTGTCGCCCGTCATCACGGTCGACGCGCCGATCCTGATTCCGGAGGATTATGTCCCCGACCTGCCGCTTCGCATGGCGCTCTATCGCCGGATCAACGAAGCCGAAGGGCGCGCCGGACTCGACGCCTTTGCCGCCGAGATGATCGATCGGTTTGGCCCACTGCCGCCCGAAACGGCGAACCTCATCCAGTTGATGGAGATCAAGGCCAACGCCAAGACGGCGGGAATCGCCAAGCTCGACGTCGGCACCAAGGGCGCACTCGTCAGCTTCCACGGCGACCAGTTCGCCAACGTCCCCGGCCTGATCGCCTATGTCGAGCGACTGAAGGGCCGGGCCCGGATCCGCCCCGACAACAGACTGTCGGTCAGCGGCGAGTGGGCAAGCGCGGGCGCGCGGCTGAACGGCGCGCTGCAACTGTCAAAGGGGCTTGGCAAGCTCGCGCGGCAGGCGAACTGAGGCGGCCCCTGGGGTTCGCGCTTTGCCGCTTTCGGCCGCGATCACTCCATCAGCGCCAGAAGCTGGTCCCCCGGTACCGGACCCGATTTCAGAAAACCCTGCCAGGCCGCAACGCCAAGATCGCGCAGGCGAACGAGCTGCGCCTCATTCTCGATCCCCTCGGCAACGACAAGCAGACCGAGCGCGCGCGCCAGATCGACGATCGCACGCACCACAATGCGATCACGGTCGCTGCCGTCGAGGGTTCGGGTGAAACCGCTGTCGATCTTGAGATAATCGATCGGCAACCGCGCGAGCAGCGACAGGCTGGAATAGCCGGTGCCGAAGTCGTCGATCGCGATCGCCGAGCCCAGCGCGCGAATCTGTGCCAACTGCGCCGCCGCGCTCGCTGGATCGCTGAGCATCGCCTGTTCGGTGAGTTCGAGCGTCAACCGGTCCGGATCGACCCGCGCGCCCTTGGTCATCGCGGCAAAGCGGTCGGCGAAATCGGGATCGCCAAGATCGGCCGCGGTGATGTTCAACGACACACGCAGCTTGCCCAGCGCCCGTGGCCACTGAGCGATTTCCGCCAGCGCAACGCGGTGCGCATGTTCGGTAAGCTCGCATTCCAACCGCGCCGCACGCGCCGCCGTCACGAGCGGGCCCGCCCCAAGCAGACCGAGTTCGGGATGCTGCCAACGCAGCAAAGCCTCGACCCCCACCATCTCGCCGGTCGCCACGTCATATTGCGGCTGATAATGGATCACCACCTCTCCACGCGACAAGGCCGCGTGAACCATTGCGCCGTCGCGCGCAGAGGCCGGGCGCGCGAGCTGGTCGCACGCTGCTCCAAGCTGCACAGAAATCGGCTCCTCGCGGGTGATCAGCGCCGAGGCGATACGAATCACGAGGCGCCCGTTGGGATCGCCGACCATCGGTTCGGCCAAGGCCACATGCAGCGCCCGTTCCTGTGCTCGCAGGGCGCCGAGCGACACGGCGGTGGCCGGCACGATCAGAAAGCGCGGGCCTTCCAAACGGTCGACATGCGCGCCCCGGCCGAATTCATCGCCGACGAAATTTTCCAGCCGCCGGCCAACCTCTTCGAGCACGGCATCGCCGGTCGCGGTACCCGCGCTGTTGTTGATACGGGCGAGTTGGTCGACCTGAACCAGCAGGACGCCGGCGTCGGCTTCATGCTGCAGGTGCAAGGCTTCAAGGTGGCGAACGGCTTCGTCAAACATGTCGGCAGGCAGATTCATTCGCGCGCCATAGCAGCGATTGCTTGCCAAACACTTCCCTTTTGCATCAGAATTGACAGGTGGTCGCACTTTCGCCTCCGATCCCCGCAGCACTGACCGACGGCCATGGTCGCCGGATCGATTATCTGCGCCTGTCGGTCACCGATCGCTGCGACCTGCGCTGCCGTTATTGCATGGCCGAGGACATGCAATTCCTGCCCAAGTCGGCAGTATTGAGCATCGAGGAAATGGCCGATCTGGCCGAGCGATTCGTCGCACGCGGCGTTCGGCGCATCCGCCTGACCGGGGGTGAACCGCTGGTGAGGCGAGGAATTGATACGCTGGCGACCCGGATTGGCGCACTGATCGGTCGCGGCCTCGACGAACTGACGCTGACGACAAATGCCATGCGGCTGTCCGAACATGCCGAAATGCTGGCGGCATCGGGTGTGCGCCGCATCAACGTCAGCCTCGACACACTCGACCCCGCCGCATTCCGGCACATCACCCGCGTCGGTACACTGGAAACCGCACTCGATGGAATCGCGGCCGCACGGCGCGCCGGGTTGGCGGTAAAAATCAACATGGTCGCCCTCGCCCGGCTCAACGAAGACCAGTTGCTGCCGATGCTCGACTGGTGCGCCGCGAACGGCTGCGACCTTACGCTTATCGAAACCATGCCGCTGGGCGAGATAGCCGAAGATCGCAGCGACCATTATATGCCGCTCCACCAATTTGTCGCACCGTTGCGCACCCAGCGCGCACTTTACCCGATCGATCGCCGGACCGGTGGCCCGGCGCGCTATTTCGCGATCGAGGACAGCCCGGTGACACTCGGCCTCATCACGCCGCTCAGCGACAATTTCTGTGCAAGCTGCAACCGTATCCGCCTGACGGTCGAGGGACGCATCTATATGTGCCTGGGCCAGGACGATCATGTCGACCTGCGCATCGCGCTTCGCGAAAGAGGCGATGTCAACGGGTTGATCGACCGCGCTTTGGCTGGCAAACCCCGCGCGCACGATTTTCGTATCGAACGAAAGTCGCAGCCGGCGGTCGCGCGTCATATGAGTGCAACAGGCGGGTAGAAACCCGGCCTCTGGGGGATCGAGATGCAACGCAAGATCGCGCTGGTCGCGTCGAACACGCCGGCGGCGCAAGAGGCCGAAGCCGAACTGCGGCCGCTCTATGATTTCGTCGAACTCGGCGAAGCCGACATGCTGATCGCGCTGGGCGGCGACGGCTTTCTACTCCACATGCTGCACCAGCTGCTCGACCAACGGCGCAGCATGCCGGTGTTCGGCATGAACCGCGGCACGGTCGGCTTTTTGATGAACGAATTTCGCGTCGAGGGGCTGCTCGACCGAATCACCGACGCCCGCCCTTTCCTGATCCACCCGCTTCAGGGCGACATCACGACCATCAGCGGCGAGCGGCACATTTTGCCTGCGATCAACGAAATTTCTCTGCTGCGCGAAACGCGCCAGGCTGCAAAGCTGGAAGTGCTGATCAATGAACGGCAGATGCTGGAGGAACTCGCCTGCGACGGGGTGCTGGTTGCAACTCCGGCAGGATCGACCGCCTATAACCTGTCCGCCAACGGCCCTATCCTGCCGCTGGAATCGGAAATGCTGGCGCTGACCCCGATCAGCCCGTTCCGCCCGCGACGCTGGCGCGGCGCGCTGGTTCCCGAATCGACCAGCATCCGATTCAACGTTCGTGAAGCAGCCAAGCGCCCCGTAAGCGCGGTCGCCGACCAGCGCGAGATTCGCGATGTAAAGACGGTGCGCGTCACCACCGACCGCAGCCGTCCGCTAACGCTGCTATTCGATCCCGATCAGGGCCTCGACGAACGCATCGCGATGGAACAGTTCGTCGTTTGACGGCCCGTTCCGGCGCGATTGCGGCATCACAACAAAATATTGCGGAAACCCCCTTGCTAAATATCCGCGTTGGAGGCAAAGGGTCCGCCTCGTCTGGATCGCCGGACTGTTCCTCGGTAGCTCAGCGGTAGAGCAATCGACTGTTAATCGATCGGTCGTAGGTTCGAATCCTACCCGGGGAGCCATTTCTTCGTTCCACTCTTCGTTGCGTCCTGGGTCGTCATTGACGATGGGTCGCTCCCTGCTCCATAGGCGCGTCGGTGAGCAGCTTGCCCCCTGAAACCCAACGCCGGATAGAGCCGGACGAACAGGTGCGCCGCTTGATCGCGCGCTATCAGGCGCCGCTGCGTGCCTATTTTCGTAAGCGGATCAACAATCCCGCCGACGTTGATGATCTGGTGCAAACACTATTTCTGCGCCTGCTCGACCGCGGTGATACGCATTCGCTCGACAATGCCGAGGCCTATATTTTCCAGACGGCGTCCAATCTGCTGCGCGACCGTTATCGCCGACAGGCCACACGGCGGCGCTTTGAGGTAGGGCAGGAAAATGAGGGCGAGCAGATTGAGGAAATCTCTCCCGAGCGCGTCTTAACAGGCAGGGAGGATATGCGCGCGGTTCAAAAAGCGCTTTTGGAGTTGCCGGAGCGTACAAGGACGATATTCATGCTCCAACGTTTCGAACACTTTAAATATAGAGAGATAGCAGATCGTTTGGGAATATCGGTCAGCTCTGTGGAAAAGCATATGGCATCGGCGCTGGCACAGATATTTACGCGGTTGGATAGAAAGAAATGAGCATCGCTTCGATGGACGCCGATGACGAATTCCCGAGTGCGGTCGTTCAGCAGGCCGCGACCTGGTATGCCCGCTTGACCCACGAAAGCGCCAGTGATGGAGATTGGGATCGTTATTGGCAATGGCGCGATGCCGACAATCGCCATGCTGAAGCCTATGACTGCCTGTCCGAACGCGCGCGGGGATTGGACGCGATAGCTGGCGATCCTGCAATTATGGAATTGCGCATGGCGGCACTGTCGGTCGAGCCAGTTCACCGCAAGTCGCGTTGGGGGCTGGTCGCAGCGGTGTTGGTCGCCGCCTTTGCAACGTCGACGCTGCTCCTTACTCAGTCGTATCTGCTGGGCGAACCGCAGCTCCAGATTGCGACGCCCGCGACGCGGCCGACGGAGCCGGTTGTGCCTATACCTGCTCCGCTTGAAAGTCGCCCCCAAGTTGCGGATGCCGCGCCCTTTCGATCGCAGTATCGCACCGAATTGGGAGAGCGAGCCTCCTTCACCCTTCCCGACGGATCGGTCATCGAACTGAACACGGCGTCACTGGTCGAAGTGGATTTCGCTGGGGGCACGCGCAACCTCAATCTGATGCGCGGCGAAGCCCTGTTTCGTGTCGCGCATGACAAGAGGCGCCCATTCGTAGTCAATGCTCGGGACAGCCGGGTCACAGCTCTTGGCACTGTCTTTACGGTACGAAGCGAACAGGGCGAGGCGGTCGTGACATTGCTCGAAGGACGCGTGCGTGTAGATCGGGTCCAGGCTGGCGTGCCCACCCAGTCGGCACAGCTTCGGCCAGGCGAGGAGTTGCTGACCCAAGCCAGCACCTCCTTTCAGATACGGAAAGCCAATCTGGACCGCGCGGCCGGCTGGCGGCAGGGCCGGTTGATATTCCACGATGAGCCGTTGCCGCAGGTAGTCGAAGAGATTAACCGCTATTCGCGCGAAAAGCTGATCATCGGCGACCGGCAGTTGGACACGATCAAAGTCAGCGGAACCTTTCGCATCCAGTCAGCATCGCGTTTCGCCGAAGCATTGCAATCGAGCTTTGCGGTAGAAGTCGATCGCAGCGCGCCATCAGGCGACCTGACCCTGATCCCGCGGCGAGAAAAAATTTCAAATTAAATCAATCGATTGATGAAACTCAAAAAAATATAGTGAGGGACTGAGCCACTCGCGCGTCTTGCTGGGGACAAGGGAACCGAACGGTCCCTCCAGGGCAAGCGACGAGGGGAAAATAATGAAAACTGGTGTTACGGCCGCCGCCATCTTTCTGGCTGGCGTGAGCGTCACAGCCTTGACCATTCCTGTAATGGCGCAGGAAAGTGAAGGTTCAAAGACAGCCGCACGCGATTTCGACATCGAAGCGCAATCGCTCGACGGGGCACTGCTACGTTTCGCCGAACAGGCCGACATTGACATTATCTATTCACCCGATCTGGTGCGTTCACTCAGGGCTCCTAAGCTAAAGGGACGGTTTGCGACTGCCGACGCGCTGAAGCGCCTGCTCAGCGAGACCGGGCTGACCGCCATACGCCTGTCCGAAACTGTCTACTCGCTCCAAGGCGAAGGAACGGGGGCCACCGAAACGGGCGAAGCGGCCAATATTTCGGGCCTGCTTGCCAATAAAGCTACAGGTGCGGCTCTGCCGGGCGCGAAAATCCTTGTTGTCGGCACCACGCTTACGACCACGACCGACGAGCGCGGGCATTTTTTCATCCCCGCAGTTCCGGGCAACGCCCGTGAGCTTATCGTCAGCTATCTTGGCGAATCCGACCAGGGCTTTGCGATCCCGACCGGTAGCTTTGAGCGCCAACGGATGACCTTGTCGTTCGGCAAGGACAGCGGCGAGATTGTCGTTATGGGCTATTCGAGCAGCCTGCAGCGCGCGCTGAACCAGCAGCTTCGCGCGGCCAACAGTGCGACCATCGTGTCATCCGACCTGCTCGGCAGCTTTCCCGCCGAAACGGTGTCGGAAGCGCTCCGCCGTGTGCCGGGCGTCGCCTTCGGCCGCGCCGACGACACGGGCGAGGGGCAGCGTATTACCGTCCGCGGTTTTTCGTCGGAGGCGATCAATATCCAGCTCAACGGCCTTGACCTGCAGGGCACGGGTTTTGAGCGGACGGTCGATTTATCGGGCTTTCTGGCCGACAATGTCTCCCAGATCACGATCCACAAATCCTTGCTGCCCAGCCACGAAAGTTCGGGGTCGGGAGGGCTTGTCGAAATCGAAACCAAGTCGGGCCTCGATTATGATAAGCTGACGCTTAGTCTGGGCATAGAGGGTGAGACCAATTTCGACCGCGATTTTGGCGGCGAGTATCAGGTCAACGGCACGCTGGGCGCACGCATCACCGACAATCTGGGCGTCGTCGCAACGGTGCAATATCGCAAAACCGACCGGCTGAACTATGGTGCGGACATTACGAACTCGTTGCCGCCCGTTCTGCCGGCTGGTTATACCAGCGTTACGCTGGTGCCGGCGAGCATGCGTTTCCCTTTTGATGAGGAGCTCAACAAACGGCTGGTAAGCGGGGTTAGCTATCTGAAACGCAATCGCGAAGAGGAAAATCTGACCGCATCGCTGAATTTTGCTTGGGACATCAGCAGCACGACGCGATTGCGGCTCGACCTGCAGCGCATCCAGCGCGACGCTTATACAGAAACGTCACGAACGACTGCCAGCTTCCTGACCAGCGGGGTCGACATGCCGATCGCCGAACTGGACGGCGAGGTTCGTCGTCGCGCCGTGCTGGCATCGCTGCGCCCCAATTTGTCTTACAACGTCACCGACATTAGCACGGTTCAGGACAGCATCAGTTTTCGGGGCGAGACCAATCTCGATCGCTGGACCTTCAAATATAAAGCTGGCTATTCGAAAAGCCGGTCGCGTTCGAAGAATGTCAATTTTTCGCTGCTCGGCAATGCGGCGACCAATCTGGTCGACCTGATCGATCCAGCAACAATCATTATCAATCCCGACGATGACGCGGCGCGGACGCCGCGCGTGGTCGATGGAGGCGTGATTTTTCAGCCCAATGGCCTTCCGGTTCTCTCGCTTAGCCAGGCGGGCGCCGACTATCTGAACGACCCGGCCAATTACAGCCTGACGTCGGCCAACCGGACGCTGACCAACAGCCCGACGCGCTCTTATCTAGCGGAGGGTAGCGCGCGCTTTCAGCCAGAGCCGGATTGGTTCGATTATATAGAGGTGGGCGGTAAATATGACCGCTCGACGCGGGGCAGCGCCGACGAGCTTTTCGCTTCAACGTCGGTGGGCAGCCTCAAAGCGGTTGAAAGCTATCTACGCATCGCTGGCCGCGAGACGGGGCTCGATTATTTCGGATCGGGCTTGACCGACAGGAGCGTACTTTCGGATGTCGGTGCAGGCTCTTTTCGCGCGCCTTTCCTGAACAGCAACTCGGTCTCGGCAATTTTTGATGGATTGTCCGGTCTGTTGGTGGATGATCCTTCGACGCCGTTCAACGAAGCGCGCTTCACCTATGCCGATCGGCGGGCGTTCGACCCGATCCTCGACACTGGCGGTCTGGTCCCGACGAAGACGGTCGAAGAGCGTTCGGCGGGCTATATCGAAAGCAAGCTGACCTTTGGCATCGTCGAACTGGTCGGCGGCGCGCGCTATGAGCGCTTCTATCGCAGCGGCCGTTCGTTGAGCTCGCCTTCGGTGCGTCTGGCATCGGGCATTTCCGAGCCCCGCGAAACTTTCGTCCTCAACAATCTGGTAGAGTTTACCGACCTGTCGGGTACGCAGGATATTTGGACGCCGAGCGCGATCATCAACATTCGTCCGCAATCGAACATCGTCGCGCGGCTGGCTTATTTCCGTTCCACGGTTAATCCCGATCTGCGGTTGATCCGCCGTTCGCGTTCGGTTTCGCTCGACCTGCGTCCCACGGTGAATCGCGCGGTCATCCGCGAAGCCAATCCGGATCTGAAGCCCACCAAAACGGACAATTTCGACCTTAACCTGTCCTATTATTTCGATGACAGTCCGGGGCTTTTGAGCGCGAGCTTCTTTTACAAGAAGGTGCGCAACAATTTCACCAACGTCCTGTTCCAGGACGGCGCGGATTCCAGCGTGCGGGATGATGTCATCGCCTATTTCGGCGACCTTGCGAACACCCGACCTGATCTGGTAGCGTTCAACGACGAAACCATCTTCGAGCGTAATCGCCCGGTCAACGGCGAGGGCGGAACCATATATGGTTTTGAGCTGGAAGCGATCCGTCAGCTGAACTTCCTGCCTGGCTTCCTCAAGGATTTCACCTTCCTGGGCAATCTGACCTATACGAAGGGGGATTTCCCGACACTGTTGTCGGGCCGCAACGACGATGGAACGCTGGGATCCTTCACCGTCAACCGTCCGCTCGCCGATCAGGCTGCGTGGGTATATAACGCCTCGCTCAGCTATGAACGCGACGGCTTCGAAGGCCGAGTCATCTATAGTTATCAGTCGGCAACCCCCGATGTGTATGAGGTCCACGGGCTTGACGAGGAATTGCCGTCTTACGACACGCTCGACGTGCGGCTGTCCTATAGCTTTGACAAGCTAGGAACATTCTGGACGATCTATCTGCAAGGCGACGACTTGCTGCGCGGCTCTCGGGAAATCGATCTTCGTCGCGCAGTAACTTCGAAATTCGTGTCAGGGGGCGCGAACTATTATTACCCCGACGTCTATCAATTCAATGGCGGACGCACCGTCACAATGGGCCTGAAGGCGCGCTTCTAGCCCCCCCCCTCTTCTCCCTCTCTTATTCATTAAAGGATCGCTCATGGCTTTTCGCGGGACCAGCGCCACTATTACCTTGGCCCTTTTCGGGTTGTTGTCGACTGGTCCCGCCGTTCTGGCCCAGGATGCCCAGCAGCAAGAGTTGGCATTTCAGGATAGCGGCTGCGAAGGCGATGATTGCGCCAAGGGGGACAAGGACAGCGGCGACAAGGGCGGTAAGGAGGGTGACAAGCCCAAGCCTAAGATCAAGCCGCTGTCGGAGTTTGTGAAGGACAAGGAACGGATTGCCGGTCTGTTCCCCATCTATCGCGACAAGGAAGCTGGTACGCTATTCTTGGAACTGGCGCCCGCGCAGATCGGCCCAGAATACATCTATCATAATTATGTGCAGAGCGGGGTCAGCGGTCTGCTGGGCCTGCTCGCCGATCTGGGCGTGGCCGGGCAGATTCAGGAAAATTACGTCGTCAGTTTTCGCCGCCGTTTCAACCAGATCGATGTCGTGCGACAATCGACCGATTATGTGATCGACGAATCCAGCCCGCTCGCGCGCGCCGCGTCGATCAACAACCGCGGATCGGTGATGGCGACGATGAATGTCGTTGCCAGCGACAAGGATAGCGGCCGCATCGTCGTGGCAGCGAACGGCTTGTTCGCAGGCACCGATCTGCTGCGCCTCGGCAGCAACAGCTCGCCGCTCTTGTCGATGCTGGGCTTCAACCCCAGCCTCAGCAAATCGAAAACGTCGATTGTCGAGGTTGCCAATTTCCCGAGCAACAGCGCAGTGCTGGTCGAATATGTCTTTGATTTCAAAAAGGGTCCGCGCCCGGCGAGCGTGCTGCTTCAGCATAATTTCACTCCGCTTCCTGCCTCGGACTATCGCCCGCGCGACGAGGATGCCCGCGTCGGTTTCTTCACGGTGCAGAAAACCAATCTTGGCGTGGTGGAAGGCATTGCGCACGAGGACAAGATTCGCCGCTGGAAGTTGACGAAGAAAGACCCCGCAGCGGCCGTATCGCCGGTAGAAAAGCCGATCATCTTCTGGATTCAGAACAGCACGCCGACCGAATATCGCGAAACGATCCGCCAGGCGGCGTTGGCCTGGAACGAGCCGTTTGAGGCCGCAGGTTTCCAGAACGCCATCGAGGTGAAAATCCAGCCCGATAACGCAGACTGGAAGCCGGGCGACGCCCGCTATAACGTCATTCAGTGGATCGCTTCGCCCAGCCCGATTTTCAACGGCTATGGCCCCAGTGTGATCAACCCGCGCACCGGCGAGATACTGGCCGCCAACATCATATTGGAGCAGAAGAGCGTCAGCCGCCAGCTGTTGCTGGACAAGTTGCTCCCCGGCGCCGAAAGCGTCGAAGCCCTGGCGGCGGAAAGCCATGGCGAATGGCATGGCGATTTCCAGCACCAGATGCGCCTTTCGCTCGATTTCGCTTCGACGATGCTGAAGGCTGGCGTTGTTGCGGCGGGCAGCGCCGACGAGGATCAGCTAAAAAAGCTTGTACAGGACAGCCTGCGCTATCTGGTGATGCATGAGGTCGGGCACACGCTGGGCCTGACCCACAATATGAAGGGATCCTTCTATCGCTCGATAGCTGAGCTGAAGGGGGAGCTCGACCCTACTGAATCGATCACCGGTTCGGTCATGGATTACCCAGCCACCAATGTCCTGCCCGGCAGCTCGCCCCACATTGCGGCCTATCCCGACAAGCTTGGTCCATATGATCGCTGGGCGATCGGATATGGCTATGACGACCGGATGGACGACCCCACCCATCGCGACGCGCACCTCGCACGTGCCGGAACGCCCGGTTATCTTTACGGCAATGACGCAGAGGATATGCGATCGACCGGCCGGGGGATGGACCCGCGCGTTATCCCCTATGACATGTCCAGCGACCCGCTCGCCTTCGCTGCCGGCCAAATCGAGCTGATCCGTAGCGCTCTGAAGCAGATACCCCAGCGCTTTTCGCAGAGGGGATTGAGTAACAGCGAACTGCTGGAGGCGCATGAGTTGATGATGACCATGTACCGCCAGCACGCACTTGCCATGTCGCGATTTGTTGGCGGCATCTATGTAGACCGCGATATCGCTCCGCTAGGCAAGGGAGAGGTGGCGCCGCTGCGGCCCGTCGACGGTACCGAGCAGCGGCGTGCGATCGCGGCGCTTGGTCAGTATGTTTTCGCGCCTGACGCCTTTGCCTTCGATCCGGCTTATCTTTCGCTGCTAATCGAACAACGCCGTGGGATGAGCGGGGTTCGCGTGCCGAATGTGATTGACGAAGCGTGGAAGGTTCAATTTTCGGCTATTGATCATCTTCTGCACCCAGCCACGCTCGAACGATTGTTAATCGCACCGAACCTTGGCTCTAACTATCGATTGTCGGACATGTTCTCGGACATGTTCGACCAGGTTTATGCTGACGATCTCAAAGGGTCAGTGAATGCCTACAGGCGCAACCTGCACATCAAAGTTGTTGAAAAGCTAATCTCTACCTACAACAGCTCCAACACGCGAATTGATCTAGCAAAACCAGAAATATATTCAATCCTGCGAAAAATAGAAAAAATTATGAAGAAACATCAGGGGAACGGAGATGCCGATACACAATCATCAAGGAGATATATTTCTGAATATATTAAGATGGAATTGAAAGAAAATAAAAGAATATAGAGAAATTTCCGATATTTCTGCAACAAAATCTGCTTATTGCACTTGAATCTTTCTCCCAACAGATTCTGTTGCGCACAAGCGCGGTTAAAGCAATGCCCCGCCCAGCAGAGCCTGTGGCGAGGAGCGAAGCAGGTCGTTACTTGTCCGATCCGACAGCAAACGCGCCGGGGTTGCGTCGCCAAGGGGCCGGTCACGTTTTCCATCTACCCTGGATCGAGCCGGTGCCCGTCGTCGAAACAGATCCTGATGTGACGCTTCGGGATCCCGCGATCTTGTTCGCTCAGAATTTCCCACGCACCGAGAAGGAAAAGATCGGGCCAATCAATCGATTGCGATCCTCCACGAACCTTACCGGGCTTTCACCGCGCACGGCCGTATAGGCGGTGCGGTCGCGCCTCGAGCGGGCATTCGCGATGTTGCGGATCGACGCGCGGACGGTCAGGCCGAGGACGTCCTTGCGTTCCACAAAAACCGATGCCCAGACCGGCCCTTCCCACACTTTGTCGATCTGGGTACGGCGATAGTTGGGCTGATAATGCGCATATTGAGCGTTGCCGCCCCAAGCCCATTCGCTGCCCGGAATGTCGTGGCGTAAGCCCAGGCTGATCTCCGTATCGGTAAAGCCGTTCCACTGCCTCTTCTCGCCCGTAAAGGGATCGCGAAGCGAGCTTTTCTGCAGCAAAAGCCGCGGCTCCAGCTTCATACCCTTGATCCCTGCTGGATCGAGGTTGATTGTTGCGGTCCAGTCTATCGCGCCCGCTTTGGCTTTGGCTATATTGCCAACCGCCTCCCCATCGGCGCCGACAGGGATGACATCCACGCGGTCCTCGACGTCGCGAAAGATCAAGATAATCTTCGTCGAGCCCCACGCGCCGAACGTCTTGTTGATCTCAGCTTCATAGGTCCAATCCTGCTGTGGACGAAGATCGTTGTTGCTCTCATTCTGGTTCCCGTCATTCAGGAACGCGCGCGCAAGGAAATCGTAGAAGCTGAGCTGGAGCACGCGTCGGCGCATTTTTACCGATATGTCGAAATCGGGCGACGGCGTCCACGCCAGCGATATCGACCCCTTCGGCCGGAAGAAGCTGCGGGTCAGTCCGTTCATTCCGGTCTGGGTGATCGTCGAATGTTCCGCGCCGGCGATGATCTGGAAACTCAGTTCGTCGGCCAGCTTGCGTCCGAAGCTCAAAAGGCCTTCGTACCGATCCTCGCTTACCCCGCCAGTGCCACCTTCGAAGGGCTGACCGACCCACGCCCCCTTGGGATCGAGCACCGCGATCGACGCCACATTGTCGAGCGTGTTGAACGCTGCCTCCCCCGACAACTGCCAGTCGCCGCCCAGCATCTTCCACTGATATTCGCCGCGGCCAATCGTCTCGCCGATGTCACCGGTCTGGATGAAGCGGTCGCCGGTCACGACACCACTCTCCGGCGTCGTGACAATCTCCTGGCGGTAAGGTTCATGACTAAAACGGCGAAGCCCGATCAGCTTCAGCTTGCCTGGCCCGAACCCGAATTGATAATCGCCGCTGATCTCGTAATTCCAGCTATCTTCATTCTGATAGACGGTACGGACACGGTCCAGCAGCCCAGGCCCGGTGCGAAAACCATCCTCATAATAACGGTCATATTTGCGTTGATAATGCCCGCCGACGTTGGCGACCGTATCCCCCGCCGGGTCCCAACTGATCCGTCCCGACAACTTCGGCGCATCATAATGGGTATTCCAGATGTCCTGACGCCGTTCGGTCACACGACCCGCGCCGTCATAGATCAAAGTTGGACCGCCCGCGCCGCTTCGCGCCGAATCGTCGTTGTTCAGTGCAACCTCATATTCGATCAGCCCGGCTCGGCCGCGCACCGACACGTCGGCGCGGGTGAACAACGGATCGGTGTAGTGCGCGCGAAATTCCGGTTTCCATGAGAATTGCCCCGAAAAAGCATCGGCGCGATAAACGATATTGGCAACCTGTCCCGACAAGCCGGGGATGTCGAGCGTCGCGCCATCGATGATCTCGATCCGTTCGACATTGCTGGCGGGGATACGCGACAGCTGGATATACATATTGTCGGCCTTGTTCGATGGCCGCTTGCCATTGAAAAGGACATTACCCGTCGCCTGCCCCAACCCGCGCAGATTTTCGTTGTCGCGTATCTGGAATCCCGGCGCCTGAATCAGCATGTCATAGGCATTGTTCGGTGCATAGCGTGCAAAATCGGCGGACAAATAGACTTGCCGTACCGGGTTCGTCGCGGTCGGGGCGCTCTCGGCCGACGCAGGCGGCGGGGTGTCGACCGTTGGCGATCCCGACTCCTGCGCCAGCGCGGGGGCGGACAGTACGGCCGCAACCGCAATCACGCTGCTCCACCGCTTCACTTGGAAAACTCCCTCGCCGGGCGGTTCGATATCAGCGCGGCGCTGCCGGCAAGATACGGGATTTTCATTTCGCACACTCCTCCCTCCCTGCGGCGGGCGAGCGCCATCGCTCGCCGCTGCAGCGGCAATTTTGACTCGGGTTTCGGTTAATCGTCAGTCGCTGCGGACGAATGTCCGGGCGTCAGTCGCGGACAGGCGGTTCGGGTGGTTCGGGCGTCTGTGGGAATGCGATCCGCGCTGTCTGCCCATCGTCCCGCCGCGCCTCGATCACGCCGCGCTGCATATCGACAACGGCGACATTACCATCTGGCCCGGCCCTTGATATCGGTCGCGACGTCGTTACTGGCCGGGGCTTCACCGCGCGAAACCCGCCGGTTGCGCGCAGCTTGATCGCATCGTCGGGACTGCGCATCTTCACGCCAGCCCTGCGCATGTCGGTGACGAAGTCACAGTCGACCCCCGTCGCCCGCAGCGCAATGACATCATCGATCCTGATATCGGGAAAATGCGATTTCATGTCGCGTGCAAAAGTCGGTTCGATATGCAGGGCCGAAGCGCTGATCAGCTCGTCGACATCCACCCCCGGAAAAATGCCGCGCATTGCCCGAATATAGGCTGGATCGACGCCCGCAGCCTTGGCTCCGATGATCTCGCCGGCACTCATCGACCCCTTATGTTCACGCATTTCCGCGACATAGGCTGGGGTTGCTCCAACCGCACGCATGCCCGCCAGTTCTTCGACTCTCAGCGGTTGCTCAGTTGCGCTCGCGGCCACCTCCTCGGTGCCGCCTTCCGCGACAGCCGAGACCGACGACATCACGCGGACGTCCTGACCGACCGAGGCAACGGCGGTGTAGGCGTCCGCCGCCGATTCGGGCTTGGCCGTCGCCGAAAATGCGGCGAGCGGCACGGTGATGCCCCCGAGCGCGACCAGGATCATGAGCGTCCAGCTTGCGCTCGCAGGGCCACGCTTCAAGCTGCCATCGAGCACCCGCGTGATCCGGCGCTTCAGACTATCCTTGGCAGGCGCAACGCCGTGTGCCGCGAGCAACACCCCCTGATTGTCGTGGCGCGCCGCGCCGACGAGCAACGTCGCATAATCGGGGCCGTCGATATTGGCCATAAGCACTGCATCGTCGGCGGCCTCCTCGCGCAATTGATGACTCTCGCGCCCCAGCATCCACACCAGCGGATTGAACCAGAAAACCGCGCAAGCGACACGCGCGCCGAGCAATTTCGCCCAGTCAAGCCGGGCGACATGCGCCAGTTCGTGCGCGATGATCGCTTCGGCTTCACCCGATGCGGCGACCGCCTTCGGGCTCAGGACGATCGTCGGGCGCAACACGCCCCAGCTGATCGGTGAGCGCAACTCCCCGCTGACCAAAAGCGCGGTGCCATGTTTAAATCCCATGCGCCGCTGTGCCTCGGCAAGTGCCGACAGCCACGAACTCTCAACCAATATCTCGGCGCGCCCGCGCATCGCAAACAGCCGCACAACCGCCAGCATCATCACTCCAGACAGAAGCGCGAGCGGGCAAAGATAGAGAAAGGTGACAAGGTCGTTCCACAGAAAGACAGGCGAGGCCCATTCGGCGCTGTCCGCAACGGCGGGGAGCGACGCCGCGGCAGGTACCGGATCCACCGCCACCCACTTTGTCATTGCAGTTTCGGCCACTGGCGCAGCGGGTTCGAAGGACCAACTCGCCGGAAGCGGCGTCCATCGCGGCAACAACAGGACCGCGGCGGGCAGTGCGAGCAACGCCGCCAGGCCAGCGTGCGCAATCATCGACCGTTCGCTGGCGGATCGCCTCCGCGCAAGGCGCAGCAGGCCGAGCGTCACTGCTGCAACGACGACGGATTTCCAGGCCAGGCCCAACAGCATCGCGGTGGCCAGCATCACCCTCTCCCTTCGCGCGCTTTGGCGATCATCTGTTCGAGTTCGTCGAGTTCGGCATTGCTCATCTCGTCCTGCATACCGAGCAACGCGGCCGCAGCGCTCGTTGCTGAGCCGTTGAAGAAGACACGGACGACCTGGCTCAGCGCCGACTTGCGCGCCGTCTTGTCCGACACGCTCGGCGCATAGACAAAGCCGCGATCCGATGCCTCACGGGCTACAAAGCCCTTCGCCTCTAGGCGCTTCAACATTGCACGGATTGCCGAACCCGACAGTTCGTCGACAAGCGCCTCTCCGATCTCTGTCACGGTCGACGCACCGCGCTCATAAAGAATATCGACGATTTCGCGTTCCCGCGGGGGCAGACTGGACAGCATGCGACTCACCTCAAGCGCTACATTTGTAGCGTGCTACAAATGTAGCGCTTGCTTGGCAAGGAGTTTTATCCGAGCAATACGGAGGGGCCGCGCAAAGGAAAAACGGTACGGTGAGATGGCCGTCGGCGATTAAGGGCTCCTTCTGGACATCCATCCAGACGCCAGCGAGCGACTGACACGGGATGGCGAGCCGTCTGACGTGCTCCCCTGATTGTTACCAGTCAGAGGTAGAGTCCGGCTCCTTCATGATGGTTGATTGATGGGATGGCAATGGTCCTGGGGGCATGCCCCCAGGACCATTGGCCGGCGATCTCGGCGGGG
>NZ_JAXMPB010000004.1:0-462377 GCF_034380315.1 Sphingopyxis sp.
TCCCCGCCTCATGCTCCTTCAATATCGCGATGATCTGCTCTTCGCTGAACCTGCTTCGCTTCATTACGTCCGACTCCTTCGCGCCGGACTCTACTCAAAATCGGTCACATTTCAGGGGAGCACGTCAGAACGCGCACGCAAAGCCGTCACGGCCAAGAAGCCTGGGATCAACGCTGCGCTTCCTTAAGCCGTGGCGAACTAATAGATTTGGCGCCGGCGTCTCCAGCTTCTAACGGAGCAGCAAGCTTTCGCGCCCGCCAATTCACCCCTTAACTTCCAACCGGACCCCGATGTTCTGCCAGATCGGTAGGAAGCGATCACAAGGAACACCATTGGAAAATCGCTTGCGCCGGCCCGCATCTCGCCACTTGCGCGATCCTTTCCAATCCCTTTCATCGGCACGCGCGCTCCCGCGCGATAATCTTGCACCTTTCCAAAACGCACGGCGCAGCTTTTTCCCCTGCCGTTGCAGCGTGCTTGGTGATTGCGGAGTGCGGTCTCGGGCGTGGAGGAGCGTTTAGCCCTTCAGCACGTTTCGCGCGCCCGATGTCGCCGATCGGCTAGCATAATGAAAATCATGCGCCGCTCACTCACTTAGACTTACGCGGCTTTTCAGAAAGTACCGGATTAAAAGCCCACACCCTACGCGAGCTTCTCGGGCTTCTCATTCCAAGCTCAGAAAGCCGGCGCAGCTCAAATCAACAGCCCCAGCCGCTCGCAAGCAAAGATGGCCCACACACACACACACATGGACCGGCCTTTTGGCGGCACCGACATATCGCCCGAGGTGCCAGCGCCCTGCGCCGTCGGGCGGTATGTCCATCGAGGGGGCAGGCCAACCAGGGGAATCCCGTACCAGACAAAAAAGGGGCAGCTTTCGCTGCCCCTTTCTCGTTCCGTTTCGACTGAAGTGATCAGAACTTCAGACGGACACCGGCGTAATAACGACGCCCGAAGATGTCATAGACATCTGCGGCCGTGTCCGCGCCCGTTACGTTGAACGGCGAACCCGACAGAATGTTCGGCGCCTTGTTGTCCAGAAGGTTGTCGATACCAAAGAAGAATTCGAAGGCATCGGCCGGACGATACGTCATCTGCGTGTCCAGATAGAACTGCGCCGGGATCGAGATGTCCTTCGGACCCAGATCATATTCGGCGAGGAACTGGTCATCCTCATACGACTTACCGATATAAGTACCGGTGAAGGTGATACCGAACTTATCTTCCTGATAACCCAGGTTGGCAGTGAAGCGGTCACGTGCCGTGCCGATTTCGCCCGCGAACGGATCCTTCGGCGCACCCGGAACCGGGATCACATAGCCGTCCAACACGTGGTTGTACGAGATGCGCATGCTCAACGACCCGTTCAGGACCGGCGTGCGATAACCCGCGACGACGTCGATACCTTCGGCCTTCAGTCGTCCACCGTTGACCAACGGAGCATCGATGAACTCAAGCGAACCCGGGCTATTCGAGCCTGCCTGGATTTGGCGACGCTGAATCAGATCGCAGAACTGATCGTTACCCTGCTGATAGCACTGGTTCAGAATGAACTGGCGCGGCGGAGCAACAATCGCGTCCTTGATCTTGATGTTGTAGTAGTCGACCGACAGGGTCAGGTTACGCAGCGCAGCAATCGAGCGCGGCGTAATAACCACACCCAAGGTGTACGAGTCCGAAGTTTCTTCGAACAGGTCCAGGTTGCCGCTGTTAAAGCCGCTGATGCCCTGCAAGTCAGCTTGATTGAGCGTGAACGTACCGTTCTGGGCAATGTTCAGAGAAACGCCAGCGTCTGCACGGCAGCGCGTTCCCAGATCACCACCACCAGAGGCGCCGATGCCAGCGCACGGATCCTGCAGGCCAGTCGGGAACGTCTGTGACGGACCCTGATAGAGCTCACCGACGTTCGGCGCGCGAACGGCGCGAGCGAACGTGCCGCGGAAGCGGATATCTTCCACGGGCGCCCAGTCTGCGCCAAAGCTATAGCTATATACCGTACCGACCGTCGAATAGTCCGACACACGGCCAGCAGCACGCAGGTTCAACGAGTGGAAGAATGCGGTGTCGGCCAAAACCGGAATGTTAATTTCACCGTACAGTTCCTTAACGTTGAAGGAACCTGCGGTGTCCGGAATGGCATTACCGGCATTCAGGCCAGCATTGGTAAGCGCATCGTTATCTTCGGAGCTCGATTCCTTACGATACTCGCCACCGACAGCAATCCCCACCGGCCCAGCGGGCAGGTCGAACAACTCGCCCGACAGGTTCGCGGTGAACACTTGCTGACGGATGTCGGTCTGGAACGACTGTTGTGCTGCAATGTAGTTCAGCGCCTCCGGCGAGATCGAACCCTCGCCAAAGATGTTGATCGGAGCACAGCCCTGCGCACGCGCGGTTGCGCTGGCGCAAACAACGTCAGTTCGCGAACCGTCGCCATCAAGATCGTCCACGTCCGTGATCGCCGACATTGCGTTGGCGAAGTTCAGAACGTTCACCTGCCCGTTCGAACGCTGCGATTCCGTCGTGCGGCCGTAATTATAGCTGACGTCCCAGCGGAACTTGTCATCAAACAGGCCGCCTTCAAGGCCGAGCACAACACGGAACGTATCGCGAGCGGTGGAGCCATTACGGGTCCCCACCTCGGTCAAACGACGGGCAAAGCCCATGTCACGCAGACCGTCGCCATCGACGTCGGTTGCGACGGCCGCGATGGCTGCCGGGACATAGGGGTTCAGGACGGCAACGCCATTGACCATCGTTTCGATCGGCGCACGACCGGTGACCGGATAGATGTTCGCAACATCAAGCGCGAAAGGCTCGATTTCACGCGACGCCGTGGTCTTTGCGTAGGTGCCTTCAGCAACAAAGCGGATATCGTCCGTGATATCGTAATGGCCACGAGCAGCGAAGAGATAACGCTTCACCGGAACAGCCAGCGTACGGAAGAACTGGCGATTGAAACCGTTCGGACCAACACCGGTACCGATTCCGGGAACGACTACGCCACCCGACGAATTGAGAACCTGGCTGTTGCAGGTCGGTCCATTGGTGGTGAAGCAAGGCTGCAGTTGCCCGTTGGGTCCAAAAGTGAAGGTATAATCGCCGGCCGGCCGGAAATTATCCCCAACAGTGAAACGACCCTGCGGCGGGAAGCTCGAGAAGAACGGACCAGCCGACACGCCATAGTCCGCCGGATCACCCGTGATAAACGCAAACCTGTCCACGTCATCCGAGAAAGTATTCTTGCGCTGGCGGGAGAGCAGGCCCTTTTCATCCGAATAGCCGAGGTGAACCATGATGTTACCGCGGTTGTCAGAAAAATTGCCGCCGAAGGTCAGGTTCGTCTGAATGCGAGCCGAATCACCACGCTCGGTAATGCCATACTGGCCTTCAGCTTCGAAACCTTCGAAATCGCTCTTGTAGATGAAGTTGACCACGCCGCCAACGGCGTCCGAACCGTAGAGCGACGATGCACCACCGGTCAGAACGTCGACGCGCTCGACAAACTGAGTCGGGATAATGTTGAGGTCAACGGTCGCCGTGCCGGGCACGCCGGCAACCACGCGACGATTGTTGATCAGAACGAGCGTACGATCCGAACCCAAGTCGCGAAGGTCAACGGTTGCCACGCCGGTACCGGACGTCAAGAACGCCGAGTTTGTGCGGCTCAGCGCGGGCGTACCGAAAGCGGGATTCTCAAGCAGAAGCTCTTGAATGTTAACGGCACCCGATTGCTGGATGTTTTCTGCCGTGACGGTCTGAACCGGCGGCAGCGAGGTGATGTTCGGCGATGCGATGCGCGAGCCGGTCACGATAATCGTCTCGCTGGACGCGCCCTCTTCGGCGTCCTGCGCAAAAGCGGGAGTCGAAATGAGAGCAACTCCCAGGACGACCGGGGCAGCGCCCAGCTTCAGCCTAGAAAATTGGGTTTTCTTCACAGTGCAGTCCCTTGCTACTGGTGGATAGAAATAGCCGGGATTGCGTAATTCTGACGCATGAACGCGTCACAGATTACCCCGGTTGGGGGTCGGGATGACCCTTCATTCATCGGGAGTAAAGAAAATTTGCCCCTGATTTGGCCATTTCATCAGCCATTGTGATGTATTTGCAACAATCACGGCACAGGCGCGCGCGAATCATGTGAGACGGGTGCTCCACCCACCTATGCGCGGGTCAGCGATACCGGAAATCTCATTTAACACATTGTAATTTATTATTTTTCAAAAAGTTCGCAGAATACCGTCCGCAGAAACCGCGTAAAAAGAGCCCATCACCCAACCGGCGTCACGTCAAACGCCACGGTCAAGCGCTCGCCCCCCAGGATCGGCTGGGTTCCGTGCCACATGATGGAGGGAAACAGAACAAGGCGCGCCGGCCTCGGCTCTATCGTTCGCAACGGCGCCAGATCGAGTCCAAGTTCATGGGGCGCCGCGCCAAGTTGAAGCGAACCGGCTGGAGGCGGCCCCATCTCCGACTGTGACGGCAAAGCCACATAAAAGGCCGAACTTAACCACCCCTGCGGATGAATATGATTGCTGTGATGCCCGGCCCCCATCAGGCGCACGGACCAGGATCCCGCAAAGCGAAAACGCTTGCCGGTGTGACGCAACAAGGGATGCTGCGGATCGCGCGGCCCCATTGCGGCGACATGCGCTTCCACAGCCGCGACGACGATCGCGCGCAGCCGCCGGATTTCGGGCTCATCACGGGCAAAGAGAGGGCCGTCGGTCTGCGTACCGCCCCGCACCGACTGCCCGGGCGGCGCGGCGACCGCCCGATGGATCGCGCGCAGCCGCTCGGCCAACGGAGCGAGGAGATCGCCGACATCGAGATCGACGACGCCGACCAGCGCCGGATCCCCTTCCAGCCATTGCCACCGCGCATCGCCCGTCAATCGCCACGCCAACGCCGCATAGGGCCAAATCCGATTCGCCTGGCGGTCGCCCAGGTGCGGCTCGACACGCGACGCGGCAGCATCCGCACGTCCGGTCCGCAACAGATGGCGAATATGTCGCTCGGCAATCCCGATATCCGCACGCTGAGCCAGCGAATCAAACAGATGATCGGCGCGGGCACGATCACCCAGTTCCGAAGCGCAGATCGCTTCGAACAAGACCAGGCCGTCGGCGTGACAGCCTGCGGCGCGTGCCTCTCCCACCGCCCGCTCCGCCGCGCCATAATGTTCGACATGGATCAGAAAATTGATGAACGCATCCCATAGCGGGAAAGCTTTGGGCATTGCCGCAAGGGCGCGGCGATAGCCTGCATCGAAAGTCGATGCGTCGCCCATCTGGCCACGCAAGCGGGCAAGCGCCGCTTGGCCATCGAACCAAAGCGGATTGTCTGCGACGACTGCGTCGAGATCGGCAATCGCCTGCGCACCCTGTCCCTCTGCCAGTTGGGCAGCCGCTCGGCCAAGCAACAGCGCGCCGTCGCCAGGCGCCAGCTGGCGCACGCGCTCGAACAGGGCCGTTGCCGGACGGCCCGCCTCCAGGCTCGCCTGAGCCACCCCGTAAACCGATTTGATCTCGCCCGGAGCCAGACGCGCCGCTTCGGCGAAGGCATCGATGGCGGCCGCACTCTCGTCGAGCGCGCGATAAACGACACCCATGGTCTGCCAAAGCCGAGCATTGCGGGGATGGCGATCGAGCGCAGCCCTTAGCGAGGGCAACATGTCTGCGCCGCGCCCGGCATCGCGGGCATCGAGTGCCGCGTTGATCACCGCCTCGGGATCGGAAACGCCGTCGGGTTGAATCATGGAGGAACCTTGTCCGAGCAAAGTTCAAAAGAAAAGGGGGCGGACCAATGGCCCACCCCCCAGTCTGTCACGATGCCAGCAAGGATCAGAAGCTGATCTTGGCCGACATTGTATAGGCCCGGCCGATGACATCATAGGTCGTCGGCATGGTGTTGCCGTTGTTGAACGACGTCCCTGCCACGCCTGCCCCGACCAGCGGAGGCTTCTTGTCGAACAGATTTTCGATCAACAGTCCGAGTTCGAAGGCTTCGCTGACATCGAACCGCAGCGTCAGGTCGAAATAGTCGTATGCATCGATCTTGCGGAAAGCTGGCAGGATCGAATTATACGCCGTCGTCGTGTTGCCCGGAGCCGGCGTGTTGAGTGCCGTACCGGTGGGGCGGATGGGTTCGAGCTCGACGCTGCTGATGTGATTCCACATCAACGTGACATCGAACGGACCATCATTATAGCCGACCCGCGCATTCCACTTCCACTTCGGACGCGGGTTGGTGCAGCTCGTGCTGTAATAACCCGAACATTCGCGGTTGATCGAATTCGGCGTCGCCTGGACTCGATAATAATCCATCCAGGTGCCATTCGCGCCAAGGCGGATCGCGCCGTCTTCACCGACCGGAATCTTGTAATTGATACCGACATCGATACCCGCGGTCGACAGGCGACCAAGGTTCGAGCTCGCCAGAATCACGCCCGGGGTTTCACCCGCACCGTTCAGGCTGCCCGTCAGCGGGTTACGCTTGATCAGCGCACAGAACGCATTGGGGGTCTGCGACGGGTTGAGCACCGACGAATAACAGCCGTTCAGAATATCATTCTGCGACGGTGCACTGATCAGATCGCGGATCTTGATATTGAAATAGTCCGCCGTGATCGACAGTCGGGGGATGAACCGCGGCGCGAACACCAGACCCAGCGTATAGGTCTTGGCGCGTTCCACATCGAGGTCAGGATTGCCCGAGGTCGTGACGTTGATCTGTCCCGACGACGGCTGCGAAATGCCGCCATAGGTGCCCGAAGGCGCCCCTGTCGCTTCGCACAGGCTCCGCGGCGCCGACGGAGTCGCCCCCGCGCAGGGATCGACCGTCAGGTTGCTCAGACCCTGCACCGGTGACTGGAACAATTCCTGGATGTTCGGCGAGCGCACCGCCACCTGATACATGCCGCGGAACTTGATTCCCTCGACCGGCTCGATCGTACCGCCGGCCTTCCAGGTCGTGCTGGTGCCCGTGGTCGAATAATCCGAATAACGGATACCCGCTTCGATCGTCGCCTTGTGAATGAAGCTGTCCTCGATCAGCGGAATGATGATTTCGCCGAACACTTCCTTCACGCTGTACTGGCCGAGATCGGGCGGGGTGCGCGCACCGGTGCCAAGCACTTCGCCCTGGATCTGCGACGGTGCGTCCGGGGTCGCGCTCGACTTCAGCTTGCGATATTCGGCACCGATCGAGAAAGCGATCGGCGACGAGGCAAATGGGCTGGTCAGACCGAACAGATCGCCCGAGATGCTACCCGTAACGACGCCCTGCTGGACGAGACGGCGAATCTGCGCATCGAGATCGATAAACGCAATCTGATCCGGCGTGATCGACCCTTCCGCACCGAACAGGTTCAGCGGAACGCAGCCATTGGCCGTGTTCGAACAGACCAGCTGACCGGCAGCGTTGCGATAGGCGAGCAGCGCCTGCTGCACCTTGCTCGACGAACCCCAGTTGACGCGCTGCTGGTTCTGGCTGGTTTCGCCATATTGCGCCGACACGTCGAACTTGATGCTGTCGGTGATGTCGCCGCGGAATCCGGTCTGGACCTGGAACATCGTCGATTCGATCGGGTTGCCGCGCGGGCCATATTCGCTCAGGCGCCGCGACGGAATCACGCGCACCGTTTGCGACGTGCCCGTGTTCACCGCTGCGGCGGCATTACAATCGGCGACCGAAATATTATTGGCCGCGCAAAGCTGTGCACGCGCGCCGGCGGGCAGATACGGGTTATTCAGCGGCAGATTATAAGCGTTGCCGAAGGTTCCCGACGCGGCGAGCGCCAGACGCGCCTTGTTGCGCGTGAACATTGCGGTCGAATAGACCTCGATATCGTCGGTGATTTCGTAACGAGCCGCCGCATATGCGTTCCAGCGCTGGAGCGGCGTCAGGAAATAGGTGCCGAGATTGGTGTTGAACAAATCGTTCTGCGTTGCAGCACGGAAGGATCCGGTCGTCGGATCGATGACCGCACCAAGTCCGCTCGTCGGCAATCCGTTCGGGTTGGTCGCCGACCGAAGCTGCGACTGGAAGATGGCGGGTACCGCGCCGGTCGAACCGTTATAGAGGCCGTTTACCGAGCTAATCGGGAAACGTGCAATCTGCCGGTCGGTGGTGAACAGCGAACTGCGATCGCCATAGCCGAGACCGAGCACGACATTGCCGCGATCGTCGTCGAAGCTCGCCCCGACCAAAAGGTCTGCACGATATTGGGCCGCATCGCCGCGTTCGGAAATACGATAATTGCCCGACGCTTCGAAGCCTGTGAAATTGCGGCGGGTGACGAAGTTCACGACGCCGGCCACAGCGTCGGCACCGTAAACCGACGAAGCACCGCCGGTCACCACATCGACGCGCTCGACCAGACCGGTCGGAATCACGTTAAGGTCGACGACGCCGTCAAGACCGAAGGGAACGATCCGGCGGCCGTCGAGAATGACGAGCGTGCGGTTGTCGCCCAGGCCGCGCAGGTTGACGCTGGCCGAGCCGTCTGAGCCGTTGTTGACGCCCGGCCCGAGTGAAGGGCGGACCGACGGAAGGTCACGAAGAAGATCTTCAGCAGAATTCGGCTGGCGAAGATTAATTTCTTCAGCGCCAATCACATTGACCGGACTCGTTACTTCAAGATCGGGCCGCGCGATACGCGTTCCGGTAACAACGATCGTCCCCTCGTTCGCCGAGGTACCATCTTCTACGGCATCCTGTTGCGCGTATGCGGTGCTGGATAGCAGCGCGACCCCCAAAACGATAGGAGCAGCACCCAGCCTTAATTTGGTATATTGGGTTCGTTTCACAGCGCAGTCCCTTGCTACTTATTGACAAGACAGCCGGGATCATCTGCGCAGGTGACTCCCCACCCCACATTACTTCCCCGGTACGCATCGGATGACTATAGCGGAGGTCCGAGTAAAGCGAATTTGTTGTGCCGCTCGCAGTTTTTTGCGTTTCTGTGACGCATCGGCAACAACATCGCAATCAGCCGAAATCAAAGGCGCGAGCAGTGCCCTAAAATGGAAATTTTGTTTCAATTGTTACTAAGGGCCGAGCGCGAAACGCGGGGCCCGGGCGAAAACTCAGCGCCGCATCGGCCCGGCGAGCTTGCCGGGGTCGAGCCGTGCGTCGTGCCATTTCAGGCCCCAGTGCATGTGCGGACCGGTCGCGCGGCCGGTCGCACCGACGGTGCCCAGCACCTGGCCCTGCCTGACCCGATCACCGGCCTTCACGTCAAGCCGCTGGCAATGGAGAAAGGCGCTGTTCAATCCCATTCCATGGTCGACGATCAGCAAATGGCCTTCGAGGGTGAAGGGCGCGCTCGCCGCGAGCACGACCACGCCATCAGCGGGCGCGACGAAGGGCGTTCCCGCCGGAACCGCGACATCGGTGCCGCTGTGATAGCTGCCCGGCTTGCCCTGATAGACGCGCTGCGAACCGAAAAAGCCGGAAAATCGTCCCTTGACCGGCCAGACGAAGCTTTGCCGCCAGCCATCCGATTCGACCGTCCGCGCGCGCGCCTCGGCGATTTGCGCCAGCTCGGCCGGACGGCGGCGCGTGAACTCGGCGTCGCTCGCCGCGCTGCCGCGATAGGGGGCGTTGACATGCTCGATCCGCCAGCGCCCCGCCGCAATCGCAATATCGCGCTGGGCCGTGCGGCCGTCGGCGAATGTCGCGACCAGCCGGGCCGTCGCGCCCGCATCGCGGTCAAAGGCAAGCAGGAAACGTCCGTCGGGCGCAACCGGGATCGCCCGGCCATCAAGCGCCAGACTGCGCGTATCGGCAGGCGCCACCCCGATCAGTACACCGCCCTGTTCGGCGGTTGCGGCCAGTTCGAAATCGGTACGCCGGGGTTCGCGCGCGTCGACCGTCGGCGCCATTGGCGTCGCCGCGCCGTCCATCGCAACATCGGCGGGCGCGGCGGCCGGCGCGTCCATCGCGGGAACACAGCTCGAAAGCCCGATGACAAGGCCGACCGTCAGGGCGCGCCCGCGCGTCCGGATGGCTGCCGTCATGCCTTACCCGAATCGCCCGAATCAAGCGTCGCCTGCACCGAAAGCGCGGCGGTGGCATAGGGCTCCTGCCGCGCGACCGACCAATAGCGCAGCTCGTCGAGGCCGATCGGCACGCCGCTGGCCGCGCACAGCACATGGTCGCCGGGCGCCAGGACGCGAAAGCCATTGGGGCCATATTGCAGGCGGGCGAGGCGGTTGCGGCTGGCGATCAGCATCGAAAATTGTCCATATCGTGGCGGGTCATCGCCCCGGTATAGCAGCATCGGACGGCGCGGCCACCCCCGGCGGCGTCAGAAGAGCTCTCCCTGCCCACGCCCCGGCGCGGCATCGGACGCCTTGCGCGGCGCACGCGGCGCGGTAGGCGCAGGCGACGGCAACGCGGAGGAAGCCGAGCCGGGCGGAGGCAGATCAGCCCCAGCAACCTGCACCGGCACCTCGCCATCGGCGAACATCAACCGCAGATGCCCGGCGCCCCGCGCGCCGTCGGCGGTCGTGACGATCGCGCCTTCGGCATCGCGCACCATCGCATAGCCGCGCGCGAGCAACGCGCGCGGGTCGAGCGAGGCGAGCAGCCGCCCCAGCCCCTCCAGCCGCGCCCGGTCGCGATCCCACGCGCGCGTCAACAGCGCCGGGCGCAGCACCGCGGCGCGGGTCGCCAGCCGCTCGCCGACGATGCCGATCCGGTGGCGCTGGCTGCGATCGAGTCGCCCCTGCGCCTCGTCGAGCCGCTGGCGCTGCGGCGCGTACAGGCCGTCGCGGCGCGGCAGCAGCCGGGCCAGCGCCCCCAGCCGTTCGGCGGCCAGCGCCTGGTGACGGCTCGCGGCGCCGATCATCCGCCCGTTCCACGTCGCCAGCTGCGCTTGCAGCTCGGCGCGCACCGGCACCGCCATTTCGGCCGCCGCGGTCGGGGTCGGGGCGCGCACATCGGCGACATAGTCGGCCAGCGTCACGTCGGTTTCATGGCCGACCGCGCTGATCGTCGGGATGCGGCATTCGGCGATCGCGCGCACCACCACTTCCTCGTTGAACGCCCACAGATCCTCGATCGATCCGCCGCCGCGCGCGACGATGACAAGGTCGGGGCGCGGCACCGGCCCGCCGGGGGGGAGCCCGTCGAACCCGCGCACCGCGCGCGCGACCTGCGCCGCCGCGCCTTCGCCCTGCACCAGCACCGGCCAGACGAGGACATGCATCGGGAAACGGTCGGCCAGGCGGTGCAAAATGTCGCGAATCACCGCCCCGGTCGGCGAGGTGACGACGCCGATCACCTTGGGCAGCCGCGGGATCGGCTGTTTGCGCTCGCGGTCGAACAGCCCCTCGGCGCCGAGCCGCGCCTTCAGCTTTTCGAACAAGAGCATCAGCGCGCCTTCGCCCGCCACCTCCAGGCTTTCGACGACCAGCTGATATTTGGAACGGCCGGGGTAGGTGGTAAGCTTGCCGGTGGCTATCACCTCGATCCCGTCTTCGGGGCGAAAGGCCAGGCGCGCCGCCTGTCCCTTCCACATCACCATGTCGATCAGCGCATTATCGTCCTTCAGCGCCGCATAGAAATGCCCCGACGCCGCGCGTTTGGTGCCCGACAGCTCGCCGCGCACCCGTACCCGCGAAAAACCGTCCTCGACCGCGCGCTTGATCGCCGCCGACAATTGCCCGACCGACAGGGCTGGTGCATTGTCGCCCGGCGCCGCCTCGGCTAACAGCCGCGCGGGCGTGTCGCCATCGGACGCCGGATCGGGAAAAGGAACTGACATGAATATCCTGCTTATCGGGTCGGGTGGCCGCGAACATGCGCTGAGCTGGCAACTGGCACAATCGCCGAGCTGCGCCAAGCTCTATGCCGCGCCGGGCAATCCGGGGATAGAGGCGCACGCCGAATGCGTGCCGATTGCCGCCGACGACCTCGACGCGCTCATCGCGTTCGTTCGCGCCCATGCCATCGATTTTGTCGTCGTCGGCCCCGAAGCGCCGCTGGTCGCCGGGATCGCCGACCGGCTGCGCGACCTTGGCATCCCCACCTTCGGCCCCGCCGCCGCCGCGGCGCAGCTCGAAGGGTCAAAGGGCTTTACCAAGGATCTGTGCGCGCGCGCCGGCATCCCGACCGCCGCCTATGTCCGCTGCTCCAGCGCCGACGACGCGCGCGCCGCGCTCGCCGATTTCGCGATTCCGGTGGTGATCAAGGCCGACGGGCTCGCCGCGGGCAAGGGGGTGATCATCGCCGAAACGCGCGCCGAGGCCGAAGCGGCGATCGCCGACATGTTCGCTGGCGCCTTTGGCGGCGCGGGCGCCGAAGTGGTGATCGAGGAATTTATGACCGGCGAGGAAGCAAGCTTCTTCGCGCTGTCCGACGGCACCAACGTGATGGCGTTCGGCAGCGCACAGGATCACAAGCGCGTCGGCGACGGCGATGTCGGACCGAACACCGGCGGCATGGGCGCCTACAGCCCGGCGCCGGTGCTGACCCCCGACCTTCAGGAAGCGGTGATGGAACGGATCATCCGTCCGACCGTCGCCACCCTCGCGGCAGAGGGCACCCCCTATGTCGGGGTGCTGTTCGCCGGGCTGATGCTCACCGACGCGGGGCCGAAACTGATCGAATATAATTGCCGCTTCGGCGATCCCGAATGCCAGGTGCTGATGATGCGCTTCACCGGCGATTTCGCGGCGCTGCTCCACGCCGCGGCGACCGGAACGCTCGCCGATGCGCCCGCGCCGGTCTTTGCCGGCGGCTATGCGCTGACCGTCGTGATGGCCGCGAACGGCTATCCCGGCACCCCCGAAAAGGGCGGGACAATCGGCCATATCGCCGATGCCGAAGCGGGCGGGGTGCGCGTCTTTCACGCTGGCACCGCGCGCGCCGACGGCCGCATCGTCGCGGCGGGCGGCCGCGTGCTCAACGTCACCGCGACCGGCCCGACCGTCACCGAGGCGCAGGCACGCGCCTATGCCGCGGTCGACAAACTCGATTTCGCGACCGGCTTTTGCCGCCGCGACATCGGCTGGCGCGAAGTCGCGCGCGAAGCACGCTGAGGCCTTGACCCAACAGTCCGCGACGGTGGACGCCGCGCCCACGCCCGCATAGGCTGGAACTACAGCAGGAGAAGATGCCATGATGTGGCTGCAGGAAAATTGGATCGTCGCATTGGTGGTGGCGGTGGCCGCCGTCGCCATCCTCTGGTGGCTGTTCGCGCGCCGCAAGCCCGATACGTTCGACGATGTCGCCGCGCCGGTCGCCGAACCCGCCAGGCCCGCCAAGCCGCTCGAACCCGTCAAGCCCGACATTGTCGCGGCCGAACCGGCGCGCTTCAAGGCTCCCGAACCCGCGCCCACCCCGCCGCCCGCCGCCGCGCCGAAACCGGCCCCTGCCGCCGAAAGCGCCGCGCCCGAACCCGCTGCGCCCCCTGAGCCAGCCCCAATCCCCGCCCCCGCTCCCGCAGCAACCGACGCGGCGGCCGACAATCTGCAATTGCTCAAGGGCGTGGGGCCAAAGCTGGCGACGCTGCTCAACAGCCTGGGCATCACCCGCTTCGACCAGATCGCGGGATGGACCGACGCCGACATCGCGGAAATCGATCCTCAGCTCGGAACCTTCCAGGGCCGCATCACCCGCGACAATTGGGTCGATCAGGCGGGCTTTCTGGCGCGCCGCGACAAGGCCGGTTTCGAAGCCAAATATGGAGCGCTCGGCGGGGAGCTATAAAGCCGCTTTCCGACCGGGAGTTATCATAAGATCCGCCCAGTGCCGCAGGCATGGGGAGGTGGCAGCGCGAAGCGCTGACGGAGGGGCAAATGGCGCGACGCCGCGGCGCTCCTCCACCACGCCCTGCGGGCGCGGTCCCCCTCCCCATCGCTACGCGCCAAGGAGGATTTTAACGGCAGCTCACCACCCCGTTTTCGCCGTTCGGTGCAGTTCGCGACGCGATGGCAGCTAACGACCCCGAAGCCGCCGTCTCCGCCTCCTCAACCCGTTCGCATCGAGCGAAGTCGAGATGCCCCTCGGGCCAGGCGCCGCATCGATGGGTGTCTCGACTTCGCTCGACACGAACGGAAAAGGAGGTGCGTCGGCTATCGACCGGAAGTTGACCTATCCATGATCGTCACCCCGGACTTGATCCGGGGTCCCGCTTGAGATCGAAGGCAATCCGCGCCTCAAAGAGCGGGATCCCGGATCAAGTCCGGGATGACGAAGGAGGGCAACGTCCCCGTCCCACCCCAAAGCAGATCTTCGAATAACGCTTTCCTACATTATCCGGCCATGCTTCAAACTGGTCGATGGAACAAAGCATCCCGCCCGCCCAGCCCCTCGCGGACACCTGCCTTGCATTTCATCCCGTGCCGCAGCAACGCCGCCGCGCCGATGGCTGGAGCCCCGGCACGCAGGCCGATTTCATCCGCGCGCTCGCTGCGATGGGCTCGGTCGGCAAGGCGGCGCGCGCCGTCGGCATGGGGCGCGCCTCCGCCTATCGCCTCCGCGAACGGCCCCAGGCGGCCAGCTTTGCCGCGGCGTGGGACCGTGCCATTTCGATGGGCCGTATCCACCAGTATAAGGTCGCTATGGATCGCGCCCTCAACGGCGTCACGATCGTCCGGGTTCTGAAGGGCGGCGCCATCGATGTCAGCGGCGGTCCGGACATGGCGGTGGTCCACGCCGCGCTGCGCGACGATGCCGTACCGCCGCATTTCGTTAAAGCGACAAAGGAGACAGAATGACGGCGCACGTCCGTATCTTTTGTCGCTTTAAGACCGCATTCGGCCGGACGTCAGGCGTCCTCGTCGTCCTTCGGCTTCAACAATTCGCTGACCAGCAGCTTGTCGATCTTGCGTCCGTCCATGTCGACGATCTCGAATCGCCAGCCGCGATCGGTGAAAATCTCGCCTTCGGTCGGCAGATGCTTCAGGATCGCCAGCGCATGTCCGGCGGCGGTCGCATAGTCACGGTCATCGTCCAGCTCGATCCCCAGGCGATCGGCCATCTGGTCGGCGGGCATCGATCCGGCGATCAGCAGGCTGCCGTCCTCGCGTTCGGTGACAAAGGGTTCGCTGCCGATGTCCTGGTCCGAGGCGAATTCGCCCGCGATCGCCGACATCAGGTCGGCCGGTGTCACCAGCCCGTCGAAATGCCCATATTCGTCGTGGACGAGCAGCATCGGAACCTCTGCCACGCGCAGGCTTTCCAGCGCGTCCATCGCGTCGATCTGGTCGTGGATCACCTTGGCCGTGCGGGTCAGCCGTTCAAGGTCGAGCGCCTCGCCGCGGAACAGCGCCGCCGCGATGTCGCGCGCCTGGACGATGCCGACGATATCGTCGACCGATCCGCGCGCCACCGGCAAGCGGGTGTGCGGGGTTTCGAGCAACTTGGCGCGCACCGCGTCGGCATCGGCGGCGATGTCGATCCAGTCGACGTCCTTGCGCGGCGTCATCACCTCGCGCACCGGACGGTCGGCCAGGCGCACGACGCCCGAAATAATGGCGCGCTCGCTTTCCTCGATCACCCCCGATTTCGATGCCTCGGCGACGATCAGATGCAATTCTTCCGCCGTGACCCGATCCTCCGATTCGCGGTTGAGGCCGAGCAGGCGAAAGACCAGGGCGGAACTGGTATCGAGCAACCAGACGAGCGGCGCCGCGATCCGCGACAGCCAGTACATCATCGGCGCGACGAAAATGGCGATGCGTTCGGGCGCGCGCAGCGCGAACTGCTTGGGGACCAGCTCGCCCGCGATCAACGAGGCATAGGTGGTCAGTGCGATCACGACAGCAAAGCCCGCCGTGGTCGCGGTTTCGGTGTCGAGTCCGAACAATGGCTGCAACCGCTCGCCGACCGGCTCGCCCAGGCTGGCGCCCGAATAGGCACCGGCCAGAATGCCGATCAGCGTGATGCCGACCTGGACGGTGGACAGAAAGCGGCCGGGATCGGCGGCCAGTTGCCGTGCGATCCGCGCCCCGCGGCTGCCGCGCTTTTCCGCTGCCGCAAGGCGGGGGTCACGCGACGATACGATCGCGAGTTCGGACATGGCAAAAACGCCGTTCAGAAGGACAAGGATCGCGATGATCGCGACGTCCGACCAGGGAAAAGGGGTCATTGGGCGGTCATGCGGCGCGCAAGCGCCCGGCCCCTGTCAGCTTCGGTCATGCCGCTCCTATAGGACAAAGCCTTGCCCCTGCACAATGGCCCCACCGCTCATCCACCATTCATGCGAAATTTGGAACCAGATGGCGCGGCATATGTTATTCGAAGGAACGGCGGCCCGCCCACGACCAGCTTGCGCCGCCGGCAGAAAGGGAGCGACCCAATGAATATGAAGATCACCAAGCTCACGACCCTCGCCGCGCTTGGCGCGCTGACCCTGACCGGCTGCGTCACCGACCCCGAAACGGGCGAAAAGCGGATTTCGAAAGCCGCCATCGGCGGCGTCGGCGGCGCGCTCGGCGGCTATCTGCTCGGCGACCTGATCGGCGGCAAGAACAGCCGGACCGAGGAAATCGTCGGCGCCGGGATCGGCGCCGTGGCGGGCGCTGGCGTCGGCTATTATATGGATCAGCAGGAAAAGAAGCTGCGTGAACGCACCGCCGGAACCGGCATCGACGTCGAACGTCAGGGCGACCAGCTTGTCCTCAACATGCCGGGCGACGTGACCTTCGACCTCAACAGCGCGATGGTGAAGGCGCAGTTCCGCAGCGCCCTCGACAATGTCGCCTCGACGCTCGCCGAATATCCCAGCACTTATATCGACGTATATGGCCACACCGATTCGACGGGCAGCGACAGCTATAATCAGGGCCTGTCCGAACGCCGCGCGGCGTCGGTCGCCGACTATCTGGCCGGCCGCGGCATCCAGCGCGCCCGGATGGCAACGCTGGGCTATGGCGAATCGCAGCTGAAGTGCAGCCCCGAACGTTCGGAGGCCGATTATCAGTGCAACCGCCGCGTCGAAATCCGCATCGCACCGGTCACGCAGGCCGACGTCGCCGCGGCACGCTGACGCCGTCCTTTCCCGTGGACGCGAAGGGGCGCTGCCTTCGGGCGGCGCCCCTTTTTATATCGGCGTTTTGGGTTCAGCCCAGACTCGGAAAGCTCGCCTTCAGCCCGTCGATCACGAACTGCGCGGCCAGCGCGGCGAGCAGGACGCCGAGCAGGCGGGTGATCACCGCTTCGCCCTTGTGGCCGATCAGCCGCATCAAGGGCCCGGCGCTCAACAGCGCAGCAAGGGTGAGCAACAGGACGAGAAGCAGCGCGGCAAAGATGACGAAAGCGCGGTCGATCCCGTCATTCTGCGACACCAGCAGCATCACCGATGCGATCGACCCGGGCCCGGCGAGCATCGGCATCGCCATCGGGAACACAGAGACATCCTCGACCTCGGGCGTCGCCATCAGCTTTTCGGCGCGCTGTTCGCGGCGCTCGGTGCGCTTTTCGAACACCATGTCGATCGCGATCATGAACAGCATGATCCCGCCCGCGATCCGGAAACTGTCGAGGTCGATGTGAAGGAAGCTCAAAAGCCCTTCGCCGAACATCGCGAAAAACACGAGGATACAACCGGCGATCAACGTGGCGCGGATCGCCATCGACCGCCGCTGTTGCGGGCTCGCGCCGCCGGTCAGGCTGGCATAGATGGGCGCGCAGCCCGGCGGGTCGATCACCACGAACAACGTGACGAAGGCGGAAATGAACAGGTCGATCATGGTTGCTTGGGCGCTGCGACACGGTCGTCGATGACCGTTTCCATCATGCTGCCATTCCACAGGCGAATACGGATGCGGCGCGACAGATCGGCCGCGACCTCGGACGTCCAGCTCAGCGTCTGGTCGGGTGCCAGACCGACCGCCATGTCAGCTCCCTCGTCCGCCGGGCTTACCTCTGCCCCCGGCCGCGACCCGCACGCCGCCTGGCGTGTTGCAATGAGATCGGGTGCAGTCCGCGGCACCTCCAGCGTGTCGCCATGATCGAGCACCCAGGAAAGCTCCCCTTTTTTGTCCCTCAGCCAGACTGTCGTGAAATAACCGCTGCCCGCACCCTTCTGCCAGGCACCGGTCGTCACGCCGACGTTGCCATCGCAGCTGACATAGACCGCGTGCGGCTGCCAGCGAACCGCCTCGGCCGGATTGGCCTGCGTCTTCAACCAGTCGCGGGCGCTGGTGCGGGCTGGCACGAACATGACCGCATCGGGATGCGCCGTCTCGCGAAAGGCGGTCCACTGCCCCTTTTCCTGCGCCAGGCGCGCGAAGGCGATTTCAGCAGCGACAAAGGCGCTGGGGTTCGCCGCCAGCGGACGATTGAACATGTCGCCGCGCGGCGCGGACGCACAGCCGGAAAGCAGCGAAAGAGCGAATGCGGCAACCGTCAGGCGCCGCATCAAAACCCCTCCGGATCGGCCAGGCCGGCGCGGCGGTGCGCGGCGACCAGCGTGTTGCGAAGAAGACAGGCGATCGTCATCGGCCCGACCCCACCCGGAACCGGGGTGATCGCATCGGCCACCGCCGCGGCGCCGGCAAAATCGACATCGCCGACCAGGCGCCCCTTGGCTTCGCCTTCGGCAGGCGCCAGGCGGTTGATCCCGACGTCGATGACGACGGCGCCGGGCTTGATCCAGTCGCCCTTCACCATTTCGGCGCGGCCGACCGCGGCAACGACGATATCAGCGCGGCGCACAAGTTCAGGCAGATCCTTCGTCCGGCTATGTGCCATGGTGACGGTGCAATTGGCGCCGAGCAACAACTGGGCCATCGGCTTGCCGACGAGGATCGAGCGACCGACGACGATCGCGTCCTTGCCCCCAAGGTCACCAAGCCGATCCTGAAGCAGCAAGAGGCAGCCAAAGGGGGTGCAGGGAACGAGGCCCGGAATACCGAGCGCCAGGCGTCCCGCGCTCACCGGGGTCAGCCCGTCGACATCCTTGTCGGGATCGATCGTCGCGACCGCACGCTGTTCGTCGAGATGGCCAGGCAAGGGCAGCTGGAGCAATATGCCATCGACCGCATCATCGGCGTTGAGTGCCGCGAGAAGCGCTTCGACCTCGGCCTGTGTCGCCTTGGCGGGCAGGCGGTGCTCGAAACTCTCCATCCCGGCAGCGATGGTCGCCTTGCCCTTGGATCCGACATAGACCGCGCTCGCCGGATCGTCACCGACCAGCACGACCGCAAGACCCGGCGCACGGCCGGTCGCGGCCTGGAATGCCGGAACGGCATCGGCGATGCGCGCGCGCAGCCCGGCGGCAAAGGCCTTGCCGTCAATAACCCCTGCGCTCCCCCCCGCAACCATCAGGCAAAACCGCCCGAATAGGCCAGGCTTGCCAGATATTGCAGCACCGGTCCCTGGATGATGATGATCAGGATCAATACCAGCATCGGCGTCAGGTCGAGCCCACCGAAATCGGGCATGATACGGCGGAACGGCCGGTAAAGCGGCTCGGTAATGCGATCGAGTACCGTCCATAGCTGGCCGACGAATTCATTGTGGGTGTTGATGACGTTGAACGCGATCAGCCACGACATCACCGCCTGGGCGATGATGAACCACCACAGGACCGTCAGGATGATATCGACGATCTGGATGAGCATGAGAAGCAAGACAGGGTCTCCGTAAAACCGTGATGGCAGGCACTCTTAGCGGTGAATGAGCGTGCCTGCACCCCTTGCGGTGAAAATTTCGAGCAGCATGCCGTGCGGAATCCGTCCATCGAGGATAACCGCCGCCTCGACCCCGCTGTCAACCGCGGCGACACAGGTATCGACCTTGGGGATCATGCCGCCGGTAATCGTCCCGTCCGCCTTAAGCGACTCGATCCCGGCGCTGTCGAGATCGGTCAGCAGGGCGCCCGACCGATCCAGAACGCCCGCCACATCGGTCAGCAGGAAAAAGCGCTTTGCGCCCAGCGCGCCGGCAATTGCTCCCGCCATCGTATCGGCATTGATGTTGTAGGTTGCGCCGTCCGCGCCCAGCGCGACCGGAGCCACGACCGGAATGAAATTGTCGTTCGCCAAATTGGTCAGGATTGTCGGATCGACCGCGACCGGCTCGCCGACGAAACCCAGATCGACATGACGCTCAATCCCCGAATTCGGGTCCGCTTCGGTTCGCTGCACCTTTTCGGCGAGCACGAGATTGGCATCCTTGCCCGACAAGCCGACCGCGCGCCCGCCGAGCGCAGCGATCCAGCCGACGATTTCCTTGTTGATCTTGCCGGCCAGCACCATTTCGGCGACCTCTGCGGTCGCGGCATCGGTAACGCGCAAACCGCCCACGAACGTCGACTCGATGCCCAATTGCTTCAGCATCGATCCGATCTGGGGGCCGCCGCCATGGACGACCACCGGATTGATGCCGACCGCTTTCAAAAGCACGACATCCTCGGCAAAGTCGCGCTGCGCCTCGGGATCGCCCATGGCGTGGCCGCCATATTTGATCACGAAGGTCTGCCCGGCATAGCGCTGCAGATAGGGCAGCGCCTCGACCAGCGTTTCCGCCTTGGCGAGCAGATCGGGAAGCTTCGAAGGGTCGGGAGTCTGATTCATACGTCGGTTTTGCTATCCAGGCTGCGGCCAAGCGCGACAAGGCCGGTAATGACAAAGGGAATAACGAGGATCGACAGCACGACCTTGGCCAGCATCTGCCCGACCATCAGATTGGCGATCGGGAACACGCCGTAAAAGGCAATGGTGACGAACAGCAGCGTGTCGACAATCTGGCTGAGCGCACTCGCAACCGCACCGCGGATCGCAAGCCAGGTCGCACCGCTCCCGACACCTTCACGGCCACGGAGTTTCGCAAAAATCGTGACGTTCAAGAACTGCGATGTGCCGTATGCAACGATCCCTGCGGCCATCAATCGCGGGCTCTGCCCCAGGATCATGTCGAACGCGCCCAACCGTTCCGCCTGCATTTCAGGCGACGCGGGCAACGCGAGAACGAGCGCGGTCAGAATGATCGATAGAACAAGCGGAACGAAGCCCCACAGCACGAGGCGGTTCGCGGCGCCCTGGCCATGCAGTTCAGCGGTCGCGCTCGACAGCGCAACCAGAATCAGGAAAGCAAAGATGCCGGCCTCGACCGCCAGCCAGCCGCCCAACGCAACCTGCTTGTTCCCCAGCACTCCGGCCAGCACCACCATGCCGCCGTAGATAATGGTGAAAAGAAAGAGCGAAGGCGAGATGGAGCGCGGCAGCGCAGCGGATACGGGTTCGGTCATCGCTGCGCGATAGTCGGTTTTGAAGGTGCTGGAAAGATGTGCGGTAAGCCTGCCCCTTGCCCCATCGTCAAAGGCCGCTAGACAGGCCGGATTATCTGCGGGGGAATAGACGAGATTATGGAACGCCTGATCGGTTTGCTCGGCATCGTCGCATTGCTTGCGATTGCCGTGCTCTTTTCATCGAACCGCCGCTGGATTCGCTTGCGCGTCGTCATTCCCGCCTTCCTGCTTCAGGCGGGATTCGCCCTTCTCGTCATCGGCACGCCCTGGGGCCGCGCAATCATCCAGGCGATGTCGAACGGCGTGTCGAACCTGCTGGGCTATGCCAAGGCAGGCACCGATTTCATCTTCGGCCCGCTCGCCTCACCCGAAATGGGCGCGAACAGCTTTGCAATCGCCGCGCTCCCCGTCATCATCTTCTTCGCCTCGCTCATCTCGATCCTCTATTATCTCGGCATCATGCAGTTGGTGATCAAATGGGTCGGCGGCGCTATCCAGAAGGTCACCGGTATTACCAAGGTCGAAAGCCTGGGTGCTGCCGCCAACATCTTCGTCGGACAAAGCGAATCGCCGCTGGTCATCCGCCCCTATCTGGCCGGGCTCACCCCGTCGCAGCTGTTCACCATCATGACGGTCGGCATGGCCGGGGTCGCGGGCACGATCCTCGGCGCTTACGCCAGCATGATCGGCGAACAACTTCTCCCCTATCTGCTTGCTGCGAGCTTCATGTCGGCACCGGGCGGTATTTTGATGGCCAAGATCATGATGCCCGACGATCCTAAGGATCTGGGCGTCGAACCCGTCATCATGCCCGAAGCGAGCCACGACGAAGAGAAGCCCGCAAACCTGATCATGGCAGCGGCGCAAGGTGCGCAGACCGGGGTGAAGCTGGCGGTTGCGGTCGGCGCCATGGTTCTCGCCTTCGTCGCACTGGTCGCACTCGCCAACGGGCTGCTGGCCGGGATCGGCAGCTGGTTCGGCTATGACAATCTGTCGTTCCAGGCGGTGATTGGCTGGGTCTTTTCACCGGTCATGTATCTGATGGGCGTGCCCTGGGCCGAAAGCGGTACCGTCGGCGGCCTTTTTGGCACGAAAGTGGTCCTCAACGAATTCGTCGCCTTCATCGATCTGGGCAAGGTACAGGGTGATTTGTCGGCAACATCGATCGCGATTGGCACCTTTGCCCTTTGCGGCTTCGCCAATTTCAGCTCGATCGCCATACAGATGGCGGTGACGGGCGGCCTCGCCCCCAACCAGCGCCCTATGATTGCGCGGCTGGGGTTGAAGGCGCTGCTCGCCGGCAGCCTGTCGAATCTCATGTCCGCGGCGCTCGCGGGGCTGATGCTGGGACTGATGTAACGACGCGCCACCTTACAGCGTCGACACGATTGCCGCCAATATGGCAGCAAATGCCTTCGCGCCGCTGATTGCCAAGCCATTATATCTGTGAGAACTTTCCGTCCGGTCGCACGCACAGGCTTGGAACAGGGAGGGCCATCCAATGTCGAAATTGCGCATGAGCTGGACATATCTGGCGGGGTTGGCGGTCATTGTGGGTGGCGGCGCGCTGTCCACCTCTTCGGCACAGACGCCCGACGACAGAATGTACCGACCACCAGAGGCAACCATTTATCGCGATGCAGCCTATCGCGGCCCCGCCGTCTTTATCGGAGAGGCGAAACCCAATCTGGGGCTAAGCTGGCCGGTCAATTCGATCCGCGTCAAGGAAGGTCGGTGGCAATTGTGCGAAAAGACCCGCTTTCGCGGGCAGTGCCGTACCGTTGATCGCGACACACCCTTGCTGAACAATGTGCTGCGCGGATTGACGATCCAGTCGATCCGGCCGGTAGGCAATGGTGGCGGGGACGATGGGTGGCAGGCACCACCCGCAAACGGCCAGATTGCGCGCGGCAATTTCGCCGAATTCCACACCCAGCCGGGCACCAATGGGCGGCGGGTCGCGGCCTGCGCGGCTGGTTCGGCCACCGCCAACTGCGCGGCGCAAACCGCCGACAACTGGTGCCGCTCGATCGGCTGGAACGGGTCGGCGCGCGAGCATATGGAAACGATCAATCGGCGGGAGTATCTGGCCGATGTCCTTTGCGTCCGCACGGGATATTGAAGGGGAAAGACAAGATGACGAGGATGATGACGATCGTCGCGGGCGGCGCGGTGATGCTGGCCATGGCCGCCTGCTCTTCGGTGCCGGCACGAACCGGCAGCTTTTATGAGTGTAATGGCGGCACGAAGCTCAACGTCAACTATGTAAAGGACGGCGCGCTGGTGCGGGTCAACGGCGGGCGGACGCTGGCGCTGCGGGCGGTGCCGAGCAACAGCGGCTCATCCTATGAGAACAAGACGGGTGCCCGGCTTCACCGCGACGGCAACATGGTCAGCTGGAACACGGCGGCCCGCACCGCGGCTGAAAGCTGCAAGGTGATCATGACCCCGTTCTGACCGGCGGGTCAGGGCCGCGCGGGTGACCTGCACCCGCGTTCGAGCCCCACGCCCTTTAAAAAGCCGCGCCGGACCGTGCCGACATAAACGGCAACGGCATAGCGCCGCCGTTCGGCATTGGCGCCAGTCACTTCGCCGACCAATCCACCAAAAGGAATAACCGAGCCCGCAAAATTGCCGGCAAGCCGGGCGGCTGTCGCCTCGCGCTTTTTGGCAAGGCTCTTATCGACGCGCTCGTTGACATCAGGCCCCAGAACCGCGTTCAGTTCCTCGACCTCACGAATGATCGCAGCGCATTTGCCAAGGCCAGCGAGCGAATAGGGATCGTCGAGGATCGCCCGCAATTTTTCGGGCACCTCCTTTCCGTCGAAAGGCTCGGTGACTGAATTGGCCGCATCCTTGATGGTCGATTCCTCGGGCGCGCCCTGTTGGGCATGGCTGAGCGGAGCCGCCACCAGCATCGCGAGCGACAGGCCGAAAAAGGATGTAGCGCGCATAAGCCTTCCTCCTTTGCTGTTCCCTTATTCCGGAAGAATAGCACAGGAGGAAGCGTTCAGCTGCCCCTCCCGCTCACCAGGGAAAGCACTGGAATATGCCGCAGGCAGCCGCCCCTAGCGCGTCGGGACGGGTTCAGGCCCGGTCCAGTCATAGAAACCACGCCCGGCTTTTTTGCCGACCCAGCCCGCTTCGACATATTGGACGAGCAGCGGCGCCGGGCGGAACTTGGGATCGCCGGTGCCGCTGTGAAGCACCCGGATGATTTCGAGGCAGGTATCGAGGCCGATAAAGTCGGCGAGGGTGATCGGCCCCATGGGATGGTTGAGACCGAGGCGGCAACCCGCGTCGATGTCCTGCATCGTCGCGACGCCTTCGCCGAGGGCGAAGACCGCCTCGTTGATCATCGGCATCAACACGCGGTTGACGATGAAGCCCGGCGCATCATTGGCATGAACGATTTGCTTGCCAAGGCCGCGGCCATAGGCCTCGACCGCGTTCAGCGTCGCATCGCTAGTCGCCAGCCCGCGGATCAGCTCGACCAGCCCCATCACCGGCACCGGATTGAAGAAATGGACGCCGATGAAGCGCGCCGGATCGGGCGCTGCCTGCGCCAGCCGCGTGATCGGAATCGAGCTGGTGTTGGTCGCGAGGATCGCGCGATCCGACAGATGCGGCCCGACGCTCGCAAAGATTGCGCGCTTGATCTCCTCACGCTCGGTCGCCGCCTCGATCACCAGATCGGCGGGCGCGAAGGCGGCGTGATCGGCAACGGGGGTAATGCGGCCGAGCAGCGCGTCGGCATCCGACGCCGTCATCTTTTCCTTTGCGACAAGGCGGCCGAGCGCTTTCGCGATCCCCGTCTTGCCCGCTTCGGCGCGGGCAATGTCGATGTCGGACAGCAGCACATCATGGCCGGCCCCTGCCGACACCTGAGCGATCCCCGCCCCCATCTGTCCCGCACCGATAACGCCGACGATCATGACAAACCCTTTCGCTGGAAAATCGTGCTCGCTGCCTAGGCGCTGGCACAGCGGCGTCAAGGGGCCGAACGGAATGCCGCCGCTTCGGCGAGGATAAGGGCGAAGCCGGGGTTGGCGTCATCCCAGGTCGCCACCGGGGTCCAGCCACCGGCGCGGAGCAGAAGATTGGCGTCGCGCGGCCCGTATTTATGGCTGTTTTCGCTATGGATCGTTTCGCCCTTTGCCATGCGATAGCGGCGACCATCGACGGCAAATTCGATATCGCAGGCCGCCACCAGATGCATTTCGATACGCGCATGGACATCGTTCCACAGCGCGCGATGAACGAAATTTTCGACCGGAATCGTCCCACCAAGTTCGCGATTGATCCGTTCGAGAAGGTTGAGATTGAAGGCCGCCGTCACCCCTGCCGGATCGGCATAGGCGGCGATCAGCGTAGCGATATCCTTGATCCGGTCGATGCCGATCAACATCAGCGCACCGTCGCCGAGCGCGGTGCGCCAGTTGCGCAAAAGGTCGATCGCACTGCGCGCGACCATGTTGCCGATCGTCGAGCCCGGAAAAAAGCCGAGCTTTGCCAGCGGGCCGATTTCGCGCGGCAAGGCGACACGCTGGGTGAAATCGGCCTCGACCGGATAGACCGGCAACCCCGGAAAGCGCGCCGAAAGCGCCGCCGCACTGTCGCGCAGAAATGCGCCCGAAATATCAACGGGGACATAGGCGGCGGGGGCGATGGCGCCGAGCAGCAGCGGCGTTTTGGCGGCGCTGCCCGACCCCAGTTCGACCACCGCGCGCCCCGGACCGATCGCCGCCGCGATCGCCGCGGCGTGGCGGGTGAGAAGATCGGTTTCGCTGCGCGTGGGATAATATTCGGGAAGCGCGGTTATATCCTCGAATAGCGCAGAGCCGGTCGCGTCATAGAACCAGCGGGCCGGAATCGCCTTTTGCGCTTGGCCAAGCCCGGCATGGACGTCGGCGCGAAACGCCATATCGACGCCCTGCGCATCGGCATCGACCTGCCGCAATTGCCGAACAACACCCATGGTTACAAATCCTTGGCAAGGCGCAGACCGGTGAACTGCCAGCGCTGGTGCGGATAGAAGAAATTGCGGTAGGAGGCGCGCATATGGCCGCGCGGGGTAGCGACGCTGCCGCCGCGCAGCACGAACTGGCCGTTCATGAACTTGCCATTATATTCGCCGACCGCGCCGGGGGCGGCACGAAAGCCGGGATAGGGACGATAGGCGCTGCCGGTCCATTCCCAAACGCCGCCGAACATCTGCTGTAGCCCGGTGTCGCCAGTCGCCACGGCCTCCGGATGCACCGGCCCCGCGGCATCGAGCTGTTGACCACCGCACGGATCGAGCGAGGCGGCCGCCGCCTCCCACTCTGCCTCGGTCGGCAGGCGCGCACCCGCCCAGCTTGCAAAGGCATCCGCCTCGAAAAAACTGATGTGGGTGACCGGTGCCGCGGGGTCGATGTCGCGCCATCCGGTCAGGGTGTATTGCCGCCCATCCCGCCAATAAGCCGGCGCCGACACACCTTCCTTCTGCACCCATGCCCAGCCGTCGCTGAGCCAGAGCGTCGGATTCTCATAACCGCGGTCGGCGATAAAATCCTGCCATTCCCCATTGGAGACCGGGCAGTTGGACAGCGCATGGGGCGCAAGCAGCACATCGTGCCGCGGCCCTTCGCAGTCGAAGGCAAAGCCGTCACCGCCATGGCCGAGCGCAATGACACCCGATGCGCCCTCCACCCATTTTATCCCGGAAAACTGCGCAACTTCACTCGCGATTCGATTATTGCACCACATCGCGGGGCCGAGCGGATTCTGCGCAAAGAGATGCTTGATATCGGTGAGCAGCAATTCCTGATGCTGTTGTTCGTGATGGATGCCAAGTTCGATGAGCGCACGCGCTGCGGCGGAAAGATGCGGCAGGGCATCGTCCAGCGCCGCATCGACATGCGCACGCCAGGTACGGACCTGGTCGAGCGACGGGCGGGTCAACAGCCCGCGCTGCGGGCGCGCGTGGCGCGGCCCCTCGGCTTCATAATAGCTGTTGAACAGATAAGGGTAACGATCGTCGAACAGCGCATAGCCCGGCACATTATCGCGCAGGACAAAGGTTTCGAAAAACCATGTCGTATGCGCCAGATGCCATTTGGCGGGCGAGGCGTCGGGCATCGATTGCGCGCTGGCATCGGCGTCCGACAGCGGCTCGACAAGGCCGAGCGACAGGCGCCGGGTCGCCCCAAGGCGCTCACCCAGCGTGTCCCGCAGCTCGGTGCGGTTCGAAGCGTCGGTGCGGCTGGCCATGAACAGACAATCCCCCGGAGTGCGATTCGGTTTCGGCAGGAAAGCAATTATGGTTACACGGCAAAGCCATGTCCAGAACATTTAGGGAACAAATGTCGATTCCGAGGGCTATCGGCGATGGGTGCGGCGAAGCGCGAGGTTGCGCGCAGGCGGCTGCGGCCATGCCCAGAAGCGCACGCAGCCGCACGGTATAGGACAGAAATTTCGGTAGACTTCGGCGTCGGACCGCGCCTGGTGGAACGAAAGATCAGGCGGGGGTCAGCGCGTGGCGCCGGGCTTCCATAATATATCGCCGCCGCCCGCCGCATTGATATGGCGCGTGAGGACGAAAAGATGGTCGGACAGGCGGTTGAGATAGGCCAGCGCGAGCGGGTTGAGATCACGCTCTGCACCCGCCGTGACGCCCGCACGCTCGGCACGGCGCGTAATGGCGCGCGCCAGATGAAGCCGCGCCGCCGCCTCGGTTCCGCCGGGCAAGATAAAGCTTGTCAGCGCGCCCAGCGCATCGTTCATCGTGTCGATTTCAGCCTCCAACCGACCGATCTGGCCAGGCACGATGCGCAGCGCCATATCGTGCGGCCCAAAGCCATGCAGTGCGTCGGCAGGGGTCGCCAGATCGGCGCCAAGGTCGAACAACTCGTTCTGGATGCGCGACAGCATCGCCGCCTCTTCGCTCGCCGGATCGAGTGCAGCGGCAGCGTGGCCGATCGCGCTGTTCGCTTCGTCGACGTCACCGATCGCGGCCATCAGCGGTGCCGATTTGGCAATGCGCGACCCGTCCACAAGGCCCGTTGTGCCGGCATCACCGGTCCGCGTGTAGATTTTGTTGAGCTTGACCAAGGGCGTGCCTTCAGCGGGAATGCCCCTCCCCCCTTGGGAGAAAGGCGTATTGATTACGCGGCGCCCGTCAGCCGCCCGCCGCGAGGACGCCGACGAGGACGAGCAGGATGATGGTAATCGCCTGCCATTTCACGCGAGCCATCATCATCTTGTTCTGCATCAGCTGATTTTCCTCGACCGTTCCCTCGAGCGCAGCGCGATGCCCTTGCGAGAAATAGAAGAGACCCCGCGCAAGCGAGAAGAGGACAAAGCCGGCGGCCACGACCACCGCGAGGACGAGGATGATTTGCATGGCGACAGTTTAGGCCTTTTGCAGCGAATATCCAGTGGGAAGCCGCCCGTCGAGCAGATCGGCGGCAAGCACGCGGCCATCGGCGCCAGCCGCGCGAAGCCCGGCGAGCGCAGCGGCTCCGTCGCGCTTGGCCAGGCGCTTGCCGTCGGCACCGCATACCAGCGCATGATGCCGGTAGGTGGGGGTCGGCAGACCGAACAACGCCTGAAGCAGTCGATGAATGTCGGTCGATGCGATCAGATCGGCACCGCGTACCACCAATGTTACCCCCATGGCGGCATCGTCGATCGTGCTCGCGAGATGATAGCTGGCCGGCGCATCCTTGCGCGCCAGCACAACATCGCCATGCACTGCGGGGTCGGCGGGGCGGCGCCCTTCGTCTGCCTCCTCCCAATCAAGATCGCCCGCCAGCGCCGCCGCACGACCCATGTCGAGCCGCCAGCAATGCGGATCGTCGGCGAGCCGACGTTCGCGTGCGGCAGCGCCCATATGGCGGCAGGTCCCGGGATAGACGGTGCCAACCGGCCCCGGCGGACCGTGCGGCGCCGCCAGGCTCGCCGCAATGTCGGCGCGGGTACAGAAACAGGGATAGACGAGCCCGCGCCGTTCCAGGTCGGCGAGCGCCGCAGCATAATCACCGAGTCGATCCGACTGGCGCAGCGGGTCACCGTCCCAATCGACACCCAGCCACGCCAGATCGGCGAGCGCCGCCAAGAGATGATCCTCGCGCGAACGGCTGCCGTCGATATCGTCGATACGCAGGCGAAAAATGCCGCCCGCCTTGCGCGCCGCGTCATGCGCCAGAACCGCGCTATAGGCGTGCCCCAGATGCAGTTCGCCCGTCGGACTGGGAGCGAAACGGGTCAACATGGTCAGCCCCTTGAATCCAAATGCGGTATTCCCGGTGCGACAACCAATCCATATCTTGCGGCACATGCCCCCTTGACGCCAGATTCTGATGCGGCATGTAATGACAGTGTCACGCAGGAACGGCAGTGGCGCGCCATCCCGCGCAGCATAGGGGGCAGCGTAGCAAAGCCATGTTCCATCCCGATCTCGCCCGGCATCCCGACTCCTGTCCGGCCCTCGTGCTCAACGCCGACTATACGCCGCTGAGCTATTACCCCTTGAGCCTGTGGCCGTGGCAAACCGCGGTCAAGGCCGTTTTCCTCGACCGCGTCACCATCGTCGAAAATTACGAACGCGAAATTCATTCGCCGACGCGGACGATGCCGATTCCCAGCGTCATTGCCCTGCGCCAATATGTGAAGCCGTCGCAACACCCAGCCTTCACCCGATTCAACCTGTTCCTGCGCGATCGTTTTTCTTGCCAATATTGCGGATCGGGCAAGGATCTGACCTTCGACCATGTCGTCCCACGCCGGCTGGGCGGGCGAACCACCTGGGAAAATGTCGCCACCGCCTGCGCGCCATGCAACCTCAAGAAAGGCGGGCGAACCCCCGCACAGGCCCATATGCCGCTCTATCGTCAGCCCTGGCGTCCGACGAGTTGGCAATTGCAGGACAATGGCCGCGCCTTCCCGCCAAATTATCTGCACGAAAGCTGGATCGACTGGCTATATTGGGACGTCGAGCTCGAAGGCTGAAGCCCGGGCAACAATGTGGACAGCCTCGGTTCAGACTGCCGCCCCTAGGGGGCCGCGCCTTTATCGAAGGAGAAAGAAAGATGGTCCGCCTGACCCAGAACATCATATTTGGCCTGGCCACCCTGCCGCTCGCCGCCTGCGCGACGCTGGCTCCGGCCGAAGCCCCCGTCACCGTGACGGGTAGCATCGCCTATCGCGAACGCATCGCGTTGCCGCCCACCGCGCAGGTCGAAATCCGCCTCGACGACGTCAGCCTTATGGATGCGCCGTCAAAGACGATCGCGCGCCAAAGCTTCACAGCCGACGGCCGCCAGGTGCCCTTTGCGTTTTCGATGACCGTCGACAAGCGCCAGCTCGATCCGCGCCACAGCTATGCCGTCGCCGCGCGGATCACCGACGCATCGGGCAAACTGCTGTTCATCACCGACACGCGCAACAACGTGACCTTTGATCGCGGCTCGCTGATCGACATGGGGATGCTCAATCTCGTCAAGACGCGCTGAACCGAGCGCCGGCGCATAGCTATGCGCCGGCGCTCCGCGCTTGACCCTGCGCCTTCGCAGGTGCAGCAAAGGAGGCCATGGGCCCACCGATACAGATCAGCCAGAATCCCGACATCCGCTATCTGGGGCGGATATTGGGCGACGTCATCCGTGCCTATGGCGGCGACAAGCTGTTTCGCCAGACCGAATATATCAGATCATCGAGCGTTGACCGGCACCGCGGCATCGCTGGCGCCGAAGCGATCGACCCGGGGCTTGATGCGCTGGGCCTTGACGACACCATCGCCTTTGTTCGCGGTTTCATGCTGTTTTCCATGCTCGCCAACCTGGCCGAGGATCGGCAGGGCGTGGCCGCCGAGCCCGAGGCGACGGTCGCCGCGGCACTGGACAAGCTGAAAAGCGACGGGATCGATCGCGACGCGATCGCCGCTCTGCTGGACGCCGCGCTGATCGCGCCGGTGCTGACCGCGCACCCGACCGAGGTGCGGCGCAAGTCGATGCTGGACCACAAGAATCGCATCGCCGACCTGATGCGGATGCGCGATGCCGGGCTGGAGGAAAGCCCCGAGGGCGACGGGATCGAGGATGCGATCCGTCGCCAGGTCGTGCTGTTGTGGCAAACACGTCCGCTACGTACCGAAAAGCTGTTCGTCGCCGACGAAATCGACAACGCGTTGACCTATTTGCGCGACGTGTTCCTGCCGGTGGTCCCAAAGCTTTATGCCCGCTGGGAAAAGGAGCTGGGGCAGCGCCCGGCAAGTTTCCTGCGTGTCGGAAGCTGGATCGGCGGCGACCGCGATGGCAACCCCTTTGTCACCGCCGAAACATTGCAACAGGCAACGGGGCGCAACGCTGCCGCCATTATCGGTCATTATATCGATGCGGTTCACGCCCTGGGCGCCGAACTGTCGGTATCCTCTGCCCTCGCCATCATTCCCGCCGAGGTCGTCGCGCTGGCCGCAGCGAGCGGCGACGAAGCGCCGAGCCGCCGGGACGAGCCCTATCGCCGTGCGCTGTCTGGAATTTACGCGCGGTTGTGCGCGACCTATGCCGCCATCGTCGGCCAGGCCCCGCCGCGCCCCTCGCCCCTGACGGGCGACGCCTATGACACCCCCGGCGAATTGCGCCGCGACCTGGTGATTATCGCGAACGGCCTTTCCGCGAGCGGCGAGGGCCAGCTTGGCGGCATCGGCGCGCTCGGACGGCTGATACGCGCCGTCGAAGTCTTTGGCTTCCACCTTGCGACGCTGGACATGCGGCAGAACAGCGCGGTCCACGAGCGCGTGCTCGCCGAATTGCTTCGCAATTCGGGCGTGTGCGCTGATTATGACGCGCTGGACGAGGAAGCGCGCATCACACTGCTGACCGCCGAACTGGCCAGCGACCGCCCGCTCGCCGCGCCCTGGCATCAGTGGAGCGAAGAGACCGCCGGCGAATTGGCGATCGTCCATGCCGCCGCCGATATCCGCCGCCGCCTTGGTCCCGATGCCATCTGCCAGTGGATCATTTCGATGGCGCAGGAACTTTCGGACCTGCTTGAGGTGCATCTGCTGGCGCGCGAAGGCGGACTGTGGCGCAGCGGCGCAGCCGCGGGCACCGACAATCTGATGATCGTGCCGCTGTTCGAAACGATCGCCGACCTCGACCGCGCACCGGAAATCATGGCGCGCTATTTCGCGATGCCCGAAATCGGTCCGCAGATCGGGATACGCGGGCATCAGGAAGTGATGATCGGATATTCCGATTCGAACAAGGATGGCGGCTATCTGACCTCGACCTGGGGGCTTCACCAGGCATCGCAGGCGCTGACCCCGGTGTTCGAGGCAGCCGACACCGCAATGCAGCTGTTCCACGGCCGCGGCGGCGCGGTCGGGCGCGGCGGCGGCAGCGCCTTTGCCGCGATCCGTGCCCAGCCCGCCGGCACGGTGCAGGGACGCATCCGCATCACCGAACAGGGTGAAGTGATTGCCGCCAAATTCGGCACGGTGGACAGCGCGGCGACCAATTTGGAAGCGATGGTATCGGCCAGCCTGCTCGCCAGCCTGGAACCCGAACCGATGGATTCCAGAGACGCCGCGCGCTTCACGCGGGCGATGGACGCCCTGTCGGACACAGCCTTTACCACCTATCGCGGGCTGGTTTACGAAACGCCGGGGTTCAAGGACTTCTTTCGCGCGATGACCCCGATCGCCGAAATTGCGACGCTGAAAATCGGGTCGCGCCCATCGAGCCGGAAGAAGAGCAGCGCGATCGAGGATCTGCGCGCGATCCCCTGGGTCTTCAGCTGGGCGCAGGCACGCACGATGTTGCCCGGCTGGTATGGGACCGGCGAAGCGTTCGCGGCGTTCGACGACAAGGCCTTGCTATCCGACATGGCGCAAAGCTGGCCTTTCTTTGCCGCGCTGCTGGGCAATATGGAAATGGTGCTTGCGAAATCAGACATGGGGATTGCGGCCCGTTATGCCGGGTTGGCGAGCCATATCGACGGCCATGAGAGCATCTTCACCGCGATCCGCGACGGGTGGAACCGCGCGCATGACGGATTGCTCGCGATCACCGGCCAATCGCGTCTGCTCGAGAAGAATCCGGCGCTTGAGGCGTCGATCCGATTGCGCCTGCCCTATATCGAGCCGCTGAACCTGCTTCAGATCGAACTGATGAAGCGCCACCGCGCAGGCGAAACCGATCCGCGCATTGCCGAGGGAATTCAGCTGACGATCAACGCGATCGCGACGGCGCTACGGAACAGCGGATAAGTCCCCTTCCCCGGCCGCGAGGGGCGAGGCGGGCGCTATTTCGAAACGATGCGCACTTCGCCCTTCGACGCCGCGCCTTCTGGCGCGAAACTGATCGCGAAATCGTCGCCATCCTTGTCGGCCCCCGTCAGCGTATCGCCACTGCGCCGGACCGCGACATTTTTTTCGGCGAACTTACCTGCCATCCAATCGGCCGCCTTTTCCGGAGCAGCGGGCGAGGTAAAGGCGAAGGTCACGACCGCATCCTTGGCGTTTTTCCGGTCGCTGGCATTGATATCCATCGCTGTGATCTTGCTGCCGGGATAGAGCGGCACGCCGTCGATGTCGAAATCGCTGCTGATGTCGAAATCACTGATGTCGGGAATATCGATATCGACACGCACGCCGCCCGTTGCGATCTTCAGCTTGCCGCCGGCCTGATCCGCCTTGATCTGAACCTGACCGCCGTCGCCATCGGCGCCGGCCGTGACGTCGGCGCTGTCGGTGGCGACCTTTTCATTTTCGCTCGCGCCGCACGCAGCGAGGAGCATCATCGGGGGAATGAGAAACGCAATGCGCACGACCGGTCTCCTTGGTGCATTATAATGATAATACACCGCAGCTATGCACCAAGTCAATATTCCCGGATCGAGTCCGGGAACTCGCATATGGCAGCGAAGGCATCAGGCGTCGATGCTGGTTCTCAGATCCCCGTGAACGAGCCCTCCATCGACAGTGATCGTATCGCCGACAACATAATTACCCGCCTTTGACGCGAGGAAGATGGCGGCGCCCGCCATATCCTCGGGCACGCCGATACGCTTGGTCGGGATGCTCTTTGCCACCGCATCGCCATGGTCGCGCGCCGCCTTGTTCATGTCCGACTGGAAAGCGCCAGGCGCAATGGCGGTGACAAGGATGTTATCGGTGACGAGCCGCGCCGCCATGCGCTTGGTCAAATAGAGGATCGCCGCCTTTGAGGCGTGGTAGCTGTATGTTTCCCAAGGATTGAGGCGCATCCCGTCGATCGACCCGATGTTGATCACCTTTGCCGGTTGGTCGGACGAACCCCCAGCCTTGAGCATTCCGTGAAGCGCCTGGGTCAGGAAGAAGGGCGATTTGACGTTGAGGTCCATCACCTTGTCCCAGCCCGCCTCGGGGAAACCCTCGAACGGTTCGCCCCAGGCGGCGCCGGCATTGTTGACGAGGATGTCGAGCCGCTCCTCGCGCGCTTCGAGTTCCTTCGCGAGCCCGCAGCACCCGTCGACGGTCGACAGATCAACGGGCAGGCCGATCACCTTGCCCGGATAGCGCGTGTCGAAATCGGCGACCGCCGCCTCGATCTGATCGGCCTTGCGCGCCGAAATATAGACGCGCGCGCAGCCCGCGGCGAGGAAGCCTTCGACGATCATCGCGCCGATCCCGCGCGAGCCGCCCGTGACGAGCGCGATGCGGCCCGGCAGGCCGAACATGTCATTGAGGTTCATAATAGGAACTCCTCTTGAAACCCCCATTTCGAGAGGGGGCCTTTCTTGGCTTAGTAGCCGTTCATCCGCGCAACCTGATCGATGTGGTAATGCGCGTCGCCCATGAATTCCGCGAGCGCACGATCGCGTTTCATATAAAGGCCAATGTCATATTCATCAGTCATACCGATGCCGCCGTGCATCTGGACGCCTTCGCGCACCGCAAGGTTGGCCGCGCGGCTGGCTTTGGCTTTGGCGACCGAAACCATCAGCCTGGCGCCCGAACTTTCTTCGTCGAGCAGTTGTTGCGCCTTCATCACCGCCGCGCGCGCGACCTCCATCTCGCCATAAAGATGCGCGGCACGGTGCTGAAGCGCCTGGAACTCACCGATCAGACGCCCGAATTGCTTGCGTTCCTTGAGGTAGTTCACCGTCCTGTCCATTGCGCCCTGACCGACCCCGACAAGCTCGGCCGCAGCGCCAGCACGGGTCGCGGCGAGCAGCACGTCGAGCAGCGTTTCGCCCGCGTCGACCTCACCGATCACGGCATCGGCGTCGAGCTCCACCCCGTCGAACGTGACGTGGCTCGCGAACGACGAGTCGACCAGGCGACGCGGATCGGCGGTCAGGCCCTTTGCGTCCTTAGGCACAGAAAACAGTGTGATGCCGCCGTCGGTTCGTGCCGACACGACATGGAAATCGGCGACATGTCCGTGAAGGACAAAGGCCTTTTTGCCATCCAGGCGAAAACCATTACCGCTCCGCGTCGCGGTGGTGGCGATACGATCGGGGCGATGCTTCGCTCCCTCGTCGATCGCCAGCGCGGCGATCGCCTCGCCCGACGCGATCGCCGGAAGCCAGCGCCCGGCCTGGGTTCCACCCGCCCTGGCGAGCGCGGCGACCGCGCCGACGCTGGTGGCGAGAAAAGGCGAAGGGGTCAGGTTGCGACCGATTTCCTCAAGCACAATGCCTGCCTCGACATGGCCCATGCCAAGCCCGCCATGATCCTCCGGAACCATCATGCCGGGCAGTCCCATCTCCGTGAACTGGGCCCAAAGGTCGCGCGAGAAACCCGTCGCGTCGGCCGTATCGCGCAGGCTACGCAAATGCGCCGGCGGCGCCTGTTCGGCCACGAAAGGCGCGACGCTGTCCTTGAGCATCGCCTGGTCGTCATTGTGATACAAAGGCATGGGGTCAGGCTCCGGGAAGGTCGAGGATACGCTTGGCGATGACGTTGAGCATGACCTCGCTCGTCCCGCCTTCGATCGAATTGGCCTTGGTACGCAGCCAGGCCCGTGGACGGGCGCCGCCCTTGGTTTCCGGGCTGCCCCATTCGAGCGCCTCGCTGCCGCCGCCCGACATCACCAATTCGTGGCGGCGCTTGTTGAGCTCGGTCCCGACATATTTCATCATGTTCGACGACGCCGGATGCGCCAGGCCGGTCTTCCACATGTCCATGAAACGCTCGCCCATTGCGCGATAGGCAAAGACCTCGGTGTCGAACGCCGCCATTTCGGCGCGCAGAATCGGGTCGTCGAGTTCTCCCCGGTCGTTCTTGCCGAGCGACTTTGCAAAAAGCGCGCCGATGCTGACCATGTCGCCCCCCGCGCCGCCGCCCGAAATCATCTCACGTTCGTGACCGAGCAGATATTTGGCAACGTCCCAGCCTCGGTTAATCTCGCCGACGAACTGCGTCTTGGGCACTTCGACATCGTCGAAGAAGGTTTCGCAGAAGGGCGAATTGCCGCTGATCAGCAGGATCGGTTTAGTGGTGACGCCCTTGCTCTCCATGTCGAAGAGCATGAAGGTGATGCCCTGATATTTGTTCGCCTTGTCGGTGCGGACGAGACAGAAGATCCAGTCTGCCTTGTCGGCGTAGCTGGTCCAGATTTTCGACCCGTTGACGACCCAGTGATCCCCCTTGTCCTCGCCAAAGGTCTGCAGGCTGACGAGGTCGCTGCCCGACCCGGGTTCGCTGTAGCCCTGACACCAGCGAATCTCGCCGCGCGCGATCTGGTTCAGATAATGGACCTTCTGCTCCTCGGTCCCGAATTTGAGCAGCGCCGGCCCCAGCATCCAGATGCCGAAACTGTCGAGCGGCGAGCGCGCGCCCAAACGCTTCATTTCCTGTTTGAAGATTTTCGTCTCTTCGGGCGACAGGCCGGCTCCGCCGTAGGACCTGGGCCAGTCGGGAACCGTGTAGCCTTTTTCCGCACAGCGTTCGAGCCACAGCTTCTGCGCCTCATTCTTGAACTGAAACTTGCGTCCGCCCCAGCAAATATCGTCTTCGCCGCGCACCGGTTCGCGCATTTCGGCGGGGCAGTTGGCTTCCAGCCAGGCGCGCACGTCGGCGCGGAAAGCGTCCAGATCGCTCATCCCAAAGGCTCCTCTTCTGCCTTCGAACCTAGGGGGTCGGAACAGGTTTACGCAAGCGTCAACTTGGTAGAGGCAACCTGCCGTTACGGCGCCGTAGCGTCGAACCGACCGCCGTTGACGCGCCTCGTTCGACGCCTAAGCTAGGTGGCAAAAGAAAACGGGAGAGCATGGCTATGCGATTCGCAGGCAAGGTCGCGGTCATCACCGGCGCGGCATCGGGTATCGGCAAGGCCGCGGTGCTGAAACTGGCCGCAGAGGGCGCGCATGTCTTTGCCGCCGATATCGACGAAGCAGGCGGCGAAGCCGTGGCGGCGGCATCAAACGGTCGGATCGACTTCATCCGCTGCGACGTGACACGCGCCGACGATATCGAGGCCCTGATGAACGCTGCGGCAGTGCGCGGCGGCGGGATCGACATATTGTTCAACAACGCCGCCGCCGCCGGCGACCGCGCGCCGATCGACGAGATCACGCCGGAAGGCTGGGATCGAACGATGGATCTCGTCCTAAAATCGGTGGCGATGGGCATTCGCTATGCCAGCCCGCACATGAAGGGCCGCCGGGGCGCCGCCATCGTCAACACCGCCAGCGTCGCGGCGCTGGGCGCCGGCTATTCGCCGACCGCCTATGCTGTCGCCAAGGCAGGCGTCCTGCACCTGACCAAGGTAGCCGCGACCGACCTCGCCCGCTATGGCATCCGGGTGAACGCGATTTGCCCCGGCTTCATCAACACGAACATCTTCACCTCGTCGCTCGAGGTGCCCGACGCGCACAAGGAACAGGCGAAGGCAGTCATCGCCGATATGAGCGCGGGCGCGCAGCCCGTTGCGCGCGGCGGCCAGCCCGATGACATCGCCAATGCCGTCGCCTATCTGGCGAGCGAGGAAGCGAGTTTCATGACCGGCACTCACATGCTGGTCGACGGCGGACTGACGATCGGCCAACGCCATGCCTGGGACCCCGAAGCGCCGGGCCTGTTCGACGCGCTGGTCGCGATGGAGGATGCAGCCAGGGCCGGGGCCCCAGCGTGAGTTCCGCCACCCCGCCGCCAGGCGAGCGGCTGCCCATGAACCTCAAGCTCGCCCATGGCGCCGGGTCCATCACCCTCGGGATCAAGGAGACCGGGCTCACCACCTTTTTCATGATCTATTACAATCAAGTGCTGGGTTTCGACCCGCGCACCGTGTCGATGATCCTGATCATCGCCATGCTGATCGACGCACTGGCCGATCCGCTGATCGGGCGCCTGTCCGATGCGACGCGCACGCGGCTGGGGCGACGATTGCCATGGCTCTATGGCGCGGCGGTGCCGATGGCGCTCGCCTGGGCGCTGCTGTGGATGTCGCCCGGTCTGGCAAGCCATTCGACGCTGGGCCTCGCACTCAACGTCATCGCGGTGCGCATCCTGGTTTCGGCATGTGAAATTCCATCGATCTCGCTGGTCGCCGAACTGACGCGCGATTATGACGAGCGCACTGCGCTGATGCGATACCGCTTTCTGTTCGGATGGCTCGGCGGCCTGTCGGCGACCGCGCTGGCTTATGGCTACTTCCTGAAATCCGACGATCCGACGCGGAACGGCCTGCTCGAACCCGGCGGCTATTGGGCTTTCGGCCTGTTCGGCGCGGTGATGATCCTCCTCTCGACCCTCGGTTCGGCATATGGGCAGCAACGCCGAATCCTGGCCCTGCCACCGCGCCCGCCGGTACAGCGCCACGGCATCGCCCTGCTATCCGACATATTGCTGGCCTTTCGCAATCCGGCCTTCGTCGCGCTGACCAGCGGCGCGCTGTTCGTGATCACCAGCTATGCCACCTCGATTGCCGCAACCAATTATCTGATGCTCTATGTCTGGCGGCTGACCGACGAACAGCTTGCCTGGTATCCTGCGGGCCTGGCGGTCGCCGTCTTTGCCGCCTTTGTCTTCGTCGGCATCGCGCATCGCCGGTTTGGCAAGCGCGATACCGCAATCGCCGCGATTCTTTTCAGCGGCGCAATCGGCTTTCTGCCCTATGCCGCGCGCAATATGGGTTTGTGGTTCGACCTTGGCAGCTGGTCGTCGATGCTGCTGCTGATCGGTTTCATGACCGTTTCGCTGTTTGGGCTGATCGTCGCCAACATATCGGCGGCGTCGATGGTTGCCGAGATCGTCGAAGCCCATGAAATGGAGCATGGCACCCGGATCGAGGGCGTGTTTTTCGCCGGATATCTGATGGTTCAGAAATGTGCGCACGCCCTGGGCATTTTCCTGGTCGGACAGCTGATCGCCTTTGCCGGACTGGGCGGCCGTGTCCGTCCCGAAGATTTCGCACCGCAGACCGCCACCGCGATGGCCTGGATATTTGCCGTGCTGATGGTGTGTATCGCCATCGCTGCGGCCCTGTTGCTGCGACGCTACGGAATCGATCGGGCCAGCCACGAGGCACGGGTCGCCGCCCTTGCCTCGACCGCCGCCGCATCGCCCGATAGCCAAAGCCCGCAACCGTAACGTAAGATCGCGCCTGGGCCGGGTCCGGGCAATTTTATGCGCGGCGGGACTTGGCAAAGGGGGGCGAATCGGTCCACAAGCTTACGTGAACGTAAAGGGAAAGAGAGAGAAGGAAGCACGCGATGGATTTCGACCTTACCGACCGGCAGCAGCACTGGCAGGGCCGCGTGCGCGAATTCATCGAGCGCAAGGTACGGCCCGCCGTCGCCACCTATAAGGAGCAGGATGCGCAGGGCGAACGGTGGAAGGTGATCCAGATCGTCGAGGATCTGAAGGCCGAGGCAAAGGCCGCGGGCATTTGGAACCTGTTCATGCCGCCGCGCAGCGCCGCACACCACCATGTCGACGAGACGTTCGCGTTCGAAGGACCCGGCCTTACCAATCTCGAATATGCGCTGTGCGCCGAGGAAATGGGACGCATCGGCTTCGCCAGCGAGGTCTTCAACTGTTCGGCGCCCGACACCGGCAATATGGAGGTGTTCCACCGTTACGGCACCCGCGCCCAGAAGGACAAATGGCTCAAGCCGCTGATGGAGGGCGAAATCCGGTCGGCGTTCTTGATGACCGAGCCGCAGGTCGCATCGTCCGACGCAACCAATATCGAAACGCGGATCGAACGCGACGGCAACGATTATGTGATCAATGGCCGCAAATGGTGGTCGTCGGGGGCAGGCGATCCGCGCTGCAAGGTTGCGATCGTGATGGGCAAGACCGATTTCGGCGCCAAGCGCCACCAGCAGCAGTCGATGCTGGTGGTACCGCTCGACGCGCCCGGCATCACCATCGAACGCCATCTGCCCGTCTTCGGTTATGACGACGCGCCGCATGGCCATATGGAAATCGCCATAAAGGATGTCCGCGTCAACGCCGAAGAGGCGATGCTGCTGGGCGAAGGCCGTGGGTTCGAGATTGCCCAGGGGCGCCTGGGGCCGGGCCGCATTCACCATTGTATGCGCACCATCGGCGTTGCCGAGGAAGCACTCGAAAAAATGTGCAAGCGGCTGCAGTCGCGCGTCGCCTTCGGCAAGACGATTGCCGAACACAGCATCTGGGAACAGCGCATCGCGCGCGCGCGCATCGATATCGAAATGACGCGCCTGCTGTGTCTGAAGGCGGCGGACATGATGGACAAGGTCGGCAACAAGTCGGCCGCGGCCGAAATCGCAATGATCAAGGTGCAGGCGCCGAACATGGCGCTGCAAATCATCGACGATGCGATCCAGGCGCATGGCGGCGGCGGCGTCAGCGAGGATTTCGGCCTTGCCAAAATGTATGCCGGTCAACGCACGCTGCGCCTGGCCGACGGACCGGACGAGGTCCATGCCCGGGCCATCTCGCGGATCGAACTGGCGAAGCATTCGGCCGCCGCGAGCGAGGCCGGATTCTCGTCAGGCGACATCGGGGTTTCACGATAATCCAGGACACGCCGTTCGTGTCGGGCGCGATCGAGACACGGTGACATACAACGGTTCTCGATTGCGCTCGAACCGAACGGAGATGGAAAATTGACCAAAGCCGCGATCCTGATCGAAGCCGGAAAACCCTTGTCGGTCGAGGATGTCATTATCGACAACCCCGGCCCGCACGAGGTGCGCATCCGCACCGCCGCCTGCGGCCTGTGCCATTCGGACCTGCATTTCATCGACGGCGCCTACCCACACCCGCTGCCCGCCATTCCCGGCCATGAAGCCGCCGGGATCGTCGAAGCGGTGGGCAGCGAGGTGCGCACGGTAAAGCCCGGCGATGCTGTCGTTACCTGTCTCAGCGCCTTTTGCGGACACTGCGAATTTTGCGTCACTGGCCGCATGTCACTGTGCCTGGGCGGTGACACGCGCCGTCCCGCAGGTGCGCCCCCGCGGATCACCCGTCCCGATGGCTCTCCGGTCGGCCAGATGCTGAACCTCAGCGCTTTTGCGGAGGTGATGCTGGTTCACGAACATGCCTGCGTCGCGATCGACCCCGACATGCCTCTCGACCGCGCCGCAGTGATCGGCTGTGCCGTGACGACGGGCGCGGGCACCATCTTCAACGCCTGCAAGGTGACGCCCGGAGAAACCGTCGCGGTCGTCGGCTGCGGAGGAGTGGGCCTCGCGACGATCAACGCCGCGAAAATCGCGGGCGCGGGTCGGATCATCGCCGCGGACCCCGTCCCCGAAAAACGTGAACTCGCCAAAAAGCTCGGCGCGACCGACGTGGTCGACGCGCTTGCCGACGATGCCGCAAAGCAGATTGTCGAAATGACCAAAGGCGGGGTCGACCATGCGATCGAGGCGGTCGGACGGCAGGCTTCGGCGAGCCTTGCGGTCGCGTCGCTGCGTCGCGGCGGCACTGCCACGATCCTGGGCATGATGCCGCTTACCGAAAAGGTCGGGCTGGGAGCGATGGACCTGCTGTCGGGCAAGAAATTGCAGGGCGCGATCATGGGCGGCAACCGTTTTCCCGTCGATATTCCGCGACTGGTCGATTTCTATCTGCGCGGGTTGCTCGATCTCGACTCGATCGTCGCCGAAACGATCCCGCTCGAAAGGATCAACGACGGGTTCGACAAGATGAAGAAGGGCGACGCCGCGCGGTCGGTGATCGTGTTCAACCAGTGATGGGAGGGGATGCCATGCGTTCCGTCCCGTTTCGCGGGAAGGATTTGCCATGACCATCGACGCCCAAAAGGCCTTTAGCGGCACCGTCGACCCCGAAGGGACCGATCGGCTTGACGAAGCGAAGCTGACCGCATGGATGGAGGCCCATGTCACGGGGTTCGAAGGACCACTAACCCAGCGCAAGTTCGCCGGCGGTCAGTCGAATCCGACCTACAAGATTTCCGCACCTTCGGGAAATTACGTCCTGCGCCGAAAGCCGTTCGGCAAGCTGTTGCCGTCGGCCCATGCCGTCGACCGCGAATATAAGGTCCAGGCGGGGCTGCATAAGACCGGCTTTCCGGTCGCGCGCCAATATGGGTTGTGTACCGACGACGATGTCATCGGCAGCTGGTTCTACGTGATGGCGATGGTCGACGGGCACACCATCTGGGACGGCGCAATGCCGGGAGCGACCCCCGATGGTCGCCGTGCGACCTATTTCGCGATGATCGACACCCTCGCCGCGCTCCACAATGTCGATGTCGCAGCGGCTGGCCTGGCCGATTATGGCAAGCCCGGCAATTATTTCGGTCGCCAGGTCGATCGCTGGACCAAACAGTACAGGCTCGCGGAAACCGAAACGATGGACGAGATGGAGCGGCTGATCGCCTTCCTTCCCGCCACCCTGCCCGAACAGACGCGCACCAGCGTCGTCCACGGCGATTATCGCATCGACAATATGATCTTTGCGCATGACCGGCCCGAGGTGCTGGCCGTGCTCGACTGGGAATTGTCGACATTGGGCGATCCGCTTGCCGATTTCACCTATGTCGCGATGGCATGGGTTACCGAAAATGGTGGCCGGTCGGGGGTGATGGACATCGACCGCGCCGCGCTCGGCATCCCCGAACTGGACGAGGTGGTCGAACGCTATTGCGCCGCGACGGGACGCGACGGCGTACCGGACATGAACTGGTATTTCGCCTATAATTTCTTCCGCCTTGCCGGGATCATCCAGGGGATCAAGAAGCGCGTCATCGACGGCACCGCATCCTCCGCCCAGGCCAAGGCGATGTCGGAGCGCGTCCGGCCGCTGGCGGCGCAGGCGTGGGAATTTGCACGAAAGGCCGGCGCATGAGCCTGTTCGACATGACCGGCGATGTCGCGCTGATCACCGGATCGTCGCGCGGCATCGGCAAGGCGACCGCGGAGGCGATGGCCGAACAAGGCGCCAAGGTCGTGATTTCGAGCCGCAAGCAGGACGCCTGCGACCAGACGGCGGCTGAAATCAATGCCCGCCATGGCGAAGGCACCGCGATCGCGGTCGCCGCCAACATTTCGTCGAAGGACGATCTCCATCATCTGGTCGGCGCAACGCGCGCCGCCTTTGGCAAGATCACCACGCTGGTCTGCAACGCCGCCTCGAACCCCTATTATGGCCCCGGCCTCGGCATCAGCGACGAGCAGTTTCGCAAGATCATGGACAATAACATCCTGTCCAACCACTGGCTGATCGCGATGGTCGCCCCCGAAATGCTCGAACGCGGCGAAGGGTCGATCGCCATCATCAGCTCGATCGGAGGGCTAAAGGGATCGCCGATCATCGGCGCCTATGGCATTTCCAAGGCCGCCGACATGCAGGTCGCGCGCAATTTCGCGGTCGAGTTCGGACCGCGGGGCGTGCGCGTCAACTGCATCGCTCCGGGGTTGATCCGCACCGACATGGCGCGGGCATTGTGGGAAAATCCGGAAAATCTCAAGCGATCGACCGCCGCCGCAACGCTGAAGCGGATCGGCGAGCCGCACGAAATTGCGGGTGCCGCCGTTTTCCTTGCAAGCAAGGCGGGAGCTTTCACCACCGGCCAGACCATCGTGTGCGATGGCGGAGCCACGATTTCGGGAGGCGCATGATGGGCGCGTTGGACGGCAAGATCGCAATCATCACCGGCGCCGGCTCGGGTATCGGCCGCGCGAGCGCGCTGCGCTTTGCCGCCGAGGGCGCGCGACTGGTGCTGGGCGACAAGAGCGCCGCTGTGCACGAAACCGCGCAGGCCGTGCGCGATGCAGGCGGTGAAGCGGTGGCGTTGGAAATCGACGCGGGGGTCGAGACCGATGTCGCTCGGCTCGTCGCCGCCGCGAAGGAAAGCTATGGCGGGATCGACGTCGCCTTCGCCAACGCCGGAATCATCGGCGACATGGGCGGCATTTTCGACTTCGACCCCGCCGCCTGGGCCGAAACCCTGCGCGTCAATCTGATCGGCCCAGCGTTAATGGTGAAGCATGCCGGCAAGGCGATGGTCGATCAGGGTCGCGGCGGCGCAATCGTGCTGACCGCCAGCGTCGCCGGGTTGAACTCGGGCGCTGGCCCCGCCGCCTATTCGGCCTCGAAAGCGGGGGTGATCAACCTTGTCAAGACATCCGCCCAGCAGCTGACCACAAGCGGCGTACGCGTCAACGCGGTGTGCCCTGGCTTGACCGAGACCGGCATGACCAAGCCGACCTTCGACTATGCCCGAAACAAGGGCGTCACCGATAAGCTGGGCCAGTTGAACCCGCTGAAGCGCGCCGCGCAGCCTGAGGAGCTCGCCAATGTTGCGCTGTTCCTCGCCAGCGATCAGGCAAGCTATGTCAACGGACAGGCAATTGCGGTTGACGGCGGCCTTACCAGCTCGCACCCGGTGACGCGCCAACTGCTTGGCCAGACGTCGCATTGATACAGGATAGACCATGAGCCTTGGTTTCGACCCCGCCCGGCTGGACCGCATTCCAGCGCTGCTGAAGACCAAATATGTCGATACGGGGCGCCTGCCGCATGCGGCAACACTTGTGTCGCGCGGCGGCGAGATCGCACATCTGTCGTGCATCGGCGAAGCACGGCCCGGCGAAGCGCTGAAGGAAGATGCGATCTTCCGCATCGCCAGCATGACAAAGCCGATCACCAGCATCGCCTTCATGATGCTGGTCGAGGAAGGAAAGGTCGCGCTGTCCGATCCGCTGGTGAAATTTTGCCCGGAGTTTTCGGACACCGGCGTCTTTGTCGCAGGCGGCGGCAACGCCCCCTTTCTGACCCGGCCGCCGGCGCAGCCCGTCCGCATGGTCGATCTTTTGCGCCACACCGCCGGGCTGACCTACAGCTTTCAGGAGCGGACACCGGTCGACGCCGCCTATCGCAAGACCCGGATCGACGATTTCGACGCCGATTACACGATGGACAGCTTCATCGCGGCGCTGGCCAGAATCCCGCTCCAGTTCGATCCCGGCGCGCATTGGAATTATTCGATGGCGACCGACGTGCTGGGCGCGGTGATCGAACGGATCGAGGGCAAGCCCTTTGCCCGGGTTTTGCAGGAACGAATTTTCGCCCCGCTCGGCATGGCAGACACCGGGTTTCAGGTGCCCGCCCACCAGCAGCACCGGCTGACCGACTGCTATGCCTTTGATCCCAAAGAGAAGATGAAGCTTTTCGACAGCGGCGAACGCAGCCGCTGGGCCAAGGAACGCAGTTTTCATTCGGGCGGCGGCGGGCTGGCCTCAACGCTTTCCGACTATCATCGTTTCTGTTTGATGCTGCTCGGCGGCGGCAAGCTTGGCGACACGCGGATCATCAGCCGCAAGACGCTGGCGCTGATGACCGCCAATCACCTCGTCGGCGGCGGCGACCTGACCCAGCACAGCGTCGGCATCTTCAGCGAAGATGAGAATGCCGGGGTCGGCTTTGGCCTGGGCTTCGCCGTGACGCTCGATCCCGCACGAACCGGCATTCCGGGATCAGCGGGCGATTTCTACTGGGGCGGCATGTTCTCGACCGGCTTTTTCGTCGACCCGGTCGAAGACATTTGCATGGTGTTCATGACCCAGCTGATGCCATCTTCCACCTATCCGGTGCGGCGCGAGGTCAAGACACTTGTCCACGCCGCGCTCGACGATTGATTTGAAAACCCAACCACCGTTCGTATCGAGCGAAGTCGAGACACGTCGAACGCAGCGCTAGACGCTTCTCGACTTCGCTCGACACGAATGGAAAAATTTAGAGGAGCCTTCCATGTCTGAAGATACCCCCGTCAGCGTCACGATGCAAAAGGATGGCGATGTCGCCGTCATCATCGTCAACAATCCTCCGGTCAACGCCCTCTCCTGGCATGTCCGCCAGGGGCTGGAAGATCATTTCACCGCCGCGATCTCCGATGATGGCATCAACGCGATCGTGCTGCGCTGCGACGGTGCGACCTTCATCGCGGGCGCCGACATCAGCGAATTCGGCAAGCCGCCGCGCGGTCCCGATTTCAACGCCGTGCTCAACATGATCGAAGCTTCGCCCAAGCCGGTGGTCGCGGCGATCCATGGCACGGCGCTCGGCGGCGGGCTCGAAACAGCGCTCGTCTGTCATTACCGGGTCGCCGTTCCCTCGGCCAAGCTCGGCGTGCCCGAAGTCAAGCTCGGCCTGCTGCCCGGTGCTGGCGGCACCCAGCGCCTGCCGCGCATCGTCGGGGTCGAAGCCGCCGCGACGATGACCTCGACCGGCAACCCCGTCCCCGCCCCCAAGGCGAAGGAAATGGGGCTGGTCGACGAACTGGCGGGCGAGGACAGCCTCGCCGCCGATGCGGTCGCCTTTGCCCGCGCGAAAATCACCGACGGTCCGCGCCCAACCCGCGAACGCGAAGTGTTCGGTGACGTCGCGGTGATCGAACAGTTGAAGGCCGCGAACACCAAGCGCTGGCGCGGGTTCGAGGCTCCCTATGCGAACCTCGCCTGTGTCGAGGCGGCGACGCGCCTGCCGTTCGCCGAAGGGCTCGCCTTCGAACGCGAACAGTTCATGAAGCTGATGTTCGGCAGCCAGTCGGCGGCACAGCGCCATATCTTTTTCGCCGAACGCCAGGCGGCAAAGATCGACGGCCTGCCCAAGGACACGCAGCTGCGTGACATCAAGAAGGTCGGCATCATCGGCGCCGGGACGATGGGCGGCGGCATCATGATGAACTTTCTGCAAAAGGGCATCCCCTGCACGATCGTCGAGATGCAACAGGACGCGCTCGACCGCGGGCTCGGCGTCGTGCGCAAGAATTATGATGCCAGCGCCGCCAAGGGCCGCTTCAAGCCCGAACAGGTCGAGGCGATGATGGGGCTGATCACCCCCTCACTCAGCCTCGACGACCTTGCCGACTGCGACCTGATCATCGAGGCGGTCTATGAGAATATGGACGTCAAGAAGGACATTTTCGGCAAGCTCGACAAAATCGCCAAGCCCGGCGCGATCCTTGCGTCGAACACCAGCTATCTCGACATTGACGAGATCGCGACCGCGACGAACCGCCCCGGCGATGTCCTGGGCATGCACTTTTTCTCGCCCGCCAATGTGATGAAGCTCTTGGAAGTCGTACGCGGCGAGAAGACCGCCCCCGACGCCCTCGCCACCGCCATGGCGGTCGGCAAGAAGATCGGCAAGGTCGCGGTGGTTGCGGGGGTGTGCGACGGCTTTATCGGCAACCGGATGCTGAAACCGCGCCAGATGGAAGCGATGAAGCTGTTGATGGAAGGCGCCACCCCGGCGCAGGTCGACAAGGTGCATGTCGAATTCGGCATGCCGATGGGCCCGTTCCAGATGAGCGATCTCGCCGGAGTCGACATCGGCTGGCACCGCGACCCCAACCGGATCGAGAATATCCGCGATGCGCTGTGCGCCGAGGGCCGCTGGGGCCAGAAAAAGCAGGCGGGCTTTTACGATTATGACGAAAAGCGCACCCCGAGCGAAAGCGCACGGGTCGCCGAAATCATCGACCAGTTCCGCGCGAAGGCCGGAATCGAAAAGCGCGAAATCAGCGATCAGGAGATTATCGAGCGCACCCTCTACCCGATGGTCAACGAAGGTGCGCTGATCCTCGAAGAGGGCAAGGCGCAGCGCGCCAGCGACATCGATGTCGTGTGGATCTATGGCTATGGCTGGCCGGTCTATCGCGGCGGACCGATGTTCTGGGCGGGGCTCGAAGGCACGGACAAGATCGCCGCGGCGCTGGAGAAACATGGCTTCGAAGTCGCGCCGCTGTTGAAGGAAAAGGCGGCGGCGAAATCGGGTTTCTGATCCCGTAACCGCTTACGAAATGACAGCCGCCTGTCCCGATACGGGGCGGGCGGCCTTTTCTTGTCCCGCAACGGCGGTTTCTCCGCGCGGAAAAGTTACGATTCTCGGTTAAAGCGCTGGCAGCATCTGCCGTTAGGGCAGAGCATGAACGCCATGCCGCTTACCTCCATCCTGCTGCTGGCTGCGGCCACTCCCGCCGCGCCCCCCGCTCCACCGCCACAGGCAAGCGCTGTCGGCAGCGCGCGCGCGCGCATATTGGCGCCCGCAGAGGTGCGGCGCGTGGACGGCCGACTGGAAGTCCGGAGCAGCACGCCGTCCGCGCCGATCGATACTCATCGCACCCAGCGGCGCGACGGCGGCGAAACCGCGGACTTTTACTGACCGCCGTCCCGCCGCTTGGCGGATATCAGGCCTATTTCTGCAATGTCGTGATGATCGCGGAAAAATCACGGCCATCGGCGTCAGCCTCGACGAACGCCTCATACAATTCGCGCGCCCGGCTTCCCATCGGCACATCGGCGGCAACGCTGGATGCGGCCTCCATCGCCAGGCGCAAATCCTTGAGCATCAACGCAGCGGCGAAACCGCCCCTGTAATCATTATCGGCAGGGGTCGTCGGCCCGACGCCGGGCAGCGGTGCATAACTGGTCAGCGACCAGCATTGCCCCGACGACACGCTGGCGATATCAAAGAATTTCTGCGGATCGAGTCCGAGCTTCTGCGCAAGCGCCAGCGTTTCGCAGGTCGCGACCATCGACGCGCCGAGCAGCATGTTGTTGCAGATTTTCGCCGCCTGCCCCGCGCCCGCATCGCCGGCGTGGATCACCGCCTTGCCCATCTTTGCAAGGATGGGCTGGCTTCGTGTAAAACCTTCATCGGTGCCACCGACCATGAAGGTCAGCGTTCCCGCGTTGGCGGCCGCGATGCCGCCCGATACCGGTGCGTCGACCGCGACGAGACCCTTGGCGGTCGCCGCCTCGATATTGGCGCGCGCCGTCGCGACATCGATTGTCGAACAATCGAGCAGCAGCGTGCCTGGCGCGGCGTTCGGGAAGACGTCGCTTTCGTAGACGCCCGCAACATGCTTGCCTGCGGGCAGCATCGTCACAACCGCCCCGACGCCCGTAACGGCTTCGGCCGCCGACGCAGCTCGCGCGCAGCCGGCTTCAGCGGCGCGCGCGAGCGCCTCTTCGCTGAGGTCGAACGCGCGGACTTCATGCCCCGCCGTTGCAAGGTTCGCGGCCATGCCGCCGCCCATATTGCCCAATCCGATGAATGCGATTTTCATGTTACCGCCCCTTCCACACGCCTTCGCGCTTTTCGATGAAGGCCGCCATGCCTTCGGCCTTGTCTTCGGTCGCGGCGAGTATCTGGAACAGGCGGCGTTCGTAGATCAGGCCCTGATCGAGAGTCGTTTCAAAGGCGGCGTTGACCATGTCCTTGTTCACCATTGCAGCCATCGGCGGCATCGACGCAATCAGGGCTGCGGTTTTCATCGCCTCCTCGACAAGGCTCGCGTGCTCGACGACGCGAGCGACCAGGCCCGCACGTTCGGCTTCAGCGGCATCCATCATCCGGCCGGTGAGGCACATCTCCATCGCCTTGGCCTTGCCGATCGCGCGGGTCAGTCGCTGCGATCCGCCCATGCCCGGCGCTACGCCAAGCTTGATCTCGGGCTGGCCAAATTTCGCTTTGTCGCTCGCGATAATGAAGTCGGCCATCATCGCGAGTTCGCAGCCGCCGCCCAAAGAAAATCCGTTCACCGCAGCGATCCACGGCTTGCGTATCTTTTTCACGAAATCGCTTGTCCATTTGGAGAAGAAATCTTCGAGGTAGAAATCGGCGGCGGGCTTGTCGGCCATTTCCTTGATGTCGGCGCCTGCGGCAAAGGCCTTGTCGCCCGAACCCGTCAGCACGGCACAGCGCTGTTCCGGATCGGCTTCGAAGGCGGCGAAGGCGGCGATCAGGTCATCGAGCACTTGCGAGTTGAGCGCATTGAGCGCCTGTGGACGGTTCAATGTCACCAACGTGACGGCACCGCGCTGTTCGACGGCAATGGTTTCGTAGGTCATATATCTATCCTGCTCTCAGCGGTGGGCGTCGATGTTCTGCAGCTATCGCTGCAAATGCGCGGGCGTCGCATGTTCGTGCGGCTCAACGGTCGATGTCGGGCGATTGCCATAGGGAATCGGTTCGTCGAACGGGTCGGCGACGATTTCGGCCAACCCGCATTTGCGAACCGCGTGAAAAAGATCGATCGGGCTACGAAATGTCACAGCGGCGTCCATTTCCGATCGTCGGGCAGCGGGGCAAAGATGGCGTCGATCCAGTCTTCGGTGACCGCTTCCGGAGTCGGCGGATCCCATTTCGGGCTGTTGTCCTTGTCGACGATCAGCGCGCGCACGCCCTCGATGAAATCATGCATGCCCACGACACGGCTGCCGATCGCATATTCCTGCGCCATTTCGGCGGCAAAGTCGTGCATGGCGCCCCCTTCGCGAAGCTGACGCAGCGCGACCTTGCACGTCTGCGGCGATTTGGTGCCGAGCGTGTCGCGTTCCTTTTGCGCCCAATCCGACCCGTCGGCTTCGAGCGCGGCCAGAATATCCTCGTATCGATCACCCGCGAACAGCCGGTTGATCCTATCGAGATGCGCCATCACTGCGGCGGGCGGCGCCGTCACCGACAATTCACCCAATATTCCGCCAATACGGTCGGGGTGCGCGGCGATCCGATCCTTTGCCTCGGCAAGCCGGTCGGAGGACAGATAGTGGGTCGCAAGCCCCAGCGCGAGGCATTCGGCGCCGTCGAGCCGCGCGCCGGTGAGCGCGAGATAATAGCCCACCCGGCCTTCAAGCCGCGGCAAGTACCAGCCGCCGCCGACATCGGGGAACAGACCGATACCAGTTTCGGGCATCGCAAAGCGCGTATGTTCGGTCGCGACGCGATACTTGGCAGGCTGCGAAATCCCGACACCGCCGCCCATGGTGATGCCGTCCATGAAGGCGACGACGGGCTTTTCATAGGTGAAGAGCAGATGATTGAGGCGGTATTCGGTGTGAAAAAAGGCACGCGCTTCCTTGCCGTCGCCCGCCCCGCTTTCAGCGAGCATGCGAATATCGCCCCCGGCGCAGAAGCCACGCCCCTCGCTATGCTCGATGATCACCGCCTCGATTGCATCATCGTGGCGCCAGGCCGAAAGCGCCGCGATCATGGCTTCGCACATCGCGAGGTTAAGCGCGTGGATCGCGCGCGGGCGGTTGAGTGCGATACGGCCAGCCCGGCCATCGACACTGATCAGCACATCGTCGGTCATATTGGCGGTCATTGGCGCAGCAAGTCCCTTCCCACGATCATCCGCATCACCTGGTTGGTCCCTTCGAGGATCGAATGGACGCGCAGGTCGCGCCAGAAGCGCTCGATCGGATAGTCTTTCAGATATCCGTAGCCGCCGAAAAGCTGCAGCGCGTTGTTGACGACGTTCGAGCCGCCGTCGGTTGCAAGCCGCTTGGCCATCGCCGAAAAGCGCGTCTTGTCGGGGGCGTTCGCGGTCACCTTGGCCGCGGCGAGATAAAGGAGCGCACGCGCCGCCTCCAACTCGGTCGCCATGTCGGCGAGCATGAACTGGGTATTCTGGAAATCCGAGATCGGCTGGCCGAACTGCTGGCGATCCTTGGTATAGGCGATCGCTTCATCGAGACAGCGCTGCGCGCCACCGAGCGAGCAGGCACCGATGTTGAGGCGGCCGCCGTCGAGCCCCGCCATCGCAAAGCGGAAGCCGTCTCCTTCGGCGCCAACGCGGTTTTCAATCGGCACCTTCACATTGTCGAAGATCACCTGCGCGGTCGGCGAAGCATTCCAGCCGAGCTTTTTCTCCTTCGCGCCAAAGCTGACCCCCGGCATGTCCTTTTCGATGACCAGGCACGAAATACCCTTGGGTCCCGGCGCGCCGGTCCGTACCATCGTCACATAGATATCATTGACCCCGGCGCCCGAGATGAATTGTTTCGTGCCATTGACCACATAATGGTCGCCTTCCAGCACTGCACTGGTCTTGAGCGCCGCAGCGTCGGAGCCCGAGCCGGGTTCGGTGAGGCAATAGCTGGCCATCCTGTCCATGGTGACGAGATCCGGCAAGAATTTCGCCTTTACCGCATCACCGCCGAAGCGGTCGATCATCCAACTCGCCATATTGTGGATCGAGATGAAGGCGCTGGTCGCAGGACAGCCATAGGACATAGCCTCCATGATCAGCGCAGCCTCGAGCCGGCCGAGGCCGATGCCGCCCGATTCCTCGCTGACATAGATGGCAGCGAAACCAAGTTCGGCCGCCTGCTTGATGACCTCACGCGGAAAATACGCCTTTTCGTCCCATTCGGCGGCGAATGGAGTGATTGCGTCGGCGGTGAATTTGCGCGCCATATCCTGAATGGCACGCTGATCATCGGTAAGCTGAAACTGGTCGGTCATTGTCGTCTTTTCTCTATCGCCATGCGGGCGTTGGTTTGTGCGGCAGAATGGCCTCGGCCTCTATTTCAACTTTCCATTCCGGGCGCAGCAGGGCCGCCACGACCACCATCGTCGCGGCGGGGCGGATCTCGCCAAACACCGCGCCATGCGCACGGCCGACGCGGTCGGCGTCGGCCGCGTCGGTGATGAACATGCGTGTGCGCACGACGTCGGCAGGACTGCCGCCGAGTGCCGCCAGCGCATCGAAAATGATCGCCAGGCAACGCGCAGCCTGCACCTCGGCATCGCCGATGGTCGAGGACCCGTCGGGTTCGATCGGCGCGGTTCCGGCGACCGTAATACGGTTCCCTGTCCGCACCGCCCGACTGTAACCATAGAGCGGCTCATAGGGCGATGCCGAAGACAGGGTTGCGCGGTCGCAAGCGGCCGCTTCAGCGTCAGCCACACGAAACCTGCGTGATGGTATAGGCGTCGTCATACATCACATTCACCCTGTCCTGGCGATAGTCCATCGTCATTGCGCTGCGCGGCGGGCCCCAGCGCAGCGTACGTGCCCCCGATTCCTTGAGGATCGCCGCACCCATTTCCGGACTTGCGCGATGGCCGACATGGCTCTGCACCACATCGGCGTTGCAGGTCATTTCGGCGGGCGCGGACGGCGTTTCGGGTTCGGCGGCGCCATAGCCTCCGGCACAGGCGGCTAGCGGCAGGGCGGTTGCGGCGAAAATCCAGCGAATATCCATGCTCTACTCTCCTATTCTTCCTTTTGCCGGTCAGGCGGCACAGCGAGTATAACGCAGCGGCTGTGGATCGGCACCCTCGCCATAGTCGCGGCGCACCAACACCCTTCCGCCATCGGCGAGACCGAGCAGCATCATTTGATGCCATTCCTGACCTTCGCCGCTGAACCTGTAATCGGCAACGATGCGGTTCGCTCGGCGGTCGCGCACCTGCACCAGATCCCCGGCCGATTCGAAAAAGCGCAACGTCCGGGCGTCTATTACCAGGGCCGTCAGGTCGGTCCCCTTGCGCGCGGCGCAATCTTCGGCCTTCAGCGCCCAACGCCCCTGAATGGCCGCCGGAATGGCGCGATCGCCAGTGCCAATACCGGCGTCAGGTGCAGCAGGAGCCCGCACAGCCGGATCCGCGGCGTAAGCAAGATCGGCATCGGGAACGGTCGGTGGAGCAATGGACGACGGCGCATTTTCGCCCGGCACCACGTCGCGAGCAGCAGTAGCGGCACCGTCATCGGCCACCTCGGCCGGAGCCCGTTCACTCTCGCTGTCACTACAGGCCCCGAGCAATAACAGGGCCGGGATTGTCCATTGCTTCATCATCTTCCTCCTTGAGGAAGTAGAATGTCCGGGCCCGGCTACTGGTTTCATTGACCGACCCCTTCGCCCAGAACCGCCATATGGTATAGGTCGGCGCCGCGCTCGATATCATTGTAGTGATAGCGACGCGGCCCTGAGAGGCCACGCTCGGCGGCTATCGCCTCTACAAGTGTGCCGCCCGCAGTCGGAGCATCCGGCACCAGCGCACCGATCGGATCGGCGTAGGCCTCATCGGCGGAAACCACCGTCCAGCCGCTCGCACGCAGCGCGCGAACGAGATCACCAACATAAAGTGCGGTCACGTCGGTTTCATGGAGCAGCATCACCTGAACCGGCTGCCGCCCGACCAGTTGCTGCATCATGGCGTCGGCAAAATCGGCGGCCTCGACACGCCAGCGCAGGTAAAGGTCGCGCAGCGCGGTTCTGTCCACCGGCTTGTCCGCCTGCATGGCTTCGCGCGACAGATTTTCCAGGTGCCAATCCCACGCATCGGCGGTCACATAGCCGTTTCGCAGCCCCCGCGCAGTCAATCCGGACCGGATCGCATCGCGCTTGCTCCGATCTTGCCCACCTTCATCGAGAAAGGGGAAACGAAACCACGGGCGATAGGCCGGGCGGCCTTTCAGCCACCCTTCCGCCGCGTCGATATCTGCCAGATAGGCGTCGGCCTCGATCTCGCTGAGAGGGGGATGCGTGTTGCTGTGGTTCGCGATCACATGCCCCGCATCGACATAGGCTTGGATACGCCGATCGCCCCCTATTCCGTCGCCCCGGCCGATCGCGCCCGGCACAACGAAAAACACAGCCTGCGGCGCAGCCGCCTCCCGCAGCTCACGAATGATGCGTTCGGTCCGTTCTTCGGTCGTGAAGAAAGGCCCCCTGTCGCCAGGCGCATCATCGAATGACAAAGCGATCCGTTTCTGTGCCGCCGCCGGAACAGGTAGCAGCAACAGGACCAACAGCGGAAGAAGGAGGCGCCGCAGCAAGGCGGCGTCAGCCCATCGTCGGAATGATGAAGGCGTTTCCGCCGTCGGGCGCACCGTCAGGCCAGCGCGCGGTGATCGTCTTCACCTTCGTCCAGAATTTGACGCCTTCCATGCCATGCTGGTTGGTGTCACCGAAAGCCGAGCGCTTCCAGCCGCCGAAGGTATGATACGCGACGGGCACGGGGATCGGCACGTTGATCCCGACCATGCCGACATTGACGCGTGCGGCAAACTCGCGCGCGGCACGACCGTTGCGGGTGAACAGGGCAACGCCGTTGCCATATTGATGCTTCGACGGCAGTTCGAGCGCGGTTTCGAAATCGGGGGCGCGGACGATTTGCAGCACGGGGCCGAAGATTTCTTCCTTGTAGCTTTCCATGTCGGGGGTGACATGGTCGAACAGGGTCGGGCCAACGAAAAAGCCCTTTTCATGCCCCTGCAAGGTGAAGCCGCGGCCGTCGATGACCAGTTCCGCGCCTTCTTCGGCGCATTTGGCGATCCAGCCCTCGACCTTTTCCTTGTGCGCCTGGGTCACGACCGGACCATAATGAGCGTCAGGGTCGGTCGATACGCCGACGCGCAGCGCCTCGATCGCCGGGACCAGCTTTTCGCGCAATCGGTTCGCGGTGTCTTCGCCGACCGGTACGACGACCGGCAACGCCATGCAGCGCTCGCCCGCCGAGCCGAAGGCGGCACCGGTAAGGTCGCTGACAACCTGGTCGAGATCGGCGTCGGGCATCACGATGCCGTGGTTCTTGGCACCGCCCATCGCCTGCACCCGCTTGCCAGCGCGCACTCCGCGTTCATAGACATAATGGGCGATGTCCGACGATCCGACGAAGCTGACCGCGCCGATGTCGGGATGATCCAGGATGGCATCGACCATTTCCTTGTCGCCATGAACGACCTGGAAGATGCCTTCAGGCATTCCGGCCTCGAGAAAAAGCTCGGCAAGGCGCACCGGAACCGACGGGTCGCGCTCGCTGGGTTTCAGGATGAAGGCATTGCCGACCGCGGTGGCCACCGCGCCCATCCACAGCGGGATCATCGCGGGGAAGTTGAATGGGGTGATACCGACACCGATGCCGATCGGCTGGCGCATCGAATAGACATCGATGCCGGGCCCGGCACCCTGGGTATATTCGCCCTTCAGCACATGCGGAATACCGCAACAAAACTCGACGACCTCCAGCCCGCGCTGGATGTCGCCCTTGGCATCGGCGATCACCTTGCCATGTTCGGCCGACAGCATCTGGGCGAGTTCGTCCATATGGGCCTCGACCAGCCGCTTATATTCGAACATCACACGCGCGCGGCGCTGCGGGTTGACCGCAGCCCAGGCGGGCTGCGCTGCCTTTGCCGCCGCGACGGCGCGATCAAGCAGCGCCGCGTCGCCGAGTGCGACCTGCGCCTGCACCCCGCCGTTATTGGGATCGAGAACGTCGCTGAGGCGACCCACGCCCCCGGCTCCGCCCACAATATGATGGCCGATCTGTCGCATGGTCGAATCTCCCGTATCTGATCGACATAGCCACAGACGATGCCGGCGCCGATTGCAAGGGATAGACTTGCAGTTTTAAACTGCATATTTGCAGGTTATGAGTTGGGATAAGCTGCAATATTTCCTGTTCGTCGCGCGCCATGGCACCTTGGCGCGCGCCGCCCAGGCGCTGCACGTCGATGCAACAACGGTCAGTCGCCAGGTCAGCGCATTGGAAGAAAAGCTGGGGCAGACGCTGTTCGAACGCGCGCCATCAGGCTTCGCCCTGACGGCCGCAGGCCGCGCACTCGTCCCCCACGCCGAGGCGATGGCGGCCGCGGCAGCGCGTATTCATTCGGCGAACGAAGGCGGCAGCGCCCTGTCGGGGCAGTTGCGCGTCAGCGTGTCCGAAGGGTTCGGCAACAGCTTTATCGCCCCCAGGATCGCGACCTTCGTCACGGCGCATCCCGAATTGCAAATCGACCTCGTCGCCTCATCAGGCTTTCTAAACCCCTCGCGGCGCGAGGCGGATATGGCCGTGCTGCTCGCGCGCCCGCGCAAAGGACCACTGATCACCCGCAAGCTCGCCGACTACAGCCTCGGCCTTTACGCCCCCGCCGACCGGCACGACTGGCACGCCGCGGCCGCGGCAACGCCCCTGTCGCGCACGAGCATCCCGATCGTCGGCTATGTTCCCGACATTCTCTATGCCCCCGAACTCGACTATCTCGGCGAAATCGAACCCGGCCTGCGTGCCGGGGTGCGATCGTCGAGCATTTTGGCGCAGCGACGAATGATCGCGGGCGGCGCCGGGATCGGCGTCCTGCCCTGTTTCCTCGCTGCGGGCGATCCCGCGCTGGTCCGGTTGCGCCCCGACCAGGCGATCAGCCGCAGTTTCTGGCTGGCGCTGCACCGCGACGTCGCACGCCAGCCGCGCATTCGCGCCTTCATCGATTGGCTGGACGCCGAAGTGCACAAGGGACGGACACTGCTCCTTCCCGAATGACGCGCGCACAACGCGCCTTTGCGGACCGAACACCCCGCCCCCTTCTTTTTCGGTGAAATTGTCGCAGTTTGTCGCAAAACCCTTAAAGCGCTTGCAAGCCCTATGATGATCGGTTGAATAGCCGACGGATCGCCGCATTCTGCGGCCTGTGACGAGATAATTCGCTTATGCTGGACAAGAGGCCGCTGCTCCTTGCGGGGGTGTTGTGCGCCGCCGCCCTGTCGCTCGGGGCCTGCGCCGAAAAGGATCAGGATGGCGGCCGAGGGCGCGGCACGCCGGAGGTCGGTTTCATCACCGTGAAGACCGAAGCCGTGGCCGTCGCGACCGAACTCGGCGGGCGTACTGTCGCCTTTGAATCAAGCGAAGTCCGTCCCCAGGTTGGAGGCATCATTCGCCGCCGCCTGTTTGTCGAAGGCGGTTTCGTGCGCGCCGGGCAGCCGCTCTATCAGATCGATGCCAGCCTTTTTAAAGCCGCGGTTGATCAGGCCTCCGCCAATGTGGCAAGCGCGCAAGCAAGCGCCGCGGCCGCCGAGGAAAAAGCCCGGCGCCTGGAACCGCTCGCCAGGATGCAGGCGGTCGCCGAACAGGATTTTACCGATGCGCGGGCCCAGGCGCGCGTCGCGCGCGCATCGGTCGCGCAAAATGCCGCCGCGCTGGAAACCGCGCGGATCAACCTGCGCTATGCCACCATCGCGGCGCCGATCAGCGGCCGTATCGGGCGCAGCCTTGCGACCCCAGGGGCGCTGGTCAGCGCCGGTCAGGCCGATCCGCTCGCGCTGATCCAGCGCATCGATCCCATCTATGTCGATATGCAGCAGTCGAGCGCCGAGCTCACCCGGCTGCGACTGGCGCTCGATAATGGCAGCGCCCGTCCCGGCGGCACATCGGTACGATTGCGGCTGGAGGATGGCAGCGATTACGGCTTTGCTGGCACGGTCGAATTTTCCGAAATGACAGTCAACGAGGCGACAGGCACCGTCACGCTGCGCGCGCGCTTTCCCAACCCCAAGGGACTGCTGCTGCCCGGCATGTTCGTGACCGCATTGTTCGACCAGGCTACCGATCCCAGTGCGATGCTGGTCCCACAGCCCGCATTGCAACGCGATTTCGACGGATCGGCCTTTGTCTATCTGGTCGGTGCAGACAATAAGGCGGAAAGGCGCAAGGTCGTCGCAGCCCGCACCTCCGGCACCAGTTGGGTCGTTACCGACGGGCTGGAACCGGGCGAACGGGTCATCACTCAGGGGCTCGGCAATCTGCGCCAGGGAGCGAGCATCCGTCCCGTCCCGGCGAGCAGCCCGCAACGGATCGGCGCGCCCGCGGCAAAGGGCCAGGCGAAGGACAAATAGCCCGCCATGTCGCAGATATTCATCAACCGCCCGATATTTGCCTGGGTGCTGGCAATCATCGTCATGCTGGCGGGGATCGGGGCACTGCGCGCGCTGCCGATCGAGCAATATCCCGACATCGCCCCGGTTCAGGTCAACATCCGCGCCTCCTATCCCGGGGCATCGGCCGAAACGATCGAAAACAGCGTCACTCAGGTGCTAGAACAGCAACTGACCGGAATCGACGGTCTGCTCTATTTCAGCTCGCAGTCCAGTTCGCGTGGCCAGGCGAGCATCACCGCGATATTCAACAAGGGCACCGATCCCGACATCGCGCAGGTACAGGTCCAGAACAAGATCGAGTCGGCCATCTCGCGCCTGCCGCAGCAGGTCCAGGCGCAAGGGGTGCGGGTCAGCAAGTCCAATTCGGATATATTGCTGATCGTCAGCGTGTTCGACACCACGCGCAGCCGGTCGAACTATGACGTGTCCGACTATCTGACGACCAGCGTTCAAGATCCGCTATCGCGGGTCGAAGGGGTCGGCGACGTCAATGTCTTTGGCTCGCCGCACGCGATGCGGATCTGGCTCAACCCCCAGCGACTCGCTGCAATGTCGCTAATGCCTGGCGATGTGGTGTCGGCGATCAGCGCGCAGAACAGCGAGGTCGCGGCGGGCGAGGTCGGCGGCCTGCCCGCACCGCAAGGACAATTACTGACCGCAACCGTCACCGCCCAGTCACGGCTCCAAACCCCCGAACAGTTCGAAAATATTGTGCTGAAGACGCTGCCCGACGGCGCTGCAGTTCGTATCAAGGACGTCGCGCGGGTCGAGATCGGCGCCGAAAGCTACAGCTCGGTCGGACGCCTCAACCGTAACCCCAGTTCGGGCATCGCAATCTCGCTGTCGCCAGGCGCCGACGCGCTCGCCACCGTCGAACGGGTGAAGGAGCGTATGCACCAGCTCGCTCAGAATATGCCTGACGGGCTGGATTACACCTATGTCAACGACACAACGACCTTCATCAAATTGTCGGTCAGCGAGGTGCAAAAGGCGCTGTTCGAGGCGATCCTGCTCGTCATCATCGTCATGTTCGTCTTTCTGCAAAGCTGGCGGGCGACGCTGATCCCGGCGATCGCGGTGCCGGTCGTGCTCCTCGGTACCTTTGCCATTTTTCATTTCGCGGGCTTCAGCATCAATACGTTGACGCTGTTCGGCCTTGTCCTCGCGATCGGTTTGCTTGTCGACGACGCAATCGTGGTGGTCGAAAATGTCGAGCGGCTGATGGAAGAAAATCCCGGCATGTCGGCGCGTGAAGCAACCTTCCGGTCGATGAAGGAACTGCAGGTCGCGTTGGTCGCCATCGGCCTGGTGCTGTCCGCCGTTTTCCTGCCCATGGCCTTTTTCGGCGGATCAACGGGCGTGATCTATCGCCAGTTCTCGATCACCATCGTATCGGCGATGGCGCTTTCGGTATTCGTCGCGCTGATCCTCAGCCCGGCCCTGACCTCGACTCTGCTCAAGCCCAAGGCCCATGGCGAACAACCGCCGGGCCGCTTTCCCCGTATCGACGCCGGACTGCAAAAGGCGAAGCACTGGTTCAATGACCGGTTCGACCGCGCCACCAACAGCTATGTCGGAAGCGTCAGCACGGTCGTCGACCGCAAATGGCGCTTCCTTGGCATCTATATGCTGATCCTCGCGCTGCTCGCTGTGCTGTTTTTCCGTCTGCCGGGCGGGTTCCTGCCCCGCGAGGACCAGGGGCGGGTCCAGGTCCAGTTCCGGCTGCCCGCAGGGGCCACCCAGGCCCGGACGCTGGAAGTCCGCGACGCGATCGAGGACCATTTGCTCGCCCGTGAAAAGGCGAATATCGAATCGCTGTTTCTGGTCGCAGGCGGCGGCGGGGGCGGCGCGTCGGGGCAGAATACCGGTCAAGGATTCATGAACCTGGTGCATTGGGATGAGCGACCGGGACAGGAAAACAGCGCCGATGCCATCGCCGACCGGACACGCAAGGCTCTATCGGGCATTCGCGACGCTCAGATTTTCGCGCTGGTACCCGGTGCGGTGCGCGGGCTTGGCGACACATCGGGCTTCACGATGCAATTCCAGAATCGTAGCGGCCTGACCCGCGAGGAATTTGCTGCCGCCCGCGATCGTCTGCTCGACATGGCGAACGCCAACCCCCGCCTTACATCCGTCCGCCTTAGCGACCTGCCCGACGTCGCCACGCTGAAAGTCGATGTCGATACGCAGCGCCTGACCGCCTATGGTCTCAGCAACAGCGACGTCAATACGACGCTGTCGACCGCGTGGGGCGGCCGCTATGTCAACGACTTCATCGACGATGGCCGCGTCAAGCGCGTCTATGTGCAGGGCGACGCCCCCTATCGTGCCAAGCCCGAAGATCTGGGCCAATGGTATGTCCGATCGGCCGATGGGGACATGTCGCCTTTTTCGGCCTTTGCCTCGATCGGCTGGTCGACCACGCCCTCGACCACCTCGCGCTTTCAGGGCGTTCCCGCTTTCGAAATTTCGGGCCAGCCGGCAGCAGGCACCAGTTCGGGCGAAGCGATGGTCGAAATGGAGCGGATGGCAGCCGACATTCCTGGAACCAGCGTTGCCTGGTCGGGTTCATCCTATCAGGAACGGCTGTCCTCGGGGCAGGCCCCGCTACTCTATGCGCTGTCACTGCTCGTCGTGTTCCTGTGCCTCGCCGCGCTTTACGAAAGCTGGTCGATCCCGGTCGCGGTGCTGCTCGTCATTCCGCTGGGCCTTGTCGGCGCGGTATTCGCAGTGACACTGCGCGGGTTGGAAAATGACGTCTATCTTCAGATCGGGCTTTTAACGACGATGGGGCTCGCATCGAAAAATGCGATCCTGATGATCGAATTCGCCGAGCAGGAGGAAAAGAAGGGCAAGCGGGTGATCGAGGCCGCAATCGCCGCAGCACGCATCCGCCTGCGTCCGATCCTGATGACCAGCTTTGCTTTCATCTTTGGCGTGTTGCCGCTGGCGCTTGCGACCGGCGCCGGCGCGAATAGCCGCGTCGCGATCGGGACGTCGGTGATCGGCGGCATGTTGACCGCGACCCTGCTCGCCATCTTTTTCATCCCGCTGTTCTTCGTCCTCGTCAGGCGCGGAGTTCGCGACGGGCTCGCGGCGCTCCGTGCGCGCTTCGGGCGCAAATCGGACGGGCAGGAGGCGACCGCATGATCCGCGCCGCCATCCTTCCCCTCGCCGCTGCCCCGCTGCTTCTTGCCGGGTGTTCGCTTGCTCCCAAGACAGTGCTGCCCAAACCACCGGTGCCGCAAAGCTGGCCAGTCGGCGATGCTTATCTGCTGCAGAACGAGGCGGCGCTTCCCACCCTATCTTATCACAGCATCTTTACCGACACGCGGCTCCAGGTGCTGATCGAACGGGCGCTGGCGGACAATCGCGACCTGCGCCGCGCCTTTGCCAATGTCGCGGCAGCGCAGGCACAGGCACGGGTATCGCGCGCCGCGCGTTTCCCGGCGCTAGGCGCCAGCACGGCGGCGGGTTATTCGGACAATGCGGGCGGAAACAGTGCCGATTTCGCACTGCGCGGCGGTGTCACCGCCTTCGAACTCGACCTGTTCGGGCGCCTTTCCAATGTGGCAGAGGCCGACCGCAACAATGCGCTCGCAACCGGGGCGGCGGCACGCACCGTCCGCGTGGCCCTGATCGCCGAACTAGCCGCAGCGTGGGCCAGCTATGGTGCCGATCGCGACTTGCTGGCCATTGCCGAAAACAGCGCCGTCAACGCTCGCGAAAGCGTGCGCCTGACCCGCGCCCGGCTCGACGGTGGAATCGCCCCGCGCACCGACTTGCGACAGGCCGAACAAATATTGGCGACTGCCGAGGATGCGATCGCACAGCAGAAGAGCGCGTTGGCGCAGGATGAAAATCTGCTTCGCCTGCTGGTCGGCGGCGATGTCGACCGCGCCCTGCTGCCCGCCAGCCTGGACGAGGTGGCAGGCGCGATTGCGGCCCTTCCCGCAGGGGTCCGCTCCGACATCCTGTTACGCCGCCCCGACGTGATCGAAGCCGAATATCGCCTGCGCGCCGCCGATGCCGACATCGGCGCGGCACGGGCACGATTGTTCCCGTCGATTTCGCTGACCGGCCTGCTCGGTTTGGCGAGCGATGCGCTATCGGGCCTGTTTGCGGGCAGCTCGTTCGTCTGGTCGGCGAACAGCACAGCGAACGCCTCGATCTTCGATTTCGGCGGACGCCGGGCAGGTGTTGCGGTGACGAAGGCACAGCGTGACGCGGCCCTTGCGGGGTATGAAGGTGCGATCCAGACCGCCTTTCGCGAAGTCGCCGATGCGCTGGCGGTGCAGGGCACGATCGCCGAACGGCTGCGCGCCGCGGCGGCGAACAGCGATGCCGCCGCCGACACCGCACGATTGACCGAAGCGCGCTATAAGGGCGGGATCGACAGCTTTCTGGCCAGCCTCGATGCGCAGCGCAGCCTTCATACCGCGCGGCGGGGCGAAACCGCGACCCGCCTTTTGCTGATCCAGACACGCATCGCGCTGTTCCGCGCGCTCGGCGGCGACAGCGCCGCGGGGACGTCTCTCACCCCCTGACCCCCCTTCCAGATCGGCTGCATCCGACCGGCCTGGAAACCCGGAATGACAATCCTGATGGCTCGGGAAGGTGAGCCATGCGGACTCTCCTTGACATTCACCCCGGCACGCGCGCTAATGGAACATATAAGGAACAAATATGTGCGAGTCGTCTTCCTCTCTCGCCGGGCTGCGCCGCACCGTCGCCCGGATCGCCGCTTCGGGTGCGCCTGCGGACAGCCGTGCCGGGGGTTGGCTGACGAGCGGCCATGCCGGATTCGACGCCGCGCTCGGCGGCGGGCTGATGGTCGGGCGGTGCCATGAATTTTTCGCCGCCGACCCGCTCGACGCTGCAAGCGCCGCCGGCTTTGCCGCTCTGCTCGCGCTGCGCTGCGGCGGCGCGGCGCCGCTGTTGTGGCTGCGCACCGCCGACAGCGCGCAGCGCGAGGGACAGCTTTATGCCCCCGGGCTTGCCGAATTGGGCGGCGATCCGAACCGGCTGCTGCTTGTCGAAACGGACGATGCCAAGGCGCTGCTCGCCGCCGCCAATGATGCGGTACGCTGCGCCGGATCGGCGGCGGTCGTGGTCGAAAGCCGGGGCCGCCTTCCCGCACTCGACCTGACGGCGGGCCGGCGTCTCGCGCTCGGCGCCCGCGATGCCGGGACGATCTTGCTGTTGCTACGGATCGCCGCCGCCCCCGAGCCCAGCGCCGCCGAGACGCGCTGGCAGGTGACGGCAGCGCCATCGCGCGAACTGGAGGCGCGGGCGCCAGGCGCTCCCGCCTTTGACCTGGAATTGCTGCGCTGGCGCGCCGGCCCCGCGGGGGCGCGCTGGCGGCTGGAGTGGAACCGTGACGAACAAGCCTTCCGCGAACCGGCGCTATCTGGCGCTTTTCTTCCCCTGGTTGCCCGCCGAGCGCTGGAACCGCACGGCGCCGCGGCCGCCTGACGCGCCGCTGGTCTTTACCGAAAAGGTCCGCGGCGCGCTGCGCATCGCCGCCGTTGCCCCCGACGCCGCGGCGCTGGGGCTCGTCCCTGGCATGCCGCTCGCCGATGCGCGCGCGCGCATTCCCGCGCTGACGGTGGTGTCGCACGATCCGGCCGCCGACGCGGCCTGGCTCGACCAGCTGGCACTGGGTTGCGGCCGCTATACGCCGCTTGTCGCGCTCGATACCCCCGACGGACTGATCCTCGACATCGCCGGCGCCGCGCATCTTCAGGGCGGCGAAGCGGAGCTGGCCATCGACGCCGCGATGCGTTTCGACCGCATCGGCATGACGGTGCGGCACGCGATCGGCCCGACCGCCGATGCGGCGCGCGCGCTGGCGCGTTATCCGGCGCCGCCCGCCCCCGACGAAGCCGCCGCGATCCGCCGCCTGCCCGTCGCGGCGCTGGAGCTGGAGGCAGAGGCGACACGCGCGCTGCTCCGCGCCGGGCTGCGGACGGTCGGCGATCTTGCGAGCCGGCCGATGGCCGGCATCGCTGCTCGCTTCGGCGCCGATGCCGCCCGCGCCCTGCGCCGCATCCTCGGCGATGAACCGAGCCCGCTTGCCCCGCGCACCCGCCCGCCGCCAGTCACCGCCGAGCGCCGCTTCGCCGAACCGCTGGCGAGCAGCACGCATGCGATGGCGGTGCTCGCCGAACTGGCTGAGGAGGCGGCCGTCGCCATGGCCGAACGCGGCAAGGGCGGGCGCGCCTTTCGCGCGACCTTTTTCCGCAGCGACGGGCTAGCGCGGGGAATCGCGATCGAAACCGGCCAGCCGACCCGCGACGCCGCGCTGGTCATGCGCCTGTTCGCCGAGCGCATCGACGGCCTGCGCGACCCGATCGATCCCGGCTTTGGCTATGACATGATCCGCCTGGCCGTACCACGGCTCGAGGCGCTCGGTGCGAGCCAGCTCAAGCTGGAGGGCGGGGCGGTGCACCAGGCGGCGGCTGGCGAACTCGCCGACCGCCTGACGACGCGGCTGGGGCGCGGACGGGTGCGCCAATATCGCCCCGCCGACACCCATATCCCCGAACAGGCACAGCTCGAGCTGCCCGCCGCCGACGCACCGCCCGCCGCCCCCTGGCCCAACGTCGAAGCGGGAGAGCCGCCACTCCGGCCCTTTTACCTGTTCGACCCGCCACAACCGATCGAGGTGATCGCCGAAGTGCCCGACGGCCCGCCGCACCGCTTTCGCTGGCGCCGCGTGCTGCATGCGGTGCGCCTGTACGAAGGGCCCGAACGGATCGCCGCCGAATGGTGGCGCCGCCGCGACAATCAGGGGCTGACCCGCGATTATTACCGGGTCGAGGATGTCCAGGGGCGCCGTTACTGGCTGTTCCGCCACGGGCTGTATGACGAAAAACCGGGGCCGCGCTGGTATATCCACGGGCTGTTCGCATGAACGCCCCGCCCCCCCAACCATCGCCCAGCCCTGCCTTTGCCGAGCTGGTCGCCGCGACCAATTACAGCTTCCTGCGCGGCGCCTCGCACCCCGCTGACATGGTCGATGAAGCGATGGCGCTTGGCATGGCGGGCATCGGCATCGCTGACCGCAACAGCGTCGCGGGGGTGGTCCGCGCCTTGATCGCGCTGCGCAAGCGGCGCGCCAAGGCCGCAGAGGAAGGGGGGGAGCTGCTGCCCTTCAAGCTGGTGGTCGGCGCGCGGCTGGTTTTTGCCGACGGAACCCCCGACATCATCGCCTATCCGACGACGCGCCGCGGCTGGGGACGGCTGACGCGGATGCTGACCCTCGGCAACCGCCGCACCCACAAGGGCGATTGCGTGATGACGTTCCCAAATCTGCTGGTCCATAGCGAAGATCTGCTGCTGATCGCGATGGCGCGCTCCAAGGACGAACCCGTGCTCCGCCGCCTTGCCCGCGCCGCGCCGGGTGCCTTGTGGCTCGGCGCGGCGATGCCGCACGGCGGCAGCGATCATCGCAATCTCGCCCGACTCTGCGCCCTTGCCCACCGCGTCGGCATCCCGCTGCTCGCGACCAATGATGCGCTCTACGCCACCCGCGACCAGCGCCCGCTCCACGATGTCCTCGCCTGCATCCGCGAAGGCACCACCATCCACAAGGCCGGCTGCCTGCTTCGCGCCAATGGTGAACGCCATCTGAAATCGCCCGATGAAATGCGGCGCCTGTTCCGCAGCTGTACCGAGGCGGTGGACGAAAGCCAGGCGATCCTGGCCCGCATAGATTTTTCGCTCGACGATCTTGCCTATGAATATCCGCATGAACCGGTGCCCGCGGGATGGAGCCCGCAGGGCTGGCTCGAACATATGGTCGAGAGCGCCGCGACAAGGCTCCATCCCGGCGGGCTGCCGCCGCGCTGGCGCGCCGTTCTCGACGAGGAACTGACCCTCATCCGCAGCCGAAATTACGCCTGCTATTTCTTGACGGTTCACGACATCGTGAATTTTGCGCGGACGCGCGAGCCCCCGATATTATGCCAGGGGCGCGGATCGGCGGCCAATTCGCTCGTCTGCTATCTGCTCGAAATCACCTCGATTGATCCGATCGCGAACAATCTGCTTTTCAGCCGCTTTCTATCCGAACAGCGCGGCGAGCCCCCCGATATCGATGTCGATTTCGAGCATGAGCGGCGCGAGGAGGTGATGCAATATGTCTATCGCCGCTATACGCGGCGACGCGCCGGCATCGCCGCGACGGTAATCCACTATCGCCCGCGCAGCGCGATCCGCGAGGTCGGCAAGGCGCTAGGGTTCAGTGAAGATGTCACCGCGCGGCTCGCCGATACGAGCTGGGGTAGCTGGGGCGACGAAGTGCCGGTCGAACGGATGGTCGAGGCCGGACTCGACCCCCTGAATGGCGAGGTGGAGCGGCTGCACCGCTTCGTCGGCGAGCTGCTGAGCTTTCCGCGCCATTTGTCGCAGCATGTCGGCGGCTATGTGCTGACCGAGGACCGGCTCGACGAAATGGTGCCGATCCACAATGCCGCGATGGACGATCGCACTTTCATCGAATGGGACAAGGACGATATCGACGCGCTCAATTTGATGAAGGTCGATGTCCTCGCGCTCGGCATGCTGACCTGCATCCGCAAATGTTTCGACCTGATGCGGCTCCATGACCTGGGCGACCATGACCTTAAAAGCCTGCCCGACGAGGATCCTGCGGTCTATGACATGCTGTGTCGGGGCGACAGCATCGGCACCTTTCAGGTCGAAAGCCGCGCCCAGATCAACATGCTGCCGCGCCTTCGCCCCCGCGAATTCTACGATCTGGTGATCCAGGTCGCGATCGTGCGACCGGGACCGATCGAAGGCGATATGGTTCATCCCTATCTGAAACGCCGCAACGGCGAAGAAGCGGTCGATTTCCCTTCCCCCGCGCCGCCGCACGATCCCGACGAATTGCGGCACATTCTCCACCGCACCTGCGGCGTGCCGCTGTTCCAGGAACAGGCGATGAAGCTCGCGATCACCGCCGCCGGTTTCACCCCCGACGAGGCCAATGGATTGCGCCGCGCGATGGCGACCTTTCGCAACCTCGGGACGATCCACGAATATCAGGGCAAAATGGTCGGCGGCATGGTGCGCCGCGGTTATCAGCGCGATTTCGCCGAGCGTTGCTATAATCAGATCAAGGGGTTCGGCAGCTATGGCTTTCCCGAAAGCCACGCCCAATCCTTTGCCAAGCTGGTCTATGTTTCCTCCTGGCTGAAATGCCATCACCCCGCCGTCTTCACGTGCGGTCTGCTCAACGCGCAACCGATGGGTTTCTATGCCCCCGCGCAGCTCGTCCGCGACGCCCGCGAGCATGGCGTTGAGGTGCGCGCCGCCGACGTCAACGCCAGCGGGTGGGACAACAGCCTCGAACGGCGCGCCGACGGCGCCCTCGCGCTGCGAATCGGTTTTCGCCAGGTCGACGGATTTCGCGAGGAATGGGCGAACCAGATCGCCGCTGCACGCACCACCCCTTTTGCCTCAATCGAAGAACTGGCGCGCCGGGCCAACCTGCCATCGCGCGCGCTGCGCCTGCTGGCAGAGGCCGATGCCTGCCGGTCGATGGGGCTCGAGCGCCGCCCGGCGCTGTGGGAAGCGCGACGGGTGCGGCAGGGGGTGCTGCCGCTGTTCGCTGCCGCCGGGGCGGATGAACTGGGCGCCGAAGCCGATGCCCAGCTGCCGCCGACCCCGCGCGTCGAACAGGTGCTGACCGATTACCAGACGACGCGCCTGTCGCTGAAAGGCCATCCGATGGCGTTTTTGCGCTCGGCCTTTGCCAGCGAAGGCGTGCTCAGCTGCCTGGAAACCACGGCGGCGAAAAATGGGGCAGTCGTGCGCAGTGCGGGCGTCGTGCTGATCCGTCAGCGGCCGGGCAAGGGCAATGCGATCTTCATCACGATCGAAGACGAAGGCGGGATCGTCAACATATTGCTGTGGGCACGCCATTTCGAACGCTATCGCCGCGCCGTCATGGCATCGCGGCTGATGCTGGTCGAAGGCGAGGTACAGCGCAGCAAGGAAGGCGTCGTCCATCTGATGGCAAGCCGCATCGTAGATCGTACCGCGATGCTCGACGCACTCGGCGACCGGCCACTCGAACCCGAACTCGCCCGCGCTGACGAGGTAAAACACCCACAATATCCGCGCGGCCACGGCTCCGCCGCCGCGCGCGGGCATGGCCACCCACGCAATGTACGCATTCTGCCGAAATCGCGTGACTTTCACTAGGGCGATCGGCGCGGGCACACGGCATCGGCGAGCAAGGAAAATATGGCGGGACGTGGCATTGCCTCCGCTGCCTTCGGAATTTTATTCCGCGACCCCGCACACCCCAAGCCCATAAAGAAGATGCCCCGGCTGTGGGGAGCCGGGGCATCGGTTCAGGCTGTCAAAGGGACCAACCAAATACAGCCTGAATTTGGTAGTCAGCGATTAGCGGAGCAGGTTCATCACGCCCTGCTGGCTCTGGTTCGCCTGGGCCAGCATCGCGGTCGACGCCTGGGCCAGAATGCCTGCCGCGGCAAGCTTCGTCGATTCCGCCGAGAAGTCGGTATCTTCGATGCGCGATTTCGATTCCGACAAATTGGTGACAGTCGACGTCAAATTATCGACAGCCGACGACAGGCGGTTCTGCTGCGCACCGAGGTTGGCGCGTTCAGTCGCCACCGTCTGGATCGCCGTGTCGAGGGTCGACAGCGCACCCGAGGCACCCGTTGCGGTCGAGAAGTCGAGCGAAGCGACGCCAAGAGCCGAAGCCTGCAGGTCGGCGATGGTGATGTTCACGACCTGGCCGTCGTCAAGACCCGTCTGGATGTCGAAGCCGGCGCTGACGCTGCCGTTGAGCAGGGTGTTGCCGTTAAAGGTGGTACGGGTCGCAACGTCGCCGATCTGGCTGATCAGCGCATCGACTTCGGTCTGGATCGCGCTGCGGTCGTCATCGCCGAGCGTGCCATTGGAGGCCTGCATGGCCAGATCACGCATGCGAACCAAGATGTTCGAGATGTTGCCGGCGGCGCTGTCGGCGGTCTGCGCCAGCGAGATGCCGTCGTTGGCGTTGCGGATCGCCTGGGTCAGGCCGCGTGCTGCAGCGTCCATACGTGTGGCGATGGCGAGCCCGGCGGCGTCGTCCTTCGCGCTGTTGATCCGCTTGCCGCTCGACAGGCGTTCCATCGCCTGCGACTGCATCTGGCCCGCAACACGCGAGCTGTTCTGGGCGCGAAGCGCGCTCACATTGGTGTTGATGACGGTCATGATATTCCTTTCCGGCTCAATGGCCATTCCCGTGGTGTGAGGGCTCGGCGAGCGGTCACGAAAGCAGTAACGGCGCCCGTCGGACAGGATTAAGCCTGTCGCGTCAAAAAAATGCCGAAGTGACCTGACTGCCCACACGACACCCAATCAAGCCACTGAAAATATGTAATAATTAAAATTGGCACGTGCTTTGCATTGTTCTTGGCGTGCGGCGCACGGCCGCGCATCAGGACGGATGAAAGCCAATGAGCACGATTGATCAGAGCCGACTGCTGCAGATGCGCAGTTCGATCCTCAATCAGAACCAGGCGCTTCAGCGCGCAGCAGGGCGCGGCGGGATCGCCGGGGCCGACAGCGCCGAAGGAACGCCCGATTTTGGCGCCGCCATTTCGGCCGCGCTGCAACAGGTGAATGCGCAGCAGGCCAAGGCCGGCGCGCTGACCGAGGCCTATGAACGTGGCGACACGCACGACATCGTCAGCGTGATGATCGAGCGGCAGAAAGCCTCGCTTGGCTTCGAAACCACGCTGCAGGTGCGCAACAAGCTGCTCTCCGCCTATCGCGACATCATGAACATGCCGGTGTAATCCATGGCCGACGCTCAAGCTCTTGCTCCCATCGACACTCCTGCCGCCGCGCGGCTGCCCGCGTCTTCACTGGGCGGTCGCTTTGCGCCGCTGCGCCAGTTCACGCAGCAGCCCGCTGTGCAGCGCGCTCTTCCCGCCATTGCGACAACGACCGCGATCGGCATCGCGGCGCTCGCCTATTTCATGACGCAGACCGCGCCGCAGACGCAATTGTTCGCCGGGCTCGGCGACGCTGACAAGGCGGCGGTGGCCGAGGCACTGCAATCGTCGGGCATCACGCACAGCATCGACCCGACCACCGGGGCGCTGACCGTCGACGCCGACAAGGTGCACCAGGCGCGCATCGCGTTGGCCGGCCAGGGGCTGCCCCGCGCCCAGCCGAGCGGCGATAGCATGATCGCCGCCCTGCCGATGGGATCGAGCCGTGCGATCGAGGGTGAAACGCTGCGCGGTGCGCGCGAAGCCGATCTCGCCCGCACGATCGAAGCGGTCGACGCAGTCAAGAGCGCCCGCGTTCACATTGCTGCGGCCGAACCCAGCCTTTTCGTGCGCGAAGACAAGCCCGCGACGGCATCGGTGATGCTGACCTTGCAGAACGGCCGCTCGTTGTCCGACGGCCAGGTGCAGGCCATTCGCTTCCTCGTCGCGTCGTCGATCCCCGGAATGAACGCCGAACAGGTGTCGGTCATCGACCAGCGCGGCGCGTTGTTGTCGGATTCGGCAACCAGCAGCGACATGAAGGCCTTTCAACTGCAAACGCAGATGGAAGACCGTTTCCGCCGCGCGCTTGAAACCCTTCTCGGTCCGATGCTCGGCGCCGGCAATTTCTCGGTCGAGGTCCACGCCGATGTCGACATGTCGGAAAGCCAGGCGACGCGCGAAAGCTTCCCCGAAAATGATCGGGCGCTGACCAGCGAACAGATCACCCGTTCGGTGTCCGGACAGGGCACGCCCCCCGCCGTCGGTATTCCCGGCGCGCTGTCGAACCAGCCGCCACAGGCGACCACCGTGACCAACGAAGCCCCGGCACCGACCCCGCCCGGCGCGCCGGAAACGCAGAGCAACGAAAATGCCTCGCGCGCCTATGAAGTCGGCCGCGAAATTTCGGTGACGCACCAGCCGCAGGGACGGTTGCGCCGCCTGTCGGTTGCGGTCGCGCTGAACCAGGGCAAAAAGGCGCTGACTCAGGCCGACCTCACCAAGATCGACGGATTGGTGAAGGGCGCGGTCGGTTTCGATGCCGCGCGCGGCGATACCGTTGCGATCAGTCAGCGCCCCTTTGTCCAGATCGAGGATACGCCGCCCGCCTTCTACGAACAGACCTGGTTCCTACCGCTGATCAAACAGGTCGGCGCCGTGCTGGCCGCGTTGCTTGCCTTCCTGTTCATCGGGCGCCCGCTGATCCGTGCGGCCAAGGAACGCGCCGCAGCGCGCGCCGAACGCAACAATGCCCTCGAGGAATCGCTGCTGGCCGCCACCGAAGCGCGCCCGGCGCTGACCAGCGGAGGCGGCAGCGGTGGCAGCGAACGCAACCATGAAATCACGCTGGAAATGATCGAAGCCGCGCCGAGCTATGAAGATCGGGCCAATCTCGTCCGCGCCTTCGTCCGCCAGGATTCGGCTCGCGCCGCGCTGGTCGTCCGCCAGTTGATGCAGGAGGGCGCCCGTGCCTGACGCCGCCGAAATCCCCCTCGACGAAGCGGCTCCCGCAGCCAAGCCAGCGGTCGAAGGATCTGCCGCCGCGGCCATCCTGCTCATGCTGCTCGACGAAAGCGAGGCCGCGACGATCCTGAAGCACCTCGACCCCGACGAGGTGCGTGAACTCGCTAAGGCCATGTTCGATTCGGCGAACGCCAGCGAGGTGCAGATCGAACTCGCGCTCGAACAGTTCGTCTTGCAAAGCCGCAGCGTCAGTGCGCTGGCCATTGGCGCCGACACACGCATCCGCACCGTTATCAATCAGGCGGTGGGCAATGTCCGCGCCGACAATATTCTGGCGGCCGTCGCGCCGCAGCGCAGCGCCGCTTCGCTCGAAATGCTGCGCTGGATGGATGTCGACGCCATCAGCGGCTTGCTTGCCAGCGAGCATCCGCAGGTTGGCGCGCTGATCCTTTCCGTCCTTGTTCCAGACATCGCGGCCCGCGCGATCGAAACGCTCGACGAATTGCTACAGGCTGATCTCGTGCTGCGCGCCGCCCAGCTGAGTTCGGTGCCCGCGGCGGCCATCGAGGATCTCGAGGCGGTGCTGACCAGCGCCAACGCTGACGGCCAACGCGTCGTCAAGCAGGCGATCGGTGGACCGAGCGACGTCGCAAAGATCATGAAACAGATGCCCAAGCAGCTGTCGGAACGCACGATCCGCGCGCTGAAGAAGCATGACAAGCTGCTCGCCCAGACGATCGAGGAAGAAATGTTCATCTTCGAAAACCTGCGTGACCTCGACAAGAAGAGCCTCGGCACGGTGTTGCGCAGCGTCGATGCCGCCCAACTTGCGATCGCCCTCAAGGGCACCGACGAAGACATGGTGGACCTGTGCCTGTCGACCATGTCGAAGCGCGCATCGGAAACGATCCGCGACGAGATGGCCGAGATGACGATGGTCAAGCGCGTCGACGTCGACGAAGCACAAAAGGCAATCATGATGATCGTGCGCCAGATGGCCGCATCGGGCGAAATCATGATCGCGGGCGCGGGCGACGATTATGTCTGACCGCGCGACCGAAACAGCTTTCTCGCCGGTCTCTCTCGCGCAGGCGATGGCCCGGAACAGCGGGTTCAAACCGCTGTCCTTTGCCCCGGCAACGCCGGCTCCCGTCACCGAGACGGTCGCTATGGTCATCGAACCCGAGTTGGTCGACGACCCTTATGCGCGCGGCCTTGCCGAAGGACAGCGGCTTGCCGAGGCAGCCTATGGTCCGGAACGCCACCAGCTGCTGGCATTGATCGCCGCATCGGAGGCGTTGCAGGACGAACCCAGCGAGGAACTGGCACAGTTGATCGCTGCGACGGTCGAACGACTGGTGCGGCAGATTGTCGAAGCCGCCCCCATCGATGCCGAATGGCTTCAGGGACAAGCCGAAGCCGCCGCCGCGATGGTAGCCGAAGCGGACAAGGCACGCACGCTGTGGGTCAACCCCGCCGACGCCGCGTTGCTGGTCGACTGCCCGCTGAAGCTGCCGGTCGAAGCCGATCCGGCAATGCCGCGCGGGACCATCCGTATCGAGACATCCGCTGGCTGGATCGAACATGGGCGGGCCGTCTATCTCGACGAACTTTGCGCCGCGCTTGGCGGTCAAGGGGCCACGACATGACGCGCCGACTCGCCATGACCGCGCGCCAGTTGCTCGACCCCGTCGACCTGACGAACGCCTCGCCGCGCCGTGTCGGCACGCTCGTCGCACACGAGGGCATCATGCTCGAAGTGTCGGGTTTTCCGCAGCCGCTGGGCAGCAACGTCCGCATCAGATCGGCGACGGGCGAATATGTGAACGGCGAAGTCGTGGGCTTTCGCGGCCACCGCAGCCTGGTCCTGCCGTTTGACACCAACCAGCCGCTCGTCACCGGCGCACCGGTCGAGCCCCACGGCGCAAGCAGCATGGTGCCTTGCGGCAAGGCGCTGCTCGGCCGCATCATCGACGCTCAGGGCAATCCGCTCGACGGGCGCCCGCCGGTCAAATCACAGTTCCAGTGGCCGCTGGCCGGCCGCAAGGTCAATCCGCTGCGCCGCGGCCGCGTGACCAAACCGCTCAACATGGGCGTCCGGGCCATCAACGGCCTGCTGACCGTCGGCGAAGGCCAGCGTGTCGCGATCATCGCAGGCTCGGGTGTCGGAAAATCGGTACTGATGGGTCAGATGATCGCCGGCACCGAATGCGACGTCATCGTGGTCGGGCTGATCGGCGAGCGCAGCCGCGAAGTCAGCGATTTCGTCGAAACCAAGCTGCCGCCCGCCGTGCGCAAGAAATCCGTGGTCGTCGCAGTGCCCGCCGATCACCCGCCGCTGCTGCGCCTGCGCGCCGCGATGCGCGCGACCGCCATCGCCGAAGCCTTCCGCGACGAAGGCAAGAAAGTATTGTTGCTGATCGACAGCCTGACCCGCGTCGCCCACGCGCAACGTGAAATAGGACTGACGCTGGGCGAACCGCCGACGATGAAGGGATATCCCCCGTCGGTCTTTGCCCTGATCCCGTCGCTGTGCGAACGGGCTGGGATCGATCGCCAGACCGGTGGATCGGTCACGGCGCTTTACACCGTGCTCGCAGACGGCGGCGACATCGAGGACCCGGTCGTCGACAGCGCCCGCGCGATCGTCGACGGCCACATCATTCTGTCGCGCCAGATGGCCGAGCAAGGGGTCTATCCGGCGATCGACGTCGCCCGGTCGCTGTCACGCACCATGGCCGATTCGGTCGACCCCCAACACGCTGCCGCTGCCGCCCGCTTTCGCCAGCTCTGGTCCGCTTATGAAGAGAATCGCGACCTGATGCTGATGGGCGCCTATGTCGCGGGCAACGACCCGGTGCTCGACGAAGCCATTTCCCGCCGTTCCGATCAGCTTGCCTTCGTTTCGCAAGCCGCCGGGGCGCAGGTCGATTTCGAAACATCCCGCCAAACCCTGATCGAAGGATATACCGCATGAACGCCCGTACCGCACGCCGCAAACGTATCATCCGCGTGCGCACCGTCGAACATCAAATGGCCGAAGCCAATCTGGCCCGTGCCAACGGCGAACTCGCCAATCTGGTCGAACTGGCAAAGCGGCTTGAAACGCTGCGCGCCGATCTGGCTGTCGCCCGCGGCGCAGTCGCCGGTCGTGCTCTCAACTCGGTCGGCGAACTGGGCATGCGGCTCGACCTCGCGCAGGAAAATCTGGTTGCCCCGCTCAGCAATGCCAGTGCCCGCCGTGACCACATGGGCGCGTTGGCGCAGAGCGCGATGATCAAGGAGGAATCGGCGGTTCGCCTGTATGAACGCAGCCGCCGGACGGCCGAGGTCGAGCAGGAACGCCGCCGTGACGCCAATCGCTCTCACCGCACGCAAGGCATGCGCTTGCGCCTGATCGAAGGCGGCGCGGCATGATGAGCGCTCTGCCCCAAATGCCGCAAAAGGCAGCACCTCCGGGCTTTGCGGCCTTCCTCGCGACGTTCGGCCATACACTGGGCGAAGAAGGCGGCGCAGCCAGCTTCGAGAAATTGCTCGCGGCGACGCCGGGCGCCGCTTCGGTCGACGGCAATTCTGCCCCCGGAACGCCCGCCGCTGCGCTCGCCCCCTTTCTGCCCAAGGGCGGCGCACCAGCCACATTCCGCGCGACGATCAGCAGCGCCACACTCACCGAAGCGGCCCCGCCCACCAATGGTGACATTGCTTTGAGCGCACCCGTTCCCACCGAGCCTCTGCCCGCCGACGAAGCCAAGGAAGCCACCGCGCCCGACCAGGCAGCGGCGGCGGCAGCTGATCTTCTGAATGCGCTTTACGGCGGCAAGGCTGTGCTGCCGCCCGCCGCCGCCATGGCCAAAGACAATGGCGCGGCGAAAGCGCCGGTCGCGGCACCGGACGGCGAAACAGCGGAGGACGCTCGTTCTGATTCCGGTGCGGCTTCGGCTGACGGCAAACCTGTCCCTCAAACGCCCGCTTCGCCGGTCATTGATGCTTCGCTTGGGGTCACGCCGCGCCCACTGGAGGGTACCGCTGCCATCACGCCGCCACCTGTCGCGGCACCGATCGCTCCGCCCGTCGCCGCCGCTCAGGCGGCGAGCAAACAGGCCATGCGCGGACAGGCAGAGGCTCCCGTCACACCTGCGACACCAGCGACGCCAGCGGCTCCGGACAATACCGTTCACCCCGAAAAGGCCGACAAGCCCGGAAAAGTGGCAGCGGCGTCCCCGACGGCTATCGAGAGCAGCGATCCCGAAACGCCTCTCGCAGCGCAACCAGCCACACCCCGGCCCAACATCGCTGGCGGTCAAGCCTCGGCTCAGCCACGCATCGTTGCCGAACCGCAAGTCGCCCGCCCCGCCATTGACAACAGCGCGTCGATGACCGTGCTGTTCACCCAGAACGCGACCTCGGCCGCCGCGCCCCATGCCACCCACGAAAGCGGGTCGCCGGCTCCTGTTGCCGACCGTCTGCTCGACATGAGCAGCGACGACATGTGGATCGATCAGTTGGCGCGAGACATCGCGGCGACGAAGTCGGAAACCGGCGACATCAGCTTTCGGTTGATGCCGCGCCACCTTGGCCGCCTTGACGTCGCAATGACGCAAGGCGAGGAAGGCGTATCGCTGAAGTTCGACACCCAGCATGAAACAACCGCAACGATCGTACAGGCCGCCCAAGGAAAGCTCGTTGAAGATTTGCGCCAGCAGGGCGTGCGCGTTGCAGGAGCCGAAGTCACCCATACGCCGGGCGACAGCGGACGCCAATCGCAACAGGGGCAAGGACGTGGGCACGCCCATGACCCGGCCCACCTCATCGAAACCGCCCCCGAGCGCGCGAACGAAGACAAGCGCCGCGACGAAGGCGGCGCCGAACGGCGCGGCCGCTTTGCCTGACGAGGAGTAGAGAAATGAGCAAAGACAAACCCGACGCCGAACCCCAGAAGAAGGGCAAGGGCAAGAAAATCATCATGCTGATCCTCGGCGCGCTGGTGCTGATCGGCGCGGGCGCGGGGGTTGGCATCTATTTCGGCGGCCTCGCAGCGCATGAAGCCAAGCCGGAAGATCATTATCCCAAGCTGGTCGTACGGAACAAGGAAGCTGCGGCCGCCGCAGAAGAAGGCGACGGCAAAGAGGCTCCGCCGAAGGTCGGAACCGTGTCCGTCCCCAATGATCGTTTCAAGGTCGATCCGCGCAAATATGAAATCACCTATTACCCGATCCCCGAAGCCTTCACGACGAACCTTGCCGACGGGTCCGGTTTCCTGCAGGTGGGGATCAGTCTTTCGACCTTTTATGACGGCCAGGTGATCAGCAATATCAAACGCCAGACTGTCCCGATCCGCTCGGTCGTGCTTATGGTGCTGGCCGAACAGGATCCGGCGTTGCTTTCGACATCGCAGGGCAAACAAAGGTTGCAGCGTCAGCTTACGGCCGCGATCAACGACGTGCTGCGCGAGAAGGAGGGTTTTGGTGGTATCGATAATGTCTATTTCACGAGCATGGTGATCCAGTGACGCTGGAAACCAAACCTCCCAGGCCCGTCAAGGCTCAGCCCCCTGTTGCGGACAGCGATGACGTCAAGGCGTCGTTGCTGCTTCGCCGTGCCGAAGGCAGCTACGCCTTTCCGGCGCTCGACGCGGCGGGCAATCAGTTCACCCGGTCGCTGCGCGATCTGGTGCGGGCACTGGGCGTGCCCGCAATCCAGATCGAGCGCGCCGGTACTGAACAGACGACCATGGCCGAGTGGGTCAAGGCGAACGCACCTGCGACCTTCTGGCGCTATCACGCGCCGCCGATGAAAGGTCCCGTGCTGCTCGCCGGATCGCGGATGCTGGTGCTGCAACTCGTCGACATTTTTTATGGCGGCAAGGGAAAGATCGCCGCCGAGCGCGAGGAATTGACCGACGCCGAGGAACGCTTCGCGGCCCGGCTCGGCCGCGACATGGGTTTGCAGCTTGCCGCCGCCTGGCGTGACAAAATGTTGATGGAACCCGAACTCGATTGCGTCACCAGCGACCCGGCGAAGCTCGCCGCGCTGCGCGCCGATGATGAATTGCTGGTTCAGCACTTCACGCTGCGGGGAGCGCCGCTCGACGGCCGCACCCTTTCCTGCGCCTATCCGCTGGCGTCGCTGCGCGGCATCACCGGCGCGGAGCCCATGACCGAAGCAGCCGACAGCCACATCGACCCCGCCTGGACCGCCGCACTCAACAAGGCCGTCAAAAATGTGCGCCTACCGGTCCGTTCGGTACTGGCGCGCCCCGAAATCAGCCTGGTGAAGCTGATGTCGCTTGAAGTCGGCGACATTATCCCGATCGCGATGCCGCGGCACGTGCCCGTAACCGTCGCGGGACGCAGCTTTGCCTTTGGCAGCATCGGCGAAGCCAACGGCAATGCCGCCATCATGATCGAACAACTCGAAGAAGGACCGGACCATGACTGACATCAGCGAAGCCGCCGTGCCGCCGCAACGCGAGCGCCGCGGCAACAAGGATATCGCCGCTGCTCCCAATTTCGACCTGCTTGCAGGCGTGTCGCTGCGCGTATCGGTCGAGGTCGGATCGACCTCGATGACCCTCGCCGAACTGCTGACCCTTTCGGAAGGCAGCGTGATCGAGCTGGATCGCGCCGCAACCGACCTTCTCGACATCTATGCCAATGGCACATTGATCGCGAAGGGCGAGATTGTCAGCGTCGACGGTCGCTATGGCATTCAGGTTGCTGAAGTCGTCGCGCCCGATCGCGGCATCGCCGGTTTCGAACGGAGGGCCTGATGCTCGAATATATCCTGCGCCTCCTGATCCTGTTGCCGATCGTCGGTGGCATGGCGTGGGGCAGCCTGTGGCTGTGGAAACGTGTCCAGATGGGCGTCCCCCTCACCGGACAGCGACCAGATCAACCGGTGCAGATGGTCGGTGTCCTGCCGCTCGGTCCCGGATCGAAGCTGGCGGTCGTCGAATTTGCCGGGCAACGCATTCTGGTTGCCGTTTCGCGCAACGGCATCACCCGGATCGCCGACGACAGCCATGGCGATTTCCATGCGGATTGATCGCCGGACACTGATCCGTACCGCAGCGCTGGCGGGCGGCGTCGCGCTGTTCGTCGTGGCCCCCGCCGCGCACGCGCAGGCCGCCGATGGGCTCGATCGCGCGGTCGCCGAAATCGGCGGCAACGGCCGGCCGCTGAGCCTGTCGCTCCAGATCCTTGTCCTGATGAGCCTGTTGACGGTTTTGCCGTCGCTGCTCCTCATGATGACCAGCTTCACCCGCATCATCATCGTTCTGTCTATCCTCCGTCACGCGCTGGGATTGCAGCAAACGCCGCCAAATCAGGTGCTCGTCGGACTCAGCCTGTTTCTGTCGCTGTTCGTGATGCAGCCGGTGATCAGCGAGGTAAACCGCGTCGCCATCGAACCCTATGGTCAGGAACAGATCGATATCGGCGAAGCCGTAGTGCGATCGGGCGATGCGCTACACGGCTTCATGCTCGCGCAGACGCGCAAGACCGACCTCATGATGTTTGCCAAGATCGCAAAGGCACCGACCTATGCAAGCCCCAAGGATGTCCCTTTCTCGATTTTGCTGCCCGCCTTTGTCACCAGCGAACTGAAGACCGCCTTCCAGATCGGCTTTCTGATCTTTCTGCCCTTTTTGGTCATCGACCTGATTGTCGCATCCGCATTGATGTCGCTGGGTATGATGATGCTGTCTCCGACGATCATATCGATGCCCTTCAAGCTCTTGCTGTTCATCCTCGTCGATGGGTGGGCCCTGACGATGGGATCGCTCGCTTCGTCCTTTGTGGGGACCTAGCCGATGGAAGCCGACTATTTCATCGGGGTTGCCCAGCAATCGTTGTGGGTGCTGGCGCTTGCGTCGGCGCCCTTGCTGCTTCCGGTTCTGGTGATCGGCGTCCTGCTGGGCATGGTTCAGGCCGCGACGTCAATCAACGAACAGACGCTGACCTTCATCCCAAAGCTGATCGTCGCGGCGGTGTGCCTTGCGATCTTCGGCGGCAGCATCCTCGTCCTGCTGACCGATTTTACCCGCGATATCTTCGCACAGATTCCAGCCCTCGTGCGCTGATCATCGCTGCCGCATGAACCCCGCCGACATCCCGAACATAGAGGCGATGCTCCAGCTTTGGATGCTGGGGATGATCCGCCCGGGCGCGGCCTTTCTCGCCGCACCGGTATTCGGGGCGACCAATGTGCCAGTACAACTGCGCCTGGTCATCGCACTGGCGGTTGGCGTGCCCGCCGTCGCTTCGTCGGGCATGACGCTGCCTCCGGAGGGCATCGTTTCCGTTCCGGGCTTTCTGTTCGTGACCGGAGAGGTGATGATCGGTCTGGCCATTGGTTTCGTGCTTCAGATGGGGATGGCCGCCGCGCTGATTGGTGGCGAGGCGATAAGCAACGCGATGGGCCTAGGCTTTGCGGCCATGGTCGATCCGATGAGCGGACAGATGAATACGGCGGTCGGCCGTTTTCTTTCGATGCTTGCCACGGCCCTGTTTCTTGCCGCCGACGGACATCTGTTGCTGATCGAAATTATCGTCGATAGCTATTCCGCCCTTCCGCCCGGCGCGGCCTTCCCTTCCTTCAAGGCCATCGGCGGACTGCTCAGTTTCGCCAGCCTGATGTTCGCCGCTGGCCTGACGATCGCCTTGCCAGTCGGTTTTGTGTTGATCCTGGTACAGATCATCATGGGCGTCATCGGCCGTTCCGCACCCGCGCTCAACCTGTTCGCGGTCGGCATTCCAGCGACGCTTCTGGCGGGCGTCATCTTGCTCGCGATCGGCACACCGGTGATGGCCGAAGCCATCGCGCACATCCTGTCCGATGCGCTCGATGCGGCGCGAACGCTGGCGGCGGGCTGACACAGCATGTCGAGCGCCCCCGACAAGGACCAACAAACCGAACAGGCGACGCCGAAGCGGCGCGCCGAGGCGGCGCGTGAGGGCGATGTGCTGATGTCGCGCGAACTGGCGACGGCACTGATGATGCTGGCCGCCGCCGGATGGGTAATCGCGGCAGGTGGCTGGTTCGTCCAGTCGGCAAGCAATCTGGTTCGCCGAGGACTGACGCTGACCTCGGCTGACGTTGCCGATTTCGATCCGGCACAGGCGCTGCTGCGCAACGGTGTCGACATATTGTTGCCGCTCGTCAGCCTGTTTGCGCTGGCGCTCGGCGCCGCGGTCGCAGGCCCCGCCCTGCTCGGCTCGCTCGGCTGGCGCGGCAAGGCGCTCGCCTTCAAGGGCGGCCGGATCAACCCGCTGAGCGGGATAAAGCGTATCTTTGGGGTTCAGGGTGTCGTCGAACTCGGCAAGGCGCTTGCCAAGGTCCTGCTGCTCGGCCTGATCGGATATTGGTTGGTGGTCCAGAGTCTGCCTGCGATCATGAATCTGGCCGCCGCCGACCTGATCGGCGCCATCGGCCTCGCGGGCAAGGCAATCGGCCATTCGCTGCTCGCGCTGTCCGCCGGCCTTGTCGTCATCGCGCTGATCGACGTTCCCGCACAATGGTTCCAGCGCAACAAACGGCTGATGATGACCAAGGAACAGGTCAAAGAAGAAATGCGCCAGGCCGATGGCGCGCCCGAACTCAAACAGGCACAGCGCCAGCGTCAGCACGAGATCATGAGCGGATCGGCGCGCAAGGCCGTGACCGAAGCGACCGTGGTGCTGACCAACCCGTCGCACTTCTCGGTCGCCCTACGCTATCGCCCCGGGGTTGATGCCGCGCCGGTCGTCGTCGCCCGCGGACGCGGCGACGTTGCCCTGTCGATCCGCGAACTCGCGCGCGGGGCCAATGTCCCCATTCTCGAATATCCCCAGCTGACCCGAGCCATCTATTTCACCGCACGTGCTGGGCGGGTCATTCCCGAAGAATTGTTCGTCGCCGTCGCGACCGTGCTGGCTTTTGTCTTTCAGCTTGAGCGCGCGATGGCCGACGGGATCACCCAGCCGGTCGTCGATGTACCCGAAACGCACCATTTCGATCCCGATGGGCGCCGGAAAGTGCCGGGACAGGCTTAAACTTCCTCGAACCCTGCCGTTAAGAGGTTCGAAGGATATTTGCCATGGTCAGTTCAATCGCCAACAGCCTCGGCTTCGGATCGGGGATCGACATCCCCAAACTGGTTTCGGACCTTTCCGCCGCCTCGCGTCAGCCCAAGGTTGCCCGGATCAATGCGCTGGCGCAGCAGAATCAGGCGCGGATCAGTGCCGTTGCACAGGCCAAGTCCAATCTGGTCGGCTTTGCCGATTCACTGGCCCAGATGATCAGCGATGGGACCTTGCGCAGCACGCCCACCGTGTCGGACGAAAGCGTCCTGACGGCCACCACGCGCGCGGGCCTGTCCGCCGACAGCTTTTCGGCGACGATTGTCGTATCGCAGCTTGCACGGGCCCAGACGAGCTATTCTGCCGTCGTAGCCGACCGCACGGCCGCGATCGGACAAGGAACAATGACGTTGAACGTGGGCGGGGCCGATCACACGATTACCATTGATTCCAGCAACGACAGTCTCGACGGCCTGGCTGCGGCAATCAATGCCAGCGACAGCGGCGTCACCGCATCGATCATCGCGGACCAGGGTGGGCACCGCCTGATCCTGAAGGGTGCGAACGGTGCTGAAAACGCCTTTACCCTGACCGCAGACGCCGGCGCTGCCCCGGAACTGTCGGCCTTTACCACCAGCGGGGGACTGACCCAGGGACAAAGCGCCGCCAATGCCGAATTCACCGTCGACGGCATCGCATTCAGCCGCTCTTCGAACATCATCGATGATGTGGTGCCGGGCATGTCGCTGACCCTTAAAAAGGCGGCGCCCGGTCAAGGCGTGGATCTGGGAGCCAGCCGGCCGCTCGAAATGATCCGCCAAACCGTCGGCGACTTTGTCGACGTTTACAATCAGCTCAAGAAAAGCGTATCGACCGCCGCGAGCATGCCCGGATCGACGATGTCGCTTCGCCCACTGGAAAAGGAACTGGCGGGGCTGATGGGGCAGGTTCTGACCAGCCACGACAGCATCAACACGCTCGCCCACATTGGCATTTCGACGAACAAGGAAGGGCTGATGACGCTCGACCGGGCCAAGTTCGACAAAGTGCTGGCCGTCGATCCTGGTGCGATTGAAGCGATGTTCAACCCGCGTCGCGATGCGACGCACAACGAAACATCCGACCCGGGCATCGCGGTCGCGCTTGACCGCCTGCGCGACGCCGCGGTCGAGGATGATGGCGTATTCGACCGCGTGACCGAAGCGCTCGACAAGCGCCAACAGGCGATCGCAAAGGAACTTGATGCCGTCGAGGCGCGCGAAGACGCCTATCGGGCGCGCTTGGAACGTCAATATGGCGGGCTCGAAGCCAAACTTGCAGCGTTCAAGGCCACCCAATCCTATCTGGAGCAGCAAATCCAGATGTGGAACAACCAGTATAAGGGTTAAGGGTGTCGATCGTGGCCGCTACCGCATCCACCGTCCGGGCGACCGGACTCTATCGCCGATTGCAGCAGGAAAGTCGGGCGGCCGCCGCCGATCCGATCGAACTGGTAACGATGCTTTACGACGAACTGGAAATCGCCATCGGCGTGCTTGGTGCGATGGTACGCCAGGGCCAGCGGGTGTCGGCAACGGAGCCTGCGCACCGCGCGCGGTCGATCCTGATCGGACTCGACGCCGGACTAGACCATGATGCGGGCGGCGACGTGGCCGTATCGTTGTCGCGCGTCTATCGCAGCATGCGCCGCAAGCTCGATGAAGCGGTCGCAGCGAACAGCGAAGACATGCTGACCGAACTTCTGGACGGCGTGCTGACGGTCAGCGCGGCGTGGCGCAAGATACGCCAATAGCCCGATAGGGCTTTTCACGTCTGCACAGGAAATAAGGTGAAAGGGTGCCCGGCCGCCCAGGTGGGGTTGGGCGACCGGGCTTGAAAAGGGGCGGACCAGAGCCCCTCTTCCCAGCCATAGGCTGGAAAATCGACAATCGCTGACCGATCAGGCGGCCTGCTGTTGCTGCACGCCGTATTTGCGCATCTTTTCAATCAGCGTCGTACGCTTCAGTGTCAGCAGGCGCGCCGCTTCGGAAATGATGCCGTCGGCAAGGTCGAGCGCCACATGGATCTGCTCCAGCTCAATCGTTTCGATTTCGCGCTTAAGATCGATCGGACGTCCTGGCGCAGGCGTCTTGGGAAGCGCGGCAGCCAGGGCCGCCACATCTGCCGCGCTGTCCTGCACCGCGGCGGCACCGCTGGGGACGGTGAGCCGCGGCGCAAGCGCTGCGGTGGGGTTCAAAAGCATGGCGACTTCCTCGATCCCGAGGGTTTCACCACCGTGCAACACGCTGGCGCGCTCCACAAAATTTCGCAGTTCGCGTACATTGCCGGGCCAGCGGTGCCGCATCAGCAGCGTCATCGCACCATCGTCGAAGCGGCATTTGGCGTCAGCTGGCATCTTGCGCTGGAAATGGCGGATCAACGCCGGGATATCTTCGACGCGGCTCGCCAGGCTCGGCACCTGCAGCACGACGACACCAAGGCGAAAGAACAAGTCTTCGCGAAAACGGCCGTCGGCGATTGCAGCGCCCAAATCCTGGTGCGTGGCCGAAATGACGCGGACGTCCACCGACCGAACCTCGCTGCTGCCGACACGAACGATCGTCCGCTCTTCGAGCACACGGAGCAGTTTCACCTGCATATCGAAGCGCATGTCACCGATTTCGTCGAGAAACAACGTGCCGCCTTCGGTCGCCTCGAAATGGCCGATACGGCGCGCAGTCGCGCCGGTGAACGAACCTTTTTCATGCCCGAACAGTTCGGATTCGATGAGTTCGCCGGGAATGGCGCCGCAGTTGATGGCCGCAAAGGCCTTGTCACCGCGTGTACCAAGATCATGAATGGCGCGAGCCACCAGTTCCTTGCCCGATCCAGACGGACCGCAGAGCATGACCGAAGCGTTGGACCGCGCCACGCGGCGGATCATCTCGCGCAGCTGGTTCGCTGCCGGGCTGTTACCAATGATCAGCGCATCGAGCGGCTGTTCGTTCTTGTCGTGCCCCACCGTCATGTTCATCTCCACCGCGCCCCCCGAAACGGCGCCCCATCTGTTGAGGCAAGAGATTGAAGAAATTGGTAAACAAAGGATTATCCAGGCGAGGCTAAGCCCTTCAAAATAAAGAGTTATTGCCAACTTGGCAGCTTCCGGGGCGGAATTGCGTGAATAATCGCCAAAACTACTGCCATATTGGTGTTAATTGTCGGTCGCGAGGCGCCAGCCCAATGTGATCGAGATGCGGCGGTTGCGGGGGTCGAATCGATCCGACGCCACATAGGGCTCTCGATCGGCAACGCCCTCGATCCGTTGAAAGCGGTCGCCGGTGATGCCGCGATACTCCAGAAAGTTGCGCGCCACTTCCGCTCGGTCGACCGACAAGCGCCAATTGTTGGTGCCAGCCTTGGCCGACCAGGGCGCCGAATCGGTATGGCCACGGATCATCACCTGGTTCGACACCGCCGCAATTGGCGGCGCGATTTCACTGAAGAGTTTGGCACCCGCAGGCGTCAATTGACTGGTCCCCATCACGAACATGGAAAAATCGGCATCATCGACGACATCGATGCGCAGCCCCTCCATCGTCTCGGTAAAGCGCAGATTGCGCGCCAGGCGGCGCAGTTCGGCCTTTGCCCGGACATGTTCATTCATTGTCTGGGCGAGCAGCTGAAAGCGTCGACGTTCATTCTCGCGCTCACGTCCCGACGCCTCGCGCGGTCCCCCGGTAGCATCGCGCGGGATGGTCATGGTGCGCGTTCCGGTCTGCCCCTGACGATGCGGATATTTGTCGACAGAAACCAAGGAGTCGCCGCCAAACAATCCCTTTGAACCCGCCGAATCCTGCTTCACCTGCACGATTGTCGGAGCGAAATAGTCAGCAAGCGCCTTGCGCTGCTTTTCCGTGGTCGCGCCGAGCAGCCACATCAGCAGGAAGAAAGCCATCATCGCGGTCACGAAGTCGGCATAAGCCACTTTCCATGCACCGCCGTGATGGCCGCCATGGCCATCCTCGATCACCTTTTTGACGATGATCGGACGTGGCGGCGTGTTGGGACGCGCAGCCATCAGCGGCCCCGCATGCCATCAAAGACTTCGGCAAAGCTCGGCTGGTTCGCATGCTCGACACCCGACCGCGCCGCCTCGATCACCAGCGGCTGTGGGTGCCCATGGAGCGAGGCGATGATCAGCTGCTTCACGGTGTGATAGATAGCGCCGTCGCTTTCGATCACAGTCTTCGCGCGCGTCGCGAAGGGGCCAACCAGGCCATAGGCCAGAAGAACGCCGAGGAAGGTGCCGACGAGCGCCGAACCGATCATGCCCCCCAGAACCTCTGGCGGCTTGTCGATCGACCCCATTGTCTTCACCACGCCAAGCACCGCCGCGACAATGCCGAGCGCAGGCAAGGCATCGGCAAGGCTCTGCAAGCCTTCGGCGGGTTTGATTGCATGATGGTGATGGCTCTTCACCGCATTGTCCATCACTTCCTCGACCGCGTGCGGGTCGAGTGTGCCCGAAGACACAACGACAAGGCGCAGCGTATCGCAGATCAGATGGACCAGCGTGTCATCCTTCAGCAATTTCGGATATTGCTGGAACAGTGTCGAATTGGACGGGTCTTCGATATGCGGCTCGACCGCAACCGGCCCCTCGGTGCGCATCATCTTCATCAAGGTGGAAACGAGCAGGATGACGTCGAGATAGTCCTGCTTCTGATATTGAGGTCCCTTGAAAACCTTTGCGAGCCCGCCGCCCAGTGCCTTCAGATCCTTGCCCGAGTTGCCGATGATCAGCGACCCGACCGCCGCGCCGCCGATGATCAGCATTTCGTGCGGCAAGGCGTGCATGACGGGGCCGAGATTGCCTCCGGTCAGCGCAAAGCCCCCGAAAACCAGCGCCAGAAGGACAACGATGCCGATAACGGGAAACATGCAGGATCAACTCCATTCGGACCCTTGGTCCGGGCAAAGGCGGGGCGTCTTTTTTGATTAACGGCAGCGCCGCCAGGAAATTGAGGCGATCAACCCAAAATATCGAACAGGGTCTGCCGGTTGATCCGCGCAAAGGCCGCCTGCGCCGCGCTGAGCGTCAGTTCCTGGGCATTGAGCTGGGCAATGGCCACCGACAGATCGGTATCTTCCAGCGTCGATCGCTCATCCTCAATCTCGATGCCACGCGCCTTTAACGCATCGCCAATCCGCTCGAGCCGCCCAGCAGACAAACCGAGAGCAGCGTGGTGATCCGCAATATGGCCAACCGCATCGGTCACGGTACCAAGCGCGGCGTCGATGCCCGCCTTGTCCCCCGCTGCAACCGCCGTCGCCGCATCGCGCAGGCTGGTCGAAATGCTGTTCCCTCCGACCACGAACACATCGGCGGCCGAAGCCACCGGCGCGAAGCTGACGTCGGAATCGAAACGCATGATACGGGCATCGCCCGTCGCGAACAGCGGTTCGCCCTTGGAATCGCGGGTTGCGGCCAATCCGTCGAGTTCATCGGCGATCGCGCTCAGTTCCGCTGCGATCGTCGCGCGATCGGCGGGATTGGTCGATCCGTTGGCCGCCGACAGCGTCAGTTCACGCGCGCGGCCAAGAAGGGTGCTCACCGATTTGAGCACACCGTCGGCCTGAGCGACCTGTGCCTTGGCGGCACTGTTGTTCAGCGACCAGGCATCCATGCTGGCCTGCGTCTTTCCGATCGTCGCGATACGCCGCGCGGCGATGGCGTCGTCGGACATGCGCTGCAGGCGCTTGCCGCTCGAAATCTGGATCTGGGTCCGTTCGAGTTCGGAAGCGAGCTTCTGCTGGCGCGAAATTTCGCGCGTCATGCGATTACCGATAGCGTTGATCATTTCCGGCGCCTTTCTAGATCGCGGCGAGCAGCGCCTGCATCGTCTCGCGGGCGACCTGGATGGTACGCGCCGCGGCCGAATAGGCCTGCTGGAAACGGAGGAGGTCGGCCGCTTCGCGGTCGATGTCTATTTCGCTGACCGAGCTGCGCGCGGCCGATGCCGCGTCGGCGCGGGTCGCGGCGGCCGCATCATGGGCGCGTGCCGAAGCGGTGGCCTGCGCCTGGCTGGCCAGATGGCCGGCCCATTGCGATTCAGGGTTCCCGGCTCCGCGCATCCCGCCGATCGCCAGCATATTGCCATTACCGCTCGTCGCATTGCCGACCGCCAGTTGCGACGGATTCAGCCCTGTTGAGGTCAGATTCGCCGCACTGGTCCCGGAGAACAGCGGCGCACCCGGGTTGCCGCCGTCATCGACACCGGCCTGATGCGCATTGTTCAATTCATTGGCAAACTGCATCGCCATCGTGTCGAGACCCGCGCGCTGATCGGCGATATGATTAGCCGCTTCGGCATAGCCGGCCAGCGTCCCCGTCGCGATCGGCATAGGGGTTCCACCGATCGAATAGGACAATCGGCCATCGGCGCCGGCCGTCACCGCAATCGGCGTTACGACGCCGCCGGAAACCAGCGTGTCTCCCGACGCGGTGGCCCGCAGCGTAACCGCACCATGCTGATCGAACGTCGCCGTGACGCCGGCTTGGGCCGATAATTTGTCGAGCAGGCGGTCACGTTCGTCCAGCAAGCTCGCCTGATTGGTCGAACCCGGCCGCGCCTTGCGCAGGCCGACGTTGATTTCCTCGAGCGCGGAAAGATTGGTATTGAACTGGTCGACTGCGGCATCGGCCGCCCCCGCCACGCCGTCGGCCATGCCTTCGAGTTGCTTGGCCGCCGTGCGAAAACCCGATGCGACGTCGTCCACAGACTGCAGAAATTGTGCCCGCAATGCTTGATTCGATGGATCCGCCGACAATTGGTCCGCGGTGGTAAAGAGTTTGGTCAATGCGGTCGATATGCCGTTGCTCTTGTCGCTCAGTGCCCCTTCAACCCTCTCCAGCCAGTCCAGTCGGATGCCCGACCGTTCGGCATCGCCCGACGACACGCGGGCATCGGCAATCAACCAGGCATCAACCGAACGGGTGATGCCAGTGATCTGAACCCCGCCGGGTTTGATCGAACTGCGATAGAGCGGCATGTTGCTGGCCGCCTGGTTTTCCTGAAGCTCCAGCGTACGCCGTGCGTAACCCGGCGTCTGCGCGTTGGCGATATTGTCGCCGATCGTGGACAGGGCGCGCGAATAGGCACGCAGTCCGCTGGCGCCGATGCCGAGAAGGTCGCTCACTGTACGCCTCCACCCAGACCACGGAACTGGCGTTCAACCATGTCGGCGATTCCGAACTGGCGCATGGCGGCCAGCGAATCCGCCGTCTTGGCGTCAGCCATTTCGCGGAAATTGTCGGTTGCGCTGGACCCGAAGATATCGTCGCCGAGCTTCGCCTGACGCATAGACGCCATGAGCTGACGCAGGATAACCGCTTCGAAGGCTTCGGCCGCCTTGCGCAGTCCGTCGCCGCCGCCGCCCGCTGCGGCAGGCGCCGCCGAGGGGACCGAAGAAATGGGAGCCATCATATGATCACCAGTTCCGCTGTGAGCGCGCCGGCTTGGCTCAGCGCCTCGAGGATGGCGACAAGGTCGCCGGGGGACACGCCCAGCCGGTTGATCGAATCGACCAGTTCGGAAAGCGAGGCATTGGGTTCCATCAGAAAGACCGGGCGCGCATCCTCGCTGACCTCGATCTCGCTCGACGGTTCGATGGCGGTCTGGCCACGACTGAACGGCGCGGGCTGAACCACCATCGGCGATTCCTTGATCGACACGGTCAACTTACCGTGCGTCACCGCGGCGGTACCGACGCGCACCGCGCCGTTGATGACCACCGTCCCCGTGCGTGCGTTGACGATCACCTTAGCCGACGGAGCCGAACGGCGGACGTCCAGATTCTCGACCCGCGACATCAACCGCATCCGATCGTCGCCATTGCCGCTGACGCGGATCGCGATGCTCGCGCCGTCGATGATCGAGGCACTGCCGGGGATGGCTGCGTTGATCGCGTCGGTCACGCGCTTGGCGTTGGTCGCATCGAACTGGTGAAGGTTGAAGGTCAGCCAATCATTGGTCGTAAAGCCGGTGTCGACCGCCCGCTCGACCGTCGCACCGTTGGCGATCCGACCGCTCGACGGGACATTGACCGTCAGTTTCGATCCGTCGGCGGCATCGACGCCGAGGCCCCCGATCACCAGATTGCCCTGCGCCATCGCATATATCTGTCCATCCGCACCATAAAGCGGTGCGAGGACCAGCGTTCCGCCGCGTAGCGACTTGGCCTTGCCGATCGCCGACACAGTGATGTCGAGCCGCTGGCCCGGCTTGGCAAAGGGCGGCAATTCGGTGGTAATCATCACCGCAGCAGCATTTTTGAGCGCGGGATTGACACCCGGCGGCAGCGTCAGGCCAAAGCGCGATACCGCACCCTTCATGCCCAGTGTCGAATAGTCGAGGCTGTCGTCGCCCGTCCCGGCGAGCCCCACGACAATGCCATAGCCGGTGAGCTGGTTAGCGCGCAGCCCCTGGAACTGGCCCATGTCCTTGATCCGTTCGGCCGAAGCTGGACTGGCAAAACCAAGGCCCATGATCAGCAGGGCGATGAAGGCGAACAGGGTAGAGCGCTTGGCCACGGGACTATCCTTTGTCCTTTAGAATGGGCTGATGATGGAGAAGAAGCGCTGCAGCCAGCCTTGCTTGCTGGCGCGCGCGATTTCCCCTTTTCCGACGTAGCGGATCTGGGCGTCGGCCACGCGGGTCGACAAAATGCGATTGTCGGGGGTGACGTCGATTGCGCGGACGATGCCCGAAATCTGCACCCGTTCATCACCGCGGTTGAGCGTCAGCAGTTTTTCGCCGCGCACGAACATCGTTCCGTTGGGATAGATGGCCGCAACGGTCACGCTGATCTCGCCCGCAAGTTGGTTCGACTGCGACGCCTGACCCTTGCCCTGAAACTGCTGATCGCCGCCCATGCCGATGTCGCTCGGCTTGAACAGCGACAGCGGGCCGCTGGCGGGCGGGGTCAGGCCCACGCTGCCGCCGCGCTGCGTTCCGGCAGCGTTGCTTTTCGACGCCATGGTTCGTTCGACGAGCTGGATCGTGATGATATCGCCGACCTGACCTGCACGGCCACCCGAGGTGAGCGGCGTGTAAGCTCCCTGAAAGATCGAACCGTTGGCGGGCGGCGGCGGTGGCGGAGCCGGCATCGACGCGGCAAAGGCGTCGGGTGCGGGCTTTTCCTTTGCCGCAGCCGCGAACGGCAGCAGCGCCAGAGCCAAGATGAGCGCAGAAGCGCCCGTCAGGTCAGAGCGTCTGCGTTGCATTTTTCATCATCTCGTCGGTGGCCTGGATCATCTTCGAATTGACCTCATAGGCGCGCTGCGTCTCGATCATGTCGACGAGTTCCTCGACGACATTGACGTTCGACCCCTCGAGCATGCCGCCGCGCAGCGTCCCGCGGCCTTCCTCGCCCGGGCCACCGACGATCGGCTGACCCGAAGCGGCCGTGGCGAGAAGCATATTGTCGCCAATCGCCTGAAGCCCGCCCGGGTTGGCAAAGCGCGCGATCTCGATCCGTCCGAGTTCCGTCGGCTCGCCCTGACCGGGCAGCGTGGCGGTAACGGTGCCGTCCGATGCGATCGAAATGCCGCTGGCGTCTTCGGGCACCTGAATCTGCGGCTGGACCGGCTTGCCGTCGGCCGTCACGATGGTTCCGTCGGCAGAGCGTTCGAAATTGCCCGCGCGGGTATAACCGATGCGTCCGTCCGGCATCTGAACCTGGAAATAGCCCGCGCCGTCGATCGCCATATCAAGCGAATTTCCGGTTTGCGAGAAGCCGCCCTGCGTATCGATGCGGGCCGTCCCCGCCAACGCGACGCCCGTGCCCAGATTGAGCCCCGTGGCATAGCGATTTTCGGCCGAAGAAGGAGCGCCCGGCGCGGTCATCAGCTGATAGCCCAGCGTTTCGAAATTCGCGCGGTCGCGCTTGAACCCCGTAGTGTTCACGTTCGCCAGATTGTTCGCGATGACCTGCATGCGGAAGCCCTGGGCATCCAGACCGGTACGTGCGACGTGGAGGGCGCCATAGCTCATTTTCTATCTCCTATCGGGGAAGCTGCATCAGATTGGCGGTCGCGTTGTCCATGTCGCGCGCGCTGCTGACCAGGCGAAGTTGGTTGTCCCAGCTCTTGCTCGCTTCGATCATGTCGACGAGCGCGGTGGTCGCGGAAACATTCGACCCTTCGATCGAACGGGTAATGACACGCGCCTCGGGATCGTCGGGCAGGATGCCGCCGTCCTTCACGCGGAACAGATTGTCGAGGCCCTTAACGATGTCGGAGCCCGCCGGAGTTGCGAGACGAAGCCGATCGGCCTCTTGCGGATTTTCAGGATCACCCCCGGCCGGCACGAACCACACGCGCCCTTCGGCGTCGATGCGGACCGAATCCGCTGCCGGAATGGTCACGGGTCCCTGGGCACCCTGTACCGGATGCCCATCGCCCGTGGTCAGCAATCCACTCGCCGAAAGCTGGAGATCGCCCCGCCGTGTATAGGCCTCCTCTCCATCGGGTGCCTGCACGACCAGCAGGGCATCGGCCTCCATCGCGATATCGAGGTCGCGGCCTGTCGCAGTGACGGAGCCAGCGCGCATGTCGGCACCGATCACCTCTTCCGACGACATGGCTCGCGTCCCGTGGGCGCCGCCGCCATTGAGCCAGAGCGATTGCGCCTCCGCCAGATCGCCACGAAAGCCTGGCGTCTGTGCATTGGCCAGATTGTTGGCGATCGCCGTCTGGCGCGACATGCTGCCACGCATTCCGGCAAGGCTGGTATAGATAAGGCGGTCCATCGCTCGGCTCCGATATGGCGGCGGTCAGCAGCGCGTCAGCGCATGCCGATGATCGTCTGCGTCAGGCTCGACGCGCCCTCGATCGCCTTGGCATTGGCCTGGAAGTTACGCTGGGCAGCCATCAGCAACACCAGCTCTTCGGTGATATCGACGTTCGAACGCTCCAAGGCCCCCGAACGGATCGCCCCCATCGGGCCGTTGGTCGCCGCGTCGATGGTCGGCGGGCCACTGTCGCCCGTCGACTGCCAGTGGGCATCACCGATCGGACGGAGCCCTTCGGTCGCGGGGAAGGTCGCCATGGCAACCTTGCCGACCTTCTGATCCGACCCATCGGAGAAAGTCGCCGTCACGAGCCCGTCGAGCCCGATCGACACGTTGATGAGCGATGCCGTCGGATCGGTCGGCGATGCGGTCGGCAGAACGAAATCGAACGCGCCGGCGAGCGTGCGGTCGGTCACTTCGCCGTTGGCATCGACCGGAAGTAGCTGCAGCGTAGCCCCGGTCGTGTCGACGACACGGCCATCGGGCAGCGGGGTGAAGGCGCCGTTGCGGGTATAGGTGATCGCCTCGCGCGGCGGCTCACCCTTGACGATGAACATGCCTTCTCCGGCGATGCCGAGATCAAGCGTCTTTTCGCTACCTTCCAGCGTTCCCTGCGTGAACTGCTGGATCACGCCGTTGAGGCGCTGTCCTTGGCCGGCGACCATGCGCGTCGACTGGGTCGGCGACGAAGCAAAAAGATCACCGAACTGGGCGCGGCTGCGCTTGAAGCCCGTGGATCCAGCGTTCGCGATATTGTTGGAAATGACCGACATGTCGGTCTGGGCGCCCTTCAGGCCTGAAAGCGACGTATAGAATGACATGACTCTTATCCTTCCTGGGTGGTGATTTCATGCGTCGTGGCGGGCTTCGCCGACGACGCCTTGATATCCTTGAGCAACTCGGTGTGAGCCTTCAGCTGCTCCGAAATTTGCTTGAGAACGGTGTTGCTCTCGCTGACTCCGGCGAGGCTCGAAAACTGCGCCATCTGCGCCACCATCTGGGTGTTATCGACCGGATTGAACGGGTCCTGCTGCGACAGCTGCGCAGTCATCAGGCGCAGAAAGTCGCTCTGTCCCAGCTGCATGCCGCTATTCTTCGGTACGATCGGCACACTAGCGCCATTTACGGGATTCACGGCCATCTTACTGTCCCATCCTCAAGGTTTCGTTGATCAGGCCTTTCGCGGTTTCGAGGACCTGGACATTGTTCTGATACTGGCGGGCGGTCTCGACCATCTCCACCAGTTCGGCGGCGCTATCGACCGCGGCGTCCCAGACATTTCCGTCCGCATCGGCGAGCGGATTGTCCGGGTCGTGCCGCTTGGTCGGGCTCATTTTCGACGCGGTCACCTGATCGACCTGCACCGTCGCACGACCGAAATCGTCCATGACGGTCCGAAAGACCGGCTTCAGCGAGCGAAAGGCCTCGCCTTCGCTGCCGGCTACCGTGCCTGCGTTGGCAAGGTTCGATGCCGTGGTGTTCAAGCGGACGAGCTGCGCCGACATGGCGCGGCCGCTGATATCGAAGACCGAGAAACTGCCGTTCATCGTCATTCGCCCTTGATCGCGCGGGTCAGCGTGTTGACGCGCCCGGAGAGGAAGGCGAGGCTCGACCGATAGGCGAGCGCATTTTCAGCAAAGGCCGTCTGCTCGGTCGCCATTTCGACCGTATTGCCATCAAGCGACGACTGAACCGGTACGCGATAGCGAACCGCGCCCTCGGTCGATGCCCCCTGCTTCGCTAGGTCGAGCGCCTTGGCAAAATCGATGTCGCGCGCCTTGTAATTCGGCGTCGCGGCATTGGCGATGTTCGACGCAAGCATCATCATACGCTGACTGCGCAGCTGCAATGCGGCTGCGTGCATGCCAAATAGCTTTTCGGATGCCATCATCACATTCCTTCTTTCGCGGTCCACCAGGGCAACCCGGCGCGGACGTACGGAAACACCAAGGATCAATGCAATCAGTGTGCCAAAATGGAATAGCTAATCTTTTTCAATAAGATAGGCGCAGTCCTCCGTTCTCGCGCAGCACCCGAGAAAATCACTCGTCAAAAAACCGACGCCCCCTTCCGATCATCGAGCCAGTGCGGTGCGCAAAGCCGCACGAAGCCGCGACTGGCACGCTTCCTGCAGAATGGTTCGCGACCATTTGGACCCAAGGAGATGGATCATGTTTCGTACCCAAACCGCCATGCTGGCCGCGATGTCGGTCGCGATCGCCCTGCCCGCCGCGGTCCATGCACAACAAACAACCGAAGATTGGCAGACGATCGACACGCTGACCCAGATGGTCGCCAATGCTATGGGACGCAGCGCGACGCCGATCGACAGGCGGATCAAGCTGGCGCGCTGCCCCGAACAGGCATCAATCACCGCGATCGATGCGCATACGCTCGCGGTTCGTTGCCCTTCTCTCGGCTGGCGACTGCGCGTCCCGATGACCGCGCCTTCCAGCGCCGCAGCCATACCGGCCGGCTTCACACAGCCAGCCGCAGCCAAGGCCTCCCCGGTCATACGCCGCGGCGACAATGTGCGCGTGACGATCGATACGGAGAGTTTTTCGATCAGCTACTCGGCGATCGCCACTCAGGATGGCCGCATCGGCGACACAATCGCGCTGCGAGGCAACGATGCAAAGAATTTGCTGTCCGCAACCGTCACCGGCCCGGGACGCGCCCAACTTTCTGACTGAACCCGCCTGCGATCGGCCCTCCTCCGGTCGCGGGCGAACCCGGCGGCTGTCGGCTTTCCGACGCCGCCGGGTTTTCTTTTTTCTTTTTTTGCATATCCACCCCTTAATTCCGCCCACCCCCGTCCGTTAATGGCTTCGAACCATGTCGTCACTTTTCCGACGACATCCGCACGGAGGCACTTATGTCGACAGACAATCGGATCGGGCTTCAGGCCGTCGGCAGCGTTGTCCGCACGGCCGCCCCGCGCAAGGTCGGCAGCGAAGGAACTGCCCCCATGCCGTCCGCCGCTCCAGTGAAAGCCATGGCCGAAGCGGTCCCTGTTTCGCGCCTGATCGGCATGGCCAGCGAGCTCGCCGACAAGGGGCCTCCCATTGACGTATCGCGCGTCGCCGCGTTGCGCAGCGCCATCGCGGGCGGCCATTATGCCGCCGATCCCGACAAGATTGCCAGCGCGATGATCCGTTTCCACGAAGGCGCCAATTGATGCACGCGCAAATGGACAATGTTCAGCAACGGCTCGACACGCTGGTCAGCGCGCTCGACGGTCACGATGCAGGAGCGATCGTCGCTGCGACCGAAGAGCTGGCCACCGCTGTCATCCTGTTCCGCGGCGCCCCCGTTCCCGCAGGCAACGAAGCCCAGGCGCGCGTGCTGATTGGCCACACCCTGTCGCAACTCGAAGCCGCCGCAATCCGCGTCAACATATTGAAGGACTGGACGCGTCAGAGGATTGACAGAAACCACCAGCTGCGCGGAACCCAGCCGCGCGGTGCGGCTTTGACATACTGACAAGCCCTTATCTTCTGCCATTTTGTGAAAATGGCACGATGGTTGCTTTTGCTTCGCTGAACAAGCGGATCAAAGGCAATGAACCCAATCAACACCCCTGCCACAACGCCCGGCATCGCCGCGCCCGTAATGAACGCGGTGCAGACGGCTGCCGCGCGTACGGGTATCGACTTCAACTATCTGTTCGATGTCGCGCGGGTCGAGAGCGGATATAATCCGCGTGCGCAAGCGTCGACATCGTCAGCGCGCGGCCTGTTCCAGTTCACCCGCCAGACCTGGCTGGCCACGCTCGAACGTCACGGCGCCAGCCATGGACTGGCCTGGGCATCGGACGCGATTGGCCGCGATGCGTCCGGGCGGCTAAGCGTTACCGACCCCGCGCTGCGCCAGCAGATTTTGGATCTCCGCGACGATCCGGCGGCCTCGTCGACGATGGCCGCCGCGCTGACCGCCGACAATCGCGAATATCTGGAAAGCCGGATCGGCCGCCGCGCCGAACCCGTCGACCTTTATCTCGCCCATTTTCTCGGCAGCGGCGGTGCCGTCAAATTCCTGTCGGCACTTTCCGCCGACCCCGACCAGCCCGGCGCCACGATGATGCCCGAGGCCGCCAGTGCCAACCGCTCCGTCTTTTATGCCCCCGACGGCAGCATGCGCAGCCTTTCGGACATCAGGGAGCGCTTTCGCGTCAAGCTCGAAGAGGGCGGCAAGGCCGAGAATATGAAATTCGCCCTTCCTGCGGGTTGGCAAATGTCCGCCAGCAGCCGGAATGACGCCGCCGGAGGATCCGGCAGTGGTCGCCCACCGCTTCAGATGATGGAAATCAAGCCGATGCCCAAGAAATTGTCGATGGGTTTTGCCGCCGATGCCTATCGGCGGCTCGCCTCGCTGTCGGGAGGCGCCGCATGATGGCCAACGGCTTTGACGTGCGCGGCATCGCGCGCATAGCGGGTGCTTCGGCCTTGCCGCTGGCAATGCTGATTGTCGTCGGCCTGATGGTGGTGCCGGTATCGCCGCTGATCCTGGACATCAGCTTTGTCGGCAACATCATGATCAGCTTGCTGATCCTGATGGTCGCCCTCCAGGCATCGAAGCCACTCGATTTTTCGGCCTTTCCAACCGTCCTCCTGCTCGCCACGCTATTCCGGCTGGCGCTCAATGTCGCTTCGACCCGCGTGGTGCTGGTCAGCGGGCACGAGGGCACCCACGCAGCAGGCCATGTCATCGAGGCCTTTGGCCAGGTGCTGATCGGCGGCGACTATGTTGTCGGCCTGTTCGTCTTTGTCGTGCTGATGATCATCAATCTGGTCGTGATCACCAAGGGCGCGGGCCGCGTGTCCGAAGTGTCGGCACGCTTCACCCTCGACGCCCTGCCCGGCAAGCAGATGGCGATCGACGCCGACCTCAACGCCGGGCTGCTCACCCCCGACGAAGCCAAGGCGCGGCGTCAGGAAGTGGCGACCGAAGCCGATTTCTATGGCTCGATGGACGGTGCCTCCAAGTTCGTGAAGGGCGATGCGATCGCCGGACTGTTGATCCTGTTTGTGAATATCGTCGGTGGACTCATCCTCGGGATGGCAAGCCATGGTCTCAGCTTTTCGGAAGCTGGCGCCACCTATGTAACGCTCGCGATCGGTGACGCGCTCGTCGCCCAAATCCCCGCGCTACTCCTTTCCATCGCTGCGGCCGCCATCGTCACCCGCGTTGCGTCGCCTTTCGACCTGTCGGGCCAGATCGGTAGCCAATTTGCTGCGCCGCATATCTGGTTCGCTGTCGGCGGCATCCTCTTTGTCCTCGGCCTGGTCCCGGCGATGCCCCAGATGCTGATCCTGCCCGCGGCGGCCATCAGCATGGCCGTCGGCTGGCAGATGCGCCGCGCGGAAATGGACGCTCAAGCGCTACCCGAGCCCGAGGCAGAGCCGCACGACCCGCACCATATCGAGTGGTCGGACATCAGCGGCACCAGCGCTTGCCAGCTCGAGATCGGTTATGCACTGGTCGCCATGGTCGACGAACGCAAGGGTGCCCCGCTGATGACGCGGATCACCGGCATTCGTCGCCAGCTGTCCAAGGAACTGGGCTTCGTCATTCCGGCCGTGAAGGTGGCTGACGACCTGTCGCTGCCCGGCAACAGCTATCGCATATCAATCGCCGGGGTCGTGGTCGGAGAGGACGAAGTCTTCCCCCACGAAATGCTGGCGCTCGATTCGGGCGATCTGGTGACGCAGGTTTCGGGACGCCCCTGCAAGGACCCGACCTTCGGCCTCGACGCGCTGTGGATTCCGAAAGCCTCGCAGAATGATGCGATCGCAGCCGGCTATACCGTGGTCGATCCCGCCACGGTGGTAGCGACGCATCTTAACAACAGCATCATCGCTTCAGCGTCGGAACTGTTCGGCATCGACGATGCCCAGGCGCTGATCGACAATCTGAAGAGCCATTATCCGCAGCTCGCCCAGAATCTGAGCCCGCAGGGCTATGCGCTGCCGCGCGTGGCGGCGTTGTGCAAGGCGTTGCTCGTCGAGCGGGTGCCGCTGCGCGACTTTCGCAAGATCGCCGAGGCGATGGTGGCGCTGGTCGGACAGCAGATCGGCGACAATGAACTGATCGAAGCAGTACGCCAGCGCATCGGCGCACTGATCGTGCAAACGATCGTGCCTAGCCGCATGCCGCTGCCCGTCGTCACCTTCAGCCCCGATGTCGAGGTATTGCTCAACCAGGCCGTGCGCGCCAATCCCGGTGCCGAATGGCCGTTCGAACATAGCATGGCGATGAAGATCGTCGAACAGATCGGTCAGGCCGTCGAGCCGCTGCTTTTATCGACGCGCAGCTTCGCGCTCGTTGCTTCCCCCATCTGCCGTTCGGCCTTGTCACGGCTGGTGCGGGCGACTTTCCCGGATGTCGCCGTCATCTCCTACCTCGAAATTCCAGCAAACAAGCAGACCGAAATTGTCGCGACGATCGGCGCCGAGGTGCCGCGGCTCGCGCATGGGGCCGACGCCCATATGGAGGACCAACCGCATGAGAATTGAGCCCGCCGAGCAGTTCGCCGGAGCTAGCCGCATGCCGCGCCTGCATGGTTATGCCGACAGCGTCGACATGCTGGTCGAGGAACATGCGCCGCTGGTTCGCAAGATAGCCTGGCAGGTCTTTTCCCGCGTGTCGCGAACCGGCGATCTCGACGATCTGATCCAGACCGGACTGATCGCGCTGATCGAGGCAAGCCGCCATTATGAGGAGCGCGGCTTTGCCTTTGCCACCTATGCAACAACCCGGATTCGCGGCGCCATGATCGATCATCTCCGCCGGGAAGCAGACGTCGGGCGTTCGGCCATGATCGCAAAGAAACGTATCGACCAGACGCGGCGAGGCCTGGAACAGTCTTTGATGCGGACGCCAACCGGCGCAGAGATGGCCGAGGCGCTTTCCATGTCCGCAGAGGAGTATTTCGCACTCGAACGCAGCGCGACGCATGGCCGGTCGACCTCGCTCGACGAGCTGATCGACAGCGGGACCTTTTTGATGATGGATGAGGCCGACGATGCCGGCGAAGCCATGGAGCGCGAAGGGCTGCAGGATGCACTGCGTATCTGTATCGGCCGCTTGTCGGAACGCGAACAGATGGTCCTACAACTCTATTTCTTCGAAGAATTGAACCTTCAGGAAATCGGCCTGACGCTGGATGTCAGCGCGGCCCGCGTCTGCCAGATCAAGCGCGATGCGATGGCGAAGATCGATCGGATGATACGGGAAATGACGGAGGTCGAGTAGCGGTGCTGCCCGGACCGTCGATCCGCTGCCTCCATATTTAGGCGACGAAAAGCGCGCTTTTCTCGCGTTCGGAACCGATACGCTCGAAATAGCTGGCCATACGCTCGGCCCCATATTCGGTCAGGCTGACGATCGACCGACGACGGTCGCGCACGTCGATCGCCCGCTTGGCAAGCCCCAGTTCCTCGAGCGACGCGATCATCCGCAGCCCCGACGACAAAGGCACCCCGGCACCGGTGGCCAGATCGCTCGCGCTCAGTTCGCGGCCGTTGGAACCGGCAAGCGTCAGGTCGAGCATCATGTCCCAGATCGGACCCGTCAGAAGCGCCCCACCAAAGTGCATTCGGCGCACACGGCGCATCCGGATGCTGAACGCCAGCTGATCCATCATCACCGCATCACGTTCGGGAACCGGGGCAACCACGGTCTTTCCGGGCGAGGCATCGCCCTCACGGCTGGCCAGTAACTCGTGGATCTGGTCGATCCGCGATTTCAACTCTGCCATTTCTTGGTTCGAAAACTGCTGCATTTTGTGACCCCTCGGACGCCGCTTGCGCTACGCCTCAAGTTCCCGGCCGCGACGGCTTGAACCGGCGGCGTAAAGAATGACGAAAAGAATGGGATAAGAGATGTACATCGACAAAAGCGCGTAGGGGCGCGCCAGTATCTCCGAAAACATCAGCTTCTGGACGTGGCCGAAAATTGCGATCAGTTGCCATCCGGTAATCCAGTACGGCCAGAACCGATGAGTTTTCAAAGCGATAAACCAGAAACTCAGCAGGGCGATCGCGTCGATGACAAAAATGTTGATCTCGACACGCGTCCAGTCAGGCGCCGGGGCGACCGCCGTGGTGAGGAGCGAGGCGAACAGGGCGGTGTAGGCCGCCCACCGTTCCAGGGCGCCGCCGCGAGCCATCGCGACGGCTACCGTAATCAACAGAACGGCATAATAGATTGCCACGGTCCACATTTGGGTCGTCGCCCCTGCCCGCTATTACGATGCCTTGGCGAACGGGACGCTGGCCGTCCCATGGTCATTGCTGCCTTCATCGGCCAGCGCGGCAGCTGGCGGCTTAACCCCGGCGCCAAACATGCGCGCGCCGAGACCGACCTGCTTTTGCGTCGCCGTCAGAGCAAGATGTGCATCGGTCAGTAATTGGCGCACGTCACCGGCGGCGGCCAGCGCATGGGCCACCTTGGCCATCGCGTCCTGGCCGACAATCGCCGACATGTTCGTGTCGCGGCGCGCCATCGGTAGCGTCGCCGCCAGCCGGGCGATGCGGATCATGGTTTCGTCAATCGCATCTTCGGCGTCGTGCAGTTCGGTGGCGATCTTCTTCGCCGCGGAAACTCGTTCGTTCAGCATTGCCATATCCCTCGATTAGAGAATGCAAGCGGCCCCCCCGCAGCATTCGGCTCGGACATCAGGTCAGCACGCGACCGAGACCGACAAGGATCGAGTAGAGGGCAGAAAAAGCCAATATGGTCGCAAAGGCGATCAGAATTGGCCAGATTATCCTTTCCATCAATCCGTGCCGGTTGGCCGGCTGGGACGCGGTAGGAAATGGCGAACCTATATCGAAAATCCGCCGCAACGAACTGCGCCCCGGATCGGCATCGTCCGGAGAGCCCTCGTCGCCTAGGGCAGATGGTTGATATGTCAAAGACTGATAGGGAGTAACATTTTCAAAGACACCGTTAACCGCAAGAATTCGCGCAGCATCCACCCTATTGGAAACATTGAGTTTTTTAAGGGCGCGTCGGACCCGCTCATCGACTGTATGAGGTGATACATCCATGATACGCGCAATTTGCTTGGAATTTTTGTGCTCGAAAACATGCCGCAGCGTTTCAATTTGCGCGGCAGAAAGGAGACTGAGGTAATTGTCTGGGTCGCCTTGCACAGCCATTCGCATAGAGCATCGGGGCTCGAAATCAAGTTGATGAGAGAGGTTAATCGAAGGTGTCACACGGTAACATGAATCGTTAACACCATAGAAAATGGCAGCTTTTGCGAGGCGCGACGGTTAAGAAAGCCGACAAACCGGCGGTAAATTTGTCATTTTCATCAATGTCAAGTTCTTACCTGGCCGCGCCCTTCTTCCGAAAGAATCACCCTCATCCGGTCTGCCATCGTCGAATCCCGCTATGTCATCGCCGCCGATATGTCGCAGAGACGCCGCCGCGCATCGTCCGGCACCATCCAGGCCGGATCGATCAATAACCCGACACGTCGGACAAAGTCATAACCCACAACGCGAACGGGCACCGTCCCCTCGATGGCGAGCGACGAAGGTGCGGTCGTGATCCCCATACCCGCTGCGACCATCCGTACGCATCGATCGTCGCTGTCGCTGCGCAGCGCAAAGCGCGGTCGCACCCCACGCTGCGAAAAGAAACGACTGGTCGTGTCGAGCAGCTCGCACGACCGGCGGGCGATCATGATCTCCGCCGCCAGCTCTTCGGGCTCCACTTCGCCCTTTCTGGCCAGATGATGCCCGGCCCCAACCAGCATCACATAGGGTTCGCTGATCAAAGGCACCACATGCGCCCCCGCCTCGTCGGGCCGCAGCAACGTCAACGCCGCGTGCACACGGCCGCTGCCAAGGGCGGCGCGTAATTCGGAATCGCTCCCCTCGACCAGCTCAACCCCATAATTCGGCGTCAGTGCAGCGACCAACGACTGCAGGAAAACACCCGACACCGAACGAATCGCGCCGAGCTTCAGGCTGGGCCAGTCGTCATTGCCGACCCGGCCGAAGCCATCGGCTAGGCGAAATCCGCGCTCAAGCTCGCGCGCGATGGGAAGAAAGCGTCCACCAGCCTCGGTCAGCCGCACCTGGCGGCGGCTACGAATGAACAGGGCGCCACCCACCAGCCGTTCGAGCTCGGCAATGCCAGTGGACAAGGTCGGCTGAGTGACACGCACCCGCATGGCGGCCTGGGTAAAGCTCCCAGCATCGACCACGGCAAGAAACTGACGAATGTGCGAGCGCTTTATCATTGAAAAAACCTATATGAAGAGGTGCGGCATTTCAATTTTGATCGGCTCTTCGAATCTGGCACACAGGGCACCATCCTTTCCATCCACGTCAGAAACAGGTGTTCGATGCGCGCAACCCCCGACTTCGACTTTGCGCTCGGCGAGACCGCCGACATGATCCGCGAAACCACCGCCCGCTTTGCCGACGAGCAGATCGCCCCGCTCGCTGCGCGCGCCGACGCCGAGGACTGGTTCCCCCGCGACGAGCTATGGGCGCAGATGGGCGCGCTGGGCCTTCACGGCATTACCGTCGAGGAAGAGTGGGGTGGCCTCGGCCTCGGCTATCTCGAGCATGTCATCGCGGTCGAGGAAGTCAGCCGAGCGAGCGGCGCGATCGGCCTGTCCTATGGCGCCCATTCGAATCTTTGCGTCAACCAGATTCGCCGCTGGGGCAATGCCGATCAGAAGGCCAAATATCTGCCCAAGCTGATCAGCGGCGAGCATGTCGGCAGCCTGGCGATGTCCGAAGCCGGGGCGGGCAGCGACGTCGTGTCGATGAAGCTGAAGGCCGAGCGGGTGCAGGGCGGCTATGTCCTTAATGGCACGAAGTTCTGGATCACCAACGCGACCTGCGCCGACACCCTGGTGGTTTATGCCAAGACCGCGCCCGAAGCAGGGTCGCGCGGCATCACCGCCTTCCTGATCGAAAAGGACATGCCGGGCTTTGCGATCGGGCAAAAGATCGACAAGGTCGGGATGCGCGGTTCGCCCACCGCCGAGCTGGTTTTCACCGATTGCGAAATCAGCGACGCACAGGTCATGGGCCCCGAAAATGGCGGCGTCGGGGTGCTGATGTCGGGGCTCGACTATGAGCGCGTCGTGCTGGCCGGGCTCCAGCTGGGCATCATGCAGGCATGCCTCGACACGGTCATTCCCTATGTCCGCGAACGCAAGCAGTTCGGCAAGCCGATCGGGTCGTTCCAGCTGATGCAGGCGAAGGTCGCCGACATGTATGTCATGCTCCAGTCGGCGCGATCCTATGTATATAATGTCGCCAAGGCGTGCGACGCTGGTCAGACGACGCGCTTCGACGCGGCGGGGGCGATCCTGCTCGCGAGCGAAAGCGCTGTAAAGGTCGCAGGCGAGGCAATCCAGGCACTGGGCGGCGCGGGCTATACCAAGGACTGGCCGGTCGAACGCTATTGGCGCGACGCCAAGCTGCTCGACATCGGCGCGGGCACCAACGAGATTCGTCGGATGCTGATCGGCCGCGAGTTGATCGGAGCGGGCGCGTGAGCGCGCCCGTCCTGCCGACCCAGTATAATCCGGACGATCCGCAGACACGGTCCCGTGCCGCGCACAATCGCGCACTCGCCGAAGAATTGCGCGCACGTGTCGGCCAGGCGGCGCTGGGAGGCAATGAGAAGTCGCGCGAGCGGCACACGGCGCGCGGCAAGCTGCTGCCGCGTGAGCGGGTCGAACGGCTGCTTGATCCCGGATCACCCTTTCTCGAAATTGGGCAATTGGCCGCGTGTGACATGTATGGCGGAGAAATCCCCGGTGCCGGGATGATCGCGGGCATTGGCCGCGTGTCGGGCCGTGACACGATGATCGTGTGCAACGATGCGACGGTCAAGGGCGGCACCTATTATCCGATGACGGTGAAAAAGCATCTGCGCGCACAGGAGATCGCCGAGGCGAACCGTCTGCCCTGCATCTATCTCGTCGACTCGGGCGGCGCGAACCTGCCGCATCAGGCCGAGGTTTTTCCCGACCGCGACCATTTCGGGCGCATCTTCTTCAATCAGGCGAATATGTCGGCGAAACGCATCCCGCAGATCGCCTGTGTGATGGGCAGTTGCACCGCAGGCGGCGCCTATGTCCCGGCGATGAGCGACGAGACGGTGATCGTGCGGGAGCAGGGCACGATCTTTCTCGCCGGACCGCCGCTGGTCAAAGCGGCAACGGGCGAAGAGATCAGCGCCGAAGATCTGGGCGGCGGCGACTTGCACGCAAGGAAATCGGGGGTGGTCGACCATCTCGCCGATAATGACGAACATGCACTGACGATCGTACGCGACATTGTGAGCCACCTTGGCGCGGACGATGGCTTCAAGGTTGACGTTCGTACACCGCGACCGCCCAAATATGACGCAGCAGATCTTTACGGCATTATCCCCGACGATGTCCGCGCGCCCTATGACGTGCATGAAGTGATCGCGCGGATCGTCGACGGCAGCGAGTTTCACGAATTCAAGGCGCAATACGGCAGCACGCTCGTCTGCGGCTTCGCGCACATCTGGGGTATCCCGGTGGCCATCCTCGCCAACAATGGCGTGTTGTTCAGCGAAAGCGCCCAGAAAGGCGCACATTTCATCGAACTGGCGCAGCAGCGGCGTGTCCCCCTGCTCTTCCTTCAGAACATCAGCGGCTTCATGGTCGGCGGCAAATATGAAGCCGAAGGCATCGCCAAGCATGGCGCCAAGCTGGTAACGGCGGTTGCCACGGCAACGGTGCCGAAGATCACCGTATTGATCGGCGGCAGTTTTGGCGCAGGAAACTACGGCATGTGTGGACGCGCCTATAGCCCACGCTTCCTTTTTACCTGGCCCAATGCGCGGATCAGCGTGATGGGCGGCGAACAGGCCGCGAGCGTGCTCGCGACCGTCCACCGCGACGCCGACAAATGGACGCCCGAAGAGGCAGAATCCTTCAAGGCGCCGATCCGCCAGAAATATGAGGATGAAGGCAATCCCTATCACGCGACCGCTCGGCTGTGGGACGATGGCATCATCGACCCCGCGCAGACGCGCGACGTGCTGGGGCTGGCCTTTTCCGCAACGCTGAACGCCCCTGTCGAGGACCGCGGCTTCGGCGTATTCCGGATGTGAGGAGCGGTGCATGACGTTCCTCTGGATTGCCGCTGCACTAGGGCTCACGACCTTCGTCGTGCATACATTCGTGGGTTCGCGCTATGCCGTCCCGGCGCTGATCGCGGCGGAAGCAACGCTTCCCAAAGCAACGATCTGGCTCAACTATTTGTGCTGGCACATTGTTTCGGGGCTGTTACTCATTCTCGCGCTCGCCCTGGCGACCGTCGCGACCGGGCGAATTCATATCGATGCGGCCATCCCGATCGCGGCGGTGTTCTGCTGGATATCGGTGTGGAGCGTTTTGACGACGTTCAAGGCACATATCCCTGCCTATCGCTTTCCGGCGAGTTGGCTGGGTGGAGCGACAGCGCTGTTCATCTTGTTGGGGCTGGTGCGATGATGTCATCGCACCACCGCACTCACCTTCAAGACATATCCGAGCACGGCCGCGCGGCCGGTTTGTAATTTACACGGAGCCAACACCCCATGCCGATCCTGTTGTCTATACTGTTATCGGTCGCAGCACCTGTGGCTACCGCCCAAGCCGACGTCACCATTCCGCGCACCGATGCCGCCGAAACCTCCGTCGCCCATGCCGATCGAACGCCAAAGCCCGCCGACCAGGCCCGTTGCACACCCTATCCACAATTTCAGTTCGATGCCAAAATGCAACAGGCGCCCTGGTTCGGCGCCTTCATCAAGGCTGACGGATTTCGAAAAGTCGTGGCGAGTTTCAAGCAAGCGTATGAGAACGCCTGTGCATCGGGGCACTTTGTGTCGGGGAACGACTTGGCCGACGCGCCGTCCATCATCCTGCGCAACGCCAGCGATTCCAACGCCCTTGGTCTTTATCCAGCAGAGTTCGATGACGCTCCGCCACAGCCCCTGATTTTCCTTGAGTATCATTATCATCGGAACGGAGCGATCCACACCCCCAGTGATGCTGAGATGGAAGAGGCCATTTACTGCTATGCCGTAGGGGCGACCGATGATGAACGCGCCAGCACCGGGCGATGCATGCCTGATTGACCTTCGCCCCTGAAATCCAAATGATACGCTCGGTCTTTTCTGCCGGCGACGGCCGCCTACCGAAAGATTGCTCAATGACCGATCGCAAGCATAACGACATCCGCTTCGTCGGAGATTTCGACCGCCTGCTTCACGCACGCCATATCCACCATGGCTTTCCAGAGGCCCAATCATGATCAAATCCCTCCTCATTGCCAATCGCGGCGAAATCGCCTGTCGTATCATCCGCACCGCGCGCGAGATGGGTATTCGCACCATTGCCGTCTATTCGGACGCCGACGCAAAGGCGCTGCATGTGCGCGAGGCCGACGAGGCCGTGCATATCGGGCCGTCGCCGGCGCGGGAAAGCTATCTGGTCGGCGAGAAGATCATCACCGCGGCGAAGGCGACGGGGGCCGGGGCGATCCATCCAGGCTATGGCTTCCTCTCCGAAAATGCCGAGTTCGCGCAGGCGGTCGCCGATGCCGGGCTCGTCTGGGTCGGGCCCAAGCCGTCGTCGATTACCGCGATGGGGCTGAAGGACGCGGCGAAAAAGCTGATGGCCGACGCCGGAGTACCGGTGACGCCGGGGTATATGGGCGAGAATCAGGACCCTACCTTCCTCGCCGAACGAGCCGACGAGATCGGTTATCCCGTACTGATCAAGGCGGTCGCGGGCGGCGGCGGCAAAGGGATGCGCAAGGTGGATAACCCGGCCGATTTCATCGACGCGCTCGCCTCGTGCCAGCGCGAGGCGGCGGCGTCGTTCGGCAACGACCATGTACTGATCGAGAAATATATTCTGACCCCGCGCCATATTGAGGTGCAGATATTCGGCGACACTCAAGGCAATGTCGTTCACCTGTTCGAGCGCGACTGTTCGCTGCAGCGCCGCCACCAGAAAGTGATCGAAGAGGCCCCCGCCCCCGGCATGGATGAAGCAACGCGCGACGAGCTGTGCGCCGCCGCTGTCCGCGCGGCAAAGGCGGTCGATTATGTCGGCGCGGGCACGATCGAGTTTATCGCCGACGCGAGCGAAGGGCTGCGCGCCGACCGCATTTGGTTCATGGAAATGAACACACGACTGCAGGTCGAGCATCCGGTGACCGAAGAAATCACCGGCGTCGACCTGGTCGAATGGCAGCTCCGCGTTGCGGCTGGTGAACCGATCCCTCTGACGCAGGATCAACTCGCCATCAACGGCTGGGCGATGGAAGCTCGGCTCTATGCCGAGGATCCCGCCAAGGGTTTCCTTCCTTCGATCGGCACGCTCGAGCTCTTCCAGCTTCCCGAGCATCTCGGCCGCATCGATACCGGCGTCTATGAAGGCGCCGAAGTGTCGCCATTCTATGATCCCATGATCGCGAAGGTTATCGCTTATGGCGACGACCGGGACGAAGCGCGCGAAATGCTGTCGGAAATGCTGGAGGACACAGCCATCTGGCCGGTCAAGACCAACTCGGCCTTTCTGATCGCTGCGCTTGATCATCCCGATTTCGTCGCGGGCACCGTCGACACCGGCCTGATCGGCCGCGACGGCGACAGCATGGCCGCCGAACCGCTGCCGACGAGCCAGGCCCTGACCAATGCCGCGATGGCAATGGTGCCGCGCGCCTTGCAATCAGGCTTCCGTCTGAACGCACCCGATGTGCGCACCGCTCCATTCCTGCTCGACGGCAAGCGCATCGATGTGACGCTGCACGGCCCGGGGGCCGAGGACCCGGCGCCCGCGATGCTCGTCGCAGAGGGGGGCGCGGTCTGGCAGCTAACGCCCTGGCGAGCGGCGGGCGGCACAGGGGCGCGCGCAAGCGACGGCGCAATCCTGTCGCCGATGCCCGGCAAGATCATCGCAGTCGATGTCGCTGCGGGCGACAAGGTGACCAAGGGGCAAAAGCTGCTGACCCTCGAAGCAATGAAAATGGAGCACAGCTTGACCGCGCCCTTCGACGGCACAGTGGCCGAGCTCAACGCCGCAACGGGCACGCAGGTGCAGGTCGAAGCCCTGCTGGTGAGGATCGAGGCCGCGGATTAGTTGGCCGGGGGCGGAGCAGTCAGCAGCAATCCTTCATACTCGGTCCGCGCCGCGGCAAGATCGGCGGAATAATCCGCATTGTCATGCAACTTCATGACGACTGCGGCGACAACAGCGCGGGCGGCCTCGGTGTCGGACGGAAAATGATATCCGCAGATAACGCGGCTGAGGGCGTAATCGCGTCCACGCTCGAGGATCAGGGGCGCGCGATCGGGAGCGATATCGGCCAACACGAGTGCCGTCGCCCAACCATAGGCGGTATGACCTGAAGGATAGGAGGAACCGCCACGCGCTTCCTTGTCTGGGGTGGGAATCGGTTTTCCGCCACACCGACGGGAAAGCTGATAGCGCTGATAGGGGCGCGGGCGCTGAAACGCCTCTTTCGCGCGAAACACGGGATCGGAAACATCACGCATCACCCGGTTGAGCAAGCGGACAAGGTGCGGGCTCGTCTGCCGATCGATCGGCCGCCCGAAAGCCTCCGCGAAACGCGGATAGACCATTTCATGATCGCGTTCGGCCGTCTGCCAGCGCTCATCGGCTATCGCGGGTATCTCGGCCTGAAATCTGCGTGAAGCCAGCATGTCGAGACGATCGAGAAGCGTGTCGGGCGCAGGCGGCGGACCGATGAATAGCCGGTGATCGATACGCCCCTTGGTCAGATAACCTACCGGCTTCGCTTCGCCTTCGGGTCGTTTCACTCCCTCGAGCGATTGGGCCAGCGCGACGGTTGGATCGGAGGATGCGCCATAAAGTAGCATCAAAGCCGCAAGGAAATGGCGCATCACAAGCTCCCGATCACGTCGGAAAGGCGCCTCCGCCAGTAAGGGACACTGGCGGAGGCAGCGGGAGGGGGTCAGAATTTGGCTTCGAACCCGGTATAGAAATAACGACCGATCACGTCATATTCCCCCGCGATATTCTGCGAGCTTCCCGATACCGTGCCCGACGGCAGGAAGGGACTTGTGCTGTTGAAGGCATTGTTCACGCCAGCATAAAGGCGCAGCTCACGCTTGCCGGAGGGCACTTCGACGCTGGCATAGAAATCATGACGCCAGCGATCGCCAACATACAGGAAGGGCGGATTCGAACCGGATTCGCGCGCGATCGCCAGCCGCTCGTTGCTGTCGACCGCCTTGCCTGTATAGCGCGCTTTCCAGCGCAGCTGCAGCCCGCCTTCGCGATATCCCAGTTGAACCTGGCCCTGGTTGCGCCACGATCCGATCTGTCCTTTTTCATCGCTGACCGACACGCCGTTCACGCCATCAAAGATGGTCTTGAAATCGAGAAGCCGCGAATAGAGCAGCCGAAGATCAAAGCGACCATCCGACGACAGCCATTGCGGCGCTGCAAAGCGATAGTTGACCGCAACATCGAAGCCCGAACGGACGATTTTGCTGAGATTGAGGTCCCGGTTGACGACCCGGCGCAGCTGGCCATCAGGATCGCGGGTAATTTCGTTGCAGAAGAAATTGTCCGTGATCCCTTCGGGGTTGCCATAGCATTCGCGCAGCAGTTCATCACCGTCGAGCGAACCGATCGCATCGCGAATCTTGATCTTGAAATAGTCCACGGTCATCGACAGTCCGGGCAGGAAGGTCGGCGTCAGCACGGTGCCGAGCGTCAACGTGTCCGCGGTTTCCTCCTTCAGGCCGGGGTTGCCCGCCGACGGCCCTTCGATCGTGGTCGACAGCTGACGGAAGATTCCATCGGTAGCGATAGTGTCGGCAATGCCTTGCACCGAACGGCAATTGGTGGCGATCGTCCCCGTCGTCGCAGCGGTCACGCCATCGCACACGTCAACGACCGTGTCGGCGTCGTCACGCTGCGGCGAATAGAGGTTGGTGACCGTCGGCGCGCGCTGCGCCCGGGCATATTGGCCCCGAAAGCGTATATCTTCTACCGGCGCCCATTCGCCGCCGACACGATAGCTGAACATCTTGCCGACATTGCGGATGTTATAGCTGCCGTAACGCGCCGCAAGGTCGAGAGTCAAACGGTGAAAAAAGGGCGTATCCGCTAGGATCGGAATGCTCGTTTCGACGAAGACTTCCTTGGCTTTGATATTGCCTTCATACTCGGCGATGAACGAAGCGGAGCCAAAACCGAGCCGCGTCACTTCGTCGGTGATCGATCGCTGCCAGTCACGCCGATATTCCCCGCCGAACGCCAAGGCGACGGGCCCGGCCGGCAGTTCGAACAGATTGCCGCTGACATAGCCCTGAAGCACATTTTGCGTGATCAGGGCATCGAGCTTCATCCCGGCGCGGACATATTCCGCCGCCTGGGGCGTGATCGACCCCGGACCAAAGATATTGATCGGCACGCAGCCCGCCGCGCGCGCCGCCGCATCGACACAGCGCACGCGGGACAGATCGCCGGGTGCCGCCGGGTCAAACTCCGCATTCAATGCCAGGCGCAGATTGTCATAGTTGAGCAGGTTGGTCCGGATCTGGTCTTGATGAAAGCGGCCATAGCCATAGCTGACCTCCCACTTCCAATTGTCCGCGACCTCGCCCTTGAAACCCGCCCAACCGCGCCAGGTCTGACGGTCGTTGGCGATGGTATAGGTGCCGAGCTCAAGAAAGCGGCGGCGCCATGGAATGCCCGAAGACCCGGTAACGGCACGCATCGCGGCCGGAATGAAGGGATTGGCCCGCGGAATGCGGCCAACGGTGAATTCGCCAAGGACACCATAGGTATCGCTGCTCGTGGCAGTTTCCGCCCCCCCGCGCTCGGTTTCGGTCTCGACCTTCGAATATTGGACATGACCGAAGAATTCGACATTATCCGCAAGCTCGATGCCGATCTTGCCCGCCGCGATATAGGAGGTGCGCGGCGTACTGAACTGCAGATCAGGGCGCGTTTCCCAACCATAGACGGTGATGTCGTTGCTACGCGCAAGCTGCCCATCGGCGTCATAATAGAAATAGCCGCCCCCGGCGGTGCTGCTGGAGTGGAAGCGCCCGCCCGGTGGCGTGCTGCTGAACGACGGGCGATTGATCCCGCGATCACCCTGGTTGAGAGGATCGGCATCCGCCGCCAGCGAATAGGAGATGGATTCGAGCGACCGGCGGCGCTGGCTCGCCATCACGCCGGCTTCCTTTTCATAGCTGGCGCCGATCATGACCGAAACGCGATCGTCGAGAAACTTCTCACCCGCCAGAAAATCCAGGTTGCCGCGAAAGGAATCGCCCTGCGACGACAGACCGACTCGGCCGCCGATGCGCACGCCGCTGTATCGGTCGCGCGTGATGATATTGACCACACCGGCAACTGCGTCAGCACCATAGACGGCCGATGCGCCACCCGTAATGATCTCCACCCGGCTGACGAACAATTGCGGGATCGAGCTCAAGCTGACCGAGTTGGAGGTCAATACGTTCGAAACGGTTCGCCGTCCGTCAATCAATGTCAGCGTGCGGTTCGACCCCAGGCTGCGAAGATTGACCGACGACACGCCCGACGCGTTGATCTGGTTCGTTGAGTTTGCAAGGTTGAGGCTGGGCGTGACCGCCGGATAGTCGGTCAGAACTTCGGACAATTCGGTCGCACCCGACGCCTGCAGGTCGTCTTCGCTAATTCCGATGATCGGCACCGGCGAATCGGTGACGACACTGCGCACGATGCGCGAACCGGTGACGACGATATCGTGCCGCTCAGGCTCCGCCGCCGGGGCAGCGATGGTTTCAACGGGCTCCGCATTCGCACGAGCCTGCGTGGCGCGCAGCGGAACCGGGCGCACGACGATCACCCCCGAACGCCCCCAGGTGGCATCAAGACCCGATCCGGCGAGCAGGCGATCCATGCCTTCGCGAACGGTAAAGCTGCCCTTCAGCGCGGGTGCGCGCCGTCCCTTGACCGCGCCCTTGTCGAACGTGACCTGCTGCCCGGATGTGCGGGCGAAAGCCCGCAGACTCGACGGCATGTCCTGGGCCGGGATGGAAAATTGATAGGTGCGTTCCTGCGCAATGGCCGGAACCGCCATCGCCGCCGCGACCATTGCGCCTGTGGCGATCGATCCCCGGAGCGCGAATCGGAACAAGTTCATCGTGAATCCCCCTGCTACAGCCGGGCGATCCCGGTCTCTGGTCAAGCTAAAGACGCACGGCCGCCACCCACGGACACTTGCCCCGTCAGAAAAAAGTTGGCGCGCCGCTCAACGCCGCTCGATCACGAGCCCATCCGCCACCACACGCTCCTTCACCGGATGGAGTACGGCAAGCCCCTCGGCAAAGGCGTCAAGGTCTCCGGCCTGAAAGATTCCGTCGACGCGAATGTCGCCCAAGGAGGGATCGACAAGGCGAATTTTTCGCGCCGAGTAACGGTTCATACGCTCGACGGCGCTCGCCAGCGGCTCATCGTCAAAGTTGAGCAGTCCCGATTCCCAGCTTAGCGATTGGGTGAGATCAGGGCGCGTGATCCGTGCCGGTACCGCGCTGCCCATCGCTTCGACCAGTTCGGCACCGGGGGTCAGGAGATGGCGCCCCGGAACCGCCGCCGACGCCGACGCGTCCGACGGCGCCCGATCGTTGCGATCGCGCACCTCGACCTGCCCTTCATACAGGATGACGCGAACCTCTCTGTCGATCAGCTCGACGCTGAACGACGTGCCCACTGCCACGATCAGCTTGTCGCCCGCGACAACAGTGAAAGGACGAAGCGGGTCCTTGGCCACATCGAATTTGGCGCGGCCATGGAGCAACTCCACCTGGCGGCCGTCGGCCTGCATCCGGACATTCATGGCCGTCACCGCGTCGAGTGACGCACGCGAGCCATCGTCGAGCACGGCAACCTGCCGCTCTCCGACATGGGTTTCATATTCGCGCGGCCGATTGAGGTACCAGCCCAGGCTGACGGCGAGCGTCAACAGCACCGTCGCGGCCGCCGCGATCCATTGCACGCGCCGGGGCTTTCCGACGAACCAGCGACGTTGACCCAACCGACGAAAGGTCGTCAGCGCTTCGGTTCGCAAGGCGATGAGCTGCGGCCAGTCGCCGACTTCGCCTGACGATCGCCAGACGGTCGCAGCCTCCTGAAACAATTCGGCATGCCCCGGTTCCGCCAGCCAGGCCTCGAACACGGCCCACTCATTCTCGGCGAGCTCGCCCTCGGACAGGCGAATGCACCACAAGGCCGCCGTTTCCGCCGCTTCATCCTGCGGGATCATCGTCATATCGCGGCTCATTGCGGATTCCTCATTTCCCGCATCACACCCGCCATGGCGCGCGCAACATGTTTTTTGACCGCACTGACCGAAATACCAAAAGTTTCCGCAATCTTGTCCTGCCCCAGATTTTCCAGGCGATAGAGAATGAAGATGGCCCGCGTTCGCTCGGGCAACGCCGCCACCGCCTTTGCCAGCGACGAGAGCTCGGCGCGCCCCGCCGCCACGCGAAAGGGATCAAGCGGATCCACGCCCGCGTCTTCCGTCCGGCCCACCATGTCGCGATATTGGGCGCGTACCTTTATCCGCCGCGCCCGATCGGCGAGCAGGTTCGACGCCATTTGGAAGATATAGGCTTCGGGCGCCACAAAGTCGGGGCTCTCATGCTTCAGGAGCTTGGCGATCAGCTCCTGCGTCAGATCCTCTGCTTCGGCATGATCGCGCACTCGACGAAGAAAATAGGACAGCAAGGCGGGCCGCCAACGGCGGCCAAGATCGAGCCGGTCTTTCGCGGGCTGCATCGTCGCTCAACCTGTCCTGCAAACTATAGGCACAAGCCTATAGACGCATCGGCACAGCCAAGGGACAGTGAAATTTCCGGGTGACGAACGATTATGTCGCGTGGGCGGGACCGCAAATGCGGCCCCGCCCACGCGCCCTATTTCTCTTTTCCAGCCGGTTTGATCGCCGCCTTGTCGGCGGATGTGGCTTCGCCCCCCGGGAACCGGCCCTTCAGATGGTCTTTCATGTCATAGGGCATGATGCCGTCCTTCCACCAGCTCGGTGCCGCTGTTCCCTTCAGAAAATGATCCCAGAATTCAAGGTGACGCATGCGATAGTCGAGCTGGTTATAGCGCCCCTCGACCCCGTGACCGTCGCCGCGATATTCCAGCATCGCTACCGGTTTGCCGAGCCGGCGCAGCGCAAGGAAATATTGCACCCCCTGATAGAATCCGACCGCCCAGTCCTTGTCATTGTGCATCATCAGCAGCGGCGTGGACAACTTCTGCGCATGATAGAGTGGCGAATTGTCGAGGTAACGCTGCCAATCGTCCCAGATCGGCTGCATCATGCGCCCCTGCCCCTTCTCGATGATCGGATATTGCGAGCGGCTGCCGCCCCAGTAAACGCCGCCGAACATACTCACCAGATCGGACAAGCCCGCTCCCGCGATGGCCCCGGCGAAGCGGTTGGTCTGCGTCGTGTGGAACAGCGTCTGATAACCGCCCCACGAATGGCCGTGCAGCCCCAGTCGCTTGGGATCGGCAACCCCAGCCGCCACAGCCGCATCGACGGCGGGCATCAGACATTGCAGGCTGGACGGGCCCGGATTGCCCCACTGAAAACCGACATCGGCCAACAGGACCGCATAGCCGCGGCTTGCCAATTCCATAGCCCCGCTCGCTTCGAGCGAGGGCGACATGTAATAGAGGGCTTCCTTTGCCGTTCCGCCAGGGCCCGATTCATACATGGTGACAACGGTCGGATAACGTTGCCCCGCCCGATAATTGGAAGGAAGGATCATTGCTCCTTCCATTTTCGCGCCCCAGTCGCAGCTGTAGTTGATGATCTGCATGCCGGCGGGACGCGCATATTTCCGACGGAACGGCGTACGGTCCCAATCGTCGCTGAACAGCGAATCGGGCCGTCCGGTATCGCCCGTCAGCACGACCGACTTGCTCCGCATATCCTCTTCGAGCACCAGATAGCGGGGACCACCCTGGCTTTCCAGATACTGGATCGCGTTGCGGCGCCCGCTGCCGTTAAGGCGCTTGAGCGCCAGCGGGCGCACCCAGTTTTCACCACCGCTGGCGACATCGATGCGGACCAGCCCCGACCGGCGCGTCGGCCGTTCAAGAGCATGAACCAGCAGCTGGTCATCGAGATAGGGCCTGTTCGCCGTCCGCCCCCGTCCGGTTTCCAGTTCGGCGGCATGATCGATCCGCATCAACGACGCCGGCGAATAGCTTGTCCGCGTTTCGGCACCGTTCGACGTCAGGCGGCGAGGCTTGCGATCGGCGTTCGCCGCAGGATTGGGGAGGTACCACAGGTCCCAATTGTCGCGCAGGATCAGGCCGCCCGATTCGAGCCAAGCCGCATGATCAACCGGACCGCGATCGGGAATATCATCGCGATCGGTGATGAAGGATGCGGACAATCCGTCGGTCAGATTGACCGTCGTGCGCCCGGCAATGTCGTAAAGATGGTGATGATCGGCCTGGAAATATGTGAAGAAGCGCCCATCAGGCGACAGTTTCCCGTTGCTGCGCAGAACCTGGTCCAGAATCTTCGCCTTTGCCCCGGTACGGCTGTCGATCAGAAAGACATCGATCGGTCCGTCTTCCAGTTCTGCTCGATTCTCGCGATCGAGTTCGCGATCCTTTTGCGTCGCAACGACCGTCGCAAAACGGGCGGAAATTCCCGATGGCGTGAAATCGGCGACTACCAGTTCGCGAGGATCAGCCTTCGTCACCAGCGGAACGAGCGTCCCGCTGTCCTTCCAGAAGATCGCGGGATAGCGCCGGTCGTTCGGAACCTCCTTCGCCTGCCCTTCCTGGTTGGGAATTTCGACCTGGTTCCAGTGCCACAGGGCCAGGTTGGGAACCCGCTTTGCATCGTCCTTCTTTGCGGATTCCTTACCATCCTCGGCTGGCTTGGCCGCCGTGTCGTCATCGCGCAGGATATCGGTCAGGTTCAACAGCACCGCGCTGCGATCGTCACTCCAGCTCGCGATGGGGGGATCATAAGGCGTGCGCTTGGTCTGCACATACATGCCGACCGGATAGCCGTTTGTCGCCGGGCCGATTTCGTGCGTCCGCAAGGCGGCGCTTCCGACGCCGGAAACGGCCAGAATGGTCGGCGACGCCTTGAGCGGGTCCGCGGGGACCGGCTTGGCGCGCGCATCCTTCTTGCCGTCCTTTTCGCCCTTCTCGCTTTTGGCCTCTTTGGCCAGCGGGGTCTTTACCGCCGTAAAGGCATCGCCCCGATCGGCCCAGACAAGCTCACCAAAGCGCGCTTCGCCCGCGAACAATTGTTGCGGCGCGATCCGGTCGGTCGACGAAAGATAGAGGCCGTTGTCGAAGCCCTTGTCGGCCGAAACGGTCCAGGCGATGAAGCCACGCGATTTGTTGACGGCAAAATCCTGCACGGCGCCCATCTGGACAAAGCCGCCGCTCTGCAGATCGCGCGCGACGAGATCAGAGGCATCGCCGCCCTTCTTCATGAAAATGTGCGTCGATGAGAATCCGATCTTCTCGACATTGGCGAAAACGCTCTGCTTGCCCGTACGAAGATCGAGAAGGACCAGTTCCTTGGTCTTTTTCTTGCTGTCCTTGCCATCCGAAGCCGCACGTACGACCGCGAACCATTGGCCATCGGGAGAGAATTCCATCTGATCAAAGGCCGCGGCAGAAAGAATTTCAAACGGCTTTGCATTGGGCGCCGAGCGCCGCGAGATATTCAGGCGATACTGGCCGTCCGCATCTGCCTTGATCGCCGGATAAAGCGTATGAATCGCATCCTTGTCGCTCTTCAGCGTATCGACGATCGCTTTCGACGGTGCCGACAGTTCGGCGACCCAATCCATATTCCCGCTTGCCGCGACCAGGCTGAATTCGCGCCAGTTGTCGATGGCTTCCAGGTCGATCGGCTGCGTGTTCGCCCGGGACGTGCCAGGCACAGCGATGACGGCGCAGGACAGGAGCGCGGCGGCGAGAACGGATTGACGCATCATGATATTCCTAAGGATCGATATGGACTGTCGGACACGGCGGCGGCGACAGGGAAAGGATGCCTGACAGAACGGGCATCGCCGGTTTCGGCAGACGCGGAGCGGCCGCGCCTGCCGAAACCGGCTTTTGGGTCAGAGCGAGAAATCGAAGCCGAAATAGACCGAGCGGCCGACCGGCGAGTAGGGCCGGAAGGATTCGCCGATATCGGGCTTCTTGTTCAACAGATTGTCCATGCCCATGAATAGGCGCGCCCGATCCGTGACATTGTAGCTTGCCGACCAGGTGACATTCCACGCTTCGCCGAGATAGGGCGCCTCTTCCAGCTCGGCAGCCCGGTCGCGCAGCGCATTGCCGCCCTGAAGGCGGAGCGTCCGGCTGCGATAATTGAGGCCAAGACCCGTCGAGAAGCGATCGCCGGTCAGCAACAGTTCCGCATTCACACTCCAGCGCGACGTCGCGCCCTTGATGAACGAAAAGTCGGAACCGGCCAGCCCGGCTTCATCGCTGATCGAATCGGCGCGAGTGGTCGTTTGGATGTCCAGCTTGTCGAGATAGTTCGCCCGGATATTGGCGGACAAAGTGCCCCACGAAGCGGCGGGGAAGGCATAGTTGAGCGCCAGTTCATAGCCCGACGTCCGCATCGTCCCGACATTCATGTCGAGCGTTGTGACCGCCGTCACTTCGCCACTGGGGCCGCGCGGAGCAAGGGCGCACCAGCGGTTGTCGGTATCGGAAAGATCGACGCATTCCTGCATGACGAACTCGGGCGAGACCGCACCGATCGTGTTGCTCAGCTTGATATTGTAATAGTCGACCGTCAGGGTCAGCCTCGGAATGAAGCTCGGCGTTGCAACCAGTCCGACGGTGAACGTATCGCCGACTTCCGGGTCAAGGTCCGGATTACCGCCAAAGGTGCGGTCGGGGAAATAGAGCCCCGGTTCGAACGCCCCCGGATTGGCGACACCCGCCGCCGTCAACAGCGCCGTGCAGTTCGCGGCGCGCGTGCTGCTGCCCAGATCGCGCTGGCTGGCCGAACAGGGGTCCGCAACGATGGGGAAGTTTCCGCCCGACTGCGGCGAAAAGAGTTCACCCAGAGTTGGCGAACGGACCGCGCGGGCATAGCTGCCCCGGAATTTGAGGTCCGGGAACGGCGCCCATGCGGCTCCGGCATTGTACGTCCAGTTGCCGCCCGTCGGATTATAATCGGAATATCGGAAGGCCCCTGACAGGGTCAGTTCGTGCATCAGCGGGCCGGCATCGGCCAGAATCGGCAAAGCGACTTCGCCGAACACTTCCGATGCGGAAATCGAAAGCGGGTCCTGATAGGTGTTATAGCCGATGGTGCGATGGCCGATACGCAGCGCTTCGTCCGCGAACATGTTGACGCGGGTGCCGAGCGATTCCTTGCGATATTCGCCGCCCAGCACGAATTCGATCTCGCCGCCGGGAAGGGTCAGGCCAAGCGGCGCCAGGCTGCCTTCGACGAAGCCGTTCAGGACCGTCTGCTTCACCTGGGTATGCGCGATGCCGGGTTGATAGATCCAGTCGAGCGCCGCGCCGTTCACCGCCGGATCGCGGGTGAAGGGATTGAACGGCACACAACCGCTGTTCGGCCCCGGGGTGAAGCTCACCCCGCGCGCCGCAGCGGGATTGAGGTTCGACCGGCAAACGATCTTCCCACCGTCGAACACGGCATCAATCGCGGCGCGATAACGATCGCCCGCAATTTGCGTGATGTGCGTGCGGATGTTGTTGCGCCCGATGTTCGCCGACAGTTCATAGCGCAGGCTCGGCGACAAATCGCCCTTTACCCCCAAAATGCCCTGAAAAGTGTGCGCCGACCGGTCCCGGTAGTGCGGCCGGTCATTTTCCACCCGGTTGTAATTGAGCGACGCATTTCCTGCCACCGCGCTGTAGGCGGCCCGCAACGCCGGGGTAATGAAGGCATTGTCGCGCGCCAGCGTCCGGCGGATGGTTTCCGACGCAATCCCTTCGCTCGCGCCGGTATTCCAGCTGTAATAGAGATTGACGAAAGGTTCGAAGGCCGAGCTGATTTCATAACGTGCGGAGGCCGACATGCTGTGCGAGTTGGTCTTCGGCGTCAGCGCGCGATAGAAACGCTGCCATAGCGGCTGCGCCTGGTTCGGGTCGCTGGGGTCGAAGAGCGTCCCGTCGCCGTTCATGCCGAAGGGGGTATAGACGCGATTCCCATCGACGATGGCACCGTTGACCGAGCCGTCTGTCCCACCGCGCAGATAGATGCGCCGCGGCGTCGCACCCGCACCGGCAGGATTGTTGGTCAGAAAATAGGCCCCATCGCTGGTGAACGAGCGATCCTCGCCGCGCAGCATCTGGCTGTTCGCATAGGTATAGCTGAGCGTGAAATTGCCGCGTCCGTCTGCGAAGTTATTGCCGACAAGCACCGACACGCGCGCCTGCTGCGCGTCCCATTTATCGACCGCCGCGCCATAGCGCGCCGTCACCGAAACGCCGTCGAAATCATCCTTCAGGATGAAGTTGACGACCCCGGTGACCGCGTCGGCGCCGTAAACGGCCGAGGCGCCGCCTGTCAGAACATCGACACGTTCGATGAGCGCCTGCGGGATCGCGTTGACGTCGATCGACGATGAGCCGCTGCCGCCGGGCACAAAGCGCCGTCCGTTGACGAGGGTCAGTGTGCGTTCGGCGCCCAGGCCACGCAGATTGAGACTGGTCGCGCCGAGGCTGAAACGATCGCGCTGCTCAGTCTGGCTGAGTGCGGGGACGCGCTCCAGCGCCTCTTCCAGGCGCATGCGGCCGGTGCGACGCAACGCATCGGCGTCGACCGTCGTGACAGGATTCACCGCCGTCAGATTCGGGTTTTGAAAACGCGTTCCCGTAACGATGATATCACCACCGTCGTTGGCTTCATTCTGGTTCGCAAGCTCGGACGCGTCGCGCGCGATCACGCTTTCGTCACTCTGTTGAGCATAGGCCTGCCCGGCCAGGAAACAGGTCGAAACGCCGAGCAACAGCGCGGCTTTTCTGGAGTTCGTCACGATTATCCCCTTCATATAGTTGTATTACCCTCACGCCGCACCCTGCGTGGGGCAGCGTCCCTTGGTTCGATTGCCGGTTGGAAAGTCTGCGCCGTCTGGAAAACGGTCACGCAGGTGAACGGCTCAAGCCTCCAAAGAGCTTGCCCGCAAAAGATCGACTCTCGAAATTCCTGACAGGCGCCCCATCCGCCCCACTCCCCCTATGGCTGGTCATTTTTTCTGGTTGCAAATGATACCATCAGGCGTCGAGAAATCATCTCATAAAAATAGGATTTCTGAACCATTGTCAGCAAATTTTTTTCATAGGAGGGTGAAATCTGAAATTTGTTCGCACGCACAGTCAAGGAAATGAGCCGATATGCCTAAGCAAGGCGGCATCGTCAGATCAGCCCAATTTATCCGTACTTCAGATGAAAATGGATAAGAATATGGGCGTCACTACACGGCGCCGCAGAGCCCCAGCCGTCACCGCCTAGCAGGCGAAAAAGATCACCGCACCCGCCAATCGCGCCCCGGCGCACTGCTCGCAACCCATGCCAAGCCCGGCGATCGGCGCGGCGCGCGCCAAGGCGCCGCTAGATCGGAACCGCCGTTTCATATTTGATGCGTTCCATCGCAAAGCTGGCGGATACGTCGCTCATCGAAACTGCGCTGGCCAGCTTCTTGTAAACACGGTCATAATCGGTGACATCGCGCACAAGGAGCTTCAAGAGATAGTCGACATCGCCGGCGATCCGGTAGAATTCGACCACCTCCTCAATCTGGGACGCTGCGGCCGCAAATTTCGTGAGCCAGGCCTCGCTATGATCATTGGTTTTGATCGCCACGAACACCGTCACGCCCCAACCCACGCTTTCGGGCACAACCAGCGCGACGCGGCGCTCGATGATTCCAGCGTCATTCAGGCGCTTGACCCGGCGCCAGCAAGCATTGGTCGAAAGGCCAAGTTTTTCGGCCAGCTTTTCAAGCGACAAGCTGCAATCGCGCTGCAACTGCCGCAAGATCAGCCGATCGATCTGATCAATTTTCTCCACACTCGCTCCCCCTCTGTGGGAAATTATCACCCAAATCGCCAAAGAGAAGGGAAAAACAGAATAGCAGTCCGAGAAAGCCTCATTTGACGCCACCAACGGACCGCCCAGCCGTCGCGCGGTTGCGGGCTGCGAAGGCCCACGACCCGCATGGCGCTGCCCCCTAAGCCCGGCAGCGATTGACACTTGCCAAGAAAAGTTAAATATCTTAACTTAAGATATTATATTTAACTTATAGGCCTCCCATGAACGCAAGCCCCGGCGCGCCATCGCCGCATTCGCCCTGGAATCCGTTGCCCTATCTGTTCGCCAAGCATTTTTCGGAAGCTCGCATCTTGTCGAGCGAGAGCCTTGGCCCACGATGGCGCGCCATTCGCCTCCATTGTCCCGACATGCCGCGGCTGCGCTATGTCGCGGGCCAGCATGTCCGGATCGAACTGCGCGCCCCCTTTTCGGTTTACGGCCTTCTGCGTCCGATCGAAACGATGCGCACTTATACGATCTGGGATTGGGACGAAGACAACCACAGCTTTGAGCTACGTGTCTTTCTTCACGAGTGCGACGGGATCGGCCTGAATTGGGCACACCGCGTCCGAAGCGGCGACAGATTGCGCTTCTGGGGGCCGCAGGGCGATTTTCGCGTCAACCGCGCCGCGCGCTCCCACATATTCGTCGGCGACGAGACCGCAATGGCCGCCTTTGGCCCCATGATGCGCGATCTGCCACACGACAATTTGGCGATGGCGCTGATCGAGGTCGAATGTGCGGACGACCGGCTTTCACTCCCGACCACCGCCGCCACTCGCTGGCTATACCGGGAAGGGCAGAGCCCGGTTGCATCGCGGGCCTTGCTGAACGCACTGACGGACACCGATCTGCCCGACGGCGCGACAATGGCCTATGTCGCTGGCGAAGCGAAGACATGCCAGTTGATTCGGGATCACCTTCTCGCCCGAAGAGGATGGGACCGCTCGCAGATTTTGGTTAAACCCTTTTGGGCGCCCGGCAAGCGTGGCCTGCATTAAATAGCTTTGATCTTCGCCCGATCGCCGCGACGCTCGTCGCTCGGCCATGGCGCGCGATCATCGAACAACGACAGCAGCGCCCCTCTTATCCAGTGGATATATGCGACAATGAACGAACAGACAGGAAACCGGCGACAAAGGGTCCGCGAGAATACGGTCAACGAGATATTGACCGTGGCCCGGCAATTGCTGGCGGATGGTGGCCCCGAAGCGGTTTCGAACACCGCGATCGCCCGCGCCATGGGAATGACGACGCCTGCCCTCTATCGATATTATACCAATCACCAGCAACTCGTCGGCGCGCTCACCACACGCCTCTATCAGGAACTCACGGACAAGGTCGCGGCGGCACGGGCGACTGCCCCGACGGCGAACCCGGCCGGCCCGCTGCTCGCAATGTGCCGCGCCATGCGCGCCTGGGCCCTTCATTTCCCGGTCGAATTCTGCTTTCTGTTTACCAACCGCTCCTTGGCCACGCTCGACGATGCAGCCGAAGCGGGAACCGCATTCGGCGATGCCTTTCTAGAAGAATTGGCAAGCATCTGGAACCACAGCCCCTTTCCGGTGCGCGCCCTCGCCACGCTTCCTCCCGGTCTTGCCGATCAGATGGAGGCCTATTCAAAGCGAATAGGCAACCGCCTTCCCGCCGGCGGGATCTACATTTTTCTGAATGCCTGGACGCGCCTTTACGGCGTGCTCAGCATGGAGGTTCTGCATCAACTGGAATTCGCGCTGGACGATGTAGGCCCGTTTTTCGAAGGGCAACTCCAGGATATCTGCGATGTACTGGACGTCAGATATGAAACATGAGCTTCAGAGCTGCCGTTCCACGGCGTAGAAGCTGAGAAACTGACCGGCCCGGCGGCGACCGCCAACGCTATACCGGCGAACCAACCCGTAAGCCCAAGCGGGCGCATGCCATTTGATCACAGCACATTTCAGAGGTCTGAAGTGACACGCCCGACATGAATATGATGGGCACTCAAATCATTGGGAAATTTCGGTCTCGCCAAATCGTTAATGTCCGAAACGCGCCCGAGCCCGGTCATTCCGAACAAGCCGGCGAATGCCCGAAAGCCAACTTTGATAACGTTCTAATTGATCGGTCGGATTTAGGACGTTCCCGCCGTTCTCGGACAATGGAGTTGACGGCAGGCCCTTCGCTGGAATCTGACGCTCATTGCGCGGTCCACTGGACTAGACTGCGAGGCAACCGGGCCAAGATCATAAATTTACTTCGTGGCTATTCAGACCGTCACGAAACGCCTGAGATCGATGAGTGGCCTGGATCGAATGTTCTTCCGTGTATGCGATCACTCGAGGTTTCTCAGTCGGATGTTCCGGTAGCGCCGTCATCAGCCGGCGCGTTCGGATCCGTCACGGTAAAGGTGATGGAGCCGGCGACGGCGGAGATAGTTTTCCCCGCCGTCACGGAAGCGCCATAGTGCACATAGTATTTGCCAGGGGCGGTAACCTCCGCATCGTTGCGCGGGTGCGAGGCGACCAGCCGGACGTCGGTTTGGGCAGCGGCGGGTAAAGCGGCGGCGATGGCGGCGGTGGTTGCGAGAGGCCCGAAAATAGGGCGCATGATACTGCTTCCGATGCAGGGATCAGGCGGGTAGCGCGCAGTCCGCGTGCATGGCCGCCCGATCAATTGAGAGAGGCTCAGCAGCCTTGTGGCTTCTTCTTGCCCTTGGCGAGGCCCCCGAGCACCCCACCAATGCGGGCGCCCTGGCTGCCGCCGACCGCTCCCCCGACCGCCGCGCCCGCCGCCGCACCTGTCGATGATGTGCAGCGTTCGGCTTCGGTCTGTGCGCTGGTTGCGCCATTCGGTGCGGCCGCGGCCTTGCTCAAGGGCGCTGGCGCGCTGCCACCGCTGAGGCTATCATAATAGGCTTCCGCCGCCGGGGAAAAGGTATCCCCAACAGTTTTTGTGTCGCCACGATTCCGCAGCGTCCAGGCGTAGACTTCGTTGAAGTCCTTTGCCCCGGCATTGTCGGCGCGGGTCCGGTCGATGCCCTCATAGTTGCTGGTGCACCAGATGCCCCATTCGGCGAGCTCGCCTGGCTTGCAGGCCTTGCCGTTGCTTAGCCGGGCCAAGGTCGGCTTTTCGAACGTGGTGTAGCAGGCGGTGAGATCGCGGGTCGATGCCCAGCCAAGCGGGCAGCGTGCGTTGGGGACGGGTTTGGCCAGACGGGCATCCGGAGACGACCGGGTTTCGGCGGAGAAGTCGATGCTTTTGCGCGTGGTGCAGTAACGGCTGCCCTCCGGGAAGTAACCGGTCGGGCAGACCTCACTGCTGCTGGCGCGCACGATGATCCTGGGCGAGTCCGCGCTGATCGGATAGCAATTGCCGGGTATGCCCCGGACGCGGTTGGGGCCCGTGCCGCCTTCGCGCCAGTTAAATGGGCAGGTGCCGAGCTTGGGCACGGCATCGGTGCGCTGGGCAAGGGCGGGGGCCGGTATCGCGAGCGTCGCAACGAGCGGCACGGCGGCGAGCGCGATTGAGGCAAAAACGGTCGGGCTGCGGCCGATGCGGTGCGTGGTGGTCATGGTCGAAACATCCTCATTCGCTGACGGCGCGGGGCCGATATCATTGGCAAACCGGAACTAAGCTGGCACCGGGCGCCGCGCCATGCCATGCAGCGGACTGCCATGACATGGCATCTGCGCGATCGGTCAGGTGCGGCTGCAGGGGAGGCATCGGGGGATGCGTGAAGGGACGCTTTAGTGTAAGGGTAAGGTGGTGCCAGTTGCTGGCGCTAAGGTCAGGACCCATTGATTTGCGGAGATAGCTGTGATTCAGGCGATGATGAAGGAACCTGAACTTGAGCGATTTATTCTAGGTTTCGTGGACAAAGCTTGACTGTGGACTCGGTCGCTGATTCAAGGCTGGCTTTTGGAGGCAACCTTGGGCGAGCGGATCGGCGTTACAGACGAAGAATGGGAAGTGATCGGGGCGCTTCTGCCGCCTGAACATGGTCGTGGATGCCGCCCCGCACAGGATAACCGCCCCTATTTCGAAGGCATGATGTGGATCGCCCGGACCGGCGCGCAGTGGCGGCATCTGCCCGATGAGTACGGCAAGTGGAACAGCGTGTTCCGGCGCTATCGACGCTGGGTCACGACCGGCGTGTTCGATGCCATGCTCGAGACGTTGAGCGAGTTGGCGGGGCGCAATACATCCGCCGACATGATCGATAGCACGGTGGTCCGGGCACATCATTGTGCTGTCGGCATAAAAAGGGGACTCAGCAAACCGAGGCGCTTGGCCGATCGCGAGGCGGCTTCTCCACCAAGCTCCACGCCAGATGCGACGCCAGAGGTCTCCCGCTCGGCTTCGTGCTGACACCGGGACAGGCGCACGATGTGCAGGGCTTTGCTCCGCTGTTCCGCATGATTAGCGATCGGATCGAGGCCTTCCTGGCTGATCGGGGCTACGATGCCGACGCCATCCGCAAGGAGATCGAGGCAGCCGGTGTAGAGGCGGTAATCCCGGCCAAGGTCAACCGGCGCAATCCCGCCCCGCACGATCGCGCGAAATACAAATGGCGCAACCTGATCGAGCGCCTGTTCAACAAGCTCAAGAACTGGCGGCGTGTCGCCACCCGCTACGACAAAACCAAGGAATCTTACCTCGGCTTCGTCGCACTCGCCTCAGTCAAACTATGGATACCATTTGTCCACGAAACCTGGCTGTCGGACGAGCAGATGGCTCGGCTTCAGCCCTATTTTCCGAAGAGCCATGGCCGCAAGCGTGTCGATGACCGGCGGGTTTTGAGCGGCATTATCTTCGTCAACCGCAATGTGGACTTGTACGATTTTGCGCCGGTCCCCTATTTTACTATGCCACCTTGGCTTCGAACGCGAGGAGGCTGATGCCGCCCAGATATGAATGACGCCGACGGGTATTGTAAAACCCGTTGATGTGCCGAAAGATGGCAGCCTCAGCATGACGCCTTGGTGGCCAGCTCTGACGCCAGATCAGTTCCGCCTTCAGCGATTTGAAGAACGTCTCGACGGCGGAGTTGTCATAGCAATTGCCCTTGCCGCTCATCGAGGGTCGCAAGCCATAGGCTTGCAACTTCTTCTGGTAGGCATAGGAGCAATACTGGCTGCCACGGCCCGAGTGGAAAAGGCAGCCTGGCGGCGGATTGCGAAGGAGCCCCGCCATGTCCAGCGCCCGGATCGCCAGATCCTTCTTCATCCGATCGCTGACTGCCCAGCCCACGACACGGCGGCTATGCAGATCGAGAACACGTGGAACATCGACCGCATCCTGCGATTGGCAGGCGGCGACAACTTGGACGTGTTCCGCTCGCCCGACAACCAGCACCTCGTCCGCGACACGATGAACGCGGGCCAGCGCCGGGCCTACGGGACGATGCTGGTGATGCTCGAGGTCGCGGGCCTGACACACATGGGGCGCAAGCGCCGGGACGTGCATGGCGAGCCCATGCCGACCGAGACCCGGCCTTGCCTCCGGTGCCGCAAGCCCTTCGAGAGCGAGGGCTCGCACAACCGGCTAGCCCCAGTAGGAGCGGCTACCGTTGGCCGTGTCGAACAGGATTTCTTGCAGGTTGCCGACCTGCTGGATTCGGACACCTTGCTCGCCTTCCCGAACATAGCGGCACCCCATAGCCAAAGCCCGGTCAGACCGTCGGGCATTATGAAGATTCATGGCTCTCTCAAGATCAAGGAGTTGCGGACAAACGATCGCTTGGTTTTTTGCTGTGACCCGGTTTCTGGCCACACTCACGGGAAGGGGATTTACCCCTCTCCAGTCTTTGGCACGGGAGTTTGCCAACGCTTCCTCAGCGGCGACTTTACGCTCGCGCACGCGTGCGGCCTCTTCAGCGGCCTCGCGAGCAAACTGCTCATGTAGCCGCTGTTCTTCGGCCAGGGCTTCACCGGTCAGCGGCTCCAACCCAGCAACATTGGTATTTATCGGTGTTGTCATTTCACCGGCAGCAAGTGGACGTGACGCCTTCTCGGTCCCGGAATCAGCCCGCGACCCGATAATGATCAGGATGATCACCAATAGCACGAAGAACAGCGCAACCTTCTTCAACATACTTCTCCCCCAATCTCCCCACTCTCAAAACGGCCGACGGCAGCAATGACCCGCTCGATCGCGGCAACCCATCTGTCCTGATGCTGTGGCAAGAACTGCTCGATCCTCGGGCCGGAGCGCCCGTTGACGGCGACATATTTGTTGTTCGGCTCGTCGATCACGGTTCCGCCAACCATCTTGGCCAACGCCTCGAAATACGGCCGCCAGATCGCTTCCGGCAGAGTCCAGGATGCGGGGTTCGGCCAGAAGGTGCCGTTCTTCATGAGGTACCCCAAGTTGATCGGCTTCTCCTGATCAGCCAGATCGAGCTTCAGGTTCAGACTGGCCTTGAGATCGGGATAGACGCCGAGAGGTTCGAGCGCCGACAGGAGCGACCGGATCGCGGCAGGTATGCCCGGCTGCTGCTCAGCGAGGTGCGCGTGAACGATCGGGAAATCCGCATCAGCGGCTCTAAAGCTGTGTTGGCGCGGAGTGCCGCCGGGGGCGTGGCCAAAACCACGCCCGCAGTTCTCTCTTTTGTTCGGGAATGGCGCACCCGACAGGATTCGAACCTGTGACCTCTGCCTTCGGAGAGCGTACTAGGCCGTTTACGCCATGTCACGCTATTCTACGAGATCGCCTGTATTTATACGCTAACCCACTATAATATAGCATTTTTATTGAAGTTTGAATGTGGCCTGCCGTACCCTAGCGCACGCCCCCTTTTCCGTTCCACTGCTTCCGTGGTGCTTCCGTGAAAAGAAGGCATAAACGGGAGAAATCCGTGCCCAAACTGACAAAACGCGTCGTCGATGCTTCCGCCGCGACCGATCGAGACTATTTCGTGTGGGATGACGAGCTGCCCGGGTTCGGATTGAGGGTCTTTCCGACCGGCAAGCGAAGCTACCTGATCCAATATCGCGCGGTCAACAGAACCCGTAGATACACAATCGGCCTTCACGGCGTTTGGACGCCCGAGACCGCGAGGCGGGAAGCTAGGACTCTGCTCGGACGTGTAGCGGCGGGCGAAGATCCAGCCGAAGAGCGATCCGAGCTTCACAAGGCAATGTCCGTAAAGGAATTCTGTGAGCTCTACATCCGCGATCTGAACGATGGGCTGATCCTTGGCAAAGGGGGGCGCCCGAAGAAACAGTCCACGATCGACACAGACATCGGGCGTATCAATCGCCATATCATACCGTTGCTCGGGACGAGGCATGTTCGGGATCTGTCCAAGCCCATCGTGACGAAGTTCATGCGAAATATCATGGCGGGTAAGACGAAACTGAACGAAAAAACAAAGAAACTGCGCGGCCGGAGCATTGTTCGAGGCGGACCGGGCACCGCTACACGCACCGTGGGCCTCCTGGGCGGTATGCTGACCTATGCCCTAGACCTCGGGCTGATCGAGGCTAACCCCGTACATGGAGTGAAGAAGCCGAAAGACAATGTCCGTGACCGGCGCCTGAGCGATCAGGAATATCGCGTTCTCGGAGAAATGATCAGACAGGCGCGCCAGATCGAAAAGTTCGAGGTCACGGCCGAAATTATTCGACAGATCGCCCTGACCGGGTGTCGCCGCGGAGAGATCATCAATCTGAAGTGGAGCGATGTCGACTTGGACGGTAGCGCGCTCCGGCTGAAAGAAACTAAGGAAGGCAAATCGGTTCGGCCCATGGGCCTCCCGGTCGTCGAATCGCTTGAAGAGCGTCAGCCAACGGCACCCGGGACCTATGTCTTCCAGGGCCAGGGAGACAATAATCCGTTCGGCGGCTTCTACAACCATTGGGTAGAGATATTCGCCGGCTCCCCACTCGAAGGCGTTACGCCGCATGTCCTCCGCCATAGCTTCGCCAGCATCGCGAACGATCTTCACTTCACCGAGGTTACGATCGCGGCGCTGATGGGCCACGCCAAGGGTTCGGTCACTAGCAAATATATCCACGTCCTCGACGCGACACTGATAATGGCGGCCGATACGGTGGCAGGATATATTTCCGCCCTGCTCGAGGGCACCATCTTCCAGCATCGTGCCTACGCGCTGGACAGGGCCGCCAGAAAAGCTGCCCTGTCCGACTTCATCGCTCGCCATCGCGCGGACGCTGATCTCACGGAGAAGATCGCAGCTTGAGAGGCTTCGCCCTCAACCGGGCGAACGGACCGCGCAGAGACTAAGCCTTTGGCAGGAGGGCCAGCACAACCTTCAGGTCGCCTTCAGTCTCACATGCCTCGATAGGCCGGCGCCCTGCGAGCTTCGGGTGCGCGCTGTTGAGGAAAAGATTCGCACGGTCGGGATCGCGGAAGGCCTTCTTCGCCTCCGTAGTCAGCCGCTTCCGCAAATCTTCAGCCGCTTCCGCGGCCTGAACGCGGCGCCTTCGATCAGTCTCCGCGCGTTCGATATGGTCGAATGCCTTCCAATAGCGATCGTCGCTCACACTTGCCCATTCGGCGATCGGGACGCCGTCGATCATCTTCGAGGCGAGCCAAGCATCGGCGTCGTCCTTCAGTCCGTTGGTCGCGGCAATGCCAAAGTTGCGGAGCCGCTTCGCCTTCTCATCCTCGATCCGCTTTTGCTCGGCGGCCTCCTTCTCCTCGCGCTTCCGGCGGAGCCCATCGCGCCACTCCTGAAACGGCAGGCCGCAAAGGTCGTCGACGATCGGAACTTCGCGAAATGCGCGGGTCATGTCGCGAATGGCGTCGACCCGCTCGAGGAGGGCGCGATAGTGGTTTCCGCCCTCGCCTGCCACCGCCCATGGGTTCCGCCCATCGACATTATAGCGTCGCATCCAGCGCCGGCTGATGCCGTCTGGATCGGGATGCCTTGCATCCTCGGCGATCGAGCGGACCTTCCATTGCAGCTCATGGCGATGATGGAGTCGGTGATGAAGATCGGGATCGACATAGAAGCGCTGCTCATCCTTCGCCCAGATCACGGCCTGCCGATCGGTGAAAAGATGGAAAAGATATTCAACGACGGCTTGGCTCGCCGACCCGAAGGTTTCGCGCGAATAGCCCGCAGCGGCGAGCGCCTTGGGCGTGTAATTACTGAGATCGGTGCGGAGCATCCAGGTGGGCAGCACGCTCTCCAGATGGCGCTCGTTCGGCCATTCTCCCCTGATGCGGATATCTCCGCCCGCTGAAAAACCAATGCTAGGCTTGTAGATGAGGGCGTGAACCAGCCCAGCCTGCCAAAGCTGGGGCCGGACGGTGAACCAATGGCCAAGCGTGGTCTTGGCGCCGACGAGATAGTCGAGCTCGGCATCCTGTAGGTCGGTCATGACCTGCGAGACCCACTCGCTATCGATGAAGGGCTTTTGGGGTCTTTCGGCGATATGCCAGCGGAGCCGTTCGCCCTTTGCCTTCTTCTCCCTGTTGACCCGCTCGGACAGAAGCAGCTCGGCGCGCTCGCGATCCGGATGGTAGACCCAGTGCCGCGGCGCGAGATGCAGGATTTGGTCGTCGAGCTCGGCCTGGTCGAGCTTGCGCCACCGCACCCCCGAAAGGTCGATCTCGATCATCGGGCAGTCGGCATGCGCTACCTTTGTCTGCTTGTCCGTATCGACCGCGTGCGCGACCTTGAACTCGACCGCGCGCCGATCCGCCCCGGTCGTCACCATGGCGTCGGGCTGGAAGGTGCCCTCGGATTGTTCGAGCTTTACGCTGTCGAGAGCGAATTCCCCGCCTTCGAACACGACCTCCTGAAGACCTCCATCGCGAAGAATGAGTGCTGGCAGGGTGACCCGCCGAACAGCCAGCAGAAGCAGCTTCGCGTAAAGATGCAGCGCTGTCTCACCCGAACAGCGGCTGTCGGATCGATGTGCGAAGTGCCGCCGGTTGACCTTCGGCAACCGGAGCGTCAGCCGCTCCTCACAGCCCAGGCAGATGAACGGCCCCTGCCTTGGCGACGTGATCTGTTCGACATGACGGACGACGCCGTCGCCGCATGCTGCAAAGGGCACGCGCAGACCCGAGGGATCGGGTTTCGGTACGCAGGGCCGCGGAGGGGGTGCCGGCGTTTCGGGGGCGAAGTGCTGGTCCACGGGCGGATCATAATCGACGATCCACCCGCAGACAAAAGACTCTTTACCGCCTTAACGGCGGGCCTTCGCGAAACCCCGGTCGGTCATGATGAAGCGTTCGAGCATCGGCGGAATGAGGCGCTCGATCGAAAGCGCCTCCGTCAGGCCATTCTCCTTCGCATGCGCCGCAGCATAGTCGGCGAGATCGCGCGCAAGCTTTCCCGAAAGTTCGATGGTCGCTTTCACCGGCTTTTCCTCGACGATCGGTCCGAGCCGAAGCTTGCTCATCGCAGCGCCTCCTGGGGTTCGAGAATCAGGTCGCGCGCCACGATCACGCGGAACGCGAACCCGGGCCGGATAGTAAGGGTCGGGCGAACCGCCAGTTCGCGTTCAACCACGCGGCGGCCTGCCTGCCCGGCGGTGTCCTGCATGCCTAAGCGAAGCGCGCGGGCAAGATCATCCTCGCCGCCTACGCTAAGCTCGCTCCCGACCCCGAGCAGTGTCGAAACAAGAGCCGCGCGGAGCATGCGGCCCCAGTGATTGTTCACCCGGTCCTCCAGCCCGGCCATGCCCGAGACGTCGGCACCGGGCTGGCGATCGAGCCGGATCGAGCGGCCGCCGGGCAGGATGAGCCGGTCCCAGGCGAGCAGGACGCGGCTCTGACCGGCCGCGATTTCGCTGTCATATTCCCCGACCAGCCGGGCGCCTTGGGGAATGAGCAGGATGCGCCCGGTAGGGCTGTCATAGACATTCTGCGTGACCTGCGCGCTGATCTGTCCCGGAAGGTCCGAGCGGATGCCGGTGACTAGCGCCGCGGGGATGAGCGTCCCGGCCTGCAAGATGTAAGGCGAGCTCGGCGATGTGATGCGCTCGCTGCTCTCGATCGGCCGCCTCACTCCTCCGGCGAGAAATTGCCGCCGGCTATCGGGCGGCGCCCCGGCTTGCTCGGCGGCGCGTTCGGCGGGAAGAGCGGCAGGAGCCACGTCCTCCCGGGCGGCGCCTTCGCTACCGAGAAAGAGGCGGCTCGCCCGGGCGCTGTCACGCTCCTGCGCCGCGCGCTGCCGCGCTTGCTCGGCGGCGGTTTGCACCGGGTCTGGCTGGCCGCCCGGCGGCGCTCCGATCGGCGGCACCGGGACGGCCTCGCCGCCCGCCTGCGCCGAGACGATCGGGCGGCCGAGGTCGCCGGGGAGCGGCGGCCCGAGCTTCGGGACGGCGCCATAGTCGGCGGGCGCGCCGGTCACGGCATCGGGGCGCGCGGTGCTGGCGGTCTCGTAAAGTTCTTTCGGGTCGCTGGCCGATGGCGTGCGGAGGGCCCATAGCAGTGACGCCGCGATCGCGAGCCCGGCGACCCCGCCGGCGACGGCAATGGTCTTGCGCGAGAGGCGCATGACGCGCGGCCTCTCGCCTTCGAGCCGGAACGCCTCGGGGCTGGCGGGAGCGATGGCCTCGGGCGTTTCGGGCTCGGCTGCCGGGGTGCCGGGCGCCGTCACGAGCGTCCCCGGCGGCGATCCGCGTCGCGATCGATCCGGACCGCCTTGGCCCTACGCCCGCTGCCGAGGCGCAGTTCGCCGCGGTCGAAGAGGCGGTCGACGATCATGAAGCGTCCGTCGACCCGGTAGTTGACGAGCTCGGCCGCGCCCTTGGGGCCGAGGATGAAGAGCGGCGGCATGTCCGAGCTCCCAACCCCGGACCCGAACTCGATGAAGAGCTGGCGCCCGTCGTCGAAGACGCGGAGCGGCCGCCACGGCACCCGGTCGCCCGAGATGCGATAGGCGAAGCTCAGCGCGGCGAAATCGATCCCGCGCGCGACCGGCGCGACGCGGGCGCGCTCGGCCTCGGCGGCGCGCAGCGCGATCAGTTCGTCCTGCGGATAGGACCAGGACACCGCGGCCATATAGGTGGTGGGCGTCGCGCGGAGCTCGATGTGGTAGGTCCGCCTGTCCGTGTTGATGACGATATTCGTGGTGATGTCGGGCCGCGTTGGCTTCACGAGGATATGAACGCGCCGCGAGGCGCCCGACCCGCTGACCGTATCGCCGATGATCCAGCGTACCGTGTCGCCCGCCGCGACGGGACCCGGCCCGACCAGTTCCTCGCCTTCCTGGAGCGCAATATCGGTGACCTGCCCCGGCGCGGTGTAGACCTGGAACAGCGCCCCCTCGGCCCAGGCATATTTCTGGATCGCGTTGAGGAAGGTCGCGCGCTCGGGCTGGACGCGCGCGGCATCGTTGGCGCGCCCGACCTGCGAGCGCGGATCGGCGGGCGCGGCGGATGCGGGCATGGACAGCACGGCAAGCCCGAGCAGGAGGGGGAGGCGGGTCATTGGCTAAGCTCCTTCGACCAATTGATAGCGGTGACAAAGACGCCGAGCGGGTTCTTCCGCAGGGCATCGGGGGTGCGCGGAGGCTGAATCGTCGTCGTCAGGATGGCCGACCAGCGCGAGGTTTCGACGAGGCTGCCGTCCTGATAGCGGCGCTCGGTCCAGGCGATGCGGAAGCTGTCGCGCGAGGCGCGGATCACGCTCGACACATCGACGGCGACCTGCTGCTTGCCGATCTCTGCGAAGGGGTCGTTCGAACGGGCATGGTCGTTCAGCGCCTGTGCCCCCTTGGGTGTGGTGAAGTCATAGGCGCTCAGCCAATCCTTGCGCAGCACCACCGGATCGGCCGGGATCGAGCGGACATGTTCGATGAAGCGCGCAAGGTGGAAGGCGATCTGCGGGTCGGTCGGCGAATAGTCGGCATCGGCAGGCGACACGGCGCGCGCTTCGCCGAGCTTGTCGACCTCGACCACCCAAGGGGTGATTGTCCCGCGCAGCGACTGCCATACGAGCGCGCCCGAGAGCCCACCCGAGAGCAGGAGGCAGCCGAAGAAGGCGAAGCGCCAGCTTCGGGCCTGCACGCGGGCCGCGCCGATGCGATCGTCCCAGACTTGCCCGGCGCGCTGGTAGGGCGTCACCGGAACCGGGGACTTTCCATAATGTTGGGAGGGGCGTCGAAACATGGCTTCAATCCTTCTGGCTGATGTCGGGAGCCGAGCCGGCGCCGTGGCTGTCGCCGGCCTTGAGGGTCTGCGAGGCGATGGTGGCGCCCGAAGTCATCGCCTGCCGCCGCTTCATCGCGGCCGCCCAGGTCGGGGGCGAGCCTGCGGCGGCGGCGCCAGGCGAAGGCGCCGGGCTTCCGCCCTGCCCCTCGGCATAGCTTTGGCGCATGCGCGCAGCGGCCGATCGGAGCGGCGATCCCGCGCCGCGGGTCGCGTCGCGCGCGACATTCGCGAGCCCCGCCCCGAACGCCCGCATCCCGTTCTTTCCGGCCGCACCACGGGCGTAGGAGGCGGAAGCACTGCCCGATGCGCGCGATGCACCGAGCGCGGTCCGGCCGACGGCGCTGCTCGCCGCGCCGGCCGCCAGCGTCGCACCGGCGGCCCCGGCGGCAATGGTCGCGCCGGCCGCGACGGCGGTCCCGGCGGCGGCTCCGGCGCCAAGCTGCGGTCCACCGGCGACGATCCCGTTCGCGACGCTCGGACCGAAGATGCCGAGCCCCAGCAGGGTGAGCGCGCCGAGCGCGATCGCCATGACCTGCCGGATGTCGGGTTCGGCGCCGAGACCGGCGTCCATGAAGCGCTGGAACAGCGTCGTGCCGATCCCTGTGATAACCGCGAGCACGAGCAATTTGATGCCCGAGGATATGATGTGCCCGAGGACGCGTTCGGCCATGAAGGCGGTGCGGCCGAAGAAGGCGAAGGGCAGGAGGACGAAGCCCGCGAGCGTCACGAGCTTGAATTCGAGGATCGTCACGAAGACCTGAACTGCGAGGATGAAGAAGGCGAGGACGACGATCACCCACGCGATCAGCAGGATCATGATCTGGATGAAGTTGGTGAAGAGGCCGACCGGACCGACGAGATCGGCGGTCGCATCGAGCAAGGGGTCGGCCGCGTCGAGACCGGTGGCGGCGACCATGCCGGGCCGCATGAAGTCGCCGATCGCCATGGCGCCGCCGCTCGCTTTCAGGCCGAGCCCGGCAAAGCTTTCGAGCAGGATCGTGGCAAGCGACTGGAAGTTGCCGATGATGAAGGCGAAGACGCCGATATAGAGCGTCTTCTTGACGAGGCGCTGCAACACATCCTCATCGGTGCCCCACGCCCAGAAGAGCGCCGCGATCGTCACGTCGATGACGATGAGGGTCGAGGACAGGAAGCCGACCTCGCCGCCGAGCAGCCCGAAGCCGCTGTCGATATAGGTGCTGAAGACCGACAGGAAATTGTCGATTACCCCGGTGTCGTTCATCGTCTTTCCTTCCCGGAACCGAAAAAGTGGCGGCGCTTCGCCTCCCAGGCGGCGGCGCATTCGGCGTCCGCCTCGGTGACCGTTCGGCAGCGGAGCAATGTGGCGGTTTGATCGGGGTGTGCGCCCGCCCCGGAGATCACGGGGGCGGGCGCACGGGACGCGGGCGGGTCGAGCGCGGCGACGAGGGCAAGGGTCAGCGCAAGACCCCCAAGGACGGCCCCGATCGCCAGCCCGCCCGCCCGTCCCATCTCAATTGCCCTGACGGAAGCGGCGGAAGCGTTCGCGGCCCTCGGCTTCGGCGGCGGCGGCGCGCGCGGCATCGAGCATCTGCGCCCGGCCCTGCGCCGAGATGGCGGCCGCGAGGTCGGAGAGCTGCTGCGACTGGACGGCGAGGATCTGGTTGCCCGCCTGCGCCGCCTGGAGCGCGCCGGTCGCCGACTGGCTGGCGCCGACGAGCGTCGTGATCGAGGCCCGGGTTCCGCCCATATTGGCGACAATGCCCGCCTGCACCTTCATCGCATCCTCGAAGGCGCCGACGCTGTCGTTCCAGCGCGCCTCGGCATTGGCGACCATCGCGGCCTGCGGCGCCGCAAGCGCCGAACCCTTGTAGCGGTTGCCGAAGCTCTGCTGGACGCTCGTCACGTCATAGGCGATGCGCTGCGCCTCGCCGAGCAGCTGGCGGGTCTGGTCCACCTGCGCCTGAAGCGTGCCGAGGGTCGAGATCGGCAATCCCGTCAGGTTCCGGGCTTCGTTCATCAGCGAGGTGGCCTGGTTCTGGAGCTGCTTGATCTGATTGTTGATCTGCTCGAGCGTCCGTGCCGCCGTCAGGATATTCTGCGAATAGTTGCGCGGATCGTGGACGATGCCACCGAGCTGTGCGGCGGCCGGCGCGGCGGTTATCGGACCGGACGCGGCGAGCACGGCGATCAGCACCGCGGCGGCGGAACGGGTGAAACAGGTCTTCATCGGGGGGACTCCTTCGTGGGGGCGGCGATGGTGGGGAGCAGCTCGGCCGCCCAATCGAGCTTGCGGTTCGAGAGCCAGGCGGCGGCGAATCCATCGCGGCCGTGTGCGGCGAAAAGCGCTTCGATCTCAGTCTGGTCGGTCTTCGAAGACGCCGCGGTAAAGGCGAGCGCGACGTCGCCGAGCCCGAGGTCGAACAGGCGGTTCCCGCGCCGCGACTGGCAATAATAGTCGCGTTTGGGGGTCGCCCGGCTCAGTATCTCGATCTGCCGGTCGTTAAGCCCGAAGCGCTCGTAGATACGCGCGATCTGCGGCTCCATGGCGCGCTCGTTCGGCAGAAAGATGCGCGTCGGGCAGCTCTCGATGATCGCGGGCGCGATGCTCGACGTCTCGATGTCTGCGAGGCTCTGCGTCGCGAAAATCACGCTCGCATTCTTCTTGCGGAGCGTCTTCAGCCATTCGCGAAGCTGAGCGGCGAAGGCGGGGCTGTCGAGGACGAGCCAGCCTTCGTCGATGATGATGAGCGTCGGCGACCCGTCGAGGCGCCCGGCGATGCGGTGGAAGAGATAGGAAAGAACCGGGCCCGCGGAGGCCGCGCCGACGAGGCCTTCGGTCTCGAAGGCCTGCACCGGCGCCTCGCCCAGCCGTTCCTCATCGGCATCGAGCAGGCGTCCCCAGGGGCCACCGATGCAATAGGGCGCGAGCGCCTGCTTGAGCGGCTGCGACTGGAGCAGGACCGCGAGTCCCGTCAGCGTGCGTTCACCGACCGGAGCGGTGGCGAGCGAGCCGAGCGCGGACCAGAGATGGTCTTTGGCGGCCGGATCGATGGTCAGTCCCTCGCCTGCGAGCAGCGCCGCGAGCCACTCGGCCGCCCAGCTCCGTTCAGAGGCTTCGTCGATCCGGGCGAGCGGCTGAAGCATGACGCCGCCCTCGCCGTCATGGAGCGCGCCGCCGAGATCTTGCCAGTCGCCGCCCATCGCGAGTGCCGCGGCACGGATCGAGCCCCCGAAATCGAAGGCGAAGATCTGGGCGCGATCGTAGCGGCGGAACTGCATCGCCATCGTCGCGAGCAGCACCGACTTGCCGGCGCCCGTCGGCCCGACGATCAGACAGTGGCCGACGTCGCCGACATGGAGCGACAGGCGGAACGGGGTCGAGCCTTCGGTCTTGCCGTAGAGCAAGGGGGCTGCACCGAAATGCTCGTCCCGTTCCGCACCTGCCCACACCGCAGACAGCGGGATCATGTGGGCCAGGTTCATGGTCGAGATCGGAGGCTGGCGGACATTGGCGTAGACGTGTCCGGGAAGGCTGCCGAGCCAGGCCTCGATCGCGTTCATGCCTTCGACGGTGCAGGTGAAGTCGCGGCCCTGAATGACCTTCTCGACCAGCCGGAGCTTTTCGGCCGCGAGCGCGGGGTCGGCATCCCACACAGTGAGTGTCGCGGTCACATAGGCGATGCCGCTATGATCCGACCCGAGGTCCTGCAGCGCGAGGTCCGCTTCGCCTGCCTTGTTCGACGCGTCGCTGTCGACGAGCACAGACTGCTCGTTGGTCATCACCTCCTTCAGGACCGCGGCGATCGACTTGCGCTTGGCGAACCATTGCCGCCGGATTTTCGTGAGCAGCTTGGTCGCATCGGTCTTGTCGAGCATGATCGCCCGCGTCGACCAGCGATAGTCGAAGGCGAGCCGGTTCAGGTCGTCGAGCAGCCCCGGCCATGTCGCGGTCGGGAAGCCGGTGATCGTGAGGGTGCGCAAATGCTGATCGCCGAGCCGCGGTTCGAGCCCGCCGACGAGCGGCTGATCGGTGAGGAGCGCGTCGAGATAGACGGGCGTTTCGGGAACGCGCACGCGCTGGCGCTTGGTCGAGACGGTGCTGTGGAGATAAGTGAGCGTGTCGTCATCGGCGAGCCATTCGGCCTCGGGCATGAAGCCTTCGAGAAGATGCAGGACCCTGTTGGTGCGATCGACGAAGCTCGCGAGATGTTCCTTCGGGTCGACGCCCGACCGGGCCATACCCTCATAAAGCCAGCCCTCGGCGCGCGAGGCGTCCTCGGCCGGCGGCATCCAGAGCAGGGTCAGGAAGTAGCGGCTCTCGAAATGCGCCCCCTCCTCCCGGAACTGCTCGCGGCGTTCCATATCAACCAGCGCCGATGCCGGATCGGGAAAGCTGGCGTCCGGATAGTCATGCGACGGGACGCGCTGGGCCTCGACGAAGAGCGCCCAACCCGAGCCGAGACGGCGAACCGCATTGTTGAGCCGCGCGGAGACCGCGACCAGCTCGGCCGGGGTGGCACTGTCTAGATCGGGACCGCGGAAACTGGCGGTCCGCTGGAACGCGCCGTCCTTGTTGAGCACGACACCTTCGCCGACCAGCGCCACCCATGGCAGATAGTCGGCGAGGCACGCCGCCTTGGAGCGATATTCGGAAAGGTTCATCATGGGCGCATCCAGACCGGGTATTTGAGGTGACGCCGGGCGACGTCGACAAACTGCGGGTCGCGGCGAGCGGCCCAGACCGAGAGCGCGTGGCCGATGACCCAAATCGCGAGCCCCGCGATCCAGAGCCGGAGACCGAGGCCGATCCCGGCGGCGAGCGTCCCGTTCGCGATCGCGAGACTGCGCGGGGCGCCACCGAGCAGGATCGGCTCGGCGAGCGCGCGATGAACGGGGGCGAAGAAGCCGGGGATATCGACCGGGGCTTCCATCAGACGACGGCCCCGCCGCCGAAGGAGAAGAAGGTGAGGAAGAAGCTCGACGCCGCGAACGCGATCGACAGGCCGAACACGATCTGCACCATGCGCCGGAAGCCACCCGAGGTGTCGCCGAACGAGATGGTGAGCCCGGTGATGATAATGATGATCAGCGAGATCACCTTGGCGACAGGTCCCTCGACGCTTTCGAGGATCGATTGGAGCGGCGCTTCCCAAGGCATCGACGAACCGCCGGCGCTGGCGGGCATCGCGGTCACGAGCGCGACATAGAGGGCGGTGGAGGCGAGGAGGAAGCGCGGCGCGTCCTGCCGGTGTGCATGGTTCATTTGCAGTCTCCTTCGGGGATGAAGAGCGGGGTGAGGCGATAGTCGCCGGTCGCGCGATCCAATCCGTCGACGCGCGCGAGCTCGACGAGGCGGCGGCCGGTGCCATCGCGGGCGAGCACCGCCACGAGGTTGATCGTTTCGGCGAGGAGGGCGCGGGGCACGGTGACCACGGCTTCCTGAATGAGCTGCTCCATCCGGCGGAGCGCGCCGAGCGCGCTTCCGGCATGGATCGTCCCGACGCCGCCCGGATGTCCGGTGCCCCAGGCCTTGAGAAGATCGAGCGCTTCGGCTCCGCGCACCTCGCCGATCGGAATGCGATCGGGACGCAAACGGAGGGAGGAGCGGACAAGGTCGGAGAGCGAGGCGACGCCATCCTTTGTGCGCATGGCGACGAGATTGGGGGCGGAGCATTGCAGCTCGCGCGTGTCTTCGATCAGGACGACGCGTTCGCCGGTGCCCGCGATCTCGGCGAGGAGCGCGTTGGTCAGCGTCGTCTTCCCGGTGCCCGTCCCGCCCGCGACGAGGATATTGAGATGATCGGCGACGCCCCGGCGCAGCGTCTCGGCGGCTTCGCCGGGCATGATCCCCGCCTCGACATAGTCGGATAGCGTGAACACCGCGACGGCCGGCTTGCGGATGGCGAAGGCCGGGGCGGCGACGACGGGCGGCAAAAGGCCTTCGAAGCGCTCGCCGCTTTCGGGAAGCTCGGCCGAGACGCGCGGCGATCCTGCGTGGACCTCGGCGCCGACATGGTGCGCGACCAGCCGGATGATCCGTTCGCCGTCCGCCGCCGAGAGCGCGACGCCGCTGTCGGCAATGCCCGAACCGAGCCGGTCGACCCAGAGGCGTCCGTCGGGATTGAGCATGACTTCGATGACCGCGGGGTCCGCGAGCCAGTCGGCGATCGCTCCGCCGAGCGCGGTGCGGAGCATGCGGGCACCACGTCCCTGCGCTGCCAGGCGGATCGGTTCTGCGCCCATTGGAAACCCCGTTTGGTGGTCCGGGCAACGGCACCCGGCTCGACGGGGATGAGTAAGAGACGCAGAAAATGCGCACTTTCAACAAGGATTTGCGCGCGTCGTACCGTGGGTAAGAAAGACAGGAGGTAGCGTAGGCATCGTTGCCAAATCGGATTGATTGTAGCCGCTTCGATTCGGGTTCGAGCTTGCGCTCAGGGATATTGTGACAAGAGTGAGACCATGACTGATTCGGGGTTACCCCCTAGCGACGATGAACTACGTTGGCGTCGTCTGACCGAGAAACAACGGGCCTGCCTCGACCTACTGCTTGAAAGGCAGACGTCGAAGCAAATCGCGCGACGTCTCGAAATCTCCAAGCAGGCCGTCGATCTCCGCCTGACCACGGCGCGCGATGTTTTGGGCGCATCGAACCGAGACGAGACAGCAATCATCTATGCCCGGCTTCGCCAAACCTATGATCAGATGCCATGTGATCCGGTCATACTACCGCCGCAGCCGCAATTGGTGCCATCCGACTTCCCGGACGGAGACCCGACCAAAGTCTTCGAAATAAATGATTATGTCGCAGGAAGGTCGGGCCCTCGGAGCGGAAGCTCACCGTTTAGGGATTTGTGGCGGCCGGATTATCGGCCAACGACCCGGGCGACAATCATAGTGGCAATGCTCATTGCAGCGCTACTCATGGTAATAGCAGGCTTGTCGATCGGTCACACGCTGACGCGACTCGTTTCGGGCTGATCCCGCTTTCTTCCAATCGAGAAATCCGGAGGCGCGAAAGCGTCCTTCCGGAAAGGAGAAGCTATGTCTCATCATTTGACGACGACCGCGGCACGACTTCAGCAGGCGGTTCCGGCAGCCGAAGCTCAAGTCGACGGGGCTCTTATCGCTCTCTCGTCCCTCATGGCCGAAGTCGTTACGGCTCGCCGCGACACGGACGGGGTCCCGGCCGCAAAGGGCCATGCCACCATCCATCGTCTTGCGCAGGCACAGCTGGCTCTCGTCGGTGTGAGCGGAGAAATTCTTCGCGTTCATGGCGATCTGACTGAAATTGGCCGCGAGACATCGGGGCTCGACCTTCATGAATGCCCGGCGGTCGCGACCGCAGGGCCGACGAAGCTCGCCGTTGTTCGCTGAGCATTATTGACGATGGGCCATCAGCATGGTCAGTGATCGCGATGCTTCGGATCGCCATCTTCGTGACATTGTTGCTGGTGGCCATCGCCTACGCGTGGCGGAAGGGCGGCGGCCCAGAGCGGGCAGTTGCTGCAATTCTGGCGGCGATGGTCGTGGCGGACCAAGCACTTCATCTTCTGATCCCTGTGCAATTTCTGACCGTCGATGCCGGGCATCTGGCGATCGACCTCCTTGCATCGGCCGCGACGCTGGCGGTGGCGCTGACAGCATACCGTTTCTGGCCGATGGTAGCGGCAGCCCTTCAATTCCTGCCCTTACTCGCGCACACGACGCGAGCGATCGACGTCGATCTCCATCCGATCGCCTATCTGACGATGCAAGTTGCTGCCTCCTGGCTTCTCCCACCTCTCCTCATCGTGGCAACTTGGCGGCGCCAGGCGAGGCTAGCGTCGCAAGGCAGCGATCGGTCCTGGTACGTCTCATTGCGGTCGTTGATCCTTCCCACAGTGAAATCCTAGCCAACAGGCTCCTCGATGCCTTCAATTCGCTGAGCCGGATCTGGGCGCAGTCGGCCGAAACGCTTGAACGCGCTCTCGGAGCGAAGTCCCCCGTCATCGCTCTAATTTTGGAAGCCCGAAATGTCGCGCTTGCGAGCATGGAGTGCGGGCTGACCGGCAAGCCCATAGACCCCTTCGACCGAAAACTTCGCCAATATCTGATCATGTCGATGGGATCGCTGTCGGACGAACGGCTGCGCATTCTTTTTCTTGATGGCGGCCACCGCCTCATTGCCGACGAGGTTCTCCAAAGTGGTTCGCTTGCCCAGCTTGCGGTATACCCGCGGACAATCTTTCGCAGGGCGCTTGAGCTGAACGCGGCCGGACTCATCCTCGTGCACAATCACCCAAGCGGTGATCCCAATCCAAGCTCGGAAGATATCGAGGCCACAAGGCGTCTGGATATGATTGGTCGGTCACTCAATATCGCGATCGTCGATCACATCATCGTCACATCGACCTACTGCCACCATATCATCAAGCAGGAGCCGGCGGCCGGAACGCCGTTGCCACTTTCAGCATTCACCTTGAGAAGCCCGGGCGGGCCATCACAGTTCGACCGCGAAGATATCGCGCTCGCGAACGCCCGGAGGGCGATACGGCGCCGCATCCTGCGACGGCAGCTGATCGGGACCGAAGAATTGTTCGGCGACCCCGCCTGGGAGATGCTCGTCGATCTCTTCATTCACGAGTGCGAACGGAAGAGGCTTTCGGTCAGCGCGCTTTGCGTGACAGCGAGCATCCCGATGAGCAGCGCGTTACGGCTTGCCCAGAAGCTTTGCGATGCGGGTATCACCCGCCGTGTGCCCGACCCGATCGACGGGCGACGGACCTTTATCCGATTGGAGCCCGTCATAGCGCATCGCATCCGGGCCTATTTCGAAACCGGATTCGATTGAACTCGCGGGACGCCGTCAGTGCTGCTTTGCGCCGCCGGCGTGCTCGGCCGCTGCCCGGACCATTTGCGCCCAGCTGCCGATATAGGCGGCCCGATTGTGATACTCTTCACCGGATTCCTTCGTCATCATCGCCACGCCGCCCATTGTCTCGGCGAACTCCATGGTAGTGCAGACGCCTTTTCGCTCCAGTAAACCGCCGAGCGCCGCCAATACCGACCCTACCGCGAAAAGCGCGTCTTCATCCATGATAGTCTCCCAAAAGCGCCAGCAATCCGTAGCGTTCGACCGCGTGGATGGCAGCTTTCCTGATCCAGCGCAAAGCTCTGATGTCGTCTGAATGAACATAGTTGCGATGGAGAAACCGAAATTAGGCGGAGAGATGAAGTCCGTTTATAATGGTGTGCCATAGCGGACGCCCTGGAGACTCCCGACGATGCCCAAAACATTGGCTGAAGAATCGCCCGACGGGCGTGTCTTCTTCGCGCCCGGTGTTCTCCACAAGTCACCGTTCGCGGGCGACGTTGCCTATGTCATCGCGCTGTGGGCACATATCGACGGCGATATCGCGAGCATCCTCAGCCGAATGTTGAAGTCCGACATCGCGGTTGGCACCGCCATGTATCTGTCGCTCGTGGGATCAGGTGCCCAGCGGGGCGCCTTGGATGCCGCCGCGAAGGAATCCCTGCCCGAATGGCAACAGCTTCTGCTCAAGGCGATCGGCTCGGTCGTCGAGCCGTCGCGCAATATGCGCAATCATTTTGCCCACCGCATCTGGGGACATTGCTCCGAACTCACCGAAGCGATCCTCCTGACTCACCCCAAGACCATCGTGAAGTACAACGTCAGCCATCGACAGCGCGTGGAAGTGCTGCCCGATGGCCGCGGTGTCATCCGGCCCACGCCGCTCGATGACAAGGAGATCCTCGTCTATCGGCGAGCCGACTTCGATGCCGCAATCGAGGAAGCCAAGCGGGCACAGACCCTCTACCGGCTCTTCTACGCGGTGCTGTGTGATGCAGGTGAAGGTCCGAAGGCCCAACTCCTCGCCGACCCGGTTTTGAAACTCCGTCTCGATCAGGTTGCGAACGGCGCAAGCGCCGAGGCGAAGGCCATTCTTGGAATAAAGGCCAAAGAGAAACGGAAAAACTGACCATGCGGTACTGGAACACGGGGGACACCCCCACCAATTCGAACCTCGCATCGATCGAGAATCTCGCGCGTCCGTGGGCCGGAATCGGCGCCGAGCATCTCCTGGATGTCATCCGGGGCGTGATCCGGATCGAGAAGATGCTGCCGAAGGCGGTGCAGGTCCATTTCAACCTGCCGCCCCTTTTCGTCGGCAACGCTCCCTATGATTGGGACGCCGCGCGCCGGGAAGAATATCATAACGAACTGTGCGCCGCTCTGAGCGAAGGGCTATCCCGCGTGCAAGCCGATCCCACCCTCGTGAAAAATGGTGGGGCCGATCTCAGCGACCGCCCTCCGACACGGGGCGAAGAACTCGAATTTGCCTGCCGCGCCTGGAGCCGCGATCGGACCAGCAGCAACCTCGACGATCTGCGGATCGCCTGCAATGTTCAGGGAATGCAGAGCCGTTTCGACAAGCTGGAGCGCTGGCTGGGTCGGAAGCGTCCGGGTTCCTCGCCTCATTCTGTAGCCTATGAGATCGAATGCGCGCTCGGTGATATCGAACGCTACGCGGACACCTATCACTCGATGGAAGCAAGTTATCGCTTCGCCGAAAGATTGCGGGAGCGCGCGCAACTGGCCGAAGAGGGCTGAACTTCGTCCGAATATCCCGGAAATGAACGGAGATATCAACAGACGCACCCACGACTGTGTATAAAATTGCGATTCACCCTGTTGACAAGCGACTCGCCTGGGGGGCACTCCAGCCCGGAGGGCTTATCCCTCACGGTAACCCGCACGCGCACCTGTAACGGCGCGCCATTTTCGCGATGAATCCGTGAGGTCCGTGATGAACGACATGCCCCCTCTTCCGCCCGCCAGCGGACGCTCAATGACCGACCGCGAGGCCGAAACCGCCCAGTTCATGGCGCTACTGCAAGCGGGCCGCCACAAATCGGCGTTGCTTCTTGAGCTGGCGAGGACGTCATTCGCGAAGTATCTAGCGCTAGCCGCGCTACTGCTCGCGGCGGCCTTGTGCGGCGTTACTTCCGAGGCGATCGGCGTTCTCGCCAGGCTTGGTTGGGGGTAGGCTGATCAGCCACTGCGATCGGTATCGCCAACATCGCGCATCAACTCCGCAGCCAACTTAGGCCCAACTTCCATCCGCCGCGATAGCGCATCGACAAAGCCTTCCCAGCGCCGCTTGCCGCTCGCCTGCGCCGCCGCCAGTGCCTCATCTGGCAGCGGCGGCGTGCTGGTGAGCCAGTGCCGAACGAACAGCGCGAGCGCCTCGCCCAGCATCTCGCCGTGCCATTCGAGCCGGTCGAGCTGCCGCCCGACCCGATCAAGCCGCCGGCTCAGGAGCGCTTCGATCCGCTCTTCCTGATCGGGCTTGAAAAAGGAGCGCAATGCCGCTTCGACGACCTCCGTCTGCGACAGTCCGCGCTGCCGAGAAAGATCGGCGATCTTGCGTGTCAGCTCCAGGTCGAGCCGATAGGTTTGCTTGATATGCGATCGGCTCACAGCGAAATGCCGTCGTCGGGATCGAGTGCTGCGGCGCGGGCGCCGCGGGCCATCTGCCGATCGGCTGCGGCGCGGAGACGCGCAGCATCGGCCTGTGCCGCATCGTCTCCGAAATCGAACTCGCCAGTCACTGGGCGCGAAGGCGGCGGCGCGATATCTTCGTGGACCGGTATTTCGGGCTCCTGCCTGATCCCGCCATTCGCCTCGTCCCCGTCGACTTCCGCCGCTTGGCCAGCGACAGGTGCGGTCGGCGGCGCAATCAGCGCGTTCCAGTCATGCGGCACGTCGGGCACCGCGGATGCGGGCTTTGGGGGCGGGATCACCCGCCGCGAAAGTTGCCGGTCTCGAAAATAGCGCGCCTTCTGCGCCCGGATCGGCGCAAGCCCGGCGGCCATGACGAGCTCGTCGTCTGACGGAAGCTGCATCACCTCGCCGGGCGTGAGCAGCGGCCGCGCGGTTTCGGTCCGCGACACCATGAGATGACCCAGCCAGGGCGACAGCCGATGGCCTGCATAATTTTTCATGGCCCGCTGCTCGGTCGCGGTGCCCAGCGCATCCGAGATACGTTTCGCGGTTCGCTCATCATTCGTGGCGAAACTTACGCGGACGTGGCAATTATCGAGGATCGCATTGCTCTGGCCATAAGCCTTCTCGATCTGGTTCAGCGACTGGGCAATCAGGAAGGCCTTGATCCCGTAGCCTGCCATGAACGCGAGGGCGCTTTCGAAGAAGTCGAGCCGCCCGAGCGCTGGAAATTCATCGAGCATCAGCAGGAGACGGCGGGGCCGTTCGGCGGGATTGAGTTCCTCGGTAAGCCGCCTCCCGATCTGGTTGAGTATCAAGCGGATCAGCGGCTTCGTCCGGCTGATGTCGCCGGGCGGCACGACGAGATAGAGCGACACCGATTGCCCCGCGTCGACGAGATCGGCGATCCGCCATTGCGACGATCCGGTCACCTTGGCGATGACGGGATCGCGGTAGAGCCCGAGAAAAGACATCGCCGTCGACAGGACGCCGGACCGTTCATTCTCGCTCTTGTTGAGCAATTCCTGCGCCGCAGCGGCGACGACCGGATGGACCCGGTCGCCGAGGTGGCGCGTCACTTTCATCCGGTGAAGCGTCGCCTCGATCTTGCGTTCGGGGTTCGATAGGAAGGCCGCGACCCCGGCGAGGCTCTTTTCCTCCTCGGCGTAGAGGACATGGAGGATCGCGCCGACGAGAAGGGCGTGGCTTGTTTTTTCCCAGTGATTTCTTTTCTCGAGGCTCCCTTCCGGATCGACCAGCACGTCGGCCACATTCTGCACGTCACGCACTTCCCATGTCCCGCGCCGGACTTCGAGCAGCGGATTGTAGGATGCCGACGCCGGATTGGTCGGATCGAAGAGCAGCACGCGGCCATGCAGCGCACGAAAGCCGGCGGTGAGTTGCCAATTCTCGCCCTTGATGTCGTGGACGATGCAGCTCCCTGGCCAGGTCAGCAGCGTCGGAACGACAAGCCCCACCCCCTTGCCCGATCGGGTCGGTGCGAAGCACAGGACATGCTCGGCTCCGTCGTGGCGGAGATAGGTTCCGGCGAGGCGCCCGAGAATGACGCCATCGGCCCCGAGCATGCCGGCCTTGCGGATCTCGCGCTCATTCGCCCAGCGTGCCGAGCCATAGGTTTCGGCGCGCCGCCGCTCGCGGGCGCGCCACACCGACATGGTGATAGCGACGATGACCGATAGGAACCCGCCGGACGCCGCGATCGCCGCACCCCGATAAAAGATCGGCGGCGCATAGGCGTCGAAGGCAAACCACCACCAGAAGAAGGCTGGCGGCGGATAGACGGGATAATCGCCGAGGCGAAACCAGGGTGCGCCGAGCGCAGGCTGAAATCCGAGCGAAGCAGCGGTCATCTGCGTCGCCGTCCAGATCGCCGTCAGGATGATCAGGAGCACGGCGAAGATCTGCCCCCATAGGATGCGGTCGCTCATCAACTTTCCTTTCTCATATTCCGATTCCCCGGCCGCGACCGAGGGTCCAGTCGATGCCGCCAGCGCCGACCGTGCCAGACACATTGCGGCCGAGATGGCGGTCGAGCGCGGGGCGCCAGGGGACGAGCTGGAAGCCGAGCCCGTCGTCGATCATCGCGAAGCGTCCCGAAGCGAGCGATACGCGCTCGCGATAGGTGCCGCTCAGCGGCTCGCCGGTCGCGGCGGGGCGATGCGGCAGCCCGGTGCGGGCGGCGATCGCGTCGCAGGCCGCATCGAGGTCGCGCTGCTTCAGCGTTTCGAGAAGCCCGGCCGCGAGGCGGCGGCGGTTCCCGTCGCGGACCACCAGTCCCTCGCGCTCCAGAAAATCGGCCCTCGCCTGGAGTGCCCTTTGTACGTCGAGCCCGAAGCCCGCTGGCGCGGTCGCAGTCTCGCGGGCGACCAGCTCGCGATCGAGCCAGGTCGCTCCCCGCGCCGCCACTTGTTCGGGCAAAGGGAGGTCGGAGCGCAGGGCGAGCGATTTCCGCCCGGCTCCGTCGCGCCCTTCCCAATGCCTGAGTTCGACGATTGCCCCCGGTGCAGCGTCGCCGGTCCATTCGAGGTCGGCGAACCTGATATGATGGGTGCGGCCGTCGACCGCATCGACGACGGCATAGGCCGAGCCGGCAAGCTCGTCATCGAGACCGCGCGCGACCAGCCGCCCGACGATCGGCATGCTCCTCTGCTCTTCGTGGATCGCGAGCGACGCTGCATCGAACGTCAGTCCCTGGCTCCGCATCGCCCGGTGCATCGTCTTGATGATGTCGCCCCGCTGCCCCAGATCGCGCAGGACGGCTTCGGAGCGGGGATCGATTTCATATTGGCCGGGGCCGAGACGTGTCGCCAGTCCCAGCGTCTCCAGTTTCGACGCGCGGCCGAGCAGATGGGGATCGGCGCCTGGCTGCTGCGGATCGGGGCGGAGGTCGACGCGGCCAAGCTCGCCGGCCCGCTCGCGAAGGAGCCGATCGAGTCCTGTCCAGCGTTCGGCATCGACGTCGCGCGCGAGGGCAGCATCGATATCGCGCTCGGTGCGCGGCCCCAGTTCCAGCGTCGCGATCCCGGCTGCGCGGCCCCGGACACCTTGGGCCATATAGTCGCTGTCGATGACGAGGTCGGACCCGTCGTCGGCGACGCCGCGGACCAGGACATGGATATGGGGATTATCGGTGTTCCAGTGATCGACCGCGACCCAGTCGAGACGGGTGTCGAGGTCCTTCTCCATGGTCGCCATGAGATCGCGCGTGAAGCCGCGGAGGTCTCCGATCTCGGCGGCGTCCTCGGGGCTGACGATGAAACGGAAATGGTGGCGGTCGTCGGTGCAGCGCTCGGCGAACGCATCGCGGTCGGCGGCCTCGCCAGACGCGTCGAACATCATGGCCTCGCGCCCATCACGGGTCACGCCTTCGCGCTCCAGATAGGCGATGTGGCGCGCGAGCGGTGCGGCGCGAAACTGTGCGCCCTTGTGCCGGACGATACGCGCCATCATGGTCACGCGGCGCTGCGTGGGTCCCCGCCGGATCGCGGCAAGCGCGCTTCGACCGCGACCGTGCCGCCCGGTGCCGCCGCGCCGCGCATGAGCAGAACGCGAGCGAGTGTAGCCCGATCTGGCGGCCGCCTTCCTGACCTGCGCCGCGAGCTTTTTGCCTCGCCGCGCCGATCCCGCGCCAGCATCGCGGCCGCGTCCCGGCCGCACGCGAAAATCGCGTTCGTCGCCGCTCACAGCGCGCCTGCCATATCGTAAGCTACTGCAATAAGGACAAAAAACAACGAAGCGGCTGGCACTCCAAGGGGGGTGCCATACGCATATCTATCTGAAAACCAACCACAATCTGCCGCACAGCTGGCAGGTCTTTTATCTTGCCGTCCTATTTGGCTCCCGTTTTCTGCAAGATTTCGCCATCTCCATCTCTCCTTCATAGCAAGTAATCGGGCACTATTCGACGTGGGCTCTTGAACGTCTGCGAAGCGGTTGAGGTTTGATACGCCGTGCAGTCCTCCGGGCTCATCGACGGCGTGTTCGATCCGCATTTGGGCGGCGCGCGAACCGTCGCGGCACATGTCGCTATCGGATTTACGGGGCAACTTCACAGGCAATCGCGCGTGGTCCGCTGTGCGCGGCCACAGGCAAGATATCGTGCTTCCCGTTTCCTTGGTCTGTATCATTCCTCTGCCGCTTGCGCGGACCTCCTTGAGCTCGTGAGCCGTCAACCGGCTGTCGATATCGTCCGCCGACGCGTTCGGATCGCCGACATAGAAGGTCCCGTCGCGCCACATCGCGTGCATGACGACGGCGAGCTTGCGGGCAACGGCGACACGCGCTTTCGCGTGACACTTCGTCTTCGCAAGTTTCAGGCCCCAGGTCTTGATCATGTCGCTACCCTTGAACCGGGTGAGCATTGCCGACGCCGCCTCATAGAGCGCGCGGCGTACATCGGGATCGCCCGCCTTGCTGATGCGACCGTGCACATCGATCGACGTGCCCGACTGCCACCGCTTTGCCGTCAACCCGAAGTACGCCGCGACGTTGCGCGATCGACGGAAGCGCTGCGGGTCGTCGATCGCACTGCTGAAGCTCAGCGCCGTCACCGGACCGACGCCGGGGATCGCCATGAAGCGCCGGCAGAGTTCGTCGCGCATGGCGAGCTGCACGACGAGCTTGTGCAGCGTCAGATACTCAGCCCACAGCGCGGCGCGTGCGCGAAGCATGCAGTCCATCAGACCAGCGGTCATCGCGTCGTCCGCGACGGCCTCGCGCACGGACTTCTCCATGGCGCCGCGGCCGACTTTGCCGAGCCGGATCCCGAACACCTTCAGCGAGTGGCGGATCGCATTTTCAAGGTCGAGGAACTTGCGCTTCAGATTGCGGCGCTGAACGAGCAGCAGCCTGATCCGATAGCAGCCATCCGTCTTGATGTGCGCTTGGCGGAACCAGCCGGTGCGCATGATATGTGCGATGCCGAGTGCATCATTGGCGTCGGTCTTGTTGCGCTGCGCCGACAGCGCCGCGCGCACATGACGGGTTTCGAGGCAGACCGCAGGAACGCCTTCGGCCAGCAGCTCGGTGTGCAGCCACGGCGACAGCGATCCGGCCTCGTGGCCGACGCGGCGCATGCGATCCGCGTACGGTCGCAGCGCCTCCGCGATCACAGCCGGATCGGTTTCGACGGCGGTTTCGAACGCCACTTTGCCGTCATCGCCAACGACACAAATCGCGGTTTCATCGACCGAGACATCAAGGCCGGTAAAGTACTCCATCACACGACTCCTTCGCTTCCGTTTGACCGGAGCGAGGGTCGCGCCGCCGGCGGGAACGACGCAAGATTTCTCATCGGGTGCAGCTGCGGCGCTGGTTGGAAGCAACGCCAAGTCCTCGCCAAATACGGCGGCAATCCCCCAGACCTTCCCTTTCCGCTCCCTGTCCATTTGACGGCCTGTGACATCACGGTAGCCCGGCTGGTTCCGACCATCATCATTCGGCGCTTCCGGAAAGGCGGACGAAGAGCACTGCAGATGCACCGACGGGGAGCGTGGACGGTGCAGGCGCGCTGCGCTGCGTTTGCAGTGCCGGTGCTGCCGATCCGTCCGCGTCCGTCGCGCTCGCCTGCGCCGCGAAGAGCGAAGCACTGCGCCACGATGACGGGGCGGACGGCGCATCGACTGCCGCGGATTGAACGCGTCCCCCTCCGATCTCGGGCGCGATCGCTGCAACATAGGCGATCGTCTCGGCGGGAAGCCCGCGTCGTCCGGCGGCATAAGCATCGGCACGCCCGGGTCCGGCATTGTAGGCAGCAAGCATGAGCCGCACGTCGCCATAGCGGTCCCACATCGCGCGCAAATAGGCCGCACCGGCGAGGATATTGCCACGAACGTCGAACGGGTCGGCTCCGAGACGATGGCGCGCAGTCAGCATCGCCCAGGTCGCAGGCATGATTTGCATCAGGCCCATCGCACCCGCCGATGAGACGGCGCGGGCGCGGCCCCGGCTCTCGGCGTGCATAACGCGCCAGATCCACAGCTCGGGGATGCCGAAGCGCTGCGACGCCTCCGTCACATGCGCGGCATAGGGATGGGCCGCTGCGGCGGGCGCGGAGGCCGCCGCGGCGCCAGCTGCGTGGGCAGGCGCCGCGCCGGGCGCGAGCAGCAGGAGTATGGCGAAGCGTGCGGCGCGGACGCGCGCCGAGCGAGCCGGACGCATGCCGCTCAGCCCTGTTCGCGCGGTACGGGCCGCGACCAGAGGAGATGATATTCATCCTCATTCTGCGACGATCGGATGAGGTTGGCGCGCAGCGGAACGGGAAGCGCAGGATCATCGATCTGCACAGCGATGTAGGAGCCGGCGCGCTCGCTGCGCCGCTCCCATCCCGCGCCGATCTCGACGCCCGTGTCGGCTTCGACGAGCAGCAGGCGCCAGGCCGGGGCATTTTCCGCGTCAGACGGCTTCGCCGGAACGATCGCGATCATCGCATCGAGCAGCAGGGTGCGGATCTGGCCGGCGTAGCCGTCGGCGGCGGTCTGGAAGCTTCCGATAATCATGACGATATGTCCTTTGCTGTTGGGAAGGGGGAGGCAGGAAGCGGGGCCCGGCGCCAGCGCAGCGGCGTGCCAAGGGCATCGCGCGTGGCCAGCGGCCGCGCGGTGCCGATCAGTCCGGTGTCGGAAATCGGACCGAAGTAGCGCCCGTCGAGGCTGTCGGGCGCGGCATTCAGGAGGAACAATTGGCCGGGCTGGAGGCGCCGGCATCCGAGCCACTGCGGCAGCGGCCGCCCCAGCCGATCGGCATCGCGGGCGCGCGCCGCCGGTGCGCCGTCGATCGTTATGAAGACGCCGCTGCGACAAACGAGCGTGCCCGGCTTCGCGGCGACGCGTTTGAGTAGCGGCACGCCGCGCGGAACATAGCCTCGGGCGGCCAACAGCGCCGCGACATCGGGCGGCGGCGCGATGAGCGCGAGCTCGCCGACATCGGGACGCCGGCCGGGATCGACGGTGTAGAAGCCGATCGGCACGCTCGGGCTGGCATTCCAGATGAGGCGGGGCGACGGCGAGAGCGCCGCCGCGGCGACGAACAGGCCGGCGAAGAGCGTCGCGCTCGCCGCAGTGGCGCGGAGCCAACGGCGGCTCATGGCGCGATCGCCTTGCGCTGGAGCCATGCGCGATGACGCTCGGCGCAATAGGGTCGGAACGGTAGGCCGGCGCCGAGATGGCTGCCGATATGGCGCCAATGATCGGGCGCCGTTTCGCACGGATCGATGCCGGCGGCTTCGATGGCGTCGATCGCCGCGAGGACCTGCTGGACCTTCGGCCAGCCGTCGATGCGGAGGAGGATGTCGCCGCCCGGCCGGACGAAGGGATGCGTTGCATAGGGGCTGCCCGGTGTGACCGCGGCGATGACCGAGATGCTGGAAAAGATCGTCCCGAAGTCGTTCGCGCCCCAGCGAACGAAGCCGAAGACGGCACCTGGTCGGAAGGAGACGACGCGCGTTCGGCGACTGACGATCCGCTCGGCGGCGACGCGCCCGAAGCGCAGCCAATGTTCGAGGCGCTGTTCGATCCAGGTGAGTTCGAGGTCGGTGAGGCCGCTCGCCGCATGGCCGAGCGGCTGCGGAATGGACGCCGGGAGCGAGGCGGTAGCGGTGCGCATCAGCCGACGATCGGGCGCGCGGGATGGACGGTGCCCTTGCCCGGATCGGAGGTCGACTTTTTGCGACCGATCTCGGCCCAGGCGTCGAGATCGGTGATCGCATAGACGATCCGTCCGCCGAGCTTCCGATACTCGGGACCGGTGCCAAAGCAGCGATGCTTCTCGAGGGTTCGGCTCGACAGGCCGAGATGCACCGCAGCCTCGGGGGTCCTGAGGTAGCGCGGGACGACGGCGGTATGGGTGTCGCTCAAAAAGGGCCTCCATCACAAGGGCCGGGGGCCATGGAGGGCTCCGGCGGCGAGGAGGCGACAATCGGAAATCGGGCCCGTGATTCGGAACGGACAAAGTGACGACGCGCAGAATGTCCCGATCAGGCGGCGCCGAGGAGCTTTCTGTAGCCGCCGTCACGCATCGCGAGCGCGGCGCTTTGCCAACGCGCGATGCGGCGGCGTTCGCTCGAACCATCCCAGTCGGCCGCCGAGAAGGCGCGCGCGTCCTCGAGGATCAGGGCGGCGGCGATGTCGCGCGCGGACCGCCCCTCGGCGGCCGCGTCGAGGAGGCGAAGCCATTGGATCAGGCGCCAATGCTCGGACGGCCCCGCCGCGGCTTCGCGGGCGAGGCGGCGCGCCGGCAGGCGGCCGGATGCCCGGCGCTGGAGCGCGAGGCTCACCTCGGACCTGAGGGCATGGTGCGGGTCGGCCGGGTTCACATAGGCGAGCGGCTCGTCGCCGAGGAAGCGGCGAAGCCAGAGGCGGTAGCGTCGCCCGCCGGCAAGAATGACGAGGTGCCATTCGCGGTGCAGGATGATTTCGGCGGCGATCTCGGCCGAGCCGATGAGATCGGCAAGCCGCAGCGCAGCGAAGTCATCGGGCGCGGGCTCGGCTATCGCGACATGGGCGCAGGCCTGGGGCTGCCAAAGCGCAGGCGCGTGCGCGGCGGGATGATCGGGATCAAGGGCGAAAGACCAACCCCCATCGTCGTGCGAGCGTCGTGAGCCGCGCCGCGCGTAGTGCGGTCGGGGCCGCGCGGGCGGAGCGATACGCCCGCCGATAGGTGGGGCTCCGGCGCAGGAATTCCTGCGCGAAATCGGCGCGATCATATAATTCGAATATCTTCGGAAAATATGGCGACTGCCAATCGACTGCCTGATTCATTCGCACCTCCGACAAAATGATGGGATGAAAGCGAAGCTTCTCAGCAGCATGCCGCCACCGTCTGGAACATGGTGACCGGCATGCAAACCATCATCCTATCGCATTGCCGCGTGGAATCCGCGCGCGAAAGGCCTCAAAATGAGCGTATCGCCGCCCGGCAGGTGCCGGGCGGCGACAGGTGTCAGTCGCGGCGGTTCTGCCGGGTCCAGACGAGGTCATATTCGCCGTCGCTGCCTTCGAAGAGCTGCGCGAAGATCGGCGCGGTGAAGCTCGGGTCGTCGAGCTTGACCGAGAGATAGGCGCGATCGTCCTGGCTCGTCTTTTCCCAGGCGGCGCCCACTTCGGCATCGCCTGCGAACAGGCGGTGCGTGGGAGCGTTGGACTTGGGGTTGTCCTCGGCGACGATGCGAACCTCGGCGTTCATCGCGAGCGTCGCGATCTGACCCCGAAACTCTCCCGAAGCCTTTTTGAAGGTTCCAATTCTTGCCACGTCGATATCCTTTCTACGCTTTCGAGCCGCAGGATCGCGGCCTCGATGCGCATCGGCGGCCGGGAAGGAGACCGCGCCGCAGCCGAAGGCCCGGAGCGCGAGCGGAGGACGGCAGCGAGCCGGGTTTCTTGTTTCGCGAGGAACGGCGGAACGCCGGGGGAAGAAAGTCGGAGAAGCGCCGTTGCGGCCAGCGGGATCAGCGAAGCGGCTTCCCGGTAGATCGCGCATCAGGAGAAGGCCGCGCGCCTGCGGCGGATGCGAAAGGCATCAGTGGCGTTGGAGCCTGAATCGCGCCGGGTTCAGAGAGGGGAGATTTGCGGTGCCGGCTGGGTCGGTGCCGGTCCATCGCTTTCCGGACCAACGGGTCCTGTACCAAGGCTCCGGATCGCCGCTACCGCGGCAACGAACGCACCGGCAAGGGAGAGGAAGGTCGAGGCGCCACCGCCTGCCGACGCCAGATCCGACACGCCCTTCATCGCATGATAGCCGGCGATGCCGGCGGGGATGGCGAACGCAAGTGCCACCAGCAGCCGCGTGACGATCGATCCGCCGCTGGCGTAGAGGTGGCGTCCGGCAAGAAGGAGAATGAGGCCCGCCGCAAAGCCCGCACCGATTGCGGCGCCATGGCCGAAGCCGCGGTCGAGAAGCTGGAGCGCGACGACGACGCCCGCCACGCAGGGGAGCGCGATCGCGGCGAGGCGAAACAACAACCAGATGAGATAGAGGCCGGCGGCGGCCCCGAGCAGCAGCATGAAAGTCACGAGCGTCCTCCTTCCGGACGCGCTCTCCACCACCTCCACAGCGCATTCTGCCCCGGCATCGTAGCAGGGACGGGCCCACGACGGAACCGGAACTGGAACCATCGTGGGGCAAGTTTCCGGGTGTCAGCGGTTGAACGGGTCATATTCGCACACGATATTTTCGGCGTCGCCGTCGAACTCGTCGGCAGGCATCACCGCATAGCCTTTCGGGGTCGATATCAGGACGATGATCGTCATCATCGTGCGGGCGAGGCTCCAGCCGAGCGATTGGGCGGTGGAAAGTGGCATGGGGTGGCTCCTGTCGTTCGGGAGCGGGTCCATTCCCGCTCGACAGTCGCCCCGCCGGCCGGGGGCGGGCCGCAATCACCGCAGCAAGGCTGCGGCCGCACGCGAAGCGTAGCGGACCCTTTACGGGTTGATTGAAGGAGGCCTGGCCTCGCGCCCAGGGATCAGCGGCAATCGAGAGCGGGATGGACCCGCTCCTTTGGGCGAGCGAGCCTGCGACCTTCCGACGTAATGATCGGGTTATGCAGGCAGAGGCAGTTTCGGCAGACCAAGACGTCTGGCTTTGCTAGGCAGTCTGTCTTCGACAGTGATGGAGCGGACGTGGCGGATGGGACAGGCGAAGCAACGGAAGGAAGAGTTGAAGCAGCGGCTTCTGATGAATGCCGACTGGTGGACCTTCCCTGCGAGCGAATGGGAGGAGACGCTGGTCGAGGAGATTCTTGCGCTTCCCGCCTATGCGATTCCTCGAGCGGACCCGGCTGATCTCACCGCTATGAAAATGTCGCGCAATCAGTGCCACGCGAACAGCCTCTGGTATGTGCGCAATGACCCAAACGGGGAATCGCGCGCGATCCCGGGATGGCTCGTGCAGGGATTTGATTTCACGCTGCACAGTGTGGTGGAGAGCGGCGACGACCTTTTCTGCGTGACGCCCGGAGAGCCGGACGAAACTGAGATTTTCTTCATCCCCGACCCGAAAATCGAGTGGATAGAGACGGGCGCCAATTGTTCCGCAGTCCGCAACGGCGAAGAAATCGGAGTGGGGATACGCCGGTTCCCGGCCTACACTATCGCGCTGCATCAGATGATCCGGTACCGACTGTTTGTCGGTATGGATCCCGATCAAGCACAATATTTCAGCGCGGAAGAGCTGGACGCATTGATGCGCCAGCATTTGACGGCGAAAGAGCGCAAGATGCTCGAGGAGGCCTGAAGGCCATCGGGCTCCGCCTGCCGGCGGAGCCCGGCCAGTTCAGCTCGGCGGGTTCCAGATGAGAACCTTCTTCATCGGATCGTCGCCCGGCGCGTTCGCGATATTCGCGTAGATCGGGCCGAATTCGGGGGCCGAGAGCGTGACCGAGACATAGTCGCTGCCGCTCTGCGAGGTGCGCGTCCAGCCGGCACCGACCTCGAAGCCGTTTTTGCGCGCGATCACGCGAAAATCGGGCTCGTTGTCCTTGGTCTTGCGGGCGTTCGGGACGATCGCGATCGGCGCGGTGACGGTGAGGGTGGTCAGCGTGCCTTCGTAGCTGCCGTCGGCCTTGACGGTGAGATTTGCGATGGTGGCCATGTTCAGTCTCCTTGGGTTGCTCGGGGACCGTCCCCGATGGCGCCAATCGGAGGGCCCGCGAGCCGCCGTCACCGAGCGGTACGCGAGGGCGAACCCCCGCAGGGGGTTGACGGCATGAGGCGAGTGAGGCCCGCAGTCAGGCAGCCAAGGAGGGAGAGGTCCGGCAACCGGAGCGTTTGGCTACCTTCAGTGAAAGTCGTGGCTCCGGATGCGCAGCGCAGGCTCCCGCGAGTCCGGCCCCCCGCCGCTCCGCGCCCCGTCCCCGCGTCCCGGCGCAATTGCGAGATCATGGCGCCCGACCCGCCGCAGCATCGCATCATGATCGGTGATCCGGTCGCAGATAATGTGGATGATCTCGCCCTCCTTCTGCACGCGGCCGCGCATCGCGATCATCGAGGCCGACATGACGGGCCGACGGTAGATTTCGAAGCGATCGGGCCAGAGGATGCCGTTGGCGATGCCGGTCTCGTCCTCGATCGTGACGAACAGCACCCCCTTCGCCGATCCGGGGCGCTGGCGGACGAGAATGACGCCGGCGACCTCGATGTTGCGCCCGTCGCGGATCGACGCGAGATCGGCGCAGCGTATAACCCCCATCGCATCGAGCGCCTCGCGCAAAAAGCTCAGCGGATGCGCGCGCAGCGAAAGCTGCAAGGTGCGGTAATCCTCGACGACCTTGCGGCCCTCGGTCATCGGCCGCAGCGCCGTGGCGGGTTCGAGCCCCTCGGGCGAGAAGCGCGCCTCGCGCGCGTCGGCTGCGGCGAATAGCGGCAGCGGTGCTTCGCCGAGCCCCCGCACTTTCCAGAGGCCCTGCCGGCGATCCTCGCCGAGAGCATGGAAGGCGTCGGCCTCGGCCAGCCGCTCGATCGCGGCGCGCGGCACCCCGGCGCGGCGCCAGACATCCTCGACGCAATCATAGGGACAGCCGCCGCGCGCGGCGACAATCGCGGCGGCGTGGATATTGGCAAGCGAGCGCACCTGCCGGAAGCCGAGACGCACCGCAAGCGTGCGGCCGGCGTCCGGCTCCAGCGTGCAATCCCAATGGCTGTGGTTGATCGACACGGGCCGGACCTCGACGCCATGGTTCCGCGCATCGCGGACGATCTGCGCGGGCGCGTAGAAGCCCATCGGCTGCGCATTCAGCAGCGCGGCGCAGAAGACGTCGGGATGATGATGCTTCATCCAGCAGGAGGCATAGGCGATCTTCGCGAAGGATGCGGCGTGGCTCTCGGGGAAGCCGTAGGAGCCGAAGCCCTCGATCTGCTTGAAGGTGCGCTCGGCGAAATCCCTGGGATAGCCGCGCTCGACCATGCCGTTCACCAGCTTGTCGTAGAAATGACTGACGCCGCCGGTGAGCTTGAAGGTCGCCATGGCGCGGCGGAGCTGGTCGGCCTCGGCGGGCGTGAAGCCCGCGCCGACGATCGCGACCTTCATCGCCTGTTCCTGGAACAGCGGAACGCCGAGCGTCTTTTCGAGCACGGCGCGCAGCTCGGGCTTGGGATATTCGGGCTTCTCCTTGCCCTCGCGGCGACGGAGATAGGGATGGACCATGTCGCCCTGGATCGGGCCGGGCCGCACGATCGCGACCTCGATCACGAGGTCGTAGAAGCATTTGGGCTTGATCCGCGGCAGCATCGACATCTGCGCGCGGCTCTCGATCTGGAAGACGCCCAAGGTATCGGCCTTCTGGATCATGCCATAGACGGCCGGATCGTCGTCCTGAAGGTCGGCCATGCCGACATCGACACCCTTATGCTCGCGGAGCAGGTTGAAGGCGCGGTTCATGCAGCCGAGCATGCCGAGACCGAGGACATCGACCTTCATGAACTTCAGAACGTCGATATCGTCCTTGTCCCATTCGATGATCTGCCGGTCGTCCATCCGCGCGGGCTCGATCGGGACAAGATCGTCGAGCCGCTCCTCGGTAAGGACGAAGCCACCGGGATGCTGCGAGAGATGCCGCGGCGTGCCGATGAGCTCGCGCGCGAGGTCGAGGGTCAGGCGGAGGCGATGGTCCTCGGCGTTGAGCCCGAGCTTTTCGATTTCCTCGTCGCTGATCCCGTCGACCGACCAGCCCCAGACGAGGCCGGTGAGCATCTTGGTGAGGTCGCGCGGCAGGCCGAGCGCCTTGCCGACCTCGGCGACCGCCCCGCGGGTCCGGTAGCGGGTGACGACGGCGGTGAGCGCCGAGCGATGGCGGCCATAGGTCTCGTAGATCCACTGGATGATTTCCTCGCGCCGCTCATGCTCGAAGTCGACGTCGATATCGGGCGGCTCCTTGCGCTCGCCCGAGACGAAGCGCTCGAAAAGCAATTCATGCTTGATCGGGTCGATCGAAGTGACGCCGAGCAAAAAGCAGACGCAGCTGTTCGCGGCCGAACCGCGTCCCTGACACAGTATGCCGCGGCGCCGGCTCTCGGCGACGATCGAATGGACGGTCAGGAAGTAGGGCGCATAGCCAAGCTCGCCGATCAGGCGCAGCTCATGATCGATCTGCTTCCGATAGGCCGGCGGCGCGCCGTCCGGGAACATGCGCGCCGCGCCCTCTTCGGTCAGCGCGGCCAGGGCTTCCTGCGCGGTCCGCCCCTCCATCACCTGCTCATAGGGATATTGGTAGCGGATCTCGGCGAGGTCGAAGCGGCAGGCGGCAGCGATATCGGCGGTCGCCGCGATGGCGTCCGGAAAGAGGGTGAAGCGGCGCTCCATTTCGGCGGGAGATTTGAGGCACCGGTCCATGAAGCGCTCGCGGCGGAAACCGAGCGCATCGATCGTCGTCTTTTCGCGGATCGCGGTGACGACGTCCTGAAGCGGCCGACGATCGGGGGCATGATAGAGAATATCTCCGGTCGCGACGCTGCGGACGCGCGCCGCGCGCGCGAGTTCGTCGAGCGCGCGGAGGCGCTGCGCATCGCCGGGACGGCGGCGGAGCGACAGCGCCATATGCGCGTCGGGACCGAAGACCTCGCGAAGCGCGGCGAGGTGGAGACGCGCGGTTTCGTCAGGCAGGTCGGGGAGGAGGATGGCGATCTGGCCCTCGGCGTGCGCAGCGACGTCGGGCCAGTCGAGCCAGCAATTGCCCTTGCCGCCCCGCGCCTTGCCGAGGCTGAGCAGGCGCGTGAGCCGCGACCAGGCGGCACGATCCCTGGGGTAGAGGAGGAGCGAGCGGCCGTCGCGCAGGTCGAGGCGCGACCCGGCGATCATCCGGACTCCGGTCGCCTCCTGCCCGCTGAGGCCCCGGACCATGCCGGCGACACTACCGCGGTCGGCGAGGCCCAGCGCGCTATGGCCTTGCAAGGCAGCGGCAGCGAACAATTCCTCGGGTGCCGAGGCGCCGCGAAGGAAGGAAAAATGGCTCGTAACCTGGAGTTCGACATAGGACGTCGGCGTCATGGCGTCATCCGAACACGCCGTGCATGTACCAGCTGAGGTCGCCGGTTTCCGCCACGACAGCGTCGCCGCGGCGGAACAGCCAGAAGCGTTCGCCCGTATCAGCCTCGACTTTGAAATAGTCGCGCACCGCCCATATTTCCCGCGCGCTGCGCCACCATTCGCCATGGATGCGCTCGGGGCCGTCCCCTGCGATCACGCGGTAATCCTTGCCCCGCCAGCGGAAGCGGCGCGGCGGATGATCGGGCAGCAGCGCGACGACCCCGGAGAGCTTTTCGGGCCGCTTGAGAAGGCGCGCGGGCCGCGCCCAGCCCGGCCATCCGGCGGGCGCGGCGAGCGGCGCGAGCGCGCGCACGGCGCGTTCGGGCACGTCGCTCTCGATCGCGGTCAGGCGGAACAGCGATGCATCGCCCGCGCGGCCGGCGAGCTGGTCGACCAGCGGCGCGATGTCGGGCGCCCGTTCGCTTGCGATCAGGTCGGTGGCAAAGGCGAGCGCGCCCAGCGCCTCGACGCCCGGCGCGGCGAGACACATCGCCTCGATCCCGAGGCCAGGCTCGATCTTCTCCAGACGCAAGCCGAACATGCGCTTGATATGCTTGGCATCGCGCGTCGCTCGGGCCGTGCCGAGCGGCACGATCTGCTCGGCGGCATCGACGCGGACGCATGTGAGCGCGGCGGCGCGAAGTCCGAGACCGCGGACCTCGAGCAGCTGCATCAGGTCATCGACGAGATCCGAGATCACCAGCGCGATCGCGTCGGCGGTCGCGATCGGTTCGAGCAACCGCCGCTCGACCTCGGGCACCTCGAAGGGCGTGAGCCCGACGATGGGCTCGGGCGCAAGGCCGCGAGCCTGGTCGAGCCGCTCGACCGCAGCGATGCCGAGCCGGCGCGCGAGCGGGCCGCGCGGCATCGGATAGAGATCGGCGATCCGCTCGATCCCGAATCGTGCGGCAGCCATGAGCGCTTGCGGCGCGAGGCGCAGCGCGCCGAGCGGCAGGTCGGCGAGCGCCTGCGCCTCCATCCCGGGGTCGATGATCGTGACCGGCGCCGCCGCATAGCGCGCCAGCGCATACGCCGCGCCCGGCGTGCCGGCGAGTCCGATATGCGCGGTGAAGCCAAGACGCGCCAGAAAGGCGAGCAGGCGGCGGCAGAAGCGCGCTTCGCCGCCGAAGAGATGCGTCGTTCCGCTAAGGTCGAGCCAGAGTCCGTCCCCTCCCGAGACCGCCGCCGTTGGCGTCCAGTGGCGGACGGCATGAAGAGCCAGCCGCTCAAGCAGCGCGAGGTCCGCAGCGGGATCGGCGTCGCCGACGTCGAGACCGGGGACGAGTGCGCGGGCGTGCGCCGCCGCCATTCCGGGGGCCAGCCCTTCCGCCAGCGCGAGCGGACAGGCCGCGGTGACGACATCGCGCTGGCCGTCGCGCGCGATGAGGATGCGCGGCTTGACGCCCCAAAAGGGCGGGAGCACCGGCGACGGCGCAGCGCGAACCTCTTCGCGCGGTGCCGGGCGGAAGGGCGCGGGCGCGGCCTCCGAGCGGCGGCCCATTTCGCGCATGGTCGGACGCTGGTGCGCGGGCAGTGCGTCGACGGCCGCGCCTTGCGCCCAGCGCGCGCCGGGTCGCCAGCCGCCGCCACGCGGGACCGAGCATGAACCGGGATTATCATCGAACGGAACGGGAAGCGGAGACGGCGCGCCGGACCGGGAGCGCTCAGGCGGCGTGCCCGATCGCGACGGATAGGTCCGCTCGGCCCGCCGCAGCCGCTCGATTGCGAGTTGCGGCAGGAAGAGCGAGGCGACCCTGGTCATCGCAGGCCTCCAGTTCGAGGGAAAAGGGCGGTCCGCCGCGCTGGCGGACAAGTTCGATCGCCCAGCGGGCGCGGCCGATTCCGGGCGCCGCGAGCGGGGTCGAAGGTGCGCAGCCAATCTGCCAGCGTGTCATGGCGAGCGAGGGTTCGGCGAGCGGGGAGCGATCCTGCCGCCGATAGCGGCGATAGAGCAGCAGCGGCGTCCGGCCCTCGGAGGCCGCGAGTTGCAGGCGCCGCGTCGCCGTCTGGTCGGCGGTTTTCACCTCGGCGACAACGCAGGCGAGCGCGCCGTCGCGCACGCCGTCCTCGGCGAGCGCAAGCACATCCTTGTCGTCTCTGCCTTGCGCATAGAAGATGCGGTCGGGGGTGAGACCGGCCTGTTCGAGGCCCGGGGCGTAGAGATCGAAGCGCGTCAGCGTCCAGAGGATGTTGAGTCCCGGCTGGCAGGCGAAGCGCGCCGCGATCCCTGCAGCAAACAGGGTGGCGGCGGCATCGTCGCTCCAGCTCGGGCTCGCGCCCGCGATTTCATGGAGCGCAGCGCCGTCGAGACCGCCGCCGGCGAGCGCATGGTCGAGCGGGCCGATCCCGAAAGGCAGGACCGGTCCGCGCGCGGCGGCGACGCGCGCGACCGCTTCGCGAAGCGCGGCAATCTCTCCGGCCGAGGGCCGGGAGGCGGGAGAAGGCAGGTGGACTGTCATAGGGCATCGACTCAGATGTTCCCTTTATGTTCCATCTTGCCGGCCGGATCGTCAAGCGTCGTCGCCAAAGCGCCGGAAAGCCGCCTCTTTCGGCCGCTCCCTCGGCGCTAACGGGCGATGGCGAGGGCCGAATCACCTGCCAGCGGCGGAGGACCGGAACGCCCTTGGGGCTCGGGCATTGGAGACAGAGGATATCTTGCCCCTCCCAGGAAGCTTCCATGCGCGAACATCATAGCCGCTATTCGACCGTCTCGATCGCCCTGCACTGGACGATCGCGCTGCTCATCATCGCGAACGCGACCTTCGGCGGCTGGATGGAGGATGCATCGGACGCCGAGAAGCTCGGCTATTACCAGCTCCACAAGTCGGTCGGCATCACGATCCTGTTCCTCAGCCTCGTCCGGCTCGGCTGGCGCGTCGGCCATCTCTGGCCCGCCTTCCCGGGCGGCATGCCGGCGTGGGAGCGTATCCTGGCGCGCGGCACCCACATCATCTTCTATGTCCTGATGATCGGGGCGCCCTTGCTCGGCTGGGCCGCCGCGTCAGCGGGCGGCGCGCCCGAAGTGCCGCTCTATGGCGCGATCCCGGCACCGAACCTGCCGCTTCCGCAGAGCCACGATCTCGGCGAGGAACTCGGCGACATCCACAAGCTGATGGTAAAGGCCATCTATGTGGTGCTGGCCCTCCATGTGCTCGGCGCCCTCAAGCATCATTTCCTCGACAAGGACGAGGTGCTGCACCGGATGTTGCCGCTGCTGCGCAATCCCCGCCGCTAAGGCGCGGCACGCCAACGGCCTCAGTCGAAATCGAACCCGAGTTCGTCGGCTGCCAGCGCTTCAAGCGCGGCCACGGCCCCGGCGATCGTCGCAGAGGCCTGCTGGGCCTTTTCGGGCGGTTGCAGGTCCGCTGCCTCCACATCGTCCATGGCCGCGAGATAGGCGTCATAGCGGTCGACGAAGGGCCGCGACAGGACAAGGCGCTGGGCATGATAGGCGAAGCGCGAGGCTTGCATCTGTTCGATCATCTGCTTGCTCGCGCGCCGCTCATGCTCGCTGTCGTCGAACCCCTCGGGATTTTCGGCAAAGCCGGTCTCGATATAGGCGAGCAGCGCCCGTGCCCGGTCGAGGCTGCCGATGATCGTCGTATAGGCCTCGCGGCGAAGGTCCCAGGATCGCTCGCGCCGGTATTTGCGCCGCTCACCGAGCTGCAAGAGCCAGGTCGTCAGACTCGATATCAGGCCGCCGATCACAACGCCGCCAAAGCCGATCCATGCCACTTCGAGTCCCATAGCCCCTCCCGTCCAGCCGCGCGCTATCGCGCCGGCTTTCGATTGATCAATTCTCCAATATCGCGGTCGTGCGCTCGTCGCGATCACCGCCAAACCAGCGATCGAGCGCGGCCGACACCAGCGAATTCGCCCCGGCGGCCTCGAAGAGCGTCAGCGAGGAGCGCAGCTTCACCGCGTCGACCGCCCCGAAGACCGCCACCGGATCGCTGTCGTCGAGGTCCTGGAGCGCGCCGACGCATTCGAGATAGCGCGCGCCGAGCAAAGGGTGCGCGAGATAGGCCCGCGCCTCCTCGGCCCCGGCCAGCGCATAGCGCTGTGCCATCGCACTGCGCCCGAGCCCCGCGAGCTGGGGAAAAATGAACCACATCCAGTGGGTGCGCTTGGCACCGCGGCGGATCTCGGCGAGCGCGCGCGGATAAACCTGCTCCTGCGCCGCGACGAAGCGCCCGAGCCCTTGCTCGCCGCTCACAGGGCGAGCGCGCCCTGCGCGGGAGGCTTGCCATAGACCTGGGTCACCTCGAGCGAGCCTTGCGGAAGCCAGCCGAGCACCTCGCTTGCCGGGACGCGCGGATCGAGCCAGTCGGCCCAGCGCTCGCGCGGCAAGGGGATGATCTGGCGATGATGATAGGGTGCGATATCGGGCCCCGCGTCCATGGTCAGCAGGCTGAACGCTTCGCCGACATGGGCGTCGCGCCAGATCCCGGCCATGCAGAACCAGCGATGATCCTTCAGGGTGAAGAGCCATTTATCGAGGCGCTTCTGCGCCTTGTCGGCGGGGTCGGTGAACTCGTAGAAGCCGTCGCAAATCACAAGGCAGCGCTGCGTTCCGAGGTCGCGCCCTTCGGAGCGCACATTATAGACCGGCTTGCCGCCCTGTCCCGGCCAGCTCCAGCGCCGGTTGACGAGCTCGCCCATGACGGCGCCGTCGGCGCCCTTCACGATCGGCCCCATATCGGTGATGCGGACATCCTCGCGCGCCGGGACGTTCGGCGTGCCCTCGGGCATCTTGATCTTGATCTGGAGGTCGTCGAAATCCTCGGCGATCGAGGCGATGTCGACTTCCAGCCGATAGTCATTGCACATGCGCGCGCTTTCCCTGACCCTTGCGACTCATCTTCGTTCCCATTATGTTCCAACCATGGGCACCGCGCCAACCCCTTTCGACCCCGAGTCCCCGGATGCCCGCCGCGCGCTCATAAGACGCAATCCCGACAATGAAAGCGAGATCGAAATGGTCGAGGCGGTGTGGGGCAGCGACCCGCGTTTCGCCGACGGCATCAACTATCGCTTTGTTCGCTCGGAAGGCCGCGCCTTTCCGAAGCGCCGCTGCCTGATCCCTGCGTCCGAGTTCCGGATGGGCACCGGCGATCATCGCTACCGGGTGACACTCGACAGCGGCAATTTCTTCTATCTCGCGGCGATTTGGGACCCGCCGCTCGCTGACTGGCCGCTCTCCTATCGCATCCTGACAATTCCGGCGGGCGCCGACGTCATTCCCTATCAGTCGCGCCACGGTGTCATCGTCCATCGCCGCGACGTGATGCACTGGCTCGACGGCACGCTCCCCAATGAGGTGCTGTTTGAGGAGCCCCCGCGGCACAGCTTCTTCGTCGAGCAACTGCAAGCGCAAGCCGCGCTTCCGCTATGACGCAAGATGTCCGCGCGCGGTCCCCCGCAGCCTGCGCGTGCGTTCAACCCGGAAGGCCTCTCCATCGTCTTCGTAGAGCTTTGCGAGAGCCTCATGATGATCGTTTCGATCTCGCCTTATCTATACGCTACCCCTTGTGCATAAATTGAACATTTCTTGACAAATGTTCCTATAAGAAACATATAGCCGATATTGGAGGCTATATGGCTACTGCTGCGAAAGCTATCGACCGCAAGGAACTGACGGGGCCCGCGCTCCGCACCTTCTTCAATATCGCCGAGGCATGGGATCTCAGCGAAGCCGAGCAGATGAATCTTCTCGGCCTCGACAGCCGCTCCACCTTCCATAACTGGAAGCGCGGCGATGTCGCCGCGCTCAGCAAGGATGCGCTTGAGCGAATTTCCTATGTGATGGGCATCTACAAGGGTCTCCAGATCCTCGTGCCGCAGTCCGCTGACCAGTGGGTGCGTAAACCCAACAAGGCGAGCCTCTTCGGTGGTCGGCCCGCGATCGATCGCATGGCATCGGGCAATGTCGCCGATCTCTATGTCGTGCGCCAATATATCGACGGCCAGCGCGGCTGATCCCTTGGACATTCCCGTTACCGCCACGACCTGGGCGCCCTGCTATCGCATCATCCCTAGCCGCTTCCCGCCGGTCGGCCTGTTCGACAAGGTGACCGACCCCGCCGATCTCGAGGCCGTGTTCCTGATCGAGGCAATGACCAACGACCGGCTGCGCGACGAGGCGGGCGATCTGTCGCTGGTGCCGCCCGAAGACCGGATCGCTGGCCCCGGGACGACGCCGATCATGGCCGCCTTCACCCATCTCAACCCGCAGGGCAGCCGCTTTTCGGACGGCAGCTTCGGCGTCTTCTACGCCGGGCTCACGATCGAGACGGCGATCGCCGAAACCAAGCATCACCGCGTCAAATTCCTCGCCGCGACCGACGAGCCCGCGCAGGAGATCGACATGCGCGTCTATGCCGTCGACCTCACCGCTGGCCTCCACGATATCCGCGGTCACATCGACACGCACGCGCATCTCTACGCCTCCGACAGCTATGTGAATTCGCAGGGCCTCGCGGCCGAGCTGCGCGAGGCGGGGTCCGATGGCATCCTCTACCACAGCGTCCGCCACCAAGGCGGCGAATGCGCCGCCGCCTTCCGGCCTCGTGTCCTCGCGAACTGCCGGCAGGAACGTCATCTCTGCTATGTCTGGGACGGCGAGACGATCGGCACGGTCTATGAAAAGAAGAGCTTCGAGGGCTGACCGCCGACAGCTGCCGGCCCGGCTATCGCCATCGGCAGCCGGCGCCTATTCTCGCCGGGGCACGCGCAGCGGAGACTCGCGAAGGAGGCAGCCTGAATGTCGGCAATACTCTACACCTTGATCCCGCTGGCCGCCGTCGTCATCGGGGCGTGGCTGGCGGTGGTGCGCCGCCCGAGCCCCGCCTTCGTCAGCGCCATGCAGCATCTGGCGGCCGGCGTCGTGTTCGCCGCTGCGGCAAGCGAGATTCTTCCCCAGATCAAGCATGACGCCTCGCCGCTGGCGACATTGATCGGGGGCGCGGCCGGTGTCGGGGTCATGCTGCTCCTCAAGGAATTGGAAGGCCGGGCGAAGGGACCCGTCGCGATGCTCGGCGCCGTCGGCATCGACATATTCGTCGATGGGCTGGTGCTTGGCCTTGCTTTTGTCGCGGGCGAGAAGGCCGGCATCCTGCTCACCATCGCGCTGACGCTGGAAGTCCTGTTCATCGGCCTCGCGCTGACCGGTGAACTGAGCGAAACCATCACCTCGAAACTACGCGTCGTCATGACCGTGCTCTTGCTCGGCCTGCTGCTCCCGGTCGGCGCCGCGGTCGCCATGCCAGTGGCGCTGCTCCCGACGCCTGTGATCGTCGGCTTTCTGAGCTTCGGCCTGATGGCACTTCTCTACCTCGTGACCGAGGAGCTGCTGGTTGAGGCGCATGAACGCCCGGACAGTCCGCTCATCAGCGCAATGTTCTTCGTCGGCTTCCTCGGCCTGCTGATCCTCGAAGAGTTGATGCCCTGACCGCCGACGGAGCGGCCAGCCCGAAGGGCTCGAACAGACGCGCTCTTGGCGAGCCCGCAGCGGGGCGGCCTGCGATGCGCGCCAGTGCCTAGCGGCCGCCCCGCAAGGAAAGCGAGCCAAGCGCGCTGCGCGGCCCTACATCCGCGCGACCCCTGACCGAGCCTGCGAGGTCAGAGTGCGCTCAACAGGTCGCCGCGCTCCTTCCTTGTCGACACTGCCGAACTTATTCGGTCGCAGGAACGTCCTCTACGCTTTCGCGACCGTCATCATCAGGAAGCGGGATTTGCTCAGGCACCTGCTCGGGCCCGGTGGGGGGAGAGTCCGGATGGGGGTCTGGAGGGCTGCTGGCCATAAATGCTCCGTTCGAAGGCTGACAAAATAGCAACTGGCCGATGCGCACATGGTTGCAGCCATTTCGGCGAACCGACGGCGCGGGCGCAAACGGATTCCATATCGGATTAGCTGGTGGCTGGTGCGGAGAAGCCAATCCGCTAGAACGGCGCTCAGAGGATCGAGACCGTCGAGCGTAAAACGCGCGATCCCGGGAGAGAGTGGGGCATATCAATGGACATCACTGAGGCAATCGGCTTGGACAATGGCGCTCGCTTCTTTCGCGGCGACCTCCATATCCACAGCGTGGTGGGTTCGCACGACGTCTCCGACGCGAGCGCGACACCCGAGGCGATTGTGAGTTTGGCATGCTCAGAGGGCCTGGACCTCATTGCGATCGCTGATCATAATGAAATTACGGGGATCGGACCGGCACTTGAAGCCGCACAAGGCACTGGTCTGCTCGTCGTCCCCGCAGTGGAGCTCTCGACGGCGCATGGCCATCTTCTCTGCTATTTCGCCACGCTCGATGCATTGAACAGGTTTCATGCCAAACTCTCGTTGGCGGATCGCGGCATGGCGAACTCGCGCTGCTCGACCGGCTTCATCGATATTCTCAACCTCGTCAAAGAGGGAGGCGGTTTCGCGGTCCTCGCGCATGTCGACGGCGGTAAGGGCCTGGAAACGGAACTCCCGGGAAGCCCGCCCCACAAGAAAGACATCATCTGCCATCCGGCATTGCTTGGGATCGAACTCAAGCGCGGCGACAGCCCGATATCTTACTCCGATCTCGACCCTGACGGTGACAGGAAGCTTCTCGGCCGGCAGCGGATCGAAGCGCTGGGCCTTGGCAAGAACCAGTATCTCGCCCGACTGCTCAACTCCGATTCTCATAGCCTCAACGCGCTGGGCCGAAATGCCGCCGGGGATCGCAAGGTCACGCGCTACAAGATGCAGGACGTTTCCTTTGAGGCGCTGAAACTCGCGCTCCAAGACAGCGACGCAAGGGTTCGCATCGAAGAAGATGTCCCTGCTCGCATTCCGATGGTGCGAGCCCTCGCTATGCACGGCGGATTCCTGAGCGACCAAGGGGTCCATTTCAGCCCCAACCTCAATTGCATCATCGGCGGTCGTGGTACGGGCAAGTCCACGACCTTCGAAGCCATACGCTGCCTCACAGGTCACGCGGGCGCCGCCGATGTTGTGGACTCCGAAGTCTGGCCCGATCTCATCGATCTCGTGGTGACGGACCAATCGGGTCAGACAATCAAGATGCAGCGGCGCCGGGACTCCGTCGTCGAAGACCCCGACGATCCGGATGCGATGCTCCCGAGTTTCGCGGTCGAATGCTATGCCCAGAGCGAAGCGGCAACGATCAGCCAGAATGCGACGGCCGACCCCGCAGGACTGCTGAGCTTTCTCGATCGCTTCATCGGCGTCGCGGCCGACCTGAAGGAGGAGCGCGAGGTGCGGCAGGCCCTGCTCGAATCCGAGGCCGATCTGAAGAAGGCGGCGGAAAATGTCGCCCTGATCCCGGGCGTGGATCGTGACCTCAAATATAAAAAATCCCAGCTGGCGGCGCTCGAAGCGCAGAAGGGCAAGGAAGTCATCGCGCTCATCCGGAAGCTCGAGAAAGAGAAAGAAGTCCGCTCTTCACTGCGACGCGATCTCGACGAGCTGCTTGGGCTGACCTCGAACGAGGCGTTACGCGAGTGCATCGAAAGTATCGAAACGTCGGTGGACCCGGCCGACCTGACTATCGGCGGCGATGAGTATCAGGCGATCGCGACCCAAGCGGCAGCGTTCAAATCGAAGGTCGTTGCCGCGGAAACCGATTTGCAGGACGCGGCGAAGGCGCTCGGTGCCGTCATGGATAAGGAACTCGCCGCGTGGCGCGTGAAGGAAGCGACAGCGCGAGCCGAAATCGACCAGAAGCGCGAAGCCCTTGAACAAAGTGGCGTTCGGTTGGACATCGTTTTCATCAATAGCCTGTCCACTGACGAAGCGAAGCTGACGGAACGCCTCCGGAAGCTGAAGACCTGGGAACCGGCCCTCGAACGCGCGCGCAAGGAGCGGGCCGAACTCGTCAAAAAGCGTTGGGACATACGGCAACGCATTGCAACGAAGCGTAGCGCCTACGGCGTGAAAGCAAGCACGACCCTGAAAGCGGTTCTGACCGATCTTAGCGTGTCGCTGAAATTCTTGCACAGCGCCCATTCGCCATCGGGATGCTCCGTCATCTCGGAGGCAATGAGCTGGCGCACGTCACGGGTCCCTCGCGCGGAGCTGTTGATCGAGACGTTGTCGCTGCCCGGCTTGGTGCAGGCCGTGCTCAAAAAGGACAAGGCCACGATCAAAGGTGTGAAGGAAAAGGACGGCTCGACGGTCTTTTCCGACGCCGATGCGCAGGCGGTGATCGACAACCTGACCCCGCCCGAGGTTATGCACAAGCTCCAGGCAGTTGAAGTCAGCGACAAGCCACAGCTGATCGTCGCAAAGGCGATGGCAGGCAGAGCCCAACCCATGATTCGCGATTTCAGCCGGCTCAGCCTCGGTCAAAAGCAGTCGGTGCTGCTTGCCCTGATGCTGTCTGCAGAATCCAATCGGCCGCTCATTATCGATCAGCCCGAAGACCATCTCGACAGCGAGTTCATCTACCAGACGCTGGTCCCGGTCTTACGGCGCGCGAAGGAGCGGCGGCAGGTCATCATCGTGACCCATAATGCGAACATCGCCGTTCTTGGCGACGCCGAGCAGATCATCGTGCTCAAGGCGCAGGACGACAATGGACGGATCGTCTCCAGCGGTTCGATTGATCATCCCGCGACACGGCAGTTTGCCTGCGACATTCTCGAAGGATCGGCAGAGGCCTTCAAGCGACGCGCTGCCATCTACGGCGTCACATAGGGCGCGGACGCTGCCGCGCATCCAATTCTCTTCCTCGACGTTCGCAAAGGAGCCGAAGGAGAAGATATGGAACCGCTGAACCCGCAATTGCTTTGGCCGATCGTCGCTGCGGTCGTGACCGGAGCGGTCATCGGTGCCGAGCGCGAATATCGTGCGAGCCCGGCGGGATTGCGCACCCATATCCTCGTGAGCCTGTCCTGCTGCCTGCTGATGCTTGCGGCGGTTCACCAGATGGCGTGGCTCAGCGAGACGCCGGTTGCCGTCATCCGCATCGATCCCGTGCGCATGGCGCACGGCATTCTGACCGGCATCGGCTTTCTGTGCGGCGGGGTGATCTTCCGCGAAGGCTTCAACGTCCGCGGCCTTACGACGGCGGCCTCGCTCTGGATGACGTCGACGCTCGGCATGCTCTTCGGCGTCGGCTTCTTCGAGCTTGCGATCCTCGGTGCGGTGGCCACGCTGTTCGTGCTCGCCGCCGTCACGATTACCGAGCGCCATGCTCCCCAACGGCGTATCGCGCATATCAAGGCCCGCTACCGCCGCAATGCGCCGGTCACGCGCGAGACTTTCAGCCTGTCGCTCGCCGACCGGAAGATGCGCGCGATCACGATCGAGCGCCGGGTGGAGGGCGACGCCCGGGAATATAGCGCGATCGTGGATGGCTATGAGGAAGACCGCGCCGACGCACTCGACGAAGTCTGGACCAACGATGAAGCGGTTCTGGGTTTCGACATCAAGCCCCAGCCCGGTTGAATCCCCGGCCCCGCTATCCCGCGACCGGGCACATTTCTGCCCTAAGGGATTTGCGCCCCCAAGTTGGTGCAATTGATCCAAGCCAAAACCCTCGAACGCCGCTAGGATGGCCAAAGACCATTCTCGGGGGAGAGGCGGAGTGAAGAAGTTCATTTTTGGCGCGTTGCTGATGGCGGCGCCGGGCGTCGCGCATGCCCAATCGAGCTGCGATGCTTACACTGGTACGACTGTTCAGCCGCAGACATTCGATCAGGCGATAGCGAGCATCCGCCCGGTTGCGCCGAAGGACGAGTTCGAGACCAGCGATGCCTACCGGGCGCGCCTCGCAGCCGCTGGCGGCGCCGGTCCCCTGATCATTTCGAAGAAGATCGAGGGCGCAGGGTATCTTGCTTACAATGCCGACAAGGGTGCGTTCGAAGTCAAAGCGTACCTGTTCGACAACACCAATTTCAACGCGTGGGACGCCTTTTACTACGCAAAGGTCACCGATCCCAAGGCCAGCACGATGAGCAATCTCGATGTTGTCATTTCGAGCAGCGACACGGTCACCGGCACCTATTCCGCACAAAATGGCTTCGGCGCGAAAACCAACGTCAGCAAGGTGACGCGGATCGAAAAGGCGATCTTCGAGAGCGAACCCGCCCGCTATGGCGAGGAACTGTTTTTCCAGAACAAGGATGCCATCGTTGGCGAAGTGCCGATGAGCGTTGCCGAGGCACAGGCCTTCAAACCGCAGGCGAAGATTGCTTTCGTCGCCGTGCCGAAGCTCCCCTATGTCGTGCGAGCCACATTCCCGACCGGCAAGACCACGATCAGCAACCCGACCGACCTCACGGTAAACTCAACGATACTGGTCGCCGACATCCAGTGCGGCCTGCTCATGAACGGGACCAACAAGGTGGTCGCGGCATTCAAGACCCGATGACGACAAGCGGAGAGAATGGCCCGGACGCGATGAACTCCGGCAGCAACGAAACACCACCAGAGCCATTCTCGGTCGTCGACGAACGCCAGCTCGTTCGGATCGAGGCGGTCCATCGGGGATTTCTCTATCAGCATCTATATGCGGTCGCCTGCCTTCTCCTCGCCGGAACGGCAGCAGTTCAGCGCATCGTCGTCGAGCGCGACGAGGATATCGAAGTCCAGCTTCCCGACGCTCGCATCTACGCACAGATCAAGACGCGGAACGACCTCCTCCAGCCGAGCGACATAGCGGGCACCCTCGAGCGTTTCGCCGACCTCAGGGCGGAGCATGAAAATGGAAAACGGCCGGGTACGGCGAGATTTGTAATCGCCACCAATGCCACACCATCGGCGTCACTCCTCAAGGCAATCGAGGCCCAGGACTGGCCCGCCGACGTCGAATTGCACTGGCCGGCCGGACCCGAGCCAAAGGACCAATGCCTTCCGCGGCCAGCGGATGACATCGCAGGGATGATCGGTCTTGGTTCGGAACTTGCCGACAAGCTTCCCTTCGCACTCCTTCGTCCGGAGACCCTGACGTGGAAGCTGGCCAGCCTCGTGATGTTCGCCGCCGCGGGAAGCCCGCCACGCGACGATCACAGCTTTTCCCGCGATGAGTTACCCGATCTGTTCGATCAGCTCGTGGTGCAGATGCAGGAACTTCCGGCTCCGCCCCCGGTATACCGCGCGCAGGTGGACGAGCCCGCGCTGCTCGGCGAGCAGCCGGCCCGCATCATCTCGGGTCTGTCTGGTTCCGGAAAGACCGCCTGGGTCGCCGAGTCCGCCCTTCATGCACCATTACCGGTGACCTATCTCGATGTCGGTGACACGCCCGGACCGGCACTGGCTTCGGCGCTGGCGCGTGAGGTCGCCGCACGAATGTTCGGCCGATCGGGCGACGCGCTCGGGGAAATTCTACTGCCCGGGTCCAGCGGGCTCGAAATGGTCGGAGCGCTGAGCATCAAGCTTGGCGAGGGGGGACTGCACGCCGATGTCGTAATCGACAATTGTCACCGGGTGCCCGCAAGCGACCTCATCGCAATCGTCAAACGCGCACCCAATCTGCGCTTCGTGCTGCTGGGCCAACCCGGTCCGGACATATCGGCGCTCGAGGCCGGGCTGAATATCCGAGCAGAAACGCTTGGCGGCTGGGATGAGGACACCATCGCGGCGGCCGTTCATGACGCCGGTTGCCGCTTGGACTTCAGCGACTGCGAGCGATTGTCGAGGATTACCGGCGGCCTGCCATTCTACGTACTCAATGCAGCGACGATCGCCGCCCGTGAGTATGGAGGCTCCATTCGCGCGTTCTGCGACGACATTGAGAGCCAGACGCATATTGTTGAAACTGCTCAGGAGATCATCCTGAGGCGGGCGTTTGAAGGCCTGCCGGCCGAGGACCGAGAGACCATCGCAATCCTCAGCCTCGCCGATGTTGCACTGTCGCGAAACGATGCGATCGACCTGCTTCGTAGTGCTTGCGGCATCGATGCCGGAGCGGCCGCTGCCAAGCTGCGATCCTTGCCGTCAACGGGCGCACTCGAAATTTTCGGCAACGCGGGGCTCAAAATCCACGACGCGGTCCGAATGCTAGGTAAGGCCAGCCTGACTGCTCGGGGCGCTGAGTTCGAGACGAGTGCATTCACCGCGCTCCAGCGCGTGATCATCGCATCGATCAGGACGGATTGGAGTCTGGCGAAGTTCGGACTGCTTATCCGCCTCTTCGGCTTGTTGGGAGACGGACGTATCCTCGTCCAGTTCGCGACCGATGAATTGTTTCATGAACTCGGTGTCTGGCCTGAGATTGAACCCTTTCTGTTGGCGATTGCATCTGACCCGCATGGAGACCCAGAGACGCGTCTGTGGGCGCTCGACGGTTTGGTCTTCAATGACCTTCGTGAAGGCCAGTTCGACGCTGCTAAATCGCGGATCGACGAGATGGAAGCTCTTCTGGGGGCACATGGTCTCGGTGAAGATGAGTGGCTTGCATGGGGCATGAAGCGCATGTTGCTCATGTCTGAACAGGGTGACAGGGACGGCGTCGTCTCAATGCTGGACGAGGTTGAGAAACGCCTGCCGGACAAGCCAGAGCATTTACGCATCTTTCGGTACAATCGAGCCTTGGCATTGTTCAAGCTAGGCGATCGTGATGCCGCGGTCAGCGAAGCCAGCGCCCTCATCGCCGAATATTATGCGGAGCTAGGGCTGACACCTGATGACGTGATAGGCCGCAATGCCCCTGAGCTGCGACGGCTTCTCCCGCAGGGCGAAGACATAACCGACACCTTGAAGCATATCGCCGACAGTCACGATCTTCTCGCGCAGGCGATCGGGAGACGTAGCCCCCGGTCGAACCTCGCCCGCATCCATGCGATGAAGTTCTACGAGCTGTCTCAATCCTATCAGTCCTTTGTCCGCGTCGGCCTTGATCTCGTCGACGAGCTAGTTTGGGTGAATGATTTCATCGCCGCGAGGGAAACCCTTGAACGGAATATCTTCCCGGTTCTTCAAGGCGCTGGCCTAGCGGGTCGGGTGCTTGAGGCGCGCGCTCTCTATGCTGTCGTGCTCGCCTACTGCGGCGACCACCAAGCGGCAGAAAACGAAGTAGCACGCCTACTGCCGTTCGAGGATGCAATGGAGCCGAACCATCGACGGGCCTTTCAGGAACAGAAGGCAATTATCCGGCGGGTGCGGCTTCAGGGTGGACCACCTCAACGCCGCGTCGATATTCCAGCAGCGCTACAGGCACTCTTTGATCAACGCCGTGGCGCACACCGAAGCGTCGAACCGCGGAAGAAGGTCGGCCGCAACGAACACTGCCCATGCGGCTCGGGAAGGAAGTTCAAACTTTGCCACGGGCGGTGATCAGGACGTGACCCGCTATGTCGCCGGCGAACTCACGGCGCCCTCAAGCTGGCGGATGCGCTCTTCGCAGATGAGACGGACGATCCGAGCCAGCTCGTCGACCCGTTCGCCGAGCCAGGCCAGCTCATCCTCGCTAATCCGATAATGCTTGGAATAGCGCGCCTTGATGTAGGCCTCCTTGAGCTTTTCGAAACGCGATCGATCGGCTTTGGCTTCTCGGGGCCAAGCATCGATCAGCCGCGAATCCATTCCTTCGGCTTGGGTACGTAGGAACGCTAAGTTGTGGACGTGCGGCGCGTAGGACCTGACGGTTAGCAGGGCACAGTTGTAGTATCGCTCGGTTGCTTGGTGGAGCTGAAACGCGGCATTGTTCCACCATCCCTCCGAAATCGAACTCCGATAGTGATGCATGAACTGCCCACCGCTGGGAAACCATTCCTCATAGTATTCCCGTGCCATTTCCAACGCTGCATGCGGCGTCATCGGCTTGGGCTCGGCGAGCTCCTTCCCGTCGGCCTCGTAGAGCGCAATGCCGTCCCGCGCGATGTCGATGAAGAAGTAGCGTCCCTGCGTGAGACCCGCGTTCGCCTCGTCGAGGCTGTGAACAATGAAGTTCACCGGCGTGCGCAGATGTTTGGTCACAGACAGCTCGCGAATGAGCCGATCATCGAGCTTCGACCAATAGTCGGCGCGATCGGTAAGGCGCTTGTCGTTGACGATGATCAGAAGGTCGTAATCCGACTGATAGCCCTTCGCGGTGTGCGGCTCATCGACCCATCCGCCCCGCGCATAGCTGCCGTAGAGGATGATCTTGGCGATGCGCCCCTTCTTTTTCCAGCCCTGCGTCGCGAGCGCCAGCGCATCCTCGAATTCCTCGAAGATGATCTGGACGACGCGCTCGATTTCGCGCTGCTTGTGCGGGGGAAGGTGCTCGAGACTGGTCTGCATTGCGGTCACCCTAACAAGGTGGCGGCACCCTTGCACCCCGAGATTGAACCGGGATGCGACGGGACCGTAAAGGAGGCCCGGTCAGTCGACCGGACTCCAAAGAATGGCGAAGACGTCGTCGCGGTCCTGTCCGGCCGCTCGGCCAAGATTGGCGTACATGCGCCGCGGACCGAATTCAGGCGTCGCGAAGGAGAGCGACACATAGGGACGTCCGGACACCTCGCCGACGCGGATCCAGCCGGCCCCGATCTCGACGCCATCGGACCAGACACGATAGTCGGGCTGGATGTCGTTGGTCTTGCCCTGGTTGCGGCGGACCTCGATCGGCGCCTTGATGGAAAGGGTGATCAGCTGGCCCGCAAAGCCCTTCTCGATGCTGCCGCTGACGATGCCGATGCTCGGCATGATATTTCTCCCGCTCGCGCTCCGCGGGATCATCCCGGGAGTGCAGCCGGACAGGACGGCGGTTCTAGGCAGCCGCGCACCCGCAGGGCCGAAGCGAAGCGGCGGAGCCGGGCGGAGCCCGGCTTGCGCTGCTGCCGCCGCCGACCAGGTTGGCGCAGCTCACCGGGGCCCCGCGCGACGCGAACGGAGATGAGCCCAGCGCCTGGCATAGGCGGAAAAGCCCTATGAGAAGGGCGGCCCGCTCAACGCCTCTTCTCGGCGTCGAGCGAGGCCTGTATAGCCGCCGCGCAAGGTCGAATTTCGGCCTTGCCGTCCTCTCGCTTCCATACAGGATCCCGCCGATGTCGTGGCCAACCGGTACGCGCGCACTTCTGCTCCACAACGCGAAAGCGCGGCAGGGTGAGGCCGCTTTGCAGCCTGTTCGCGATCGACTGGAATCCGGCGGACTCGCTGTGACTGTCGAACCGTTCGAGAGCCTGCCCGAGATTGCGCGTGACGTAACGAGGTTGCACCGTGAGGCCAATCTTGTCGTGGTGTGTGGCGGGGACGGATCGATCTCGTCTGCGGCGCCGGCGATCATCGAAAGCGGCCTGCCACTCGGGATCATTCCCGCGGGCACGGCGAACGATCTCGCGCGCACGCTGTCGATCCCGCTCGATTTCGGAGCGGCGGCGGATGTTATCGTCGATGGCCACAAGAGACCGATCGACGTCGGCACCGTCAACGGCCATGCCTTCTTCAACGTCGCCAGCATCGGGCTCAGCAGCGAACTGGCGCAGAAGCTCGATCCCGCGATCAAGAAGCGGTTTGGCCGCCTGGGATATGCGGTCGCCGCTTTGCGGATTCTCGCGGGCGCCGACCGGTTCCGGGCGAAGATCATCGAGAAGGGCCGCAGCATCGAAGTCGGGACATATCAAATCGCGATCGGGAATGGCCGGCTCTACGGCGGCGGCAATATTGTCGAAGAGAATGCCGCTATCGACGATGGCACGCTCGACCTCTACAGCCTCGAAATGCGCAACCTATGGAAGCTCGCGCTCATGCTCCGCGCCTTCCGCTCGGGCACGCATGGGGCATGGAAGGAAGTGCGCACCGCGCGCTGCGTCGAGTTCGATATCGATACCCGCAGGCCCATGCCGATCAACACCGATGGCGAGATCGTGACCGCGACGCCGGCTCACTTCAAGGTGCTGCCTCGCGCAATCTCAGTGATCGCGCCGTGCGACTGTTTGCTGACGCCACGCCAGTTTCCGATGTATCATCACTAATTCGCCTACGCGCGACTTGGGAGAGATTGATGCAAGAGATGGTTCGGAAGAAAATGCTGGCTCTTCGCGAGGGCCTTCTCGCCGCATACCGTGACAGCCAAGACTATCCGTCACCCGTCTCCGGGAGAGAGCGCGAAATATTCCTCCACAACCTGCTGGATGAGGTTCTTCCTGCTCATTTCAGGGTGGGCTCGGGCGTCATCACCGACAGATACTCCAGTACCACTGGCCAAATCGATTTGGTGGTCGAGCTTCCCGTTAGTCTGAGCTTTCCCGTCGTGGGCGAGAACAGGCTCTATTTCGCCGATACAGTAGGAGCCGCAATAGAGGTGAAATCGGACCTTTCAAAGCAGTGGGCTGAGGCGGAAAAGAAGCTGATTGAGGTGAATGGGCTCGTTAACCAGGCACGCCCGAAAAAGGGGGAGTTTGCAGTTTGGTCCAATTACCAGGTCCCATTCTTTGTGGTGGCGTACAGAGGTCCAAAAACGATCAAAACCGTTGAAAAGAAATTCCGGCCACGCGAAATTTTCCCTCCGGCGGGGGTTTACATCATCGAGAGTAACATTTTCATCGGGTACCGCGACGGCTGGCTGACCGCAAAGGGAGCGGAGCACGCAATGCTCGCCTTCATCACCGCTCTCTATGATGCTGTGAGCAAGCAGGAACAAAGGCCGCTCGACCTGCTTGCGTATAGCTGACGCGCTAGACCTGCATCTTCGGACGTCTACTCTCCATTGCGACCGAATGGGCGTTGTCCGCCGCAAATAGACTCGATCTGGACCTATCTTCACGGCCGCGGCTTGCATGACGGTACGGCGCGGCTATGCTCGGGGGTGCATCGGGCTCGAGGCGCACGGTGCCAGGCGTGAGAACCTGCATAGCTTGATTGATCTTTTCCATCCCTGCCGGGTGGCCGCTGCGCATGTCCAAGCCTCCGGGCTAAAGGCGGCGGCGCTTGTTCGCTAAGCAAGTTCTCAACGCCCGGCTTTGCCGCCTTCGCCTGAACGGGAAGGCAGTGGCATGGATTTTGAGGACAAGGATAACGGCAGAACCGGCTTAGCCGGCGGCGACCCGCTGCCGCCGGAGGAGTGGGAGCTGACCGGCCGCACTGCCCGGATCGAGGCCATCTATGCCGAGCATCATCCCCAGTTGACCCGCTTCTTCCGCCGGCGCGCTGCGAACCAGGACGTCGGCGATCTCGTGCAAGAGGTCTTCAGCCGCTTCGCGAGCGCCCGCGGCGGCCTCGCCACCCTGATCGAGCGCCCGAGTGCGTATCTCGTCAAAAGTGCGCGGATGCTGCTCGCGGAATATGCCCGTGCCGACGGCCGCCGTCACACGGATCGCCACGACAGCTTCGGCGACGAACATGAGGGCGCGGTCGACCCGCAGGACGCGCTCGAAGCCCGCGACGTACTACGCCGGGCAGAAAGAGCCATTTCGAGGCTATCTCCGCTCACGCGCGAGATTTTCCTGATGCACAGGTTCGATGGCCTCCGCTATCCCGAGATTGCTCGAATCAAGGGAATCAGCGTGAAGACGGTCGAAAGCCACATGACCAAAGCGCTAGCCGCCATCAAGCGCGCGCGGGGCAAGCAGTGAGCCGGGCGGACAGCGAAGCCACCGCCTGGCTCGACATAATGATGGGTCCCGATGCCGGAGAGCATCAGGCCGCATTCGACGCGTGGCTGGCCGACCCCGAAAATGCCCGCGCCTATGCAGAGGCGAAGGACAATTGGAGCTATGCGGCCGATATGTCGCGCGCGCGGATCGAGGCCGGTGCCCGCCAGGAACAGAAGACACGCGAGCCCGGCGGTTATCGCTGGGCGTTCGCAACGATCATCGTTGCCCTGATCGCGGGCGTTTTCGCCTGGCAGGTGCTGCGAAACAACGGCGACCAGCCCATCGTCGCGGTCAACGACCGGCAGGGCGAGAGCCAGCTGGCTGACGGAACCCGGGTCACCCTGATGGATGGCGCCGAGATCGAGACGCGTTTCTCCGCTGGCGAGCGACGTGTGATCCTTCGCGGAGGTCGGGCGCGGTTCGAGGTGGCCCATGATGCGGCGCGCCCGTTCCTCGTCGAAGCGGGCGACTCCCTGACCCGCGCGCTTGGCACGATCTTCGAAATCGACCTGCGGAACGATGTGCCGCGGATCGCCCTTGTTGAAGGATCGGTCGAAGTCCGACGCCGCGATGGCGGCGAGACGCTCCGACTGCGTCCCGGCGAGCGCGCCGAAGTGCGATCGACGGGACCGAAGCCCGTGGCGGACGAACCCGCCGCCGCGCCGACGGCCTCGCTTTGGGCGGAAGACTTGCCGCTCGGCGCGATCATCGAGCGGGCAAACCGCGAGAGCGGCGTCAATATCCGGCTCGCCGATCCGGGGCTTGCGTCGCTGAAGGTCACTGGCCGCTTCGACATGACGAAGGCGGTTCCGCTTGCGCGCAAGCTCGCGGCCGCCTTGCAGCTCGAAGTCGAGATCGCGCCAGACGGACCCATAATTCGGAAATCCGCAGCCGCGACCTGATCCAAATTTGCCATAGGGTGTTCTACCGAGGCGTCATTTCTTTCCTTCAGACGGCCAAAACCGGCCGCATGGGAGGGATGAATGATCATCAAATATTTCGCGGCGATCCTGGCCACGGGCGTGTCGGCCACTGCGCTCTATGCCCCGGCTGCATGTGCTCAAGGCACGCAGCAGACTTATGACATTGCGCCGCAGAAACTCAGCGACGCGCTCCGGCAATATTCCGATATCTCCGGCCGCGAGGTGGTTGCCGCTTCGAGCCTGCTCCAGGGCCAGCGCAGCGCCCGCGTGCGCGGGCGCCTCTCCCCCGACGCCGCCCTCTCGCGTCTCCTTTCCGGCACCGGCCTGACGGTCGAACTCGTTGAAGGCGCCTGGGTTCTTCGAGAGGGAAACGGCGATGCAGCGGTGGCTGGATCGACTGACGGCGCAGGCGAAGCGATCGTCGTCACCGGATCGCGCATTCGCGGGGCGGGTCCCGTCGGCTCGCCGATGACCGCCCTCGACCGCGATGCGATCGAGAAGAGCGGCTATAGCACCGTCCAGCAGCTCATCCAGTCGCTGCCGCAGAATTTCGGCGGCGGTCCCACCGAAACGACACTCGGCGCGACGACGCGCAACGGCGCCGGTAGCGATGCGACCTATGGGTCGAGCATCAACCTGCGCGGGCTGGGCGCCTCCTCGACGCTCGTCCTGATCGACGGCGCGCGGCCCGCGCTCGGCGGCATCGGCGGTGTCTTTGCCGACATCTCGCTTATTCCGATGAGCGCGGTCGAACGGATCGAGGTGCTGACCGATGGTGCTTCGGCCATCTATGGCGCGGACGCGGTGGGCGGCGTGGTCAATGTGCGGCTGCGCAGCCGCTTCGAGGGTGCCGAGACGATCCTTCGCGCCGGAACAGCAGATGGCGATATGACCGAAGTCCAGTTCGGCCAGCTTTTCGGAAAAAGCTGGGACGGGGCGCATCTGACCCTCGCCTATCAATATTCGCAGCGCGGCGCGCTCGCCGCCCGCAAGCGCGATTTCGCGACCGAGGACCTCCGCCCCTTCGGCGGTCCCGATTTTCGCTCGACCTTTGCCGTGCCGGGCACGATTACCGCGGCCAACGGACAGATCTTCGGCATTCCCGCGGGGCAGGATGGACGCAATCTCGACGCTGCGGCCCTTCTCGCCGGGGTGCAGAATCGCCGCGACGCGCGCGCCGAGAGCGAGTTGCTGCCGCGACAGCGCACGCATAGCGTCTATGCCGCCGGCGAGTTCGACCTGACCGACAGCCTGACCTTCCGCGCCAATCTGCTCGCGGCCGAACGTCGCTATCGCAAGGTCGGCATCGGCGATTTCCTCCAGGCCGCGACCGTGCCCGTGACCAATCCCTATTATGTCGACCCGATCGGAACCAACCAGCCGGTGACTGTCGCCTATAGCTTCGTGAATGATCTTGGTCCGCAGCTCGACGTCGGCCGGGTTCGCGGTATCACGACAAATGCCAGCCTCGAGCAGGCATTCGGTGATTGGCGGGTGCAGCTTGGCGGCACTTACGGCCGCCAGAAGGGCAAGGCCGAGACGATCAATGCGACGAACCGCGCGCGCCTCCGCGCCGCATTGGCCGACACCAATCCGGCAACCGCCTTCAATATCTTCGGCGCCGGCAGCGCCAACAACCCGGCAACGATCGCGAGCATCAGGGGCAGCTATTCCACGCTGGATGATTATGAAAGCTGGTCGGCGGCGCTGCGCGGCGATGGGCCACTTTTCCGGCTTCCCGGCGGCGATGTCCGGCTCGCCATCGGCGCTGAATACCGCCGCGAACGCTATCGCTACACGACGACGAACGACATCAGCTTCGCTGCGCCGCTCATCGAACCACTCGCCGGCCTCCCCGGACCGCGCCACGTCAAATCGGCCTATGCCGAACTGCTCGTGCCGATCTTCGGCGCAGACAATGCGGTGCCCGGAATCCGCAAACTCGACCTCTCGCTCGCGGGACGGATAGAGGACTACAACCAGTTCGGGCGGACCACCAATCCGAAGCTCGGCGTGCGCTGGGAGATTGCCGATGGCTTTGCGCTTCGCGGCTCCTACGGCACCTCCTTCCGCGCCCCGGCGTTCGACGAGCTGATCGGCCCCGCGGTTTCGCTCTACACGACCTTCGTGTCGGCGGACCCGGCATCGCCGACCGGCTTTTCCAATGTCCTCGCGCTGTTCGGCTATGCGCCCGGCATTGGCCCCGAAGAGGCCACGACATGGACCGCGGGCTTCGATATTGCCCCGCCGTCGCTGCCCGGTCTCAAGGCATCGCTCACCTATTATGACGTCGACTACAAGAACCGCATAGGCACCGCGAGCGAGGATTTCCTCCGTTTCCTCTCCAACCGCGACGTGTTTGGAGGGGTCATCATAGACAATCCTCCGCTCGCACTCGTGCAAAGCTATTTCAACGCACCAACCTTCAGCAATCCGTTCGGGCTCGCGCCGACCGATATCGTGGCGATCCTCGACGGGCAAATCCGCAACCTGTCGGCTGTGCGGCAGCGCGGGCTCGATTTCGATGTCGGCTACGCGCCCGAAGTCGCGGGCGGCATCATTGACGTCGGACTGGCAGGCAGCCACATCTTCTCGATCGACAGGCAGCTGACTCCCGGGGCACCCGCGACCGATGTCGTGGGAACCTACGGCAACCCAGCCAAATGGCGGCTGCGCGGCCGACTTGGCTGGTCAAGGGGCGGCTTCTCCGCCAACGCCTTCGTCAACCATATCGATGGCTACACGAACCAGATCGTCACTCCGGTCGAACAGGTCAAGTCATGGACAACGGTAGACCTGACGATCGCGCAGCGCATCGGCAACGGCGAGGGTGACCGCGGTCTCACGCTTGCACTTAGCCTTCAAAATCTGTTCGACCTCGACCCGCCCTATGTGACCAATCGCAGCAATACCTCGGCCCTCGGCTACGACCCCGAGAAGGCCAATCCGCTCGGGCGGATGATTTCGCTGCAGGCGACCGTTCGGTGGTAGAACGCGCCGCAGTGGCACTTCTCCTGCTGGCCGCGGCATCGCCCGCGGCCAGTCAGACGACCCCGCGCGAGATCGCGGAGACCGCCGACATATCAGGCCTCTCTGCCTCGCCGGACGGCAAATGGGTCGTTTACCGCATCGAACGGCCATCGACGGCCAGCAACCGGATCGACGTCGACTGGTATCTCGTCGGGAGCGACGGCACGGCGCCCCCGCGCGCGCTCGGCCGGCTCGGCACGGCGATGTGGAACGACGTCGGCACCGTGACACCCGGCGAGGCCAAATGGTCCGCCGACAGCAAGACGATCATCGTGCGGGCGCTGGTCGATGGCCGTGTCGCGCTCTGGCGAAGCGATATCGACGGATCGGGTTTCACCCGCCTCGTCGAGCGCGAGGGCGATATCGAGACCTTCGCTATTGCCCCCGATGGCGCCCTCATTTTCAGGGAGGGACCGGCGCGCGGCGAAATCATCCGCGCGGAAGAAGTCGAACGCGAGAGCGGTGTTTTGGTAGACGGCAAGACGGACCTCGCACAGCCACTTTTCCGCGGCGCGCTGATCAACGGGCGACCGGCCACACAGCGTTTCTCGGGTGAGTGGTTCGACCGTGTGCCGCTGTTGGCGGATCGTCCGCGGAGCGTCTTCCGCTTCGATCTTGCGACAGGCTCGGCAGAGCCCCCCGATGCCCCGGATTTGGAGGCACTCACACCGCCCGCCGAAACGCCAGCACCGCAAGCGCTTGAGGCTCTCCTTCGCGCGCATGATGCCTGCTCGGAGCCGGCGGGATGCAATGGCTTCGCTTGGCGCCTGACCTCGATGACGCCGCTTGCCGACGGGCGCATCGCCGTGGCCGTTCGCGACAATGGCTTCCGGCAGAAACTGTTCCTGTGGAGCGCGGCCGATGCGACCCTCTCACCCCTCGCCGCCTCGACTGGCCTGATCTCGGGTGGCCGCGACGAAACTGTCCCGTGCGCCGCGTCGAACTCCGCGCTCTATTGCGTCGAGGCGGGGGCCAAGGTGGCGCCACGCCTGGTGCGCTTCGCTTTCGACGGCACGAAGACGATCGTCGATACTCCCAATCCAGATCCTGACCGCGATGGGCTCCTTGCCGAAAGTATCGCATGGCAGGTGAGCGGCAGCCGTGCGTCGGGCGTGTTCATTCGCCCGAAGATCCCCGGGCGGCTGCCGCTCTTCGTCACCTATTATCGTTGCTCCGGATGGCTACGCGGCGGCCTTGGCGACGAATGGCCGCTTCGTGCGCTCGCTGCGAACGGCATCGCCGCTCTCTGCATCAATGCGAGACCGGGCGGCGCTTCCGCCCGCGCAAGCTACGAGATCGGTCTCGAAACCGTTCGCGCCGCGATCGGATATCTCGCGGAGCACGGCGACATCGATCCCGCGCGTGTCGGAATGGGGGGACTCAGCTTCGGCAGCGAGGTGAGCATGTGGACCGCGACGCACAGCGATCTGCTCAGGGCGGTGTCGATCGCCTCGGTGCAGATGGAGCCGGCCTATTACTGGTTCAATGCCCGGCCGGGGCGCGAAATGTTCACGGCAAATCTTCAAGCGCATTGGAAGCTCGGACCGCCCGACCAGGACAGCGCCGCGTGGCGGAATATGTCGGCCGCATCCAATCTCGACCGCCTCAAGGCGCCGGTGCTCATGCAACTCCCCGAACATGAGGCGCGGCTGGCGATCGAACTGCAAAGCAAGCTGGCGTCGGCTCGAATGGGCGAAATGCACATCTTCCCCTTCGCGCCGCATATCAAGGTGGAGCCACGCCAGAAGCTGGCGGCCTATCAGCGCAATCTCGACTGGTTTCGCTATTGGCTAACGGGAGCCATCGATCCCGATCCGGCAAAGGTGCAACAGTATCAGCGCTGGTCGACGCTTGGCCCGCACTCGAACGCGGCTTCGGTCGACCGGACCCAGCGTTCGGCGTCGGCGATTTCGAGCAGCCGGAAATAGTCGAAATTGCCGTCCAGATTGTCGCGTGCGAAATAGGCCTCTATCGATGGCAGGTCGAGGAGGCCGCGATCCGCCAGCCGCCCGCCGAGCAATAGCTCGCGCAGCGCCGGCCGCTGCTTGAGATAGGCCGCCACGCATAGAGACTCGATCCGCCCCTTTCCCCGGCGCCACACCACCTCGGGCGGCAAACGATCGGCGAAAGCCGCGCGGGCGATGGCCCTGTCGCGTCCTCCGGACACCCACGTCCAGCTCGGCACCTCCAGGCAGAATTCGACGACCGGCTGCGAAAGCAGCGGCGCGACGACGTCGCGATCATACCATCGCCCGGGCCGGTCGAGAAAATCGAGGATGCGCCGTATCGCCTCGACGTGATTGCGCTTCGCTTGCGAGGCAGCTGCTCCGCCCTCATCCCATGGATGCCGAAATGGCTCGTCGGGGACCGCATCCGGCGCCAGGAAACTATAATCCCGTTCCCAATGCTGGCGCGGCCCCTTCCACCATGCCCGCCAGGACAGCTTTGCGGCATCCCACAGCGAAGCGTTCGACGCCCGGGCGACGTCGCGCATAGCGGTGAACGCGCGCCGGCCAAGGCCGAAATGGCTCGCGGCATCGAGGATCGGGGCGACGGTGTTGTCGAAGGCGAAGACATTGTCTCCGCCGATGCCCCCGACTATCGAGACGTCGCGCTCACCGACCGCCGCATCGAAGGCTCGATCAATCCCGCCGAGCACGGCATAGGCGCCGGGTCGGAAATGCCGATGCGCAGGCGGTGCCGCGAGGTCGATCAGCCGGTCGTCATGCTCGACCTCGCAAAGTGCCATGCCGCAGCGCTCCGCCACCGCCCGGGCGTAGGGCCGTTCGTCGCCATCGGCATCGAGGGTCGCAAAGGTTATCGCCGAGCATTCCGCGCCCGCGTTCGCGAGGGTGGCCGCAACGATCGACGAATCCAGCCCGCCGGAGAGCTCGAGGACGATATCGCGCCGTGATGCTGTCAAAGCCGATGTGCACGCAAGGAGTTGCCGCTCGAGCGCCGACGCCAGTTCCGAAGCGGAGACGAAGTTCGGCTTGTCGACATGGTCCCACGGCGTCCATGTCTGTTCGATAGCCAGCTCGCCGCCGTCGAGTGCCAGCCGCGACCCCGGTAGCAATTCGGCGCAGCCGGCCAAGCCGGTGCGCTCGGTCCTCAAATTCCGAAAAGCCAGGCAATGCGCAACGAACGTCCAGTCGATGCCGCGCGCGATCGCCAGGCCATCGAGTAGCGGCAAATGGCTCGCGCAGACGATCCCGTCCCTGTGCCGCGCCCAGTAGAGCGGCATACCGGTCATCGGCGCGCGTTCGATAAAAAAGCGCGAACCATTCTGACAGAAGGCGAGAAAATTGCCCCACCCCTCGCCGGTCTCTGCAATGGAGCTGCCACGACGCGAAAAAATGTCTCCGACGATGAACGATCCATCGGCGATCCGGCGCGCCCGCAGTTCGCGCCCGGCGTACAATGACAGGCCCGGGAAGGTCTCGATCGGCAGCAGCTGGTTTCGATGCGCCGCTTCGCCGATCCCGGCGCGTCGCTCCCCGAAGAAGGCGAGGACGCCGCGCTTCATCCGACAACCAGGATCGGAGTGAAGTTGCGAGCTTCCGCAGCTGTGCCGGTTAGCACGGTCGAAGGCGTCTGGAGCCAGCTATGTGCCGCAAATGGATGCGTGCGCACGCCGAAAACGAGCGTTGCCCGGAGGTTTCGCGCGAGGAGGATGTGATCGAGGGCAAGCGCGTCCACGAGGCAGCGAGGGGAGATTGGCGCAATCCAGCGGCTCGCGGCATAGCGGGCCGCGATCGATATGATGTCGCTTTCATCATCTACGTCGGAGATGGTGCGCTTTTTCTCGGCCAGACGGGCGATGGTGCCTGCTATCTGCGAAGGCCGCATCGCCCGGCGCGCCCAGTAGAGTGCGCGGGTCGCCGAAATGCCCGCGCCAATGCCGAACCCGTCGTCTCGTGCCGCAAGGTCCTTGCCGGCAACGTCCACATTGGCAGGGTCGAGGCAGCGGCCGCCCTCGGCTCGGGCCAGCAGTCCGCTCCGGACGAGCGAGGTCATTGCCTCGCTGTCGTTCGGCTCCCCGGCGCGCAAGCGTTCGAACGACGCCCGATCGGCGCCGCGAAGTGCAAAATAGCGATCACGAGCGAGGTCGAGGAAAACGAGCTCGCCGCCCGTTTCACAATATCCGATACCCGGTGCCAGCGCCCAGCTCATGGTCCTATGCAGAAGCGGGAGCCGCGATAGGCGCGGCTCCCGGGTCCTGCTCAGTCCTGTGCCAGGCCGGCAACATGCACCCGCCCGCCCATTTCGAAGCCGACACCCCAGTCGCCCGCGGTGTCGTCGCTGACGCTGCCGAGTTCGACGAGATTTTCCGTGTCGCGTTCCATAGTCACATCCTCCGTCGTCCGGATTGGAAGGGTCCCGGGAGCCGGCGTGAGACGGCTCCCGGTCCAGCGATCATTCCTGGCTCAGGCCGGGAATGTTCTGAAGGCCGCCCTGTTCGAAGGGCAGACCCTTCTGGCCGGCGGTGTCGCGGGTGACGGCGCCGAGTTCGACGAGGTCGTTGGTTTCACGATCCATGACCGTTTCCTTTCCGAATGCCGCGGGATTGCGGCACCGAGAAAGCTACGCCGACCGTATCGGATAGGGATTTTATACGACTCATATCGGTCGAATATTATCTAAGGGGCTGCGAGCGGGGCCGCACCCGCGCCGCGACCCGGCTGGCAAAGGCGACCCGCCGACGGTGGAACTGCGTGATTTTGTTGCGCAATGAGCTCCAGCGACCGAAACGATAATCTTCCGACATCGCCGCCAGCGCGTGCGCCGCGCGCTCATCGACCGCGGCCTCCGTTTCACGAATAGCGGCAGTACGCTCGATCACATTGACGATTGCATAGCGAAGTTCGCGGTGGCTGCTGCCGATCGCAATCGTCCGAAACAGCCGATCGATACCCTCCGAATAGCGATCGTGAGTCGCGAGCTCGATCAGGCCATCGGGCGACTCGGGCATCGGTGTGCGCCCCTTGAGAGCGAGCGACAGCAAAGAGCCCGCCCAGATATAGAGGTCGGAGATATCCCCTTCGGCAAGCTGTGGCTGGCGAAAGCCCTCCTGATGCCAACTTTCCACAAGCCTCTCGCCCGAGAGCCGGTTGAGGGCGTCCCTAACAGGCGTCGCGCTTGCCGATAGCGAGCGCGAGAGTAGCAACGGGTCGAGCCGCGCCCCCGGCGCGAACTCGCCGGCCAGCACGCGCGCCTTCAGATCGAGGTAGACGCGCTCCATGGTAGCGCCGGGGCTCATGCCGCCAGAACCCCGTTCCCGCCGTCCCGGCTTTGCGCGGCCACATAATCTGCAAGCAGCGCATTCTGATCGGGGCGCAGCGCGTCGACTGCGGCAACCGGGTCGTCGGGATAGCCATCGAACAGAATAGAGGGGCACTGACCCTCGAAGTTCCCGAGGTTCGGGCGATGCTGCGTGTAGCCGACAAGCTCGGAGAGACCGCGCGGAAATTTACCTGCGATCTCAGGCGGATAGGCAAGCCACTGATTTTCATATGGCTTGAGCCAGCCGAGGCAGTAGCTCACTATGATCCCCTGCCGGACGTCCGGGGTCCTGTTCTCGCCGGCGCCGTGCAGCGTCGATCCCAGGAAAATGATGGCGTCGCCCGGCTCAGCTTCCGCCACGATCGGGGGCTCCGGGGGCTCTTCGACCAATGCCTCGACCCCATGGCTCCGCGGCCAGATGGTCGTCGCGCCATTTTCTGCCGTGAAGGAGGTCAGCGGCCACATGACGTTGATCAGATATTCGACCTCGCCAAGCGACCCCTGCCACATATCCTGATCGCGATGCGGAAATTGCGCGAGCGCGCCGGGGTGCAGCTCGATCGCCTGGGCGAGGTTGAGCTGGATGCGCTCGCACCATGGTCCGAGCGCGGCTTCGGCCAACGCGAGGATCGCCGGGTTCATGACGAGCGCCGCCATGTGCGGCGAGCGGATCAGCAGGCGTCCGAAACGCTTGGTGCGCTCTCCGTAAAACCCACCTTCACAGAAAGGGGTGGCGGCGTAGCGCGGCGCGAGATCGGCAGCGATCGCGCCGAGGAGGTCGGCGGGCGCCGCGCCGCGAAGGATCGCGTAGCCGTCGTCCATGAGGCGGGCGCTGGATGGATCGATCGGCGACCGCGCGATGTCGGTGATTGCTTCGAAGTTCATGGCGCCCTCCTCATGCTGCGTGCGCGGCAATCGCGCCGTCAGCGGCGGCGATGCCGGCGGCGGCGAGCTTGGCGAGCGTCGAAGGATCTATGTCGATGCGAAGGCCGGTCAGCGCCTGTCCCCGGTGCAGCACAGGCGCGCCGAGCGCGTCGCAATCCCAGCCGAAGGTCTGGATTTGCCGGAACCAAGCGAGATCGGCGACGCCGACGTAGGTCGAAATGCCATTGTCCAGCGCATGCTCGGCGAGCGCGACAAGAAGCGTGTCGCGCGCCTCGCGTCGTCGCCTGGCACCGATCCCCGGCGACAGGCAGAAGCGCGTGATTTCGAGGACGTCGGGTCCTTGGGGAATGGCGCCTGCGACAAGCTCGGGAAACAGGCTATCGAGCAGCGCCGGCCGGGTGGTCTGAAGGAGCCGCGCCGATGCGAGATGATTGGCGTCGCCATCGGTGACCATGAGATAGGTCGCGTGGACATCGTCGAACTGGTCGAGCTCGTAGCGGCCGGCAAGCGCGGGCAGGTCCCATTTCAGAAGATCAATGAACACGCGCTTCCGCGCTTCGAACATCGTGCGCAGCGCCTGATGCTGCATCGCCCGATTGTTGTGATCGATGACAAGTAACATGATATCGCCTCCGTTTTGAAAGAGGCGTTCCAATTGAACCGCTTTTTTGCGGTCTGCCATACCATCATTGGGGGGTGTCAGCGCTGGGCGATGTCCGCGAAGCTGATGTCGCCATCATAGAGCGCCCGGACCGCGAGCAGGGTCCCGCCGTTCGCGTCGTAGCGCGCGCGGGCGTTCTTCAGATGCTCTTTCACCGTGTCGGGGCTGAGCCCGACGATGCGGGCGATCGCCCAGACCGGCGTCCCCTTCGCGGCCCAGATGAGGCATTCGCGCTGCCGGTCGGTGAGGCGCGCGATCGGATTCGCAAGCCCCGGGTTGGCGAGGAGTCGCGCCGCCTCGAAGATCGGCCCGCCGATCGAGCGCACGAAGGCCAGCGCTTCCGGAATGGCCGCCCTGCCGGGCTCCCAGGCGAAGGAGATCGACCCATGGGCTTCGCCCGGAATATGCGCCGGTATGGTCACGCCATCGCCGATCCCGTGGCGGCGGGCCTCTTCCAATATCTCCGCATCGCCCTCGCGCGGCGGATCGTAACGCGCCATATTGTGCCACAGGAAACCCGCCGCGCTGCGCTGGCTGGCGCGATGGACCGGATCGGAGATGCCGAGGCGCCGCCGGTCGAACCAGAGCGCCCAGTCCTCGGGATAATTATGGACGCGGATGCCGCGATCGGGGGCGGCGAGAAAGTCGACATGATGGCTGAGCGCGAACCAGCTGCAACCGAGCCGTTTGCACACCTCCTCCAGAAGAGCGGCCAGTCCGGCCTCGTCCTCGACATGCATGACGTCGTGCTCGAAAGCCCGCGCGGCGTCCATTGTCGGCATTGCGACCCATGGCAGTCACCAATCGCTGTCGCCAAGTCAGGCGAGCGGCCTGCCCCTCCATGGCCGGCTGGCGCATCCCTCTCAATGGGACCAACCGGCGACGAGCGAACGTCCCTGGCCCGGACGATCTACAATGATGTAAATTTGTAGGCCCTTAGAATATATTACAAATATATTCGCGAGAAAGAACCAGATTGGGGCTATCTGCGCGGCGTCCCCGGAAAATGCCGCTCCGTCAGCCCTTTCTCTGACGGAAATCCCAGACCGGCAGCCCGAGTTTCGCGGCCTTGTCGGCGAGATTGTCCTGAATGCCCGTTCCGGGGAAGAGGATGATGCCGACGGGCATCGCATCGAGCATGCGGTCGTTGCGCTTGAACGGGGCGGCCTTGCCATGTTTGCCCCACTCGGGCCGAAAGGCAACCTGTGTGACACCCCGGTTTTCCGCCCAGCAGGCGGCTGCGCGTTCGGCGCCGGTGGGCGTCGCGCCATGCATCAGGATCATGTCGGGGTGCCGCGCGCGGGTTCGATCGAGGGCATCCCAGATTGCCGCATGCGCGTCGCTGTCGGCTCCGCCGCTGAAGAGGATGCGGGTGCCCGCCGGGATCAGCGCCGCGGCCTTCTCGCGCAGCCGGGCGTCGAGGAAATCGCGGCTGTCGATCAGCGACGCTGTCATCATTCGATGGTGGACCCGCGACCCCGCGCGCGGTGCCCACGCCTTGCGGAGGTGGAGACGATATTGCTCGGCGGCGGCCTCGCGGAAGAATTCCATCGCATCGCGCCGTTCGATAAGGCTGATGCCCTGCTGCGTCGCCTTCTCGAGTTCGACCGAGCGGATTTCGCTGCCATCCTGTTCGCGTTGGAGGCTGCGCTGGAGCTGTTCATTGTCGTCGAGGGTGCGTTCGACCCGCTCGCCTGCGCGGTGGAACAGGTTGACGAGGTTCCAGAGAAGATCTTCGAGATCGGATTCGAGCCGCGTTTCTTCGAGGCATGCGGCAAGCCCGTCGAACATGTCGGCGACGGCGCCCGCGGCGAGCCTCGGCTCGGGGAGCGGGCGGGGATCGGGTTCGTCTTCATAGGGCCGGTGGCCGAAGAGCTGCATCTCCTGAAGCAGCAAATGGGTGGCGCCGGTGTCGGCAGGGGTGTCGGGATCGGGAACATGGGCCATCATCGTCTTCCTTCGAGCATCGCCGCGCTCGCGCGGCCTTCGCGGCGACGCAGGGCGGCGGGCGGGAGCGAACCGCACCGCGGACGGCACGGCCGCGGCCGGAGCGATGAGCGGAGGATGGCGGGCCGAAGGCTATTTTGCCTCGCGATGCAAAGGGGCGCCCCGCGCCCCGGCGGAAAATAGCCGCACGGCGGCCATTGCGGGCTCGATGTCGCCCGCCGCAGTCGCCCTCTTGCGAAGGCCGGAGCGTGGCCTTTCGAAGGGCAGACGGCGGACCATACTCCCGCTTCCCCTTTCCGGGACCGGCGCCGCGCTCATTGCAGAAGGTGGCGATCACCCGGCTGGAACTGGCTCCGCAGCGAAGCGCCCATCCGCTCGCGACCGAGCGTGACGAGATCGGCGTTGAAGTCGCCTCGCGCCGGCTCGAGTCCGAAGACCTCGATTCCGAGCGGAGCGGCCCTGTCGCGGAGCGCGGCAAGCGCGGCCGTCCCCGCGGGATCGTCGTCGCGCGCGACATAGAGGCGCCGCAATTGTTCGGGAAATTCGAGCGCGCCGAGATGCGCTGCGGACAGGCCCGCGACCATCGGCAACAGGGGGCTGACCTGTTTCAGCGACTGCATGGTCTCGATGCCTTCGCCGGCTGCCATCACGGCGCCGGCCGACCCGAAGCGAACGCCATGCCCAAGCAGATGCCCCATGGCGCGGCGGGGATAGGCGACCGGGGCCTTGTCGCAGGAGGCGGGGTCGAGCCAGGTGCGGTGGACCCCCATCACCCGGCCCGCATCGTCGGTGACCGCCGCGATCAGCGCCGGCCATGCTCTGCGGACGAGCGGATCATCCTCGTCGGACGGACGGTAGAAACAGTGAGGATGGAAGCGGAGCCAGGCGTCGTCGCGCAGATCGGCGATCGCGCGGCCGGCGAGATAGGCGCGGGCAAGCGTGCCTTGGAGCGGCTTCGATGCGGCCCAAAGCCTGCGTGCGGCTTCAGCTGTCCCCGCCTTTGACTTGCGCGGCGCCGGATTGCGCGGGGCCTGCTCCTCGGGCGACAGACTGAGGAAGCGGCGCGCCTCGTCGAGTGTGTCGCGGAAGCGCGCATGGCCGCAGCTGGCCGAGATGATGTCGAGGAGGTCGCCATGGTCGCCGCTCGAAGCGTCGGTCCATTTGCCGGGCTGACGAAGCCCGTCGCCCTGACCGGAGAGACGCACATAGAGACTGCGTCCGCGATTGTTGTGGACGTCGCCGACCATCCAGTAGTGGCCTTCGCGGCGTCCATTCGAGAGGTAGCGGCGGCACACCGCCTCGGCGTCGTCGGCGAGGCGGCGGGCAATGTCGGCTGCGGTCGTGGGCATAGGGGGCTCCTTCGAGCGACACATCCTCTCGCGCTCCGATCGCTGGCGGATCAAAGCTGCGCGCGAACATGCCGGCCCCGGCAGCCCCTGCCGGTTGATGCCATCAGGATGTTCGCCCGGACGCGTCCGATTTCAAGGGGAGTGCGGAAAAATGGGAAGCCCGGCCCGACGCCGGACTTCCCAATCAGGCGGACGGCAGCGCTATTCGGCCGCGACGGCGGCGAGATCGTCGCCCTCCTCGTCATCCTCATGACGCTCGTTCCCCGCCGCGCCGGGTTCGTCGTCATTCGCGGCGACGGCGGCCTCGTCGGCTTCCGTCTCCGAATCCGGCTCGCCCGCTGCGACCGTCTCCGGTTCCTCGCCGGGCTCCGCGAGAAGCGGCGTGCGCAGCGGCTGTGCGAGCCATCCGGTGCCCTTCAGCAGCTCCTCGGCGGCGCTGGCCATCTCGGGCTTCTTCATCCCCCCGAGCCGACCGGCGACCTCGGTGCCGCAGGCCTCCTCCACCGCGTCGAGGATCGCGGGCTTGGTCACGCGGCCGAGATAATTGGCGACGGTCGCCGTCCAGCCGGCTTCGACCATGTCCAGGCACGCCGCGCGCGCAAGGATGTTCGAGTGGTCGATCCGGCTCGCCACCGCGCGGGCCGATACCCGGCCTTCGTTGTAGCGGGTCGCCGGCTCCCACACCGCATTGACGCCGAACGAAACGCAATGCGCGAACAGCGCCGCCTGCGCGTCCGCGTCGAGCGCGGCCAGACAGTCCCAGAGGTCGGCAGTCGCGTCGGGGAGCCTTTCCGACCAGCCTTCGTGCCGCTCGCGGATCGACAATGCCGAGGCGGTATCGTTCAGCGTGCTGCCATAGCCGACGAGCGAGTGGCCCCGCATCGAAATGCCGACACAGCTCGCCGAGGACGCATAGCTGTAGAAGCTTTCCAGCACGAGCGTGTGGAGCATCGCGGCGAAGGCGACTTGGGGCGATCGTGCGACCGCATCGCGCAGCGCGAGCGTCCGGTGACCGGTCAGGTCGGTGACGAGCTTGTCGGGAAGCGGCCGGACAAGATCGTCGGGATCCTCGTCTTGACGCTCGGCCTCCTGTCGCTCGCCGGTTCCGTCACCGGCCTCGTCGGTCCCACCAGCGTCACCCTCGGCCTGCTCGCCGTCTGCTTCCGCAGCCTCGTCGCCGACCGCCTCCACTTCGGGCTCGTCCTCGGGCCGGACATAGCCCCGCTCGATATGCAGCGTCCCGTCGACATCGATGCTGACGAAGGTGCCGGCGATCGCGACCTCGGCCGGGTCGTAAATCAACGGCTTCGAAACCAAGGGCGCGATTTCCTCGTCGATCGCCTCGATCCGGGCGCTGACCTCGTCGGGGACTTCCTCGGCGCCCGCCCATTCATCCTCGAGCCGGTCGGCTTCCTCGCGCAGCGCTTCGATCCGCGCCTGATCGTCCTCATTCGCCTCGGGGGCTTCGCCGTCGATCGCGCGGAGCCCGTAGGTATGACCGTAATCGAAATCGACCGCGGTCTCGACCCACTTCCAGCCTTCAGCCACGATCGCAGCGACCTCGGCGTCGAACTTCTCCGACTGGAGCCGGTCGAGCAGCGGGACATCCTCGATCCAGCCGCCATCGTCGGTTTCGAAGAGATCGCGCAGGACATGGCCGCCGGCTTCGACATAGGCCGCGAGGGTGACGAAGCGGACGCGCTTGTCCGAGGCACGGACCTTGTCCTCGGTCAACCGCGCGCGGATGAACCAGGGCTGCTGGTTGCCGCTGGTTTGCAGCATCTCCCAGATCTGCTCCTGCCGTGCGTGATCGCTCGCGACCGAAAAAGCCATGAGCTGTTCGAGAGTCATGCCGTCCTCGGCATAGACGTCGTGCAGCTTCGGCGACACCGACGCGAGCTTGAGGCGCTGCTTCACGACCGCCGGGGTGACCATGAAAGTCGCGGCGATGGTTTCGATGTCGCTGCCCTGTTCGACAAGCTTCTGCATCGAGCGAAACTGGTCGAGCGGATGCAACGGCTCGCGGTGGATATTCTCGGCGAGCGAATCTTCCTCCGCCGAGACCTCGTCATCCTCGCGGACGATGCAGGGCACCGGCTCGGTCTTGGCCATGCGGCGCTTCTTGACGAGCTGCTGAAGGGCGCGGAAGCGGCGGCCGCCGGCCGGCACTTCATAGCGCCCGGTTTCATTGCCCTCGCCGTCGCGCTCGACACGCACCGTGAGGCTCTGGAGCAGGCCGCGCCGCGCGATATCGGCCGCGAGGCTGTCGATCGACACACCCGCTTTCACGCGCCGCACATTGGCTTGGCTCAGAATGAGCGAATTGAAGGGAATTTCCTTCGCGCCGCTGAGCGAGATTTTTGCATGTTTCGTCATGGCTGCTTCTCCATGACGAGCCGCCGCGAGACTCTCTCCCGGCTCCTGGCCCGTCATGGGACCGGCGCAGCCCTTTCCCTCTTGAGGGAAAGAGCCACGCCGGACTGTGCGAGCGGCGGTGATTTAGTGAACCGACGCCAGCAGCCTCGCGCCCTTCGCTTCGAGATCGAGACGCGCGTCCTGGTGCGGCCGCTCGCGGGCGAGCGCGGTGATTCCCTGCACGAAATCGAAGATCGACGCGGGCGGATGCCCTTCCTCCTTCAATACGCTGCGGATGATCCGGTCGGTTTCGCCCTTCGAGAAGCCGCGCTTGCGAAGGAAGCTGTGCCGATCATCGTCAGTGCGCGCGACAATGGCCGCGCGCGATGCCTTGATCCCGTTGACGAAGGACCCGGCCGAGGAGGCAGCGAAACGCTCCAGCGCAGGGGCAGCTTCCTGGGCGAAGCGACCGGCCGCGAACTTGCTGTGGCGGATGCTGATTTCCTCAAAACCCTCGGCGCCCCAGATGTTGCGGTTCATGCAGACGGCCCGGAGATAGAAGGTCGCCATGCCGAGCGCCTTCGAGCCGACCTCGCTGTTCCAGCAGTAGAAGCCGCGAAAGAAGAGATCGGGATCGCCATTCGGCAAGCGTCCCGCCTCGATCGGGTTGGCGTCGTCGACCAGGAACAGGAACACATCGCGATCGCTGGCGTAGAGCGTCGTCGTGTCCTTCGTGACCTCGACGAACGGGTTGTGGTGCATCGTCGTCCAGTCGAGCAGGCCCGGCACCTTCCAGCGCGTGTCGCCGGTGCCGGTGCCCGCGATCTTCATGACCGCCGCGACCAGCTCATGATCCCAGATGCGGCCATAGTCGGGGCCGGTCACCGCGCGCAGCTCGGTCCGGCCATCGCCGGTCTCGAGCGTCTTCACCAGCTCGCCGCGATGCGCGAGCAGACCATGCTGCATGTTGATGCCGGCGAGCGCCGCGGGAAGCTGGCGCAAATAGCCCGAGGGCGCGCCAACCAGGCTGCAAAGCTGCCCGAACGACCAATGGGTAGGCGCGACCGGTGCCTCGCGATCGGGAAGGAGAAGGCTGAGGCGCTCGGGCTCGTCGGCGGCCGCGACCACCCGGATCGCCTTTGTCTCGACAGTGCGGGTCGAGGCGGCCTCTGCGCGGCGGCGCACCGCGGCGTAGAGCTCATTCAGTGAAAGATAGCGCTCGTCGTCGGGGCGCGAGAACCATTCGGACGACACGCGGCCGATGCGCTGGCCCCGCGAGATATCGACCTTGTAACCAGGGGAAGTGGCCTGGGGTTCGGCGAGGATGGGAAGGGTCATGTCAGGTCTCCGCGACGGACCCGGGAGACTCTCTCCCGGTTCCAATCCGTCACATCTCCCGGCTCGCCTCTCGCTCTTCGGCCGCCGCAGGCGGCCGGCCAGGGCGCGGCGCGCAGGCCGCGACCGAGCCAAGGTGACGCGCGCCCTCCCGGCCTGCTATGCGCCGACTATGACCGAAATCTCGCTCTGGACCGGCCGGCTTCGCCTCGGCGACTGTTATGCGGTCTGGACCGGATCGGTCGGCGACGCGGTGGCGCACCGGCATTTCGCAGCGCAGGCGGTGTTTTCCAGCGAGCCGGTCGCGGCGATCGACGCGCGGGACCAGCATGTGGAGGGCCGATGCCTGCTCATCGAACCCAATGCACCGCATCGGCTGCTTCCCGCGGCGGACGCCGAACTGTGGTTCGTAGAACCGACCGCGGGCTTCGGTCCGCCGCCGGCCATGGTCGAGCGTCTGACCGCTGCCGCGCCTCTTCTCGTTTCCGAGGAGGGCGGTTCGGCCTTCTGGCGGGACTGGCTAGCCCGAAGCCCGAGAACGCCGCTCGATGCGCGCGTTTCGCAGGCGCTGGCCGCGATCGACCGCCTGATACCGACGGGGTCCGTGCGGCTTGCCGACGCGGCGCGCGAAGCGGGGCTCTCGCTGGGGCGCTTCCGCCATCTGTTCGCCGAGGAGGTGGGGATGCCATTCCAGCGTCATGTGCTGTGGCGGCGGATGCGGGTGGCGTTCGAGGCGCTTGGCAGACGGGCCACCGCGACCGAGGCGGCGCATGCTGCGGGCTTCAGCGACAGCGCCCATTTCGCGCGCACGATCAAGGCGATGTTCGGGGTCCGGGCGACCGACCTGCTTTTCGAGGCATAGCCCCTCCGTTCAAGCGGGCACCGCGGGCGGGCTGCTAAGGCCGCCGCCATGACAGACACAGACAGAGATTTCGTCCCCGCTCTCGGCAAGGGCGGTTCGCTCGAACGCTACGACGCGGCCATCGCGCTGATGACGCGCGAGAAGCGCTGGCGCGGCGAGCTGCTTCGTCTCGCTGCACCTGCCGCGGGCGAGCGGATCGTCGACATCGGCTGCGGCACCGGCACGCTCGCGATCGCGCTGAAGCAATTGTCGCCCGCAACCGAGATCCTCGGCGTCGACCCCGATCCCGCGGTGCTCGCGATAGCCCGCGAGAAGGCCGAGGCGGCCGGCGTTAGCATCCGCTGGTTCGAAGCGATGGGCGACGCGCTCGACGATATCGAGCCGCTCCAGAGCTGCGACAAGATCGTCTCCAGTCTCGTTTTTCACCAATGTCCGATGGAGGTGAAGGAGGCGATCGCGAGCCAGATGGTCCGGCTCCTCCGGCCCGGCGGCGAGCTGATCCTCGCCGACTATGGCGAGCAACGCTCGGCGCTGATGCGGATGCTGTTCCGTCAGATTCAATGGCTTGACGGGTTCGAATACACCGAGCCGAACGCGCGGGGCTGCATCCCACCGCTCCTCGACGCCGCCGGGTTCGCGGATGTCGAGGAAGCCCGTGTCGTGAAGACGCCGACCGGATCGATCTCGATCTACCGCGCGCGGCGTCCGCTCGCCTAGACGCGCCGCATAGGTGCGGCAGCGCCGTCAGTGGCGAAGGCGGTGATGGTGATGCTGCTTGCGCTTGTAGTTCCGCCGCTCGTGCCGGTCGCGCCGGTCGTAGCGATAGTCATCGCCGCGATAATATCCGCCATTATGCGACCGATATCGGCGGTCACTGCCATAATAGGGGCGGTCGTGGCGATTGGAGCGATAGTCCCGGTCATGTCCCCGCGGCGCGTCATGGCCGCGATACGAACTGCCGCGATCGCCATGATGCTGGGCGAGAGCCGTGCCCGGGATCGCCATGGCAAGCAGGGCCGCCGCCATCAGGCTGAATTTGCGCATCTGGTTTCTCCTTCAAGGCCCGATCTGGCCTTCCTGGCGTTGAACGGCGCCTGAACTCACACCCCTCGGTCCGCGAACATCGGCAGGGCGGGCGGCCTGCGCGATGAACGCCGCCAGCGGCCCTCGTGCCGACCCGTCCGGCGAGGTCGCGCCGGACGGGCACGGCCTCATTTCTTCTTCTTGGCAGCAACCGCCGCACGAACCTGTGCATCGAGCTGCTCGGGCGAGAAGCTGTCGAGCGGCTTGCCGTCGACGAAGAAGGTCGGCGTGCCGCGAACCCCAAGAGCACGGGCATCGGCAATGTCCTGCTCCATCCAGGCCATCGGCTGGTCAGAGGACATGGCGCGCGCCTTTGCCACGTCGAGGCCTGCCTTCTCGGCCGCCGCCCATGCGCCATCCATCTTGCCGTCGTGCCAGTCGGGCTGGGCTTCGAGGATAGCGGCCATGACGGGTTCGAGCTTGCCCTGCGCGCGCGCTGCTTCGAGCATGACGATGGCCTCGGCCGAGCCGGGATGAAGCGGCAGATAACGCATCACGAGCCGGACATTCTTGGGATTGGCGGCGAGGATGGCCTTCACTTGCGGGAAATAGGCCCGGCAGGCCTCGCAGGACGGATCGAAGAATTCGACGATCGTCACCGGCGCATTCTTGGGGCCGATGATGGCCGAATGCGGGCGCACCAGATTGGCGGCGGGGACGGCCTTGACCTGCGGGGCGGGTTCGCCGGCGACCGAGCCGCTGTAGAGCAGCACGCCCCCGCCGAAGGCGAGCGCCGAGAGCGCGATGGTGGCCACGACACCGGTACGTCTATTCATGATTTCAGTCTCCTTTGGAAAAGCAACAGCAGGGTGAGGATGAGCGAGAAGGCGGCGAGCGACAGCAGGGGAATCGGGATGCCGCCGATCGCCATGCTCTCCCCGGAACAAGAGGGGCCTTCACCACAGGGGAGGATCGGCGTCGGGATGATCCCCACGTAGAGAATGAGATGCGCGAAGGCGATGAGCCAGCCGAAGAGCGCGAGCGCCCCGGCATAAGGCAAGACGCCCCGATCGGAGCGGAAGGTCGCCAAGCCGAGGATGATCGCGAGCGGGAACATGAAGGCGCGCTGGAACCAGCAGAGGTTGCAGGGTGCCTGGCCCATGACTTCCCCGATGAAGAGGACGGCAAGGCTCGATGCGAGGGCGACGATCCACGCGGCGGCTAGCAGGCGCCATTTGCGCGGCGCGAGCAGCTGGAATGTTGTCATCGCCGTCCGCCCCGATATTTGGGTTTGGGCCGGGGGATCGGCTTGCTCGGCGGCACCGCCTTGGGCGCCGACCCCTTATATTTGCGGTCGAGCCAGCTCAAGAGAATGCCGTCGATCGATTCCAGCATCCTCTCGAAGCTTGTGCGCACGCCGGGCAAGCGGAGCCCGACCAGAAAGCCGCGAACCGAGTAGCTGTGATGAAGCTTCGTTCCGCCTTCGGTCGGCGTGAGCGCGTAGCTTTCTTCAAACTTCAGCAAAAAGTTCGGCCGCACATCGATCGTCAGCAAACGCTCGGGATAGGCCGCGAGAAGGATTGCGGGAACTTCGACGAACTTTGGCTTGTGGGGGTCCATCCGCAGTTCGTAGCGAAGCAAAACCGGGTCCTCCTGCAGAGCCTGAATGCGCGTATAGGGGTTCCAGATCTTGTGGTTCTCGAAATCCGCGAGAACCGCCCAGACTTGTGCTGGCGAATAAGGGAGGATGCGCTCCCGCTCGAAGTCGACCACTTGATGCTCCTTTCTCCGACCCGGACCCAAGCGCGGATCGGCGTCTGTCAGTCTGTGCCGGCCGCGGGCAGCGGATCGGCGTGGGCGCCGCCGGTCGTGAACCAGCGGCGAAGGCGGGGCCCCATTCTCCTCTCGAAGCCGCTCGCGAGGCTGAAGGTCGCAGGCACGATGAGGAGGGTCAGCATCGTCGACAGGATGAGGCCACCGATCACGGTCACCGCCATCGGTGCGCGCCAGGCGCCGTCACCGGTCAGTGAGAGCGCGGTCGGGATCATGCCGGCGACCATTGCGACGGTGGTCATCAGGATCGGCTGCGCGCGCTTGTGCCCAGCGTCGAGGATCGCCGCGTCACGCGAAACGCCCTGCGCCATCTCCTCGATCGCAAAATCGACGAGAAGGATACTGTTCTTGCCGACGATCCCGAGCAGCATCAGCACACCGATGAAAACCGGGAGCGACAGCGGATAGCCGGTGACGAGCAGCGCGATCGCGCCGCCCAGGGGCGCCAGCAGCAGCGACCCCATGTTCACGAAGGGCGGGATGATCTTGCGATAGAGCAGGATGAGCACAGCGAGGACAAGGAACACGCCCGACACGACCGCGATCGCGAAATTCTTGAGCATTTCGGCCTGCCATTTGGCGCTGCCGAGGACGAGGCGGGTGACACCGGCAGGAAGCTCCTTCAGCGCCGGAAGCTGCTCGATCTTCTCCATCGCCTGGCCCGTCACCAGACCCGGCGCGAGGTCGGCGCCGATGGTGAGCTGGCGAACCTGGTTGGTGCGATTGATCTGGGTCGGGCCGGCCCCGAAGCCGATCTCGGCGACCACCGAGAGCGGCACGGAGCCTCCGTTCCGGGTGGGAACGGGCATGTTGCGGAGCGTGTCGAGCCGTTCGCGCGCGGTTTCGGCAAGCGCGACGCGAACCGGTATCTGCCGGTCCGAAAGCGAGAATTTGGCGCTATTCTGGTCGATTTCGCCGAGGGTCGCGACGCGGATAGACTGGCTGAGCGCCTGGGTCGTAACCCCGAGCTGCGCTGCGAGCGCGAAGCGCGGGCGGATCACGATTTCGGGGCGCTGGAGATTGCCTTCGACGCGGGGTGAGCGGATTTCCTTCACATTCGCCATCTGGGCAAGCAACCGCGCCCCGACGTCTTCGAGTTTTTTGGGATCGTCGCTCCCGAGGGTAATCGCGATGTCGCGGTTGCTGCCGCCGCCGCCGCCATGCTGCGACTGGAAATTGATCCGCGCATCGGGAACCTTGGCGAGGGCCGGCGCGCGATCCTTCTCGAACTCGGTCGAGGTCATCTCGCGATCCTTGCGGAGCTTGAGATAGACTGTCGCGGTGCCGACATCGATGCGTGAGAGTACGGATTCGACGAGCGGGTCGCGCTGCATGAGCTCGGTGACCTGATCGGCGACGGCCTCGGTCTGCTCGAGCGTCGTTCCCGGCGAAAGCTGGATGGCGACGCGGCTGGTATCGGAATCGATCGAGGGCTGGAAGGTCATCGGGAGCAGCGAGAAGCTGAAGATTGTGAGGACCAGCGCGACCGCTCCCATGCCCATCACCCAGATGCGATTGTCCTTGCGATAGGCGAGCCATTTGCGGCGCCCTCCCTTGGCGCGTTCGGCATCGGCCTTGCCGGTATCGAGGCTCCAGCGCAGGAGGCGCATATAGCCGTCGATCAGCGGGCCCTCGCCATGCTTCTGCTGGCCCTGCGCCGAGAGGAAATAGGCCGCGAGCATCGGCGTGATCATGCGCGCGACGGCAAGGCTCATCAGCACCGAGGCGACGACGGTGAGCCCGAAATTCTTGAAATATTGTCCCGCAACGCCCGGCATGAGGCCGACGGGGAGGAACACGGCGACGATCGTCATCGTCGTGGCGAGGACGGCCAGCCCGATCTCGTCGGCGGCGTCGATCGAGGCCTGATAGGCCGATTTGCCCATTCGCATGTGGCGCACGATATTCTCGATCTCGACGATCGCGTCGTCGACGAGCACGCCGGCCACGAGGCTGAGCGCGAGCAGTGTCATCGTGTTGAGCGTGAAGCCCATGAGATCCATGAACAGGAAAGTCGGGATCGCCGAGAGCGGGATCGCGAGCGCCGATATCAGCGTCGCGCGCCAGTCGCGCAGGAAGAGGAAGACGACGACGACCGCGAGGACGGCGCCCTCGATCATCGCGTTGAGCGCCGAATGATATTGGCCCTTGGTATATTCGATGTCGCTGAAGAGCTCGGTGAACTTGACCTTGGGATTTTCCTTTTCGAGCTTGCGCAGCTCCGCGACCGCCGCGTCATAGACGGTGACGTCCGAGGCGCCTTTCGCGCGTTCGAAGCCGAAGGTCAGAACCTGCTTGCCGCCCTGTTTCGAGACCGAGCGCTGCTCGGCATAAAGATCTCGCACATCGGCAATATCGGCGAGCCGCACGGTGCGATTGGTACCGATCGAGATCAGGGTTTCGCCGAGCGCATTGGCGCTGCTCGCATTGCCGAGGATGCGGACCGCCTGCTCCGACCCCGCGACCTCCATCCGCCCGCCGGCCGCATTGACGTTGAGCTGGACGAGCTGGGTGTTCACAGCCGCGGCGGTGAGGCCATAGGCGCGCATCCGCTCGGGCTTCAGGATGACGCGGATTTCGCGGCTGACACCGCCGCGCCGATAGGCATCGCCCATTCCGTCGACCGCGATCAGGCGCTTGGCGACGACATTGTCGACATACCAGCTCAGCTCTTCGAGCGTCATGTCGGTCGCCGACGCCGACCAGTAAGCGAGCGTGTTGCCCGAGGTCGACAGGCGGATCACCTGGGGCTCGAGGATGCCGTTCGGAAGATTGCTGCGAATCTGGCTGATCTTGTCGCGGATATCGTTCACCGCGCGGTCGATGGGCGTGCCGATCGCGAGCTGGACGAAGGTTTGCGACTGGCCTTCGGTCACCGTCGAATTGAGTTCGTCGATCCCCTCGATGGTGCGGACGGCGGCCTCGACGCGCTGGGTGACCTGCGTCTCGAGCTCGGTCGGTGCAGCGCCGGGCTGGCTGATGATGACGATCGCGCCCGGAAAATCGATGTCGGGATCGCTCTGCACCCCCATCATCAGGAAGGAGAGGATGCCGGCCACCGTCAGGCCGAAGAAGAGGACGAGCGGCGGGATCGGGTTCCGGATCGACCAGGCCGAGATATTCTTGAAGTTCATCGCTCCGTCTCTCCTTTCCGGCCTTCGGCCCCCGACCGCGCGCCGCTCGCTCAGGCCATGCTGCGGTCGCGATACGCGAGCAGGCGCAGCGCATTGGCGACGACGACGAGGGTCGATCCCTCATGCGCGGCGACCGCGAGCCCGATGCCGAGCCCGAAGATCGTCGCGGGGACGAGCACCGCGACGACCCCGAGGCTCACCACGAGATTCTGCCGGATGATCCGGCGGGTCTGGCGGCTGAGGCCGATGGCGAAGGGCAGATGCGCGAGATCGTCGGCCATCAGCGCGACGTCGGCGGTTTCGAGCGCCACGTCGGACCCGGCCGCGCCCATGGCGATGCCGACCGTGGCGCTGGCCATCGCCGGGGCGTCATTCACCCCGTCACCGACCATCGCGACCGGCTGTTCGGCCTTGAGATCGCGGATGGCGTCGACCTTCTGGTCGGGCATGAGGTCGCCCCAGGCCTCGCCGATCCCGACCTCGGCCGCGATCGATTCCGCGACCTTCTGATGGTCGCCCGAGATCATGATCATGCGGCCGATGCCAAGGTCCCGAAGCTTGGAGATCGCGTCGCGCGCCGCCTCGCGCGGCGTATCCATGAGGCCGATTGCGCCAAGATCGCGGTCGCCCATGCGCACGGCCATGGTGGTCCGACCCCGTTCGCGCAAACGCTCGATCGCGCTCGCAACTTCCGTCCCGATCGGCGCGATGCCGTCGGCGCCGAACATCTCGGCCTTGCCGATATAGACCGTCTCGCCCTCGACTTTGGCGGTCACGCCGCGGCCGGTAAGGCTGTTGAGATCTTCGGCGACCGGCACGCGGGCCGACGTCAGCATCGTCTCGCCATCGCTTGCAATAGCGGCGGCGAGCGGGTGATCGCTGAGCCGCTCGACCGCGACCGCGATGCGCAGCAGTTCTTCCTTGGGAACGCCAGCCGCCGGTACGACATCGGTGATGCGCGGCTTGCCTTCGGTCAGCGTTCCGGTCTTGTCGAAGGCGAGCGCGGTCAGCGAGCCGAGATTTTCGAGCGGTCCGCCGCCCTTGACGAGGACGCCGCCCTTGGCCGCGCGCGCGACACCCGAGAGCACCGCGCTCGGCGTGGCGATCGCGAGCGCGCAGGGGCTGGCGGCAACGAGCACGGCCATCGCGCGGTAGAAGCTGTCGCGGAAGGGTTCGTCGACGACGACCCAGGCGAACAGCAGGACGAACACCAGCGCCAGCACGCTCGGCACGAAGATGCGCTCGAACTTGTCAGTGAAGCGCTGGGTCGGCGACTTCTGCGTCTCCGCCTCGCTGACCATCTTCACGACCTTGGCGAGCGTCGTGTCGGCCGCGAGCCGGGTGACGGCGATCTCGATCGCGCCATAGCCGTTGATCGTGCCGGCGAAGACGCGATATTTCGCGTCGAGCGTGTCGGCCTTCGCGGCCGCTGCGGCGCGGTCGGCGACAGGTTCCTTGTCTACGGGCACGCTTTCGCCGGTCACCGGAGCCTGGTTGACCGCGGTCCGGCCGAGAGTGACGAAGCCGTCGGCAGGCAGGCGTTCGTTGGGCTTCACCACCACGGTATCGCCGATCTGGAGCAGTTCGACCGAGACTTCGCGGGTCGCGCCATCGGGGCCTTTCACAAAGGCAGTCTGCGGCGCGAGTTCGGCGAGCGCCTCGATCGCGCGCTTGGCGCGGCCCATGGCATAATGTTCGAGCGCATGGCCGAGGCTGAAGAGGAAGAGCAGAAGCGCGCCTTCGGCCCACGCGCCGAGCGCCGCGGCGCCGGCGGCTGCGACCAGCATCAGCGTGTCGATTTCGAAGCGCTTGAGCTTCAGATTTTCGATCGCCTCGCGGACGGTGAACCAGCCGCCAAAGCCATAGGCGGCGATATAGAAGGCAAACGGCACCCATTCAGGCGCGGCCGCCAGCTTCTCGATCGCGAAGCCGATGCCGAGGACGAGGCCGCAGAGCAGCGCGAAGATAAGCTCGGTGCGCTCGCCGAAGATGCCGCCATGGTCATGGCCATGGTCGCCTTCGCCATGCTTGTGGTCGTCGCCGGGCTTGTGATCGCCATGTTTGTGGCCAGGCCCATGTTTGTGATCGGGACCATGATCATGCTCTGCCGACGTTGGGTCGGCCCCGTTGGCGGCCCGTGCGGCAGCGGAAGCTGTGAATTTCTGCGAGACGCCCATGTCAGCCAGTGCCTTTCTGATTTTGCCTACGGTGGTTTCGGCGCGCTTGAACTCGACGCGGATCGTGCCGGCGACGCCGACTTCGGCCTCGATGATGCCGGGAAGCTGGCGGAGCCGATCGCTGATGGTCCGGGCGCGCCGCGCATGGCCGACACCTTCAAGGCCACTCCAGAAAAGATGCTGATATTGCTCGGTGAGATTGGCGCCGACGCTACGCGCGAGCTGGCGGACCCGCTCAAGCGGCAGGACGTCAGGGCGATAATGGATGCAAAGCTGTGGCGGTGAGCCGTCGCGGGTCCGGATGACATGGACCTTGTCGACACCGTCTCGTCCTTCGAGATCGGCCGTCAGGCGTGAGACGCATTGATCAGCGTCGCGGTCAACCTCGGGCAGAAGCAGGGGGATATCGAGCCTCAACTGGTCAGCCATTATGCAATCCTCTTCGTGTGGCTATTCTTGATCGGAACCGGGCAAGAGTCCGGCGTCCCGAAGGATGAGGTGCGGGGGGCGAAACTGCGACCTCCCCCCGCACCTCCTTGACCGCCGGCCACCCTCGACCGGGGTGTGAGGGCAACAGCCAAGGAGTCCTGGCGGCCAAGTGTTCGAACAATCATCCGCGCATTCCGCTGCGGCCCGCGTAGCGGGTCTGCACGCTGCTCTTTTGAAGGTGACGCTCAAGCGCATCATTCGAGCGCTTGAGGAAGATGCGGAACGCGCGTCTCAGGAAGGGGTAGCCGAGCCAGGAAAAGACGCCGCGGCAGGAGACGAGGTGCGTGACCTCGACGCCTTGCCCCAGCTTTTCGAGCCGGTAGCTTTCCTCGATGACGAGCACTCCGCGCATTCCGGTCCGCCAGGCAAAGCCCTTGAGCCAGTCGAGGTTGATGATCGTCCCCTCGCCGGTGAGTTCGGGTCCCCGACCCGTTCGCGGCGCATAGACATAATCCACCCGTTCGTCGTCGCCGGGACGATCGGCAAAGCGCAAAGTCGGATGCCAGTCGCGATAGCGTTCGATATCGACGAGCAGGCGCCAGACGCGTCCGATCGGAACCGGGAGCCGGAAGGAGGAGCCTACCGAGAACATGGGCAGGCTCCTCGCGACCGTGCGTTAGTCCGCGACGCAGGCCGGGTACCTGCGTCGCGGTGCAGACCGGGTGGACGCCGGTCAGCTCTGAACATCGGGAGGCTCCGCAGCGGACTTGCCGCCGAGGATGTCGACCGCTTCGAGCGTGATGAGCCCGATGTCCGGTATCTCCGCGAGCTGCGCGGCGAATTCGCGCAGCTTCCCTTCCTCGTCGATGATCTCGATGACCACCGCCCGGTCATTCTCCAGCGCATGCTTGCGATGGAGATGCGCCGAACGGCCGAAGCCGAGCACCGCTTCGAGGACCGTCACCCCCGCCAGCTTTTGCTGGCGGGCGAGATCGGCGATGAACTCGAAGACGCGCTGGTCGCCGAAGAAGGCGGACTCGTCGGTATAGACGCGCAAGAGCTTGGACGCTTTTTGCATGAACCTCTCCTATTCAGTGACCGGCTCGCCGGCCGGTTCGGACTTGCGTTTCATGAAGGGCGGCTGCCAGTTCGAGCCGAGCACGACCTTGGCGATCGCCGGCAGGACCAGCAGCGTCAGGATCGTCGCCGCGATGAGACCGCCGATGACGGTCGTCGCGAGCGGCTTCTGCACTTCGGCTCCTGTGCCGGTCGCGATCGCCATCGGCACGAAGCCGATCGCGGGCACGAAACCGGTCATGATCACCGCGCGCATCTTCTCGGTCATGCCCTCGCGGATCGCCTCGACGAGGGGCATGCCATCCTCGAGCCGTTCCCGGATCGCCGTCATGACGACGAGTCCGTTGAGGACCGCGACACCCGCAAGGCAGATGAAGCCCACCGCCGCCGACACCGAGAAGTTGATCCCGGTGAGCGCGAGGGTGAACACCCCGCCCGCGAGGCCGAGCGGCACCGCGAGGAACACGGCGGTCGCGCGCCCGAAGGTGCCGAGCGCCATGTAGAGCAGGATGAAGATGCCCGCGAAGCAGAGCGGCACCACGATCGAGAGCCGCTTCGACGCCGCCTGAAGGCTTTCGAACTGGCCGCCCCATTCGAGGTAATAGCCTGCCGGAAGCTTCACTTGCGCGATCTTCTGCTGCGCCTCGGCCACGAAGGAGCCCGCATCGCGGCCTTCGAGGTTCACCTGCACGACGACACGCCGCTTGCCGTTTTCGCGGCTGATCTGGTTGAGCCCTTCGGTCAGCCGGATCTGCGCGACCTGCGCGAGCGGGATTTGACCGCGCGTGCCACCTTCCTGCGGGAGCAGGACGGGGATGGCGCGGATGTCGTCGAGATTGACACGGGTCGCATCGGGGACACGAACCGTGATGTCGAAGCGCCGGTCTCCCTCATAGAGCAGGCCGGATTCTCGGCCGCCGAGCGCTGCCGACACCGTGTCGGCAACTTCCTGGACCGAGAGGCCGTAACGCGCGATCGCATTGCGATCGAGCTTCACGTCGAGCGTCGGCGCGCCGCCGACCTGGTCGGCCTTGACGCTGCCCGCTCCCGGTATGCCCTGGAGGACGCGCACCATCTCGTTAGCCGACAGCGACATCTTGTCGAGGTCGTCGCCGTAGAGCTTGATGGCCACGTCGCCGCGGACGCCCGCGATCAGCTCGTTGAAGCGAAGCTGGATCGGCTGGCTGACTTCATACATTTGTCCGAGCTGGCCGCCTGAGGCCTTCTCGATCCGCTCCACGACATCGGCCTTGCTGTCGACACCCGCCGGCCACTGGTCCTGCGGCTTGAGGATCACGAAACCATCCGAGATGTTCGGCGGCATCGGGTCGGTCGCCACCTCGGCGGTACCCGTCTTCGAGAACATCAGCTCGACTTCGGGCAGCTTGGTGATCGCGGCCTCGACATTGCGCTGCATGGCAAGCGACTGTTCGAGGCTGACCGACGGGACACGCGTCGAGGCGAGCGCCATATTCTTCTCGTCGAGCTGCGGAATGAATTCCGAGCCGAGGAGACCGAAGGCCGGGATCGCCAACAGGAAGAAGGCAAGCCCGCCCCCGATGAACGGCCACGGACGCGCGATCGCCTTGTCGAGCAAGGGCAGATAGCGTTCCTTGGTCTTGCGGATCGCCCAGACTTCCTTCTCGGCGACCTTGCCGCGGATCATCAGGGCGACGAGCGCGGGAACGAGCGTGATCGCGAGGATGAACGCCGCGACCAGCGCGAGCATGATGGTGATGGCCATCGGCGAGAAGGTCTTGCCCTCGACGCCGGTGAACATCAGCAGCGGAGCGAAGGCGAGCAGGATGATTGCTTGGCCGAAGACGGTCGGTTTGATCATCTCTTGGCTGGCGCGCATCGTCTCTTCGAGACGCTCTCGAAGCGACAGCAATCGCCCTTCATGTTCCTGTCTGTGCGCCAGTCTCGCCAGACAGTTTTCGATGATGATCACCGCCCCGTCGACGATCAGACCGAAGTCGAGCGCACCGAGGCTCATCAGGTTACCGGGAACGCGGAAGGCATTCATGCCCATCGCCATCATGAGGAAGGAGAAGGGAATGACGAGCACCGCGATGATCGCCGCGCGCCAGTTGCCGAGCAGGAAGAAGAGCGCGGCCGCAACGAGCAGGGCCCCTTCGGTCAGATTCTTCTCCACCGTGCCGACCGTTGCGTTGACGAGCTTGGCGCGGTCGAGAACGATTTTCACCTCGACGCCGGGAGGAAGGGTCTTCGAGATCTGCGCGATCTTCGCCGACACATCCTCCGCGACCGTGCGGCTGTTCTGGCCGATCAGCATGAGCACGGTACCGATGACCGCCTCCTTGCCGTTCATGCTCCCCGCACCGGTGCGCAGGTCGCCGCCGATCTTCACATTGGCGAGCTGCCCGACGGTAACGGGAACCCCGCCTCGCGTCGCGACGACGGCGTTGCGGATCTCGTCGACCGAACGCACGCGCGCATCGACGCGCACGAGATAGGCTTCGCCCGCCCGGTTATAATAGTTGGCACCGACTGCGAGGTTGGCGCGTTCGAGCGCTTCACCCAGTTCGCTGTAGGAGATGCCGTAGCTGGTGAGGCGTGTCGGATCGGGTTCGACGACGAAGGTCTTGGCATAGCCGCCGATCGAGTCGACGCCGGCAACGCCGCCGACCGACTTCAATTGCGGGCTGACGATCCAATCCTGCACGGTGCGCAGGTAGCCGGCCTTCGCCACCTCGTCGGTGAGCACGTCGCCTTCGGCCGTCAGATAGCTGCCGTCGGGCTGCCAGCCGGGTTGCCCCGCGACCTTCTTCGCGCCCTTGCCGTCGGGATTCTTGTAGCCGACGGTATACATGACGACTTCACCGAGACCCGTTGTCACCGGCCCGATTTGCGGCGTGACGCCATCGGGCAGATTTTCACCCGCCTGGAGGAGGCGTTCGCCCACCTGCTGGCGCGCGAAATAGAGGTCGGTGTCATCGGTGAAGATCGCCGTCACCTGGCTGAAACCGTTGCGCGAGATCGAACGGGTCGTCTCGAGCCCCGGAATGCCGGCCAGCGAGATTTCGACCGGATAGGTGACGAGCTTTTCGATTTCGACCGGCGACAGGCGCGGGTCGATCGTGTTGATCTGGACCTGTTTGTTGGTGATGTCGGGAACCGCGTCGATCGGCAGCTTGGTGAGCTGCCAGACCCCAAGGCCCGCGACGACGAGGAAGAGAAATAGCACCGCCCAGCGCGCGCGGACGGATAGCGCCATCAGTTTCGCGATCACGGCTTATTCCTCCTCGCCCGCGCCCTTGCCGAGTTCGGCCTTGAGCAGGAAAGCGTTCTTGGTCGCGACGATCTGGCCGGGCTTCAGACCCGAGAGGATCTCGACACGGCCGGCGCTGCGCTGGCCGACGGTGACCGTCTGGGCGCGGAAGCCGTTGTTCGTCCGCACGAAGACCACGTCGCGGCCTTCGAGCGTTTGAAGCGCCTCGTCGGAGATCACCATGCGGGCAGGACCACCAACCGCGGCGCCGCGGCTCGGAAGCAGGCGGACGCGCACACCGAGACCCGGCTGGAGCGTCCCGGACACATCGAGTACGGCGGTCGCCGAGCGGGTGTCGCCCGAAAGGCCGGGCGTGACTGCCCGCACCCGCGCGTCGATCGTCTGCCCGTCGGGCAGCTCGATGATCGCTCGGTCGCCGGGGCTGAGGCGCTGGGCATCGGCGGGGCCAACGGCGGCCTCGATCTGCACCTTCGAGGGATCGGCCACCCGGAACAATTCGGTTTCGGGCTGGACGAAGGCACCGAGGCTCGCGGCTTCGGACGTGATACGCCCCGAGATCGGGCTCGCGACGATCACACTGCTGCCGTCGCGGGTGACCTGCGCGGCGCTTGCCGCGGCGCGGGCGCGCTGGGCTTCGGCGGCGGCGGCCGCCGCTTCGGCCTGCGCCCGCTCATAATCGACGCGCGCCGACACCTTCTGGTCGAGCAGGGTCTTCTCGCGGTGGAGATTCTTCTGCGCGAGCGTCGAGCGCGCATCGGCCGCGACCCGCTCGGCCGCGATCTGCGCGGCGTCGCGGCTCTGGACGATGGCGATCGTCTCGCCGGCGCGGACCGGATCGCCGAGCCGCTTGAAGAGGCGCGTCACCGCACCGCCGGCGCGGGCGGTGACGATCGCTTCGCCGCTTGGCGCGGCGGTGACGGTCGCCTGCGAGATGATTTCCGAGCCGAGTCCGCCCGCTCCGATCGTCTCGACGCCGATCTCGGCGGCCTTGATCGCTTCGGGGGTGATGACGAGGCTGCTCGGGGCCGCTTCGGCCGCCGCTTCCTCGCCGCCTTCGGCAGCTGGCGCCGGGGCGGGATCGGCGGTGCAGCGCGCGACACCGAAACCGGTGACGGCTGCGAGCGCCATGGCCCCTGCGACGGTGCCGAGGAGACGCTTGTCCTTGGTGATCATATTCTATCTCCGAAAATTGAGGCAGCTCGCGCGAAGGCCTCCGCGCGCCTGTTGCTGATGAAAGCCGGGACCGGGCGCGGGGCCCGCTCCATCGGAAGGGCCCGCCGGGTCATGGCTGATGGTCCGCGTCGCCGTCGGCGGCCGCCTGCCTCGCGAGGATCGCGCGGGCCTCCGCGCGCGCCTGCCGCGCCGCGATCAGCTCGGCCTGCGTCGTCGCATAAGCCTGCTGCGCGTCGATATATTCGACGAGCGTCGACTTGCCGGCGCGGTAGCTGAGTTCGGCGAGCCGGACGCCTTCGCGCGCCTGCTCGATGCCGCTTCCCTCAAGCGCGGCGAGGCGGGCCTCGGAGGCTTCGAGTTCGGCCTGCGCATTGGCAATCTCGGCCTGCGCATTGACGACCGCATTCTCGCGCCGGGCAATCGCCGCCGCGACATCCGACCTCGCGGCCGAGATATTGCCGCGGTTGCGGTCGAAGACCGGAAGCGGGACAGAGACGTTCGCGATCAGGGCGCGGTCGCCGGTTTCGCGAAGCTGGCGCACCCCGAAGCCGACCGACGGATCGAGACGGCCATCGGCGCGCTGACCCTGAAGGCGAGCCTCGGCGATGAGCTTCTCGGTTTCGGCGAGGCGGACGTCGAGCGTCTCGAGCGCATCGGCCGAGGTCGGCGCAACGCCGAGATCGCCATCGGCGAGTTCAGCGGGCGGCACGGTCGCGCCGAGCAAGGCGGCCAGCGAGCGCCGTGCCGTCAGCTCTTCGGCCTCGGCGGTGCGGAGCTCGGCGGTCGCCTGCACGAGCGCCGCATTGGCGCGGAAGGCGCGAAGCGGCGGCTCGTTGCCGGTGTCGACCATCGCCTGCGCGACGCGGACGAGTTCGCGGGCGCGGGCTTCATTCTCGCGGGCGAGCGCCAGATTGTCGCGTGCCGCGATCGCGGTCGCGAACTGGTTGCGCACGTCGAAGGCGAGGTCGGCGCGCGCAATCTCGAGGCGATATTTCGCGGCCAGGAACTCGGCGTCGGCGAGGGTCATCCGCGCGCGGCGGCGGCCCCCGACGTCGATCCGCTGGTTGACCGACACCGTCGTTTCGAGGCCGTTGAACCCCGAATAGGGCCCGGTGCCAGCAAAATTCTCGACATCGACGTTGAGCGTCGGGTTGTAGCGATAGCCGGCCTGGCGCTGGCGACCGCGTGCGGCCTCGACTTCAGCCTGGGCGGCGACAACGCGCGGCGAACGCGCATCGGCTTCCTCCATGGCCTGTGCAAGCGACAGCCGCGCGGGGAGAGGGCCCGTCCTGACGGCTTCGCCGGTCTCGGAAGGGGGGCCTACGACGGCCGCATCCCGTGCCTGCGCGGCAGCGGGCGCACCATAGCCGGCGGCCACAAGCGCCGCGAGAGACGCGGCGGCGAATATATACTTCATGAAAAGGGGACTCCTGACGTTTCCAGGGAATGGCGCACGCGAAGGGCGCGCGCAGACCTAGAGCGTCAGGCGATTGGAGGGCGGAACGTCCCTAAAAAGGTGGCAGGCGGCAAGGCGGCCGCCATCATCTGCGCATGCGACTGGCCAACAGGTATCTCGCTCGAAGCGGCGAGCGCTTCGGCGGGCACACCCGAATGATGACCATGACAGCCATGCGGTGCGGCGGGGGTCGGCTTCTGGTCGTCCGAGGATTTCTTCTCGGGTTCGGCGGCATCGGTAGCCGGCGTCGACATGCATCCCGGATCGAGCCCGACTGCCGCCAGGCTCATTTCGGCACGTTCCTCATTCGCATGCGCGATCGAACCCGCAATCGTTCCCGATGCGAGAAAAATCGTCAGCAAGAGGAGAAGCACCCGTCGCATTGAGCCCGCCCCTAGCATCGGAACCCTCCTTTGGAAAGAAGAAGTTGGTTAGCGGTGGCGCATGCCGACTTGGCAGTGGGCCCAAGCACCCTGTAACGTTATCACATTTCGGCCTTCGTTCCAAAATGTCACTTGGCGATTACTTCATCGCAAGCATCATAATGCACTATAATAGCAAACCAGAGCGATGGACGTTCATATCTCTTGGGTCACATCATCCAAGAAAGTGGATCGCCGTGGCCAGCTATATTTAAGCAAATTGGCCGACTGTTGTTCGCGACCCCATCCGCTTTCTCTTCTCGCCGGTCAGCCGGGGCGGCGGAATCGTCCAGTCGTTCATCCGCCACATGCAGGCTTGACCCTGTAGCTACTACAGGGTGCAAGAGGGGGCGGGACGAAGAGGAGGGAGAAAAAATATGGCCGCAACGATCGAAACCATGCTTCCGCGAGCTGCTGCTGATCCGATTTTGCACGAACAGCGCCGCGCTTTTGCCGATGCGCGGCGAATCGGTGATTCGGCCGCGGCCTGGAAGGCGCTCGAATGGGAGCATATCGTCGCGCAGCCCTATATGGATGCGCATCTTGCCTCGCACTGGCGCATGCTTGGCTATGCCGTGTCGCAGGGCGATTGGCGCGAATCGGGCGGGCAGGCATTTCGCCTCATGCTTGTGCCGCTCGGTTCGCTGACCGGCCGCTTGCCGATCGGCAACAGCGGGCGTGCCCGGATCAGCGCATTCCGCAACATGGCCATCCCCGACGCGCTCGCTGCCCGGATCGAACAGGCGCGCGTCGATACAGATTTGCACGGCGATCGGGCAAATTAATCGCGATGCCGCGGCAAGGGGTCTTCCGAAACAGCCCTTTGGCTGTTAGGGGCGCGACGATGTCCGGCGCTCCGCTCCGCCTGTTTATGCTGTTTGTCCTGCTGCTGAGCGGGTTGCACATGGCTGCGCCTGCGGACGCCAGCATGCCGCATCACGCCGACAGCGCCCATGTTTTCATGCACAATGGGCCCGATCAATTGTCGGGCGGCGACGCTTCCGGTAGCCAGCAGGACGCGGACCTTCACGGCAGCCATCATAATTGCCCGGTCGCCTCCGACCAGGCGCTCGCGGGCAGCGACAATTTTCGCTGCTTCTCGGGCGGACTCCTGTTCTCCGTGCCTGCGACCCGCCTCACCTCGCGCGCCATCGCGCCTCCCCTGAACCCGCCCCTCGCCTGAATCAGCCTGCCGCGCGACCCTTTCCGGTCTGCGCTCAGCCGACTCGTTCAGGAGTGAATCAATATGCATATCCGTATGCGCGCCGCCCTGTTGGCCGGGGCTGCGCTGCTGGCAGGGTCCGCTTGGGCCCAGCCGCTAACGCTCGACCAGGCGGTCGAGCGGGCCATAGCCGCATCCCCCGAGATTAGAGCGGGCGAAGCAGGCGTTGATGCCGCGCGCGGCGACCAGTTGCAGGCAAGGGTTCGTCCGAACCCGACGGTGTCGGTGGACATGGACAATGCCGCCGGAACCGGAGGCTATGGGCTGTTTCGTCAGTCCGAGCTGACCGTCACCTATTCGCAGCCGATCGAGCGCGGCGACAAGCGTGCGGCGCGCATGGCGCTCGCCGAACGCGGTGTCGTGCTTGCCGAGGCGCAATGGCGGGTCGTCCGGCTCGACATCGCGCAGACTGTGCAGCGAGCGTATATCGACGTCCAGATCGCCGAACAGATGGTCTGGATCGCCGAAGACCGGGTCAAACTCGAAAAGGAGATGCGGAGCGAGGCGATCCGGCGCGTCCGCGGTTACAAGGACCCGCTGTTCGTCGAGACGAGGGCCGATGCCCGCATTCTCGAGGCCGAACTGGCGCTCAAGGAAGTGCAGGCCAAGCGGATCGCCGCCCGGTCGCTGCTCGCATCCTATTGGGGCGGCAGCGCCGACGGGCTCGTCGTTTCGGAAGGGATCGAGAAGCCCGATCCGCGCGATCCGCCGCTCGCCGAAGCCGATACCGCGGTGTTCGATGCCGCGGTCGACCGCGCTCGGGCGCAGGTCGTCGTAGAGCAGAGCCGTGCGGTGCAGGACTATACGGTCTCGGGGGGCACGCGTTTCCTTCGCGAGACCAATGATATCGCGGTCCTCGGCGGGGTGTCGATCCCGATCGGCCGTTTCGACCGCAACCAGGGTAATATCGCCCGGGCGCAGGCCGAACGACGGCAGATCGAGTTCCAGTCGGAAGCGAACCGCCTCGAACGGCTTCGCCGCCTCGCCTCGCTGCGGGCCGACGCGGACGCTGCGCGGGTGCGGGCCGAAGGCATCATGAACGAGGTCTATCCGAAAGCGGTCAAGACCCTCGCACAGGTGCGCGAAGGCTATGCGCGCGGCGGCTTCCTATTCGCCGACGTCCAGGACGCAGCCGACACCATCATCCAGATACAGGGCCAATGGGCCGAGGCGATGACGACCTACCGCGACGCGCTCGCGGAGATCGATCGCCTGACCGGCCGCTTCGACGCGGCCCCTCTTGCGGAGACAAATCCATGAAGACTTTTCCGTTTCGCGCCGCGACCGCGGCGTTGTTCCTCGCCGTGCCACTGGCGGCCTGCGGCGGCGGCGCCGAGGGCGAAGACAAGCATGAAGAAGGCGAAAGCCATGGCGAAGGCGAAGGCGAAGAGGAGAGCGAAGGTCCCAATGGCGGACGCCTCCTCAAGAGCGGCGACGTCGCGGTCGAGGTGACCATCTTCGAGAGCGGCACCGAGCCCCAGTTCCGCGTCTATCCGACCGTGGCGGGCAAGCCGGTCGACCCGAAGAGCGTCCAGCTCGCGATCACGCTGACCCGCCTCGGCGGCGACGTCGATCGCTTCACCTTCCGCCCGCAGGGCAAGTTCCTCGTCGGCCAGGGCGTGGTCACCGAACCGCACAGCTTCGACGTCGAAGTGGTCGCGGTGGTGAATGGCAAGCGCCATGTCTGGAAATATGCGAACCCCGAAGGCCGCACGCGGATCGCCGCCGATGCCGCCAAGGCCGGCGGCATCGAGACCGCGATCGTCGGACCCGCGACTGTCGGCGAAATGCGCGAACTCTATGGCACCGTGCAATTGTCTCCGACCGCCCGCTCCGAGATTCGCGGCCAGTTTCCCGGCCGCGTGGTCTCGGTCACCAAGGCGGTCGGCGACACGGTCCGCCGCGGCGAACTCCTCGCGCGTATCGAATCGAGCGAGAGCCTCCAGGTCTATCCCGTTCACGCAACGGTCGGCGGGGTTGTTGCCGAGCGCAACGCCAATCCAGGCGATGTGACCGATGGCCGCGCGCTTTATGTGGTCACCGATCCGGCGCAGACGACGGTCGTGTTCAACATCTTCCCGCGCGATCTCGCGACGATCCGGCCGGGGATGCAGGTAACCGTCGAGACGCAGGACGGGGCGGCGATCGCCACGGCGCGCCTGGGCCAGTTCCTCCCCGAGGGCAATGCCGAGGCGGGAACCGCGCTGATGCGCGCGACGATCCCGAACCGCTCGGGCGCGCTCCGCCCCGGCATGGCGCTGCGCGGACGCGTGATGGTCAATCCCGTCAACGTCCCGCTCGCGGTGCGCACCGAGGCGATCCAGCCCTTCCGCGACTTCAAGGTGGTCTATGCCAATTTCGGGCAGGACTATGAGGTCCGGATGCTGAAGCTTGGTCGCTCGTCGCCCGAATGGACCGAGGTCCTGTCGGGCATCAAGCCCGGCACATCCTATGTCACCAAAGGCAGTTTCCTCGTTCGCGCCGACATCGAAAAGTCGGGCGCGGGCCACGACCATTGATCGGGGAGTAGGAAATCATGCTAGCCAAAACCATAGGCTTCTCGATCCGGCAACGCTGGCTCATCCTCGCCGTCGTCGCGCTCCTCTGCGCGATCGGGGCGTGGAGCGCCACGAAGCTTCCGATCGACGCCGTTCCCGACATCACCAACGTCCAGGTCCAGATCAACACCAAGGCGGAAGGCTATTCGCCGCTCGAATCCGAGCAGCGCATCACCTACCCGATCGAGACTGCGATCGCGGGCATCCCCAATTTGAGCTACACGCGCTCGATCTCCCGCTACGGCCTCAGCCAGGTCACGGTGGTGTTCGAGGATGGCACCGACATCTATTTCGCGCGCCAGCAGGTGAACGAAAGGCTGCAAGCCGCAAGGGGACAGCTGCCCCCAGGCATGGAACCCGAAATGGGACCGATCTCGACAGGTCTCGGCGAGATCTTCATGTTTTCGGTCGAGGCCAAGCCGGGGGCGAAGAAGCCTGACGGCACGCCCTACACGGCGGAGGATCTGCGCACTCTCTCGGACTGGGTGATCCGTCCGCAGATGCGCACGATCCCCGGCGTCGCCGAGATCAACACGATCGGCGGCTATGCCCGCCAATATCATGTAACCCCCAACCCGGCTTCGCTGGCGGCGCTCAATCTTTCGCTGAACGACGTCGTCACGGCGCTGGAAAGCAACAATGCCAACCGCGGCGCCGGCTATGTCGAGCGCAGCGGCGAGCAGATCCTGATCCGTGTTCCGGGTCAGGCCGCGAATGAGCGCGACCTGTCACAGATCATCATTACGACGCGCGGCGGCGTGCCGATCCGTATCGCCGACGTCGCCGACGTTGCGATCGGCTCGGGCCTCCGCACCGGCGCTGCGACCGAGAATGGCAAAGAAGTCGTGCTCGCCACGGTGTCGATGCTGATCGGGGAAAATCCCCGCGTCGTCGCCCAAGCGTCCGCCGAACGCCTCGCCGAAGCGTCGCGCGCGCTGCCGCAGGGCGTCGAAGCCCGGCCGCTCTATGATCGCACCGCGCTCGTCGAGCGCACGATCGCGACGGTGCAGAAGAATCTCGCCGAGGGCGCGCTGCTCGTCATCGTGATCCTCTTTCTGCTGCTCGGAAATTTCCGCGCCGCGCTCATTACCGCGGCGGTCATCCCGGTCGCGATGCTGATGACGCTCACCGGCATGCTCCAGACGCGGACATCGGCGAACCTCATGAGCCTCGGGGCGCTGGACTTCGGTCTCATCGTCGACGGCGCCGTGATCATCGTCGAAAATTGCCTGCGCAGGCTCGGCGAGGCGCAGCACAGGCTCGGCCGCCTGCTCGATCGCGACGAACGTTTCGGCCTCGTCGCCTCGGCAAGCGCCGAAGTGATCAAGCCGAGCATCTTCGGCGTGATCATCATCACCGCGGTCTATCTGCCGATCTTCGCGCTTGAAGGCGTCGAGGGCAAAACCTTCCACCCGATGGCGATCACGGTCGTCCTCGCGCTGACGGCAGCGCTTATCCTCTCGCTGACCCTCGTTCCCGCCGCCGTGGCATTGTTTGTCACGGGCAAGGTCGAGGAAAAGGAAAATTGGCTGATGCGCGGCCTCGGCAAGGGCTATCGCCCGATGCTCGACCGCGTTCTCGACTGGCCCAAGGCCGCGCTTGCCGGCGCGATCCTGCTGGTTGCGCTGAGCGGGGCGGCGGCGACGCGGCTCGGATCGGAGTTCATCCCCGATCTCGACGAAGGCGATATCGCAATGCACGCGATGCGCATTCCGGGGACCAGCCTCACCCAGTCGATCGCGATGCAGGAGGCGCTCGAAAAGCGCATCCGGCAATTCCCCGAGGTCGAACGGGTGTTCGCCAAAATCGGAACGCCCGAGGTGGCAACCGATCCGATGCCGCCTTCTGTCGCCGACAATTTCATCATGCTCAAGGACCGGAAGGACTGGCCCGATCCGCGCAAGCCGCGCGATCAGCTTGTCGCCGAGCTCAACAAGGCGGTGAACGAGGTGCCCGGCAACAATTATGAGTTCACCCAGCCGGTGAAGATGCGCATGAACGAGCTGATTGCCGGCGTCCGCGCGGATGTCGCGATCAAGCTTTTCGGCGACGATCTCGATCAACTGCTCGAAACGGGCCAGGCGATCGAGGAAGTGGCCGGCGGCATATCGGGTGCGCAGGACGTGAAGCTCGAACAGGTGACCGGCCTGCCGATGCTCTCGGTCACGCCCGACCGCGACAAGCTGGCGCGCTATGGCGTGAGCATGGAGACGGTCCAGGACGCGGTATCGACCGCGACCGGCGGACGGCAGGCGGGCGAGCTGTTCGAGGGCGATCGGCGCTTCGACGTCATCGTCCGGCTCCCCGAAGCGATCCGCACCGATCTCGCCTCGCTCGGCAATCTGCCCGTCGCGCTTCCGGCCGGCGGTTTCGTTCCGCTGTCAGAGTTGGCGGAGATTTCGTTGGCGGCGGGACCGAACCAGATCAGCCGCGAAAATGGGAAACGCCGCGCGGTGATCACGGCGAATGTCCGCGGGCGCGATCTCGGATCGTTCATCGACGAGCTGACACAAAAGGTCGAAGGCGAGGTCGAACTGCCCGACGGCTATTATGTCGAATATGGCGGCACCTTCGAACAGCTTCAGTCGGCGAGCGCGCGCCTCCAGATCGTCGTTCCGCTGGTCCTGCTGCTCATCTTCGGGCTGCTGTTCATGTTGTTCGGCTCGGTACGCGACGCAGCGATCGTCTTCTCGGGCGTGCCGCTGGCGCTGACCGGCGGCGTCGCGGCGCTGGCGCTAAGGGGCATACCCTTGTCGATCTCGGCGGGCGTCGGCTTCATCGCGCTCTCCGGCGTCGCGGTGCTGAACGGCGTCGTGATGCTCTCCTTCATCAAGGATTTGCGCGAACGGGGCAAAGGCCTGCTCGACGCGATCCGCGAAGGGGCGCTGACCCGGCTGCGGCCCGTCATGATGACCGCGCTCGTTGCGTCGCTCGGGTTCGTGCCAATGGCGATCAACGTCGGGGCGGGCTCGGAAGTGCAAAGGCCTCTGGCAACGGTCGTGATCGGCGGGATCATCTCGTCGACCATCCTGACGCTGTTGGTGCTGCCGGCGCTCTACCTGCTGGTCCATCGCCGGAGCGCGAAGGCCGAGGAAGAAGAGCTCGCAGGTCCGCGCCAGGAGCAGAAACTCGCGACCTGACCGTCATCCCGGTCGGCGCTTCCCCCCTGTCCGCGCCTTCCGGGAGACGACACTGGGCGGAACCCAAATGGGTTCCGTCCCCTTTTTGAAGCCGAGGGGCGAAGGAGTTTGTGATGGCTGAGGACATTGCGAAGGTGAAGGACGAACGGCGGACGCTGTGGATCGTCCTGCTCCTCAATGCGGCGATCGCTGCCGCCTTCCTCATCACCGGAGCGATGGGCGATTCCAGCGCACTCATCGCGAACGGCCTCGACAATCTCTCCGATGCCGCGGTGTACGCCCTCAGTCTGGTCGCGCTGATGCGCGGCATGAAATGGAAGACGCGCGCCGCCACCGCTTCTGGCGTCATGCTCCTGATTTTCGCCGCCGGTGTCCTGCTCGACGTTGGACGGCGCTATCTGCAAGGCAGCGAGCCGATCGGGAGCACCATGATGATCATGTCGGCGGTCGCTGCGGTCGTGAATTATGCCTGCCTCCGACTGCTCCAGCGCATCGAACAGCCTGACGTGAACCTGCGGGCTGCCACGACCTTCAGCTTCAATGATTTCATCTCGAACGGCGGCATCCTGATTGCCGGCGTCTTGGTCTGGTGGCTCGGCACCAACTGGCCCGATCTGCTCGTCGGTTTTGCGACAGCCCTCATCGCCATCAAGGGCGGCATCGAGATTTTGCGCGACGCAAGGCAGGAAAGCCGCCAGCAAGAAGTTTGATTGGCGATTGCGCAGGATGGGCTCGCGGGCCGGATTCGAGCCACCGCGATATTGCGTGCGACACCGCGAAACCGGGCATTTACCCGTTGGCTCTATTGCCGGCGACCATGATCTATGGCCCGACCGACATGTGCAACGACGACAACGCCATCTATGACGAGGGCGAAGAGATTCGAACCCTCGACCCGAAAATGCTTGAATGGCGCACCCGACAGGATTCGAACCTGTGACCTTCGCCTTCGGAGGGCGACACTCTATCCAGCTGAGCTACGGGTGCTTCGCGGCGCTGCCTAGCCGGTCGAACCGGTGTTGGTCAACGGATTCGATAGCTCGGTCTCGAGACCGGTCTGACCGCCGCTGATATCCCATCGCTTCCGGCAGCTTTCTGGACTTTGCTTCCGTGGTGCTTCCGTGAGACGATAAAGTTACGATCCGCAAAACGGATGGTAGGAAAAGCGACGCATTTTCAGGTGTTTAGGAAGAAAGAATTCCCGCCAATGCGGCTTGACACCTGCCTTCGGAGGGCAGCGCTCTATCCAGCTGAGCTACGGGTGCTGATTGAGCGAGGCCTCTAGCAAGCTGTGCGCCCGCCAGCAATGGCCTATCGACCGCAGGGCGTCGATGTGCCAAGCGGCACGGCGCAAGGGGACGAAAAACCGATGCGTGCATCCGAACAAAGCTGGCCGATGGCCGCCGATCTTTATGGCGAATTGCAACTGGAAGCCCGCCCGCCCACGCGGCGGCGGTGGCGGGACTATCTACCCGGCGTGCTCGTCACGGCGATTGCCGCGCTCGCCGCGGCCTGGCTGTCCGACCATTATGCCGCGCCGATCGTTCTGATGGGGCTGCTCATCGGTCTGGCGCTCAGCTTTCTGTCGCAGGACAAGCGCACCCACGCGGGGCTCGATCTTCTGTCGCAGACAGCGCTACGCATAGGCATCGTCCTGGTCGGCGCCCGCATCACCGCCGCCCAATTCGTCGAACTGGGGCCGCTGCCCTTTGCCCTGCTGCTGCTGATAATGCTCGCCGTTATCGTCGTTACCGTCGCGAGTGCCCGGCTGTTCGCACAAGATCGTCACGCCGCGCTCCTCGCCGGCGGCGCGACGGCGATCTGCGGCGCCTCTGCCGCCCTGGCACTCTATTCGTTAATCGGTGAAAAGCGGGTCGACCAGGCCCGCTTCACCCTCACGCTGGTCGGCATCACCGTCGCCAGCGCACTCGCCATGACGCTCTATCCCGTCCTCGCCCGCGAGTTCGGCCTCTCTGATGCCCAAGCCGGCTTCCTGATCGGCGCATCGATCCACGATGTGGCACAGGCGATCGGCGGCGGCTTTTCCTATTCGGCCAATGCCGGTGAGATCGCAACGATCGTCAAGCTGACCCGCGTCGCCCTGCTCGCACCGATGCTGATGCTGGTCGCGCTATGGCTGGGCCGCGGATCTGGACGGCCGGACGGCGAAGCGAGGCGGATTCCGCTTCGCCTGCCCTGGTTCATCATGGGCTTTCTGGCTATCGCCGCAGTCAATTCACTGTTCGCTTTTCCAGACGCGCTGCAAAAGGGAGCGGGGAGTGCGGCGCAGGGGCTATTGCTGCTCGCCATCGTCGCAACCGCGATGAAGGCCCGGCTCGCGCTACTGCTCGATCAGGGGTGGCGCTGCTTCGTCCCCATCATCATCGCGACCGGGACCAGCTTTCTGCTCTCGCTGGCCGCGGCCGTCAGCCTGTGAAGCCCTGACACCGAATCAGCCGGCCGATACGTCAATTTTTCGGCAGCGACCAACTTACCGTAAGCTGCGTTGCGCGGCGAGGAATGTCGAGCTTCGCCTCGCTAAAATTGACCTTTTCATTTGGCGGCAGCATCCGCACCGGGGGCTTGATCGTCCAGCTGTAAACGATCGTACCCTGCGCATCGCGAAGCTCGGCCAGGATGGGCGGGACACGCTGTTCGCGGTCGGTCGGATTGATGATCACGCCCGACGCAGCAAAATAGATCGTTCCGTCCGCAAGTTCGCGATGGTCCTGGTTGGGCGGCAATTCGATGACGAGGTCGGGCTCGCCCGCTGAACCGCCGATGCCCAGCCCTTGAGCCCAGCCTGGCAGCCCGAAGTAGGCGAGGCTGGCGGTCGTGGCGACCATCAGCACCGCCGCGACCGCCGCCACTGCGGTCCAGCGCTTGGCCGGGTTGCGGCGCGGACGACGGAAAGGCAGCGGCGGCTCTTTTTCCTCGGCCGCAACGGAAGCAGTGCGTGGCTGCGGGTCGGGCGCCGCCGAAAAGGCACTCGGAGGCGGGGGCGCGGCAACCTCCGTCACAGCACCGTCCGGCGGGGTTTCGGCAGGTGTCGATGGGACGGAAGCGCTATCGGGGACGGTTGGGGCTGCGGGCGATATCGCCGCATCCGAGGTCGCCGCGACCGCGTCTTCACCTCCCGGTTCGGCAGGCAGCGGCGCCGCTTCCATCGGTCCGGCAGCCAGCTCGAGCGGCGGCTGGGCGGCGGGTTCCTGGAACCAGCTATGGCGGCAATTGGCGCAGCGCACCGTGCGCCCGGTCGGCCCGATCGCCGTATCGGGCACGACATAGCGCGTATGGCAGGACGGGCAGGCTAGGATCATGGCCTCCTCTAAACACGCTGATTCGCGGCGTTGCAAGCGCCGCGTGGCGCTTCCACCTTGTCCTCGCCGAACAGCCGTGCAACAGGCGTCGCTATGGGCGGCACAGCTGGACAGTCATCCCGGCGAAAATTCGCGCGATTGGGCGCCAAGGTGACGTCATGACAGAGGCGCGGCCACCGCGGCCGGGCGGCGCCATGGTCGAATTCGACGGTGTCGGACTGCGCTATGGCCCCGATGCCGAAGTGCTGAGCGACATCAGTTTCAATCTACAGCCCGGCAGCTTCTATTTTCTGACCGGTGCATCGGGCGCAGGCAAAACCTCGCTTTTGAAGATGCTCTACCTCGCACAGCGGCCAAGCCGCGGCATCGTACGGCTGTTCGGGGAAGATCTGGTGGCAATGCCGCGCCACCGCCTGCCGGGCTTTCGCCGCCGTATCGGCGTCGTCTTCCAGGACTTTCGCCTGATCCCGCATTTGTCAGCTCGCGACAATATCGCATTGCCGCTGCGGATTGCCGGCGTGGGGGAAGAGGATCTGGCGGGACCCGTTGGCGAAATGCTGAGCTGGATCGGCCTCGGCGGCCGCGCCGATGCCTTTCCTGCGACCCTGTCCGGGGGCGAGCAGCAGCGCGTCGCCATTGCCCGCGCCGTCATCGCGCGGCCGCAACTGCTGGTTGCCGACGAACCGACAGGTAACGTCGATCCCGACATGGCAATGCGGCTTTTGGGATTGTTCGAGGCGCTGAACCGCCTTGGCACCACCGTCGTCGTTGCCACCCACGACATCCACCTGATCAGCCGCATCGAGAACGCCCAGATGATGCGCCTGGAGAAGGGAAGACTCTCCGACCCGACCGGCGCTCTGCGCTATCCACCGAACCGGGCATAGGGTGGATCGTCGATGATCATTCCGCGCGTTCCCATACAGCACCGCCGTCTGCTCCCCGACCGCCGCCTGGCCGGTCCGACGCCCTGGGTGATCGCGATATTGATGATGCTGACCCTGCTCGCTGCGGCGGCAGGGGTAGGACTCGCGCGCTCGGCCAATGCGATCGGGGACGCAATCGCCGGCCGCGTCACCGTACAGATCGTTACGGCCAATCCGGTCGCGCGGGCCGAACAAGCGAGTGCATTGCGCCGCCGCGCCGCCGCGCAATCCTTTGTCCGGTCGGCTCGATCGGTCGAACAGGAAGAACTATTGTCGACGCTCGGCCAATGGTTCGGCAGCGCCGATGGCGACGACCCGGCACTGAAATCGCTCCCCCTTCCGGCACTGGTCGATATCGACTTCGTGGGCACCGACCGCGCCGGGCAATTGGCCCGCCTGCGCCAGCTGGTGGCCGAAGAGGCACCCGGCGCGCGAATCATTCCACATGCCGAATGGCTGGGCCCGGTCGCGCGGCTGATCCGCTCGCTCGCCTGGGTCGCGGGTGCACTGGTCCTGATGATGACCGCCGCGAGCGCCGCCGTGGTCATCATGACCGCTCGCGCCGCATTGGGCACCCATTATGCGACGATCGAAATGCTGCATCTGATCGGCGCCACCGATCGCCAGATCACCCGCCTGTTCCAGCGCCGCATTGCCATCGACACCGCCTACGGCATCGCGCTCGGCACGGCCGTCGCGACGGCTATCCTGCTGTTGATCGGCTGGCAGTGGTCGGGCGTTACGGCGGGGCTGGCCGCGACAGCGTCGCTCGGGACCATTGGCTGGGCGCTCTTGCTGGCGCTGCCGCTATTGGCTATCGCACTCGCAGCCCTGACGGCGCGCCAGACGCTGCTCGCCGCGCTCAAGAAGATACTATGATCAAGAGATTGATATCCATTGCCTTTCTTGCTTGGGTTCTGGGTTTCGCCTGGTTCGCCCTGTTGCCGCCGATGCCCGCGCCGCTCGGGAAGACCGACGCTATCGTCGTGCTGACCGGTGGCCCGGGACGCATAGATCGCGCACTCGAATTGCTCGAGGCGGGACAGGCGAAGCGGGTATTGATCAGCGGCGTTGCGCGCGAGGTAAAGCCCAAGGAACTCGCCGCGACCTACAAGCGCCCCGAGAAGCTCTTCGACTGCTGCATCGCGCTCGGGTTCGAAGCGGAGGACACACGCTCGAACGCCACCGAAGTCGCAACATGGGTTGCGCGGCGCAACTATCGCACCGTTCGGCTGGTCACGACCGACTGGCACATGCGCCGCGCCGAATATGAAATCGCGCGGGCGGTCGGCGACAAAGTGACGATTGTTCCCGACGCCGTGCGTAGCCAGCCGAGTTTCGCCACACTGTTTCGTGAGTATCACAAATATCTCGCGGGGCTGGCGGGCGGCATGCTCGGCCTGTAAGCGCTGCACCATGCGCTATTTCGCCGCCTTGATCCGTTCGATCCTTTTCTGGATCGCTTTCGTGTTGATGAGCAGCATCTGCTCGATAGGCGCGGTCGTCTCACTGCCCGTGTCGCACCATGCCACACGCTGGTTCGTCCGCCTTTGGGCTCGCTTTCACCGCCTGATCTGCCAGCTTCTGCTGGGACAACGCATCCGGGTCGAAGGCGAAATGCCCGACATTCCCGTACTCTATGTCTTCAAGCATGAATCTGCGTTCGAAACCGTCGAACAGCCGATGCTGTTCCACCATCCAGCGGTCTTTGCCAAGGAAGAGCTATTCTCGATCCCCGTCTGGGGACAGGCCGCGCGCTTCTATGGCCTGATACCGGTCGATCGCGATGGCGGCGGCAAAGCCATGCGCGCGATGCTGGCGGCAGCCAAGGGCGCATTGGCCAGCGGACGCCCGCTGTGCCTGTTCGCCGAGGGTACGCGCGTCGCCCACGGCGAAGCTCCCCCGCTGCGCGCGGGTTTCGCAGGCATGTACCGGCTGCTCGGCGTGCCAGTCATCCCGGTCGCGATCGACAGCGGCGTCGCCTATCCGCCGCGCCGCTGGGTCAAATGGCCGGGCACCATCACCTATCGGGTTGGCGAAACGATTCCGGCCGGCCTGCCGCGTGACGAGGCCGAGGAACGCGTGTGGCGCGCCATCAACGCCCTCAATCCACCAGAGGCGTTGCAAGTAAAGCGGGGCGCATAGGGGATAGACCGCCCGCCGGCGCCATCGCGCCTGCAAACGCCGCTTTCACCACCACGACGCGGCACGCGCTCAATGCTTGCGACCGAAATCCGGGGCCGCGTCGTCCTGTCCCTGTTCGATGATCGAACGACGGATCGCCCGCGTCCGCGTGAACCAATCCTCCAGCTTTCCGCCATCGCCGCGGCGGATCGCCTGTTGCAGCGCCGTCAGATCTTCGTTGAAACGCTGAAGCGTCGCCAGCACGGCATCCTTGTTGGCCAGAAAAACGTCGCGCCACATCACCGGATCGCTCGCCGCGATACGGGTAAAATCGCGAAAGCCCCCTGCCGAATATTTGATGACCTCGCTTTCGGTCACTTCCTCAAGCTCGCTCGCGGTCCCGACGATCGTATAGGCGATCAGGTGCGGCAAATGGCTCGTCACCGCCAGCACCATGTCATGATGGGCGGCGTCCATCGTTTCGACCCGAGCGCCAAGCGCCTGCCAGAATCCAGCGAGCCGATCGACCGCACCCCGGGAAGCGTCGGCTTCGGGCGTGATGATGCACCAACGCCCCTCGAACAGCGTGGCAAAACCGGCAGCGGGGCCGCTGTTTTCGGTCCCTGCCACTGGATGCGCAGGAATGATGACATGGCCCGGCAGCGCCGCGCGCAGCGCCGCGCCGACCCCAGCCTTCGACGATCCGACATCGGAAATGATGGCATCGGCGCCAAGGCCGGGCGCGATCATATGCGCCGCGTCGGCCATGCGCCCCACCGGTACCGCCAAAATCACCAGATCGGCGTCTGTCACGGCCATAGCGGGATCGTCGGCAATATGGTCGCAAAGACCGAGCGACCGCGCCTCGGCACGCACTTCAGCGCTGGCGTCATGGCCGGTGACAACCACGCCCGGAAGCCGCGCCCGGACCGCACGCGCGATTGACGAGCCGATCAGGCCCAGTCCGACGATCGCCAGCCGCCCGGCATCCATGCCGAAGTCAGCCTTCGAGCGCAGCGCGAATCGCCGCGGCCAGCCCGCGCGTTTCCTCCTCGCTGCCGATCGTCATGCGAAGCGCGTTCGGCAGCCCCTGCCCCGGCAGCCAGCGAACGATATAGCCCGCGTCCATCAAATGCGCATTGACCTGCTCGGCACTTACCGAGCCTTCGAACAGCACGAGAAGGAAGTTGGTCGCCGACGGCACAACGCGCACGCCATGATTGCCCATCGCTTCAAGCTCGGCTGTCAGCCAGGCGCGCCACTGCGCATTTTGATCGCGGCTGCGCACGACGAAATCATCGTCATCCAGCGCGCCGATCGCCGCCGCCTGGCCACAGCGCGTGACGTTGAACGGCGCACGAATGCGGTGCAGCGCCTCGATCACCTCGGCGCTGGCGTAGCCCCAGCCGATGCGTTCAGCGGCCAGCCCGTGGATTTTGGAGAAGGTACGGGTGACGAACACGTTCGGTGCCTGTTTCGCCAGTTCGAGCCCGCCGTCATCCTCCTGCGGTTCCAGATATTCGGCATAGGCCTGGTCGAGTACGAACAGCACATCAGCGGGGAGCGCGGCATGGATTCGCGCAACCTCGTCCTTCGTCGCCAGCGTACCGGTCGGATTATTGGGGTTGGCAAGATAGACGACGCGCGTTTTTGGCGTCACCGCAGCGATCAGCGCGTCGACATCGGTCGCATAATCCTTGTCGGGGGCCTCAACCGGAGTCGCCCCCACCCGCCGCGCCGCGATTTCGTAAACCGAGAAACCATAGCGAACATAGAGCACTTCATCGCCCGGCCCCGCATAGGCGCTCGCTGCAAGGTGGAGCAGTTCGTCCGAACCGGTACCGTAAATCACCCGCGCCGGGTCGAGCCCGAATTTGGCGCCGAGTGCCTCGCGCAGTGCCGCGGCGCCGGGGTCGGGGTAGCGCGCCAGATCGGCGGCGGCCGCGACAAAAGCTTCGCGCGCCTTGTCGCCGGTTCCCAACGGATTCTCATTTGCCGACAGCTTCACCATCGGGCGCCCGTCGGCCCCCGCCGACTTGCCGGGAATATAAGGAGCGATGCCGCTGATCCACGGCTTGGGCTGCAGGGTGCGTGTCGTATCGGTCATATGCGGCCGTTTAGCGTTTGATCGCGCTGAGTCCAGCATGTTGCGCTCTGCGTTGACACGTCTCCCGCACCCGCTTAGCCCCGCGCAAGCCATGGCCACCCGTTTACAACCCGTCCGGCATAATCAGGTCGAACTCGACCGGCCGCTTCCGCTCGACAGCGGCGCCGTGCTCGCACGGCCGACCATCGCCTATGAATGCTATGGGCCGCTGAACGAAGCCCGCGATAATGTGATCCTCATCTGTCACGCGCTGACGATGGATCAATATGTCGCCTCGACCCATCCCGTGACCGGAAAGCCCGGCTGGTGGAGCAAGGTTGTCCGGCCGGGCGGCGTGATCGATACCGACCGTTATCATGTCGTCTGCGCCAATGTGATCGGCAGCTGCCTGGGATCGAGCGGCCCCGCCAGCATCGATCCCGCCACCGGCGTCCCCTTCGCCATGACCTTCCCGGTCGTGACGATCGGTGACATGGCGCGGGCCCAGGCCATGCTGCTCGATCAACTGGGTATCGCGCGGCTTCATGCCGTCATCGGCGGATCGATGGGTGGAATGCAGGCACTGACCTGGGCCGCCCATTATCCGGATCGCGTCGACCGGGCACTGATCATCGCCTCCGCCGCGCGCCATTCGGCACAGAATATCGCCTTCCACGAGGTAGGGCGACAGGCGATCATGGCCGATCCCGACTGGCAGGGCGGCGATTATTACGCCAGCGGCCGGGTTCCGGTGAAGGGTTTGTCGGTCGCGCGGATGGCCGCGCACATCACCTATTTGTCCGAGGCCGGGCTGACCGAGAAATTCGGCCGACAGCTTCAGGATCGCGAGGCCAAGACCTTTGGCTTCGACGCCGACTTCCAGGTCGAATCCTATCTCAGGCACCAGGGGATCAGCTTTGTCGATCGCTTCGACGCCAACTCCTATCTCTATATCACCCGCGCAATGGACTATTTCGACCTTGCCGATCCGCATGGCGGGCGGCTCGCCGATGCCTTTCGCCAGTCGCCGGTGCGCTTCGGGCTCGTCAGCTTCGATTCGGACTGGCTCTATCCGACCAGCGAATCGCGGCGCATCGTCCAGGCGCTGCACGCCGCGGGTGCGCAGGCAAGTTTCGTCGAATTATCGAGCCCCTTCGGCCATGACGCCTTCCTGCTCGATTCGCCCGAAATGTGGCGGCTGATGGCGGGCTTTATCGAGGCTGGACGATGAGCGCGCCGGGTCTGCGCCCCGATCTCGCGCTGATCGCCGCCCAGGTGCCGGCGGGCGCGCGCGTGCTCGACATCGGCTGCGGCGACGGGACGCTGATGGCGGCGCTGCGTGACGCCAAGGCGACCGATGTACGTGGCCTTGAAATCGATCCCGCCAATGTCGCGGCAGCAATGGAACGCGGGCTGGCCGTCGTGCAAGGCGATGCCGACCGTGACCTCGCCGATTATCCCGACGATGCCTTTGACATCGCGATCCTGTCGCAGACGCTGCAAACCTCGCGCCGCCCGGACCGCGTCGTCGACGAACTGCTGCGCATCGCGCCGCGCGCCTTTGTCAGCTTCCCCAATTTCGCACATTGGCGCGTCCGCCTCGCGCTGCTGTGGGGCGGGCGCATGCCGGTGACGCGCCTCTTGCCCGTCGCCTGGTATGAAACGCCCAATATCCACCATGTCACGGTCAGCGATTTTCGCGACCTGGTCGCGGCAAAGAATATCGCCGTCGAAGGCGCCTGGTATTTGAACGGCGACAAGCCGACGAGCGACGCCGCCGCCAGCTGGCGCGCGGAACATGCGATCTTCCTGATCGCGCGCGGCTGATCGGCGAGGCAATAGCTGGACCCCAGGTCAACCCCGGGGTGACGAAAGGGAGAAACGTCCGCTCCCCACGCCAAATCCGCAGCTCAAACCGGTGGCACCCCTGCCCTGTATAAAGGACGGCGATCAATCCCGCGTTTTCAACCCGTTCGCCAGCAAGTCGTTCACGACCCGCGCGACCTCCGCAATATCGGCGCTTTCATCCCACAAGCCGTAGCGCATACCCAGGAACACGTTCATACCGGCGATGGCCCAGGCGTGGATCTCACCCGCATCGGGCCTGACCTCTCCACGTTCCGCGCCGGCCGCCAATCGCTGCCGGATACGCTCGACGGTGGTTTCATAGTGACGGCGATAGCTCGCATAGTCGACGAACTCGGCCTCATCGATGATCCGATAGATTTCCTTATGCGCGCGCACAAAGCCGAGGAAGGATTCCAGACCCACCCGCTCGGCCGCAATTTCGTCGGGCGCCGCCTGAACCAGCGGGGTCACATGATCGCGAAGCTGTTCGCTCATATAGCGGACAAGCGCCTGGAATATTTCTTCTTTCGAATCAAAATAGGTATAAAAGCTGCCGAGCGCGGTCCCGGCGCGCCGGGTGATGCCGCTGATCGACGCTTCGTGAAAACCCCGTTCCCCAAACTCGACCGCCGCCGCATCGAGCAGTTTTCGCAAAGTCCTGCGTCCGCGCTCGGTCCGCGGCGCCTTCTCGGGATTGGCTCCCACTTCGGGATGCCCCGGTGTCGCTGATCGCGGTTCGTTCATCTGCTTTCACCCTCCCGCGCGGCTGACACCCGCACCCCCATCACATGTCCCGCCCCCATCGTGGCTTTTGTGCACCACAGGCAAGCAAAAAAGGGCGGCCTGATATTCCAAGTTGAAACTTGGTTCACCTTTCATTATTGGGTGCAGCGCGGCTTGGCAAGCTCCGGGCCCAAAAAACGCACAAGGGTGGCGAGGGGCCACCCATCACATGGGAGACACATCATGCGTCCTTTCGCCCGCCATGTCCGTCGCGCCGCGCTGAGCGCCAGCGCGATTTCCATGCTGGCCTTTGCCCCCGCCGCCTTCGCCCAGGACGAAGGCGCCGCCAGCGATGACAGCGACGGCGAAATCATCGTGACGGCCCGGCGCCGCGACGAACGGTTGATCGATGTTCCCGTTGCCGTGACCGCCATTTCGGGCGACGCTCTGGAAGCCGCGGGCGCCATCGACGTCACCGACGTCCAGAATCAGGCGCCCAACGTCACGCTGGAAAATTCGCGCGGCACCAACTCGACCTTGACCGCGTTCATCCGCGGCGTCGGCCAGCAAGACCCGGTATCGGGTTTTGAATCGGGCGTGGGCATCTATCTCGACGATGTTTATCTGAACCGCCCGCAGGCGGCGGTAATCGACATCTATGACGTCGAACGGATCGAGGTGCTGCGCGGCCCGCAAGGCACGCTTTATGGCCGCAACACCATCGGCGGCGCGATCAAATATGTCACCAAGCGCCTGCCGCAGGAGTTCAGCCTGAAAGCGCGCGCCAGCTATGGAACCTACGACCAGGCCGATCTGGTCGTAACGGCCAGCGCGCCGGTCAGCGACCTGCTGCGCGTCGGCGTGTCGGGTGCCCGGCTCTCGCGTGGCGGCTTTGGCGACAATCTCCACCTTTCGGGCGTCGAAAATTACAACAAGGATGTCTGGGCCGGGCGCGGCAGCATCGAGTTCGGCGGCTATGGCGAGCCCGTCTTCATCCGTATCGCCGGCGACTATACCCGCGACAAGTCGGACCCACGCAACGGCCACCGCCTGATCCCCGGACTGCAGTCGGCGGCGCCGGTGCTGGGCGATGTCTATGACACGCGCGCTGGCCTTGCGAAGCCGAAGCAGGATGTCGAGGCTTATGGCCTCGCAATGACGGTCAACGTCGACTTCAGTGACTCCGTCACTTTCCGGTCGATCAGCGCGTGGCGCAAGGACACCAGCTTCACGCCGATCGATTTCGACAGTCTGCCGTCGGTCGACGTCGATGTACCCGCCGTCTATCGCAACGAACAACTCAGCCAGGAATTCCAGCTGCTGTACAACAGCGACCGGCTGAGTGGCCTCGTCGGCTTCTATTATCTCGACGCAAATTCGACGACCGATTTCGACGTGATACTGGGAACCACTGGCACCGTGCTGAGTCTGCCCGGCCTCAACGCCTTTACCTCGGGCGATGTGTCGACCAAGACATGGTCGGTATTCGGCGATTTCACCTTCGACATCACCGAACAGTTCAGCCTGTCGGCCGGCGGCCGCTATACCAGCGACAAGCGCCACTCGCGGATTCTGCGTCAGACCAAAATCGGCGGCAGTTCGCCGATCTTTGGCGGCACTGCGGTCCCGATCGCGACGATCACCAATTTCGACGGCCGCGCGAAGTTCACCGATTTCAATCCGCGCGTGTCGCTGAGCTACAAGCCCACCTCCGATCACATGGTCTATGCCTCCTATGCTCAGGGATTCAAGGGCGGCAGCTTCGATCCGCGCGGCGACGCGCGTATCGCGCCCGACACCAACCGCGACGGGCTGCGCAGCTATGATGAAATCTATGATTTCTTCCTCTTCGAACCGGAAACGGTCGACAGCTATGAACTGGGCTACAAGGGCTCCCTGCTCGACGGAAATCTGCGCGTTGCCCTCACTGGCTTCTACGGCGATTACAAGAATGTCCAGATCCCGGGCTCGGTCGGGGTCGACGCCAATGGCGACGGGGTGTTCGAAAGCTTTGCCGGGGTAACCACCAACGCGGGCAAGGCGACCTTCAAGGGCGTCGAATTCGAAACCTATGCCCGTTTTGCCCGCGATTTCGCTGGTGCAGGTTCGTCGCTCAGCTTCACGGGCAACCTCGGCTTCATCGACGGCGACTATAAGCGCTATATCGTCAACGGTGTCGATGTGTCGGACCTGCGCCGCATCCAGAACACCCCGCGCTGGACGATGGCGGGGACACTCGGCGCGACCCTGCCGGTCGCGGATGGCGATCTCGCCATGACGACGACGCTCAGCTATCGCAGCAAAACCAATCAGTTCGAAACGCCGAGCCCCTATCTTGATCAAAAGGGCTATGCGCTGCTCGACGCCTCGCTGGTATGGACCGCCCCGAGCGAGCGTTTCAGCCTGGGCGTCCATGGCAAGAATATTCTCGACAAGCGATATACCACCTCGGGCTATCAGTTTGTGGCGACCGGCGCCGACGGCACGCCCGTGCTGAATGCCCAGGGCCTGCCAACGCCGACATTGGGCCTCGAAGGCGTCGTCACCGCCTTTTATGGAAATCCGCGTCAGGTCTTCCTGACCGGCACGATCAAATTCTGATCAAGCAATCATCCCATAAGGGGAAAGGGCGCCCATCGCGGCGCCCTTTTTTATGCACGCCATATACTCCTGTCGTCGGCGACAGCGCCGCGCAGGCTGAAATGAACCGGCTTTCGGCTCACCGCGCAATGCGCTCCAACCGGCCACGCAACCAACGCCCCCCCCAATGTGTTCATCCGCCAGCAAGGAAAAGATGAACACCCATTTTGGCGCGTTCGAATGCAGCAATCACGGCAAAGCGGGGTGATGAAATTGCTGCAAACGGACGCATCATTTTGAGGGGGGATGAACGAAAGGCCGCGAACACGCAGGGGCGGCTGTTTAGGTGAAGGAGTAGCGTAATGAGTGGCGTTCCCAAAAAAGCAGGAACCCTGTTGCTGATGGCCATGCTTGCCGGGCCCGCAGCGACGAGCAGCCTGGCCGCGCAACAACAGGATGCGTCCGAGGGCGAGGTCATGGCGACCGTATATGGCACGCCGATGCCGGATCCGTCGGAGATGGCGAAGGGCCCCGAAGTTGAAGGGATTATCTCTGCCCGCAACGGCGATCAGATTCAGGTGACCACCGCCGACGGCAGCAACGCCGTTGTCACGATCATCGACCAGACACGGATCAAGTCCAGCGGCGGCTTTCTGGGGATGAACCGGAACAAGCTTGCGTCGGACTCCTTGCTCAACGGCTTACCCGTCACCATCGACACCTTGCAGTGGAGCGGGGGCCTGGTCGCAAGCCAGGTCGATCTGAAAACCAAGGATCTCAAGACCGCGACGATGATCCGCAACGGCACCGACCAGCGCTTTGCCGAACAGACGGCAGCAACCGAAGCGTTGCGCGGCCGCATGGGCGATATCGACAAGTATAATGTCAAGAGCACGACCAATGTGAACTTCGACACCGGAAAGGCAGCGCTGTCGATGCAGGCGAAGGATGATCTTTGCGCCACGGCCGCGGCGGCGGACTCGGTCGACAACGCATTGCTGCTGGTCGTTGGCTATACCGATTCGACCGGAAATGAAGAATTCAACCAACAGCTTAGCGAAAAGCGAGCCAGCCGCGTGGTGAATTATCTGCAGCAGGCTTGCGGCTGGAAGCCCTATCGCATGCTTACCCCCACAGGAATGGCTGAAGCCGATCCGTTGGCGAGCAACGACACCGTCGAAGGCAAGGCGCAAAACCGCCGCGTCGCGGTGAACGTGCTGGTGAGCAAGGGCCTCGACGGGCTGTAAGTATCGGTGCGGGGTGGGCCATGCCCATCCCCACCATTTTTGAAAGGCACAAAGGACGGCGCGCGGCTAGATCGTGGCCGCGCGCTCCTCGAGTGGCGGGGCGCCGCACGATGCGACCATGCGCTCTCCGTCAATGACGATCGGTGACGCCAATCCATCAACATGGGCGCCCTCGGGACGAAAGCGCATTCCCCGTGCGACCACGTGGGGGTCCGCAAATACGCCCGCCATATCGTTGATCGAGCCCGCTGGCACGCCATCGGCTTCCAACACCAGCGACAAGGGCAGCGCTTCCCACGCCGCGATTCTGGCGGCAAGCAAGGGGATCAATATCCTGCGATTTTTCAGTCGGGCGGAATTGGTCGCGAAACGGTCGTCGTCCGCCCATCCGGGTTCGCCCAATATCGCACATAATTTGCGAAACTGCCCATCATTGCCAACGGCAATGACCAGATCGCCATCCGCGGTTGCGAACGCCTGATAGGGCACGACATTGGCGTGGCCGTTGCCCATCCGCTTCGGAACAGAACCGCTCGCCAGATAATTGGCGGCCTGATTGGCCAGCACTCCGACCTGGCAATCAAGCAGCGCCATGTCGATATGTGCGCCGCGCCGCGTGACGTCACGACGCCTTAACGCCGCCAGAATAGCGACGGTGGCATACATGCCGGTAAAGATATCGGCATAGGCGACCCCGGCCTTTTGCGGCGCTCCGTCGGGCTCTCCGGTCAGCGCCATCGCGCCGCCCATCGCCTGGATGATGAAATCATATCCTGCACGCGGCGCATATGGGCCGGTCTGACCAAAGCCGGTGATCGAGCAGACAATCAAATGCGGAAAATCGGCACATAACCGGGCCGGATCGAGGCCATATTTGGTCAGTCCGCCGACCTTATAATTTTCGATGACGACATCCGCTGTCGCGAGCAGCGCACGTATCTCAGCCTGTCCTTCGCTGCTCGCCATATCGATGGCGACGCCGCGCTTGCCCCGATTGCAGCTATGATAATAGGCGGCACCCAGATTCGCGCCGTCGGCATCGGTGACAAAGGGCGGCCCCCAATGCCGGGTATCGTCGCCCGATCCGGGTCGCTCGACCTTGATCACCTCGGCGCCAAGGTCGGCGAGCAATTGCCCGCACCACGGCCCGGCGAGCACCCGCGCCAATTCAATGACGCGGATGCCCTCCAGCGGTTTGGGATCAGGCAAAAGCGCTGATGCCGGTAATGGCGCGCCCCAAGATCAGCGCGTGAACGTCATGCGTCCCTTCATAGGTGTTCACCGTTTCCAGATTCACCGCATGACGGATCACATGATATTCGGCGGCAATACCGTTCCCGCCATGCATGTCGCGCGCGACCCGCGCGATATCGAGCGCCTTGCCGCAATTGTTGCGCTTCAACAGGCTGATCATGTCGGGCGCAAGCCGCCCTTCGTCGATCAGGCGGCCGACGCGCAAGGCCGTCTGCGTTCCAAGTGCAATCTCGGTCAGCATGTTCGCCAGCTTCAACTGGACGATCTGGTTGGCAGCGAGCGGACGACCGAACTGCTTGCGTTCCAGCGTGTAGTTGCGCGCCGCTTCGTAACAGAATTCGGCAGCCCCCATCGCGCCCCAGCCGATGCCATAGCGCGCACGGTTGAGACAGCCGAAGGGTCCCTTCAATCCGGACACATGGGGCAGCAGCGCATCCTCGCCGACCTCGACCCCGTCCATGACGATCTCGCCGGTAATCGAAGCACGCAGCGACACCTTGCCCTCGATCTTCGGCGCCGACAGGCCCTTCATCCCCTTTTCCAGGACGAAGCCGCGAATCGCACCGTCATGCGCATCCGATTTCGCCCAGACGACAAAGACGTCGGCGATCGGCGAATTGGTGATCCACATCTTCGCGCCCTTGAGGCGATATCCACCTTCGATCTTTTCGGCGCGCGTACGCATTCCTGCAGGGTCGCTGCCGGCATCGGGTTCGGTAAGGCCGAAGCAACCGACCAGCTCGCCCGAGGTCAGGCCGGGCAGATAGCGGCGCTTCTGCTCCTCGCTGCCATAGGCATTAATGGGGTGGATAACGAGCGAGCTTTGCACGGAGCAGGCCGACCGATAGCCTGAATCGATACGCTCGACTTCACGGGCGATCAGGCCATAGCTGACATAGTTCAGCCCCGCACCGCCATATTCCGGATCGATGGTCGCGCCGAGCAGGCCAAGACCACCCATTTCGCGCATGATTTCACGGTCGAAACGCTCATCCAAAAAGGCAGAGGTCACACGCGGCAACAATTCCGCCTCGGCGTAACTGCGCGCGGTATCGCGCACCATGCGCTCCTCTTCGCTCAGCTGTGCGTCAAGCTGAAGGGGGTCAAGCGGGTCGAGCGCTTCTATGCGCTGCGGATCGGCGAGGGCCATATCGTCAGGCTTTCTCTATGGCGAGCAGCCCGTTGGGTGCGCGCTAGGGGGTGGATGCGGCCGGTTTGCTGGCCATTGCGGCAGCGGCACTGTCGCGCGGCTCCAATATCGCCGCTGTCTCGATCAGGTCAAGCGCACGCCGCGCCTCATGATAACGGCGCGCGTCGATCAGCCAATCGGCGGCGGCCGACGCACCCGGCATCGCCTCGACCTCGGCAATGGCCTTGTCGACCTGCCCGCCCGCCAGATAGCGGCGCGCGCGATCGAGTCGTTCCGACGCACGAGGCGATTGGGTGCCTGCTTCGCGCACGACGAACAATTCGCTGAGCTCGCGACGAATCCCGGTCCACAGGCTGCCGCTTCCTTCGCCGCCGCGCCCCACCAGATGCGGGGCAAGGGTGTCGAGTTCGGTCCGCAGCTGTTCCAGCGTCACCGGATCGCGTGAGGTGTCGATAATGGTTTTGACAGCATTGGGCTGATCATCGCCGAACCGAAGACGAAGCTGCGCCTCCAGATAGCCAAGCGACAAGCCGCGATCGAGTGCGCGGCGCACGGCAAAGGCGACGAGCAGCCCTTCGGCCCGCGACGCGTTGCCCGATGCCGACTCCGCTTCCAGCGTGATGCGCGACAGTCGCTGTTCCAGTTCGGCGACCCGCGCCGCCAGCGCGCTGGCGCCATCGACCGGGGCCACCACCATCGGCGCTGCCGCCGCGGCGTCGGTCGGAGCGGGAACCGCACCGGTGGGCGCTGTCGCCGTGTCAGGCGATGGCGAGGCGGCCTTGACCGCCGCCGGCGTCGGTCGATCGCCCAGCAGGCGATTCATTGCCCAGCCGCCGCCAACAATGCCGATCAGCAACAATATGACCGCACCGATGACGAGCGTACGCAGCGACAGTCCTCGCGAAGGACCCTCGCCGCTCGCGGGCGAGGAGGTATCGATATTTTCGATTGCCATGTGTCTCTTTCGAACGACCCTATTTTGCGCTCTTGTGGCACAAAGCAACCGCCTGTGCCAACATTGCCGCGTCGTCGGGCCGCTCGGCAACCCCGATCTGGCGCCATCCGCCACCCGCCGCTGCCGCGACGGCGGGACTGATTGCTATCAAACTCAGGTGCTTAGGTGCAGCGACCTGCTCGGCAACATATTCTGCCGCACGCCTGGAATGCACCATGATTACCGCAGGCGCCGCGACCAGGCCGGACCAGACCGCTGGAGGAGCAACCCTGTCGACGGCGTAGCAGGGTACCGCCGTCACCTCGGTCCCCGGCGATCCGAAATGCGATCGATCGCGGCCACACAACCACAGTATCCGCCGGATTCCCATGGGCGCCATGGCATCAATCAGATGCTGGCCATCGCTGTCGCCAATCATCGCGACCGTGACACCGGCCGCGGACGCGGACGCGGCCGTCGCCGCACCCACCGCATAGCCCGGTAAACCGGCAAGCGCGGAAAGCATCGGACCAGCGAGCCGCGGCGCTTGCGCGCTGGTGAACAGCAAGGCGTCGAAGGCCGCCGGATTGGAGGGAGCTGCCCAGTCGATCGGGTGGGCCGCGAACAACGGCATGGGCCGCGCATCGAGTCCCATCGCCCGAGCCCGTGAGACCGTCGCCGTACATCCGGGTTCGGGCCGCGTGACAATCAGCGGCATGTCCGGCGTCATGCCGTGAACAGGCTTCGGACTGCGGCCGGAGCCTCCGAAAGTAGGCGGCGGGCCAGATCTCCCGCCGTGTCGTCATCGACCAGCACGGCGTACCCGGCGACGCAATCTGCGCCATCGGCAGAGAAAAGCTGCGCGTCGAGGCGAAGTCCGCCGTCCGCCTGAAACTGCGCATGAGCGGCAACCGGCGATCGGCAATCGCCTCCGACACCGGCCAGAAACGCTCTTTCGGCCGCCACCGCGCGATGTGTGCGGTCATGGTCGATCGCCGCCAGCAACGCCAGTGTCACGCCATCCTCGGCGCGGCATTCGATACCGATCGCACCCTGCGATGCGGCGGGAAGCAAAGACTCGACACGCTGCACGGTCCCGATCTCGTGCATCCCCAGCCGATCCAGTCCCGCCGCCGCGAGCAACGTCGCATCGACATCGCCCGCCGCCAGCTTGGCCAGGCGCGTGGCGACATTTCCGCGCAGCAAACATGTTTCAAGGTCGGGACGCAATCGTTTCACCTGCGCTGCTCGGCGCGGGCTGCTCGTCCCCAACCGCGCACCGGTCGGCAAGTCGGCGATCGTACCGGCGCTGACCCCGTCCCGTACCACCAGCCGATCGCGCGGGTCCGCCCGCTCGAGCATCGCGCCCAAGGCAAAGCGCGCATCGCGCACCGTTTCGACGTCCTTCAGCGAATGGACGGCAATGTCGATGATCCCGGCGTCGAGTGCGGCATCGAGTTCGCGCGTCCACAGCGCCTTGCCGCCGACCTCCGCCAGCGCCCGGTCCTGGATCTTGTCGCCGGTCGCGGTCATCGGTACGATTTCCAGCACATCCTGCGCGATGCCATGCGCCGCGATCAACGCCGCTGCGGCCATATTCGCCTGCGCCAGGGCAAGGGGAGAGGCCCGCGTACCGATGCGCAGGGGACGATTGATCGTGGGAAGCGGAATAGAAGCCATGCAGCCTGCTAGCGTGGCTTGCCCTGCCGATAAAGGGGCGGGTAAAGGAAGCCGCAACATTATGCCCCTGATCCTTGGCCTCGAATCAAGCTGCGACGAAACTGCGGCTGCGCTTGTCGATAGCGACCGGCGCATTCTGGCGCATCGCGTCGCAGGGCAGGAGGCTGATCACGCCCCCTATGGCGGCGTCGTCCCGGAAATCGCCGCCCGCGCGCACGTCGATCGGCTCGCCCCGATCGTCGAAGCCGTCCTCGCCGATGCGGGGGTCACCCTTTCCGACGTCGACGCGATTGCGGCCACCGCCGGTCCCGGTCTTATCGGCGGGGTGATGGTCGGCCTCGTCACCGGAAAGGCGCTTGCGCACGCTGCAAACAAGCCGCTGATCGCTGTCAATCATCTGGAGGGGCACGCGCTGAGCCCGCGGCTTGCCGACCCGCACCTCTACTTTCCCTATCTTCTGCTGCTCGTCTCGGGCGGCCATTGCCAATTGTTGCTGGTGCGCGGCGTCGACGATTACCGGCGGCTTGCCACCACGATCGACGATGCGGCGGGCGAAGCGTTCGACAAGACCGCCAAGCTGCTAGGCCTCGGCTATCCCGGCGGCCCAGCGGTGGAACGGGTTGCGGCGGACGGTGACCCGCGCGCGGTGCCCCTGCCGCGCCCGCTGATCGGCAGCGCCGAGCCGCATTTCTCCTTTGCCGGTCTCAAGAGCGCGGTCGCTCGAGCCGCCGGCAGCGGCGCCTATGACCGTGCCGACCTCGCCGCCTCTTTCCAGCAAGCCGTTGTGGACTGCCTTGTCGACCGCAGCCGCATCGCGCTCTCCGTCTGCCCGGAGGCCACCGCCTTCGTCGTCGCGGGCGGCGTTGCGGCCAATGGCGCGATCCGCCAGGCGCTGACCGAGCTCGCGGCGCGCTTCGACAAGCCGTTCGTCGCACCGCCGCTATGGCTGTGCACCGATAATGGCGCGATGATCGCCTGGGCGGGCGCCGAACGATTCGCGGCCGGGCTGACCAATGATCTGTCGGTTGCCGCACGCCCGCGCTGGCCGCTCGACCCCGATGCCGAAGCCGTACGCGGCGCTGGAGTGAAAGCATGACGTCATCCCTATCCCGGTTCGGCGTCATCGGTGGGGGCGCCTGGGGCACCGCGCTTGCGCAGCTGCTCGCCGCAGACGGCAGCACGGTACGCCTTTGGGCCCGTGAAACCGATGTCGTCACAGCAATCAACGCCGAACATCGCAACCCGATCTTCTTGCCGGACGCGGCGCTCTCGCCATCGCTCACCGCCACCGACACGCTGGCCGATCTGGCCGAGCTCGACGCGCTGCTCGTCGTCGTTCCGGTGCCCTATCTGCGGACGGTGCTCGCACAGCTTCCCGCCGGGAACGCTCCGCTGATATTCTGCAGCAAGGGGATGGAAGCGAACAGCTTTGCATTTCCGGTCGATATTGCCCGCGACCTTTTTCCCGGCCGCACGCTCGCCGTCCTGTCCGGGCCAACCTTTGCGCATGAAGTCGCGGCCGGGCTACCGACCGCCATCACGCTCGCCGCCGAAGATCGCAGCACCGCCGACGCACTCGCCATCGCACTCGCCCGGCCGCATTTCCGCCCTTATGTCTCAACCGACCTGATCGGCGCCGAGATTGGCGGCGCGATCAAGAACATCCTGGCGATCGCCTGCGGCATCGTCGATGGCGCGGGCCTGGGGCTCAACGCGCGCGCAGCGCTGATCAGCCGCGGCTTTGCCGAAATGTCCCGATTCGGCCTGGCGCGGGGCGCCAAATCCGAAACGCTGGCCGGGCTCGCCGGACTTGGCGATCTGGTGCTTACCTGTACCTCGTCGAACTCGCGCAATTTTGCGCTTGGCCAGGGTCTTGGCCGGGGGATCAGCATGACCGAGCTGATGGCGGACAGACGGACGATCGCCGAAGGCGCGTTCAGCGCACCGGTTGTCGCGGCGGCCGCACGGGCCGATGGCATAGAAATGCCGATCATCGACACGGTCGCACGACTGGTAGCCGGCGAAACCCATGTCGCCGCGGCCATTCAGGCTCTGCTCAGCCGCCCGCTCAGACCAGAGGGCCGATGATCGTTTGCATGGAATTGCGCCTGCTATCGCAGCACGCTAGATTGGCTTTCAGGGATCAGCAGAAGGGGCGCAGGGCTTGAGCCAAACGGACAGCGCAGCCGCGCCTCCCGCGTCTGGCGAAGGCCAACGCGATGCGGATACTGCCGCCTTGGCAAAGGGCGGACGCACCAATTTCTTCGGCTTCGTGCTGCGCCTCGTCGCGCGCCTGCCGTTCCTTTATTTCGCGGGCCGCTGGTACGGCCCGGATCTCGTCGGACGATTCGCGCTGGCGGTCCTGGTGATCGAACTGGTGGCACAGCTTGCGACCCTGGGGCTGAAACGCGGGCTTGCCGAACAATTGAGCGCTCCCGGTGCCGACCAGCGCCATATCGTCTGGGACGGCATGTTCGTCGCCTTCCTCGCTTCGGCGATCGGATCGGCAATCCTGCTCCTCTTTCCCCAGTTCATGTTCCCCAGCGGCGACATCAGCACCTCCGACCGCTGCATGGCGCTTCTCGTCTTTGCGATCGCGGGAACCGAAATCGCGCTCGCGGCCTGTGCCTACCGATTTGATATCGGCGCGACGGTGCGTGCGCGCGCGGTCGTCGAACCCTGGGTCATCAGCATCGCGGCCGCCGCATTCTGGTACGTCTCGGTAAAGGACGGGCTGATGCTCTCCTACGCCGCCGCCATGATCGGCGCCTTTCTGACCGCCCTCATCCCCATGATTCGTCATTTCGGTGGCCCGGGAATGTGGCGTCCCGATGCGATGCATCTGATCACCCTGGCCCGGCGCAACGCCCCCCTTGCCGCCGCCGACGCCATCGAATGGGGTACGCGGCGCCTCGATCTGTTCATCCTGGGCCAGTTCACGTCGCCGACCATCTACGGCATTTACTATATGGCGCAGCAGGTCGCGTCGCTGCCGCAAAAGCTCAAAACCAGCTTCGAGCCGATCCTTGGCCCCGTCATAACCCGTAACCTCGCCGAAAAGCGGCTGGGTGCCGTTGCCGCACAGGTCAGCCAGGTCGGCTTCTGGATCATCGCCGCGCAGGCCGGCGTCGCACTTGCGCTCGGCATTCCGGGCGAAGCGGTGATGGGTCTGGTCGGCCCCGAATTCGTCAGCGGCACCGGTGCGCTCGCCTTTTTGCTGGCCGCCGAAGTGGTCGCCGCGACCGCGGTGGTGAGCGAGGCCGCGCTCGTCTATGTGGCGCGCCATCGCAATCTGTTGATCAGCCTTGCGACATTGGCGCTCCAAGCGCTGCTCAGCGTCGCCCTGATTCTTGCCGCCCGCGCCATGGGACTGCCCGACATCAGCTACGCCGTGGCGGTTGCGCTCGCCCTCATGCTCGCCCTCGGCTTTGCTTCGGTGGTCAAGGCGCGTTTGCTGTCACGGATATTGGACGCTCCGGTCAACAGCCTGCGCTGGGCGCTTGTCTGGGCAACCGCCGGCGCCGCGGTGCTGGGCTGGGGAGCGACACAAATGCCCGAATGGGCCGAGTTGCTGATCGGCGTGCCGGTCATTCTCGGCATTTATAGCTGGCTGATCTGGACCCGCGGCTTCGGCCCCGAAGACCGGGCGCTGTTCCGTAAACAGCCCTCGGCGGATTCCGGCGTCGCCGGTCGCGATTGAACCGGTCCGCCCGCGCACAAGGCGTACGGCCGACCGCCCCCGATTGTCATTGCTGCTTCACGGCGTCCTGCGCGGCATTGCCAATGTCTTCCGCTGCATTGCCTACCTTTTGCGCGGCTTCCGTTACCGCGCCGGTTTCGGCCTTGTCATTGGCCAGAAACTGAAAGGCGACAAAGGCCGCGACGGCAAGCGCCACGATCAGGATCAAGCCCGTGCCAATCCCGCCGCCCCGACGTTCGTTGCGATCGATAATCGTCGTGGTGTGCGTGTTCCCGTCGGTATCGCGGGTCGTGTGAATTTCGTCGGCCATGAAACCATCTCCCATGCTGAACGGGCATAGGACGCGTCACGGCCGCATTTGGTTCCTATCCCAGCCGCGCCGCGATCCGGGCCTTGAGATCGGTTTGCGCTCGCGGACCGACCTGCGCGATGATCTCACGCGCGCATATGGCGCCCATCGTCAGGCATTCTGCATCCGGCCGTCCTTCGGCAAGGCCGGCCAGGAAACCAGCGGCGAACAGGTCGCCCGCCCCCGTCGTGTCGACCACCTGGTCGATCGGTTCGGCGTCGACGGCGCTTCGCTCGCCGTTCCGGATCGCGATCGCTCCCTTTTCTCCGCGCGTCACGACGAGCAACGGCACCTGCGCCGCAACCTTTGCGACGGCCGTTTCGAAATCGGCTTCCTCGGCGAGCGCACCGATCTCGACCTCGTTCGCGAACAGAATGTCGAACAGGCCTTCGGCGATCAACGCGCGGAAATCGGGGCCATGGCGGTCGATGATGAAGGCGTCGGACAGGGTAAAGGCGACCTTGCGCCCCGCTTCACGCGCGACGTCGATCGCGCGGCGCATCGCTGCACGCGACAGCGGCGGGTCCCACAAATATCCTTCCAGATAAAGGATGTCGGACGCGGCAATCCGGTCTTCGGCGATCATCGCCTGTTCCAGAAGGTGGCTTGCCCCCAGAAAGGTGTTCATCGTCCGCTGCCCATCCGGCGTAACGAGAATCAGGCAGCGCGCGGTGGGAGCCCCGGCACTCAGCGCCGGCGTGTCATAAGCAACGCCCAGCGCCCGCAGGTCGTGGGTGAACACATGGCCAAGCTGATCGTCAGCGACCTGGCCGATAAAGGCGCAGCGCTGCCCCAGCGCTGCCATGCCCGCCAAAGTGTTCGCGGCGCTGCCGCCCGACATTTCGACCGCCGGCCCCATCGCGGCATAGAGGCGCTCTGCCTCGACCGCATCGATCAACCGCATCGACCCCTTGGTCAGCCCTTCTGCATCGATCAGGGCATCGTCAGCGCGGGCGATGACATCGACGATCGCATTGCCGATGGCGATAATGTCGAAACGGGCGGGAGGGGCCATGAAATATCCTGTCCTGGCTGAAAAAGCTGCGCGCGGCCTTAGGGGCGCAGCGCTGCCAAGGCAAGCGGCGCGCTTGACGTAGCATCCGGCGCCGCGCATCCCTCCATCGATGGTCCGCGTACTGCCCGCCCTGTTCCTGGCCCTTCGCGACGTTGCGAGCCCGCGCGGCCTGGCGATCCTCCTGCAAAGCCTGGCGCTGACACTGCTGATCCTCGCCGCCGCCGGAACGGCCATCTTTCTGCTGGCCCGCCACCTGTTGCAAAGCGAAGGCTGGCTGAGCGCCGCCCAGGCCGATATGGCCGGAGTGCTGGTCATTGTCCTTGTCATCGCCGGCAGCTGGCTGCTGTTTCGCGCCGTTGCGATCATGGTGATCGGGCTGTTCGCCGACGCGATCGTCGCAGATATCGAGGGACGCCACTATCCGGTCGCCGCATCACGGGCGGTTGATGTCGGATGGCGCCGGACCATGACCCTTGCGCTCGCCTCGCTTGCCCGGCTGATCCTGGGGAATATACTCGCGCTGCCGCTCTATATCCTGCTGCTTGTCACGGGAATCGGGACGCCGCTTCTCGCCCTTGCGGTCAATGCCATGCTGCTCGGCCGGGATCTCGACGCCATGATAGGCGCGCGCCACCCGGGCCAAGCGCCGCTCGAACGGGGCACCCGCTGGTCGCTCGGGCTGCTGTCTGCCGCAAGCTTCCTTGTACCCGTCGTCAATCTGTTGGCGCCCATCGTCAGCACAGCTATGGCCGTTCACCTGTTCCACATGCGCGACCTTCCAATGCACGACAGGGATTTTTCATGATGCGTCACCGCCATTCCATCGTCGCCTTCGGCCTCGCCCTGACCCTGGCGGGCTGTGCGGGCGGAGCGGTCCCGCGTGCCGTGCCGCCGGTGTCCGCACCGCCCTCCACGGTGGTCAAACCGGTCCAGAACAACAGCCTGATCGGCACCAGCGCCGACGCGATCGGCCGCCTGTTCGGTTCGCCTCGGCTGGACGTGAAGGAAGGTGCGGGCCGCAAGATGCAGTTCGCGGGCAGCAGCTGCACCCTCGACATCTATTTCTATGCGCCGCGCGCAGGTGCGACACCGGTTGCCACCCATGTCGATGCCCGGACTCCCGATGGCCGCGATGCCGGTGTCGACGGCTGCGCTCAGGCCCTCCGCCGCTAGAAAACCGTCGCTCCCAAGCGGCGTGGCGTCATGGTGCCAACCGGCCCAGCGCCCAGCGCGCCGCCTCGGCAACCACGTCGGCTTCATCTTCGACCAGCTGCTCCAGCACCGAGCAAAGCCGCCGGTCGCCGCTGTTCCCGGCCGCGATCGCCGCGTTGCGTACCATGCGGTTCCGGCCGATGCGCTTGATCGGCGATCCCGCAAATATCTGCCGGAATCCCGCATCGTCGAGCGCCAGCAGATCGGCAAGCGACGGCGCGACCAGTTCGCCGCGGGGAAGAAAGGCGCGATGACGGGCCGCTGTGTCGGCAAATTTGTTCCACGGGCACACGGCCAGGCAATCGTCGCAGCCATAGACGCGATTGCCGATCGCGGCGCGAAACTCGTCCGGTATCGGCCCGTCATACTCGATCGTCAGATAGGAAATGCAGCGGCGTGCATCGAGGCGATAGGGGGCGGGAAAGGCCTGCGTCGGACAGGCATCCTGACAGGCCGAGCAACTGCCGCACCGGTCCCGCGACGCTGTGCTGGGCGTCAGGTCGAGCGTGGTGTAAATGGCGCCCAGGAACAGCCAGCTGCCGTGGTCCCGGCTGACCAGATTGGTGTGCTTGCCCTGCCAGCCAAGTCCGGCCGCCGCCGACAGCGGTTTTTCCATCACGGGCGCTGTGTCGACGAACACCTTTACCTCGGCACCGGGGGCTTCGGCGACCAGCCAGCGCGCGACCGCTTTCAGCGCCTTCTTGACCGTGTCGTGATAGTCGCCGCCCTGCGCATAGACCGAGATTCGGCCGCGGTCGGGATGTTCGGCCAGCACCAACGGGTCATGCGCCGGGGCATAGCTCATGCCCAGCGCGATGACCGAACGCACGTCGGGCCATAGTCCCTGCGGCGACCCGCGTTGCGCGGCGCGGCTTTCCATCCAGATCATATCGCCATGGCATCCGTCGGCCAACCAGGCATCGAGCCGCGCGGCGGTCAGCGGCGCCGCACCGGCGTCGGCGATGCCGAACGCCGCAAAGCCATGCGCGCGTGCGACGTCTTCGAGCCGCTGTTCGAGTGAGGGCAAGGCTTCGGCAACCATTGGCGCTCTATACGGCAAGGGCTCTGGCGTGCCATAGTCTGCGAAACAGCAAGTTCGGGAATTCCTATTTGACCGACCTCAGTGTCGAGGCGCGCGGCCTCACAAAATTTTTCGGCTCCTTCAAGGCCGTCGATGACGTCACGCTTCTCGTCCCCAGGGGCAGCATCTATGGCGTGCTCGGCCCCAATGGCGCCGGAAAGACGACGACGCTGCGCATGACGCTGGGCATTATCGATCCCGATGCCGGCGAAAGCCGCATCTTTGGCGATCGCCGGCCCCAGGCCGTTCGCCATCGCATCGGCTATCTGCCCGAAGAGCGCGGCCTGTATCCCGGCATGAAAGCGCGCGAGGCAATTGCCTTCATGGGCGCGCTACGCGGCCTCGACTGGGCAGAGGGGCGACGCCGTGCCGCCACCTTCATGGCCGAACTCGGCCTGGAACGGGTGATCGACGAGAAAATCCGCAAAATGTCCAAGGGCATGGCCCAGATGATCCAGCTCATCGGATCGATCGTCCATGCCCCCGACCTGATCGTCCTCGACGAACCATTTTCGGGACTCGATCCGGTCAATCAGGAACGTCTGGAAATGCTGGTGCGGCGCGAACGCGAACGCGGCGCCACCATCCTCTTCTCTACCCATGTGATGGCGCATGCCGAAAGACTGTGCGACCGGTTGGCGATCATCGCGCGGTCGCAGCGCCGCTTCGAAGGGACGGTGGACGAGGCGCGCGCGCTGTTGCCGATGCAGGTGCGCTATACGCCGCGCGCCGACGTTGCGCCCGATACGGTCGCCGCGCTGCTGCCCCACGGCGCCGAGCGGATCGGCGATGCATGGCATTTCCCGATCAGCGACGACGCGATCGAGCCCCTGCTCGCGCGCATCACCGCCGGCCATGTCGGCGTCGCCGGCCTGTCGATCGTCCGCCCGGCGCTCCATGACGCCTTCGTTCATATCGTTCGGCAGGTCGACGGCGCTTTCAACGCCGATCCCCAGAGCGACGCCATCGACGAGGCCGCCGCATGACGCCCTTCATCAAGAATATGTTCGTCATCGCGCGCCGAGACTTTCTGGCGATCGTCGCGACCCCGACCTTCCTGATCTTTCTGCTGGCACCTCTGTTCATGCTCGGCATGGGCGCCGTCGGGGGAATGGGCGCATCGCAGCTCGCCGACAGTGCGCGGGGCGCAGGACGCATCGTTGCGGTCGTCGACGCCCCTGACATGCAGGCGGCACGCGACGCCGATCTTCGCCTGCGCGCCGGATTCGGTCGCGAACCGCCCAAGCTTGAACTGCGCATCGCGGGCTCTGCGCCCGTGGATGCCGCAGCGATCGCCGCCGAAAAGGGCAGCGACACGCTCGCGGTGATGCGCGGTCCGCTCGCCAATCCGCATATCGTCGAACGCCAGGCGGGGTCGAGCGCCGGACGATATCTGGCGCTTCTCGCCAGTGAAATACGGATCAGCCGGGCAGCGGGCGAACTGCCCCCGACCCGGCCGCGTTTCGAAAGCATGGCGAACGGCGGAACCAGCATCGCCGCGCAACAGTCGATCGGCTTTAGCGCGGTATTCGTCATTTTCCTGCTTACCATCCTTCTCGCCGGCCAGACTGTCGGGTCGCTGGCCGAGGAAAAAGGCAATAAGGTGATCGAAATCCTCGCCGCCGCAGTCCCATTGGAAAGCGTTTTTCTCGGCAAGCTGCTCGGCCTGCTCGGCGTCGCCATTCTCTTTATCGTTTTCTGGCTTGCGATGGCGCTCGGCGGCGGCCTGGTCTCGCTTTTCAGCGCCGATCCGGCCGCCCTGGCCGCTGCGGGAACCGCGACCAAAGCCGGAGCCATGGCCATCGCGACGCCCGCGACGGGTTGGCCCTTTTTCCTCGCGATCGGGTTTCTTTATTTTGTCATGTCCTTTCTCCTGCTCGGCGCGGTGTTCCTGGGCGTCGGCGCCCAGGCAGCCACGGTGCGCGAGATTCAGATGCTGAGCCTTCCGATCACCATTTTCCAGGTCGGCATGTTCAGCCTGTCGTCGGCGGCCGCCAGTGCGCCGGGAACAACGCTTGCCGCCGTGGCACAGGCCATTCCCTTTTCCTCGCCGCTGGCGATGGCCGCGCGCGCGGCGACCGACGAGGCACGCGGGATCCACCTGCTCGCGCTTGGCTGGCAGGCACTGTGGGTTGCCCTCGTCATTTTCATTTCGGTGCGCCTTTTTCGCGCCGGCGTGCTCAGCGGGCGCAGCGACTGGAAGTTCTGGCAACGCCGAAAGGGGGGCTGATCGACCGCGCAAGCCGTTGACCGTAGGGGAAACAGTTTCGGCCCGTCGGCCGCGTTGACAAAGTTGTAAATAGTGGCATTCTGCAACCCAATTGGCCGCGCAAAGACGGCCGCCTGAGAGGAGCAGCCAGATGGCCACCCAGATTCGTACCGCCCCGGAAACCGTCAATCCCCTGGACGTCAGCCGCGCAGAGCTGTGGAGCGAGGATCGCTGGCAGGAACCGATGCGCCAGCTTCGTGCCGAATCGCCGATCCATTATTGCGAGGATTCAAAGTTCGGCCCCTATTGGTCGGTGACCACCTACAAGCCCATTCAGCATATCGAGGCGTTACCGAAGATCTTTTCCTCCTCCTGGGAATATGGCGGCATCACCGTTGCGGGGGACGGTATCGAGCATCTGAAGGAAGGCGAAGTGCCGATGCCGATGTTCATCGCCATGGACCCGCCGCAACATACGGCACAGCGCCGCACGGTCGCCCCCGCCTTTGGTCCTTCGGAAATCGAGCGGATGCGCGCCGACACGCTGAAACGGACCAGCGACGTCCTCGACACGCTCCCCATCGGCGAACCCTTTGACTGGGTCGAAAAGCTCTCGATCGAACTGACGACACAGATGCTGGCCATCTTGTTCGACTTCCCCTGGGAAGACCGGCACAAATTGACCGCCTGGTCCGACGCCCTTGGCGACATCGAAAGCTTCAACACCCCCGAACAGCGCCAGGCACGCCTGGCCATCGCCTATGAAATGGGGGCGGCATTCAAGCAGTTGTGGGACCGCAAGGCGAGCAATCCGGGACAGCATGACCTGATCTCGATCATGCTGCAGTCCGACGCGATGAGCCATATGAGCCACGAAGAATTCATGGGGAATCTCATCCTGCTGATCGTCGGCGGCAATGACACGACGCGCAATTCCATGTCCGCTTATGCCTATGGGCTTCATTGCTTCCCCGGCGAACGCGCGAAGCTGGAGGCGAACCATGATCCCGAACTTGCGGTCAACGCGATGCACGAGATCATTCGCTGGCAGACCCCGCTCGCCCACATGCGCCGGACCGCAATGGAGGATACCGAACTCTTCGGGCATCAGATTCGCAAGCGCGACAAGATCGCGCTGTGGTATGCATCGGCAAATCGCGACGAAAGCGTGTTTCCTGATGGCGACAGCATCATCGTCGACCGTGAAAATGCACGGCGCCACCTTGCGTTCGGCTATGGCATTCACCGCTGCGTGGGCGCCCGTGTCGCGGAACTTCAACTCACCGCGCTGATCGCCGAAATGCAGCGCCGACGCCTGCGCGTGAACGTCATCGGCGAACCCGAACGGGTCCATGCCAGCTTCGTTCATGGCTATCGCCACATGCAGGTCGAACTCGAAAAATATTGAGGCCGGTTGAAACTTCGGCCGCGCCCGCCACGTATCAAGGACAATGATCGAACGGCGCTACATCCTTGGCGGCATCGCATTGGGCGGCACGATGATTGCCGCGCCGATGCTGTTCGCCAAGGGGGGCAAGCGCCCGGTCGCAGAACCGGGCTGGCGCCTGTCCGACGATGCATGGCGCAAACGCCTCTCGCCGTTCGAATATCGGGTCCTGCGCGAAGCGGCAACCGAGCGGCCGTTCACCAGTCCGCTCGACAAGGAAAAGCGCGCCGGCATATTTGCCTGTGCGGGATGCGGATTGCCGCTCTATTCCAGCACGGCCAAATATGACAGCCGAACCGGCTGGCCCAGCTTCTGGGCGCCGCTCAAGGGCGCGATCGCAACCTCAACCGACTATGATCTCGGCTATCCGCGGACCGAAGTGCACTGTCGGCGCTGCGGCGGCCACCTGGGCCATGTATTCAACGACGGGCCCAAACCGACGGGCAAGCGCTATTGCATGAACGGGACGGCGCTCCGCTTCCGTCCCGCCTGACAGTCCTTTTCCCGCGCCGCGTAACGGTCGAGAATCGCCTGTTTCCAGCGGAGCCGCAGCGCTCCCGGCGGGCCTGGATATTTTTCATCCAGAAATGCGGCCTCGACGACACGGTCGGTTCGAAAACTGCGGAAATCCTGCCGTTTCTCGCACCAGGCGGCGATCGTCCGGCGGTTGTCGAAATATCCGATGATAATCGGCCAGATCACCCGTTCGCTCTCCGCGCCTTCCTCGTCGCGATAGGATATGCGGACCTTGCCCCCTGTCCGTATCCACTGCCGCAGGCGGACGATGTCGATGCCGTCATTCAGCTTTTGAAACGGTGGCCGTGCCGACATGGAGGGCGCCGTGATCATCGGGCGCAATTGTTCGGGTACCACCGCCAATATCTTTGCGATCAGGTCGCGCGCCGCATTTGCAAGCACGACGTCGCCGTTCGCCGCCACCCACTGCGCGCCCAGCACCGCCGCCTCGACCTCATCCGACGTAAGCATCAGCGGCGGCATGTCATAGGCATCATCGAGGACGTAACCGAAGCCCGCCTCCCCCGCGATCGGCACCCGTTGGCCAATCAGGTCCGCGACATCGCGATAGATCGTGCGGACCGATACCTCCAGTTCCGCGGCCATTTCCGCCGCGGTCACCGGTCGCGACGAACGGCGCAACAGCTGGATGATCTGAAATAGTCGGTCGGCTCGCCGCATCATCGAAACCCTACTGACAGAATGCTGTCAGTAGGGTTCTCCTAAAGACCGCCTGTCGTCAATCCTTGAGAGCGTCGACTTGGAAAAAATGGAGCAAATACCAATGATCACCCTCTATCACGCGCCTCAATCACGCTCGACGCGAATCCTCAGCCTGTTGGAAGAATTGGGTGTTCCGTACGAGATACGCCCGGTGTCGATCTTTCGTCCGATGACCGGCGACGGATCACCGGATCCGGCCAACCCGCACCCTGACAAGCGGGTTCCCGCGATCGAGCATGACGGGCGAGTGGTCGCCGAATCGGTCGCGATCATTCTGTATCTTTGCGATGCCTTTCCTGCGGCCGGCCTGGCCCCGTCCCCCGACGACGCCCAGCGTGGCGACTATCTGACATGGGCATTGTGGTACGCCGCCGAGATGGAACCGGCGATGTTCGCCGCCATAATGGACGAACTCGATGGATCGCCGATGAAAAGGCGGCAGTATGAAGCGGCGGTTCACCGTATCGAGGCGGCGTTGGCGAAAGCCCCCTATCTGATGGGCGACGATTATTCGGCCGTCGATCTGTTGGTCGCCAGCGCCCTCGCCTTTGCGCGGAGCGCCTTTCCTCCGAGCGCCGCCATCGACGCCTATGTCGAGCGCTGCGGAAACCGCCCGGCGGCGCTGCGAGGCCAGCTTCTGGACGACGCCTCCGGCCCCCAGCATAGCTGAAGCTCCGCTTTCCGGCCGCCTGTCTCTCCCCAGGTGGCCGGATTTCTTGGTTCAACGCCCGACGGCGACCTCCCCCGGTGGTCCACGCGCGCCGATTCCATCATCGGGCGACCTTCGCTCGCGATCCGCCGCCGCACCCACGGGCGGCTTCAAAACCAGCGTACCCAACCGCACCCGCGGGGTGGTCTTTCCCGGCGCCGCAGCAACGGCAAAGCTGGAATCCAATCGCAGCGCAGTCGCTGCCTTTCGCAATGGTCGGACAGTGTAGCGGCCATAAGCGACGCTTTCGAAAAGGAAATATCCGTCGAACTCGGTCAGCGTCGACGCCCGAACGCGCCCCTCGGCATCGACCAGCTCCAGCGTCAATCCCGCAACGGGGTTGCCTCCATCACGCCGGATCACTCCCTCGATTTCGCCCGCCACCGACATCGGGAGGGCGACCTTGATCGCTACCCCGGGACGCGGCGTAACCATGACACCTGGCAGAACAGGCTGAACAAAGGGGTTAGGAAGACCGCCGGCATCGACGCCGATCATCACGGGTTGAAACGGCTCCAACCCGTCGATCGAGGCCCGCCCGCGGCTATCGGTTGCGGCATCGGCAAAGGCGCGGCCGGCGGTAAGCGGAACATCCTTCACCGCCGCCTCATTCGCCTGGCGGATGCCGTCGCCATTGTCATCCATGAACACCTCGGCGGTGACTTGCCCCCGGCTCGCCAGCCTTTTGCTCGACAGGCGCCATCCTCCGCCCGCCTGCGGCCCCAGGCTGATAGCAAAGGACAGCGACGCCGCGACCGATCCGTCGCTCGCCACTTCACCAAATCCTCCGAGCTGGAACCGCTCGAAACGCCGCGTATAGCCAAGGCCGGCACGCGCCCTTGCCAAACCTCGATCATAACCCAGTTCGGCCCGCCATTCGGCATCGCCCTTCCCTGCCCATTCGCCAATGACCGCGGCGCGCGTGTCGGAATTATTGCCCGACAGGGCAAAACGCGCCTCGCCGCGCAGGCGAACGCGGCCGATGCGGGCATTGGCGAGCAAGCTTGCGGTCAGATTGTCGGGCGGGTCGGGTCCAAAGGGATTATGACTGCGGCTCCAGTCGATCTGACCGGTGAAGCTGACGGCGCGCAGGCTCGCCGACGCCCGCGCACTCGCTTCCAGACTGGATATGCCCGACAATCGCCCGGTATGCCGGATATCGAAATGCACCGGCAGGACGGCGCGGCCCAATTTCACCGACTGATCGACCGATACCGAATATAGTTCCTTGATATCTCCGGCAAAACGGTCGGAAACAAAGCCGTTCCATCCCCGTAGTGCGTCCGCCCGGATATAGGTTTCGCCAAAGGCCGCGAGCCAGCTCGCACGGGCCGCCATCGCACCGTCGTCGGACCATGCCCCGGCGATTTCCAACACAGTCGGTCCGATCGAACGGCGCAGCGCTCCTTCCGCATAGTTACGGCGGAGATTCTCGATCATCAGGCTGTGGGCATAGGCCGCGACTGACGTTCGCGTGTCGATCCCGCGCTCAATCCCCAAAGTCCCGCGCCATCCGCGACGAAACGCACCGCGCCGCCGATCCCCGAACGCGACAAGGTCCGTATTTTCCTGAGCGAACCCCGCCCAGTACCAGGTCTTCTGCGGCGGGATCGAATCCATCCCGACCTGCATCTCGCGAATTTCGCGACGAATCTGACCCTGGGGGCCATAGAGGATGATTTCAAAGCGATTGGCCCCATAATGAAGCGGCACGTCGACGAATTCATATCGCCCTTCTCCATTGGGCGCCGTGAACGCAAGCAACTGTCCATTGCGGTAAAGCTCGGCGTCCCAGCCGCTGGGAAGGTCGCCGCGAAAGCTGGTTCGATCGAAACTGTCGGGCCGTTCGACGGGGCGGTTCGTGATCAGCGCGCCGCGTCCCGGCGTCGACTGCGCGACGATTCCGGTCGAAAGCAGCATGACATCGCCGGCACCATAGTGGGTGGCGTGTAGCGGACCGAGCAAATGCCCTTCCGGATCGGTGCGATACAGCCGCAAGCGCAAACTGTCCGGAACGCCCGATTCATCGGACGACAGCCGCGCGTCGAAACTGTGGCGGGCGACCTCTCCCGCAGCAAAGACCTCATATCGCGCCGGAGTGCGCGTCTGGCCACGACGATCGGAAAGGAACCCGATCGAAGCGGCCACATCGACCGACGGCGCGGCCCAGTTACCATAGGGACGCTCGGCGCGCGGCAAGCTTTCAAGATCGAACGATGCCGCCGCGGGGCGGATCGACGCGGCGCGCGCGCGGCGCTCCGCCGCCAATTGAAAGGGCAGCTTTTCCTTGCTGTCGATGCGGAGCACCGCATTCGACAGATCAGCGGTAAACGGTATGCCGAACCAACGCGAAAGGCGCCCCAGATCGACGCACCACCCCGCCGAAGTATCGCGAATGTCCGTGGCTGCAATCGGAATCCGCTCATTTCCCAGCCGCACTTCGCCCACATCGCGATCGATGGTCAGGCTGCGCCGTTCGTCAAGAACCCATCCGGTTGCGCGGCGCAACTTCCTGTCAACGCGCACGCCAAGATCAAGCGCGAGCACCATATCAGCCAGATCGACGCATATGCCTTGCGGCGTCTGATAACCGCGCACCCCATCGCCAAGTCGATATTGCCCCGACCGCACATCGAACAGCCAGCCATCATCGTCATTGGGCACCCACCCATCCGCAACCGGGGCATGTTGCTCAAGCGGCGCCGCCTTGACGCCGCCGGCAATCAAGAGCGCGAACGCAAGCACGGCTGCCGCCAGGATCGATCTGGCGCGCCCGCGCTGCCGACAAGATGCTTGGGCGATCACGGCCAAGGCCCGCCAGACCGGCCGCGCGGCCTATTTCACCACCCGATCGACCGCATCGATCGTGCCGCCGCTGACTTCGCGATCCTCGCTGTAGCGAATGTGTACCGGCCCTTTCAGCGTCCGGGCCAGTTCGGGCGGCACGCGAAGCGACACCGTGCGTTCGTTTATCTCCGGATAGACGGCTATACCCCGCGCGGTCAGCAACGGCGCGGCCAACCCCGGGCGCGTCACCTCTATGTCTCCATAGACCGACCGTCCCCCTTCGCGGCGCAGGTCGAAGGTGAATGCCGCCCCGTCCGCCGTCTCTTCGACCCATGCCTCGCCGATGGATGCCACGGCGCTCAGGTCCCCGACCCGGACGATCACTGGAATGGTGATGCCATAGATCGGCGTGATGGCGATCGAGACACCGCCCGACGCGCCCTTCGGTTCCGTCACTGGCGCCGCATCGGGCACCGCGCGGAACAGCATGTGGGCCCGATATTCGCCTGCTGCAAGCCCTTCCGGAACCCGGACACCGACACGGATCACCTGCGGCTGGTTCGGCGGCAAGGTCACGCGGCGCGGGCTGAAGACGATCATGTCGAGCGCCGCCCGCTCCTCGGCGGTCGCATCGGCTTCGGCGATTTCGTCCAGCCCGCCCTCCGCCGTCATCCGCTTGATTTCCAGACTGATTCGATAGGTTGCCGGCGCAACGCCGATATTGTTCAGCACCACTTCGGTGCCTCTGGATCCGTCGAGAATCAGGCGTGTCGGCGCCACAAGCAGATCGCCGGCGGCCTGCGCCGACGACAATGGCATGAACAGGGTCAGAAAGAGGCCAAGGCCCCGCAAAAAACGCAACATGGATACGATCCCCACAATCGTTGTCCGGCGCGATCCCCACCGCACCATCTGGTCGCCTTCTGCCTGCCCCAACATGGTTGATATTTCGCTAACCGCCATCAGCGGCACAAAAAGGGGGCCACCGGATATGCCCGGCGGCCCCACATTGGTCGGCGCGCAGGTCGCGGCGCGCCTTCCCCCCAATTTTTACTGATAATTGGCCGTTACATTGAAGGTGCCCGAATAGTCACCCGACGCCTGGTTCAGGCCGACGCTCAATACCCCGCCGACCTGAAAGCTGCCGCCGACGGTACCGGGGCCATTGGTCAGCGTCACCGAGCTGGCCGAATAGTCGAGCGACGCGCTCATCGTACCGCCCAGCGATCCAGTCAGCGTCACGCTCGAGTCGCCACCGACCAGAACAACAGCATTGTTCGTGCCCTGAATGTTGAAGTTGGCGGCCGTCGTGGTTCCGGTACAGGTCAGGCCGGTTCCGCAAGTCGCGGCGCCATCGGTCGCCACGGTGACGGTCGAAGCCGATCCGCCGCTGATGACCGTCGCGAAGTTGAGGTCGCTGGTATTCGTCAGCGTAATCTGGCGCAGGATCTTCGCCTTCGCCGTACCCGTGGCCGTTGCGGCTTGCGCCGACGGCGCCTGCATAACGGCAACAGCCAGTACCGCGCCGGCAACGGCGCGCGTCATTTTCAATTTGCGCATATTTTGGTCCCTTGAACAGTCATAGTCCGAATGGAAATCCCACCCCATTCATCGCCGCTCATAGCGGACCATCTGTTCAACTTTTGCCGACAACCATAGTTAACAGCACATTAGGATACCGATTGAATCGACCAATAATTTCTATCATTTCCATATGGTTAAATGAAATCCGCACCGATTCCAGCCGTCGATCGGCGAAGCTGCCAGGCGCCGCTTGGCCGTTCGAACGAGGGAAGGGATGCACCGTTCGTCGTCCAATCTGAGGGAGGGTCAGATCGATTCGCCGGACAGCCGCTGACAGATCATGTCGAGCTGGTCGAGCGATGCGAATTTCAGCGTCAACGCCCCCTTGCCATCGCCCGCATATTGGATCGTGGCACCGATCCCCAGCAGTTCGGACAGATGGCGTTCGACCGCAACGATGTCGGGATCCCGGCCGCTATCCAGGCTCCTTGCTTCGGTGGAGCCCTTGCGACCACCGCCTTCGCGGTTGTCGCGGACAAGCGCTTCGACCGCGCGGACCGACAAGCCTTCCTTGACTATCCGGCGAGCGATGGCCTCGGCCCCGCTGGCCCCTATCAACGCCCGCGCATGTCCCATGGCCAGCGATCCGTCACCGACCAGATCCTGCACCGAAGCAGGCAGGTCGAGAAGCCGCATCAGATTGGCGACATGGCTGCGCGACTTTCCGACCAATCGCGCAAGCGCTTCCTGATTATGCCCGAAATCCTCGATCAGCTTGCGATAGGCACTCGCTTCTTCGATCGCGTTCAGGTCTTGCCGCTGAATATTCTCGACCAGCGCGATCTCGTAGGTCGCGGCATCGTCCAACTCACGAACCAGCGCAGGGATCTGATGAAGCCCCGCGCGTTGCGCCGCGCGCCAGCGCCGTTCACCGGCAACCAGCTGATATCCTGGTCCATCGGGTGCACGCCTGACGATGATCGGCTGGAGCAACCCGCGCGCGGCGATCGATTCGGACAGTTCCGCAATCGCTGTTTCGTCAAAATGACGACGCGGCTGGCCCGGAAGCGGATGAATCGCCCCGACATCGACATGCTGCACCGAATCGCCCGCAACCGGAGCGGGCTTTACCGCCGAACCTGGGCTCGCCAGCACCGGCGCTTCGACCGCGGCATCGCCGAACAGCGCGTTCAATCCACGGCCCAGCCCCGATGGCCGCTTGCGCGCCGTGGCTGGTGAAATTTCGTCTTTATTTTCCGACATTTATGCAGCCTTGCGAACATTGGGCAGGCGGTCGATCAACTCGCGCGCCAGCGCGATATAGGCCGCCGATCCTGGGCAGCGATGGTCATAGATCAACGCGGGCAAACCATGGCTCGGCGCCTCCGACAGACGGACATTGCGCGGAATCACCGTTTCGAACACCACCGGCCCCAGACATTCGCGCACATCATCGGACACCTGGTCGGTCAGCCGGTTCCGACGATCGAACATCGTCAACGCAACCCCCAGGATCGACAGCTGCGGATTGAATCGCCCGCGAACCCGTTCGACGGTCGTGAGCAATTGGCTCAACCCCTCGAGCGCGAAAAACTCGCATTGCAGCGGCACGATGAGCGATTCGGCAGCGATCAACGCATTGAGCGTCAGCATTCCAAGCGACGGCGGACAATCGATCAGGCAAATGTCCCACTGGCCCGCTTCGGCGCTCGACAATGCCTGCTGCAGACGGTGCAAACGGTCGCCGAACTCGATCAGTTCGATCTCCGCTCCCGACAGATCGACCGTGGCAGGTACAATGTCGAGCCGCGGCACCGCCGTATGTACCGCGCACTCGGCGATCGAAGCATCGCCGCGCAGCAATTCATAGCTGGAATATTCACGCTGGGCCTGCGCAATTCCCAACCCGGTCGAAGCATTTCCCTGCGGATCGAGGTCGATAATCAGCGTCCGCCACCCTGTTGCGGCGAGCGCGGTGGCGAGGTTGATTGCGGTCGTCGTCTTGCCGACCCCGCCCTTCTGGTTCGCCACGGCTATGCGGATCATCGCTTTCCTCGCTGTTTCGGGCCAATTTTCCCGCGTCCGACCAATATTCCGCTGTCGACGTCGGTGCGGCTGTGTTCCACGTGGAACAATCTTTGCCACGTCGGCGGCAACAAGGAAAGTTCCTTAGCTGCGTTTCGCCCCTTTGGCAGCAACCAACATGTCGATTCGGTGGAAAAACGAGAGGATAAGTCGACCAAGCGGTCGAGCGGAGCAAAGGCGCGTGCGCTGATGGTGGCCGCCGGAACCGTGCTCAGCGTTTCGAGCCGTGCTTCCGCCACCTCCACATGGCCAAGGCCCAACTCGGCAATCACGGCGCGAAGAAAGTCGCAGCGTCGCTTGCGCGATTCGACCAGCAATATTGGTCGGTTGCTCAAGATCGCAACGACGATTCCCGGCAGCCCGGGTCCGCTTCCCAGATCAAGCCAAAGTCCTTCGCCCTCGCGATCGAGGCTCAAAAGCTGGGCGCTGTCGGCGATATGGCGCACCCACAGCGCCGAAACGGTCGAACTCGCGATCAGATTCTGGTGCTCATTCTCGGCGACGAGCATGGCCGCAAAGCGTTCGAGTTGCTGCCACTGGGTCGGGATCGGATCAAAGACCGCGCGAAGCCATGCCCGCGCCGCATCTTCATTATCGAGAATCATACTGTCCAGACCTTCGGTCATACCGCTCTCTCTATCATCCGCCGCCATTCGCATCGCTGCCGCATTCGGTGTCAACGCCCACAATCACTCGACAAGCGGACCATGCGACCGATGCCCCTCCCTGTCTGCCCGTTCGCGCGCTCCAAACGCCAGGACGCCGCCGGTGAAAGGCGACGAGATCTGGAGCTTGCCCGAAATGATCAGGCTGCACGCCGCCTGCTGTGAACCATGATCGCGGTCAGCGCGGCGGGAGTCACACCATCGATCCGCGCCGCCTGCCCCAATGTTTCGGGCCGAGCCTTGGACAACCGCTCGACCATTTCGCGCGACAGGCCGCCGATCGCCATATAGTCGAGCTCAGGGTCGAGGGTGATCGCCTCATTCGCCGCCAGGGCGCGCAGTTCGGCATCCTGCCGCGCGATATAAGGCGCATAATGCGCATCCTCGGCAAGTTCGGCCAGAATGGCCGGATCGATCGTGGCCAGCTCGGATTCCAGCGCGACCAGCGTTTCCATCGTCACGCCGGGATAGCGAAGCAAATCGATACGCTTTCGCGCGACGCCATCGCCGGGAATGGCGATCCCGATCGCCTGATAGTCCGCGCTGGCCACAACAGAATCGAGCAGCACCCCAGCCCGCTCCTGCTCCGCCATCCGCTCACCGAACAGGGTGGCGGTCGCGCGACCGACCAATCCTAGCGCGATACCTTTTGGCGTCAGCCGCGTCGCCGCATTGTCGGCGCGCAACCGCAGCCGATATTCGGCGCGGGCCGTCAGCATGCGATAAGGTTCGCTGACCCCCTGCAGCACCAGATCGTCGATCATCACGCCGATATAGGATTCGGAACGATCGAGGATCAGCGGTTCGCGCTGCTGGACCGAAAGCGCCGCATTCGCGCCGGCGATCAGACCCTGCGCCGCCGCTTCTTCATATCCGGTCGTCCCATTGATCTGCCCGGCGCAGTAAAGCCCCTCGATCCCGCGAACCTGCAAGGTCCGGTCGAGCGCACGCGGATCGATATGATCATATTCCACCGCATAACCCGGAACCACCATGGCGACCGATTCCAGCCCCTTCATCGTCCGCAGCATCGCGAGCTGAACATCGGCTGGGAGTGAGGTTGAAATCCCGTTGGGATAGACAAGGTGGGTGTTCAGTCCTTCTGGTTCCAGAAAGACCTGGTGGCCGTCGCGATCGGCGAAGCGGTGAATCTTGTCTTCGATCGACGGGCAATAGCGCGGTCCCGCCGCTCCGATGGCCCCGGTGAACAGCGGTGATCGGTGCAGATTGTCCGCTATGATGCGATGTGACGCCTCGTTGGTGCGCGTGATGGCGCAAAATATCTGCGGGACCGTGCGCTCTCTGTTCCACGTGGAACAGGTCCAATCGCCATCATCCGACGGCTGTTCCTCGAGCATCGCCCAGTCGATCGTCCGGCCATCCAGTCGCGGGGGTGTTCCGGTCTTGAGCCGCGCCATCGGCAGGCTCGCACCGCGCAACTGTTCGGCAAGTCGGTGGGCGCCCGCCTCGCCGATCCGCCCACCGGCCATCCTTTCCTCACCGCGGAACAGCGTTCCGCCCAGAAAGGTTCCGGTCGCCAGCACCACGGCCGACGCAGCGATCTTCGAACCGTCACCCAGTTCCAGCCCATCCACCCGCGATCCGTCGGCGGACAAGGTCAACGCGGCAGCCTCGCCCGACACGACCCGAATCTTCTCTTCGCCCGCGAGCAGCGCCTGGATCGCATCGCGATAGAGCATTCGGTCGGCCTGGATCCTCGGCCCCTGCACCGCCGCCCCTTTCGATGCGTTGAGCATGCGATAATGAATCGCCGCTGCGTCAGCAGCGCGCGCCATCCAGCCGTCGAGGGCATCGACCTCACGCATCAGATGGCCTTTGCCCAGTCCACCAATGGCCGGGTTGCACGACATTGTGCCGATCAGCGCGGGATCGAAACTGACCAGCGCCACGCTTGCACCAAGACGCGCAGCCGCTGCCGCGGCTTCGGTCCCGGCGTGCCCGCCGCCAACGACGATGACATCAAAAATGCTGCTGCTGTCCATGATTGGGCGCGCCTTTACCCCAAACGGGCCAGCCGGTCCACATCAGCGATGTTTCACGTGGAACAGTCACTTGCCGATACAGAAACGCCCGAACAGCGCGTCGAGCATATCCTCCACTCCGGCACGCCCCGTTATGCGATCCAGCGCGGCGGCCGCAAGCCGCAGCCGTTCGGCGAGCAGGATCATATCCTCTTCCTCACGCGAACCCGCTTCGATTGTCAGCCATTCCCTCGCATCCGCCAGCGCCGCGCGCTGACGCTGGCGCAGCACCGCCTCTCCCTCGCGGGGAAGCAGCGTCCGGGCCATCGCGACGATCTGGCGGTGGAGTTCCTCCATCCCCTCCCCCGTCGCCGCGGATAAAATTAGGTCGCTCCGGCGTGCAGCGGCCTCGGCCGCCGTGTCGCCGCGCCAGCGGTCGGCCTGCGCCGCGATCAGAATATGGCGCGGATGGTCGGGGACCGCCTCGGGGTCGCCTAGCCAAAGGAGGATATCGGCGGCCATCACCGCGGCACGCGCGCGGTCGATTCCGATGGCTTCGATTGCATCGGCGCCTTCTCCGCGCATTCCGGCCGTATCCGAAAAGCGCATCGCGATACCGTCCAGCGCCAGCGGCGTTTCGATAACATCGCGCGTCGTTCCGGCAATCGGCGAAACAATCGCCAGCTCGCGCTGAGCCAGGGCATTGATCAACGTCGATTTTCCGGCGTTCGGCGGTCCGGCGATCACCACCGACAGACCCTCGGCGATCACCTCTGCCACCGGCCGCGCCAGCCATCGGTCGAGATCGACGGCCAGAGCCCCCATCCCGTCGACCAACTGGCGCGCCGACAGGTCATAGGCGCCGACATCATCCTCATCGGCAAAATTTAGTTCGGCCTCGGCCTTCGCCATCAGGGCGAGCAAGCGGTCCTGCCAGACTGCGACCGCGCGCGAAACATGCCCGCTGGCCATGCCAAGCGCCTGAATCCGCTGGCTCTCGGTTTCGGCGGCCAGCAGATCGGCCAGACCCTCGGCTTCGGCGAGATCGATCCGTCCGTTCAGGAAGGCGCGGCGGGTAAATTCCCCCGCTTCGGCGCGGCGCAGTCCGGGCATCGCCGCCAGCGCCGCCTCGACCGCCGCGATCACCGCCCGGCCGCCGTGCAGATGAAACTCCGCCAGATCCTCGCCCGTCGCCGTAGCCGGGCCTGGAAACCACAGCGTCAGCGCGCGATCGAGCGGCTGACCATCGGAATCGCGCAGGTCGGCCAACCCCGCGTGCCGCGGCGCCGGAAGCCGCCCAGCCAGCGCCGCAAGCGCCGATCCGGCAAGCGGCCCGCTGACGCGCACGACGGCAATGGCCGCCGGCGGCATCCCGCTCGACAGGGCGAAAATCGTATCGATGGTTTCCGCTTGGGTCAGCTCTTGCGCCCCCGCGCCTCGGGCTTGTCATCCGATTTGGGCGACGAAGGCCGCGCCCCACCCATCAGCCCGCCGCCAAACTGACCGAGCAGCGACTGGACCAGTCCCAGCCCGGCTTCGCCCATTGGCGCCCAGCTTTTGACCATCGCCTCGACCATGTCGGGCGTGATCCCCTTCGCCATCAATTCCTTCACGCGGCCAAGATAGATGTCATGCAGCGGCTCCAGATCGGGCAAACCGAAAAGCCGCCGGGCCTCTTCGGGCGTACAATCGATTTCAATGTTGAATTTCAATGCCTTATCTCCTGCCACCAAAAGCCAAGGCAAGCCGCTTGAGCCGCGCCCTCTCGCCCGCTAGCTTTGCGCTTTCATCGCCAATAAGCAAGAGCAGGAGAGCCCCCTTCATGTCCGCCACCAACATTCACATCCCGGCTTTCGACACTGAAGGCCAGATTCCGGCCTATGTCGCGCGCCCCGATGCGGACAGTAATCGTGCGATCATCGTCATCCCCGAAATATTCGGGGTCAACGCCGGTATCCGCGAAAAATGCGATGCCTGGGCGGCGGAGGGATATCTTGCCATTGCGCCCGATCTCTTCTGGCGCTTTGCACCGGGCGCCGAACTCGATCCCGACGTCGAGGCCGAGTTGCAACAGGCCTTCGGATATTTCGGGCAATATGACGCCGACGACGGGGTAAAGGATATCGAGGCGGCGATCCGCTGGCTGCGCAGCCAGGGTGCCGAAAAGGTCGGATGCGTCGGTTTCTGCCTTGGCGGCCGCCTGGCATATATGGCGGCGACGAGGACCGACATCAACGCATCGGTTGGCTATTATGGCGTCATGATCGACCAGATGCTCGATGAGAGCCATGCCATCGCCCACCCGCTGATGCTGCATATCCCGACCGCCGATCATCTGGTCGACGAAGCCGCTCAGGCCCGCATCCATGCGGGGCTCGATCCGCATCCCAAGGTGACGCTGCACGACTATGTCGGCCTGGATCATGGCTTTGCAGCAACCAGCGGCAATCGCCGCGACGATGCCGGAGCCAGGCTTGCTGACGGGCGCACCCATGCCTTTTTCTCCGAGCATCTCGCATGAGCGGACATCGCGGCCTCGCGGCCTGGCACGCCTATATCGCGGGAAATGGCGATGCGGAGGCCCTGCGCGCGATGATCGCCGCCGATGCGGTGTTCCACTCGCCGGTCGTCCACACGCCGCAGGAAGGAAGCGAAAAGGTCTTCGCCTATCTCTACGCCGCCAGCCACGCGCTGGGCGGTGACGATTTTCGCTATCTGCGCGAGATCAGCGAGGGCAATCAGGCCTGTCTTGAATTCCAGACCCAGCTCGATGGTATCCACATCAATGGCGTCGACCTCATCCGCTGGAACGACGCGGGACAGATCGTCGATTTCAAGGTGATGATCCGCCCGCTCAAGGCGGTGAACAAAGTGTGGGAGAAAATGGCCGCGACGCTGTCCGCACAGGCCGGATAGACCGGCGATCGGAAAAGCCCTCGCTGACCCATTGTCACGGCCTCTCCGGTATCGGGGAGGCCGTGCCTTCCCTCACGGGGTTGCACGTACTCAGATCAAGCTCAGTTCGGCCAGTTCCCGATACAGGGCGGGCGGCAGGTCGCCGACGCCGCTGTCATCATCGCTCCCCTTGGGCGCGTCCTCCTCGGTCAGATAACGCCAGCCCTGATGGGCACGTTTCGGCTGTGGATGAAGCCGCTCGAGCCGGGCGGCGCAAACAATATCGATCCGCCCGTCGGAACGATCCTCAAAGCGCAGGATCTCGACCCGCCCGACCAGCGTGTGGCGGACGATGAAGTGCAGCTTGCCACCTATCAATTCCTCGGCGCGCTTCGGTCGAAACCGCGTCGGAAAGCGAATTTCGCCATCGCTGGCATAGGTTTCGATGCGCCGGGCAAGCGCCGGGTAATCAGCACAGCCGACGGCAACGCGGGTCAAATGAAGTCGGGCCATGACCCCCAGATGGGGGTGAAACACCCAAAAGAAAAGCCGGCCTCTTGCGAGACCGGCTCTTCCGTTTCGGTTCAGGCAGTTCAGCTGAACAAAGTGCCCATGCCGACCGCAGGATCGATCCAGCCTTCATAGATCATCTTGAAGGCAACATAGACGATCACGGCAAGGCCGATGTAGGCGATCCAGCGATAGCGCTCGATATATTTGGCGATGATGTTCGCGGCGACGCCCATCAGGGCGACAGCAAAGATCAGGCCGACAATCAGGATTCCCGGATGATCGCGCGCCGCACCGGCGACGGCGAGCACATTGTCGAGGCTCATGCTGACGTCGGCGACCGCAACCGCCCAGGCCGCCCCGGCAAAGCTCTTGGCGGGCTTCAGGCCCGAATGTTCGTCACCCTCGATTTCGGGCGAACCGGCCGAATGCGCGCCATCGCGCAGTTCGCGCCACATTTTCCATGCCACCCAGATCAGCAGCAGGCCGCCGACGAAAATCAGCCCGACGATCTGCATGAGCTGGGTCACGACAAGCGCAAAGGCAATACGCAACACCAACGCCGCAAGGACGCCGATCATGATCACCTTCTTGCGCTGATCGGCCGGCAAGCCGGCGGCCAGCGCGCCGACGACGATCGCATTGTCGCCCGCCAGCACGATGTCGATCATCAATACCTGCAGGAACGCCGCGAAAGCGGCTGGCTCCGTGATATTGGAAAAATCATTGACGATATGGTCCCACATGCCGCCGGGTCCGCCAAAACCCTGCGCCGCTGCGGCTGCCTGTGTCAGAAACTCGAGCATCAAATATCTTCTCCGAAATAATTGACCTCGGGAACAGGGTCATAAAATGGATGGAGCAGCGCACGCCATCGCCGATAGCGATCCGACATTCGGAAACCATCGCGATGATCGGCTACCGACCGCCATCGTGCCAATAGCAGATAGGCGGCCCCGCTTTCCAGCGGCCGGTGAATGGCGATACCCAGAAAACCGGGTGACGCCTCGATAAGGGGGCGGGCTTCGGCAAAAGCCGCTTCGAACGCCGCCTCCATTCCCGGCCGTACCGGCAGAAGGGCGTGTTCGATAACGGCCATGCCCGTAACTTACTGATTCATGGAATCGAAGAAATCTTCGTTCGTTTTCGAATCCTTGATCTTGTCGAGCAGGAATTCCATCGCATCGACGGTGCCCATCTGCATCAGGATGCGGCGCAGCACCCACATTTTCGACAGCTTGTCCTTCTCGACCAGCAATTCTTCCTTGCGGGTTCCCGACTTGCCGACATCGAGAGCGGGGAAAATACGCTTGTCGGCGACCTTGCGGTCGAGAACGATTTCGCTGTTGCCCGTGCCCTTGAACTCTTCGAAGATCACCTCGTCCATGCGGCTGCCGGTGTCGATCAGTGCGGTCGCGATGATCGACAGCGATCCACCTTCCTCGATATTGCGGGCGGCACCGAAAAAGCGCTTCGGACGCTGCAACGCATTGGCATCGACACCGCCGGTCAACACCTTGCCCGACGACGGTACAACCGTGTTGTACGCGCGGCCAAGGCGGGTGATGGAATCGAGCAGGATGACGACGTCCTTCTTGTGCTCGACCAGGCGCTTGGCCTTTTCGATCACCATCTCGGCCACCTGGACGTGGCGCGTCGCGGGTTCGTCAAAGGTCGACGATACGACCTCGCCGTTCACGCTGCGCTGCATGTCGGTGACTTCCTCGGGACGTTCGTCGACAAGCAGGACGATCAGATACACCTCGGGGTGATTGTCGGTGATCGCCTTGGCGATGTTCTGAAGCAGCACCGTCTTACCGGTGCGCGGCGGCGCCACGATCAGCGCGCGCTGTCCCTTGCCCTGCGGGCTGACCAGATCAATGACGCGCGCCGACTTGTCCTTGACGGTCGGATCGACGGTATCGAGCGACAGCTTCTGGTTCGGATACAGCGGCGTCAGATTGTCGAAATTGACGCGGTGACGGACGACTTCGGGATCGTCGAAATTGACGCTGATCAGCTTGGTCAGCGCAAAATAACGTTCGCCGTCGCGCGGTGCGCGGATTTCGCCTTCGACCGTGTCGCCGGTACGCAGACCATATTTGCGAACCTGGTTGGGCGAGACATAGATGTCATCGGGACCGGCCAGATAATTGGCGTCCGACGAGCGGAGAAAACCGAAGCTGTCGGGAAGCACCTCGATCGTTCCCGATCCGATGATTTCCTCGCCCTCTTCGGCCAGCTCTTTCAGGATCGAGAACATCAGATCCTGTTTGCGCAGCGTCGACGCGCCTTCGACACCCAGCTCTTCGGCCATTTCCACCAGCTGGGCGGGCGATTTCGTCTTTAGTTCTTTAAGATGCATGGATGGATTCCAGGATATTGAAAATTCGGGAAAATATTATCTTCAATCGGTCGCACCTGCCGGTGCCTATCCGGCCGGGGGACGACCGTTCTGATAGCATCGGCGCCCAGAATGCGCCGCCCGCACGAAACGGGGTTGATCGGCCCCTATAACCGGGCCGGTTTCAAGTCAATCGGCTCGCGCCGCAGCGGCCAAATCGGGCGATGAATCAAAAGGGCCGGACGACTGCCAGAATGACGATCACCGCCGCGGCAACGCCCGGAACCTCGTTGAGCAGACGAAGCTGTTTTTCGGTCAGCGGCCGCTCGCCCCGCTTCAACTTCTTGAAATATCCGATGGCCCAGCCGTGATAGCCCGACAATGCCAGAACGACGGCAAATTTCGCATGGAACCAGCCCTGCGTCCAATAACCACCATTGAATGCCAATATCAGCCCCAGCACCCACAGGATGACCAGGGCCGGATTCAGGATGATGCGGCGCAGACGATCCTCGCGCTCGATCCATTTGGCATCTTCATCGGACCCGACGGGGCATTGATGGTGATAGACGAAAAAACGCGGCATCATGAACAGGCCCGCCATCAGAAAAATGGCGAAAATCACGTGCGCCGCCTTCACCCAAAGCATCGTTACCCCCAGAAATCCGATCCAGTCCGCCATATCTTATCCGCCCCGTACGCGCCTGATCAGATGTTCCACATGGGCAATGGCCGTGTCCGGCACGATGCCATGACCGAGGTTGAAGATATGGGGGCGATCGGGGAAGGCCGCAAGGATGCGGTCGACCGCCCGGTCGAGCGCTTCGCCGCCAGCGACGAGCGCCAGCGGGTCAAGATTGCCCTGAACCGGCAAATCGCCGGGCAAGCTGGCGTTCGCCCAGGCCGGATCGACCGTTTCGTCCAGACCGATCGCATCGACCCCGGTTTCGCTGGCATAGGCGCGAAGCTTGCCGCCCGCCCCCTTGGGAAAGCCGATAATCGGCGTATCGGGATGCAGCGCCTTCAATCGGCGAACAATCTCGGCATTGGGCGCGACGACCCATTGCTCGAACTGTGCCGGGCTCAGACTGCCGGCCCAACTGTCGAACAGTTGCACCGCCTCGACGCCATTTTCAATCTGCCCCGCCAAATAGGTGACGGTCAGATCGACGATCGCATCGATGATCGCCTGAAAGGCCGCTGGATCGCCAAAGGCAAGCCGCCGCGCTGCCGACTGGTCCTTTGAACCCGCACCGGCGATCATATAGGTGGCGACCGTCCAGGGACTGCCGGCGAAGCCCAGGAACGTCGTTTCGGAAGGCAGCGATGCCGCGACCCGCGATACGGTCGCATAAACCGGGTCGAGCCGCTGGGGCGCCGCGGCAAGCGAGGCCAGCGCATGGTCGACCAGCGGCGGGGCAAGTCGTGGCCCCTCGCCCGCCTCGAACCACAAATCCTGACCCAGCGCGTGCGGAATGACGAGAATATCGGAGAACAGGATCGCACCGTCGAAACCGAAACGGCGGATCGGTTGCAATGTCACCTCGGCGGCCGCCTCCGGATCATAGCAAAGTTCGAGAAAACCGCCCTTGGTTTCCCGCAAAGCGCGATATTCGGGAAGATAACGCCCCGCCTGGCGCATCAGCCACATGGCGGGTCGATCCTGCCGCACCCCATGCAGCGTTGCCAGCAAGCTCTTCGGTGACGCCTTCACGCGGCCCCTCTTTCTCTCTTCATAATATATTTAAAGATAATGTGGTGGTTTGTTGTCGGGTGGACAGCGTGGCTTTAGGCACAAGCGCCGCTTTTGCCAACATATTGACTCTGCAGCACCGATGGGACGGTCCAGAGTCGCACCATCTTGTCCCCCTTCTTCACAGCCTGTGGATAAAATTTGTCCCCTGTGGACAAGTGCATGGATGGAATCGGTTCGGCTGGGGATGTTTGCTTGGTGCCCGATTGCTTCCAGGCTTATGCGGAAACTTATCCACAGGCCGTCTTGGGGTGTTGCCGGGGCGCCCCGACCGCTTCGCGGCTTGCAATTTTGGCGGCGCGGGCGTCATGGTGCGGCATGAGCCGCCTTCATTTGCACCTTATATCCGATTCCACGGGGGAAACGCTCGAAAATATTGCCAAGGCGGCGATCGCCCAGTTCGATGACGTCGAAGTGGTGCGGCATTTCTGGCCGATGGTACGATCGGAATCGCATCTCGACCGCATCATGGCCGAGGTTCAGGCAAGCCCGGGAATGATCCTCTTCACGCTCGTCAATGGCGAGCTTCGCGCCAGCCTCGAGCGCCGCGCCGATGCCCAGGGGCTGCCGATCGTTCCTGCGCTCGACGCCGTTACCGACGCACTGTCGCGCATGTTGGGACAGGAAGCAAAGGCGCGGCCGGGGCGCCAGCATGTGCTCGATGCTGCCTATTTCGCCCGGGTCGAGGCGATCCAGTTCACCGTCGCGCATGATGATGGGATCGGCTGGGAAAATTGGGAACAGGCCGACATCGTGCTTGCCGGCGTATCACGGACGTCCAAGACCCCGACCAGCATCTATCTCGCCAATCGCGGGTACAAGACCGCGAATATCCCCATCGTCCCCGAATCGCCGCCTCCCCATGCGCTGTTCAACCTCAAGAAGCCGATGGTCGTCGGGCTGACGACGGGGCTCGACCGGCTGGTCCAGGTGCGCCGCAATCGCTTGCTCTCGCTGAATCAGGCGCCCGAAACCGCCTATGTCGATGATGAGCGGGTGAAGGCGGAGATCGCCTATGCGCGCCGCATGTTCGCCGACAATGGCTGGCCGGTGATCGACGTCACCCGCCGTTCGATCGAGGAAACCGCGGCGGCGGTCATCAAGCTGGTCGAAGATCGGCAACCGGCATGACCCGTTTGCTCCTGGCCTCACAGAGCAGCGGGCGCGCGGCAATGCTGCGCGCGGCCGGGCTCGATTTCGAAACCTCGCCCGCGCATGTCGATGAAGAGGCGCTGACCGCGTCGCTGCTGGCGGCGGGACAGACGCCGCGCAACATCGCCGACGCCCTGGCCGAGGCAAAGGCCGTCAAAATCTCCGCGCGCCTGCCTGGCGTCACGGTGATCGGCGCCGATTCAACCCTTGCACTCGATGATGGCGGGATGCTCGCCAAACCCGAAAGCCCCGAAGAGGCAGCGGCGCATCTGCGGCGGCTGGCGGGAAATCGCCACCGCTTGTTCAGCGCGGCGGTCGCGGCCCGCGACGGGGCGCCGGTATGGCGGGCGATCGGCGAGGCGAAACTGTGGATGCGACCCTTGTCCGACACCTTCATCGACGCCTATGTGGCGCGCCATTGGGACAGCATCCGCTGGACCGTCGGCTGCTATGAGATAGAGGGCGCGGGCGTGCAATTGTTCGACCGGGTCGACGGCGACCCCTGGACCATCATCGGCATGCCGATGCTACCGCTGCTCGGCTGGCTGCGTGCGGCTGGCCTCGCCCCCCAATGAACAGGACATCATGACCAGCCTTCCCTATGCCGAGGTGATCGGCGACCCGATCGCCCAGTCGAAATCGCCGCTGATCCACGGTTTCTGGATAAACGCACTCGGCCTGTCCGGCGATTATCGCCGCGCGCATGTGCTGGCCGACGATCTTGCCGCCTATGTCGAACGGCGCCGCACCGATCCTGATTGGCGCGGTTGCAATGTCACCATGCCGCACAAGGCGGCGATCATGGATCTGGTCGACGATCCGGGCGACGTGCGGGCGACGATCGGTGCGATGAACACGGTGGTGCGCCAGCCCGACGGATCGCTCATCGGGACCAACACCGATGCGGCCGGCTTTTATGCCCCGCTTGCCGAAATCGACCTGGCGGGGGCGCCAGTCATTGTCGTCGGGGCGGGCGGTGCGGCGCGAGCGGTGCTGTTTGCGCTCGCGCGGGCCGGGGCCGGTCCTGTCACCATCCTCAACCGTTCGCCGCTGAAAGCGATGGGGCTGCTCGCCACCTTCGGCCTGAAGGGTGAGGTACTGGCGCTCGACGCACCGCTGCCGCCGGCCGCCCTGCTCGTCAATGCGAGCAGCCTGGGGATGACCGGTCAACCCGCGCTCGATCTCGATCTTTCGCCGCTTCCCGAAGACGCGATCGTCTATGATCTCGTCTATTCGCCGCTCGAAACCGGGCTTCTGCGGGCGGCGGCGGCACGGGGGCTGGCAACCGTCGACGGGCTCGACATGCTGATCGGCCAGGCGGCGCTCGCGTTCGAGCTTTTCTTTGGCGTGGCGCCGCCCGAAGGACGCGACGACGAGCTGCGTGCGCTGCTTCTGGCATGAGTCATTTCAAGCGCCCGCACCGAACGCTGCGCCGACCTTTCATCCTCGGGCTGACCGGGTCGATCGGCATGGGGAAATCGACCGCTGCCGCGATGTTCGAGCGCGAGGGCGTTCCGGTGTTCGATGCCGATGCCGAGGTGCACCGGCTGCAGGGACCCGGCGGCGCGTTGGTCGCCGCGATCGAGGCCCGCTTTCCCGGCACGACCGGCCGCCAGGGTGTCGACCGGCAAAAGCTCGGCGCCCGCGTGCTTGGCAATACCCACGAACTCGCCGCGCTCGAAGCCATCGTCCATCCCGCAGTGGCAAAGGCGCAGCACCGGTTCCTGATGCGGCATCGCGCGCGCGATGTCGTCGTTCTCGACATTCCGCTGCTGTTTGAAAAGGGCGGCTGGCGCAAGGTCGGGGCGATCGCGGTGGTGTCGGCGCCGGCCTGGATGCAAACCCGCCGGGTGATCCGCCGCCCCGGCATGACGCGCGCAAAACTCAAGGCTATCCGGCGCTTGCAGGTGTCCGACCGGGTCAAGCGGATGCGCGCCGATTTCGTGATCGAAACCGGTCGCCCGAAAAGCGAGACGCATCGTCAAATTCGCGCCATCGCCTCTTGTTTCCGGACCCGTTAGGGTCAATATTGAAGCTTCGATGCGCGAGATAATTTTCGATACGGAAACCACGGGACTCGACCCCAAGGCCGGGCACAGGCTGGTGGAAATCGGATGCGTCGAACTGGTCGATCGCCGGGAATCGGGGCGGACCTTTCATGCCTATTTCAATCCGGAGCGCGACATGCCGCCCGAAGCGGAGGCCGTACACGGCCTGTCGGCACAATTCCTGTCGGACAAGCCTCTGTTCGCAAGCCGAATCGATGAACTGATCGAGTTTCTGGGTGATGCACCGATGGTGGCGCATAATGCCCCGTTCGACTTTGGCTTCATCAATGCCGAATTTGCGCGTGCCGGGCGTCCGGCGCTCGACATGACGCGCATGTGCTGCACCGTCCAGATGGCGCGCAAGATGCATCCGGGCGCCAAGCACAGCCTCGACGCGCTGTGTACCCGCTATGGCATCGACCGCAGCCACCGTATCAAGCATGGCGCGCTGCTCGACGCCGAACTTCTCGCCCATCTCTATATCGAAATGACCGGGGGGCGTCAGATCGGCCTTGGCCTTGCGTCGATGCGCGATGCCTCGTCACCTGCGCACACGGCATCCGCTGCGTCGGCGTCTTCCGTGTCCCGCCCTTTTCGCGAGGCGCGCGCCCATGCTGCAACCCCCGCCGAACTGGCGCGTCATACCGAATTCGTTGCCATGCTGAATCAGCCGCTATGGCACGATAAGCCGTGATGGTGGTTGACGCCCGCCGTCACCGAGACCTGTGAAGGAGAAGAAAAATGGAAATCCGCGTCTCTGGTCATCAGATCGAAACCGGTGAAGCGCTTCAGGCGCATGTCTCCGACCGGATGAACGCGATTGCCGACAAATATTTCTCGCGCGCCATCGGGGCGCATGCGACGTTCGGCAAAGGACCGCACGACAGTTTTCAGTGCGATATCGTGGCGCATGTGATGCAGGGGCTGGTGCTGAAGGGGCACGGCCAGGCGCAGGATGCGCATGTCGCGTTCGAGGGCGCGGCCGAGCGGATCGAAAAACAGCTCCGACGCTATATGCGGCGGCTGAAGGACCGCAACAGCAGCGCCGGGCAATTGCGTTCGCCGACCGTCGAGGAAATCGACGACAATGCCAGCTACATCGTCTTTGATGGCGGCGGTGAAGGGGATGATGCGGGCGACGCTCCGGCGATCATCGCCGAAACCCGCGTCGATATTCCGACCAGCAGCGTGTCGGATGCGGTGATGATGCTCGACCTGCGCGACACCAATGCGCTGCTGTTCGTGAACAGCAAGACGGGCGCCCATAATATGGTTTATCGCCGCCGTGATGGCACTATCGGTTGGGTTGAACCACGATAGGGGCTGGATTTTCTTCGCAAACCGGCATAAGGGCCGCGCCCAACACTGCCCTTGTGCCGGGACGGCGGGGCTCCGACACGACCGATCCATGATCGTCAAGGGACAGCTGGGCGCTTGCCCGGCGGCAAGAAGATTTGATCAAAGCGATGAACCTTTCGACCCTTCTCTATCCCGCGACCGTGCGCGCGCACGTGCAGCTCGACTCGAAAAAGGCGCTGTTTCCCTTCGTGGGCGATCTCGCCAGCCGGTCGCTCGGCCTCGATGCGGGTGAAGTCAGCGAGGCGTTGCTCGAACGGGAACGCTTGGGGTCGACGGGTTTCGGGCGGGGAATCGCCCTGCCCCATGCCAAGATGCCCGACCTGTCGGGCGTGCGCGGTCTGTTCCTGCAACTGGCGCGCCCGATCGATTTCAACGCGGTCGACGGCCTGCCGGTCGATCTGCTGTTCGTGCTTTTGTCGCCGCTCGATGCGGGCGCCGATCATCTAAAGGCGCTGGCCGGCGTGTCGCGCATGTTGCGCAACGATAGCATTGCGGAACGTCTGCGCGGCGCAAAGAATGACGAATCGCTCTATGCGATGCTCGCCGACAGCGAAACGCGTGACGCGGCCTGAGCCGCGACCAGCTTTCCCATGACGCGGTTGACCAGCCGCTTTCTCATCGACTTGCTGCTGCGTGAAACGCAGGCGGCTGGCGGTTTTGCGGCCATTCTGGCGGCGGGCGACGATCGGGCGGGAACGATTTTGGTCCAATGCAGCGATCGGGGGCAGGTTGGGCCGTTGCTCGAACGGCGCTTTTCCTTCGATGGCGGCCAGCTATGGGAAGCCGTCGGTCCCGGTCCGGATGCGGATGATGAATCGCGCGCAAACTATCACGACCGGCGGCGAAGGGCCGATCCCGACCTGTGGATCGTTGAACTGGATATCGCAGATGCGCCACGGCTCGTCGCCGAATGGGGGGCGATAACTTGACTCTGTTGCGCCGCACAATAGGTGGCGCCGACAGATCAACGCGTAGGTCGTCCCGCGGGTTGCGTCGGTTTTTTCCGATGCGTCCGATTGAACGGTTCGGACACGCAGTCGGATGATGGCCGCAGGTGGCCTGGAGCAAAGTCTTCCCCCACCTGTTTTGAGGTTTCGGTCCATCAGCCGCCCTTTTGACGGACAATATGAGTCGCATCCTGAACGCTGCCAGTGTGGCTGCCGTCGGCATGACTGCCGCAACCATGCTGCTACTGGCGGAACCTGGTTTCGCCAATGATTTGGGCGTTGACGCCAATCGGCCCGCAATCGCCCTTCCCTCTGCCAATCCGGTGGCAGGGGAACCGGCGACGCAACCGCCCGCCGATATCGAAGCATCGGTGGAAAAAATCATCGCCGATGCCAACGCCGATACCAATGACGCCGAGCCCGTTATTCAGCCGCTGACGGCCGAATCGCTCGCGGCGCTTGTCGCGGTGACGCCCCGGCCGGCGACGCTCGATCCGGAACTGCGCTGCCTTGCCGGCGCCGTCTATTTCGAATCGCGCGGCGAATCGCTTCCCGGTCAACTTGCCGTGGCGCATGTCGTGATCAACCGCGCCCAGTCGGGTCGCTTTCCTGCCAGCCTGTGCGGCGTCGTCTATCAGCGCAGCCAGTTCAGCTTCATTCGCGGCGGCAAAATGCCGCGCATTCGCGAAGGCAAGCAGTGGGATAATGCCATCGCCATTGCGCAGATCGCCCAGGACGGCAGTTGGAAGAACCATGCACCGGGCGCTCTCTTCTTTCACGCCCGTCACGTATCGCCCGGCTGGCGCAAGACGCGCATCGCGCAGATCGACAATCACATCTTCTACCGCTGATCGGTTCACCGCAGCCTCGGCGCACGCGCCGGGCCGCTATGCCGTTCATTGCCAAGCCATCTTTTGTGGCGCATGATGCCCGTCATGATGCGTCACAAATCTGCTGCGTTGCTGTCCGCCGCCGCGCTCGCGCTTGGCGGCTGTGCGACGGCCGTTCCACCGGTCGAAGTGACCCGTTTCCACAGCAATGCCGTCGCGGGTTGGGCGGCGGGGACGCGCTATGTGATCGACGCCGTGCCGCTGAACGATGCGGCGGCGATGCTCGGCGCGACCCAGCCGTCGCTCGAATGGAACAGCTACCGGGTCGCGGTGGAACGTCAGCTGCAGCTTCAGGGTCTTGTTCCCGCCGATGATGGTGGCGCCGCGCCGCTCAAGGTGCGTATCGGCTTCGATCGCGCCGACCGCGCGGGTCTTGCGAAACGATCGCCCGTATCGGTTGGGGTCGGCGGATCGACCGGCAGCTATGGTTCGGGTGTCGGCCTTGGAATCGGCATCAATCTTGGCGGCGGGCCCCGGGCTATGCAGGATCTGCAACTGTCCGTGCGGATCGACGATGCCGCGACCGGCCAGGCTCTTTGGGAAGGCCGGGCGCTGACCGCGGTTCCGGAAAAGGCGCCAGCGGCGCAGCCGTCTCTGGCTGCGGCGAAATTGACCGAAGCCTTATTCAAGGACTTCCCCGGCGAATCCGGACGCACTATCACGGTCCCATGACCATCACCATCAACGCCGCGTTCGACAGCGGCAATATCGTCGTGGATTCGATTGACGGGACCAATGCGCGCCTGTCCATCCGCAAGGATCGTGAATCCGATTTCTTTCAATGGTTTCATTTTCGCGTGGCCTGTTCGGCGGGCGACGCGCTGGAACTCGCGATCGGCGGGCTCGAGGCTTCGGCCTATCCCGACGGCTGGCCGGGCTATGCCGCCTGTGCCAGCTACGACCGCGAACATTGGTTCCGGCTCGACACCTCCTATGACGCCGGCACGCTGACGATCCGCCATACCGCCGAAGGCGATCTCCTGTGGGTTGCTTATTTTGCGCCCTACTCGATGGAACGGCATCATGATCTGGTGGCATCGGTCGCCGAATGCGAGGGCGTCACCTATCGTTGTCTCGGCACCAGCCTCGAAGGACAGCCGATCGATTGCCTTGAAATGGGAACCGGCGATGTCCAGGTCTGGCTCTATGCGCGGCAGCATCCGGGCGAGAGCATGGCCGAATGGTGGATGGAAGGGGCGCTTGAAAAGCTTACCGACCCGGCCGATCCCCATGCGCGTTCGCTGCGGCAGAAATGTCGCTTCCATATCGTGCCGAACATGAATCCCGACGGGTCGCGGCGCGGGCATCTGCGCACCAATTTCGCGGGCGTGAATCTCAACCGCGAATGGGACAAACCGTCTGCAGAACGCAGTCCGGAGGTGCTTTGCGTGCGCAATGCCATGGACGAAAGCGGCGTCGACTGGGCCATGGATATCCACGGAGACGAAGCAATTCCGGCGGTTTTCGTGGCCGGGTTCGAGGGGATCCCCTCGGTCACTGTGAAACAGTCAGAAAATTACCAGACATTCCAAAAAACCCTCTCCTCCAACACCCCCGATTTTCAAACGCGTCTTGGCTATGCTGTATCGGCCCCGGGACAGGCCAATCTGTCGATGTCGACCACCCAGATCGCCGAACGCTTCGGTGCTGTGTCGATGACGCTGGAAATGCCGTTCAAGGATAATGACGATCTGCCTGATAGCGCGCAGGGATGGTCACCCGAGCGTTCAAAACTACTGGCTCACGCCTGTCTGGTCACATTAGATCAGATGCTGTGATCGCGGGCGCGAGCCGCGACAATTGGCGGATCATTGTCGATGACCTGTCGGGTTTGCCGGTTCGCGCTCTACTTGAACGACATTTTGCCGCCATGCGCGCGAACTCGCCACCGGGAAGCTGCCATTTCCTGGATTTCGATGCGTTGAATGGACCCGATGTTACATTCTGGTCGATCCATCATGGTGGTACCCTCGCTGGCTGCGGCGCGCTGAAACTTCTCCATGCGCGGCATGGCGAGCTCAAGTCGATGCGTACGGCCGACGCTTTCCTGCGGCAGGGCGTCGCATCGCGGATGCTTGAACATATCATGACGGAGGCCCGCACGCGGGGCATCGAGCGACTAAGCCTTGAGACCGGAACCGGTGAAGCTTTCGCGCCAGCCCTAGCGCTTTATCGCCGGCTTGGCTTTGTCGAATGCGACCCATTCGCTGACTATCAGCTTGATCGATTCAATTGTTTCATGACGCGCAGCCTGTAATCGGAGTGTCGGTCGGCACCCTTGCGTCGCTTTACGTCATTTTTCTCAATCGATGTCAGAACGGGGTCCGCAAGGGACCCCGGACCCCGTTCGACAGACTATCGAGAACCTGTTGTTCGGTTCAGGCGGCCGCTTGCTCGCCGTCCACCACTAAAGTCGGCTTTCCGCCACCGATCACAATTTTGTGCGGCTTCATCGCGTCGGGCACTTCGCGCACCAAATCGATCACGAGCAGGCCATCGGCGAGGTCAGCGCGATCAACGCGAACGAAATCGGCGAGCTGGAAGCGACGTTCAAACGCGCGCGTAGCGATGCCGCTGTACAACAACTGCCGGCCTTCGCCTTCGGCGGCAGGCGCTTTGCGTCCACTGACGGACAGCATGTTCTGCTGGGCGGTAATGTCGATCTCGTTGCCCTTGAAGCCGGCGACAGCGACCGTGATACGAAAATGATCGTCGGCGATCTTTTCGATGTCGAAGGGAGGGTAGTTGTCTGCCGAACCACTGCTTTCGAGGAAATCGAACAGACGGTCGAAGCCCACGGTCGAGCGGCGGTAAGGGGTCCAGTCGAAACTGTTGCGCATGATCATATCTTCCTTGTCAAAGCGAAGCGATGGGGCAGTGACTTGTTTGCCGCTGCCGTCACCCGGTCCCGTTGCGGCGACCGGATGATCTGAATCTGGTATGCGCCGAAACCATTTCAAGGGGGCGGTGGTCCTGAGGCGTTCTGCGCGCTATGGGGCGGCGAATCGCTCGGTCGAGCGCCGCTTCAGGAAGGACAGTCGATGCCGCAGCTTATCCTCATCCGTCACGGTCAGTCGCAATGGAATCTGGAAAATCGCTTCACCGGCTGGTGGGATGTCGATGTCACGGAAAAGGGTGCGGCAGAGGCCTGGGCGGCAGGGCAGCTGATGAAGGATAAAGGCATCGCGCCTGATGCCTGTTTCACTTCGGTTCAGACGCGCGCGATCAAGACGCTCAACCTCGCGCTCGAAGCGATGGGACGTCTCTGGCTTCCGGTGACCAAGGATTGGCGACTCAATGAGCGTCACTACGGCGGATTGACCGGGCTCGACAAGGCGGAGACGGCCGCCAAGCATGGTGAGGATCAGGTCAAGATCTGGCGCCGCAGTTTCGATACCCCGCCGCCGCCGCTCGATGCGGGGTCGCCTTGGGATTTGTCGACCGACCCCCGCTACGCTGGCATCGACATTCCATCGACTGAAAGCCTGAAGGACACGATCGCTCGCGTCCTACCATATTATGAAAGCGCGATCGTTCCGCAGTTGAGAGCAGGAAAAACCGTGTTGATCTCTGCTCACGGAAACAGCTTGCGGGCGCTGGTAAAGCACCTGTCGGGCATTTCAGATGCCGACATCACCGGACTCGAAATTCCGACGGGCCAGCCGATTGTCTTTGATCTTGCTGACGATCTGGCTGCGGGAGAGCGCTATTATCTGAGTGAACGCTGAGCGTTTCGTAACGCAGAGTGGTGTTCGAAAATCGGGCCGGTTCTGGAAAGGGGCACCAACTGGGGTACCGGATCAAATCGTGCCGGTTACGGTCAGTTGCAAAAACTGGCCGAAACGCCGTCGTCTGCTCTCGTTGAACGCCACGGGACCGTCGCGTCGCTCGACGAAAACCGTGCGATCGAACGCATCCTTCATGTTCGCCAAATTTCGGTACGATAGCTTGACCGTAAAACCTGCGATGTTCTTGTGTTCGATGAATGCAGAGACGAACGGCGCCGTCGTGAACCCGTTCTCGACGGCATCGAGCCGTATATTGGGACTTTCGCGTTCGTCGAAATAGCCACTACCCCAGGCGATGTCGGTTCCTGGAATGTCGTGTCGCAAGCTCAGATCGACGACATATTCCTTGCCGTAGCTCTGGTCGCGCCACACATTTATAAGCGGATCGCGAACCCTGTTCCGACGGAAAGTCACATCGGCGTTGATCCGAGCGCCTATCCATCCCACGGGATCGAGCAATAGCGTTGCTTTACCGCTGACGCGGAATAGATGGGCTGGTGGCAGGTTACCTCTTCCCTCGCTGATTGCGGACAGAGGAATCTGATCGACGAGATCCTGGGCATAGGCGTAAGCGATTGCGGCTGATGCATTGCCCCAGCGGCCCATGTCTCGCACCAGTTCCAATTCGGTACGATTCAGGACTGGAGGGATGAGGTGGGTGTTTCCGGAATTGCCGTTATTATTCGAAAGGTTCACAGAACTGGCGAAGTCGAAGAAGGACAGCTGGTCGATGCGGCGCTGAATATGCCAGTTTACCGTGGTTCGCGGACCGACTTTCCAGGCGAGCGCCGCCTTGCCCTTTGGCCGGACAAAATGCCGCGTCAGCCCATTGGCGCCGCTGGAGGCCAGTTCGCTGTATTCGACGCCGAGATTGACCTGCGCGGTCAAGCCATCGGCCAGCGTCCGCCCCCAGGTCAACGACGCCTCGCCGCGCTTTTCCTCCACCCGCACATGTTCGCCGCCGAAAACCACGGGTAGAAAGGCCCCGCCGGGCTGGAGGCGCGCGAATTCGGCGTCGATGTCGAGCATGTTGTACGCCCCCTCGAGCGCGACCTGCCAATCGCTGCCCCCCGAGGTACGCCAGCTATATTCGCCGCGCAGGATGCTTTCGCTTTCATCGGCGGTTTGCCGGAATCGTTCGCCGCTTTCGCCGCCCGTTTCGCGGTTGATGCGAAAGATGTCGAGCGTCGGGCTGTGTTCGAACCGATAGAGGCCGATCAGTTTCAGCCGCCCGCCGCCAAGACCCAGTTCATAGTCGCCGCCGACGTCGATATTCCATTCATCCTCGCGCGAGGAGAAGCGTTCGCGCACGCGCCCGGCCGCTGGTTGAATCGATTCGCCGCGAATGCGTTCGTTGATCAGTTGGCGTTGGACCCCGATATTCGCGTTCCATTTATCGCCGTTCGCCGCAGCGCGCGACAGGGCGGCGGAAAGGCGCGGCCGGTCGCTGTCATATGCGGCATGTTCCTGCCGGACGAAGAGAGGAAGCCCCGCGCCGTCGCGGACGAATTCGGGCCCCCAATGACCCTGGCGCGTGGCTTCATTCTTGAGCGCCAGCGTCACGCCGACCCCGCCGATCGTCCCGCTGGTCGCAATGTCCCCGCGCAGCCAATTATCCTCCAGCCCCGGACGCCATTCGGGTTGCCAGCGCAGCGTCGTGGTAAAACGGCGCCCGGCGCCGCTTCCCGCGACAAGCCTGACATTGGCGACCTGCCCCGTCAGGCCCGGAACATCGAGGCTGGCGCCGTCGACGATGTCGATATAGGCGACCTGCGCGGCCGACAGGCGCGACAGGGTGGCGCGGGCATCGCTTGCCTTGTTGGCGATGCGTTCGCCGTCGATCAGAAGATTCTCGGTGGCGGCGCCGAGCCCGCGCGATCCGCCATTGGACCCCGTGGCGATCACGAAGCCGGGGATTTTTTCGACCATATCGAGCGCGGTCCGCGGCGCGAAACGAGCAAAATCAGCGGGCCGATAGCGGGTGGCGCCGTTGATCGGTGCGGCTTCTTCCTCTGGCGCCGACGCGCTGGGCGCCGCGCTTTCCTGCGCCGCCGCCGGCAGCCCCGCCAGCAGCGGGGCGAAGGCAAGTGTCAGTTTTCCCGCGATCGCACGCATACCGGCATCCCCCATTGTCGTCGGCAAAACCCGGTTTCGCCGACCATCATTCTTCGGGGGCGTGTCATAAGGATCTGCGTCGCAGAATTATGTCAGAATCTGCGACGCTTACAACCAAGGGGACAATTGCGGGAAAAGGAGGCGTCCCCCCTGCCCTTTTTCGAGGATCAGTCGCGGAGCAGTTCGTTTATGCCCGTCTTGGCCCGCGTCTTGGCATCGACGCGCTTGACGATGACCGCGCAATAGAGCGAGGGGCCCGGCGTTCCGTCGGGAAGCGGTTTGCCTGGTATTGTGCCTGGTACGACAACCGAGAAGGCGGGAACTTCGCCGATAAACACCTCGCCCGTCGCACGGTCGACGATCTTGGTCGATGCACCGAGATAGACCCCCATCGACAGCACCGCGCCCTCGCGCACGATCACGCCTTCGGCGACTTCGGCGCGGGCGCCGATGAAGGCGCCATCCTCGATCACCACCGGTCCGGCCTGGAGCGGTTCGAGGACGCCGCCGATCCCGGCGCCGCCAGAGAGGTGGACATTGGCGCCGATCTGGGCGCAGCTGCCGACCGTCGCCCAGGTGTCGACCATCGTGCCTTCACCGACGCGCGCGCCGATGTTGACGAAGCTGGGCATCAGCACCGCGCCCTTTCCGATATGCGCGCCGTGGCGGACGATGGCACCGGGAACCGCGCGGAAACCGGCTTCGCGAAACCGGTTTTCACCCCAGCCGACGAACTTCGACGGCACCTTGTCCCACCAGTTGGCGCCCCCCGGCCCGTCTTCGATGATCGCCATGTCGTTGAGGCGGAACGAGAGCAGCACCGCCTTTTTGAGCCACTGGTTGACCTGCCACTGGCCGCTGTCGTCGCGTTCGGCGACGCGAAAGCTGCCGTCGTCGAGGCCCGCGAGCGCCGTTTCGACCGCGTCGCGAACCGCGCCCTGCGTCGAAAGGCCAAGCCCGTCGCGCGCATCCCAAGCGGCTTCGATCGTCGAAATCAGGTCGGTGGTCATGAAATTCCCCAAGGTTGCGGCCCCAAATGGTCCGGAAGCGTGTCGAGCCAGTCGGTGATATCGTTCACGTGGAAATCAATATGGTCCGGCAGGTGGTCGCGATGGCCGCTTTCGCTGCCATTGTCCAGCCATACGGTCGTCATTCCCAGCGCTTTTGCAGGCGTCAGATTGCGTGCCATATCCTCGACGAACAGGCTGGTCGCCGGGTCGAGCCCAAGATGACCGATCATGGCCGCATAGGCGGCGGGATCGGGTTTGGGGATATAGGCGGTCGCGCGAATGTCGCATATCCCGTCGAACAGATCGGCGATCCCGCGCGCGTCCAGAACCCGCGCGGCATAGTCGGCGTCGGCGTTGGTGAATATCAGCTTGCGCCCCGGCAGCCGGGCCAGGCCCGCCCGCAGCCGGTCGCAGGGAGCGATACGGTCGAGCGCGATGTCATGGACATCGACCAGAAAATCCTCCGGATCGACGCCGTGGTGCCGCATCAGGCCGGCCATGGTCGTGCCATGGTCGTGAAAATATTGTTTCTGCACGCGCCGCGCCTCGTCCGCGTCGACATCGAGCAGGCGCATGATGAAGGCGCCCATCCGCTCGTCGATCAGGTCGAACAGCTGCGCCGACGGCGAATAAAGCGTATTGTCGAGATCGAAGATCCAACAATCGATATGGTCGATGCGCGCGTTCATGCAGCGCCGCTTACCGGCTCGTCGCAGACGCGGCAACGCCGCTTTACGTGTGCGTCACGATCGGCTTTAACCCCCCGGCCATCGACAACAGGGGTTGCCATATGAAGTTCGTTTCTTTCGTCCCGGCCGTGCTTGCCGCCGCCATGTTCGCCGCGCCGGCGACCGCGCAGACCGCGGGGCGCACCGTCATTCACGCCGGCCAGTTGATGGCCGAACCGGGCAAGCCGGTACGCGGCGCCTCTACGATCATCGTTGAAAATGGCCGCATCCTGTCGATCGCCGATGGATTTCAGGCCGCCGAACCGGGCGCGAAGCTGATCGACCTGAAGGACAAATATGTCCTGCCCGGTCTGATCGACAGCCACGTCCATCTGACCAGCGACACCGGCGGTCTGGCCGGGCAGCTGGAGGATCTGACGCTCAGCCCCGCGGCGCAGGCGTTCAACGCCGAAATCAACGGAATGAAGACGCTGCGCGCCGGGTTCACCACGGTTCGCAATCTGGGCGATGGCGACGGCGCGACGCTGGCGCTGCGCGATGCCGTCGCGGCGGGCAAGGTCCAGGGGCCGCGCATCGTCGATGCCGGCCTGTCGATTTCGGGCACGTCGGGACATATGGATGGCGCCCTGGGCTTTCGCGACGAGCTTCGCCCCCATTTCGACGGCGCGGGCAATACGTGCAACGGCGCGGAGGATTGCCGCCGGGCGGTGCGCCAGCAGATCGGGCGCGGCGCCGACGTGATCAAATTCGCATCGACCGGCGGGGTGAACAGCCGGATCGGCGCCGGGCTCGGCAAGCAGATGTTCGACGACGAGGCGCAGGCGATCGTCGACACCGCGCATATGTTCGGGAAAAAGGTCGCGGTTCACGCCCATGGGGCCGACGGCATTCGCCTGGCGCTGAGCGCGGGCGCCGATTCGATCGAGCATGGCACGATCCTGGACGAAGCGACGATCGCCGCCTGGGCGAAGTCCAAGACCTATTATGTCCCGACGCTGTCGACCGTGAACGGATATAAGGAACGGCTGGCCGCCAATCCCGATGCCTATGAACCCGATGTGCTTGCTAAGATCAAATGGCGGATATCGATCACCGGCAAGAGCCTGGAACAGCTTGTCCCGCGCGGGGTCCGCATTGCCTTTGGCACCGATGCGGGCGTGTCGAAGCATGGCCGCAACGGCGACGAGTTCGAACTGATGGTCCAGCATGGCATGACGCCGCTCGACGCGATCAAGGCGGCAACGGTGAACGCCGCCGACTTGCTGGGCCTTGCCAATGAGATCGGGACCATCGCGCCGGGCAAGAGCGCCGATATCATCGCGGTGGCGAGCGACCCGCTGGCCGATGTGCGCGTGCTGAAGAGCGTCGCTTTCGTGATGGCGCAGGGCAAGGTGGTGGACTGACCGGTCGATAATAATATTCTTATATATCAAAAGGTTAAATCTCATGCTCTCATCCTTTTTGGCGGTATTGATCGCCTCGCAGGCGGCGGCGTCGGCGCCCGCCGCGCCCGCCGTGTCGCCCGAACCCTTTGCCGATGCGGCGGCGCCGCCCCGGCCGCAGACGCAGACCGGGGACGCCGCCACGCGCGCCGCGACCGGCGGCTGGACGCTGGTGGTTCATGGCGGTGCGGGCACGCTGCGCCGTGACCGCATCACCCCGCAACAGGATGCCGAATATCGGGCGGCGATCGATCAGGCGCTCGCCGCAGGCCAGGCGGTGCTGAAGGATGGTGGCAGCGCGCTCGACGCGGTGCAGGCCGCGGTCGAAGTGATGGAGGACAATCCGCTGTTCAACGCGGGGCGCGGCGCGGTTTTCACCCATGACCGCACCAATGAACTCGACGCATCGATCATGGACGGCCGGACGCGCGAGGCGGGTGCGGTGGCGCGGCTGACGACCAGTCGCCATCCGATCGCGGCGGCCCGCGCGGTGCTTCGCGACGGGCGCCATGTTCTGTTGACCGGGGCCGACGCCGACGGCTTCGCGGCCGAGCGCGGGGTCGAGCAAATGCCGCCGAGCTGGTTTGCGACACCGCGCCGCCGCGAGCAGATCGAGAATTTTCTGCGCCGCGAGGCGGGGGACAAGAAGGTGTCGGCCTTTGACATCGACCAGAAATTCGGGACGGTGGGCGCCGTCGCGCTCGACATGCGCGGTCATCTGGCCGCGGCAACCTCGACCGGCGGACTGACGGGGAAAAGATGGGGCCGCATCGGCGATTCGCCGATCATCGGCGCGGGCACCTATGCCGACGACCGATCCTGCGCCGTGTCGGCGACGGGCGCCGGCGAATATTTCATCCGTGTCGGCGTCGCGCAGGAAATCTGTGCGCGGGTCCGCCTGTCGGGCGCGTCGCTGCAAACGGCGGCCGACGAGGTGATGGCGGAGGTGCGCGAGCTGGGCGGCACCGGCGGTGTGATCGTGGCGGGCCCCGACGGTGCCTCGGCCTTCAGCTTCAACACCGAGGGCATGTACCGGGGCCGGATGTCGAGCGCCGGGATGCACGAGGTCGGCATCTATAACGACGAGTAGGCGATGGTTCGGTGGGCGGCGGCGCGGTGATGACCGCCCCGTCCCGCTCCGTCCGGCGCTGCCCGCCATGCCCCATTGACCGCGGCGGCTTTCGCCGCTAGAGGGCCGCCTGCTCGGAAATGGCGCTTTGTCGCGGTTTTCGAGTCACAACAGCGCTTGAACATTGCTGGCGCGGATGGAGCCTCCGGAAGATCATGCGATCTGCCGGGGTCTTTTGCTGTTACAAGGTCGGCCCTTTTTCGCCTTTTTGGGCGGTCGGGCCGGAGCTTCATCCACCGCGGTAGAGTAACCGTTCGCTCCTTATGGGCGGACATTTGAAGGTGAAGCATTCATGCCCACGATCAACCAGCTGGTCCGCAAGGGCCGGACGCCGCAGAAGGCGAAGTCCAAGGTCCCGGCGATGGACGCAAACCCGCAGAAGCGCGGCGTTTGCACCCGTGTCTATACGACCACCCCGAAAAAGCCGAACTCGGCGCTTCGTAAAGTGGCCAAGGTCCGCCTGACCAACAGCCGCGAAGTGATCTCCTACATCCCCGGCGAAGGCCACAACCTGCAGGAGCACTCGGTCGTGCTCATCCGCGGCGGCCGTGTGCGCGACCTTCCCGGCGTGCGCTACCACGTCCTGCGCGGCGTGCTCGACACCCAGGGTGTGAAGGACCGCAAGCAGAGCCGTTCGAAGTACGGCGCGAAGCGTCCGAAGTAAGGACCGCTTTTTTCGGCTATTGATCATCCCGTGAGCGCAGTCGCGCCGGGATGCTGTTGTAAAGGAATACCCCATGGCTCGTCGTCGCCGTCCCGAACGTCGCGAAATCCTGCCCGATCCCCGTTTTGGGGATATCGTGCTGTCCAAGTTCATGAACAGCGTCATGCTCGACGGTAAAAAGTCCGTCGCCGAACGCATCGTCTATGGTGCCCTCGAAGCGGTCGAAGCCCGCGCCAAGAAGGAGCCGCTCGGCGTGTTCCACGAAGCGCTGGCGAACATCCGCCCGAACATCGAAGTGCGCAGCCGCCGCGTCGGCGGTGCGACCTATCAGGTTCCCGTCGAAGTCCGCCCGGACCGCGCCCAGGCGCTGGCGATCCGCTGGCTGATCACCGCGGCCCGCAACCGCAGCGAAACCACGATGGCCGCGCGCCTGTCGGGTGAACTGCTCGATGCGTCGAACAATCGCGGCAACGCGGTGAAGAAGCGCGAAGACACGCACCGCATGGCCGAAGCCAACCGCGCCTTCTCGCACTACCGCTGGTAAGCGCGCGGGCGGTCCGCCGTCTCGCAATCGTAACAATTCTTCCTATATCGGGGGCGGCCGCAGCGGCCACCCCCCACATCCAAGGAAAAGATCATGGCACGCAGCCATCCGCTCGAACGCTATCGCAATTTCGGTATCATGGCGCACATCGACGCCGGCAAGACCACCACGACCGAGCGTATCCTCTATTACACCGGCAAGTCCTACAAGATCGGCGAAGTCCACGACGGCGCCGCCACCATGGACTGGATGGAACAGGAACAGGAACGCGGCATCACCATCACGTCGGCCGCGACGACCTGTCTGTGGAAGGCCGATGAGGGCAAGGGCCCCGAACATCGCCTGAACATCATCGACACCCCCGGCCACGTCGACTTCACCATCGAAGTCGAACGCAGCCTGCGCGTGCTCGACGGCGCGATCACCGCGTTCGACGGCGTTGCGGGCGTCGAGCCGCAGTCGGAAACCGTGTGGCGCCAGGCGGACAAGTACAAGGTTCCGCGGATGTGCTACGTCAACAAGCTCGACCGCACCGGCGCCAATTTCTATTATTGCGTCCAGACGATCATCGATCGCCTGGGTGCGGTCCCGGCCGTGCTTTATCTGCCGATCGGCGCCGAAAGCGACTTCATCGGCCTCGTCGACCTGGTCAACGAACGCGCGATCATCTGGAAGGATGAAAGCCTGGGCGCCGAATTCTTCTATGAAGACATTCCGGCCGACATGAAGGACAAGGCCGCCGAATATCGCGAAAAGCTGGTCGAACTCGCCGTCGAACAGGATGACGCGGCGATGGAAGCCTATCTCGAAGGCACGCTGCCCGACGTCGCGACGCTGAAGGCGCTGATCCGCAAGGGTACGCTGGCGCAGGCGTTCGTGCCCGTGCTGTGCGGTTCGTCGTTCAAGAACAAGGGCGTCCAGGCGCTGCTCGACGCGGTTGTCGACTATCTGCCTTCGCCGCTCGACATTCCCGACGTTCAGGGCATCAACCCGGCGACCGATCAGCCCGACAGCCGTGAAACCTCGGACGCGGCGCCGCTGTCGCTGCTGGCGTTCAAGATCATGAACGACCCGTTCGTCGGATCGCTGACCTTTGCCCGCATCTATTCGGGTACGCTGTCGAAGGGCAGCTACCTCAATTCGGTGAAGGACAAGAAGGAAAAGATCGGCCGTATGCTCCTCATGCACGCCAACTCGCGTGAGGACATCGAGGAAGCCTATGCGGGCGACATCGTCGCGCTCGCCGGCCTGAAGGAAACCACGACCGGGGACACGCTGTGCGCCAACAACGCACCGATCATCCTCGAGCGTATGGAATTCCCCGAGCCGGTCATCGAGCTGTCGGTCGAACCCAAGACCAAGGCCGACCAGGAAAAGATGGGCATCGCGCTCAACCGCCTGGCCGCCGAGGATCCCTCGTTCCGCGTTTCGACCGACCATGAATCGGGCCAGACGATCATCAAGGGCATGGGCGAGCTTCACCTCGACATTCTCGTCGATCGCATGAAGCGCGAGTTCAAGGTCGAAGCGAATGTCGGCGCGCCGCAGGTGGCGTACCGCGAATCGCTCGCGAAGGCCGTGGACATCGACTATACCCACAAGAAGCAGTCGGGCGGCTCGGGCCAGTTCGGCCGCGTCAAGGTCAGCGTCGCCCCCGGCGAGCGCGGATCGGGCATCACCTTCATCGACGAGATCAAGGGCGGCAACATTCCGCGCGAATATATCCCGTCGGTCGAAAAGGGCATGCGCGAAAGCGCCGAAAACGGCCACATGATCGGCTTCCCGATCATCGACTTCGAAATCAAGCTGACCGACGGCGCGTATCACGACGTCGACTCGTCGGCGCTGGCGTTCGAAATCGCGGGCCGTGCGGCGATGCGCGAAGTGGCGGCGAAGGCCGGCATCAAGCTGCTCGAACCGGTCATGAAGGTCGAAGTCGTCACCCCTGAAGAATTCATGGGCGACGTGATCGGCGACCTCAACAGCCGTCGTGGCCAGATTCAAGGCACCGACAGCCGCGGCAACGCCCAGGTGGTTGAAGCCATCGTGCCGCTTGCCAATATGTTCGGTTATGTGAACCAGCTGCGTTCCTTCACCCAGGGACGTGCGCAGTACACGATGCAGTTCTCGCACTATGAAGAAGTGCCGAACAACGTCGCCGACGAAGTGAAGGCGAAGATGGCCTGATCTGGTTTGTCCGTGCGGGGTGTCGCCCCGCACGGCCGACCGACCAAGCGCGGACTTGCGCCGCGCGGCAAGACCGATTAAGGGCGGCGCCTGATTCAGCGGGCTCGTCCAGGACTGATCAACTCAACACGCGAACAAGAAGGTTCAAGAAACATGGCTAAGGCTAAATTTGAGCGGACGAAGCCGCACTGTAACATTGGCACCATCGGTCACGTCGACCATGGCAAGACCTCGCTGACCGCTGCGATCTCGAAGGTTCTGTCGGAAATTCAGGGCGGCACCGCCGTTGATTTCGCGAACATCGACAAGGCTCCGGAAGAGCGCGAGCGCGGCATCACCATCTCGACCGCCCACATCGAATATGAAACCGATGCGCGCCACTATGCGCACGTCGACTGCCCGGGCCACGCCGACTATGTGAAGAACATGATCACCGGCGCCGCGCAGATGGACGGTGCGATCCTCGTCGTGTCGGCCGCTGACGGCCCGATGCCGCAGACCAAGGAGCACATCCTGCTCGCCAAGCAGGTCGGCGTTCCCACCATGGTCGTCTTCCTCAACAAGGTTGACCAGCTCGACGATCCCGAACTGCTCGAACTCGTCGAACTCGAAATCCGCGAAGAACTTTCGAAGCGCGACTTCGACGGCGACAATATTCCGATCATCGCGGGTTCGGCTCTCGCCGCCCTCGAAGGCCGCGACGACAACATCGGCAAGGAAGCCATCCTGAAGCTGATGGCTGCCGTCGACGAATGGATCCCGCAGCCGGAGCGTCCGCTCGACAAGCCCTTCCTGATGCCGATCGAAGACGTGTTCTCGATCTCGGGTCGCGGCACCGTCGTCACCGGCCGTGTCGAAACCGGTATCGTCAAGGTTGGTGAAGAAGTCGAAATCGTCGGCATCAAGGACACCAAGAAGACGACCGTCACCGGCGTCGAAATGTTCCGCAAGCTGCTCGACCAGGGCCAGGCTGGCGACAACATCGGTGCGCTGATCCGTGGCGTTGGCCGTGAAGAAGTCGAGCGTGGCCAGGTTCTGGCGAAGCCGGGTTCGATCACGCCGCACACCGAGTTCACCTCGGAAGTGTACGTCCTGTCGAAGGACGAAGGCGGCCGTCACACGCCGTTCTTTGCGAACTATCGTCCGCAGTTCTACTTCCGCACCACCGACGTCACCGGTGAGGTCGTCCTCCCCGAGGGCACCGAAATGGTCATGCCGGGCGACAACGTCCAGCTGACGGTCAAGCTCATCGCTCCGATCGCCATGGACCAGGGTCTGCGCTTCGCGATTCGCGAAGGCGGCCGCACGGTCGGCGCAGGGGTTGTGGCGACCATCACAAAGTAATATAGGGCCGCGAGCCGCGCGATTCGGACTGATTCGCGCGGCTCGTAGCTTAAAGAATTTTGATGGCCGATCCGGCTTCCTTGCGGAGGTCGGAACCGGCCATTTCGGCTCTTTCGCATCGTCAGACGGGATTCGACTGGAACAGTCATGGAAACGCAGAATATTCGCATTCGCCTGAAGGCCTTTGATCACCGCGTGCTGGATCAGGCCACCACCGACATCGCCGATACGGCACGTCGCACGGGCGCCCTCATTCGCGGTCCCATCCCGCTGCCGACGCGCATTGAAAAATTCACCGTGAACCGCGGTCCGCACATCGACAAGAAGTCGCGCGAGCAGTTCGAGGTGCGTACCCACAAGCGGCTGCTCGACATCGTGCAGCCCACCCCGCAGACGGTCGACGCGCTGATGAAGCTCGATCTCGCCGCGGGCGTGAACGTCGAGATCAAGCTGGCCTAAGGCGCCAGCAACCCCCGGCTCGCCGGGGTCTCTATCGGCAGGCTGTTTCGGCGCCTGCATTGTCCGGAGCGATCCGGACCGACGATAGGGTGGATACCGCCGGCCGCTTTCCTTCGTGAAAGCATTTCAGGCCGGGCTGCGTCCCCCGTCTCGCCGCAAACCCCCTGGGGGCGCGGCACCTCAGCCCGGACGGGGCGATGCATCAAAATTTGGGCTGGGAGGGTTCGTGGCGGGTTTTGGCCTGTCACGGTCCCACACGCCGTGCGGAATGGTCCGCCCGGCCTCTGTTGAGGAGTTAGATCATGCGGACTGGCGTGATCGCGAAGAAAATGGGGATGACCCGCCTGTTTCAGGACGACGGCCGCCACGTGCCCGTCACCGTCCTGAGCCTCGAAGGCTGTCAGGTCATTTCCGTGCGCGATAAAGAACGTGACGGCTATGTGGCCGTTCAACTCGGTGCTGGCTCGGCCAAGGCGAAGAACGTCGCCAAGCCGCAGCGCGGCGCTTATGGCAAGGCCGAAGTCGAGCCCAAGGCAAAGGTCGTCGAATTCCGCGTCGCTGACGACGCGACGCTCGACGTCGGTGCCGAACTGTCGGCCGACCATTTCGTTGCCGGCCAGATCGTCGACATCCAGGGCGTGACCCAGGGTAAGGGCTTTGCCGGTGCGATGAAGCGCTGGGGCTTCGGCGGTATGCGCGCCAGCCACGGCGTCTCGATCAGCCACCGTGCCCATGGTTCGACCGGTAACCGCCAGGATCCGGGCCGCGTCTTCAAGAACAAGAAGATGGCCGGCCACATGGGCGCGCGCAACCGCACCCAGCAGAATCTCGAAATCGTCCGCACCGACGCCGAGCGCGGTCTCCTCTTCGTCAAGGGTTCGGTCCCTGGCTCGAAGGGTGGCTGGCTTTTGGTTCGCGATGCGGTGAAGCTGCCGCGTCACCCCGAAGCCCCCTATCCGGCGGGCGTCAAGGTTGCGGCCAACGCCAATCACGAAGCCCCGGCTGATGCGCCTGCGGACACTCCGGCCGAAGAAGCCGTGGTTGACGCGACCACCACCGACGGCGCGCAGGAGTCCTGATCATGAAGGTCAAGGTTCAAACCATCGACGGCAAGGCCGGCGCCGATATCGACCTGAATGACGAAGTCTTCGGTGTCGACCCGCGTGCCGACATCCTGCACCGCGTCGTCAGCTGGCAGCTCGAAAAGCGCCGCGGTCCGGCTCGCGCCGCCCGCGAACGCAGCGACGTGGCCCGCACCGGCAAGAAGTTCGGTCGTCAGAAGGGTGGCGGTACCGCCCGTCACGGCGACCGCAAGGCACCGATCTTCATCGGCGGCGGCAAGGCACACGGCCCGCGGGCCCGCACCTTCGGCCACTCGCTGAACAAGAAGATCCGCGCGCTGGGCCTGAAGATGGCGCTGAGCGACAAGGCGAAGGGCGGCAAGATCGTCGTTCTCGACACGCTCGAGCTCAAGGACGCGAAGACCAAGGCGCTCGCCGGCAAGCTCGGCAAGCTCGACCTCGGCAACCGCGCGCTCTTTATCGACGGCGATGCGGTGCACGAAAGCTTCGCTCTGGCTTCGGCCAACCTGGTCGGCATCGATTCGATGCCGGCGGCTGGTGCCAACGTCTATGACATCATTCGCGCCGACACGCTGGTCCTGACCCGCGCGGCGGTCGAAAAGCTGGAGGCCCGTTTCAATGGCTAAGGCAAAAACTGTCGACGCGCGTCACTATGACGTGATCCTCGCTCCGGTGATCACCGAAAAGTCGACCCTGCTCAGCGAGAATAATGCGGTGGTGTTCAAGGTCGCGAACGACGCGACCAAGCCCGCCATCAAGGCCGCCGTCGAGGCGCTGTTCGATGTCAAGGTGATCGGCGTGAACACGCTCGTCACCAAGGGCAAGACCAAGCGCTGGAAGGGCAAGCCCTACACCCGCAGCGACGTGAAGAAGGCGATCGTTCGCCTGGCCGAAGGCCAGTCGATCGACGTCACCACCGGCGTCTGAGCGTAGGGAAAGGCAGAGAAAATGGCACTTAAATCCTACAATCCGACCAGCCCCGCGCAGCGCGGCCTGATCCTCGTCGACAAGTCGTCGCTGTGGAAGGGCAAGCCCGTCAAGGCGCTGACCGAAGGCAAGCGCAAGACCGGCGGCCGCAACAACAAGGGTCATGTGACCTCGCGCGGCATCGCCGGCGGCCACAAGCAGAAGTACCGCTTCATCGACTTCAAGCGTCGCAAGTGGGACATGCCGGCTGTCGTCGAGCGTCTGGAATATGACCCGAACCGCACCGCGTTCATCGCGCTGATCAAATATGAAGACGGTGAAGTGGCCTACATCCTGGCGCCGCAGCGCCTGGCCGTTGGCGACACCGTCGTCGCGGGCAAGAAGACCGACGTGAAGCCGGGCAATGCGATGGAATTGTCGCAGATGCCGGTCGGCACGATCGTCCACAACATCGAGATGAAGCCGGGCAAGGGTGGCCAGATCGCCCGTTCGGCTGGCACCTATGCACAGGTCGTCGGTCGTGACCGCGGTCTCGTGATCGTGCGTCTCGGTTCGGGCGAACAGCGTTACATCCGTGGCGAATGCATGGGCACGGTCGGTGCGGTGTCGAACCCCGACAACCAGAACACCAACCTCGGCAAGGCCGGTCGCAACCGCTGGCTCGGCAAGCGTCCGCTGACTCGCGGTGTCGCGAAGAACCCGGTCGACCACCCGCACGGCGGTGGTGAAGGCCGCACCTCGGGTGGCCGTCATCCGGTGACCCCGTGGGGCAAGCCGACCAAGGGCGCGCGCACGCGCAACAACAAGCAGACCGACAAGATGATCATCCGGTCGCGTCACGCGAAGAAGAAGAGGTAAGTCATGGCTCGCTCGGTCTGGAAGGGTCCGTTCGTGGACCTTCATCTTCTCAAGAAAGCCGAAGCGGCTCAGGACGGCGGCAGCTCTGCCCCGATCAAGACCTGGTCGCGTCGCTCCACCATCCTGCCGCAATTCGTCGGGCTGACCTTCAACGTTTACAACGGCCGCAAGTTCGTGCCCGTTTCGGTGAACGAGGACATGGTCGGCATGAAGCTGGGTGAATTCGCACCCACGCGCTTCTTCCCCGGTCACGCGGCCGACAAGAAGGGCAAACGCTAATGGGCAAGGAAAAGTCCCCCCGCCGCGTTGCGGATAACGAGGCGCTGTCGGTCGGCACGCAGATTCGCGGCTCGGCGCAGAAGCTGAACCTCGTTGCTGCGCTGATCCGCGGCCGCAAGGTCGAAGACGCGATGAACATCCTCGCCTTCTCGAAGAAGGCGATGGCTGTCGACGTGCGCAAGGTTCTCGCCAGCGCCGTCGCCAACGCGGAAAACAACCACAACCTCGACGTTGATGCGCTGGTCATCAAGGAAGCGAGCGTGGGCAAGTCGATCTCGATGAAGCGCTGGCACGCGCGTGGCCGCGGCAAGTCGACCCGGATCGTCAAGCCGTTCAGCCGCATCCGCATCGTCGTCCGCGAACAGGAAGAAGAGGCGTAAGATGGGCCAGAAGAGCAATCCGATCGGCCTGCGCCTGCAGGTCAACCGTACCTGGGACAGCCGCTGGTTCGCGGAAGGCCAGGATTACGGCCGTATGCTGATCGAGGATCTGAAGATTCGCAAGTTTATCTTCAAGACCCTCCCGCAGGCTGCGATCTCGAAGGTCGTCATCGAACGTCCGGCGAAGCTGTGCCGCGTGTCGATCTATGCCGCCCGTCCGGGCGTCATCATCGGCAAGAAGGGCGCGGACATCGAAAAGCTGCGCAAGAAGCTCGGTGAAATGACGGGCAGCGACGTGTCGCTGAACATCGTCGAAATCCGCAAGCCGGAAGTCGACGCCAAGCTCGTCGCACAGGGCATCGCCGACCAGCTCGAACGCCGCGTGGCTTTCCGCCGCGCGATGAAGCGGGCGGTTCAGTCGGCCATGCGTCTCGGCGCCGAAGGCATCCGCATCAACTGCGCCGGCCGTCTGGGCGGCGCGGAAATCGCGCGTACCGAATGGTACCGCGAAGGCCGGGTGCCGCTGCACACGCTGCGCGCCAATGTCGACTATGCCGAAGCCGAAGCGCACACCGCTTATGGCGTGTGCGGCATGAAGGTGTGGATCTTCAAGGGCGAGATCCTCGGCCATGACCCGATGGCGACCGACCGGTTGATGCTCGACGCGCAGACGTCGGGCGTGCGCCCGGCGCGCGATGATCGCCGCTAAGGACTGCTGACATGTTGCAACCGAAGAAAACCAAATTCCGCAAGGCCTTCAAGGGCCGCATCCATGGCAACGCCAAGGGCGGTACCAGCCTGAACTTCGGCTCTTATGGGCTGAAGGCGATGGAACCCGAGCGCATCACCGCGCGCCAGATCGAAGCGGCCCGCCGCGCGATCAGCCGTGCGATCAAGCGTCAGGGCCGTTTGTGGATCCGCGTGTTCCCCGACGTCCCCGTTTCGTCGAAGCCTGCCGAAGTCCGTATGGGTAAGGGCAAGGGTTCGCCGGAATTCTGGGCCGCACGGGTCAAGCCGGGCCGCATCCTGTTCGAACTCGACGGCGTTCCCGGCCCGGTGGCCGCGCTGGCGTTCGAACGTGCGGCGATGAAGCTGCCGATCAAGACGAAGGTTGTCGCCCGACTCGGCGACACCTCGCACCTGGAGGGTTAAGGGCCATGTCCAAGACCGAAGATCTGAAGACCAAGACCGACGACCAGCTCGCCGAACAGCTTGGCGAACTGAAGCGCGAGGCGTTCAACCTGCGTTTCCAGGCCGCCACCGGTCAGCTGGAAAAGGCGTCGCGGGTCAAGGAAGTGCGGCGTTCGATCGCTCGCATCAAGACGTTGCAGACCGAGCGTACGCGCTCGGTCGCGAAGTAAGGAGACTGTCATGCCGAAGCGCATTCTGACCGGCACGGTGGTGTCCGACAAGGGCGACAAGACGGTGGTCGTGAAGGTGGAGCGTAAGGTGAAGCACCCGCTCTACGGCAAGATCATCCGCCGTTCGAAAAAATATCACGCCCATGATGAGGACAACAGCGTCAAGGCTGGCGAAACCGTCCGCATCGAGGAAACGAAGCCGATTTCGAAGCTGAAGACGTGGAAGGTCCTGGAAAAGGTCGAAACGTCCACCAAGCCGAAGGCGGCCGAAGCCTAAGACGTGTTTCACGGAACCGCCGGGGTGGCCCGGTAGGCCAAGGAAGAAGGAAATGCATCGATGATCCAGATGCAGTCACAATTGGAAGTCGCCGACAACAGCGGCGCGAAGCGCGTTCAGTGCATCAAGGTACTGGGCGGGTCGAAGCGTCGCACCGCCGGCGTGGGCGACGTCATCGTCGTGTCGATCAAGGAAGCACAGCCGCGCGGCAAGGTGAAGAAGGGCGACGTGCATCGCGCCGTCATCGTCCGCACCGCGAAGGACGTCCGCCGCGCGGACGGTTCGGTGATCCGTTTCGACAGCAACGCCGCCGTGCTCGTCAACAAGAATGAAGAGCCGATCGGCACCCGTATCTTTGGCCCCGTCGTCCGCGAACTGCGCGGCAAGGGCTATATGAAGATCATCAGCCTGGCGCCGGAGGTGCTCTGACCATGGGTATGGCCAAGATCAAGAAGGGCGACACCGTCGTTATCCTGTCCGGCAAGGACAAGGGCAAGACCGGTGAAGTGACGCAGAGCCTGCCGAAGGACGGCAAGGTCGTCGTCGCGGGCGTCAACATCATCACGCGGCACAACAAGCCGACCCAGGCGAACCCGCAGGGTGGCCTGGAGCGCAAGGAAGCGCCGCTGCACGTGAGCAAGGTTGCGATTGCCGATCCCAAGAGCGGCAAGCCGACCCGCGTGCGCATCGAAACCAAGGACGGCAAGAAGGTGCGTGTCGCCGTGAAGTCCGGGGAGACCATCAGTGGCTGACAATTATACCCCCCGCATGCGCAAGCGCTATGACGACGTGATCGTCAAGGCGATGACCGAGAAGTTCGGTTACAAGAACGTGATGGAAGTCCCGAAGATCGAAAAGATCACGCTCAACATGGGCGTGGGCGAAGCGACCCAGGACAAGAAGAAGGTCGAAGCGGCGGCTTCCGAAATGGAACTGATCGCCGGCCAGAAGCCCGTCGTGACGCGCGCCAAGAAGTCGATCGCCCAGTTCAAGCTGCGCGAAGGCATGCCGATCGGTTGCAAGGTGACGCTCCGCCGCGAGCGCATGTACGAGTTCCTCGACCGCCTGATCACCATCGCCATGCCCCGCATCCGCGACTTTCGCGGCGTGTCGGCGAAGAGCTTCGACGGCCGTGGCAACTATGCCATGGGCCTGAAGGAACAGATCATCTTCCCCGAAATCAACTATGACCGCATCGACACGGTGCGCGGCATGGATGTGATCGTGACCACCACGGCGCGGACGGACGAAGAAGCCCGCGAACTGCTCAAGCTGTTCGGCTTCCCCTTCCCGATCGAAGCCGAAGAAAAGGCAGCCGCCTGAGTCCCCGCCCGGGACCAGGCCGTGCAAGCACAAGGAAAGAGAACTTAAGTCATGGCGAAACTGAGTTCAGTGAACAAGAATGAGCGTCGCAAGCGTCTGGTGAAGAAATATGCCGGTCGCTATGCGAAGCTGAAGGCGATGGCCGCCGACACCTCGCTCGACGATGGCGAGCGTCTGATCGCGCGCCTCAAGATGGCGGAAGTTCCGCGCAACGGTAATCCGACCCGCATCCGTAACCGGTGCGAGCTGACCGGGCGCCCCCGCGCTTATTATCGCAAATTCCGGCTTTGCCGTGTGCAGCTCCGCGATCTGGCCAACAAGGGCCTGATCCCCGGTGTTGTGAAGTCGAGCTGGTAAGGAAGACGCAAGATGGCAATGACCGATCCTTTGGGTGATATGCTCACCCGCATCCGCAACGGCCAGCAGGCGAAGAAGGACAGCGTCCTTACCCCCGCCTCGACCCTGCGTGTTCGCGTTCTCGACGTGCTCCAGCGCGAAGGCTATATCCGCGGCTACAGCGAAGAAGCGCTGGGCAGCCGGGGCCAGCACAAGGGCATCCGTATCGAGCTGAAATATTTCGAAGGCCAGCCCGCGATCCGTCACGTGGCGCGCGTTTCGAAGCCGGGCCGCCGCGTCTATTCGGGGTCGAAGGACCTGCCGATCGTGCGCAACGGCCTGGGCATCACCATCGTGTCGACCCCGCGCGGCGTGCTTTCGGATGCCGAAGCTCGCGAGCATAATGTCGGCGGCGAAGTGCTGGCGGAGGTGTTCTGATGTCGCGCATTGGTAAAAAAGCCGTGGAAGTTCCGAGCGGCGTCACCGCTGCGATCGACGCGGGCACGCTGTCGGTCAAGGGTCCGAAGGGCACGCTGGCCATGCCGCTGTCCGACCTCATCACCTATGAAGTCGGCGAAGGCAGCATTTCGGTGCAGCCCGCGAACAGCAGCCGTGAAGCCCGTGCTTTCTGGGGCATGCAGCGTACGCTGGTGCAGAACCTGATCACCGGCGTCACCGAAGGCTTCACCAAGGTCCTCGAGATCACCGGTGTCGGCTATCGCGCCAACTCGCAGGGCAAGACGCTGAAGCTGCAGCTTGGCTACAGCCATGATGTCGATTTCGCGGTGCCCGAAGGCATTGAGATCAAGACGCCGGACAACACGACGATCGAGATCAGCGGTATCGACAAGCAGAAGGTCGGCCAGGTCGCGGCGGAAATCCGCCGTTGGCGCAAGCCCGAACCCTATAAGGGCAAGGGCATCAAATATCGCGGCGAGTACATCTTCCGCAAAGAAGGCAAGAAGAAGTAAGCCATGGCACATCTTACCCCTTTCCAAAAACGTCGCCAGCGCGTTCGTACCGCGCTCCGTCAGCGCGCCGCCGGGCGTCCGCGCCTTTCGGTGCACCGTTCGGGCCGTCACATCTATGCGCAGCTCATCGATGACGCCGCCGGCCGCACGCTGGCCGCTGCCTCGACGCTCGACAAGGATGTCCGCGGCCAGGCTTCGGGCGCGACCACTGCGGCTGCCGCCGATGTCGGCAAGCGTCTCGCTGCCGCTGCCAAGAAGGCGGGCGTGACTGCGGTTGTGTTCGACCGTGGCGGCTTCCTGTTCCACGGGCGCATCAAGGCGCTGGCCGACGCGGCACGCGAAGGCGGATTGGAGTTCTAATGATGGCTGACGAAGTACAGAACGCCGAAGGCGCCGTCGAGGCGACCGAAAACACCGGCGCGCCGCGCCGTGGCCGTGGTGGCCGCGATGGCGGTCGTGGCGGTCGTGAAGGTGGCCGTGGTCGCCGCGACGATCGTCGTCCGCGTGACGAAGAAGGCGGCGAAGAGCTGATCGAAAAGCTGGTTCACATCAACCGCGTTTCGAAGACGGTGAAGGGCGGTAAGCGCTTTGGTTTCGCCGCGCTCGTCGTCGTCGGCGACGGCAAGGGCCGGGCCGGTTTCGGCCATGGCAAGGCACGCGAAGTGCCCGAGGCCATTTCGAAGGCAACCGCCGCGGCGAAGAAGGCGATGATCCGCGTTCCGCTGCGCGATGGTCGCACGCTGCACCATGACGGCCGTGGCCACTTCGGTGCCGGCAACGTCACGCTGCGTTCGGCACCCGCGGGTACCGGCATCATCGCCGGCGGTCCGATGCGCGCCGTGTTCGAATCGCTGGGCGTTGCCGACGTGGTGACCAAGTCGGTCGGCACCTCGAACCCCTATAACATGATCCGCGCGACCTTTGAGGCGCTGGGCGAGCAGACCAGCCCGAAGTCGGTGGCGCAGCGTCGCGGCAAGAAGGTGTCGGACCTCATCAAGCGTGGCGGCGTGTCCGACCGCGCCGCCGAGGCCGAAGCCGCCGCGGTGACGGAGTAAGACGATGGCTGACAAGAAGATCAAGATCCGCCAGATCGGTTCGCCGATCCGTCGTCCCAAGGACCAGCGCAAGATCCTGACCGGCCTCGGCCTGGGCAAGATGCACCGCGAGGTCGAACTGGTCGACACGCCCGAAGTGCGCGGCATGATCCGCAAGCTTCCCCACATGGTGGAAGTCGTCGAGGGTTAAGGCGCAATGAAGCTCTATCGCCTGTTGACCGGTCCCGACGACGCCGCCTTTTGCGCGCGTGTCGAGGGGCTGCTCAACCGGGGGTGGCAGCTTCATGGCAGCCCCTCGATCACCTCTGTCGATGGCCGTGGCTATGTCGCCCAGGCCATTGTGATGGAGAAGGCCGGGCCCTATCCCGGTTTTCAGCCGTCGAGTGAAATCGAACCGGACTAGGCACCGCAACCGCGGACGACCGGTTCACAGCGCGACAACAGCGAAAGCGAGTGCAGAATATGACTATCAAGCTTAACGATCTTCGTGACAACAACGGCGCCCGCAAGGGCCGCATGCGCGTCGGACGCGGCATCGGTTCGGGCAAGGGCAAGACCGCCGGCCGCGGCCAGAAGGGCCAGAAGAGCCGTTCGGGTGTCGCGATCAACGGTTTCGAGGGCGGTCAGATGCCGCTCCACATGCGCATCCCGAAGCGCGGCTTCAACAACATCTTCGCCAAGGATTATGCCATTGTGAACCTGGGCCAGGTTCAGAAGCTGATCGACGAGAAGAAGCTCGACGCGAAGAAGACGGTCGATCATGCCGCGCTGAAGGCCGCCGGCGTTGCCCGTGGCGGCAAGGACGGCGTTCGTCTGCTCGCCAAGGGCGAACTGACCGCGAAGCTGACCTTCGCGGTGGCCGGCGCGTCGAAGGGCGCGATCGAGGCGGTCGAAAAGGCAGGCGGCAAGGTCGAACTGCCGGCAGCTGAAGCCGCCAAGGCCGAGTAATTTGGAACAAGGGGGCGGCCTGCGATGCGGGCCGCCCCTTTGCCTTGTGAAAAGCCCGTCGCGTCCGATGGACGGAGATAGGCACCAAGACAGGGCGGTTCCGGGATATGACCCGCGCCGCTTTTATGTAGGACCTTTCCCCTTGCGCTTCGCGGCCGTCGAACGCACATAGGCGCCGGGTCGCGGGGGGCGCGGTCCGCACTCGAGGAAAGATCACCATGGCCTCTCGCGCCGATCAGCTTGCATCCAACCTGAACTTTTCGAAGTTCGGACAGGCGACCGAACTCAAGAACCGCATCTGGTTCACCATCGGTGCGCTGATTGTTTTCCGCTTTCTGTCGTTCGTGCCGCTGCCAGGGGTCGACCCGGTGGCGTTGTCGCGCCTTTACGACCAGGCGGCCTCGGGCGGCATCCTCGACATCTTCAACACTTTTTCGGGCGGCAGCCTGGAGCGCATGAGCATCATCGCGCTCGGCGTCATGCCCTATATTACCGCGTCGATCGTGGTTCAGCTTGCTGCGGCGCTGTCACCGAGCCTCGCCGCACTCAAGAAAGAGGGCGAAAGCGGGCGCAAGAAGCTCAACCAGTACACGCGCTACGGCACCGTCGCGCTGACGGCGATACAGGGCTATTTCATCGCGGTCGGCCTTGAAACGCTGGGGCAGTCGCAAGGCATTGCCGCGGTCGTCGACCCCGGCATGTTCTTTCGCATCGGCGCCGTCATCAGCATCGTCGGCGGGACGCTGTTCCTGATGTGGCTCGGCGAACAAATCACCAGCCGCGGTATCGGTAACGGCGTGTCGCTGATCATCATGGCGGGCATTCTGGCCCAATTGCCGCGCAGCTTTGCCCAGATGTTCACCCAGGTTCGCGAAGGATCGATGGGCGGCGGTACGGTCGTCGCGGTCATCGTCGGCGCCGTCGCGGTGATCGCGTTCATCGCGTTCATGGAGCGCGCCCAGCGCCGCGTCCTGGTCCAGTATCCCAAGCGTGCGACGCAGCGCGGCGTGATGCAGGCCGACCGCAGCCACCTGCCGCTGAAGGTCAACACCGCGGGCGTGATTCCGCCGATCTTCGCCTCGTCGCTGCTGCTGATGCCGATCACCATCACCCAGATGATGGGCAATAATGTCCAGGGCGATACCGCGACCGGCGATTTCCTGATCACGCTCAACCAGTATCTCGCGCACGGGCAGCCGCTCTATATGGCGCTCTATGCCGCGGGCATCATCTTCTTCTGCTTCTTCTATGTCGCGGTCGTCTTCAATCCCGAAGAAACCGCCGACAATCTGAAGCGGCAGAACGGGTTCATTCCCGGCATCCGTCCCGGCAAGAATACGGCCGCCTATCTCGATTTCGTGCTGACGCGCATCACCGTCATCGGTGCGGCCTATCTGGCGCTGATCTGTCTGGTGCCCGAATATTTCATCGCCAGCTCGGGATTGCCCTTTGCGCTCGGCGGAACCAGCCTGTTGATCATCGTCAATGTGACGATCGATACGATCAGCCAGATTCAAAGCCATATGCTCGCGCATCAATATGGCGACCTGATCAAGAAGGCGAAATTGAAGGGCGGCGTTGCGCGGCGTTAAAGCGCTCGCTACGGGCACGTTGCCAATCGGGGCAGGAACAGGGGTCGTCATGACGCTGAACATCATTTTGCTGGGCCCGCCGGGGGCGGGCAAGGGGACGCAGGCTTCGCGGCTGGAGGACGAGCATGGCATGGTCCAGCTGTCGACCGGCGACATGCTGCGCGCTGCGGTCAAGGCGGGAACGCCGATCGGCCTGCAGGCAAAGGCGGTGATGGATGCGGGCGAACTGGTTTCGGACGCGATCGTTTCGGGCCTGATCGGCGAACGGCTCGACGAACTCGGCGCCGACGTTTCGGTGATCTTTGACGGCTATCCGCGCACGGCCGCGCAAGCCGACGCGCTGGACAGCATCTTGGCAGCGCGCGGGCGAAAGCTTGACCATGTCATCGAGCTGCAGGTCGAGGAAGACGCGCTGGTCGATCGCATCACTGGCCGTTTTTCCTGCGCCCAATGCGGTGCGGGCTATCATGACCGTTACAAGCTGCCGAAGGTCGAGGGCACATGCGACGCCTGCGGCGGGACCGAATTCAAGCGTCGTCCCGACGACAATGAAGAAACGGTCCGCACGCGCATGGCCGAATATCGTGCCAAGACCGCGCCGATCCTGCCTATCTATGAGGCACGCGGGCTGGTGAGCCGGGTCGACGGCATGGCGCCGATCGATCAGGTCAACGACGCGATCGAAACGATCCTTCGCCCCGCCGACTAGTCACCATCCCCCGCGCCGGTTAGAAGAACCGGCAAGGGGGAAGGGCGATGACAGCATCCAGATATTTGATTGCAGCGGTGGCGGCGATGGCGGCCACCGGCGCCGCCGATTCGGCGACCGCGAAGATTATCGACCAGAGCGCGCTTGGCTTTACCGTGGCCCACACCGCGCAGGTGGCCGCGGCGCCCGCCGATGTCTGGAAGATGCTGCGCACCCCCGACAAATGGTGGTCGAAAGCGCATAGCTGGTCGGGCGATGCCGCCAATTTCTGGCTCGATTCGCAAGCGGGCGGCTGTTTCTGCGAAAAGCTGCCCGATGGTGGAGCCGGGGTGGGCAGCGTCCAACATGCCCGGGTGCTGTTTTCGCGGCCCGGCCAGTTGCTGCGCCTGTCGGGCGCCTTTGGACCGCTCCAGGGCGAAGCGCTGACGGGCACGCTGACGATCCAGATCAAACCGACCCCGACCGGCAGCGCGCTGCGCTTCGATTATGTCGTCGGCGGTTACATGCGCTTCAAGACCGAAGAGATCGCCCCTGCGGTCGATGCGGTCATCGGCGAACAGCTTCGCGGTCTTGCCGAGGCGCTGGGCGGCGCGCTGCCGCCGGCCCGGGACGAAGCGGAGGCGGCCAAACCGGAGGGCGAACAGTCTTTGCCGGGGAGCCCGGATCGCAAGGACGGCGAGTCGGGGCTGGCCGACGTCGCCGCCGACCTGGCGCGTACGGACGAGCCGATCGCCGATCCGCGCTGATTGCGTCATGCCGCCGCCGCGCCGCCTGCGGGGGCAATCGGACCGATGTTGTTCGTCCGATCCTGGCGGGGTCAGCTCTTCGTCGATCCGCGCAGCGCGGCGAGCGCGCCAAAGGGGCCGGCCTGTTCTTCGGTCAGCACGCCCTTTTCCGCCAGGATGCGATCGGCATCGGGGTGGCGCGGAAACGGATCGAGCGCCAGCGACAAGGTTTGTACCGCCGTCTCGCCCAGGTCGGCGCGATCGCCTTCCAGCGGCAGGATGTCGCAATCCTCGCTGCTGATCTCGACCTCCTCTTCCTCTTCCGCCGGGGTGATGATTTCGCGGAGGAAATGCAGGTCGAAAGCTTCGGTAATCGTGGCGGGGACGGGCAGATCGGTCGCGGCGCAGCTTTGCACCAGCTGTGCCTCGACCGTACCGCGCGCGGCCATGCCGCCTGCAATAGTCGACAGATCGGCCGTCATGGCAAAGCGGTCGAGCGCGACGAGATCCAGTCGCGCCGCGATCCGGGCCCGGGCATCGGCGTCGGCCTCGAGTGCGATCTTGCGCCCCTGCGCTGCATCGGCGAGCGTGACGATATGCGAAAATTCAGGGGTCATGCGCCGGTCTCCGGCAAATGATCGGCACCGATCAGTTCGGCGACGGGCATGGCGGAAAGGGCGCCGCGCAGGGCCGCGACCTCGGTCATCACATGCGCCAGCCCGTCAGCGGGCGGTTCCTTGCCGCGCCATAGGTTGCGGACCAGCGCGGCGCGCAGTTCGTCCGATCCGTCGGCGGCGCGATACGCGCCGAGCCGTCCGCCGAGCGCCCCGACCATACGGCCGATCTGTTTGCCGACGACCATGTCGCCAAAACCGATCTGGCGCATCTGGCCATCCATGTCGGTGACGAACAATTCGGTGAGCTGGACCCCGGCGAGCGCCTGATCGGGATCGTCGTCGATGCGGTGAAGGACCAGGGCAAGGACGAGGCTGATCATGTCGAACCGACCGTCGAGCGTGTCGGGTGCGTCGCCGACGGCATACCAGTGCGGTGCGCGCGCGGTGGCGACGACGGCATTCCACAGCGGGCGCAGCGCCTCGCGCGGATCGGGTTCGGCTTTGAACAATTTGCGGATCGAGAACATCTGCCGCGTTTAGGCCGAATCGGCGCGTCCGAAAAGAGGCGTTGGTCAGCGTGGAGCAAGCTTTCGAGCGGCATAAGCGGCTTGTGCCCTGCCGCCGCTTGCGGTTAAGAGGCGCGAGAGCCAGCGCCTCCGCCGATTGACGCGGCGGACCGGCGCAACGGAGAGTTTTTTGATGCCCTATACGCTTTCTTCCTTTCCCGCTGCGCGGGCACGTGTGATTGCCCTTGGTCTGGTGGTGGCGGTTGCCGCCGGGGGCTGCACGCAGCTCAAGGGGCGGCAGGGCTATGTCGTCGACCCCGTGCTGACCGAATCCGTCACCCCCGGCGTCGATAATCGCGAGTCGGTGGAAAAGACGCTGGGTCGCCCGACCTTCGTCGGACAGTTCAGCGAGAATGAATATTATTATGTCTCGCGCGAAACCCGGCAGCTGGCCTTTGCCAAGCCGCGTCCGATCTCGCAGCAGGTGCTGCGCGTTCGTTTCGACGCGGCGGGCAATGTCACGGCGGTCGACCGCACGGGAATCGAACAGGTCAGCAAGATCAGCCCCGAAGGCGACAAGACGCCGACGCTGGGCCGCGAGCGCAGCTTCTTTGAAGATATTTTCGGCAATATCGGCGCCGTGGGCGCCCCGGGGGCGGGCGCGCCGCAATAACGGCCCCGCGATAGGGCCAACGCCAAACGAAACGGCCCGCTCCGCTATCCGCGGCGCGGGCCGTTTCTGTTTCGTCTGGTCAGGCCGACAGTTCCTGGGCGATACCGCCCGCCGCCAGCACGGCGAGCGTGACGAGGTCCGATGCGGGTGAGGCCATGGTCGCGACCTGCACTGGCTTTTCCATCCCGACCAGCACCGGGCCGATCACCGCGCCGCCGCCCAGTTCGCGCAGCAGCTTTGCCGACAGATTCGCCGACTGGAGCCCAGGCATGACCAGAACATTGGCCGGCCCCGACAGGCGGCAGAAGGGATAATTCGCCATCAGCCGGGCATTGAGCGCGACGTCGGGCGCCATTTCGCCTTCATATTCGAACCCCGGCTTGCGTTCGTCGAGGATGTGGACCGCCTCGCGAATATTGTCGAGCCACGAGCCTTCGGGGTTGCCGAAGGTCGAATAGGACAGAAAGGCGACGCGCGGTTCATGCCCCATGCGCCGTGCGACCTGCGCGGTGCGTTCGGCGATATCGGCCAGCATTTCGGCGGTCGGCCGTTCGTTGACCGTGGTGTCGGCCATGAAAATAGTATGGTGCTGGCCAACCAGAATATGCGTTCCGAATGGCGTTTTGCCCTCCGCATGGTCGATCACCCGCCGGACTTCGCGCATCGTCTGCGAATAGGTGCGGGTGACGCCGGTGATCATCGCATCGCCCAGGCCCAACTTGAGCATCAGCGCGCCAAAGATGTTGCGGTCGCGGTTGACCATGCGTTCGCAGTCACGGCGCAGATAGCCGCGCCGTTGCAACCGCTTGTACAGCAGATCGACCATTTCGGGGACGTGCGGCGAATTGACGCTGTTGTGAACCTCGAAACCTTCGGCATCGTTGACGCCCATCGCGCGCAGCTTGTCGTGCAGCCCATCGCGCCCGACCAGCACCGGAATGCCATAGCCGCCGTCGCGGAACTGGATTGCGGCGCGCAGCACCACCTCTTCCTCGCCTTCGGCAAAGACGACGCGCTTGGGATTGGCGCGCGCCGCTTCATAGGCGAGCGTCAGCACCGACGTCGTCGGATTGAGCCGGGCGCGCAGCCGGGTGCGATATTCGTCGAGGTCGGCGATCGGTTGCTGTGCGACCCCGGTTTCCATCGCCGCCTTTGCAACCGCGGCGGGGACGATTTCCATCAGCCGGGGATCGAAGGGGGAGGGGATGATATATTCGGGGCCAAAGCTCGACGCGCGGCCGCCATAGGCCGCGGCGACTTCCTCGGGCACCTGCTGGCGCGCCAGTTCGGCGATCGCATAGGCGGCCGCGATCTTCATCTCCTCGTTGATCGCGGTCGCGCGCACGTCGAGCGCGCCGCGGAAGATGAAGGGGAAGCACAGCACATTGTTGACCTGGTTCGGATAGTCCGACCGTCCGGTGGCGATGATCGCGTCGGGCCGCGCCGCGCGGGCGTCGGGCGGCGAGATTTCGGGATCGGGGTTCGCCATCGCAAAGATGATCGGCGCCGGCGCCATATGCTTTACCATTTCTGGTTTCAGCGCGCCCGCCGCCGACAGGCCCAGGAACACGTCGGCGCCGACCAGCGCCTCGCTCAGTTCGCGCGCCTCGGTCGGCACCGCATGCGCCGATTTCCACTGGTCCATGCCGTCGGTGCGGCCCTGATAGATGGTGCCGGTGCGGTCGCACATGATGACATTTTCGTGGGCCACGCCCATCGCCTTGATCAGCGCGGTACAGGCGATCGCCGCGGCGCCCGCGCCGTTGACGACGACCTTCACCGTCGACAGGTCGCGTCCCGTCAGATGGCAGGCGTTGATCAGCCCGGCGGCGGTGATGATCGCGGTACCATGCTGGTCGTCATGGAACACCGGGATGTTCATGCGTTCCTTCAGCGCTGCTTCGATGATGAAGCAGTTGGGCGCTGCGATATCTTCCAGGTTGATGCCGCCGAAACTGGGGCCGAGCAGCGCGACCGCATCGATGAACGCCTGTGGATCTTCGGTTTCGACCTCGAGGTCGATCGAGTCGACGTCGGCAAAGCGCTTGAACAGCACTGCCTTGCCCTCCATCACCGGTTTCGACGCCAGCGCGCCGAGATTGCCGAGGCCCAGGATCGCGGTGCCGTTCGAAATAACGGCGACCAGATTGCCCTTGGCGGTATAGTCATAGGCGGTGGCGGGGTTTTCGGCGATCGCCTTCACCGGCACCGCGACCCCCGGCGAATAGGCCAGGCTGAGGTCGCGCTGTGTCGCCATGGGTTTCGACGCGACGATCTCGATCTTACCGGGGCGTCCATAGCTGTGGTAAAGCAGGGCCTCGCGGTCCGAGAATTGCACCTTGCTGCCACTATCCATCGTCAGTCCTCTCAAAAAATCACAAGATGCGCGTCCACCCTTCCCCTAGCGCCACCGCGGAAAAATGTAACCGCCAATATGCGCCGGGGTGATGCCAGCGCCTTGCCATGCGGCCCTCAATCACTAAGCAGGGCCCATGCCCGCAACTGCCCGCAAGCCCGCCAATTCCAATCAAGCCGCTCCCGCCGCGACGCCGATGATGGCGCAATATTGGTCGCTCAAGGAAAAGGCGCCCGATTGCCTGCTTTTCTATCGCATGGGCGATTTTTTCGAGCTGTTCTTCGACGATGCGAAGGCGGCTGCGGCGACGCTCGACATCGCGCTGACGTCGCGGGGCGAACATGGCGGCGAACCGGTGCCGATGTGCGGGGTTCCGGTCCATTCCTCCGAATCCTATCTGGCGCGGCTGATCAAGGCCGGGCACCGCGTCGCGATTGCCGAACAGGTCGAAACCCCGGCCGAAGCCAAGGCGCGCGGGGGATCGAAGGCCCTTGTCGCGCGCGACATCGTCCGCTTCGTCACCGCAGGGACACTGACCGAAGAGGCGCTGCTCGAGGGGCGTAGCGCCAACCGCCTGGCCGCGCTGGCCGAGGTTGGGGGCGAAATGGCGCTCGCCGCCGCCGATATCTCGACCGGGCGGTTCGAGGTCGTCGCGCTGGGCGGCGAGCAGATCGATGCCGAACTTGCGCGCCTTGCTCCGTCGGAACTGCTGGTCAGCGAGGCCGCGGAGGAACTGCCGATGTCGGGCGCGCGGCAATTGGTGCGGCGCCCGCCCGCCGATTTCGCGAGCGCGGCGGGTCAGAAGCGGCTTGAGGCGCTGTTCGGCGTCCAGACGCTCGACGGTTTTGGCGCCTTTACCCGCGGCGAGCTGGCCGCAATGGGCGCGCTTGCCGCCTATCTCGACCATGTCGGCACGGGAACCGCCTCCTTCCTTCAGCCGCCGGTGCGGCATCAGGTTTCGGGACGGATGGCGATCGACGCCGCGACGCGCGAAAGCCTGGAGCTTGTTCGCACGATGTCGGGCGCGCGTGAGGGCAGCCTGCTCGGCACGATCGATCGCACCGTCACGGCGGCGGGCGCGCGGCTGCTCGCCGACGATATCGCGAGCCCGTTGACCGATCGCGGCGCGATCCTCGACCGCCTCGATTTCGTCGATGCGCTGGCGCGCGATGCCTTGTGGCGCGGCGAACTGCGCGGCGCCCTGCGCGCGCTTCCCGACGCGGGGCGTGCGCTCGGCCGCCTGGTCGCGGGGCGCGGCGGTCCGCGCGATCTTGCCCAATTGCGCGACGCGCTGGGTGGAGCGCGGCTGCTGCGCGAACAGATGGGACGCCGCGCCGACCTGCCGCCCCTGCTGGCGCGAATACTGCCGGGGCTCGACGGTCATGGCGCGCTCGTCGATGAATTGTCGCGCGCGCTGGTCGACACCCCGCCGGTCGATGCCGGACAGGGCGGCTATATCGCCGAGGGCTATGACGCCGCACTCGACGCCCTGCGCGAGACCGCGCGCGACGGGCGCAAGGCGATTGCGGCGCTCGAGGCCGAGTATCGCGACCGCACCGGTATCGCGTCGCTCAAAATCCGTCACAATGGCGTGCTCGGCTATCATGTCGAGGTGCCGGCAAAGCACGCCGATGCACTGATGGCCGAGGGAACGGGCTTTACCCATCGCCAGACGCTTGCTGGGGTGGTGCGTTTCAATTCGGCCGACCTGCACGAAGCGGCGGGGCGGGTGACGCAGGCGGGCGTCCACGCCCTTGCGGCCGAGGCGGCGCATCTTGAGTCGCTGACCGAACAGGCGACGAAGCGGCGCGAAGCCATTGCGATCAGCTGCGACATTCTGGCCCGCATCGATGTTGCGGCGGCGCTTGCCGACCATGCCATGAGCCACGGCTGGTGCCGCCCCGATATCGCCGACGACCCGTGCCTTGACGTTAGCGGCGGGCGCCATCCGGTGGTGGAAGCCGCACTGGCCCGCAGCGGCGAACGCTTTGTCCCCAACGACGTGGCGCTGTCGGAGGGCGACCGGTTGTGGCTCGTCACCGGGCCGAACATGGGCGGTAAATCGACCTTCCTGCGCCAGAATGCGCTGATCGTCGTGCTCGCGCAGGCGGGCGCGTTCGTGCCCGCCGCTGCCGCGCGGCTGGGGCTGGTCGACCGGCTGTTCAGCCGCGTCGGGGCAAGCGACAATCTGGCGCGCGGGCGCTCGACCTTCATGGTCGAGATGGTCGAAACCGCCGCCATCCTGGCACAGGCCACGCCCCAAAGCTTCGTCATTCTGGACGAGGTCGGGCGCGGCACGTCGACCTATGACGGACTCGCGCTCGCCTGGTCGGTGGTCGAGGCGGTGCACGAGGTGAACCGTTGCCGATGCCTGTTCGCGACCCATTATCACGAACTGACGCGGCTTGCCGAAAGCCTGAACGCACTGTCGCTCCACCATGTCCGGGCCCGCGAGTGGAAGGGCGACCTGGTGCTGCTCCACGAGCTGGCAGAGGGGCCTGCCGACCGCAGCTATGGCCTGGCCGTCGCGCGGCTGGCCGGGGTGCCCGCCGCCGTCGTGCGACGGGCCGAGGCCGTGCTCGCCAAGCTGGAGGCGGGGCGCGAGGCGACCGGCGGACTGGCGGCGGGGCTCGACGATTTGCCCCTGTTCGCCGCGACATTGGCGGAGGTTCCGGCGGCGGCCAGCGACGTGCTGCGTGAAGCGCTGGGCGCGATCGATCCCGATGCGCTGGCGCCGCGCGAGGCGCTGGAGGCGCTGTACCGGCTCAAGCAATTGGCGGCGGAGGAAGAATGAGCGAATTGTTCGGCGCCCTGCCCAATCGCCGCGCGATCATCGATCGCCGGGCGCTGGCCGACCGGCTGGCCGAGATCGCAGCGGAAAGCGCCGACAATGGCAAAAGGCGGCGCGCGATGGTGACGCTGCTCAAACAGGCGCTGGAGAACGGCCGGGCAGAGGTCGAGCGCCGCCTTTTCGACGCCCCGTCGGCGGGGCGCCTCGCGGCGCAGGCGACGGCCTTTCTGATCGATCAGATCGTTCGCCTGTCGCACGACTTCACCGTCGATCATCTTTATCCGGCGAGCAACCGGTCGGCGGGCGAGCGAATCACGGTGATCGCGGTCGGCGGCTATGGCCGCGGCGAAATGGCGCCCTTCAGCGACGTCGACATCGGCTTTCTCACGCCCTTTCGCCAGACGAGCTGGACCGAACAGGTGATCGAGGCGCAGCTTTACACATTGTGGGATCTCGGTCTGAAAGTCGGGCATTCGTCGCGCTCGCTCGACGAGATGATACGCGCCGCCAAGGAGGATCTGACGATCCGCACCGCGCTGCTCGAAGGGCGCTTCGTCTGGGGCGACCGCGACCTTTACGATCAGGCGTCGTCGCGCTTCGCGGCCGAGGTGGTGGCGGGCAATGCGCGCGCCTTCGTGGCGGACAAGCTCGCCGAACGCGACGAGCGCCACAAGAAGATGGGCGATTCGCGCTATGTCGTCGAACCCAATGTGAAGGAAGGGAAGGGGGGGCTGCGCGACCTCCACACCCTTTTCTGGATCGGCAAGTTCATCCACCGCGTGCGCACCGTCCCCGAGCTGGTCGATGCCGGGCTGCTGACATCACGCGAGCTGCGGCAATTTTCACGCGCCGAAAATTTCCTGCTCGCCGTGCGTTGCCATCTTCACATCCTTGCAAAGCGCGCCGAGGACCGGCTGACCTTCGACTTTCAGCGCGAAATTGCCCATCGGATGCAATTTGCCGAACGTCCGGGCAAGAGCGCGGTGGAGCGTTTCATGCAGCTCTATTTCCTCCACGCCAAAAGCGTCGGCGACCTCACCGGAACCTTCCTGGCCCATCTCGACGAACAGATGGCGGTGCGCGGGCGGCGCTTTCTGCCCACCATCCGGCGCCGACCGGGCAAGCTCAACGGTTTTGTCCTCGATCGCGGACGGCTCGCGCTGCCTTCGGACGATTTCTTTCAGCAGGAGCCGGTGCGGCTGGTCGAAATCTTTCAGCTTGCCGACCGCTATGGCCTGGAAATCCATCCGCAGGCGATGCGGCAGGCGCGCCACGACGCGAAGCTGATCGACGGCAAGGTGCGGCGGATCGCGCGCGCCAATGCGCTGTTCCTCGATGTGCTTACCAGCCCGCGCGATCCCGAAACCGTGCTGCGCTGGATGAACGAAGCCGGGGTGTTCGGGCGCTTCGTGCCCGATTTCGGCCGCGTCGTCGCACAGATGCAGTTCGACATGTATCACCATTATACGGTCGACGAGCATACGATCCGCGCGATCGGCCTGTTGTCCGACATCGAACAGGACCGGTTGAAGGACGACCACCCGCTGTCGACCGCGATCATGGGACAGATTCAGTCCCGGCGGGTCATCTATTGCGCGGTGCTGCTGCACGATATCGCCAAGGGACGCGGCGGCGATCACAGCATATTGGGGGCCGAACTCGCGATGCGCGTCTGTCCGCGCCTCGGGCTCAGCGAGGCCGAAACCGAAACGGTTTCGTGGCTGGTACGCCATCATCTGTTGATGTCGGCGACCGCGTTCAAGCGTGACCTGGCCGATTTCAAGACGATCCTCGATTTCGCGCAGGTCGTGCAAAGTCCCGAACGATTGCGGCTGCTCCTTGTCCTGACCGTCGTCGATATTCGGGCCGTGGGCCCCGGTGTCTGGAACAGCTGGAAACGGCAATTGCTGACCGAATTATATGATGCGGCCGAAGAGGTGCTGCGTCTCGGCCATAAACAGCGCGGACGCGAGACGCGCATCGCCGCCAAGAAGGAAGAGGCGCAGGCGCTGCTTCAGCTTGGCGATGCCGACTTCGAAACGCTCGCGCGGCGCCTTCCTGAAAGCTATTGGATCGCCGAGCCGGTCGAGGTCATCGCGGCGAATCTGATCCATATCCAAAAGGCGGGGACGGCCCCGCTGCACATCGCGGCGGTTCCCGACGATGATCGCGGCGCGACGCTGGTGATGGTGCTCGCTGCCGACCATCCGGGGCTTTTCTATCGGATCGCGGGAGGCATCCACCTTGCCGGCGGAAACATCATCGACGCGCGCATCCATACGACGCGCGACGGGCTCGCGCTCGACAATTTCCTGGTCCAGGATCCGCTCGGCCGCCCCTTTGCAGAGGCCGAACAGATCGTCCGCCTGACCCGTGCGATCGAGGATGCGCTCGCCAACCGGCAGAAATTGCTGCCCAAGCTGGAGGCGCGCGCGTTGCCGCGCGCCCGGGCAGAGGCATTTCGCGTCGCGCCCAACGTCTTTATCGACAACAAGGCGTCGAACCGCTTCACGGTGATCGAGGTCAACGCCCAGGACCGTCCCGCCCTGCTCAACCAGCTTGCCTATGCGTTGTTCCAGTCCAAGGTGACGGTGCACAGCGCCCATGTCGCCACCTATGGCGAGCGGGCGGTCGATACCTTCTATGTGACCGATCTGATCGGCGACAAGATCGACAGCCCGGCGCGGGTCCGAAGCCTGGAGAAGCGCATGCTCGAGGCGGCGGGCAGCAATAGCGAGGATGCGGTGGCGGCGTGATCGCGGTCGCCACGGACCGTCCGGCGCTCGACATCGCGGTCGCGGGATGCGGGCCGTGCGGGCTGGCGACGGCGCTGCTTCTTCGCCGTGCGGGGCACCGTGTCACCTTGTTCGAGCGTTTCGAAGCAGCGCGTCCGATTGGGTCGGGACTGATGCTGCAGCCGACGGGCATGGCGGTCCTGGCGCGGCTCGGCCTGCTCGATGCGGTGTTGGCGGCCGGAGCGCGGATCGACCGCCTGTTCGGGAAAGAGGGCGATCGGGTCGTACTCGATGTCCATTATGCGGCGCTTCGCGGGCGAGCGGCCTTTGGCGTCGGCATCCATCGCGCGACCCTTTTCTCGATCCTTCATGTCGCCGTGCTGAGCGAGGATGTCGCCGTTGAAACCGATCATCTGCTGACCGGCAGCCGCCTGGTGGGGCAGCGGCGCGCGCTATGCTTTGAAGGTCGCCCGGACAGCCGCCCTTTTGACCTTGTGGTCGATGCCCTGGGCAGTCGGACGCCGCTGGCCCCGCCGACCGGGCGCGAACTGGCCTATGGCGCGCTATGGGCGAGTCTCGACTGGCCCGATGCCGGCCCGTTCGATTCCCATGTGCTGGAACAGCGCTATTCCAGGGCCAGTATGATGGTCGGGGTGCTTCCCATCGGCAAGCTTCCGCAAAGCGACCGCGCGAAAGCCGCCTTCTTCTGGTCCTTGCGGGCAGACCGGCTGGATCATTGGCGGCGCGGCGGCATCGATGCGTGGAAGGGGCAGGTCGCGGCGCTGTGGCCGTCCTGCGCGCCGATGCTGTCGCAGATCGAATCGCCCGACCAACTGACCTTCGCACGTTATGCGCATCGGACCTTGGCTGCACCGGCCGAACCGGCGCTGATCCACATCGGCGATGCCTGGCATTCGGCGAGCCCGCAACTGGGCCAGGGCGCGAATATGGCGTTGCTCGACGCCTGGGCCCTGTGCGTCGGATTGGCCGAAGGCGTGTCGGTGGCGGACGGCATCGCCAGGGCGATCGCGCTGCGCCGCCGCCATGTCCGCGTCTATCAGTGGCTGACCGCGCTGTTCACCCCGGTATATCAGTCGGACAGCCGCCTGTTGCCGATGATCCGCAATCGGCTGGTCGGGCCGCTGTCGCGTCTGTGGCCCGCGACGCGGATTCAGGCCGCCCTTGTCAGCGGGCTGGTGGCCGACCCGCTGACGCCGCTCGGCCTCGCCGCATGGCCTGTTCCGCCGCCCACGCCACGCGGCTGAGAGCGGCGCTTAGCCCCGAAGGACGACCCCGAGTTTCGCCGCCGCGCCGACCACCTTGTCGGCGATCGCCTTCAACTCGGCATCGGTGAAGCTTTTGTCCTGCGGCTGCAACTCGACTTCGACCGCCAGGCTTATCTGGCCATCGGGAACGCCGGCTCCGGCAAAGCGGTCGAACAGGCGCGCGGATATAATCGCCGCCTTGTCGGCGCCGCGGATCGCCCGCACCAGATCGGCCGCGGCCAGGCTTTCGGGCGCCAGAAAGGCAAAGTCGCGGCGTACCGACTGCAGCGCGGGCGGGGTGAAGGCGCTGCGCGCCGGTCCGCTGGCGCGTTTGGCCGGAATTGCGTCCATGAAAATCTGGACCGCCATGACCGGACCGTCGACGTCGAAATGCTTCGTCAGCGCGGGATGCAGCGCACCAAATTCGGCGAGCACCGTTTTCGGCCCCAGCCGCAGCGTTGCGGACTGACCCGGGTGCCAGATAGCGCCTTCGGCCACGGCCTCCATCACCTGCAGGCGGTCGGCGGGGGCGCCCGCCGCGTCGAGCAGCGCAAGCGCCGCGGCCTTGGCGTCAAAGGCGCCGAAGGGGGCGGCCTTGCCCGTCTGCCAGTCGCGCGGGGCCTTGTCGCCCGCCATCAGCAGCGCCAGCGTCGGTCGCTCGGCATCGCGGCCATAGCGGCGGCCGATCTCGAACAGCCGCACGCTGTCGGCACCGCGATTCTGATTGCGCGCGGTGGCGGCAAGCAGGCCCGGCAACAGCGACGGGCGCATGACCTTCAGATCCTCGCTGATCGGATTTGCGAGGCTCCATGCGCCGCCGCCAAAGGGAGCGGCTTCGCGTTCGGAAATGAAGCTCCATGTCACCGCCTCGTGAAAGCCGGCCGCGGCGGCGGCGCGGCGCAGGCGGCGCTCGAGCAATTGTTCGGCGGTCGCGGTCGGGCGCGCGACCCCGTCGGTGCGCGGCAAGGGCGTCGACGGAATGGCGTCGAACCCATGAATGCGCGTGACCTCCTCGACCACATCGGCGGGGCCGTCCATGTCGCGGCGCCAGCTCGGTACCGCGATCTGCCACTGCGCGCCCTGTTCCATGACCGCGAAGCCCAGTGCCTCCAGAATCGCCCGCTGGCGCTCGGCGGGGATGGCGACACCGCCCAATGTTTCGGCGCGGATCGGATCATAGTCGATGTGGCGCGCCGCGACCGGCGGGGTGCCGGCGCGCGTGACCGCCGATGGCGTGCCGCCGCAGATCGCCAGGATATGGCCGGTGACGATCGCGGTCGCGTCGTCGAGAAAGGCGGGATCGACCCCGCGTTCGAAACGGCCGCGCGCGTCGCTCGACAGGCCGAGCGCCTGTCCGGTCAGCGCGATGCGTTCGGGGGTGAAATAGGCGATCTCGAGCAGGACGTCGGTCGTCGTTTCGCTGCACCCGCTATGCTCGCCGCCCATGATGCCGGCGATATCGTGAACCTGCGCATCGTCGGCGATCACCGTCATGCCGCTCGCCAGCGTATAATCCTTGCCGTTGAGCGCGGTGACGCTTTCGCCATCGTTTGCGCGCCGGGCGACCAGCGTACCGGAAAGTTTCGCGCGGTCATAGATGTGGCTGGGGCGGCCAAGGTCGAACATCACATAGTTGCTGATGTCGACCAGCGCCGAAATCGACCGCTGACCGATCGCTTCCAGCCGGCGGCGCATCCATTCAGGCGCGCTGCCGTTGGTGACGCCGCTGATCGTGCGTCCGTAAAAGGCGGGGCAGCCATCGCCATCGTCGGTGCGGATTTCGGTCGCCGGGGCGCCCTCTCCCGCGATGATCGGAACGGCGAGGGGTTTCAGCGTGCCGAGCCCGGCGGCCGCCAGATCGCGCGCGATGCCGCGCACGCCCATGCAATCCTGCCGGTTCGGGGTGATCGAAATGTCGATCACCGGGTCATTGACCTGATGATAATCGGCAAAGGCGGTGCCAACGGGCGCATCGGCGGGCAGTTCGATGATCCCGTCATGGTCGTCGCCGAGTTCGAGTTCGCGCGTCGAGCACATCATGCCGTTGGATTCGACGCCGCGTACCGCTGCGACCTTCAATTCCATGCCGTTCGCGGGCACCACCGCACCGGGCAGGCCGAGCACGCCGACCAGGCCCGCGCGCGCGTTGGGCGCGCCGCACACCACGGTCAGCGGCGCGCCGCCGTCGCCGGTATCGACGGTCAGAACCTGCAGCTTGTCGGCTTGCGGATGCTTTTCGGCGGTCAGCACCCTGGCGACGCGAAAGCCCGCGAGTTTTTCGGCCGGGTTTTCGACGCCTTCGACCTCATGGCCGATCCGGTTCAGCGTCGCGACGACATCGCCGACGCCATAGTCGCCGTCGAGATGCTCGCGCAGCCAGTCGAGGGTGATCTTCATGCCGAAATCCCTCCAGAAAGCGTGGGCACCGACAATGCGCCGAACCCATAGTGCGACAACCAGCGCAGGTCGCCGTCGAAAAAGGCGCGCAAATCATCCATCCCATATTTCAGCATGGCCAGGCGATCGACCCCGACGCCGAAGGCAAAGCCCTGCCATTCGTCGGGATCGAGGCCGCAATTGGCAATGACGCGCGGATTGACCATCCCGCTGCCCAGCAATTCCATCCACGCATGGCCTTCGTCATCCCCATTGCCGCCGACGATGCGCCGCCCCTTTTCCTGGGCATAGCCAACGTCGACCTCGGCCGAAGGTTCGGTGAAGGGGAAATAGCTGGGGCGCAGCCGCAGCACGATGTCGTCGCGCTCGAAATAGGCCTTGAGGAAGGTTTCCAGCGTCCATTTGAGATGCCCCATATGGATGCCGCGGTCGATCACCAGTCCTTCGATCTGGTGGAACATCGGCGTGTGGGTCGCGTCGCTGTCGCTGCGATAGACGCGGCCGGGCGCGATGATGCGGATCGGCGGCGCCGCGTTCATCATCGTGCGGATCTGCACCGGCGACGTGTGGGTGCGCAGCAGCATCGACCGGCCTTCTGCATCCTTGTCGGGGAAATAGAAGGTGTCGTGCATCGCCCGCGCCGGGTGGGTTTCGGGAATGTTGAGCGCGGTGAAATTGTGCCAGTCGTCCTCGATCTCCGGCCCCGTCGCGACGGCAAAGCCCATGTCGGCGAAAATTTCGGCCAGTTCGTCCATCACCTGGCTGACCGGATGAACGCTGCCGACAGGTGCGGCGGCAGCGGGCAGGGTCATGTCGAGCCGTTCGGCCGCCAGCTTTGCTTCGAGCGCCGCACCCTCGAGCGCCGCCTTGCGCGCCGCGATCGCGCCCGTCACGCCTTCGCGCAGGCTGTGGATCTGGGGCCCCTGGGCCTGTCGCTCCTCGGGCGTCATCGCACCGAGCGTTTTGAGCAGCGCCGAAACGCTTCCGGTCTTGCCGAGGGCGGCAACGCGCAGCGCCTCCAGCGCGTCGAGATCGGCGGCTGCCGCAATGTCGGCCTCTAGCCGGGCCTGCATGCCCTGATAATCGGTCATCGTCATTCGTCCTGCGGCGGCGGGTCGCGGGATGCGCGCCGCCGCTTTCTTCCTTGTCGCCTGTCAGGCTGTTCGCGGCGGAAAGCTATGCCTTTGCCTTGGCGCCGCTTGCACCGAACGGGCCGAGCGGGTCAAGCCCGAAGGGCCTATGACGTGGGTTTGTGAAGGCCTTGGACCGCTTCGCCCGCCACCGCGGCACGGGCCAGGGCGGCGGCCCCCAATATCTGTTTGGGGCGCGCGGCATATTCGCGCGGCGACATGCCCATGAAGCGCTGAAAATCGCGGGTGAACTGCGCTTGATCATAATAATGATAGTCGATGGCGTCGATCCACGCCATCGACGGGTCGAGCATGAACCGCGCGAGACTGCGTAGAAAGCGCTGGCGGCGCAGCAGCAATTTGGGCGGAAAGCCGAAGGCGCGCTGGCACAGCCGTTCGACCGAGCGTTCGGAAAGGTCGAGCCGCTTCGCAAGATCGCCGACGCTGCCCGGATCGTCGTCGATCAGCGCCGCGTGGGCGGCCAGAATCGAAGGGTCGTCGCGCGGTGCACCGTCGAGCAGGCCGACAAAAAAAGCGTCGATCGTCTGTGCCGCGGCGTCGATGTCATTGGCCTTTCGCAAACGGCCGACCAGCGGGCGCAGCATGGCAAAGGCCGGATGGGTTTCGCCGTCGCAGTATCGATCGGCGAGTTCGGCGGCGGGAAGGGCAAAGAATTTTGCCCACCCCATCGGCAGAATTCCGATTCCCCACACGCGCATGGAGCCTGCCGCGAAGTAGCTGGCGATGCTCGTCGGGCCGGTCGCGATGAAGCGCGGTGTCGCGACCGCGTCGGTCGCCCCGCCGCCGATCGCGGCGAGCGGCGTTTCACCCTCTATAAAGCGCAGATTGGCCCATTCGGGGTGCAGATAATCTTCGACGCGGCATCCCGGCGGGGCATCGACCTCGGTCAGATAGATGATGCTGGCATAGGGGCGCAGCGGGGCCGAAACCGGGAAGAAACATGTCCTGACCCTGGGCTCTTCTGCAAGGACCGGGGGAGAGGAGGGCGTTGGCATGATGGGACAGTGTAGAGGCGAGCGGCGTAACAAAACAACAGCCTATGCGGCCATTGTGTCGGGTTTTTACAATTTTTGGTGCCAGCGCAGATATATATGCCGCGAAAGGGACGCTTCCGCCGGCCGTCAGCTATCTGCGACCCACGGCTATTCGGTTCGGAGGGAGGGGGGCGATGTATCCCGACGGATCATCGTCGGAACGGCGCGAGGGGCTTGCTCCTCGCGCCGTTCCTGTATGGGGCGCCGAGCCAAGCGAGCCGGTGTGGTCCCCGGTAAGCGGGCCACGAAAAAGGGCGGCCCCGATGGGACCGCCCTCTTGTCAGCTTCGCAATGCCGCAAAAGGCTTAGGCGGCCTTGGGCAGCGCTGCCTTTGCCTGTGCGATGATCGCGGCGAACACGCCGCCTTCGTTCATCGCGAGGTCGGCCATGACCTTGCGGTCGAGTTCGATCCCGGCGAGCTTTACGCCGTGCATGAACTGCGAATAGGTCAGACCTTCGGCGCGGACGGCAGCGTTGATGCGCTGGATCCACAGGGCGCGGAAGTTCCGCTTTTTAACCTTGCGGTCGCGATAGGCATATTGACCGGCCTTTTCGACGGCCTGGCGCGCGATGCGGATCGTATTCTTGCGACGGCCATAATAGCCCTTCGCCTGATCCAAAATCCGCTTGTGCTTGGCGCGCGTGGTCGTGCCGCGTTTGATACGGGACATGGATAGCGCTCCTTACTTCAGGCCATAGGGCGCCCAAAGGCGCACATGGGCTGCATCGGCATCGCTAAGCACGCTGGTGCCGCGATTGGTGCGGATATATTTCGAATTGTGCGAAATCAGGCGGTGGCGCTTGCCGGCAACGCCGTGCTTCACCTTGCCCGAGGCGGTGAATTTGAAGCGTTTCTTCACACCGCTCTTAGTCTTCAGCTTGGGCATTTTCGTCTCCTTATACTGCGACGATATCGACCGGCCCTGGCAGCCCTTTCAGCCAGGCAGATCAGCTCACTATCGTGCGAAGGCGCGCGCCTAGCGGGATTCGCGCAGAAATGCAAGCGTTGCGGTGCCCCGTGCGGTGCCCCCTGTGCGCCGAGGGCTATGGAAAGCCCCCCGGCTGTCACTATTCAGCGGTGCATGTGTGCATGCGATGGGCGTTCCCATCTGTTCCGTGGCGCCGCGTGTCAGTGGTTACAGGCGAGGCCCTCGATCACATCCTCGAGCCGGGCGGGGTCGCCGAGGGCGAGGACATGACCCTGGCTTTCGGCATGGAGCGGGTCGCCGTTCCAGTCGCACATCGTTCCGCCGGCGCCTTCGACGATCGGAACCAGTGCCGCGAAATCATGGAGTTTCAGCCCGGCCTCGACCACCAGGTCGATATGGCCGCTGGCGAGCAGACCGTAATTGTAGCAGTCGCCCCCGAACAGCATGCGCTTGTGCGCGGTCTTTGCGGCGAGCGCCATGAAATGCTCGCCATCGTGATCGGTGAAATATTGCGGCCCCGTGGTGGCCAGCACCGCGTCGGCAAGGCTGCGGCAGACGCGAGTTGTCGCGGGCTTGCCGCTGAACATCGTCGGCTGTCCCATCGCACCGATCCAGCGTTCGCCCGAAATCGGCTGGTCAATAATCCCCAGAACGGGCCAACCATCCTGCAAAAGGGCGATCAGCGTGCCGAAAATCGGCCGTCCGGCCATGAAGCTGACGGTGCCGTCGATCGGGTCGAGCACCCACTGACGGCTCGATTCGGGGCGTTCGGCACCATATTCCTCGCCGATGATGCCATCGCGCGGTGCCTCTGCGTCGAGCAGTTTACGCATCGCGGCCTCGGCCGCCCGGTCGGCCTCGGTCACGGGCGAGGCATCGGACTTTGCCTCGTGGGCGAATCCGGCACGGAACAGCGGACGGATCGCGGCTCCCGCCGCATCGGCGAGCCGGTTGGCGAGGGCAATATCTTCGGCGCGCATAAATATCCTTTGGGGAAGCTGTCTGGGTTGATCGCTCCATGCCGCCCACGATGGCGATTGTCACGGATCAAACCGCGTGGGCCGCCGCCGAAGCCGCCGTCAGAGCAGCCAGTCGATCGGCAGATGCGACAGCAGCCAGATGAGCGTGCGGTTCCAGCGGGTGGTGTCGGGTTCGGTCGTCAGCACCCGGGGCTTTGGCCCCGACGAATCGATCCACTGGAGATCCCCCTTGCGCGAGCGGGCGACCGCATAGCTGTGCGCGGGAAGCCGCTCGTCGAGCCCGTCGACAACCAGCCCCGACAGATAGGGGCTGTCGATCAGAAAGCCCATTTCGCAGTTGAGCTGTGCCGAGCGCGGATCGAAATTGAACGAGCCGACGAAAAGCCAGCGCCGGTCGACGACGAAGGTCTTGGCATGCAGGCTTTCGCCGCCGCCGCTGAAGCGTGTGGCCGAATGTTCGGTTTCGACGGCGGGTTTTGCCGGATCCTTGCGCACTTCGTACAGCCGGACCCCGGCCTTCAACAGCGGGGCGCGTTTCTTGACATAGCCCGCGTGGACCAGCGGCACATCGGTCACGGCAAATCCGTTTGTGACGACGCTGGTATCGACCCCGCGCCGCGCGAGGCCTGACAACAGCTGGGTCCCGAACCCGGCCGGGACGAAATAGCCGGACACCAGATGAAAGCTGCTGCGGGCATCGGCGATCGTCGATTTCAGGCGGTTCACCAGCAGCGATTCGGGCGGTTCGGCGCCCAACGCCTTTGCCGGATCGTCGCTGAACAGGCGAACTTCGGTCCATTGCCAGGCAAGCTGGCCGTCGATCGCATCGCGGATGAAGGCGGTCTCGGCCGCCGCCCGGCGATAGCGTTGCCCCGCTTCGCCCGTCGCGGCGGGCGGGTCGCGCAGCGTCGCCATCGGTTCGGCCCGGTCCGCGGCGATCAGCCGTTCGGATGGATAGGCCGAACGACTGTTCCAATATTCGTCGAACTGGCGCGACACGTCGGGAACCACCGCCCCGATCGCCAGCGCATCCATATCGATGAACAGCCCATCCTGTTCGGCGCCGAAATATTCGTCGCCGACATTGCGGCCGCCAACGATCGTCATCGACCCGTCGACGGTCAGCGATTTGTTGTGCATCCGCCGGTTGAGGCGGGGAAAGGCGAAAAGATAATTGGCAAAGCGCAGGCGCCGCAACGTCAGCGGGTTGAACAGGCGCACCTCCACCTGGGGATGCGCATTCGCGCCGATCAGCATGGGGTCGAGCCCCGCCGTCGTATTGTCGTCGATCAACAGGCGTACGCGCACCCCGCGATCGGCGGCGCGGATCAGTTCGGCAAGCAAGAGCCGGCCCGACAGGTCGTCGTTCCAGATGTAATATTGCAGATCGACCGATTTCTCGGCGGCGCGAACCATCTCGATACGCGCGGCAAAGGCGTCGAGCGCGTCGGGGATCAGATAGATGCCGCTCTGCCCCGGGTGCGCGGCGGCGGCGCGGCCGATTGCGGCGCCGACCGACGTTGCTTCGATATCTTCCGCCATATGGCTGCTCCTTCGTCCGTCGAGCGACGGCAAGGGGAAGAGCGCCCACAGCAGCAAGGCGAGCAGGGTGACGCATCCGGTCAGCAGCGCGACCGATTGAAACAGGCGCCGGATCGCGCCTTTACGCCGCCGCCTTGCGGATGTCTGCTCGGCCAAATGCTTCCCCATCATTCAGTCGCCCGCGGGCCTGATGGTCCGCAGGTTCGCGAATAGTGGGGACAAAGCGGGCGCAAGGCAATGCGCCTTCGCGGCGGCCCGTTTCCGGACCCCGGCGGCGATATCAATCGAACAGCGAGGAGACGCTGGTTTCGTCGGCGATGCGCTTGATCGCCTCGCCGAGCAGCGGCGCGACGGTCAGGGCGCGCACCTTGCTGCTGCCGTTGACCGCGTCGGTCGGCTGGATCGAATCGGTGATGACCAGCTCGGTCAGTTCGCTTGCATCGACGCGCGCAACCGCCCCGCCCGACAGCACGCCGTGGGTGCAATAGGCGACGACGCCCTCGGCGCCCGCGGCCTTCAGCGCGGCGGCGGCGTTGCAAAGCGTGCCCGCCGAATCGACGATATCGTCGATCAGGACGCAGAAACGCCCTTCGACATCGCCGATGATGTTCATCACTTCCGATTCGCCAGCGCGTTCGCGGCGCTTGTCGACGATCGCCAGCGGCGCGTTGTCGAGCCGCTTGGCCAGCGCGCGGGCGCGCACCACGCCGCCGACGTCGGGCGACACGACCATCAGATTCTTGTCACCGAACCGCGCCTGGATATCGGCGCTCATCACCGGGGCGGCATAAAGATTGTCGGTCGGGATGTCGAAGAAGCCCTGGATCTGCCCGGCGTGCAGGTCGATCGCGAGGACACGGTCGGCGCCCGAGGTGGTGATCAGGTTGGCGACCAGCTTTGCCGAAATCGGGGTGCGCGGGCCGGGTTTCCGATCCTGGCGGGCATAGCCGAAATAGGGGATGACGGCAGTGATACGCTTGGCCGATGCGCGGCGCAGCGCGTCGGTCAGGATCAGCAGCTCCATCAGATTGTCGTTCGCCGGGAAATTGGTCGGCTGGACGATAAAGACATCCTGGCCGCGCACATTTTCATGAATCTCGACGAACACTTCCTCGTCGGCGAAACGGCGGACGCTGGTGTCGGTCAGCGGCAGTTCCAGATAATCGGCGATGGCGCGAGCCAGCGGCAGGTTGCTGTTGCCGGAGATGAGTTTCATGGCGCTGCAGGCCCTTTCGCGAGCGGGGTGGGATTGCGCGCCCCCTTAACCAGCATGGACGCGAAGGGAAAGGGCGATCTTTGCCGGTCGCGGTACGTGGCGCGGCGATGGGTGGCCAGCCGGGGCTTCGCCCGCATCGGACGTTTCCCTTGGTCCAGCCCAGGCTGTGCGGTTCTGGTGTCGGCTTGATCATTGCAATCGCGGCCGCCGGGCGTAAGGCTCGGGTCCATGACCGACCGTGCCGAAACGCTCTCCATCCTTCTGGCCCAGACGACCCAGGCGGTCGGTGATCTTGCCGCCAATGCCGCGGCGATGCGCGCCGTGCGGGCGCGGCACCGGGGTGCTGACCTGATCCTTTATCCCGAATTGCAACTGATCGGTTATCCGCCCGAGGATCTGGTGCTCAAACCCGCGCTTGCCGAACGCGCCGCCGCGATGCTCGCTGACCTTGCCGCCGAAACCGCCGATGGCGGCCCCGCGATGCTCGTCGGATCGGTCGAGCGCGATGCCGATGGCAGGCTTTATAATATCGTCGCGCTGCTCGACGGCGGACGGGTCGTCGCGACGCGGCGCAAGCATGAGCTGCCCAATTACGGCACCTTCGACGAAAAGCGCGTCTTTGCGGCAGGGGCGCTGCCGTCCATTGTCGAATGGCGCGGGGTGAAACTGGGCTTGCCGATCTGTGAGGATGGCTGGTTCCCCGCGGTTTGCGCGCATCTGGCGGGGCAGGGGGCGGAACTGCTGATTTCGGTCAACGGCAGCCCCTATGAAATCGACAAGGACGACCGCCGCCTGGCGCAGGTGTTCGGTTCGCGGGTTGCCGAAACCGGCCTGCCGCTGATTTTCCTCAATCGCGTCGGCGGGCAGGACGAACTGGTCTTTGACGGCTGTTCCTTTGTCCTGAATGCCGACGGTGCGGCGGTGCACCGGCTGGTCGACTGGGAGGAGGAGGAACGGCTCACCCATTGGGCCCGCGGCGCCGATGGCCGCTGGACCTGCGCCCCCGGTGCGCGCGCCGAATGGGAGGCGCACCCCGCCGATATTTACAGCGCGATGATCGTCAGCCTTCGCGATTATGTCGAGCGCAATCGCTTTCCGGGTGTTGTGCTCGGCCTGTCTGGCGGGATCGATTCGGCGATCTGCGCGGCGATTGCCGCCGACGCGCTGGGCCCCGAAAAAGTCTGGTGCGTGATGTTGCCCAGCCGCTTCACCAGCCAGGACAGCCTCGACGATGCGGCCGGATGCGCCGCGATGATCGGCGCCCGGCTCGACAGCATCGCGATCGCCCCGGCGGTGGAGGCGTTCGATACGATGCTGACGGACAGCTTCGCGGATCGCGATGTCGATACCACCGAGGAAAATGTACAGTCGCGCATCCGTGGGCTTGCGTTGATGGCGCTCAGCAACAAGTTCGGCCCCATGCTGCTGACCACCGGCAACAAGAGCGAGATGAGCGTCGGTTATGCGACCATCTATGGCGATATGGCGGGCGGTTATAACCCGTTGAAGGACGCCTATAAGACCACGGTGTTCGCGCTGGCGCGCTGGCGCAACGCGCATGTTCCGCGGCTGTCGCGCAATCCGGTGGTGCCGGTGATGCCCGACCGCATCATCACCAAGCCGCCAAGCGCCGAGCTGCGCCCCGACCAGAAGGATCAAGACAGCCTGCCGCCGTACGACGATCTCGACCGCATGCTCCACATGCTGGTCGAGGAGGAAGCGAGCGTCGACGATGTGGTGGCGCGGCATGGTTTCGACCGCGACGCCGTCACGCGCATCGAACGGCTGCTGGCGATCGCCGAATATAAGCGCCGCCAGGCGCCGCCGGGGGTGAAGCTGTCGACCCGCAATTTCGGGCGCGACCGCCGCTATCCGATCACCCACGGCTTTCGCACCGCCTGACTCGCCTTCGCCGCGAATCGCGTTATAGGCGCGGATCATGACCGTCGTTACCCGCTTCGCTCCGTCGCCAACCGGCCTGCTTCATGTCGGCAATGTTCGTACCGCGCTCCACAACTGGATGTGGGCGCGAAAGCATGGCGGACGCTTTCTGCTGCGGATCGACGATACCGACCTGGAGCGCTCGAAAGAGGAATATGTCGCGGGCATTCGCGCCGACCTTGCGTGGCTCGGCCTCGACATCGATGGAGAAGAGCGTCAGTCGGCGCGCTTCGCGCTGTACGAAGCCGAGTTTGAAAAGCTGAAGGCGGCCGGGCGCGTCTATGCCTGTTACGAAACGCCCGAAGAGCTCGATATCCGCCGCAAGATCCTGCTCTCGCGCGGGCTGCCGCCGGTTTACGAGCGCAAGGGCGCCGATGCGCCGATTCCCGAGGGTGTGGCGCCGCACTGGCGCTTTCGCCTCGATCATGATGCAGTGATCGAATGGACCGATATGGTTCGCGGTGCCCAGAATTTTGAACCAAAAACCATGTCCGATCCGGTGGTGCGCCGTGCCGACGGCAGCTGGCTCTATCTGTTGCCGAGCGTCATCGACGATATTGCGATGGGTATCACCCATGTCGTGCGCGGCGAGGATCATGTGTCGAATACCGCGGCGCAGATTCAGATGTTCGAAAGCCTCGGCGCGACACCGCCCGCCTTTGCGCATGAAGCGCTGCTCGTCGGGACCGAGGGCAAATTGTCGAAGCGGCTGGGCTCGCTCGGTATGGAAAGCCTGCGCGATCAGGGGATCGAGCCGATCGCGCTCGTCGCGCTGCTCGCGCGGCTTGGTACCAGCGATCCGGTCGAACCGGTCACATCGGCGGAGCCGCTGGTCGCCAGCATCGATTTTGCGCGTTTCGGCCGCGCCCCAGCACGCTTTGACGAAGCCGAACTGGCGCTGCTCAACCAGAAAATCTTGCACCACACTGATTATGGCGCGGTCGCGGATCGCCTGCCCGCCGCGATCGATGCCGGGCGCTGGAATGCGATTCGCCCCAATCTGATGACGTTGGCCGAGGCCGCCGAATGGGTGTCGGTGTTCGATGGGCCATTTGCGGCCCCGGCCCCGGACGCGGCCGATCTGGCGGTGCTCGATGCGGCGGCGGCGGCGATGCCCGGCGTCGATTGGACGGCGGACCCCTGGCACGCGCTCACCGCCGAAGTAAAGGCGGCGACAGGGGCGAAGGGCCGCGCGCTGTTCCTGCCGCTGCGCCGCGCGCTGACAGGGCGCGACCATGGCCCCGACATGGGCGAACTGTTGCCGCTGATCGACCGCGATCAGGCAATCGTCCGACTCGCCGCGCGCTGACCGCCGCGAACGCTGATCCAACCCGTGTTGCGGGCGCGGGGTCCTTTGCCGACTTTGCCAATTGACAATATGGGCTGTTACATCATATCATTGTCTTGATCCGACCGACACCGGCGGTCAGACAAGCCGGGGGGCGGGTCGTCACAGGCAAGGAGAGATGCCATGACCCTGATACCCTTGATCTCGGCCATCGTCGCAACACCCGAACATATTACGGCGCCCGCGGGCGGCCCACGGCCGCTGGTGCGCGGCAGCTATGATCCCGGCGCGGGGCACCGTCCGATCGCGGCGCTGTTCGCGTTCGGATTGCCCGCCGCGCTGGTGGTCGCGGTGGCGCTATCGCCGATGGTGATCGATACGCCGCCGCGCTCCGAGCCCGCAAGCTGGACATCGATTCCGCTGGCAAATCCCGATCCAGCGCCGCTGCCACCCGAAGCGAAGCCGCGGTCCCCGTCAGCCCAAACGCCGGTCGTGGCCCCGCCCACGCCGTTGCCGCCGATCACCGATACCGGAGTGACCATCGAGCCGATCGCCATTGATGGTCCGACAGTGGACACGGGCATGGGCACGGGTACGGACCGGGGGGGCGTGTTCGATCCGCCACCTCCGCCCCCGCCTCTGGTGCTAGCCAAGGTAGATCCCCGCTTCGCTCGGCTGTTTCAGCCCGACTATCCGGCCCGTGAACAGCGCGCCGAGATGGAGGGCAGCGTGACGGTGCGCGTGTTGATCGGAACCGATGGGCGCGTGAAGGCGGTCGAACAACTGCGTAGCGACAGCCCCGGCTTTTTTGAGGCGACGCGGCGCCAGGCACTGAGCAAATGGCGCTTCAAACCCGCGACACGCGGTGGTGTCGCTGAGGAAAGCTGGAAGGAAATGACCGTGCGTTTCGAGATTCGCAACGCCTGAGACCCCTCCCGGGCGGGCGCTTCCTCTGGCGCCCGCCCTTCCTTTTGCTTGACAGCGGCGGCGAATCCAGCCAATGGCGCGCGGATAAATGGGGGCGGCGTCCAGCGCGCGGCCCTCTTTGTTTTTCACAACCCTAGTCGGGGCCAGCGTCCCGCCGCATGTGTCGAAGCGTTCGGCAGGTGCGCAGATTTTTCGAGGAACAAAGGCCATGGCCAAGCCGACGACCGTCAAGATCAAGCTGGTGAGCACCGCCGACACGGGCTTTTTCTATGTCACGAAAAAGAATCCCCGCACGATGACGGAAAAGATGTCGGTGCGCAAATATGACCCGCGTGCGCGCAAGCACGTCGAGTTCAAGGAAGCCAAGATCAAGTAAGCCGTTGTCCCGTCCCGCGTTGCGGGATGGTGTGACGATGCTGCTTCCTCCCGCATGGGCGGAAGTCGAAAGGGCGGCCGTTCGTGCCGCCCTTTTTCGTGCCCGATCGCGCGGGGGATGCGGGCTCAACCGAACCGCAAAGGCCGCCTCGCCGCATCATTGTCGATGATCGTGCGAATGGTGATCAGCGTGGTAAAGCTGTGGACGCCCTTGTCTTCGCTCAGCACCCGGCGGGTGAACCCGTCATATTCCTCCATCGTCGCCACCTGGATCTTCAGGAGGAAATCCTCATCGCCCGTCACGTCCCACGCGCCGGTGACTTCGGGATGGTGGGCAAGTTCGCGGGCAAAGGCGTCCATCGTCTGGGGGCCCGCCTGTTGCATCCGCACCAGCACGTGCATGGTCAGCGCCGAGCCGGTCAGCACCGGATTGACGACGGCTATGTCGGCGACGATCACCTTTTCCTCACGCAATCGGCGCAAGCGCCGCAGCACCGCCGAAATGGACAGGCCAACCTTGTCCGCCAGCGTGCGTGCAGGTTCCAGATTATTCTGGCGCACCAGGTCGAGCAACCGCCGGTCGAATGAGTCGAGATCGATCATTTTTGCCATATTTGTGATCATAGCGCTAAAATTGGTCGCGATCACCGCGAATTTTGGCGCCAATAGGCTTTCCAGCGATCCTATATTGCCCGTGGCGTCGCTGGCCGCATTCCCCCCTCTCCCCCTCCCGCGACCGCGACGCCTTCAGGAGTAAAACAATGAACCGCAACAGTTCGCGGCCGGACCGGCTCGCAAGCTTTTGGACCCTGCTCGTCGATGCGTCGAGTGCGGCGGTCGACATTCACTATGATGCCCCGTGGCAGCGCGCCGCAAAGGCGCCCGTCCCCGCGCTTCGGCACCGTCGCGGCGCCGCCTGAAAGCGCGCGCCGGCGCCGGTCCCGCCGCCCGCCGGGCGATAACCCGACAAGCCGGAGACCGGATCATCAAGGGCGGCCATGGGCCGCCCTTTTCATTGGCGGCGGACCGACCGGATTTCGGCTGTGACGTCTGTTCCTTCGGCGCCTTCGCCCGGCGCGGGTGCGTCAGGCGAAAACGCCGACGCTCTCGATGAACTTGATCACCGAAATGGGTTTGGAGACATAGGCCTCCGCGCCCGCCGCGCGAATCTGTTCCTCGTCGCCCTTTCCGGCATAGGCGGTGACCGCCATGATCGGCACCGCGCGCAGCGTCAGGTCCGACTTCATCTGACCGATCAGTTCGAGCCCGCTGACGTGCGGCAACTGAATATCCATGATGATCAGATCGGGGGCGATTTCGCGTGCCCTGGCCAGCGCGTCGCGCCCGTCGCGTACCGCATGGGCGCTATATCCATGGGCGTTGAGCAGGTCGCAGAACAGGCGCAGGTTCAGCTCATTATCCTCGACGACCAATATGGTCTTGCCCATGATTTTCGGCTTTCCCCGCTTGCGTCCGCGGCCCGTTTAGGCGAATCGGCGGCATGACACAATCGGCTGACGACAAAGGATGGAGCGGGGTGCGCGAAAGCGACGCGACATGGGCGCTCCACGCGCTCGGCTGGATATTGAGCGACGAGCCGCGCGCCGAGCGCCTGCTTGGAATGACCGGCTTGGCCCCCGAAACGCTGCGTGCCTCGCTCGATCAGCGTGCGACCCTGGCGGCCATTCTGTCCTTCCTTGCCGCGCATGAACCCGATCTCGTCGCCTGCGCGGCGGTGCTCGGGATCGATCCGATGGAACTGGCGGCGGCCGCCCGCCGCCTCGAAGGGAATGAAAGGATGGAGGCTTGAACCGCCCACTGGTCATCACCGATTGCGACGAAGTGCTGATGCACATGGTCGTTCCCTTTGCGCAGTGGGTGGACGAGGCGCATGGCGTGCTGTTCCGCATGGAGGATGCCAGCTTTGCGGGCGCGCTGAAGCGCAAGGAATGCGGAACGCCGCTGGAGGCGGGCGAGGTCTGGCCGTTGCTTGACGGCTTTTTTCGGCATGAAATGGGGCGGCAGTATGCGGTTCCGGGCGCGATGGCCGCAATGGCGGCGATCGGCGCACAGGCCGATATCGTCGTGCTTACCAATGTCGGCCCCGAGCATCAGCAGGCGCGCAGCGAACAGCTGGCCGCGCTCGGCCTGGTGGCGCCGGTGATCGGCAGCCGCGGCGGCAAGGGCGAGCCGGTGCGCCGTCTGGTCGAAGAGCGCGCACCGAGCGTCGCAGTCTTCATCGACGACCTGCCGCGGCATCATCATTCGGTCGCCATCGAGGCGCCGGCGGTGTGGCGGCTCCATATGGTCGGCGAGCCGGCCATCGCGGACAAGATTGCCCCCGCCCCCCATGCCCATGCGCGCATCGACGATTGGAACGCGGCGCGCGACTGGATATTGGCGCGGCTCACCGAAAATGTCCCGGCCCCCGGGTCAGAACTAGTATAGGAAAGAAGATCATGGATATCGCTGCCAAGCTGGCCGAACTCGGCCTCGAACTGCCCCAGCCCGCCGCGCCGGTCGCAGCCTATGTTCCCGTCGTCGAGCAGGGCGGGGTGCTGCATATCAGCGGTCAGCTTCCCTTTCGCGACGGACAGGTGGTGACGGGACGGCTGGGCGACGACCTTGACGAGGTCGCGGGCTATGAGGCGGCCCGCCGCTGCGCGGTCATGTTGCTGGCCCAGATCGGCAAGGCGGTCGGCGGCGATTGGTCGCGCGTGGAAAAAATCGTGAAGCTGGGCGTCTTTGTGAACAGCACCCCCGCCTTTACCGCGCAGCCCAAGGTCGCGAACGGCGCGTCGGAGTTGATGGAAGCGGTGCTGGGCGAAGTCGGCCGTCATGCGCGCAGCGCGGTGGGCGTCGCGTCGCTGCCGCTCGGCGCGGCGGTCGAGGTCGACGCCATCGTCGCGGTGAAACCGGCCTAGGCGGCCGATGGCGGAGGCCGACCCGCCCGCCCGGACCGTTTCGCTCGGCACCGGCGTCGCTGCAATCGATGCGGCGACGTGGGATGCGCTGGCGGGCGATGCCAATCCGTTCGTCGGCCATGCCTTTCTGTCGTTGCTCGAGGAATCGGGCAGCGTCGGGCCTGGCAGCGGCTGGCAGTCGGCGCCCTTGCTGGTCGAGGATGACGCCGGGGTGCTGGTCGCCGCTGCGCCCGCCTATCTGAAGGCGCACAGCCAGGGCGAATATGTCTTCGACCATGGCTGGGCCGACGCCTGGACGCGCGCGGGCGGTGATTACTACCCCAAATTGCAGATCGCGGTGCCCTTTACCCCGGTGCCGGGGCCGCGCCTGCTCGCGGCGGGGGATGAGGATGCCGGGCTTCTGATCCGCGCTGCGGAGGCGGTGGTGCGCCAGCACGGCCTGTCGTCGGCGCATGCGACCTTCGTTGCGCCCGAACAAATGCCGCTGTTCGAGCGGGCAGGCTGGCTGGTGCGGCGCGACATTCAGTTTCACTTCGCCAATCGGGGCTATGCGGGGTTCGACGATTTCCTCGCCACGCTCAATTCGGCGAAGCGCAAACAATTGCGCAAGGAACGCGCCCGCGCGGTCGAGGGGCTGCGGATCGAGGAAGTGACCGGCGAGGGCATCCGGCCCGAGCATTGGGATGCGATGTGGCTGTTCTATCAGGACACCGGCGCGCGAAAATGGGGGCACCCCTATCTGACCCGCGCTGCCTTCGACCTGATCGGTGCGCGGCTTGCCGAGCGGATCATCCTGCTGCTGGCCTATGACGGCGCGCGGCCCGTTGCGGGGGCGATGCATTTCCTGGGCGCCGACACGCTGTACGGGCGCTATTGGGGCTGTCTGGCCGACATCCCCTTTCTTCATTTCGAGCTATGCTATTATCGCGCGATCGACATCGCGATCGCGCGCGGCCTTGCAAGGGTCGAAGCGGGAGCGCAGGGCGGGCACAAGCTGGCACGCGGCTATGGCCCGGTCGCAACCTGGTCGGCGCATTATATCGCCGATCCTGGTTTCCGCCGCGCCGTCGCCGACTTTCTGGCGCAGGAACGCCGCGCCGAAGAATCCGAGATGGAATGGCTGGAAGGGCATATGCCCTTCCGGCGGGTCGATGAGCGGTAGCAGGATGGATACGCGCGTGGCCGAAAGCCAGACGCGCCTTCGCTGACCGCTAAAGGCTTTTGCGCGGCGCGGGGGTCAGGCCGGTGCCGCGACGCGAAGCGGGTTCAGGCTGCAAAGCGCCGGGCAGCCGGGCGCCGGGCGGTTTCGTCGAGCCAGGCACGGGCCTGGCGCTGCGCCTCGGCAATTTCGTCGCGCGACATTTCGTCGGACAGGTCGGCGCGGCAGCGCTGGCCTTCGCGATTGCCGCCAAGCGCGGCGAGATTGAACCATTTATGCGCCTGGATCAGGTCGACATCGACCCCTCCGGTGCCGGTTGAGAAAGCAATCCCCAGATCGAAATAGGCATTGGCATCGCCGCGTGCCGCATCGAGCAGCCGGCTTTCGATCAGAAACTGGGCAGACTTCAGACTGTTCGCCATGATCATCCCCTTGTCGCCTCCACCCCACATGGAGACTTCGGGGCCAAACCTTGCGGCTTATGGTCAACAAAGCGTTAACGACGTGCCCATTTTCTTGGGGATTATTAGAAAAACCCAATAAAAACTGTTGGTTCAGCTCACCGCAAGATTGTCGATCAGGCGGGTTTTTCCGATACGCGCGGCCGCCAGAAGGCGCGCCGGTGCGCGAAATTCGGTCAGCCGCTCCAGGCTGTCGGCATCGGCGAGCGCGACATAATCGATACTGTCGAAGCCGCCCGCGACTATCGCCGCTTCGGCCCGGGCCAGGCTGCGTTCGACGTCTTCCCCCGCTGCGATCGCCTGCGCGGCGGCCTGTAGCGCGGCTGGAAAGGCGGCTGCGGCGGCGCGCTGGTCCTTTGTCAGATAGGCGTTGCGCGACGACAGGGCGAGGCCGTCGCTGTCGCGCGCGATCGGCGCGCCCAAAATGTCGATCGCAAAGTCGAGGTCGCGTGCCATGCGGCGGATGATCGCGAGCTGTTGCCAATCCTTTTCGCCGAAGATCGCGACGTCGGGGCGCACCTGATTGAACAGTTTCGCAACGACGGTAGCGACGCCGTCGAAATGGCCGGGCCGTGCGGCACCGCAATATTCCGCGCCCAGTTCGGCGACTTCGATATGTGTCCGATGCCCGTCCGGGTACATCACATCGACCGCGGGAGCCCACAGCAACGCCGTTCCTGCATCGACCAGCAGGGCGGCATCGCGGCCCTCGTCGCGGGGATAGGCGTCGAAATCCTCATTGGGTCCGAACTGGGTCGGATTGACGAAAATCGATACCACGACATGGTCGGCAACGCGCCGGGCCATGCGGACGAGCGACAGATGCCCGTTGTGCAGCGCGCCCATGGTGGGAACCAGAGCAACGCTTTTTCGTCCCAGTTTCAGGGCGTCGATTGCGCGATGAAGCGTTGCGATGTCACGGATGATTTGCACGGCCGCCCGCCCTCCGATATTGGCGGCGCTAAAGGCACCACCCATGCGGCCGCCATGCCGCGCCAACAGGAAAATCGCAACGGCCATGACGAGCGCAGCCCCCCACCGGATCATCTTTGCCAATGAAAAGGGCGGAACCGGCAAATCGACCTGCGCGGTCCATTTCGCGGTCGCGCTCGCCAGCCAGGGCTGGCGCGTCGCGGGGATCGACCTCGACCCGCGCCAGCGCACCTTTCACCGCTATCTGGAAAACCGCACCAACACCGCGCGGCGCCGCGGCATCGACCTGCCGACCCCGCGTTTCGAAGTCTTCGAAGGATCGACGGTCGAGGAGCTGGACGAACAGGTTGCGCGGCTGAGTGAAGGCGCCGACTATTTCATCGCCGACACGCCGGGCCGCGACGATCTGTTCGCGCGGCACATCGCGACCAGTGCCGACACGCTGGTCACGCCGATCAACGACAGCTTCATCGATTTCGATCTGATCGGTCAGGTTGATCCCGAAAGCTTTCAGGTCGTGCGGCCGAGCTTCTATTCCGAACTGATCTGGGACACGCGCAAGGCGCGCGCCAAGAGCGACGGGCGCACGATCGACTGGATCATCCTGCGCAACCGGCTTCAGCATGTCGATGCCCACAATATGCGCCGCGTCGGAGAGGCGCTGGGCCAATTGTCGCGCCGCGTCGGTTTCCGCGTCATCCCGGGGCTTGGCGAGCGCGTCATTTACCGCGAGCTTTTCCCTGCCGGGCTCACTCTGCTCGACAAGGCGCATCTGGGCGGCATGGGGATGGGGCATGTCGTCGCGCGCCAGGAACTGCGCGAGGCGATGGGCGGATTGAACCTGCCCGAACGTGAAAAGCTGCACCCCGACGGCGATCTGTTCGCCGCGGCCTGAACCGCCCTCCACGAAAGGAGTCCTCTCCCATGAGCCATGTTTTCCATCCGACGATGCTGCGCGAATATGATATTCGCGGTGTGGTCGGCGACACGCTGTCGGACGCCGACGCCTATGCGATTGGGCGCAGCTTCGCGACGCTGATCGTGCGCGCTGGCGGGCGACGGGTGGCGGTCGGTTATGACGGCCGACTGTCGTCGCCGATGCTGGAGGCGGCGCTTGTTCGCGGGATCAACGAGGCCGGGGTCGATGCGCTGCGTGTCGGGCTGGGGCCGACGCCGATGCTCTATTATGCGGCCTCAACCGAAGAGGTCGATGGCGGCATTCAGATAACCGGCAGCCACAACCCCCCCGACTATAACGGCTTCAAGATGGTGTTTCAGGGACGCCCCTTTTTCGGCGCCGACATCCAGGCGATCGGTACGATGGCCGCGGCGGGCGACTGGGAAAGCGGAACCGGGCACGCCGACAGCATCGACATCGTCGATGCCTATGTCGATCGGCTGGTCGAGGGCTTCGCCGGCGGCGCCTATCGCATCGGCTGGGATGCGGGCAATGGCGCCGCGGGCACCGTCATCGAAAAACTGACCGCGCGTCTGCCTGGTGAGCATCACCTGCTGTTTACCGATATCGACGGTCATTTTCCGAACCACCATCCCGATCCCACCGAAGAAAAGAATCTGGCCGATCTGAAGAAGCTGGTCGCCGAAAAGAGCCTCGATTTCGGTGTCGCTTTCGATGGAGATGGCGATCGCATCGGTGCGATCGACGGTCAGGGACGGGTGATCTGGGGCGACCAGTTGCTGCAAATTTATGCCGCCGCGGTGCTGAAGGATCGACCGGGCGCGACGGTCATCGCCGATGTGAAGGCCAGCCAGGCGTTGTTCGACCGGGTCGCCGAACTCGGCGGAACCCCGCTGATGTGGAAGACCGGACACAGTCTGATCAAGGCGAAGATGAAGGAAAGCGACAGTCCGCTGGCGGGCGAGATGAGCGGTCATATCTTTTTCGCCGACCGCTATTATGGCTATGATGACGCCCCCTATGCCGCGGTGCGGTTGATCGAGGCGGCGACAAAGCTGGGCCAGAGCGTTACCGAGCTGCGCAGCGGCATGGCGCCGATGGTCAACACCCCCGAAATGCGTTTCCAGGTCGACGAGGTACGCAAATTCGCCATTGTGGATGAAGTTCTGGACCGGCTCGCCGCGTCGGGCGCGCAGGTCGACCGCACCGACGGCGCGCGTGTGCTGACCGATGACGGCTGGTGGCTGCTGCGCGCATCGAACACCCAGGATGTGCTGGTGGCGCGGGCCGAGGCGGCCGACGCGGCGGGGCTTGACCGGCTGGTCGCCGAAATCGATGCTCAGCTTGCCCAATCGGGCGTGGAGCGGGGGCCGCAGGCGGCGCATTGAGCCATTCAGGCCATTGGTGCCCGTCCCTTTTCGGGGGCGGGCGCCGGTTGCCGGACCTGACCGTCCTTTCCGCCGCAGAGAAGCGAATTTGGCGCGATTTCACGCTCGCAAAAAGCGCGCTGCAAAAAGCTTGCCAGATTGACGCTGCCGCCCCTCCTCGGGTAACTCCACGATCATGACCGACGAAACAGCTCCGGCGACGCTTTCTCCCGACGATCACGGCATGTCCGAACATGTCGCGCATGTTCAGGAAGATGCGGCGGCAGGCAACGGCCTTGCCGTCATCTCGATCGCCAAAAGCTATGACAAGCGCGTCGTCCTGTCCGACGTCTCGCTTTCGGTCGCAAAGGGTGAGGTCGTCGGCCTGCTCGGCCCCAATGGTGCGGGCAAGACGACCTGCTTCTATTCGATCATGGGGCTGGTAAAGCCCGACGCCGGGCGCATCATGCTCGACGGCGCCGACATCACCGCGCTACCCATGTATCGCCGCGCGATCCTGGGTCTTGGCTATCTGCCGCAGGAAACCTCGATCTTTCGGGGCATGACCGTCGAACAGAATATCGAGGCGGTGCTGGAGCTCGCCGAACCCGACAAGGCGGCACGGCAACAAAGGCTGGACGAACTGCTCGACGAATTCGGCCTCACCCGGCTGCGCGGTTCGGCGGCGATGGCGCTGTCGGGCGGCGAGCGGCGCCGTGCCGAAATCGCCCGCGCGCTTGCCGCCAATCCGTCGATCATGTTGCTCGACGAACCCTTTGCCGGGATCGATCCGATTTCGATCAGCGACATTCGCGATCTGGTCGCCGATCTGAAGACGCGCGGCATCGGGGTGCTGATCACCGACCATAATGTGCGCGAGACGCTGGACCTCGTCGATCGCGCCTGCATCATCTATGACGGTAAGGTTCTGCTTGCCGGATCACCGGCCGAGCTTGTCGCCGACCCCGAGGTCCGCCGCCTCTATCTCGGCGAAGGCTTTTCCTTGTGAGGATCTAGCCAGCGATGGCCCTGGGTCCGCGCCTCGATCTACGCCAGTCGCAATCGCTGGTGATGACGCCGCAGCTGCAGCAGGCGATCAAGCTGCTTGCGCTGTCGAACCTCGAACTCGAATCCTATCTGGCGGAGGCGCTGGAAGGCAATCCGCTGCTCGATGCCGCGCCGGGCGATCGGGATGGACCTGCCGATGAAGCGCAGGAAGAGGCGACCGATGCACCGCCCCCGACCGCCGAGCCGCCCGATACCGACCAGGCGCTATCGTCCGATGCCGGGACCGCCGACGATCTCGACGTCGATTTTGCCGAAGAGCGGTTCCACCACGACAGCGCGAGCGACAGCGTCGGGCTGTCGGGCGAGGGCGAGGCGATCGACTTCGACAGCTTTGCCGAACAGGATGGGACGCTTCACGACCATCTGCTCGCACAGGTCGGCGAAACATTCGGCGGGATGGAAGCGGCGGTGGCGCAGCAGCTCGTCGCGCTGATCGACGAGGCGGGCTATCTGCGGGCCGACCTTGCCGAACTCGCGCAGCGGCTCGGCGTTCCGCTCGCGCTGATCGAATCGGTGCTCGGCGCTGTTCAGGGGTTCGACCCATCGGGGGTCGGGGCGCGCGATCTGGCGGAATGTATCGCGATCCAGGCGCGCGAGGCCGACCGCTATGACCCCGCGATGGCGACGATGATCGCGCATCTCGATCTGGTCGCCAAAGGCGCCTTTCCTCAGCTCAAGCGCATTTGCGGCGTCGATGACGAGGATCTTGCCGACATGATCCGCGAACTGCGCGCCTATGATCCGAAGCCGGGGCTGCGGTTCGGCGGTTCGGCGGTGCAGGCGGTGGTCCCCGACCTCTATGTGCGCCGCACCGCGGCGGGCTGGGCGGTCGAGGTGAACAGCAGCACGTTGCCACGGCTGCTCGTCAACCGGCGCTATTATACCGAACTCGCCAAGGGCGCGGCAGCGAAGAACAAGACCTGGTTGTCCGAACAACTCGCCGGGGCGAACTGGCTGGTACGGGCGCTCGATCAGCGGCAGCGCACGATCGTCAAGGTCGCGAACGAGATTGTGAAGCAGCAGGAAGGGTTTTTCCTGAGCGGCGTCGCGCATATGCGCCCGTTGACGTTGCGGCAGGTGGCGGAGGCGATCGGGATGCACGAATCGACCGTCAGCCGCGTCACCAGCAACAAATATCTGTCGTGCGCGCGCGGGCTGTTCGAGCTCAAATATTTCTTCTCCAGCGGCATTTCTGCGACCGACGGCGATGGCGCGGTGTCGGCCGAGGCGGTGAAGAGCCGGATCAAGGCGTTGATCGATGCCGAAGATGCGAAGGCGATCCTGTCGGACGAGACCATCGCGCAGAAATTGTCGGCAGAGGGGCATGACATCGCGCGCCGCACCGTCGTCAAGTATCGGGAAGCGATGGGCTATGGATCGTCGGTGCAGCGGCGCCGGCAAAAGGCGCTCGCGGGCTGAAGCGGCGGTACGCGCCGCGCATTTTGGGCTGTTCGGCACCGTTTCCCTCTGTCCGCTTTGCTGCGCAGCGCTTTTCCCGTTGCCGTTGAGTGGGCGGTCCGGCCGGTCGGTGGTCGGGCGATGCCGCGTGGCGGCAAATATGGCCGCGACCTTGCGCGAGGCGGTTGACTTTTCACCCGCTTCCCCATAGGTGCGCCGCTTCGCGTACAACGCCAAGTTTATCGGACAAGAGCAATGAAGATTCGCAACAGCCTGAAGTCGCTGAAGGACCGCCACCGGGATAACCGCGTGATCCGCCGCCGTGGTCGGACCTATGTGATCAACAAGACCAACCGTCGCTTCAAGGCGCGCCAGGGCTGATGTTCCAGCGGGGCAGCAATGCCCCGCGCGCGATTTGCGAGCCAGCGTGACGCCGTCGGATGCTTCCGGCGGCGCTTTCGCGTATCCGGAAGAGAGCATGATTCGGCGATCCGTGATCTTCGACGTCGGCCGGGTACTGTTCGATTGGGACTTGCGCCACCTGTTCGCCAAGCTGATCGCCGACAGCGATGAGCTGGAATGGTTCGTCACCCATGTCGTGACGCCCGAATGGCATTTTCAGCATGATGCGGGGCGGCCGCTCGCCGACATGCTGCCCGAACTCAAGCGAGAATTTCCCAGTCATGCGGCGCTGATCGACGCCTATGCGACGCGCTTCAACGAAACGATCCCGGGGCCGGTGCCGGGCAGCCTCGAACTTGTCGAGCGGCTTGATGCCGCAGGGGTGCCGCTGTTTGCGATCACCAATTTCGGCCATGAATTCTGGGAAGGCTTCCGCCCGACCCAGCCGGTTTTCGACCGCTTTCGGGATATCATCGTATCGGGCACCGAGCGGATGGTGAAACCCGATCCGGCGATTTACGCTCTGGCGATCGCACGTTTTGGGGTCGATCCTGCGGGCGCGATTTTCATCGACGATGTCGCGGCCAATGTCGCGGGTGCCGAATCGGCGGGCATCGCCGGACATCGGTTCGTCGATGCGGCGGCGCTGGAGCGCGACCTGATCGCGCGCGGCTATTTGCCCGGCTGATCGAATCGCACCACCAGTCGCCGCGACGTGGTGATATCGGCGGCAAAGGAGCCATCCGGCTCGGCACGCATGTCCGCTATGCCAAAGGGATGAACCAGTCCGCCGCGCGCCAGGCTGTCGCCTGGGGAGAGGCCGATCAGGGTGAGCGGCGCGTCGCTGCGCTGTACGGCCGTACCGAAATAGCCGCGCATCGCCGTGTCCTGTTCGATGCGGCCGGTGCAGATCCCACCCTCGATCGCAAAGCGCGCCGGGCCGCTGACCGGCGTGTCGCCGAAATGCCCGCTGTATCGAGCGGTCCCGACCGGGCAGGTCACGCCGAAAAGCCCGCCGGGAACGGGGCGAAACGGCGCCGCGATCATCTGCGCCGTCGGCTCGATTCGCGATATCCACAGTGCGTTCGACAACAGGCTGACCGCGGTGCGTTCCTCGCGCCACAGGCCGAGCGTGCTGCGGGCGCCTAGCGTGACGCCGCTGTGATGCACATAGGGTGCGCCATCGGTGTCGCGTCCGGAGCGCCATCCGAAGCCGACCTGATAGTCGTCCTCGCCAGCTGGGCGCCCATCGGTCATGACGGCCGGGACGAGCATCGCCGCGAAACTTGCGGGGGCGACCACCTGTCCGTCGATCATCCGGCCGCCAAAGGAGGCGACGGCGCCCGCCGTTCCGCTCAGCCCACCGCCGCCCCAGCTGTAGCTATAGTCGTGTCGGGGGGCTGGAACGACGCGCCCGCCATCGAATTCATAGGCGTGCGATACGTCGGTTCGGCCGCTGTCCGTCGCGTCGGCTTGAATGGCAAGGCCAGGTACCAGCCGGGTCCTGACATAGTCGGTGAAGGCTATTCCCGCCCGTTCCTCTACCAGCGTGCCGAGCAGCGTATAGCCCCAGGAAGAGTATCGATAGGCGTCGCCGGGCGGGGTCAGCAGCGGGCGGTTCGAGAAGATTGCGACCGCCGCGCGGCCGGTGGCATAATGTTCGCTGCCGCGCGCCGCGTCGACGGGCTGATAATGCGGCAGACCCGACAAATGAGCGGCGAGCTGGCGCGGCGTGATCGCGGGCCAGCCGTTTTGCAGCCACGGTAGCTGCGCCTGTACCGGCGCGTCGAGGTCCAGCCGGCCCTCTTCCGCCAGCTTGGCAGCGGCAGTCGCGGCGAACAGTTTCGATACGCTGGCCAGCCGAAACAGGGTGTCGGGGGTGACGGGGCGCTGCTGTTCGATGTCGCGCAGGCCGCTCTGCCCCTCCCAAAGGATGGCGCCATCCTTCCACACTGCGGCGGCCATGCCGGGGACGCCGCTGGTTTCGCGAATATGGTCGAGCAGGCGCTGGGCGATGTCGGCCGGGCTGGGCTGGGCGTGCGCCGGGGGTGTCGCGGCGGCTGATGCCAGCAAGGAAAGCGCGCCGATCGCCAGCGTGCTGCGATGCATTGTCATTCTATCCCTCTCCCTCATGAGCGCGGCGGGATAGGAATATATTGTCGCGCGATTTTGTCAGAATGTCGCGGCGGTGTCACGGGTGGAGCCAGCCTAGCTGCCTTTCTGCGCAAGAGCCGCGTGGGCGAGCGCGAGCGCCTTGTCCAGCGCGTCGGCGGCGGGCACCGCGACATCGGGTTTCACGCCCACGCCCTGCCAGTTGGTCCCGGTGATCGGATTGACCGAGCGCTGTTCGGGCAGGCTCAGCGCGAAATGCGGGTGCACGCGGCGATATTCGAAGGGGTTGGCGCCGCCGCCGGTGATTTCGCCGACGATGATGGCGCGCTTCAGCGCTTGCAGATCGTAGGCCAGGGCCTCTGCTGCGGAAAAGGTCCGTTTAGAGGTCAGGACATACACGGGCTTGTCTTCGCCGAAGCGTCGCCCGGCGGGGGCGGGCGGTGAAAGGCGGGGGGTAAGCCGGTCGCTCGGCCGGTCATAGACGCCGCTGAGGGGCGAGCCGGGGGGCAGCAGGTGTGACAGGATCATATCCAGCGTTTCCATTCCGCCACCGTTGCGCCGCAGGTCGATGATCAGCGCGTCCCCCTGTGCCGCGACGGTCATCATGGCCGCAATGACGTCTCCGCCCAGCGCGGGAGGCGGAAAAACGCGCAGGTCGATCAGCATGATATTGCCGTCGAGCCGCTCGATCTTTTGTACCCCGTGATTGATATGGGCGCCGTAATAACGCTCGACTTCCTCGGCGGCGAAGGCTGCATCGCCGCCTTGCGCCGGAATTTCCGCTGCGCTGTAATCGACCGCCAGATGCCCGTCGCCCGACTGCTGCCGCAGCCACGCGGTCAGCGCGATCGCCAGTGTCGGACCGTCGGCGACCGTGCGCCATTGGGCCCGGCCCGATCGTAATTCTTCCGCTATCCGGGCGCCAAGCGCGCCATCGACATAGCGTGTTTCGAGCAGGGTTGCGATCGCGTCGATCGTCGCCTTTCGGTCATGGGCGTTGATCGACTGGGCCGCCGCCGGCAGGGCGACGAAAGACAGAAGAAGTGCGGCGCAAAAGCGTTTCATTGTCTCAGTTCCTGCGCAATCATATGATGGAAACTTGTCCGTTCCAGCCGGACCAGTGCGGCATCTATGATGGCGCCGAGCGGATGGGGCAGGGCGTCGTCCAGTATGTCCGCCGCGCGCGCAGCCGCCTGCCATATGCGTTCGAGCTCGGGGATCATCGCTCGCGCCGCGGCGGACAATATGTAGCGCCGTTCGCGGCGGTCGCGTCCGGGTATGGGTTCGATCAGCCCCGATCGCGTCATGGCCTGAAGCGTCTGGGTCGCGGCCGGCTGGGTAAATCCAAGTTCCGCCACGCATTCGCCAACCGACGCCGAATCGCGGTCCATCAGCAGCTGGAAATAAGGGAAATAGCGGGGCCGAAAATCGAGCCCTGCGTCGCGATAGCTTTGCTCCACCGCCTCGTCGAGCCGGGTCACGAGAAGGCGAAGGCGAGATCCAAGACCGGTTGGGCGATTCATATATAAGCGCTTATACAAATGTGAACGGCCAAGCAAGCCGATTGTTCACGGAAAGGCGGCGATGGGACAGTGGTGTCGGCGGCGGCCAGGCCGCCGGGCCGGTTTCGCGCTATTCCTCGACGCCGAGCTGGGTCAGCACGAAGGCAGACTCCTCTGCATCTTCGCGCAGCGCACCCCAACGTCCCGACTTGCCGCCGTGTCCCGCGCCCATGTTGGTGCGCAGCAGCAGCGCCGTGTCATTCGTCCGCGTCGCCCGAAGCTTTGCGACCCATTTGGCCGGTTCCCAATAAGTCACGCGCGGATCGTTGAGTCCCGCCGACACCAGCATCGGCGGATAGGCCTTGGCCGTCACATTGTCATAGGGGCTGTACGACAGCATATAATCGAACGCCGCCTTGTCGGTGATCGGATTGCCCCATTCGGGCCATTCGCCGGGGGTGAGCGGCAGTTCCTTGTCGACCATCGTGTTGATGACATCGACGAAGGGGACGCCGGCGAGCACCGCCCCCCACAGTTCGGGCGCATCGTTATAGACGACGCCCATCACCTGTCCGCCGGCCGAACGGCCCTCGATCGAAATCTTGCCCGCGCTGGTATATTTCCCGGCGACCAGCCCCCGTGCGACGTCGATGAAGTCGTTGAAGGTGTTGGTGCGTTCGGTCGTCTTGCCCGCGAGGTACCAGGCGCGGCCGAGGTCATCGCCGCCGCGGACATGCGCGATGGCATAGATCATTCCGCGATCGACAAGGCTGAGCCGCGTCGTCGAAAATCCCGGCGGCACGCGATAGCCATAGCTGCCATAGGTATAAAGATGCATCGGCGCGCTGCCGTCCCGTTCCAGGCCCTTTTTATAAACGAGCGAAGCCGGAATCATCGTTTTGCCATCACGGCTGGGAAGGTTAACCCTTTCGGTTACATATTGCGATGAATCATAACCGGATGGAATCTCCTGAACCTTCAGTGTTTCCAGTGTCCGCGACGCGATATCATAATCATAGACTGTGTCGGGGGTGACCATCGATTCATAATCGATCCGCAGCTTGTCCTGATGATATTCGGGATTGTCGCCCAGCCCCGCGACATAGGTGGCCTCCGGAAAGGCGATGCGGCCGGGATTGAGCGGTGCGTCATATCGCCGCACATCGACCTGATCGAGCCCGTCCTCGCGCGCTTCGAGCACGAAATAGTCACGAAAGATCGACAGGCCGGTCATATAGATATGATCCGATCCCGGGATCAACGTCGTCCATTCGCCGGGCTTGTCGAGGCTGGCGGTCGCGATCCGGAAATTGGGGTGCTCGTCGTTGGTATGGATGTACAGCACGTCCTCGCGGACATCGACGCTATACTCGCGTCCCTTCTTGCGAGCGGATACCAGCGCCGGTTTCGCCAAGGGATTGTCGGCAGGCAGCAGGTAAACCTCGCTCGTTTCATTGTCGCCGGTTGCGACGACGATGAAGCGATCGTCAGCGGTCTTGCCGATCCCGACGCCAAAACCGATGTCGGCTTCCTTGTAGATCTGGACGTCCTCGCTCGTCGGCGTGCCCAACCGGTGGACATGGACATTGTCGGTGCGCCAGTTTTCATTGGCGAGACCATAGACGAGCGCGTCATTGCCGGCGGTCCACACCAGCGACGACAGCGTGCCGGGGATGATGTCGGGCAACATCGCGCCGGTTTCGAGGTTGCGGAACCGGACTTCGAAACGTTCCGAGCCATTGTCGTCGAAGGCATAGGCCATGATCTTGCCGTTGGGGCTGATCGAAAGGTCGGCGAGGCGGAAATATTCCTTGTCCTTGGCGAGGGCGACCTCGTCGAGGATCAGCTGGGTGTCGCCGCCGGCCACCGGCTTGCGGTACCATTTCTTATACTCCGCGCCTTCCTCATATTCGACCCAGTAGAGCCAGTCGCCATCCTTCTGCGGCACGCTCGAATCGGCTTCCTTGATCCGTCCCTTCATTTCCTGGAACAGGGTTTCGACCAGCGCCTCGTGCGGTTTCATCGCGGCGTCGAAATAGGCGTTTTCGGCCTTCACATAATCCAGCACATCTTCGTCATCGATCGTCGGATAGCTTTGATCGCGCAGCCAGTGCCACGGGTCCGACAGCGTCTTTCCGTGCATCGTCATCTGGTGCGGGCGCTGCTCGGCAACGGGCGCGGCGGGCAGGGCAGGGGTGGTGCTGGTCAATCGATTGTCTTTCTGTTCGGCGAAAGCGGTGGCGGGGATGACGAGCGGGGTGGCAATTGCCGTCAGAAACATCCAAATAGCGCGCATGATAGTCTCCCCGCGAAGATCGTCCCTTATGGGCCGGAGCGGGCGATGTAGAAACAAGGAAGTGACCATGTCCAGCCCCGTTCATGCCGACCGCCTCGCCCGTTTGCGCGCCGCACTCGCCGCGCGCGGCCTTGATGGCTTCGTGATCCCGATCAGCGACGAGCATATGAGCGAATATGTGGGCGACTATGCCCAGCGCATGGCATGGCTGACCGGCTTCGGCGGGTCGGCGGGAACAGCGGCGGTGCTGCCCGAACGGGCCGCGGTGTTCGTCGACGGCCGTTATACGGTGCAGGTGCGCGATCAGGTGGACGGCGCCTTGTTCGATTATGTGGGCGTGCCGCAGTCGAGCGTCGCCGAATGGCTGGGCGCACATGTCAGCGCGGGGCAGAAGGTCGGCTATGACCCCTGGCTCCACGGCATCGATTGGGCGCGGGCGCTTGAGCAGGCGCTCGCGGCGAAAGGCGCGCAACTGGTGGCGGTCGACAGCAATCCGGTCGACGCCGCATGGGAGGACCAGCCCGCACCGAGCGATGCGGTCGTCACGGTCCACGACACCAGCCTGGCGGGCCAGTCGGCCGTCGAGAAGCGCGCGATCATCGCCGATTGGTTGAAGGCGAAGGGACTCGACACGACCGTGATGACCGCGCTGGATTCGGTGGCCTGGGCCTTCAACATTCGCGGCTCCGACGTGACCCACACCCCGGTCGGGCTGGCCTTTGCCCTGCTTCATGCCGACGCGACGGCGGATCTTTTCATCGCCCCGGGCAAGATCACCGATGCGGTTCGCACGCATCTGGGTAACAGCGTGCGGGTGCATGACCGAGCGGCTTTCGAACCAGCGCTTGCTGCGCTGGCAGGCAAGAAGGTGGCGGTTGACCCAGACCGGGCGGTCGCGGCGATCTTCACCGCGCTCGACCAGGCGGGCGCTGGCATCGCACGTCATCGCGATCCCGCGGTGTTGCCCAAGGCGATCAAGAATGCGGTCGAGCTGGACGGGACCCGCGCCGCACATGTTCGCGACGGGGTCGCGGTTGCCCGCTTTCTGAAATGGATGGAAGACGTCGCGCCGCAGGGCGGGCTCGACGAACTTGGGGCCGCCGCAAAGCTGAAAGCGTTTCGGGAGGAAAGCGGCGCGTTGGTCGACCTCTCCTTCGATACCATCTCGGCGGCGGGGCCCAATGGCGCCTTGCCGCATTACAAGGTCGATGAAACCACGAACCGCGCGATCGAAACCGGCACGCTCTATCTGGTCGATTCGGGCGGGCAATATGCAGATGGCACGACCGACATCACGCGTACCATCGCCATAGGGCGGCCCACCGCCGAAATGCGTCGCCGTTTCACCCAGGTTCTCAAGGGCCATATCGCGCTCGCCATGGCGCGTTTCCCCACAGGCACGCGCGGCAGCCAGCTCGACATCCTCGCGCGGCAATATCTGTGGGCCGATGGCGTCGATTATGCGCACGGAACCGGGCATGGAGTCGGTGCCTATCTGGCGGTGCATGAAGGGCCGCAGCGTATCGCGAAGCCCGCGGGCGGCCAGGCGGGCACCGAGGAACCGCTGCACGCCGGCATGATCCTGTCGAACGAGCCTGGCTATTACAAAGCGGGGCATTTCGGCATTCGCATCGAAAATCTGGTGATCGTCGTCCCGCAATGCATCGACGGCGCCGAGGAAGAGATGCTGGGCTTTGAAACCATCACCTTTGCGCCGATCGCGCGTGACCTGATCGACGGCGCGCTGTTGTCGGCGGTCGAGGCCGACTGGATCGACGCCTATCACGCCGATGTGTTGGCAAAGCTGGCACCGGCCATGGATGCGGCGACGGGCGAATGGCTGGCGGCGGCATGCGCGCCGGTCGAGCGCGGTTCCGCGGCGCTGGCGGCCTGATCCGGCGATGGCGAATCCGCGCAGCGAGGTGCCGCTGGACGATTTTCGCGTCCGCGAGGTCGTGCGTGTCCGATACAATGAGATCGACGGGCAGAACATCGTCTTCAACGGCCATTATCTGGTCTATGCCGATATTGGAGTGACCGAATATTTCCGGGCGTTGGGCGAAGGTCAGCCTGGCCCGTATTTTCACCAATATGGTACAGATATTCGCGAAACGCATTGCGAAATCGATTATCATGCCCCGGCGCGGCTTGACGAACTGATCACCATATCGGCGCGGATCAGCCGGTTCGGACGGACCAGCTTCACGCTTCATTGCGGAATTTTTCGGGATGGCGAACGGCTGACCGATATCGAAATCAGCTATGCGCATATCGACAGCGACAGCGGGCAGCCCACCCCGCTTCCGGGAACCTTCATTGCCGAAGTGCGCCGATTCGAAGCGCGGATGCCGGTACAGGATTGATTCGCAGGCGATTTACGCTGCTCCATCTCTCTACCAAAAAGGTCGAAAAAAAGGGCCGCCCAAGGGCGGCCCGTAAAAGTTTTTGGGAGAGGATGCCTAAAAGGCAAGTGTGATATTGCAGTGCACAATGAATTTCGCAACTGCGAAATGAACATCTGCTATTGCATTTTTTGCAATCGTCCTGCGCGGTCCGCAATTCGCGTGGACAGCGCATCCCTCTCGCAAAGTTGCGGTACATCGCCTAGATTGGCGGTATGAAGATGTTCAGCAAGGTCGACGTAGGCGGCGGCCTGTCCGATTTCTGGGGCTATGTCCGCGAACCGCGCCCGCACCGATGGCCAGTGTGGGGCGTTGCGGTGACGTTGTCGCTCGTCATTTTCTATGGGTTTTCCGAATATCTGATACCCTATGAAAAGCCGAAGGCGGGGATCGTCTATTTCGAAAACTGGAACGCCGATCGCAGCGCCGACGAAGTGCGCGCCGATTGGGTGGCGCGGGCCAAGGAAACGACGCGGCGCAATGCTGAACGCCGGGCCGAATATCAAAAGCTCGCCGACATGATGGGGGTCGAATATGATTCGGCCGAAGCCGACAAGGTGACGCGCGAAACGCTCGGCCCCGATGCCGAGCCGATGGCCGAAAAGAAGTCGCCGACGCCACCCCGCCGTTCGACGCTGGCTGAACGCGCGGCCCGCGGCCCGCAGGCGGCCCCGGCGGAGGCGCGCTGAACGCCGATGCTGCGGCCGCATTCCGACGCTGACTGGATGACGGCGGCGATCGCCCTGTCGGAACGCGGTCGGCCTGCGTCGGCGCCCAACCCGAATGTCGCCTGCCTGATCGTCGCGGATGGGCGGGTCGTCGGGCGCGGCTGGACCCAGCCGGGCGGGCGTCCGCATGCCGAGGCGATGGCGCTGGCGGCCGCGCGCGGCGCGGCGCGCGGGGCCAGCGTCTATGCGACACTCGAACCCTGTGCCCATCCCAGCGTGCGTGGGCCCTGCTGTACTGATTTGTTGATCGCTGCCGGGGTCGCGCGGGTGGTCGTTGCGACCCATGATCCCGATCCGCGTACCGATGGACAGGGGATCGTCCGTCTGCGCGCCGCGGGTATCGAGGTGATCGAAGGGATTGGCCGCGATACCGCGCGCGCCGCCATGGCACCCTGGTGGTCGCGGGCACAGCGCGCACGCCCCTTTGTGACCCTGAAACTTGCGACCTCGCTCGACGGCTGCATTGCTCTTGGCGACGGGACGAGCCGCTGGATCACCGGCGATCGCGCTCGGGCGCACGCGCATCTTGAGCGCGCGCGGCATGAGGGGATTTTGGTGGGACGCGGTACGCTGACGGCCGATGCGCCGCGGCTCGATGTCCGTTTGCCAGGGCTCGACGCGCGTGCACCGCGCAAATTTCTGCTTACCCACGGTGCGGCGCCCGTTGGCTGGACCGCGGTGGCGTCGCCCGAAGCGGTCGATGGCGTCGATTCGCTGCTTGTCGAAGGCGGCGCGGGCGCTGCGGCAGCCTTTGTCGCGGCCGATCGCGTCGACCGGCTGCTGCTTTACCGCGCGCCGATCCTGATCGGCGGCGGTCGCGCGGCGCTCGGCGACATCGGCCTTGGCGATCTGGCGCAGGCACATGGCCGCTGGCGGCTCGTCGACAGCCGCCTGCTTGGCAGCGACCGTCTCGACGTTTACGAGCGGGTCAGCAAAGGATAAGGGCCCCCATGTTCACCGGCATCATCACCGACATCGGCACCATTCGCAGCCGCGACGATCGCGGCGACACCCGGCTGGTCATCGGCACCTCCTTCGACGTCGACACCATCGATATCGGCGCCTCGATCGCCTGTTCGGGGGCTTGCCTGACGGTTGTGGACAAGGGGCGCGATGGCGACGGTTTCTGGTTCGCGATCGATGCCAGCGCCGAAACGCTGGCTCGTACCGCGCCTGGCATGTGGGACGCGGGCCGACGCCTCAATCTCGAGCGCGCGCTGCGTGTCGGCGACGAACTGGGCGGTCATATCGTTACCGGCCATGTCGATGCGGTCGGCCGGATCGTCGCGGCCGAAGCGGTCGGGGACAGCGTGAAGGTCACGGTTGCGGCTCCCGCCGCGCTTGCCGCGCATATTGCGCCCAAGGGATCGATAACGCTCGACGGCATCTCTCTGACCGTCAACGAGGTAAACGATCAGGCGGACGGCAGCGCGCATTTCACACTCAACATCATCCCGCATACGCAAGAGATGACGACCCTTGACGAAGTGGCGGCGGATCGGCCCGTCAATCTGGAGATCGATATTCTGGCGCGTTACCTCGCGCGGATGCAGGCGCGGGGCCGCGCCGCCTGAGAAAGGGAGCCGCCGTGGAAGCGCGTGTCAGAGGTTCGTGTCTTTGCGGCGAGATCCGTTTCGAAATAGACGGAAAAATTGGTCCTGTCGGACAATGCCATTGCTCAAAGTGCCGCAAGCTTTCCGGAACGGATGGCAATGCCATATTCCATGCGGCGGCCTCCAGCTTTCGCTGGATGACGGGGGAGCAGGAGATTCGACGGTTCACGCTCCCCGGCGGCGACGGGTGGGTATCCCATTTTTGCGGTCAATGTGGCAGCCCGGTTCCGCATCGCGACCATGGCGGGCGTTTCTTTTACGTGCCGGCGGGCCTTCTGGACGATGATCCCGGTTTCCGCGGCTATGCGGCCCATATTTTTGTGGGCTCGAAGGCGCCCTGGGTGTGCATTGCCGACGAAGCTCCGCAATTCGAGGCCGGCCTTGATTCGCCGAGAATGGATCGAGCCTAACCCTCGGCCCACCCCATGGCCAGTTCCGGATCGGCGGCGATCATCGCGCGGCGCATAGCGAGGCGGCCGATGCGCAGCAATTCGGCCTTGCGCCGCGCCGGGGCGAGCGGGCGTCGCGCGGCTTCGCGCACCACCGCTGCGCCATAGCGGTCGGCGACGATCAGTCCCGATGTTTCGGGACGATAATCGGGGGTATCGAGGATTGCGGGATCAAGCCCGACAGCGAGTGCCCAATAGAAGTGGTCGCACCAGTCGCAATAGTCGGGCCATTTTCCGTCGCCGTGAAGGTCGGCGCGGCTGACCTTGATTTCGACGATCGTGATATTCCCCTTGGCATCGATCGCGGTCAGATCGGTGCGCCGCCCGTTGGGCAAGGAGACTTCGGGAATGGCAACCAGCCCCGCCTGTGCGAACAGGCGGGAGACGCCGCGCGCCACGTCGGTGGCGGTCAACGGGTCGCTGGCCATCCGCTATCGGTCCTCAAAATGGAACGTCGTCGTCCAGATCGTCGTCGAAGGGCGGGCGTCCGCCGCCGCTGCCGCCGCTGCCGCCGCTGCCGCCGCCCTGGTTCCAGCCGCCACCCGAAGATGATCCGCCACCCTGGTTCCAGCCGCCGCCGGAACCACCACCCGACGATCCGCCGCTCCAGCTGTCGCCGCCGCCGCGCGAACCGCCGCCGCCGCCGGGAGCGCCATCGAGCATCGTCAGTGTGCCGCCCATGCCCGCGACGACCACTTCGGTCGTGTAGCGGTCATTGCCGTCGCGGTCCTGCCACTTGCGGGTGCGCAGGCTGCCTTCGATATAGATTTTGCTACCCTTTTTCAGGAAGCGTTCGACCACCCCGACCAGCCCGTCGCCGTTGATCACGACGCTGTGCCATTCGGTGCGCTCCTTGCGCTCGCCGGACATCCGATCCTTCCACTGTTCGGACGTCGCGATGCGCAGATTGGCGATCTTGCCGCCGTTCTGGAACGACTTGATTTCGGGGTCGGCGCCCAGATTGCCGATCAAAATAACCTTGTTGACGCTGCCAGCCATCGCCGTTCCGCTCCGCTTGAAAGTTGGGAGGATCAGCCAAGACCAAAGGCAACGGCTGTCCAATAAGTGATACCCGCAGCGGCATAGGCGAGCGCGAACAAATAGCCAACCATGAACAACGGCCATTTCCATCCGTTGGTTTCGCGCCGGGTGATCGCGATGGTCGAAATGCACTGCGGGGCAAAGACGAACCAGGCGAGGAAGGCGAGCGCTGTCGCGATGCTCCATTTGCCCTGCAGTCGTTCGCCGAGCGATTCGGCCATCGCCTCTTCGTCGTCGCCAGCGTCGATCGCATTGGCGGTCGCCATCGCCGATACTGCGACCTCGCGCGCCGCCATGGCCGGGATCAGCGCCAGCGCAATATCGTGGTTGAAGCCGATTGGTTTGACCACCACCTCGAGCCCGCTCGCGATGCGTCCCGCGACGCTATATTCGACCTGGCTTTCGCCGCCATCCGCCGGGGCCTTGGGATAGGACAGCAACAGCCACAGCGCGATGGTGGTCACGAAGATGATCGTGCCGGCACGGCGCAGGAAGATCCAGGCCCGCTGCCACAGCGCGATCGCCACGTCGGCGATCCGCGGCCATTGATAGCGCGGCATTTCCATCATGAAGCTGGCGGTGCTGCCCTTGGCAATGGTGCGGCGCAGGGCAAAGGCGACGACCAACGCCCCGACGATGCCGGCGACATACAGGCCGAACAGCACCAACCCCTGGAGCCCGACCGGCGATCCGCCGACGCTGCGATTGGGGATGAAGGCGCCGATGATCAGCGTATAGACGGGCAGCCGCGCCGAACAGGTCATCAGCGGCGCGATCAATATCGTCGTCAGCCGGTCCTTTGCATCCGGGATGGCGCGCGTCGCCATGATGCCGGGAACCGCGCAGGCAAAGCTGGAGAGGAGCGGGATGAAGCCGCGCCCCGACAGCCCGACCTTCGCCATGATGCCGTCCATCAAAAAGGCGGCGCGGGTCATATAGCCCGAAGCTTCGAGCAGCAGGATGAACAGGAAGAGGATCAGAATCTGGGGCAGGAAGACGACCACCGACCCGACACCGCCCAATATCCCCTCGACGATCAGGCCGCGCAGGAACCCGTCGGACAGGGTGCCGACGACCATTTCCTGGAGGGCGCCGATCCCGCCCTCGATCCATCCGATCGGCGCTTCCGACCAGGCATAGACCGCCTGGAACATGACGAACATCAACCCCAGCAGGATCAGAAAGCCCGCGACCGGATGCAGGAAGACCGCGTCGACGCGTTGGGTCCAGCGGCGCACCGGCGTTTCGGCAATCGTCGCGGCGCGCGCGACCGTGCGGGCGCGCTGATGGAGCGAGGCATCGCCCTGCGGCGCGGCGGCGGCGGGGGCCGCCTGGGTCTGGTGCGACAAGATGGCGCCATCGACCGCGGCGAGCAGGTCGGTCAGGCCGCGGCGGCGCACTGCGACGGTCGGCACCACCGGCACTCCGAGTTCGGCGGCGAGCCGGTCGGGATCGAGCGTCAGCCCGTCGCGCGTCGCAAGGTCGAGCATGTTGAGCGCGACCACGGTTGGCAGGCCGAGCGCGATCAGTTCGAGCGCGAAGCACAGATGATTGTCGAGATTGGCGGCATCGACGACGATGATCAGTGCGTCGGGGCGCTTTTCGCCCTGTTGCCGACCCATCACCACGTCGCGCGTCACCGCTTCGTCGGGACTCGACGGGGTCAGGCTGTAGCTGCCGGGCAGGTCGACCAGCGCCAGCGGTCGCCCGTCGGAAAAGCTGGCGTGGCCGCCTTTGCGTTCGACGGTGACGCCCGGATAGTTGGCGATCTTTTGCCGCGCGCCGGTCAGTGCGTTGAACAGGCTGGATTTTCCGGCATTGGGATTGCCGACCAGCGCAACGGTGGGCATGGCGCCGGTCATGCCGCGACCGCCGGTTCGACCTCGATCGCTGCCGCCTGCGCGGCGCGGATGATCACCTTCATCCGACCGACCGACAGCGCCAGCGGATCGCGCGAGAACAGGCTGCCGCGGTGCAGCGGAGTCACCTCGACGCCTTCCATCATCCCGAATTCGCGCAGGCGCCGCCCCTCGTCCTGTGACAGCCGGTCCCAGTCGATGCGGGAAATGCGGACGGCCATGCCGAGTGGGATGGAATCAAGCCTTGCGTTCATTTGCGAGCGATTATCAATAACAAGGGGCGAGCGCCAGCCTTGATTGATGATCGCGCTGTACGGCTTACCGGCCGGGGTAACGCAGCCGTCCGATGAAACGGGCCAGGCTGGGGCGTTCGATGCTACGCGCCGAGCGGCGGTGCTTCCAGCTTTCGAACCGCATCACTCCATCGATCCGGCGTGCCAGAAAGGCGCGGGTGTCGGCAAAGCCTTCGCTCTCGTCGTTCAGGAATACCGCCATGGTCGCCGCATAGACCGAAGCCAGGATCGCGCGCTTGCTGTAGTGATTATAGTCGGTGGCGGTGTCGCCCGCGAGCCGCCACATCGTATCGGCGGCCCGCCAACCGAGCTTTGCGGCAAAGGCTGCATTGGTCGGCAGGGCGAGCAGTGCCAGCGCGCGGCGCAGCGATTCGCGATCCGGCGCGAGAAGGTCGATCCGGGTTTCGACGAGGGTGGTGATCCGTTGGCGAATCTTCAGCGTCGCCAGTTTGTCGGCCGGCCATTGCTCGGCCATGCGCGCATCGATGGCGGCGAACCAAGCGTCGACCATATCCCGCCCGCCGCCAGGAAAGGCCAGCCGCGCGACATCGGCATCGACGCCGGCGCGGGTAGCCGCATCGGCAATCGCGGCCTGTCCGAAACCGTCAAAGGCGGCCGAGGAGGCGATCAGCGGGGCGAGTGCGGCGCGAATCTCGTCGAGAGTCGGGTCGGCGGGAAGGATCGAAGCCATGCCTTTCAGATAGGCGCTGCGCGGCGGCTGGGCAACCGTATCAGGACGAGCGCGGCGCCGACCATCACTCCGCCGACGATGTCGATGGCGCCCAGCCGCTCGTCGAACGCCAGCCACCCCGCCAGCGCGGCGACCGCCGGCTGGACAAGCAGGGTCAGCCCGACGACCAGCGGAGAAAAGCGCGGCAGCGACCAGATGAGCAGCCCCTGGCCGATGATCTGACTGGTCAGTGCGAGCAGCAGCACCGTGGACCAGTCGCGCGGCATCACCACTTCACCCATTGCCAGCGAGGTGCCGAGCAGCATCGGTACGCAAATGGCGGTGGAAATGGTCAGCGCCGCCCAGGGGTCAAGCTCGCCCCGCGCGCGCTGCATCAGCAACACATAGCCGGTGTAGAGCACCCCGGCGAGCAGGCTGAGCAAATCACCGACCAGATAGGCGGGCGAAAGTTCATAGCTTTGGCCCATCAACAGGGCCGACCCCGCAAAGGCGAGCAGGATCGCCACCGCCGGCCATCCACGGGGCAATGTACGCGCCGCCATGATTCCCCAGATCACCAGCAGCAGGCTGGCGCAGTTTCCGAACAGTGTCGCATTGGCGACCTTGGTTTGGAGGATGCCGATGTGCCACGCGATCAGATCGATCGCGAAAAATACGCCGGCAAAGCTGGCGATCGCGGTCATGCCGCGCGACGGCATCCTTCCGCCCGTCGCACGCCACGCGAAAAAGGCAAGAAAGGGCAGCGCGAGCAGCATGCGCCAAAAAGCGGTTGCGACGGGCCCGGTGTCGGCAAGCCGCACGAGCATGGCGCCGAGCGACAGCGCGATATTGCCGCCGAGCAGTGCCGCAAAGGCCAGCCGCCCGCCTTTTGGGGGCGCGGCACCGTTTTCGGCCTTGGGGACGGGAGCTTGCTTCGCGGCCATTTAGATTTTCTTTTACAACCTACCCTTGTCAGGGGCGTGAAGCCCCCATAGCTTTTGGCCCATAGCGACGGCCCGCGGGGACGTCGCGGGCAAAGTGGAAGGTGGAAGAGATTATGACCGTTTCGCTGTTCGATCCGATTTCGCTGGGCGCCATCGAGGCGCCGAACCGCATCATCATGGCGCCGTTGACGCGCGGCCGCGCGGGGCCGGGCTTTGTCCCGAACGAACTGGCGGTGGAATATTATCGCCAGCGTGCCTCGGCGGGGCTGATCATATCGGAGGCGACGGGCATCTCTCAGGAAGGGCTTGGCTGGCCCAATGCGCCGGGCTTGTGGACCGAGGCGCAGGTGGAGGGGTGGAAACCGGTGACGGATGCCGTCCATGCCGCCGGCGGACGGATCGTCGCCCAGCTATGGCACATGGGACGGCTGGTCCATCCCCTGTTCAACGACGGAAAGCCGGCGGTTTCGTCGTCGGCGACGCGCTATGATGATCGCGCATATACGCCGCAAGGGCGGCTGCCGCTCGAAGAGGCGCGTCCGTTACGGTTCGACGAAATTCCGCGCGTCATCGCCGATTTTGTCCGTGCCGCCGAAAATGCGCGGAGGGCCGGGTTCGACGGGGTCCAACTGCACGGCGCCAACGGCTATCTGATCGACCAGTTCCTGCGCGACAACAGCAATTTTCGCGACGATGATTATGGCGGGCCGGTCGAGAATCGCATCCGCCTGCTGCGCGAAGTGACCGAGGCGCTGATCGGCGTCTGGGGTGCGGGGCGGGTGTCGGTGCGGCTGTCGCCGAACGGCGACACGCAGGGCGTCGACGACAGCGCGCCCGAAAAACTGTTCCCGGCCGCCGCGGCGATGCTCGATGCGCTGGGCATCGGCTTTCTCGAACTGCGCGAACCCGGCGCGGACGGCAGTTTCGGGCGCACCGACGTGCCCAAACAGTCCCCGGCGATCCGCGAAGCGTTCAGGCGGCCACTGATCCTGAACAGCGATTTCGATGTCGCGAAGGCAGAGGCGGCGCTGACAACCGGCCTTGCCGATGCGATCAGCTTCGGCCGTCCGTTCATCAGCAATCCCGATCTTGTGGACCGTATCCGAACCGGCGCCGTCTGGGCGCCGGACAATTACAAGAGCTGGTATTCGCCGGGCCCCGAAGGATATATCGACTATCCGGCGTTGCAGACGGCCTGACGGCCTATCGGTGCGCGCTTCGGCCTTCCTCGGCCGGGGGCGCCGCCGGCGCGGTCGGTTCGTTATTCGGGGCAGGGCGTCATCTGTCCTTCAGTGCCCGGTCGACGATAGCGCCGCCCACGGTGCCGATCGCATTGCCGCCGAAACGAATCAGCGCGAAAATAACCGCGAACAGGATCACCGGCGACGCCCAGAACAGGATCAGGCCGAGAAACAGCAAGCCGAAAAAAAGTGACATGAGGCCACCGGTCAGCGTGGCTTGCCCCTGTTCGCCGAGTTCGACGGTTCGTGGCCCCTTTATATCCCACCATTTGCTGGTTTGGATCGTTTTGCGGGTCCCCGGCGCGGTAGGTTTGCGATCCGGAATGCGGGCCGGGTCGGTTGCGGCTGGCTGCGCTGCCCGTTCGGCGGCGCGCGGTGCGCCCTTGCCCCAGGGTGAAGGCGCCGCGCCGCGGCGCTTGTCGGCATGGGCCGCCTCACGGCGCGTCGGTGGGGGGTGGGCGGCTGGCTGAGCCGGCGCCGGACGCGGCGCGGCAGGTGAAGCGGCCCGCGTTGGCGGCGGCGATTCACGCTCGGAAGGGGCGACCGTAAGGTTCGGCGTTACCCCCATCCGGCGGTCATGTTCGGCCATGCGTTCGGCCGCCGTCGGGGGCGTGGTGCCGCTGATCCGGTCGATCACGACCAGCCGCCCGCCGCGTTCAACGACCGAAAAGCGGCTGGGAGGCGGGCGGTCAACCAATGCCGAATTGCTCCTTCAGCGCCAGCATGGCGATTGCGGCCCTTGCCGCCTCGCCGCCCTTATCCTTGCGCGTCTTGTCGGCGCGTGCAAGCGCCTGTTCTTCATTTTCGACGGTCAATATGCCGTTACCGATCGCCAGCCCGTCGAGGGTCAGCGCCATGATACCGCGCGCGCTTTCGTTTGACACCACCTCGAAATGATATGTTTCGCCGCGGATCACCACGCCGAGGGCGACATAGGCGTCAAAACGCCCGCTGTCGGAGGCGAGCGCGATCGCTGCCGGCACTTCGAGCGCGCCGGGTACTGTCACCGTTTCATGGCTGTGTCCTGCGGCGTCGAGGGCGCTGCGTACGCCGTCGAGCAGCATGTCGTTCAAATGGCTGTAAAAACGGGCTTCGACGATGAGGATATGGGCCACGGGAGTTCCTTTGATGGGTTGAAGGGGAGGGTGCGTTAAACGGGATTCCAAAGCAATAGAATCAGTGTACCGACTATGATCAACAGGGCCGCGGTTATACTCCGCGCGGTCATGCGTTCTCCCATCCAACCCCATGCGATGAAAAGGCTGATCAGGATACAGGTTTCGCGCAGCGCGCTGACGATCGCGACCGGCGCATAGCGAAGCGCGACGAGCGTTGACCCGAAGCTGATGATCGCCAGTGCCCCGGCCTTGACACCGTGGCGCAGGTCGCGCCGCATCCTGTTTAGCGCGGCGGGTCCGGCGCTGGCCCGATATTGCAGGGCCAGCGACAGGCCGGTGCCGAAGAAGAACCAGGACAGGAAAGGCAGGACCCCCTCGCTGGCGCGCATCCCGCCTGCATCGACGATCGTATAGGCGGCGGTCAAGCAGCCCGCGCCGAGCGCCGCCAACAAACCGGCTGTCCGGATTCGACCGCCGGTGGATAGCCAGATGATGCCAAGGCTGATCGCGGCGATACCAATCAACGCGGTGGGGCTGGGCCTCTCGTTCAGGATCATCGCGCCGCCGATCACGGTGACGAGAGGGGCGGTGCCGCGCGCGATGGGAAAGGCGACGGCAAAATCGTTCAGCGTGTAGGAGCGCGTCAGAACCAGCGAATAGACGCTGTGCAGCATGATCGCTCCGGCCAGCCAGGGAAGCATGGCGGCGCTCGGCAGTCCGACGATGAAAAGGAACGGCAAGGCGGCCGCAACCCACACGAGGCCGCATAGCGCGCGTACCGCTTCCTGATCCTCGCCCGACTTGAGCATCGCGTGGGACGATGCCGTGGTCAGTGCCGCCACCATGGCGAAACCGATGCCGAGCGATTGGCTCATGATGCGGCTATTCGGTTTCTCCCGGGATTGGGCGTTCGCCGACGATCGACAGGCCATAGCCTTCGAGGCCGACGATATTGCTGTGCGTCGGGGTCAGCAATTCCATGGCGTGAACGCCAAGATCGGCGAGGATCTGGGCGCCGATGCCATAGGTGCGCAGGTCCATGCCGCCGGGCGGCGGCGGGGCGGCTTCGGCGGCCGCCGATCCGGGCAGCGGGCGCATCAGCATCACGATAACCCCGGACCCGGCTTCGCCGATCGCCTCCATCGAACGCTGCAGGCGGCGCTTTTTCGGACCGGGACGGCCCATGATGTCGTCAAAGATCGATACGGGGTGCATGCGCACCAGCGTCACGCCCGCCGGATCAACCGCACCCTTTTGCAGCACCAGATTGACGCTGCCGTCGATCTTGTTGCGATAGGATTTCAGGCGCCATTCGCCGCCATAATCGGATTCGAACGGTTCGTCGGCGACGCATTCGACCAGCTGGTCGCTGCGGTTGCGATAGGCGATCAGGTCGGCGATCGTCCCGATCTTCAGCCCATGGCGCCGCGCGAAGGGAATCAGATCGTCGAGCCGTGCCATCGACCCGTCGTCGTTCATGATCTCGCAGATCACGCCCGAGGGGTTGAGGCCAGCCAGCCGCGCGATATCGACCGATGCCTCGGTATGCCCGGCGCGGACCAGCACGCCACCGTCGCGTGCGATCAGCGGAAAGACATGGCCCGGCGTGACGATGTCACTGCGCCCCTTGGCGGCGTCGATCGCGACCGACACGGTGCGCGCACGGTCGCCGGCCGAAATCCCGGTGGTCACGCCTTCGCGCGCCTCGATCGAGGTGGTGAAGGCGGTTTCGTGCCGCGTGCCATTGTTGCGGCTCATGAGCTCGAGGCCCAGTGTTTCGACACGGTCGCGGGTCAGCGTCAGGCAGACCAGCCCGCGCCCATGCGTCGCCATGAAGTTGATCGCATCGGGGGTCGCCATCTGTGCCGGGATGACCAGATCGCCCTCATTCTCCCGATCTTCGTCATCGACCAGAATGAACATGCGGCCGTTGCGCGCTTCGGCGATGATTTCTTCCGGAGAGGCCATCGGCGACAGGTCGCTGCCATGCGCCAGCCAGTCTTCCAGTTTGCGCAGGGTGTCGGCGGTCGGGTTCCAGCCGGGCGAATCGAGGTCGCGCAGGCTGTTGGCATGAAGGCCGGCAGCGCGTGCGAGGCCGGACCGCGACATGGCGCCGTCCTCGACGATGGAGCGAATGCGATCGATGAGTTGTGTGGACATGAAACCATGTTTCACATCCTAATGTGATTGTCAATCGCGCTATCACATTGCGGTGGTCATTTGGGTCCGAAAACGGGCCCGATGTCGCGAACAGGGGCGTCGGCTTTGGCATCGAGCAACGCGAGCAGGTCGCCGGTGCGGTCGTCGCGTTTGGCATAATCGCGCGCCGACATGCCCGCGATATGATCGGCCTTGTCCGGATTGGCGCCGCTGCGAACCAGCAGGCGGACCATTGCGGCGTTGCGCGATTGCACCGCCAGGATCAGCGCGGTTTCGCCGCGGCGGTTCGCCTGGTCGACGGGCGCCTTGCGTTCGATCAGCGCGTCGGCGCCGTCGGTGAAATTGAGCAAGGCGCTATGCATCAGCGGCGTGACGCCCTGGCGGTCGGCGATCGCGGGATCGGCGCCTTTGCTCAGCAGGAAGCGCACCCAATTTGTGTCGCGCCGCCTGGTGGCGATTGCGAGGGCGGTTTCGCCGCTGTCCGGATGGCGGGTGTTCACCAGCGAGGGATCGTCCTTCAGCGCGTCGCTCGCCTTGGTCCCGTCGCGATTTTCCACCGCCATCAAAAAGGCATAGCCGCCGCGAAACTGCGCCTGCGCAGGGGTGGTCAGCCCCAGCCCGGCGGCAACCGATGCGAGCAGCAGGATGGAGGCAAAGCGAATTTCCGCGCGTCGGAACATATTTGGGCGACCCCTGAGCGAAATGCGTCGCGCGTGCGACGACAAAAGGTTGATTTTCGGCGGCTGGCCGACCAAGGCTGACCGCATGATGACCTTTGCAATTATGGGGCAAAACCGCCTGCGTTCAACCCTGGTGCTCGCTTTTGCCGCGATGCTCGCTGGTTGTAACGCCCCGGCGGGTTCGGCGCCCGATGCCCGCCCGCCGCTGGAGGGTGCACGCATTGGCGGTCCTTTCACGCTCACGGACCATAACGGCCGCACCGTTCGCGACAGTGATTTCGCGGGACAGTATCGGCTCGTCTATTTCGGATACAGCTTTTGTCCCGATATCTGCCCGGTCGATCTGCAAAAGCTGATGCGCGGGCTGACGAAGTTCGAAAAGGCGGATGCTGTGCGCGGAGCAAAGGTCCAGCCGCTGTTCATCACCATTGATCCTGCACGCGATACGTCCGATGCGCTGAAGCCCTTTGTCGCGCGCTATCACCCGCGCCTGCTTGGACTGACGGGCACTCCCGATCAGATCGCGGTGGCCGCCAAGGCCTATGTCGTCACTTATCACAAGGTCGATGGATCGGCGTCGGACCGGTATTTGATGGCGCACAGCCAGCTCGCCTTTTTGATGGGGCCGGACGGAAAGCCGCTGGCGCTGTTGCCGCTCGACGATCCGTCGACCGACACCGACGAGGGCAAGCCCGAACTGGTGGCCGCCGAGTTGGCGAAGTGGGTGAAGTAACCCCTTTGGCAGCAGGTCGCCCCTTTTGGGAGGCGCCGCTCAGCAGCCTCGATGCCGGGCAGTGGGAGGCGCTGTGCGATGGATGCGGCAAATGCTGTCTCCATAAATTGGAAGATGAAGATACGGGGCGCATCTATCCCACCAATGTTGCATGCCGCCTGCTCGACCTTGGGACCGCGCGCTGTGGCGATTACAAGCATCGCCGCCGCCATGTCCCCGATTGCCTGACCCTGACCAAGGGGCGCGTGGCCGATATCGAATGGTTGCCGCAAAGCTGCGCCTATCGATTGCGCGCCGAAGGGCGACCGCTTCCGGACTGGCATTATCTGGTCAGCGGTGATCGCGATGCGGTCCACCGTGCCGGCGAATCGATCGTTGGCTGGACGGTTGGCGAGGATGTGGCGGGCCCGCTCGAGAATCATCTTGTCGAGCGCATCGTCTGATCGCGGTGCAGCGGACCCGCAGATCCGGGTCGGCGATACGAGTTGGCCGGTCCGGCTTGTCCCGCACGCCCAGTCGCGCCGCTATCGGCTGGTCTTCGATGCAGCGCGCGGCGAATTCCGGCTGACCCTGCCACGGCGGGCAAGTGCGGCGCGAGCGCTCAAATGGGCGGGCGACCAGCGGGAATGGATCGCCGAGCAAGTGGGCAAGGCGGCGCTGCCGATCGCCGTCGGTCCGGACAGCGCGGTGCCGCTGTTCGGTATCGAACGCCGTATCGCCTGGACCCCTGCGGCGCCGCGCGCCGTACGCCTCGATGGCGGATGGATCCACCTTGGCGGCCCGGCCGATACCGTCGCGCGCCGTATCGAGCGCTGGCTGAAGGGCGAAGCGCTCGCGCTGATGGAACGCGAAAGCCGCGAGATTGCGGGCCGCGCAGGGCTGGCGGTCGGCCGCGTGGCAGTTGGCGATCCGCGCAGCCGGTGGGGCAGTTGCACCGCGACCGGCGATCTGCGCTACAGTTGGCGGCTGGTGATGGCGCCCGATCATGTCCGCCGCGCAACCGTCGCGCACGAGGTCGCGCATCTGCGTCATATGCATCACGGGCCCGATTTTCACGCGCTGGTCGACGAATTGCACGATGGCGACGTTGCGTCGGCGCGCCAGTGGTTGCGACGCGAGGGGCGCGGCCTGCACCGCTATAAGTTCACCGCCTGAAACGCCGGGCCATCAACATCAGGTCATTCGGTTTCTTCGGCCCCCTGCCGTGGCGGAGCCTTGGGCAACGGCACGATGACCTTCGGCGCCGCAGCAGGAGGAGGCGGCGCCTTGGTCTGCGGGGCCGGACGGGGGACGGCACCGGGTTCCGGCGCGGGGCGCCGCCCTGTCTGTTCCTCGATCCACTGCTGGTTCAGTACCGGGCCGTCGTCCTGCGGCGGGCCAGAGGGGTTTCCGGGGACCGGATCGACGACGGGCAATTCGATCGGCATGCCATTTTCATCGACTAGCCCCTCTTGTCCGGGCTCCCCGAAATAGGCGTCGCCTTCTTCTTCAAGCTGCCATTCGGGCAGGACGACCTCGGTATCGAACGCCTCGACCGGGCGGCGTGCGACGGCAACGCGCATATAATCGGCAAAGGCCTTGGCTGGCGCGCGGCCGCCCTGCAATCCGCCGACGGGTTTCGCATCGTCGCGGCCCATCCAGACGCCCGTTGTCAGTCCGCTCGAAAAGCCCAGGAACCATCCATCCTTGTTGCTGGACGTCGTCCCGGTCTTGCCGGCAACCGGGCGACCGATCTGCGCCGCGCGGCCGGTCCCGGTGTTGACCGCAGTCTGCATCAGGTCGGTGATGCCCGCCGATACCCAATGATCGACTAGCGTCTGCCCATTTTGCGGCTGCCGCTGATACAGGAGTTCGCCGTCGGCGGTTGTGACCTTCGTAATGGCATAAGGCTGGACCGACACGCCCTTGCGCGCGATGGCGGCAAAGGCAGCCGTCATGTCGATGACTCGCACTTCGGCGCTGCCCAACACCATCGAGGGGTGGGTGTTGATCGGAGTCGAGATGCCGAACCGGCGGGCCATATTGGCGACCGAGGAAAAGCCGACCTCGTCACCCAGCTTGGCGGCGACGGTGTTGACCGAATAGGCAAAGGCCGTGCGCAGGCTCATCGGTCCTGAAAAGCGGCCCGAAGAGTTGCGCGGACTCCATCCGTTGATCGTCACCGGTTCATCGACCACCTGATCGTCGACCTTGTAGCCAGCCTCGAGCGCCGCCATGTACACAAAGACCTTCCAGGCCGATCCCGGCTGGCGCATCGCCTGTGTCGCCCGGTTGTAGTTGGACGCGACATAATCGGTGCCGCCGACCATCGCGCGGACCGCGCCATCGCGATCGACCGATACCAACGCGCCCTGCACGCCTTTTGGCGTGTTCGCCTGGATGGCGGCGGTGGCCGCGCGCTGCATACCGAGGTCTATCGTCGTATAAACGTCGAGAGCCGCGCTCCCCTCGTCGATCAGCATGTCGAGCTGAGGCAGGGCCCAGTCGGTGAAGTAGCGGGCGCTGTTCTGTCCGGTTTCCTGCGCCAGTTGCACATTGGCGGGTTCGGCCCCATCGGCCTGCGAGCGCGTGATCACCCCTGCATCGACCATCACGTCGAGCACCACGCCGGCGCGGCCAAGTGCCGCCTGGGCGTCGGCGGTCGGCGAATAGCGCGAAGGTGCCTTGACCAATCCCGCGATCACCGCGGCTTCCGACAGCGACATCTCGGTTGCGCTATGTCCGAAGAACCGGCGCGAAGCGGCATCGATGCCATAGCTGCCGCCGCCGAAATATACCTTGTTGAGATACAGCTCGAGCAACTCATCCTTCGAAAATTTCCATTCGAGCGCCATCGCCAGGATCATCTCGCGCGCCTTGCGCGACCAGGTGTAGCTGTTCGACAGAAAGACGTTGCGAGCGAGTTGCTGGGTGATCGTCGAGGCACCCTGCATGCGCCGGCCGGTACCATAATGCTGGACCGCGAACATGGCGGCGCGGGTCATCCCCACCGGATCGACCCCGGGATGATAGCGGAAGCGCCGGTCCTCGACCGCGACCATGGCATCCTGCATGACCTGCGGCGTCTCGCGCAGCGTCAGCCAGCGGCCGTAATTGGGGCCAAGCGACAGGAACACGGTGCCGTCGGCGGCGCGGACGCGGATCGTTTGCCCGGCCGGCGATTTTTTCAGTTCCTCGAAACTCGGCATGCGTTGCACCGCAATGCCGACCGCAACGGCCAGGGCCACCGCGCCGACCAGCGCCAAGGCAAGGCCCCAGCGCAGCACGCGCCGCATCCACACGCGAAACCGTGACGGCGCATCGCTGCTCGATCCGCTGCCCTTCTTGCCCGAAGCCGATGATTTTCCTGACGATGTCTGCTGTCGTTCGCGACGCAAAGACTCAATTCCTTCTTTCGCTGCGCCCGGTGCGCGCCGACCCGAAATCGCCCGCCCAAGGTTGGGCGTCAGTCCTGACGGGTTTCCGCCTCATCCTGCCCGCGCCCGGCGAAGTCAAGCGCCGCGCTGTTGATGCAATAGCGCAGCCCCGTTGGACCGGGGCCGTCGGGAAAAACATGCCCCAGATGCCCTTCGCACGCCGCACAGCGCACTTCGGTGCGCACCATGCCGTGGCTGGCGTCGCGATGTTCGCTGACCGCATCGGTGCCGGTGGGCGCGGTATAGCTGGGCCAGCCCGATCCGCTGTCATATTTGGTCCGGCTGTCGAACAGCGCTGCGCCGCATCCGGCGCAGTGATACAGGCCGTCGGCCTTGTGATCGGTATATTTGCCTGTGAAGGCACGCTCGGTGCCGCCTTCGCGCAGCACGTGATGCGCCATCGGGTCGAGGCTGCGGTCCGGCTTGGCATGGCTCATGGCGGTTTCCTGTTCCATCGTGGCCAACGGCCCGATGCCGTTTGCTCGCCAACCCATATCGGCATGAAGGCCGTTTGAGGCAAGGGATGCGGCCTGATCGTTCAGTGCGGCTTTACGGCGGATTAACCACGATCGGATAGGGTGCCGGGGTGAGATTGCGGGTGCTTTTCCTCTCGCTCCTGTCCGCAGGGGTATCCGGCGCGGCGGCGATACCCGTCGCCGCGCAATGCATGCTGTGCGCGGTCACTGCGACCGATGGCCGAATTGCGGCGCGCGAGGCCGAAACCCCGCTGCGGGTCGAGGTCGAAACCCAGCTTGACCTGGGCCGCGTTGCGGCGGGAGCGGCGGGCGGCGCGGTCGAGCTGGATCCGGTATCAGGCAGCCGGCGGCTCAGTGGAGATTTGGTCGATCTGGGCGGATTTTCCCTGTCCGGCAGCGTATCGGTACGCGGGGCGCCAGGGGCTGCGGTGCGGGTGATCCTGCCCGCGACGGTCGATCTGGAAAGCGAAGGCGGGCGCAATGCCAGGGTGACAGGGCTTGTCACCGACTTGCCCCCGGCGCCGCGCCTCGGTCCCGATGGGCGTTTGCGGTTCCGGTTCGGGGGCCGTTTGCAGGTCGCGGGCCTTGGCGACGGTGACTATCGCGGTCGCATTCCAGTGACGGTGGAATATCAGTGACGCGCCGCTAGCGGGAACGAAACCGTGTTGACGGTCGACATCGGCGCCGCCCGATCCGGCCCCTCCGTCCGCCGTCCGGTGCGATGGGGAAGGGGCGCTATTCGCGCGCGCCGAACAGGGCGGTGCCGACGCGCACATGCGTCGCGCCCAGCATGACGGCGGTTTCATAGTCGCTGCTCATCCCCATCGAGCGCAGCGGCAAGCCGTGGCGTTCGGCGAGTTCGTCGAGCAGGGCGAAATAGGGGGCGGGTTCGACATCGGCCGGAGGAATGGCCATCAGGCCGTCGATCGCCAGCCCCGCGGCCTTTGCTTCGTCCAGCAGCGTGGGAAGATCGGCGATGGCGCAGCCCCCCTTTTGCTCCTCGTCACCGACATTGACCTGGATGAAAAGCTGCGGTCGTTTGCCTGTCTTGTCACAGGCCCGGGCGAGTGCAGCGATCAACGACGTCCGGTCGACCGAATGGATGGCGTCGAACAACTGGACTGCATCTTCGGCCTTGTTCGATTGCAGCTGGCCGATCAGGTGAAGCGAGATGCCCGTTGTTTCTGCGCGCAACATGGGCCATTTTGCGGCGGCTTCCTGTACCCGGTTTTCGCCGAAATGGCGTTGTCCCGCCGCGATCAACGGGCGAATGGCGTCGATGTCGTGGGTTTTCGAAACCGCGATCAGCTGGATCTCGGCCGCCTTGCGCTGCGCCCGTCCCGCCGCCTCGGCAATCGCCGAATTCACCGTTTCCAACCGTGCTGCCGCGTCGTCCATCTTTTCTTTCCGTCATCGCGGCGCGTTGCGCGCTGCTTTATCGCGCCTATAGGAAGAGCGATGGTCCGACGCCACCCCCTGCCGTCCGCTTTGCCGCTGCTCTGGCTGTTCAGCGATGAGCGGCTGAACCCGTCCGTTGACCGGCTTGCGGCGCTGTTGCCGCCGGGCAGCGGAATCGTCGTGCGGCACGATGCGCTGGGAACGGGCGCGCGCTGGCGACTTGTCAGGCGGCTGATCCGTACCGCAAGGGCGCGGCGTCTGTCGGTCTGGGTCGCCGGACCGCCGGCGCTTGCGCGGCGCTGGGGCGCGGACGGAGCCTATGTGCGGCATCCTGATATGGCGGCGATAAAGGGGGGCGTGCGTGCGGGCCTGCCGATTGCCATTCCGGTGCACGATCTGGCCGAAGCTGGTGCCGCGCGGCGCGCCGGTGCAGCGGTTTGCTTCATATCGCCGCTGTTTCCAACGCGCTCACACCCTGGGGCGCCGGCATTGGGCCGATCGCTTTGGCTGCGCCTGGCGCGGCTTGCCGGCGGTGTCCCCATTGCCCTTGGCGGCATGGATGCATCGCGCGCGCGGACGCTACGCCGCGCGGCAGGCGCGCAAGGGGTCAGGCCGGGATGGGCTGCTATCGATGGGATGTCGGCGTTGGCGGCAAAAAGGACGGCGCGCCGACGAAGCTATCAGAAGCGGAACGCAGTCCCGACATAGACGGCCTGATTGTCGCGGCGCGCATCGGTCAGCGGTTCGACCGCCGCGTCGCTGCGATAGCGCACGCCCGCCGTGACGTCGATGTTCTTGGTCAGGCGATAGCTGCTGACGACATCGACCGACTGGTCGGAACCGGGCGATGTAACGCGATCCGTGGCGCCGGTCGGCTCGCTGGGCCGGGCGATCATGCGCGTTGCGAAGCGCGATTTTTTCTTGTCAGCCTGTTCGGGCGCCTGCGCGACTGGAAGGTTACGAAGGTCGAGTTCGCGCGGCAGCGAGGGCGTAGAGAATTTCTGGAGGCCCACCGACGCGCCAAGATCATAGGCAACGGGGGCAATGGCGATCGGTGTCTTTGTCCGTCCGGCGGCAAGGGCGTTGGTGCGTGCCGCGCTCGATGCGTCGTCGCGGGCGCGAATCACCACGGTGATTGCGCGGTTCTTGCGATTGTCGTCGGTCACGGCGGGCGTGAAGCTGAAGCTCTTGCGTGCTTCGGCCGACATTTTGGCATAACGGGCGATCAACCTGGGATCACCCGACGCGGGGGTGAACTGGCCAAGCAGGGCCTCGGACAAAACGGTGTCGCGGATACGGTCGGCGCGCGTCATCGCGGCCAGCGCAGGCGGAAGGGCGACCGAAACCGTCGCCAAAGCGATCAGCCCTGCTCTCCAATAATGTCGCGGTTTGCGCGCCATTCGTCTGCGACTCCATCCCCTAATGATTCGACAGATAAGGGTATGTGCCGAAGAATTCCAGTGATTCCGGACCCATTCAACGTCCCGTTCCGGCTTTTCGTCGAAGTTGTTGCGTCAAGACCACAGTGCGGATGTGCGAAGATGACCCCCATATGAACGGACGAACGCACGCGACAGCCGCGCTTGCCCGACGCCGACAAGGGCGATAGAGACGCTGGCAAATCCAGCATGCGCGGCCCGTTTCGGGCGTGGTCGCGCCCAGTCATAAGGTGTTTCGGCATGTCCAAGCTTTCCGTTCTTGCGTCGACCGGTCGCCGCCCGGCCACGCTCGCGCTCGTCGCGGTCGTCGCCCTTGGGCTTGCGGCTTGCGGTGGCAAGGAACGTCCCCGTGCCGACCTTGCGGCGTCGCAGGTTACGACGATCGGCGTGAACAGCTATTTGTGGCGCGCCTCGCTCGATGCCCTGTCGTTCATGCCCCTGCTCCAGGCTGATTCGTCGGGCGGGGTGATCATCACCGACTGGTATGCGAATCCCAGCAATCCGAACGAACGGATGAAGGTGACGGTATCGATCCTCGATCGCGACCTGCGCGCCGACGCGCTGCGCGTCGCGGCATCGCGCCAGGTGGCGCAGGGGGGCGGCTGGGTCGATGCTCCGGTGCAGGCGGCGACCGTGCAAAAGCTGGAAGAGATCATCCTCACTCGCGCTCGTGACCTGCGCCGCAGCGCTATTCGGGGCTGATTTTCAAGGGCGCAAACGCCTGCGCCTTTTTGCGAACTGACAACGGGAAACAGGATATGACCCGCGAAACGCGCTTTGGCGCTCTGGCTGCCGATGCCCGCTGGCAAGCGGCATGGGAAGCCGCCGACAGCTTTGTCACGCCGGAATCGGGCGACCGGCCCAAGGCCTATATCCTCGAGATGTTCCCCTATCCGTCGGGGCGTATCCATATGGGTCACGTCCGCAACTATGCGATGGGCGACGTTCTGGCGCGCTTCAAGCGGATGACCGGGCACGATGTTCTGCATCCGATGGGCTGGGATGCCTTCGGCATGCCGGCCGAAAATGCGGCGATGGAAAAGGGTGTGCATCCGGGCGGTTGGACCCGCGACAATATTGCCGCGATGCGTGCGCAGCTGAAGCGCCTCGGCCTCGCGATCGACTGGAGCCGCGAGCTCGCGACGTGCGACGCCGATTATTACGGGCAGGAACAGGCGCTGTTCCTCGACCTTCAGGCGGCGGGGCTTGTCTATCGCAAGGAAAGCTACGTCAACTGGGACCCGGTCGACATGACCGTGCTGGCGAACGAACAGGTGATCGACGGGCGCGGCTGGCGTTCGGGCGCGCTGGTCGAAAAGAAGAAATTGTCGCAGTGGTTTTTGAAGATCACCGACTTTGCCGAGGAGTTGCTCGACGGGCTGAAGGGGCTCGATCAATGGCCCGACAAGGTGCGGTTGATGCAGGAAAACTGGATCGGCAAGAGCCAGGGACTGGAGTTCAATTTCAAGCTGGCAGGCGGAGCGCCGGGCTTTGACGTCTTCACGACGCGTCCCGACACGCTTTACGGCGCCAGCTTTGCGGCGATCTCGCCCGACCATCCGCTCGCCGAGCGCCTTGCAAAGGACTCGCCCGAACTCGCGGCCTTCATCGCCGAATGCCGCCGCCAGGGCACCGCCGCAGAACAGCTCGATACGGCCGAGAAGCTGGGTTTCGATACGGGTCTTGCCGTCGAGCACCCGCTTGATGCCGACTGGCATTTGCCGGTGTGGGTCGTGAATTATGTGTTGATGGACTATGGTACCGGCGCGATCTTCGGCTGTCCGGCGCATGACCAGCGCGACCTTGATTTCGCTCGCAAATATGAACTGCCTGTCCACCGCGTCATCGCCGATGGCGATAACGATGCCCAGATATTTCAGGGCGAGGAAGCCTATGTTGGCCCGGGGCGCCTGGTAAACAGCCATTTCCTCGACGGCATGAGCATCGATGCGGCCAAGGCTGCGGTGATCGCTCGCGCCGAGCACGAAGGCTGGGGCAAGGGCACGACGGTGTGGCGGCTGCGCGACTGGGGCGTCTCGCGCCAGCGCTATTGGGGGACCCCCATCCCGTTCATTCATTGCGACGATTGCGGCATGGTGCCGGTCCCCAAGGGGCAGTTGCCGGTGGTGCTGCCCGAGGATGTCGATTTTTCGGTTCCGGGAAATCCACTCGATCGCCACCCGACCTGGAAGCATGTTGATTGTCCGCAATGCGGGCGCGCGGCGCGGCGTGAAACCGACACGCTCGATACCTTTGTCGATTCCTCGTGGTATTTTCTGCGCTTTGCCTCGTCGCCGTCGGATCGCCCTTTCGATCCCGACGTTATCCGCCGCTGGCTGCCCGTCGATCAATATATCGGTGGTATCGAACATGCGATCCTCCACCTGCTTTATGCCCGTTTCTGGACGCGCGCATTGAACAAGCTGGGGATGATCGACATCAAGGAACCCTTTGCCAGCCTGTTCACGCAAGGGATGGTGACGCACGAAACATACAGCCGCGAACAGGGCGAAGGGCTGCCGCCGATCTTCTTCACGCCTGAAGAAATCGATCGGACCGCAGACGGCGCGACCTTGACCGCCGATGGCGCCGCCGTGGCGGTTGGCCGCGTGATCAAGATGTCAAAGTCAAAGAAGAATGTCGTCGATCCCGACGCCATCCTCGATCAATATGGCGCCGACGCCGCGCGGTGGTTCATGCTGTCCGACAGTCCGCCCGAGCGCGACCTGCCGTGGAGCGAGGCTGGAATCGAAGGCGCGTGGCGCTTTGTCCAGCGGTTGTGGCGCCTGTTTGGCGAAACCGAAAATGTCGGCGATGGCGGCGAGGACAAGGCGCTGGCACGCAAGCTGCATCAAGCGATCGCCGGGGTTGCCGCCGATATCGAGGCGCTCGGCTTCAACAAGGCGGTGGCCAAGATCCACGCGCTCGCCAATGATATCGAAAAGGCCCAGCCGTCGGCGACCCGCGCCGAAGCGAGTGCGACGCTGATCCTGCTGGTGGCGCCGATGATGCCGCATCTTGCCGAGGAAGCCTGGGCCGCTCTGCCTGACGCGCAGCGGACGAGCGCGATGGTCGCGGATGCCGCCTGGCCGGTTGCTGATTCCGCGCTGCTGGTCGACGATGAGGTGACGATCGCGATCCAGATGGCCGGGAAGCTGCGCGATACGATGACCGTGGCAAAGGGGCTTGAAAAGGATCTCGTCGAAGCGGCGGCGCTGGCGCGTCCCCGGATCGCCGAGCTCTTGGCCGGGGCGACACCCAAAAAGGTGATTGTGGTTCCTGATCGCCTGGTGAATATCGTCGTCTGATATGCGCGCGCTTTTTGTCTCCTTGCTCGTTGTCGCCTCGCTTGCCGTTGGCGGCTGCGGGCTGCGTCCGCTTTATGCGAGCGGCGGGAAGGGGGCCGTGGCGCAGATGTTGGCCGATGTCGATGTCGCGCCGATCGAGGGCCATTCGGGCTGGCTCGTGCGCAATGCGCTGCGCGACCGGCTGAAGGCGTCGCAGGACCGGGATGGCGCCGGGCGGCGCCTGCGCCTTGACGTGCGGCTCGAAGATTCCATCACCGGCTTTGGCGTACGTTCGGACGATGCGGTGACGCGCGAGCGGCGGACGCTGCGCGCGCGTTATCAGCTGGTCGATGCGGCGACGGGCGAAGTGTTGCTCGACGCAACGGCGGCGCAAGACGCCGGCATCGATGTAGTCGGCAGCGAATATGCGACGATCGCGGCCGAATCGACGGCGCTCGAACGGCTTGCCTCTGGCGTTGCCGACCAGATCGTTGCGCGGCTGGCGGTCTTTGCCGACCGCGGCGGGGGCCGCACCGCCGAGGGGCAATGAAAAGCGTCAAGCCCGCCGAGCTGGAGCGGCTCTCGCGTCTAGACCCTTCGGTTCGCCTGACCCTTTTGACCGGACCTGACGATGCGACGATGGAAGCGGTCGCCGGGCGTCTGATCGCGCTCGCCGGCAAAGACGCCGAGCGTGTCGTGCTGACATCCGGGCAGTTGGCGCAGGACCCCGCTTTGCTCGCCGCCGAGGCCGCATCGATGTCGCTGTTTTCAGCCCAGCGGGTCATTCGGCTCGAAATTTCGGGAAGCGGCGACGATTGCATGGGGGCGGTCGACGCGTTGATGTCGGCCGACAGCGCCATCAATCCCGTCATTGCGGTCGGCCCCGGCGTGACCGCAAAATCAAAGCTTGTGAAGCTGATCGAAGGATCAGACCACGCGGTCGCCTCGATCTGCTACCAGCCCGACCGACGCGCGCTGGTCAGCATCGCGATGGCGGCGGCGCAGGAACAGGGACTGCGTATGGCGAACAGCGAGGCGCAGCTCGTCGTTGATCTGGTTTCGGGCGATCAGACGCTGATGCGGCGCGAGATCGAAAAAATTGCGCTCTATCTCGACGCCGCACCGGATCGTGAACGGCAGGTCGCCGCCGCGGATATCGCGATGCTGGGCGCCGCGACGCATGAGGAAGATGTCAGCGAGTGCATCAATGTCGCCTTGGGCGGCAAGGTGCGCGACCTGCCTGCCATGCTTGCCAAGGCGGCTGCGGTGGGCGTTGCCGAGATTCGTATCATCCGCGCTCTCGCCATCCGCGCGCTGGCGCTGGCGCGGTTGCGGGCAGAGGTGGACGCGGGCGCGCATCCCGCCACCGTCGCCGCATCGCGGAGCAGTGGTATCTTCTGGAAGGAGCGCGACGCGGTAACGGCGCAGCTTCATATCTGGGATTCGCTGCGCATTGCGCGGCTGATGACTCGGCTGATCGAGTGCGAAAGGGCGCTCAAATCATCGGGGACCGCTGGCGGCGTGCTTTTCCGCAAGCTGATGACCGACATCGCGCATCAGGCCGCCCGCGCGCGCTGACGCGCGGACAGATGGCGCTCCGGACGAAGAGGCGAAAGGTCGCGGCTCTTTGTTCACGAATTTCAGATTGCGACGGCGGCTTCGTCGGCCGGTTTCCTTGGCTTCGGAATGTCGGGGGGGACGAAGCTCCATATCTCGTCTCCCGCATCGACGCTCGGCCGATGATGGCGGGCGAAGATGGCGAGTTCCCCCGACGCGCGAGCGACGGCCAGACTGTCGCCTCCCGTGGCCTTCATCCGGGCGACAAAATCGGCATAGGTGAATTTTTCGGTTATCTTCGTACGGCTGAAGGACCATCCCGCCTGCAGCCGGTCGAGCTGTTCTTCGACGGGAGTGCCGCCCAGCGTGAAGACGCGGCCACGCCGCTGGCTGTCGTTGCGTGAAGCGCCGATCAGGCGGCTGACCCGGTCATGGCCGATTTCCGGCGCCAGCTCGCTGCACACCAGCGCGTTGTAACTGTCGTTGTCCGTTGCAGCGATCAGCTGTTGATACTCGCCCATGTCGAGGGCGTCGTCATGCGCTTCGTCCAATATGTCGCCGTGATAGACAGGGATTTCGGCGCGGCGGGCACGGCGCAGCGCAAGCTGGCTGGGGTCGGCGACCAGCACTTTGCGTTCCTGTTTCTTTATGAACTCGGCAAAGGCGATGGTCCAACTGTTGGCGCCGACCAGCAGCACGCCGTCGCCCTTGCCGCGGTCCAGCCCCAGCCATCGGGCAAAGGCGGCGGCCGTGAAGCCATGGGCAAAGATGGTCGCGATGACGACCCCGAAACTCAGCGGTACGAGGGCTTCTGCTCCGGCGATGCCATAATCCGACAGGCGCAGCGCGAACAGGCCGATCACGGCGACGGCAACGATGCCGCGCGGGGCGATCCAGGCGATGAACAGCCGCTCGTTCAGCGGTATGCGCGTGAACAGCAGTGCGATCATGATCGTCAGCGGCCGCACGACAAACAGCAGCAGCAACAGGAAGACCACAAAGCGGAGCTGGAAATTCTGGACCACTTCCCAGTCGAGCGTCGCCGACAGGATGATGAAAACGCCCGAAACAAGCAGGACGGTTAGATCCTCCTTGAAACGTTGCAACATGTGGGTGGAATAGGTTTCGCGGTTCGCCATCACGACACCCATGACCGTGACCGTGATCAGTCCGGTTTCGTGGAGAATCAGATCGGACAGGACAAAGACCGCGATGACGGTGGTCAGCAGCACCGGTGCTTTCAGATATTCGGGAACCCAGCCGCGCGGGAACGCCCAGGTCAGCGCGAACCCGGCCGCGCCGCCGAGCAGGATGGCGACAACGCTGGCCGCGACAACATCGGTGACAATGCCGATGCTGTTCGCCTCGGCGCCGCCATGGATGATGTAGGAATAGATGCCGACGGCAAGCAGCGCGCCGATCGGATCGTTCACGATCGCTTCCCATTTCAGGATGTGCTTGACCCGCGGCGCGATGTTCAGCGAGCGGAGCAGCGGCGCGATCACCGTCGGTCCCGTTACGACCATGACCCCGCCGAACAGCGCCGCCAGTTCGAAAGGCAGGCCGGCCCCGTAATAGGCGGCGGCGGTGCCAAGCGCCCAACCGATCGGGACGCCCAGAAATACGAGCATGAAGACGGCGAGTCCGGCCTGGCGCAGCTCGCGGAATTTGAGGCTCAGTCCGCCTTCGAACAGGATGACAGCGACGGCCAGCTTGATGATCGGTTCGCGCAGTTCGCCGAAATCGCGCTCGGGGTCGATCAGACCGAGCACCGGGCCCGCCAATATGCCGGCCACCAGCATCAAGGCGATGGCTGGCTTGTTCGTTCGCCATGCGAGCCATTGTGCACCGATCCCGATGACCCCGATCAGGGCGATTTTGACGAGCAGGGAGTCGATAGCGAACATCGTAGCCAGCCTAGGGCATCGACCCGAAGGGGCGCCACAAAAAATAAGCCGCCCGTACGCCGATGCGCACGGGCGGCCTTTTCGTCCTTTCAGCCTGTCGCGATCAGAATTTACCGCGCAGGGTTACACCATATGTCCGCGGTTCGGCCAGGAACTGCGAGAAGATCTGCCGTCCACCTGGATACTGCGGATCGGCGAAAGCGGCCGTTGTGGAGGTTGCTCCTTCCTGGAAAGGCGAGTTGAACGCGACCTGGGCATATTGCTTGTTGAAGATATTCTGTGCCCACAGTTCGATGCCCCATTTTTCGTCGGGACCGCGAACGCCGATGCGGGCGTTGAACAAGGCGTAGCCATCCTGTTCCTTTTGCGGGAAGAGGTCGGAACCGGTGTTATAGTCGCTGGTCATGCGGCCATCGACATAGACCAGGCCAGTCAGGCCGCTGCTTCCGATCTCGGGGGTCCAGGTGATGCTGCCGGTTGCGACCAGTTCGGGCGCGTTCGACAGATTATTGCCGGGTAGTAGGCGCAGCGCTTGGTCTAGCGGAGCGCCGGACTTGTTGCCGACTAGATTGCCGCGGAACTTCGTCCGCGCATAGGTCAGGCCTGCTGTCATGCGGAAATCGCGCATAGGAACCAGGGAGGCCTCTAGCTCGAAGCCTTGTGTCCGTACCCCCCAGCCAACATCGCCAGCGTTACAAGCGCCCGTGGTGGAGGCTGCGGCGTTGTAGTTAGGTGCCCCAAGGAATTTGCTTTGATCACGGTCGCCGCCGTTCAGATCTGCCTTGCAGCCATTAATAGTCTGGACGATGAAGACGCTGCCGTTAAACGTGTTCAGCTGGAAATTTTCGAAGTCCGACCGGAACAGTGAAAGCCCAAGGCTGAATGGGCCGGTGGCATATTTCGCACCTATTTCATAGCTGTTGACCAGTTCCGGATCAAACTGGAGGTTGCCAACCAGTGCCTGAGCACCGCCGACCGCAGCGAAGGTGGTGCTGGGGCTTGTTCCAAGAATTACCGGAGGCTTCAATGCCGACCGATCGAGGTTGAAACCGCCAGCCTTGTACCCACGTGAATAGCTCGCATAGAGCAGCAAGTCGTCAACGGGCTTGTATGACAGAATTGCCGTGCCCGTCCATTTGCTCTCGCTGCGCGTATCATTGATGGATACCCCATCCAGTTCAGCGGTCGAATTGCCCTGACAGCTCAAACCCAAAATGCCCGCGACAAGTGGCTGGAGTGCTGCGTTCCCCAGCAGCGGCCCTATGGCCGCCTGATTTTGCGTGCAGATCACATTGTCATTGCTGAAAGTCGCGTTGAGCTTCTTCTTGTCGTGAGTATATCGAATTCCGAAGGTGAAATCGAGTTTGTCAGTGATATGGAAGATGTTGTGAGTAAACAGCGCCCAATTATTGTCCTTCTGGTAATAGCGATCATCGACGGACCCAAGATCACTTAACGTGCTCAGGCGATCGATCGCCCCCAGAATGAGCGGAGTTGCGGCTCCGAATTGTCCCGCTCCGCCATTCGCTGCTTGCAGGAAAGCGCGGCCTCCCGGACTTATGCACCCGGCTGACGTCGGGCCATAAGCGAAGGCAAGTGAAGTGCCGGATATCAATCGACATGCTGCAAACTGGCCATATTGTGTGCCAAAGCGCAGATTATCCCGAACGGTCAGCTTTTCATTGGCGTAATAACCACCGACGAGCCAGTCGAGCTTTCCGTCAAACGCCTCACCTTGAAGGCGCAATTCCTGAGTAAATGTGTGGAACTGGCGATAGGCATCATCGCTTGGAGCCCGATACAGAATATCGACAGCACCATAGTCGGTGTCAGACGCCTGACTGGATCGATATTCGCGATAGCCGGTGATCGAGGTTAGTGTGGCGCCGCCGAAATCATAGTCTATCTGGCCAGAAAATCCATAATCTTTGGTTTCCCCTGCAAAGCTACGGCCCGGTGAGACAGAAATGTTGCGGCTATATCCTTGGCTGAAGGCGCCAAGCGGTTGCCCCAGGTCGGCGAGTACCTTGATAATATTATTCGTAGTCCCGGTGGCGGGAATGCCGGGGTTGTTCAGATTGCCGATATAGGGATTGACGCTGTTGTCGATATAGGTCGCGGCACAGCATTTTTCGTCGCGGAACGTGTAGTCGGCGATCAGCCGGACCGAGAGGGCATCGGTCGGTTCGAACAGCAATTGGCCGCGCAGGAAGTAGCGGTTGCGATCATTGACGTCGGTATTGTTTGTCGTGTCGCGATAGAAACCGTCGCGCTTGACCCAGATACCATCGAGCCGCGCCGCGATTGTGTCGGTGATCGGCCCGGTAACGCTGCCGCCGAGGCGCCAATAGTCGTAATTGCCATAGGTGACCTCACCCGTCGCCCCGAACTCGAAGCTCGGTTTCTTCGAATAAATGCTGATGAGGCCCGCGGACGAGTTGCGGCCACCGAGCGTGCCCTGCGGGCCGCGCTGAACCTCTACCCGGTCGATTTCGCCGAGTTCGTTAAGGCCGATGCCCGAGCGCGAGCGATAGACGCCGTCGATGAAGACGGGGACCGAGCTTTCGAGGCCCGGGTTGTCGCCGACGGTGCCGATGCCGCGGATACGGGCCGAGCCATTGGCTTCCGAGCCGGTCGACGAGACGAGCAGCGACGGCGCGACCTGGTTCAGTTGGCGGATGTCGTTGGCGCCGCTGTTCTGCAGCGTTTCGGCGCTGACGGCCGAGATCGCGACCGGCACATCGGACAGCAGCTGCGAACGCCCCTGCGCGGTGACGACGATCGCCGCACTGTCGTCATAGCTGTCATCCTGCGCAGCCGCATCGGATGCCGTTTCCTGGGCCATCGCCGGCATCGCGATCGCCGCGACGGCGATCGACACGCCGAGCGCACTGGTGCGCAGCAAGCGGGCAGCAAGAAGGGAAGAAGATTTCATGGTGGGCACTCCTCTCAACATATCATTTTTATTGTTGCCCATGAATCATACCGAAAATAACCCCGCAATCTAGCCGAGGGGCGCGGTTTCGCGCCATTCTTTGGCCGAGTGATGTTTTTGGGCCACAGCGGTAAAGCGGCAGAATTCCGCCGTCTGTTGTCCTGGTGCGATTATTGTCTCGCTTGCCGTAACGTCATCGCCTGCGGCTTGTCACAGGGAAGACGGAGCAGCCGGTCGCCCACGACGAGCATGGCGTAATAGGGGGCGCCTCGAAAATTGACCGCTATTGCCGAATCCTGAACGTCGAGTCCCCCCGTCAGGCTGCCAAAGGCTGGAAGGATCAGCCGCGCATCGCCGCCGACAAAGCAGGCGCGCGACACGGCACGCCCGCGCAGATTCGTCCGCAGTTTGGGATGGAAATGCCCCGAAATTTCCGGACGGAGCTCACCGGGACGGCACTGGTGGCGCAGGATGACGCCGTCGATTTCCAACTCGTCGGCGATCGTGCCGCCCCAGGCACCGCCCGAGAGACCGTCGTGATTGCCGGCGATCCATAGCAATCGGTGTCGCCATGCGAGCGCTTGCAGCCGATCGGCCACGGTGGAATCGATGCGATCGGCGGCATGACGGTCGTGGAAACTGTCGCCAAGGCACCAGATGGACCGCGCGCCGGTTTCGGCCGCCAGCCGTGCCAGCCGGTCGAGCGTGTCGTGGCTGTCATAAGGGGGGAGGGGCTGGCCGAGTGTCGCGTACCAACTCGCCTTTTCCAGGTGGAGGTCTGCGACGATCAGCGCCTCGTGCCGCGGCCAGAACAGCGCCCGCTCGGCGAGCGGTACAAGGCGGTGTCCCGCAAACTGGATCTCGGTCGTTGACGCCATCGGCGCGGCTATGCCAAGCCCGCGTCCGGCGAACAAGGGACGGTCGATCAGCCGTTCAGGCGGCTGCCGCGCGCCGGGCGCATGAGCGGCTGCGACCCTGCGTCCTTCGGCAGATCGAAAATCACCCGCTTGTTCGGAAAATCGATCTCGATCCGGTCGAAAACCGCAAGCCCGTCCATGCCCAGCAGCATGGCTGGACGATCGGCGAGGCCAAGCGCCCGAAATGCCTGCGCATCGGTAAAGGAAATGGGCAGGTCGTTGAGATTGACGCCGTTGATCTCGATCGTCTTGATCGCGGTCCGCACGGCCGGAACGGCTTCGCCCGATACGGCATTCAGCGTGGTCGGAAAGAGCGGGAAGCGATTTTCGCGCCGCGCCATCACCAACTGTTGCAAGGCAGGATTGCCGATGCTGGTTTGCGCGCCGGTGTCGACGATGACGTCGATCCGCTTGCCGCCGATCCGCGCGTCCGAAAGGATCAGTCGTCCCGCGCTGTTGCGCGCGCTGACGACGATGGCGTCATAGCTGTTGATCATGGGCCGGGCACGGCGGCGGGTTTCCAATATCTGCATCGTCTCGCTACGGAAATCGATCAGGACCCGCCTTTCCTCCAGCATGTCCACCCCGATCAGGCCCGGGGCGCCGATATGGCGCCCGGCAAAGGCGGGGGCGTCGAAGGGTTGCAGTCGAAGATTGGTCATCTCGAGCGAAGCGACCTGAAAGGACGGGACGATGGCAGAACTGCCGATCGTTGCAAGTCGCAGTTTTTGTCCATTGGCGAGGCCCAGCCGCTCCGCCAGTTCCTTGGCGATCACCGTGCGTTCGGCGCCGGTGTCGACCAGAAAGGAAAAAGGTCCCTGCCCTTCGACGGTCACAGGCACCGACATCCGCCGCGTTGCGTCGAGATCGAAGGGCTGGATGATCGGTACCACTTCGCTGCTGGTGCCGACGTCCGGCGCGGCAGCCGGCGGCACCGGTGCAGCGGACGATTGGGCGGCAGCGGGCGGTGCGGCACCGACGAACAGCGGGGCGAGCAACAGGGCGGCCCAGCGGCGGCGGGAACGGGAAACAGCGTGCAGCATGATCGGCATCCTCTGTTTTGGTCGCATATTACACCCATTGGCCGCTATCGGCAACTTTGGATCAGCCGGGCGCCATGGCTGCCGCCGCCAGTGTATCGGCGAGTTCGCCTAGCAGTGCATCGTCGATGTCGGCCGCGGCGACATTTTCGCGTCCGATCAGCACCAGCACCGGAATGGCGAGCGGGCTGATCCGGTCGAGCGGCATGTGGACCATCGTGCCCGCTGCGCGGTCGAGGAGGTTGCCGAGCCGCGCCACATCGGTCAGCCGCGTGCGCGCGTCGGCCCACGCCGCTTCGAGCAGCAGATGATCGGGTTCATATTTGCGCAGTACGTCAAAGATGAGGTCGGTCGAGAAGGTGACTTGTTTGCCTGTCTTGCGCTTTCCGGGATGTTGGCGCTCGATCAAGCCGCCGATCACCGCGACTTCGCGAAAGGCGCGTTTCAGAAGATGCGACCCTTCGACCCACTGGATGAATTCATCCTCGAGGATTGCTGCATCGAACAGCGTGGCGGGATCGGTGACGGGGCGCAGCGACCAGATGGCGAGTGCATAGTCGGAAGCGACGAAACCCAGCGGCTGAAGCCCGGCCCGCTCCATCCGCTTGGTGATCAGCATGCCGAGTGACTGGTGCGCGTTCCACCCTTCGAAAGGATAGGCGACAAGATAATGCGCCTCCTCGTGCGGGAAGGTTTCGACGAGCAGCTCGCCGGGGCGCGGCAGCACCGATCGATGCGCCTGCATTTCCAGCCAGAAACGCACATCCTCGGGAAAACGATGCCAAGCGTCGGGGTCGGCCAGGAAGGCGCGCACCCGGTCAGCGAGCCGGGTGCTGAGCGCCATTCGTGCCCCGACATAGGAAGGGATACGCGCCGGGCGGCTGGTCGCGCGGACGTAGAGGTCGGTGTCGCGGATCGCCTCGACCTCGAGGCTGAGGCCGGCAAAGGCAAAAGTGTCTCCGGGAGCGAGGGTGCTCGCAAAATATTCCTCGACCGTGCCGAGCCGTCGTCCATTCTTGAAGCGAACGTCGAGCGTCGGGGCGTCGACGATGATCCCGGCGTTCAACCGGTGCTGCGCCGCGAGCCGGGGATGCGCGATCCGCCAGCCGCCCTGACCATCGGGAGCGAGGCGGCGGAAGCGGTCATAGCTTTTGAGCGCATAGCCGCCGTCGCGGACAAAACCGAGCAGGCGGGAAAAGGTCGCGGCATCGATCCAGCGATAGGGGGCGGCGCTGCGGATTTCGGCCAGCAGTTCGGGTTCGCGAAATGGCGCGGCACAGGCGAGCGCCATCACATGCTGAGCCAGGACGTCGAGCGCGCCGGGGCGAAAATGATCGGCGTCGCGCTCGCCCGCAGCGACCGCGTCCAATGCCGCGCGGGCCTCCAGATATTCGAAACGGTTGCCGGGGACGATCAGCGCGCGGCTCGGTTCGTCGAGCCGGTGGTTGGCGCGCCCGATACGCTGGAGCAGCCGTGAGGAGCCCTTGGGTGCCCCCATCTGGATCACGCAATCGACATCACCCCAATCGAGCCCCAGATCGAGGCTGGATGTCGCGACCAGTGCGCGCAGCCGCCCCTCGGCCATTGCCGCTTCCGCCCTTTGCCGGGCCTCGCGGTCGAGGCTACCGTGGTGGATCGCGATCGGCAGCCCGGCGGTGTTGACCTTCCACAGCTCCTGAAAGATCAGCTCGGCGAGCCCGCGGGTGTTGCAGAATATGATGGTGGTGCGGTTGCGCGCCACCTCTGCCATCACCTGATGCACCGCATAGCGCCCCGAATGGCCGGCCCAGGGCACCGCGCCTTCGGGCAGCAGGATCGCGATGTCGGGATCGGCGCCGGCTTCTCCCTCGACCAGCGTGACCGCCTTTGCATCGGCATCGGGGGCGAGCCAGGCGGCATATTGGGCGGGATCGGCGATCGTCGCCGACAGGCCGACGCGGCGCAGCCCCGGCGCGATCGCCTGAAGCCGCGCGAGCGCGAGGCTGAGGATGTCGCCGCGCTTGCCCGGAGCAAAGGCGTGGATTTCGTCGATTACCACGGTCTTCAGATCGGCGAACATCGTGAAACTGTCGGGATAGGAGAGCAGCAGCGACAGCGATTCGGGCGTGGTGAGGAGGATGTTCGGGGGTTTGGCACGTTGCCGCGCCTTTTTGTCCGAAGATGTGTCGCCGCTGCGACTTTCAACGCGGATCGGCAGGTCCATTTCGGTGATCGGCGCGCCGAGGTTGCGTTCGACATCGGCGGCAAGCGCCTTGAGCGGTGAGATATACAGCGTATGCAGTCGGTCGGAGGGGTGCGCGGCCAGGTCGACGAGGCTGGGCAGGAATCCCGCGAGCGTCTTGCCCGCGCCGGTCGCCGCGACCAACAGCGCATGTTCCCCCCGGCCCGCCGCGTCGAGCATGTCGACCTGATGCCGCCGGACCCGCCAGCCGCGCGCGGCGAACCAGTCGGCGAAGGGGGCAGGCAGAAGCATGGTCAGGATGTGGCGCGGGAGGGCGGGCGGGGCAAGGGTTCAGTCATGCCGGATCGGGCGCATCATGGGCCAGGGGCTCGCATGGCGCCATGATACCGGACGGCTGATTTTCCAGCGAGCGGTTTCCGGCTGTGCCTCGCGGCGCGGGCTATTCGCCTTCTTCCTCGCCGATCAGCGTCATGCTGACCCTGGCGATGCCGCTGCGGTGCATGCCGATCTCGCGCGCCGCGGCATGGCTGACGTCGATGACCCGGCCGCGTCCAAAGGGGCCGCGATCGTTGATGCGCACAACGACGCTCTGGCCGTTCGTCAGGTTGGTCACGCGCACCCGGCTGCCGAAGGGCAGCGTGCGGTGGGCCGCGGTCAGGGCATCGGGATCGAAGCGTTCGCCGTTCGCGGTCCGGTTTCCGGCCAGTTCGCGGCCATAGTAGCTGGCGGTGCCGCTGCCGACTTCGGTTTCGAGGCCGAAGCCATCGCCCAGCGCTTCCTGCGCGGTTGCCGGCAACGCCAGCAGCAATGGCAGAAGAATCGTGAACCCGCGCCGCATATCGGCCTCCCCCGTTGGTCAGAGCCCCGCATTCGGAACTCTTTTCTCAAGGCTGGCGCGGTGAAGCAGCGCCGCCGACGCGGTGCAAGTGGTCGGCGGCGTGCTGGTTTGAATTTGCGTTTAGTCGATTCGGTCGATCAGACGTCCAGATTGGCCACCGACAACGCGTTTGTCTGGATGAAATCGCGGCGCGGTTCGACCTCGTCGCCCATCAGCCGCTCGAAGATTTCGTGCGCGACATCGGCCTGTTCGGCCTCGACGCGCAGCAGCGAGCGGTTGGCGGGGTCGAGTGTGGTTTCCCACAATTGCTCGGCATTCATCTCGCCCAGCCCCTTGTAGCGGCTGATCGCAAGGCCGCGGCGGCTGTGCGCGAAAATCGCGTCGAGCAGCTCGGACGGGCGCGTGACCGACACCGCCTTGGCGTTGGCGGCCACGGGCGCGTCACCCTCTTCGCCGTCGCTGTCGGTTTCGACCGCGGCGCTGCCTGCCTTCACGAGGCGGCCGGGCTGGCCATAGGTGTCGGCCTGTGCCTGCGCGAGCGCATGGAGGCGACGCGCCTCCTGGCTGGCGAGAAAGGCTGTGTCGATCACATGATGATCGCTGACTCCGCGCCAACGGCGTTCGAGCGTATAGCCGCCGCCTTCGACCGCCGCGATCGTCCACAGCGCCTCGCCGCCGCCGGTCAACGCGCGCTCGGCGGCGTTGAGCCATTTGGCGGCGGTTTCGGCAGCGCTGTTGCGTCCCGCCGCGTCGAGCGCGGGATCGAGCGCGCCGGCAAAGGCCAGCGCTTCGACCAGCCGGTGATCGAGCGTACGCGGAACATAGCGCATCAGCGCGCGCAGCTTGCGGCCATGATCGATCAGCGCGCGCAGGTCGTTGCCCGACCGCGCGCCACCGCCGGTTTCAAAGACCAGCGCATCGATTCCGGCGTCGACCAGATAATTTTCGAGCGCCGTATCGTCCTTGAGATACACCTCGCTCCGCCCCTTCGCGACTTTGTAGAGCGGCGGCTGGGCGATATAGAGATGGCCGCTCTCGATGATCTCGGGCATCTGGCGATAGAAAAAGGTGAGCAGCAGGGTGCGGATATGCGCGCCGTCGACGTCGGCGTCGGTCATGATCACGATCTTGTGATAGCGCAGCTTGTCGAGGTTGAATTCGTCACGGATGCCGGTGCCCAGCGCCTGGATCAGCGTGCCGACTTCCTTTGATGAGATGATGCGGTCGAAACGCGCGCGCTCGACGTTCAAAATCTTGCCCTTGAGCGGCAGGATCGCCTGGACGTGGCGGTCGCGGCCCTGCTTTGCCGAGCCGCCCGCCGAATCCCCTTCGACCAGGAAAAGCTCGCATTTCGACGGGTCGCGTTCCTGGCAGTCGGCGAGCTTGCCGGGCAGCGAGGCGATGTCCATCGCGCCCTTGCGCCGCGTTAGCTCGCGGGCCCGTTTCGCGGCTTCACGCGCCGCGGCGGCATCGATAACCTTCTGGATCACCGCCTTGGCATAGGCGGGATTTTCCTCCAGCCATTCGGTCATGCGGTCGGCCATCAGGCTTTCGAGCGGCTGGCGCACCTCGGACGACACCAGCTTGTCCTTGGTCTGGCTGGAAAATTTGGGGTCGGGCAGTTTGACCGAGACGATCGCGGTCAGGCCTTCGCGCATATCCTCGCCGGTCAGGCTGACCTTTTCCTTCTTCAGCAGCCCCGATTTCTCGCCATAGCCGTTGAGCGTGCGGGTCAGTGCGGCGCGGAAGGCGGCGAGGTGGGTGCCGCCATCGCGCTGCGGAATATTGTTCGTGAAGCAGAGGACATTTTCATAATAGCTGTCGTTCCACTCGAGCGCGACGTCGATGCCGATGCCGTCACGCTCGCTGCTGATCGCGATCGGATCGGGCAGCAGGGCATTCTTGTTGCGGTCGAGATATTTGACGAACGCCGCGATCCCGCCTTCGTAAAAGAGGTCGTGGGTTTCATGCTCGGCGTGGCGCGCATCGACCAGCTTGATCCGGACGCCCGAGTTCAAAAAGGCGAGCTCGCGATAGCGATGCTCGAGCTTTTCGAAATCGAACTCGGTGACGTTCTTGAACGTCTCGGTCGATGCCATGAAGGTAACGCGCGTGCCCTTCTTGCCCGTTCCATCGGGATTTTGGGGCGCGGGGCCGTTGACCTTGAGCGGTGCGACCGAATCGCCATGTTCAAAGCGCATCCAATGCTCTTCGCCGTCGCGCCAGATCGTCAGTTCGAGCCATTCGCTGAGCGCGTTGACGACGCTGACGCCGACCCCGTGCAGGCCGCCCGACACCTTGTACGCATTGTCGTCGCTGGTGTTTTCAAATTTCCCGCCGGCGTGGAGCTGGGTCATGATGACCTCCGCCGCCGAAATGCCTTCCTCGGCATGGATGCCGGTCGGAATGCCGCGGCCATTGTCCTCGACGCTGACCGAACCGTCGCTGTTGAGCGTGATCAGCACCAGGTCGCAATGCCCCGCCAGCGCCTCGTCGATCGCATTGTCCGACACCTCGAACACCATATGATGCAGGCCCGACCCGTCATCAGTGTCGCCGATATACATGCCGGGCCGTTTGCGCACCGCATCAAGGCCCTTCAGCACCTTGATCGAATCGGCGCCATAGGCATTGCTGTTCGGCTGTTTCGCGGCGCCTTCGTGCGCGCCGGTGTCGGGGGTGTCTGTCATGCCGATTATATAGGGTCGGCGGCGGTAAAACCCAAGCAAAAATGCGCCCCTTGGCCGCTGCGCGCGAGGCGTTGCGCGGCGTCGCCGCGGCGGCTAGTTTCGTGGTCATGAAACAGCCTTTCGCTTCCTCCCTCGCCGTTCTTGCCCTGATGTCGCTCGCGGCGTGCAGCCAGCCGGCACCGCCCACCGACAATGCCCCCGCCATCGACGGGGAGCCGATCGCAACCCGAGCGGTGATGATCGGCACCGAAGGCCCCAGCCTGCCCGCCTGTTCGAGCATCAGCCGCGTCAAGGATGGCGGCACTGACGTCTATTGGGCCCCGGGAGAAACCCGCGCGGTCAAGGCGCGGCTGGCCGGCGGCGCGCGCGTGTCGCTGTGCGAGGCGGCGGACAATGACGCCTGGTTCGGCGTCGTGTTCGTCGCACCGGGAACCGACCCCGACATGTGCGGAGTGGCCAAGACGGTGCCCAATGCGCGCGAATATCAGGGCCCATGCCGCTGGGGCTGGATCCGCGGCGGGACGGTGCGTCTGGGCGGCTAAAAGCCGCAAATCCCCGCATGAACCATCCAGGTCATGCCCTTTTTGGCCCTTAAGGCGACAAAAGATACGGACGGGCGCGCCCGAATTGTCTCCTTTGTCGCTTTAGGAACGACGCGCGGGGCTGCCCGGGGCTGGCGATGATCGACGATTCAAAGAGCCAAGCGGGAAGGCTGGCACAGGGGATTAATGTAGGAAAGCGTTGATTTCCGTTGAAAGGAAACGACTGTTGTCCGGCCGGAAGTTGACCCATCGATCATTGTCACCCCGGACTTGACCCGAGGTGACGAAAGTGGGGGGCGGCAGCTTCCGGCCCCCAAACCGCCTTCGACAGCTACCCCCTGCAATCCTCGATCACACGTCCGATCTCGGATTGTACCGGCAGCGTCAGTGCGCCGCCGCCTGGCGTTTCGAGGGCGAAGCGGCCGCGGCTGAAGGCGATGCGATCGAGCCGTTGGTCGCGGCTTGGCAGGTTCGCGCTACCCCCGTCGAAGCGAATCCGGTCGGTTCCGGCGCTCGTTCGCAGGCTGACGTCGCCTGCCAGCGTCGCGGTCATGCGGATGCCGCCACTGCTGCATGCCATTGTCAGCAGCGGATCGGCGCTGCCCGTCGGAACGAAGGCCGCCGTGCGGCTGGCCGCGTCATAGCGCCAGGCGCCGCGATCGACGGCGCGATCTTCCCAGCCCGCCGTCGGGGTCGGAAGCGGGGTGGGGGGCGGTGTCGGCGCGACCGGCGGCGGCGGGGGAGGCGGCGGTGTTTCGGGCTGGGGGATTGCCGCACAGCCCGCGACCGCCAGCGTCAGCATTGCCGTCATCGCATAGCGAAACCTGGACTGTGTCATCACTTAAAATCCCTGCCAATCAATCACTTCATCGATACCGGCGCGCGGCACCGGCCATTGGTTCACCGCCGCTTCCGCGTCGGCATGACCGATCGCAAGCCCGGTAAACAAAATCTGCCCATCGTCCAGCCCCAGCGTGCGGCGCACCGTTGCGCCGTACATGGCCCAGCATTCCTGTGGGCAACTGGCGAGCCCCGCTTCGACAAGCAGCAGCATGACCGATTGCAGCCATATGCCCATGTCGGACCATTGCGGCGAACCCATGATGCGCGAGGTATGGAGGAAAAGCATCACCGGTGCGCCGAAACCCCGATAATTGTCCATGAACTGAGCCAGTCGCGCCGGCTTGTCCTCGCGCGGGATGCCGAGCGCCCCGTAAAGCGCTTCGCCGACCCCGAAGCGGCGGCTCTCCCACGGGTCGGTCAATCCCTTGGGGTAGATGTCATATTCGGGCTCATAACCTTCGCGCCCCATTGCGATGCGCGCGGCGACGGCATCCTTCACAGCCTGCCAGCGCGCGCCGGTCACGACCGTCACCTGCCAGGGTTGCAGATTGCCGCCCGATGGCGCGCGCTGTGCCGCGGCGAAAATGTCGCGCAGCCGCGCGGGATCGACCGGCGCATCGGTAAAGGCACGGACGGACCGGCGGATGCGGAGCGCTTCGCGAACCGAAAGCGGCGGGGTGTCAGTCGCTGGCATATTTATCCTCTCGCCGCTTGCCGAACAGCAATTTGCGTTCGAGCCGGGCCTTTAGTTGCGGGTAATAGGACAGGAGGAAGCTTTCGTCCTCTTCGGCCACCGGCCGGCCGATCTTGACGCGGATCGCGTCGGCCACCTCGCGCATCGCGCGGGCGTCGCGGCCGCGCAGCACGCGCTCGAGTTCCTGAAGCTCGAAAATGCCATAGACCGACAATTCGGCGTCGGTGAAGCGGAGCGTCCCGGCGGTCTCGCCGCTGGCCGCAATGTCGCTGTCGAGCTTGGCGCGCTGTGCCATCACGACCCAGGTTCCGGCGATCAGGTCGCCCATCCGCATCCGGTCGCGGTTGAACAGCAGGAACAGGCTGAGCGTCAGCGACCAGGCGACCCCGGCGAGGATCGTCCATCCCGATACCATGTCCTCGGCAGCGCCGAGGCCCAGCATCGTGAGCGGCAGAAAGACTTCGAGTTCGCGGATCAGGTTGCGCGCGACCACCGCATCGGCGGTCAGCCGCCCGCCGTCGCGTGCGACGACGCGAATCCCCATCATGCGCTTGCCGGGGGTCGCGGCGCGCTGTCCCAGCTCGAAGCCGATGAACCAGAAATTGCGCAGCACGAACGCTCCGAGCATCCAGATGCTGATCACGACGCTCGACCGCGACGCGATTCCGGTCCAGATCATCAGCAGGGTAAAGAGGATGAGCGTTACGATGATCAGTCCGGCGTCGATCAGCAACGCGCCCAGCCGCATCGACGAGCTGGCGATCTTCAGTTCCAGATCGACCCCTTCGGGGGTGATGAACTGACGCAATTTCTTGGCACCGGCGGCGCGTTCCCTGGCGCGGGCGGCGGCGGTCATGTCGCGTCCTCGCGCCGGGAGACATAATAATAGCCGAGCCAGAGCAACAGCATCACCGTGCCGATACCATAGCGCAGCGCCGTGTCGGTGATCAGCTGTCGTCCGAATCCTTCGAGAATACCGGCGACGAGCAGCATGATGATGACCCCGACCATCACCTTGCCCGCCGTGCGTCCCGCGTCGGAGGCGGCCTGCAGGCGGCTGCGCGCGCCGGGAAAGACCACCGCGGCGCCGATGCGCAACCCGGCCGCCCCCGACAGCACGGCGGCGAACAATTCGGTGGTGCCGTGGATGAACAGCCAGCCGCCGAAATCGAACCCCAGCCCCTTGGACGCGAAAAGCGCCATCATCGCGCCGAGGCTGATCCCCTGATAATATTCGAGCATCATCGTCGGCACGCCAAAGGCGAAGCCGAGGGCAAAGGACATGATCGACACCCGGCTGTTGTGGGTGAACAAATAGGTCGCAAAGACGTGCAGGCCGCTGGTTTCTTCGTCGCCCGCTGCCTTGCCGTGGCCGAGCGTCGATTGCAGATATTCGGCCGAAGCGCGCGGATCGCGCCCGCCCGCCAGTTCGGCGGGTACGAAATTATAGAACCATTCGGGATTATGCGCGACGAGCGACCAGCTGGTCATCACGCCGAGCAGCATGATGAGCGCGATGATCAGCGTTTCCTTCCACACCGCGCGGACGGCGGCGGGCCAGTCATAGAGGAAAAAGCGCCGCAGCCGGTTGAGCCGCGTCTCGCGTACCCCATAGACGAGGAAGTAGCCGCGCATCGACAAGGCCTCGAGATGGTCGAGCAGCGCCCGGTCGAGGCTGGTCGCGCGCGCGATCGACAACGACGAGAGGGTGGCGCGATAGAGGACGGGCAGTTCGAGCAGCTCCTCGCTCGAAAGCGCCGTGGCGCCGCGTCGTTCAAGCTTGGTGAGCAGCTCGTCGAAGGCGATCCAGTCGGCTTCGCGTTCGGCCCGAAAATGGCTGGTCGAGAAGCTGGGACCAGCGGCCGTGGTCGCGGCGGGCGGCGGCGGGATCACAGGCTGCCTGCCCGTTTGATGCCGAGATAGGCCTCGACCGCCCCCGCGCCCATCGCGTCGGCGGGCACCTCGATGACATCGGCGCCCAGCCGCTGCAGCCGCGCGATCACCAACTGGCGGTCGCGCAGCATCGCGGCGGCGACATTGGCGCGGGTGACGTCGGCGGCGCTTTCGGGGCGTCGGCGTTCTTCGCTTTCCACTTCCTCATCCTTCATCACCACGAACAGCAGCCGGTGCTTTTTTGCGAGCCGCCCGGCGGCGCGGATCATCAGGTCGGCGCTCGTCGCGTCGGTGAATTCGGTGAACAGGATGATCAGCGAACGGCGGTTGAGCTGCGCCGACAGGGTGGTGAGGGCCAGGGTGAAATTGCTTTCGACATGGGCATAGTCGATCAGGCTTGCGGCGCGTTGCAGCGCCGGGAAATCCTGGGTGTGCATATAGGCGGGGGTCATCGCCTGCGGCTGGGCGGCGAAGGAAAACAGGCTGATGCGGTCGCCGAGCTTGAGCCCGACATAGGCGAGCAGCAACGCCGCCGAGACCGCGCGATCGACGCGGGGCATGCCGCCGACGGGCTCGGCCATCGTGCGCCCGCCGTCGATCGCCAACACGACGCGATTGTCCCGTTCGACCCGATATTCCTTGGCGAGCAGCTTGACGTGCCGGGCCGAAGCGTTCCAGTCGATCGCGCGGCGGTCCATCCCCGGGTGATATTCGGCGAGGGCTTCATATTCGGTGCCCTCACCGCGAAACCGTTGCTGGCGCAGGCCAAACCAGCTGTTGCGCTGGAACAGGCGACTGCCCTCCTCGGTCACGGCGCGCAGGCTGGGGACGACGCTGATCGCGCGGTCGATCGCAAAGCGCCGCTGTTTCCAAACCAGCCCGAGCGGCCCTGTCCAGCGAATCCATAGCGCCTCGACCTGTGCCTGCCCCCGCCGCGCTGCAGTGAGCGGAAGGGTGCGTGCAAGCGTCGGCGTTTCGTTGTCGTCGGTCGCCCGCATGTGACCCGCAAGCCGCCCGCCGCGCGCCAGCCGTTCGTCGAGCGACAACGCGATCTCTGCCCGTTCCGGCACGCTGCGTCCGCGTGCAGAGAGCGCCAGTTTAAAAGGATCCCCAACCCCGACCTGATACGGAAAATGCGCATCGAGCGCGAGATGGCGCGGTTGCGCGCCCGCCGCGGCGTCGAGAAGCGCGCACGCCAGAATGACCGCGATCCAGCCGGGAGCGACCAGCCAGAGTTCGGGACGCAAAAGGCCGAGAGCCAGCGCCACCGGGGCGCCCGCGAGCAGCAGAAAAATGGCTCGGCGGGTGGGGTAGATCATTGCGGACCATCCCCGCGACCGCCGCGCGGATCGTTCGCGTCACGGCGGCGGCGCAGCGACGATATTGCGTCGATGCCGTTCAACGCGGCACCTCTTCATGATCCAGCAGCGCGGCGATCACCTGTTCGACGCTGCGCCCTTCGATTTCGGCGGCGGCGGACAGGATGACGCGGTGGCGCAATACGCTGGAGGCGAGGCGCTGGACATCATCGGGGATCACATAATCGCGCCCGTCGAGCGCGGCGGCGGCGCAGGCGGCGCGGGCGAGCAGGGTGGCGGCGCGCGGGCTTGCCCCGCATTCAAGGTCGGCACTTTCGCGCGTCGCGCGGACGAGGCGGACGATATAGTCGACGATCTCGTCGGCGAGCCGGACGGTCGCGATGATGTCGATGGCTTCGCCGATCGTCTGGGCATCGGCGACCTGCGCGACGCCGAAATCGGCGACCGCCGGGCTTTTGAAGCGCCCGCCATGATCGGCGACAATCCGCCGTTCTTCGTCGGCGGCGGGATAATCGACCACCAGTTTGAACAGGAAACGGTCGAGCTGCGCCTCGGGCAGCGGATAGACGCCCTGCTGTTCGATCGGATTCTGGGTGGCCAGCACGGTGAAGCGCGGGCTCATCGCATGCGGTTCGCCGTTGATCGTCACCCGCCGTTCCTGCATCGCTTCCAGCAGCGCGGCCTGGGTCTTGGGCGGGGTGCGGTTGATTTCGTCGGCGAGCAGCAGCTCGGTGAAAATGGGCCCCTTGGTGAGGGTGAAGCTCGAGGTCTGGAAGTTGAACAGGTTCGAACCCAATATGTCGCCTGGCATCAGGTCGGGGGTGAATTGGATGCGTCCGAAATCGAGCCCCACCGCGCGCGCGAAAGCCTGAGCGAGCAGCGTTTTGGCGGTCCCCGGCGGCCCTTCGAGCAGGATATGCCCGCCCGCGAGCAGCGCGACCGTCACCATGCGGGTCAGTTCGTGCTGGCCGAACACCGCCTTGGCGACTTCGGCGTCGATCGCGGCGCCCAACGCGCGCACGCGCTCGATATTATTGGCTGTCACGGAGAAGATCCTTTCTGATGTCGTGCAGCGCCTGCGCGTCTGCCAGAAACTCGTGGGTGTTGCGTGCCAGCCTGAGGCGGCGGGCGAGCGCCGAAAACAGGTCGCCGCCGGGGCGCAGATGGCGGTCGATCCAGGCATCGGTGGCCTCGGCATCGAGGCCGGCGGGGGCGTGCAGCCGCCGCGCGATCGCGCTCCGCTGGCTGTGGACATAGGCGTCGGCGCCATCGAGTTCGCGCCGCGCCTGACGGATCAGATCGGCACTGTTCGTGATCAGCGCCGCTTTCGACACCGGAATGGCGCGTTCGGGGCGCAGCGCTGGGCCGAAGCGCGCCCACGCCTGCCACAATGCGAAAAGCCCCGCCGCGATCAGGCATAGGGTGATGCCGATGAAGGGCGGCACAAAGGCGAAACGCAGCAGCGACCGGCCGCCGCCGAAACCATTGAGGGTCAGGTCGAAGGCCAGCCCTTCGGCGTTGGCATCCTCCGCAACCGCGTCGATCAAGGTCATGGCCGCCGCCGCGCCTTCGCGCGACGCAAAGGCCAGATTGTTGATGAGGTCGGGATCGGCGAGAATATAAAGATCCCGGTCGTGCGTGCGCGCAAGGACCGCGCCGCCGCCGGGCGCTGCGATCAGCGTTTCCAGATCCTCTCCGCTGACCGTGTGGAGGACCGGCGGTAGCGGCAACAAGACCTCGCGCCCGCCGAGGTGGCCGCGTGCACTTTGGCTGCTGCGCTGTGCGGCCGCTGTTTTGACGGTCCCGAAATAGGTGTCCGGCAGCAATCGCGGCGGCGCCGAAATCGGAACGCTGTTACCGACCCATCCCGCCTTGGGGGCTTCACCCGCCATCGGCGGGCTGACCCATTTGGGCAGAACGACCAGCACCGGCGCCCCCTGTTGTGCCGCGAGAAGCTTGGTCATTTCCTCGGGCTTGGTCCGGACGGTGGGGGTCAGGATGACGAGCTGTTGATAATCTTCATATTGCGGCGGTTCGACCTCGCGGCGCAGTTCGACGTCGGCGCCCGCGCGTTCGGCGAGATCGACAATCGCAGCATAGCCCGGTGCGCCCTTTGACAGCGCGTGGCCGCCGCCGTCATTGCCCTTGCTGAGTTGCGGGCCGAGCGCGACGAGCGCCCATAGCGCGATAAAGGCGACCACTCCGATCAGCACGATGCCCGCCATCAATCGCGGGTTGAAGCCATGATCGCTGGCGCCGCGCCCGGTCATGCGCGCACCCAATTTTTCGCGATGGTCAACTCGGCATAGGCGCCCCGGCATTGTTGCCACGCATCGGAGTCGATCGCGCGGCCGCCAAACAGGCTGATTTCGACCGCGCGGGCGATGCGGCTGAAGGCTTCGCGCGCGATGCCCGGCAAATCCTGTGCGGCCGCCAGATCCCGCGAAGTCATTGCGGGGCGTACCAGCCCCGGGCGCCGCCCCTCTATATCCTCGACGCTGCGATAGAGCAGCAGGTGGACGGCTTCGGCAAAGCGCCCCTGGGCCGCCAGCGCATCGGCCTCCGCCAGCAGGGCGCGCGCGGCTCCCGCCTCGGCCTGGCCGGCCTGGTCTTCGCCATCCTGCACCGCCTTGCGGCCGAAGCGCAGATCATCGACCCAGCGCGCAAAGCCCGGAGCGAAGTGATAGAGGATGAACAGCAGCAGGAGGACAGCGGCGATCAGGAGGAGCGGTTTCAGCGCCGGCGCGCTCCATTCGAAAAAATTGCCGATCGAGCGCAGCAACGACATCAGCCATTCGGGCGATTCCGGCGGCGGCGTGGGTGGCGGAAAATGCGTCTGAATTTCGCCGCCAGCCATTGTTTGCGAATAGCCGGGATCGACCAGTTCGGGGTCGATCAGCCACCCCTGGTTCTGGGCAGCGGGCGCGGCCGATGCCTGGGCAAAAAGCACCGACATCATATTGAAATTAAGGCCCCGCCCCATCCAGTCATCGTCGATGAGGGTAGCGCGATGCGATGCGACAAGGCAAGAGATGCTTGCACCGCGCGATGGCGCGTTCTAGCTCGCTCGCGGCCGCGCGATGACAGCGGCCGCAACCGGGCTGTTCCCGGCAATAAGGGAGGACCCGGTGGACGCGGCGCAAGCGGTACATGAAAAATTCCTGGCAGCACTGGCCGATGGCCGATTGGCGCGCCGCGCCGATGCACCGGACCCGGCGACGGCCGCGCTGGCACGCGCCGATGCGGTCGACATTTTCCTGTCGCAGATGACCAGTCGCCAGATGGACCGGCTGTCGCGCACGTTGCAAGCGCGCGGCGAGGGTTTCTATACCATCGGTTCGTCGGGGCACGAGGGCAATGCCGCCGTCGCGGCGGCGCTGCGCGTCACCGACATGGCGTTTTTGCATTATCGTTCGAATGCCTTTCAGCTCCACCGGGCGCGCCAGCTTCCCGGCGGTACGCCCACTTGGGACATGCTGCTGAGCTTTGCGGCGTCGGCCGAGGACCCGATTTCGGGCGGCCGCCACAAGGTGATCGGGTCGAAACCGCTCGCGATTCCGCCGCAAACATCAACGATTGCCTCGCATTTGCCCAAGGCGGTCGGTGCCGCCTTTTCCATCGGGATCGCGCGGCGGCTGGGAATGACCGATTGCCCGCTGCCCGACGATGCCGTGGTGCTGACCAGCTTTGGCGATGCATCGGCGAATCATTCGACCGCGCAGGGGGCCTTCAACACGGCCGGCTGGTCGGCGTTTCAGGGGACGCCGATGCCGCTCATCTTCCTGTGCGAAGATAATGGTATCGGCATTTCGACCCGCACCCCGACCGGGTGGATCGAGGCGCAGTTCCGCCAACGCGCGGGTCTGCACTATATCCAGTGCGACGGCACCGATCTTGTTTCGGCCTATGCCGGCGCGTGCGAAGCCGCCGACTATGCCCGGCGATATCGCAAGCCTGTTTTTCTGCACATGGGGACGGTGCGCCTTTATGGTCATGCCGGGTCGGACGTGCAGGGGGCGTATCTGCCCAAGACGCTGATCGAAGCCGACGAGGCGCGCGATCCGTTGCTGGCCGGGGCGGCGCTGATGGTCGAACAGGGATGGATGAGCGAGGCCGAGATCGCCGACGCCTATGCGGATATCGGTGCGACGCTGGCCCGTCAGGCCGAGGCTGCGATCCGGCGCCCGAAACTGACCACTCCGGCGGCGGTGATGGAGAGCATCGTGCCGCCGAAACGCGACCTGCCGCGGTCCAACACGCCCTCTGCCGAGGCGCGCGCCGCGACCTTCGGCAGCGATGCGGGCGCGATGGACAAGCCGATGCACATGGCACGGCTGCTTTCCTGGGCGCTTGCCGACCTGATGCTCGCGCACCAGGAGATCGTCGTTGCGGGCGAGGACGTGGGGCCGAAGGGCGGCGTCTATAATGTCACCGCCAAGCTGCACCAGCGGTTCGGGTCGGCGCGCGTCATCAACACGCTGCTCGACGAACAGGCGATTCTGGGGTTGGCGATCGGCATGGCGCACAATGGTTTCGTGCCGATGCCCGAAATCCAATTCCTTGCCTATGTCCACAATGCCGAGGACCAGATTCGCGGCGAAGCAGCGACGCTCAGCTTCTTTTCGGACGGCCAGTACACCAATCCGATGGTCATCCGCATCGCGGGACTGGGATATCAAAAGGGTTTCGGCGGTCATTTCCACAATGACAACAGCCTGGCCGTTTTCCGCGATATCCCCGGTGTCATCCTGGCGGTGCCGTCGAATGGGCGCGACGCGGTGCAGATGCTGCGCGAATGCGTGCGGCTGGCGCGGGAAGAGCAGCGCGTCGTCGTCTTTGTCGAACCGATCGCGCTTTACATGACCCGCGACCTGCATGCCGAAGGCGACGGGCTTTGGACCAGCGTTTACGAGGCGCCCGGCGACGGCGACCCGATCCGGCTGGGCGATGTCGGGGTGCATGGTCATGGTACCGACCTTGCCATCGTCACCTATGGCAACGGCTATTATCTCTCGCGCCAGGCGGAAAAGCGGCTCGCCGAAGATGGCGTGAAGGCGCGGGTGATCGACTTGCGCTGGCTCGGTCCGGTCGATGAGGAAAAGCTGGTTGCGGCGGTTGGCGACGCGCAGCGCATCCTGATCGTCGACGAATGCCGTATCACCGGGTCGCAAAGCGAGGCGTTGATGGCGCTGTTCGTCGAGCGCGCGCCCGACAAGAAGCTGGCGCGCATCGCCGCTGACGACAGTTTCATTCCGCTGGGCAAGGCCGCGACCCTGACGCTGCCGAGCCGCGATTCCATCTATGCCGCCGCAAAGGAGCTGCTGGCATGAGCAAGCGCAAGACCGCCATCGTCGTCGCGCCCGGGCGGGGCACCTATGGCAAGGGCGAACTGGGCAGCATCGCGCGGCTGCACGGCGCGCGCTTTGGCGCGCGCATCGCCGATTTTGACGCCCAGCGCCGGACGCGCGGCCAGCCGACGGTCAGCGAACTGGACGGCGCCGAGCGCTTCAGCGTGGCGACGCACATGCGCGGCGATGTCGCCGCGCCGCTGATCTATACCGCCACCGTCCTCGACTGGCTGAGCATCGATCGCGACCGGTTCGATGTCGTCGCGACCCTTGGCAATTCGATGGGATGGTACAGTGCCCTGGCGCTCGGCGGCGCGGTGTCGGTCAGCGACGGCTTTCGCATTGCCAATGCCATGGGGCTCAACAGCCAGACCCACGGCCCTGGCGGACAGATATTGATGCAGGTCGTCGACGAAAATTGGCGGCCGGTGCCGGGGCTGCGCGAGGCCTTGTTCGCGTGCGTCGCCGATATTGCGGCGCGCCCCGGCGTCGGGCTGGCGCTGTCGATCGACCTTGCCGGCATGCTGGTGTTCGCGGGCAATGAGGAGGGGCTTGCCGCGCTGCTCGCCGAGGCGCCCCCGACGCCGGGGCGCGACCCCCTGCGCCTTGCCGGACATGGCCCCTTTCATACCCCGCTGATGTACGGCAGCGCGGACAAGGCGCAAGCCGAATTGCCCGCCAGCCTGTTCGCCGGCCCATCGATCCCGATGGTCGACGGACGTGGCCATATCTGGCGGCGCTTTGCGTCGGACCCGTCGGCCATCTGGGACTATACGTTCGGCCACCAGATACTTGCGCCCTATGATTTTGCGCGGTCGGTCGAGGTCGCGGTCAGGGAGTTCGCCCCCGACGTCATCATTCTGCCCGGGCCCGGCGACACGCTGGGCGGCGCGATCGCCCAGTCGCTGATCGGCATCGGGTGGCAGGGGCTATCGGACAAGGCGAGCTTTGCCGAGCGGCAAAAGGCCGACCCGATTTTGCTGTCGATGGGGCGTCCCGAGCAGCGAGAGCTGGTCGTCGCATAGCGGTCGGGCGGAGGGCGACGGTCTCCTGCCTGCTCTCCCTCTCTCAGGGCATGATGCGCGGTCGCCGGCGGTGCGTTCGGGCATCCCCGCACGATTGTCCCCCGCGCGATTGGCGCGGCTGCGCCCCTTTTGTGCTTCCCCAAATTTGCCCTGTGGCGAAAGGGCGGGCCTTTTCGAATTTTCGGCATGTCAATAATTCTGCACGGCCCGTCCGGCGTGGCGCAACATTCGGCGGGATGGTGCGTTGACCCGCCTCGGGGCGCACCATCATCGGGAGAACGGCGTCCGCAGACCAGAAAGCCGAAATGTACACGTCGCATGATGATGAAGCCCCCGCCGATACGCGCCATGCGCGCCATCGGCGCGATGAGGGGGGCTTGCCCACTGGTTCCGTTGACGAGGCGATGGACGAATGGGGTGCGGATGCGGCGACGTCCGACGCGCCGAGGGATGTTTCGTCGGACGTTAACACCTCGGAAAGGGGTCGCTGCGACTATGCGCCCCTTATGGCTATGCGCGGCACGATAGAGCAGGGTTCGCCCTCCACCGACGAACGGGGCGCCGAGCGCCTGCTTCTCAACCTCGAAGTCGAGGGATCGATCGACTCGGGCGGCGCCACGACGGTGCTGGTCCACAATCTTTCGGTTTCCGGGATGCTGGTCGAAACACGGTCGGACCTGGCGATGGGGCAGCAGATCAAGGTGGGCCTGCCCGAAACCGGCGAGGTTTCAGCGACGATCGTCTGGCGTAGCGAAACGCTGTACGGATGCCGGTTCGACCGGCCGCTGCCGCGGGCGGCGCTGAGCGCCGCGCGATTGCGCAACCCGCTGCCGTCGGATTTCGACCCGGCGCTGGGCGATATTGCGGCCGAGGAAGCGCGCGAGCCGCTGGCGGCCCGTCTGCGCCGCCTGCGCGAGGAGCGCGGCCTCAGTCTTGCGGGGCTCGCCAGCCGTGCTGGCCTGAGCAAGCCAAGCATCTGGGCATGGGAAAGCGGCAAGACAGCGCCGCGTATCCGCAGTCTGCAGGCGATCGCCACGGCGCTGGGCGTGTCCGACGATGAGTTGTTGATGGGGCGCGGTCCCGAAGGCGATTCGACCGGCTTTGCCGACCATGGTGGCGGTGGCGGACCAGGCGCCCCCGCCTTGCAGACGGTGGTTGAAACCAGCCGACGCCGGATCGCGCAGGCGGCCGGGGTCGACGCGGGCCGCGTGAAGGTCACGATCGAACTCTGATCGCGAACTCTGATCGGCCGGCTCGGCAAGCGGGATTGAAGCGCCGCGGGCCGCGCGGTGCCGCCAAGGCTTCCCTCGCCGAAGCAAACTGCCTATCGCGGCGGCACAATGACGACCGACGCGCTGCTCCCGCTCCTGAAATCGACATTCGGTTTTGATGCCTTTCGTGGCCGCCAGGCAGAGGTGGTGGCGCGGGTGATGGCGGGCGCCCGGACGTTGGCGGTGATGCCGACGGGGGCAGGCAAGTCGTTGACCTATCAATTGCCGGCAGTGGCGCTTGGCGGCTGCGTCGTCGTGGTGTCGCCGCTGATCGCCCTGATGCACGATCAGCTGCGCGGTGCGCGCGCGGCGGGCATTCGCGCCGCGTCGCTGACCAGCGTCGATGCCGATTGGGCCGACACGCGCCAAGCCTATCGCGACGGGCAACTCGACCTTCTATATATCGCGCCCGAACGCGCGACGGGCGAGGGCTTTCGGGCGTTGATGGAGGCGCGCGTGCCGGCGCTGTTCGCGATCGACGAGGCGCATTGCGTGTCGGAATGGGGCCATGATTTCCGGCCCGACTATCGCCTGTTGCGCCCGCTGCTCGATGCCTTTCCCGACGTACCGCGCCTGGCGCTGACCGCGACGGCGGATCGCCACACGCGCGACGATATATTGGTTCAGCTCGGCATTCCGGCCGATGGATTGATTCTTGCGGGATTCGACCGGCCAAACATCCGTTATCGCGTCACCCCGCGTGTCAGTCCGGCGCGGCAGCTGACCGATTTCATCGTCGCCAATCCGGGCCCCGGCATCGTTTACTGCCCCACCCGCGACGGGACCGAGCGCATGGCCGAGCGGCTTGCCGCTGCGACCGGTCGCCGGGTCGCGGCCTATCATGCGGGTCTCGATGCCGAGCACCGCGCGCGGGTGCAGCACGACTTTGTCGCGTCGGAGGATGGCATCGTTACCGCGACTGTCGCCTTCGGCATGGGGATCGACAAGCCCGACGTCCGCTTCGTCGCCCATGCCGGCCTGCCCAAATCGATTGAAAGCTATTACCAGGAAACCGGCCGCGGCGGCCGTGACGGCGATCCGGCGGAGGCGCTGATGCTGTGGGGCGCCGAAGACTTCGCGCGCGCGCGTATGCGGCTGTCCGAGCTGCCCGATGCGCGGGTCGCGAGCGAACGGGCGCGGCTCAACGCCCTCGCGGCGCTGGTCGAAACGGTCGAGTGCCGCCGCGCGCTGTTGCTGCGCCATTTTGGCGAAGATCCGCCGCTCCGCTGTGGTAATTGCGACAATTGCATCGACCCGCCTGCCCAACTCGACGTTTCGGTGCTGGCGCAAAAGCTGCTGTCGGCGGTCTATCGCACAGGGCAAAATTATGGCGCCGGGCACGTCGAAGCCGTGCTGACCGGGCGCAGCGATGAACGGATCGAGAGCCGCGGGCATGACAAGCTGTCGGTGTTCGGAATCGTGGCGGGCGACGATGTGCGTTTGCTCAAGCCTCTGGTCCGCAGTCTGGTCGCACGCGAGGCGCTGTCGACCACCGAGCATGGCGGATTGATGCTCGGCCCGGCCGCCCGCCCGGTCCTGAAAGGCGAGGCGCCGGTCATGATCGCCGAACCGCCGCTGCGCCGGACAAGGCGCGGGCCTGAGACCGGTGCCGCGGCGAACCCGATCGGCGATCCGCTGTTCGAGGCGCTGCGCGCGACGCGGCGCGAGTTGGCCGCCGAGGCCGGCGTCCCGCCCTATGTCATCTTTCACGACGCGGTGCTGCGGGCGATGGCGTCGGACCGTCCGGCGACGCGCGCCGCGCTGTCCCGCATCCCCGGCGTCGGCGCCAAGAAGCTCGAGGCATGGGGCGATGCCTTTCTGGATATTATCGGACAATATTGAACGCGCCGCTTTACACGCTTGTCAGCTATCCCCGCCGGCCTATAGATCGCCGATATGAGCGACTTTCGTAATCTTTCATCCGGCTATAGCGTCGCGCCGCAAATCGCCGTCGAGGACATCGCCGCGGCCAAGGCCGCCGGTTTTTCCATGGTCGTCAACAACCGGCCCGACGGTGAAGATCCGTCAGCGCCGCAAGGCGGCGATATCGCCGATGCCTGCGCGGCCGAAGGGCTCGCCTATGCCGCCATCCCGGTGGGGCATGCCGGGTTCAGCCACCCTCAACTCGATTCACTCGACACGTTGCTGGCCGATACCACGGGGCCGATTCTGGCCTATTGCCGATCGGGCACACGCTCGACCCATTTGTGGGCGCTGACCCGCGCACGGGCCGGAGACGATCTCGACGGCCTGTGCAACGCGGCCTCGGCCGCGGGCTATGACCTTTCGGGACTGCGGCCGATGATGGAAGCGCTCGCGGGCAAAGCGTGACGACGGCGTTTCTGATCCAGACCGCAGCATCGGTCGTCGCGGTGCTGTTCCTCGCCTGGCTGGTGAAGGCGATGGGGCTGGGCAGCGATCCGCGGATTGCCGATGCCGACCATGCGATCCGTCTGGCGGAGGAAGCCGAAACCGGGTTCGGCGGCGTCGACGTGGCGCGCGACCGCGCCGGTTTTGCGGCGATCGTCCGCAATGGTGAGGGGCGCATGATGCTGGTCCGCGCGCATGGCAATCATTTCGCCGCGCGCCCGGTCGATCGGCAGATGAGCGCCCGGCTCGACAAGGATTTCCTGACCCTGACCCCGCCCGAGCGAAGTTTCGGCGCGGTGACGCTGCAACTGGGCAAGGAGGCCGGGGTATGGGCGGCGCGGATGCGGGAGATTCCGGGTGGATAAATTGCCTGATCCAGTCACCTATGCGATCCCTGCTTTCCTGCTGCTGCTGATCGCCGAGATGATCGTCTCGTTGCGACGGGACCGAAGCCGCTATCAGGCGCGCGATACGTTGACCTCGCTGATGCTCGGCACCGGCAGCCAGGTTGCCAGCGCGCTCGTCGGCGGGATGGTCGTCGGGGTCGCGGTGTGGCTGCATCATTTTCGCCTGTTCGATATCGGGATCGAATTCCGGACCTGGTGGTGGGCGTGGATCCTCTGCTTTTTTCTCGACGATCTGGCCTATTATGCCTTTCACCGCAGCGCGCATCGCGTCCGCTGGTTCTGGGCAAGCCATGTCATCCACCACAGTTCGCAGCATTACAATCTGTCGACCGCGCTGCGGCAGACCTGGACGGGCTTTTTCAGCCTGGCTTTCATTTTCCGCCTGCCGCTGTTCCTGATCGGCTTTCCGCCCGCGATGGTCTTTTTCTGCGCGGCGCTCAACCTGATCTATCAATTCTGGATTCATACCGAGGCGATTGGACGTTGCCCCAAATGGTTCGAGGCGGTGATGAACACGCCGTCGCACCACCGCGTCCACCATGGCGTCAACCCGCGCTACCTCGACGCCAATTATGCCGGCGTCTTCATCATCTGGGACCGGATGTTCGGCAGCTTCGTTCCCGAGCGCGACGACGAACCGGTGCGTTACGGCATCGTCAAGCAGCTCGGCAGCTTCAGCATCCTCTGGGCCGCAGTGCACGAATGGGTCGGAATCGCGAAGGACGTCTGGTCCGCGCCGTGGAAGCACAAGCTGTCCTATATGTGGCGCGAGCCAGGCTGGAGCCATGACGGCAGCCGGATGACGAGCGACATGATCAAGGAGCGCTGGAAGGCGGGGCAGCCGGACGAAGAGACGGTGGAATAGTTCGCGTGGAGCGGAGGGCATGCTGGGACCGGGCTGCCTTCCACAGCTTCGGTCTTGCCTCCCATCCTAATGACATCCATGTAAGTCCTGAATGACCACCGATCGGGTGGCGAGGGAGAGTGGCGCATCATGGATCAGTTCGACATCATCGTCATCGGCGGCGGCAGCGCGGGAAGCGCAGCGGCGGGACGGCTGGCCGAGGACGGCACGCGCAGCGTGTGCCTGGTCGAGGCGGGTGGGTCGAACGATATCGTCCGTGTAAAGACTCCGGGCTTGATGCCGTTCATCCCCAAGGCGTCGAACTGGCGATATGATACGGTGCCGCAAAAGGGGCTGAACGGGCGGATCGGTTATCAACCGCGCGGGCGCGGGCTGGGCGGGTCGAGCGCGATCAATGCGATGATCTATATCCGCGGAGCCGCCTTTGACTATGATCAGTGGGCCGAACTGGGCGCGACGGGGTGGCGCTATGCCGATGTGCTGCCCTATTTCATGCGGAGCGAAGGCAATGAACGCGGCGGCGATACGTTCCATGGCGCCACCGGCCCGCTGAATGTCATGGACCAGCATTGGCCCAATGTGACGAGCCGCCGCTTTGTCGAGAGCGCCGAGGCGTTGCAACTGCCGCGAACCGACGATTTCAATGGCGCGCGGCAGGAAGGGTTCGGCCTGTATCAGGTGACGCAGAAGGGCGGCGAACGCTGGTCTGCGGCGCGGGCCTTTGTCGAACCGCTTCGCGGTCGGCCCAATTTCGACATTCGTACCGGGGCGCTGGTTGAAAAGATATTGATCGAGGAAGGGCGCGCTGTCGGCGTCGCCATCCGGCGCGGGAACCGGCGCGAAACGCTGCGCGCGCGCGGCGGTGTCATCCTTTCGGCGGGGGCGTTCGGATCGCCGCAGATCCTGATGTTGTCGGGCATTGGTCCGGGCGCGCATCTGGGCGCGATGGGGATCGATGTGATGGTCGATCGCGCCGGGGTCGGCGCCGATCTGCAGGACCATATCGACTATGTGTCGAGTTGGCAGACGCGATCGACCGATCCCTTCGGCGACAGCCTGGCTGGAAGCTGGCGGATGGTGAAGGCGATCTTTGAACATCGGCGCAAGCGCAGCGGCATCATGACGACCTGCTTCGCCGAATCCGGCGGCTTCTGGAAGTCGCACCCCGACTTGCCTGCGCCCGATATCCAATATCATTTCGTTCCCGCGATGCTGGAGGATCATGGGCGCACCAAGGTGAAGGGGCACGGCTTTTCCTGTCATGCCTGCGTGCTGCGGCCCGAAAGCCGGGGCATGGTGACGCTGGCCTCGCCCGACGCCGCGGTGGCGCCCGCCATCGATCCGGGCTTTCTGACCGACCCGCGCGATATGGCGACGCTGCGTGCCGGAGTGCGGATGATGCACCGGATCGTCGCGGCGCCGCCGCTGGCGGACTATGCGGGAGTCGATCGCCATTCGGTCGATCTGGACGATGACACGGCGCTCGACGCGATGATCCGCAGCCGCGCCGACACGGTCTATCACCCGGTCGGCACCTGCCGGATGGGGGGTGACGACGCGGCCGTGGTCGACCCGAGGCTGAAGCTCAACGGCGTCGATGGTTTGTGGGTGGCCGATGCCAGCATCATGCCGCGACTGGTGTCGGGGAACACCAACGCGCCCAGCATCATGATCGGCGAGCGTGCCGCCGACTTTGTGAAGGCAGCGCTTTCCTGACGGCGGTGCGCGCCGGGGGCTATCGGCTCGCGGCGGCGAGAAGGCGCCCGTTATCGGTCAGTGCATAGCGGCTGGCGGGGGGGCGCATATCGACGATCGCGCGCGTCACCAGCCCATGTTTTCCAAGTGCGGTCAGTCCTTGTGACAGGGCGCGGGGGGTCGCGGGGGCGAGCGCGCGCGACAGCGCATTGAACCGGTCCTGGCCGGCATCGATTCCCACGAGCAGCGGCAAGCCCCAGCGTGTCGTGGCGCCGGGTGGCAGGCCGATGGCGATATGCGCATCGCGGATCGACGCCGCGCGCAGGGCGGCCTTTGCGCCCTCGTCGGTCAGCAGATATTCGGGGCGTAGCGGGTGGCCATGACCGGTATTGCGCCTCACCCAGCCGAGCGCGACCGCGGCGTCGAGCGTTCGCGTCAGGCTGTCGCGTGCCATTTCCAGTCGGTTCAGCAGTTCGACGAAGCGCGCGCCGCGATGCGCGGCAAGATCGGCTAGCAACGGCACCAGCCAGCGATGGCTTCCAAGCTTGGCAAGCAGGGGATCGACCGTTCTTGACCGCATAAGAAAGTAACTATACAAACCAGACTATCGATGCAATGTTTTCCGTGGAGAATCGCCGGCCCCGCTTCGTGCCGGTGTCGATTGCTGCGGGCGGCATGGCGCAGCCATGATCGTGGCAGTGCCGTGATCGAGGGGGCGGCGTGCGCCGGGAAGCACGGCAAGGAGCAGCAAGGCAAAGGGAGAGTGGGATGGCGTTACAGATTGAATCCGAACTGACCTGTTCGCTGGGCGTCACCGACATGGCGGCGTCGATCGACTGGTATGAACGGGTGATGCAGTGCAAGCTGCTCTACCGTGTCGACGAGATCGGCTGGTGCGAACTGGCGACCCCGATGGCCGGCGTGAACATCGGGTTGAGCCAGGTCGAATCGGTGGTGCAGGGCGGCGGTGCAACCAATGTGTTCGAGGTTGCGGACATCGATGCGGCCAAGGCCCATCTGGATGCGCTGGAGGTTCGGCAGGATGGAGCGATTCAGCACATTCCGGGCATGGTCCGGCTGCTGAGCTTTTACGACCCCGACGGCAATTGTTTCATGCTTTCGAAATCGGAAATGGCGCGCTGATCCCGCATCTGTTGGGCATGATTCGGGTGCGACGGGCATCGTTCGTGCAGCCCGCGCGATTTTTCTCAATGCACTGAAACAAAAGATTTTTTGATATCTTGCGGTGCGTGACGCAAAAAAAGAGGGCCGGGACTTGCGTCCCGGCCCAGCCTTTCAGGCTCTCCCCTCCTGAAACTGATGACAGGCTGAATGCCATATTAATGTCATGATGAAAAGGGCTAATTTCATGCTGCGCCGCCGCAAAAATGCGGGGGTTGGAGGTCTGCGCAGCGACCTGTGCCCAACCCGCCGCGAGCCCTTTTCAAGCCCCCATCAGAAAGTCTTTCGCGCAGTGATGCCATAGGTGCGCGGCTGGCCGACGCTGAACCCCAAACGGGCGCGCCCACCGCGTTCGCGGTCGAACGACAGCAGCGCGTTTTCGTCGAACACATTGTTGACATAGGCGATCAACGACAGGCCGTTGTCGAAATCGATACCGGCACTGAGGTTGACGAGCTGATAATCGGGAAGTTTCAGGTCCACCGTCGTCGAGGCGTTGGCGGGAGCGTCGCCGAAAGGCAGATTGTGGACAAAGGTGCGCGGGTTGTTTTCCTGGTCGGCGGGCTGGGTATAGCGCGTTCCCACATGCTGGACGGAGGCGGCGACATACATGCTCGCGCGGTCGCCCACCGGCCATTCGTAGCTGCCCGAGGCTGAAAGCTGGAACTTCGGAACCGATGGCAGGCGGTTGCCCTCGCGAATGCCGGTCGCGGTGGTCAACGGCGGCGGAAGTGTGCTGTCAAATTCGGCCTCGATAAAGCTGCCCGACAGATTGAGATCGAGACCGTCGACAGGGGACAGGCCCAGTTCGAATTCGACACCCATGGAGTGCGCCTTGGGCACGTTGAAGACGATACGCGACGAACAGGTGCCGGCGTCGAGCGTGACCTGCAGATTCTTGATGTCGTTATAGAAGCCCGCAGCGTTGAAGGTGAAACCTCGTCCCTGCGACTTCACGCCTAGCTCGTAGTTCCACAGCGTTTCGTCATTATAATCCTGAAAACTGCCGAAGAGTGCGGCGTCGGTCGGCGAGCAAAGCGGCAGGTTCAGCGGGTCATTGACCCCGCCGAGACGGAAGCCCTTCGACGCCTGTGCGTTGACGGTGACATTGTCGGTGACGTCGTAGCTCAGCAACAGACGCGGGCTGAACCCGCTCGATCGTGTCTTGTCCCGGCGATTGTCGCCGTTGGCGAACAGGCCGCCGGTCACGAAGCGGCGCGTTTCGATAAAGTCGTAATAGCGCCCGCCCAGGGTCACGTCGAACGCATCGCTGAGCGAATAGGTGCCTTCGCCGAACACCGCGAGTTGCTTGATCTTATATGGCAGGTCCGCGTTATACGGCGAGTCGCCGGGGAAGCCGTTGGCGACTGCGGCCGACGTGCCAGCACCAAGCGTGGCGTCGGTGACGGCATCATAGCCGGGGGTAGGTAGCCGCTGGCGATAGACGCGGTCGGTGCTCGAGTAAAATCCGCCGAAAACCCATTGGAAGGCTCCGTCATAATCGGATGCGAGCCGAATTTCCTGGGTAAAGCTTTTGAGATCGGTGGTGTCGAGAAGGTTGGAAGGCAGGAGGACGCCCGCATCGGGGAAGCCGAGGTCGACCGATACCGAACCCGTCAATGCGCTGGCGTCGCGGCTGACCAAAATGTCGCGGTTCGTGTAACTTGTCACCGACGTCACCGCGATCCCGTCGAGATCGATATTGATGTTGAGGTCGCCGATCAGCGTTTCATCCTCGAACGCCTCGCGCAGCAGAAGATATTGTTCGCGCTCGTCAAAGGTCACGGCAGGCCGCGTCGTTGTAAAGGAATTGGCGTAGAGGTTGTAGAACTCCTGGCGGTTGAAGCCGTTCGCCTTCACCTTTTGATAGACGATGCGCGGGGTGATGGAGATGGTATCGCTGGGTTCGAAGGTGATGGCGACGCGGCCGCCATAACGCTCGCCGCTGTTCACATCTTCCTTGCCCGCCGGACCGATCGCGTTGATGAAGCCGCCATAGCGCGTGTAATATCCGACGGCGCGCAAGGCTGCGCTGGCGCCCAGCGGCAGGTTGATCGCGCCCTTCAGATGTCCGCCGACATCGTCGCCATCCACCAGGTTCAGATTGGCCTCGACGCTGCCTTCGGTCACGCCGATACGCGGCTGGTTGGTGATGTAGCGGATGGTGCCGCCGACCGACCCCGAGCCGAAGAGCGTGCCTTGCGGTCCGCGCAGCGTTTCGACGCGGTTGAGATCGTAAAGATCGATGTCGGGGGTAAAGAGCGAAAGCGAGATGACGCTTTCGTCCAGATAGACGCCAACCTGTTCCTTGACGCCCGGCTGGTCGCGCACGACCTGCCCTGCCGACACGCCGCGCACCGAGACCTGGCTTTGTCCGGGCCCCAGATTCTGGACCGACAGGCCCGCGACGTTCCGCGACAGATCCTCCAGCGTTACTGCCCCCGACTTCTGGATGTCCTCCGCGGTCTGGGCGTTGATCGAAAAGGGAATATCCTGAAGATTGGCATCGCGCTTGGTCGCCGTCACGATGATGATATTGTCATCCTCTTCGGTCGCGGCCTCCTGCGCAGCGGCGGAGGTCGTAACCGCGAGGGCAAGCGTCGACAGCCCGGCCAGCAGCATGTTGCGAGCGTACATATTATCCTCTCCTGCATGTGCGGAACTATCTTGTTCCGTCACCGAGAGGGTGCGCTTTCCGTAGCGTCAAAGCAATATTGCTACGCGACGGTACAAAATTATGGCCGGTGCCTGTGGCTCGCAGGCCACAGTAAAAAGCGGCCGGGACAAATGTCCCGGCCAGGGGTTCGCAGGAGGAACCTCGTTGGACCCTGCCGCCCCCATTTTTAGGACGGAGGAGAGAGCCGCGGCGGCAGGATCCTGTTTCGTCAATAATTATAGGCGCGCTCGCCATGCTCGCCGAGGTCGAGCCCTTCGCGTTCGATCTCTGGGGTGACGCGGCCGCCGGTTACGGCCTTGGCGATGGAAAAGGCGATCGCCGAACCCACGCCCGACCAGACGATGGCGACCAGCACCGACTTGATCTGGATCCAGAGCTGGGCGCCGAGGACATAATCGTCGCCTGCCGGGCCGCCGAGCGCGGGCAGCATCGTTACTGCCGTCAGTACCGAACCGATGAGGCCGCCGAGGCCATGGATGCCGAACACGTCGAGCGAGTCATCGAAACCGAGCCGCGGTTTCGCCTTCATCACGAACCAGCAGCACAGGACGCCCGCGATGGCACCCAGCAGGATCGCGCCGAACGGACCCGAATTGCCCGCAGCAGGGGTCACGGCGACCAGCCCGGCGATCGCGCCCGAACAAGCCCCGAGCAGCGAGCCCTTGTGGCCGAGTGCGCGTTCGGTGAGCATCCAGAACAGGACCCCGGCGGCGGTGGCGGTGAAGGTGTTGATCAGCGCCAGGCCGGCGGTGCCATTGGCTTCGAGTGCCGAGCCGGCGTTGAAGCCGAACCAGCCCACCCAGAGGAGCCCGGTACCGATCAGCGTCATCGTCAGCGAATGCGGCGCCATGATTTCCTTTTGATAGCCGGTGCGCTTGCCGATGATGAAGCAGCCGACCAGGGCGGCGATACCGGCGTTGATGTGGACGACGGTGCCGCCCGCAAAGTCGAGCGCCCCCCAGCCGAAGATCAGCCCGGTCGAGGCATCGTCGCCGCCGAGATACCAGACCATATGGGCGATCGGGTAGTAAACGAGGGTGAGCCAGATGATGGCAAAGACCATCACCGCCGAAAATTTCATCCGCTCGACCAGTCCGCCAAGCACCAGCGCGACGGTGATTGCCGAGAAGGTCATCTGAAAGGCGATGAACACGAACTCGGGAATAACCACCCCGTCGGTGAAGGTCGCGACATTGCTGTCGGCGGTGATCCCGGCGAGGAAATACTTGCCCGCGCTGATGAACTGGTTCGCGTCGCCGCCAAAGGCCAGGCCATAGCCGAACATCACCCACATGATCATCGCGAGCGCGGCAACGGCCAAAATCTGCGTCAGGACCGACGCCATATTCTTGGTGCGGACGAGGCCGCCATAGAAAAGCGCGAGGCCCGGCACGATCATCGCCATGACGAGCACGGTCGAGACCATCATCCATGCGGTGTCCCCCTTGTCGGGCGTTGGCGTGGCGGCCTCCGCCACGGCGGGTGCCGCGTCCTGCGCCCAGGCAGGCAGCGCCGCGAACAACGCAAGGCCGACGGCCCCCGCGCTGGACGCCATCTTGTTTGCGAACGTCATATTGTCCCCCTTTGTCATTAGAGCGCCGCCTCGCCGGTTTCGCCGGTGCGGATCCGCACGGCCTGTTCGACGGCGAGAACGAAGATCTTGCCGTCGCCGATCGAGCCGGTTCCCGCGCTTTGCTGGAGTGTTTCGACGACCCGCGATGCGAGCGCGTCGTCGCAGACGAGTTCGATTTTCACCTTTGGAACCATGTTGGTCGCATATTCGGCGCCGCGATAGATTTCGGTCTGTCCCTTTTGCCGCCCGAAACCCTTGACCTCGGTAACGGTCATGCCGGCGATGCCGAGCGCAGTGAGCGCTTCGCGGACCTCGTCGAGCTTGAACGGTTTGATGATAGCCAGGATCAGCTTCATGATGCCCCCTTTTGCTTGTGGCATCATGTTGCAGTGCAACAGCTATGCCAGATTGCTATCCGAGGGTAATTTTTGATATTTTGTGAAGCTGAGGCGTATGCTCGCGACAGATTTGGTCTGAATCTTGGGCAGCGGTCGGGCGTCTATGCCTAAATTTTGTGCATGGGCTCCGGCGCGAACGACGCGGGGCGTCGGGCTGGGTGTCGGGCTTTATGCGGCGTGCCGATGGTGCGTTGTCAGACGGGCTTGAAGCGCGCCCAGATCGGCAGGTGGTCCGATGCGCGTGCCGCCAGCGCGCTGCGATGCACCCCGGCCTCGATCGGCTCGAGATGGTGCGACGCGAAAATGCGGTCGAGCCGCGCGACGGGCTTTCGGCTGTGGAAGCTGTGGCCGGTATCGACGAGCCGGTGCTTTTCGCCGAAATCGGCGAGGCAGCCGCCAGTCGCGCGCCATTCGTTGCAGTCACCCATCAATATGGTCGGAAGCTCTTCGCCCTCGGCCACATGGCCCAGAATAGCGCGCGCCTGATGCCGACGGCGCAGCCCGGAAATGTCGAGATGCATGCCAACGACGCGCAGGCGCGTATCGCCGATGCGGATCGTCGCGGCGACCGCCCCGCGCGGTTCCAGCGTCGGCAGGTGCAGCGCGTGGCTTTCCTCCACCTCTGCGCCCTTGCGGACGAGGAGCGCATTGCCGTGCCAGCCGATGCTGAGCGGCCGGTTGTCGAGCGCCACCGGGACATAATCGCTATGTTCCTCGAGCATATGGGGCGGGATGGCGCTTGCCCGCGTGCCGAAACGCCGGTCGGCTTCCTGCAGCGCGACGATATCGGCGTCGAGTTCGCCGAGCACCGACAGCACCCGCCCCGGATCGCGGCGGCGATCGAGGCCAATGCCCTTGCGCATATTATAGGAGGCGACCTTGATCATGGCTGAGAGGGGTATGTCCGGTTCGTCGTCTGTTTCATGTCGATCCGCCAGAGATGGGGATGCATTCAGCCTACGTCAAATTCGGCCAGCAGATCGCGGGCTTCGGCGATATCCTCGTCGAGGACCATGATGCGTACGGGGATCATCAATCCGACACTTTCGGCGATGTTCATCCCCGCATCAAAGCACACCGCGTGAACCCCCGCGCTTTCCAGCCGGCCGCGCAGCAGTTCGGCCTCTGCGCCATTGGGCAGGCGGATCAGCTCGACGAGCGCCATCAGCCGGGCTCGCCCGCGATGAACCGGTCGGTGGGGCGGGTCGGCAGGCCGTCGATGCTGCGGTTGCGCTCGCGGAACTTTTCGACCCAGAGGGCGGGGTCGGATTGGCGGTGATATTTTTGAAGTGTTTCACGTTCCTGGTTGAGGTCCATCATCGGTACGCCCCAGCCACAGCTGGTCTGGACGCTGTCGACCTCGATCACGAAAATCTGGCGCGTGCCGGGGAGCAGCGTGAAATGCGTCGCCAATGCCTCCCATTCGGCATCTTGTGGCAGGATCGGACGCCCCCGGCCGTAGATGCGCAGGATCAGCGCGCTGCGGTCGAAGGCGCAGAACATCAGGGTGATGCGGCCGTCGGCGGCCAGATGCGCGTGGGTTTCGTTCCCCGACCCGCCAAGGTCGAGATAGGCGACCCGATCCTCCCCCAGCACCCGAAAACTGTCCGCATACCCCTTGGGTGACAGGTTGATGCGCCCTTCCGCCGCCGCGGTGGCGGTGAAGAACACGGGCTGCCGTTCGATGAAAGCGATGTGCTTGTCGGTCAACCTGTCGGTGAATTCGGCCATGTTATGCTCCGCCGGACAAACAATAGGCCGTGGCCTATCACCATTTGCTGCCCTCTTCTATCGCGGTCGCTTCGTCGGGGCGGCTGGTTCGGCCAAGCGCGGCGTTGCGATGCGGAAAACGGCCGAAGCGATCGATGATGTCGAAATGCTTCTGTGCATAGGGCAGCGCCTCCGGGTCGGCGAGCTGGCCCATCAGGCGCAGCGATTCGCGCTGATCGGCGATATCCTCGCTATGCTCGAAGGGCAGATAGGCGAACATGCGGCGGGCGTCGTCCCAATCGCGATCCCAGCCGCGTTCGACGATCCCGCGTGCGACGGCGCGCGCCAGGCTGTCGGTCGCAAAGGCGTCGGCGTGACCGCGAAAGATATTGCGCGGCACCTGGTCGAACAGGATCACCGCGGCGAGGGCGGTGTCGGAATCGCCAAGGAAGCTTTCGGGCGGCTGGGAGCGCAGCGCCGCGAGCCAGTCGCCCGCGAGCGCGCGCACCGCATCGTCGAATGCGTCGCCCCCGCCATACCAGTCGTCGCGGCCGTGCGCGTCGAACCAGAAAGTCAGCAGCCGCCGCGCCCAATCGGGCGGCGGGGCCGCCGGGGTTGCTTCGTCGTCATGATCGGTCATGCCGATCACTTTACCGCAGCGGTATCGACCTTGCGATAAGGAATGAAGTCGCCGAGCGAGACAAAGCCGCTGTAAAAGCCCGACGCCCGGTCGCGCAGTTCGACGGTGTCGATGCTGCACAGTTGATTGGTCGTCAGCTTCGTCACCAGAATATCGTCATCATCAAGCGATTCGGCGCCGCCGCGCGGACGGTTGACCCACAAGGTCCCGCCGCTGCGATAGACGATCGCGGTGCCGTCGATGATCGTCGAGTTGTTGACTGTCGACATCGGGATACAGCTGCGCGGCTCGCCCGCCACGCGGCCTTCGAGCATTTTTGCGAGCCGGGCTTCGGGTTCAAGCTTTTCCTTGGCGGCGGCGGGCGATGACGCGAGCGCCGCTGCGGCGAGAGCGGTTGCGATAAATGAACGCATGTCAGACTCCTAAAAACAATCCGAACAGAGCCTCCCTGAAGCGGCGCCCTTATCACCCTGGTGGTGAACCGAAGCTGACCGGCGGGTCAGCAGGCACCATCGGGCAGCGGAATGCCGAGCGGCCCTTTGCATTTTTTCTTCTTTGCGGGCTCGGCAGGCGTCGCGCCGCCGGTGCCACTGCCCCCCATGCCGCCGAAATCGGCGCCGATCATCAGCATGGTATGCGAGCGAAAGCGTATCTTGGCCGTCCAATCGATGGCCCAGGGGGCATTGCCCGCCGGTTTTGGTGGATAGGCGAAACTGGCCTCGGGTCCGAAGGCGTTCAGATTGCCCAGCATCAGATCGCCCGACGCCTTTTTCACCTCGGCGGGAATCTGACAGCTCGTCTGGGCCGGGGGCATGACGACTTTCTGCGTGACCAGTTTTGCGACCGTCGCCGGCGGCAGCCAGTCCCACAGTCCGCCGCCGAACTCGCGCGCGTTGCTGCTGGTCCACCACACCATGTCGCCGCCCGCGCCGCCGCGATCCATGCCGCCGAACGCCCAGGCGACATAGCCGGTAGCGGGGGCGAGCTGGTTCCAGCGGACCATCACCGACCCGTCGGCCTGCGCCGCGGTTGAGGCGTTGAGCGCGGGCATATAATCCTGTGCCAGGGTGAAGCTGATGTCGGGGCCGACATTGCCCGCGATGCGGTGCGCACCGAGCAACGACGATCCCGCCGGCGGCTGTTTCGACGATTTGCTGTTCGGCCACCCGGCATAGCTTTTGCTGTTCGCGGTCGTCACCTCGCGCACGCGCGGCACGGTGGTGGTGAACAGGTTGGGCGGCATTTGCCCCGCAGCGATCTTGGCAAAGTCGATCACCACCGGCTGACCGGGGCCCGCCTTTGCGCCGCAGCCCCAGAACAGCAACAGCCGCCCCTTGGGCCGCTCGACATTCTGGGGCATTTCATTGCCTTCTTCGCGCGGTTGCCACTTGCCCGGTTCGGGGCCCAGCAGGGGCACCGACTTTCCAAGCTTTGCCTGAGGTTCGAAAAAATGATCGGCGCGAACCGGGGGGCTGTTCGGCGCCTGGATCGACCCCAGCCGCATGTCGAGGCTGTACGCGACCTTGCCGTCGGGGCCGCCGCCGAACATCATGCCCAGTGCACTGCCCATGCCGCGCCCACCGGCCGCCATCGCGGCAAAACCCGACGCGGTCGCGACGTCCATTTCATATCGCTCGGTCGGGCCGCTGCTTTTCTGCGCCGCGCCCGGAACGGCGGCCAGCGCGGCTGCAACCGCAGCCATGGAAACGAAACGCAAGGTCGAACGCATGCCAATCCTCCCTGTTGCCGGGGGCGATGCCCGGCGGATGATGCGGCCCGAATCTTTTGCTTTGGTCTATGCGCCTATACGCTGACGTGGCGAACCCGCCAAGCCAATGACGCCGGTCACAACCGCCCGGCGATCCCGGCGCCGAAGGCGCCCGGACCGGGGGCAATGGATCGGAGCCGGGGCTGAGCGTTCAGGCGGTCCCGCCGACGGTCAGCCCGCTGACCAGCAGGGTCGGCTGGCCGACGCCCGCGGGGACGCTCTGGCCGCCCTTGCCGCAGATGCCGATGCCTTCGTCGATCGCCATGTCGTTGCCGATGCCCGTCACCTTGGTGAGCACGCTTGGCCCGTCGCCGATCAGCGTCGCGCCCTTGATCGGATCGCCGAGCTTTCCATTCTCGATCTTATAGGCCTCGGTGCAGGAAAAGACGAACTTGCCCGACACGATATCGACCTGTCCGCCGCCAAAACTCTTGGCAAAAATGCCATTTTTGACGCGGCTCAACAATTCGGCCGGATCGTCGCTGCCGCCCTTCATGAACGTATTGGTCATGCGCGGCATGGGGGCGTGGGCAAAGCTTTCGCGGCGGCCGTTGCCGGTGGGTTCGACCCCCATCAGCCGCGCGTTCAGACGATCCTGCATATAGGCTTTGAGGATGCCGTCCTCGATCAGCACGGTTTCGCCGGTCGGGGTGCCTTCATCGTCGATCGACAGCGAGCCGCGGCGGCCGCCGCCGACCGGGCTTTCGAGGCTGCCGTCGTCGACCACGGTGACGCCGGCCGCCGCGACGCGCTCGCCGATACGGCCTGAAAAGGCGCTGGTGCCCTTGCGGTTGAAATCGCCCTCGAGCCCATGCCCGACGGCTTCGTGGAGCAGCACGCCGGGCCAGCCGGGGCCGAGAAGCACTGTCATCTCGCCCGCAGGCGCGTCAACGGCACGCAGATTGACGAGCGCCTGGGATAGCGCCTCGTCGATCGCGCGGTTCCACTGCGCTTCCTCGAACAGGTGATCGTACATGTAGCGGCCGCCAAGACCGAAATAGCCGCTTTCGCGGCGGCCATTCTCTTCGACCACGATGCTGACGTTCAGGCGGACGAGCGGACGGATGTCGGTCGCGAGGAAACCATCGGCGCGCACGATTTCGACAACCGACCAGCTGCCGGCCAGGCTGACCGACACCTGGACAATGCGCGGGTCGCGCGCGCGGGCGGCGGCATCGACCTGCTGACATAGCGCGACCTTCTTGGCGAAGGGCACGAGGTCGAGCGGGTTGGCCTCGTCATAAAGGTGACGGTTGGTGCGCGCGGGTGCCGCCGCGGGAGGCTGGGTCGCGGGGTCCAGGAGCGCCAGCGTTTCGGCAGCGCGGCGGATGGCGCCCGCGCTGATGTCGCTGGCGTGCGCAAAGCCCGTCATCTCGCCCGACACGGCGCGGAGCCCGAAGCCCGCGTCGGTCGAATAGTCGGCGGTCTTGAGCCGTCCGTCGTCGAACCCGAAGCTCTCGGTCGCGCGATATTGCAGATAAAGCTCTCCATCGTCGGCGCGTGCCAACGCCTCACGCGCCAGCTTTTGCGCCAGATCGGGGTCGAGCGCGTCGGCGCGGTAGAGAAAGCGGCGGGGGTCGGTGGGGCTTGTCATGGCGACGATATAGGCATGCGGGGGCGCGTGCGCAAAGGGCGCATCGTCATCGTCGGCCGTTTGGGAGTCTGATCGCGCGCCTTGCGCAAGGGGCGGTGGTGATCGTCGCGGTCGAAGCGTGTCCGACCGGCGGCGGGCGATCAGCTATGGTCGGCGACGCCGCCGACCAGAATGAAGCGGCGGTCGCAATAGCCGCAGTCGGCAAAGCCTTCTTCCGGATCGATTTCCAGCCAGACGCGCGGATGGCCAAGCGCCGCATCGGCGAGACCGTCACCGGTGCCGTCGCAGGCAATGCGGGTCTTGGGTGTGCGGATCGTTTCGGGGGCGGGCTGGGTCATGAGGGGCGCCCATAGCAAGCGTCCGGCCCCTCGGCAATCGGCTCTGCGCATCTGCGCGAAAGGAAATGGCGAAGGGCGGTGGAGAGCATGACGGCACCGGCGGACATCGCCCGTCGGGGATGCCCGTGGTCCCCGGTGCCGTCCTCTCCCACCAGAGCCGGTCAAAGATAGTTGAGGGTGATCGAAAAACTGCCGCTATAATCGCCGGGTGCCTGGTTTGCGTTCACTTCCAGCGTCGCACCGACGGGGAAGTTGTAATTGCCAAGCGCCGAGGAAATGCGGAAGCGAGTCGGCGAGGTCGATAAAATCGCGGTCGGAGTGCTGCCGATTTCGAAGGTCCGCACGCGCATCCGTTGCCCCGGCCCGGTAATCCAGATGCTGTTCGACCCGAGCGAGATATTGACCTGGCGGTTATAGCTGCCGAGACCGGCGAAGCGGGCGGGCGCGCCATTGTTGCCGGCCAGCGTGACCCCGCCGGTGCTGCTGCGCGATCCGTCGGGGGCGAGGCGCACCGTCCCAGCGCTTCCCGACGCAATGATGTCGCCGAAATCGAGATCGTTGACCCTGAAGAAGCTCAGCGGGCGAAGCACGATGGCTTCAGCCTCGGCCGAGGTGGGTGTCGGGGTCTGGGCGGTGGCCGGCGAAGCCGCAGCGCCGGTCATGGCACAGGCGGCGAGGCCGCTCAGCAAAAGCTGTCGGTAGATCATGTGTCTGGTCCTCACCGTCGCGGCAATAGCGGTAAGGCCCCAAAATAGGATTAACGGCGCGAGGCGGCGGTCGGTGTTCGCCCCTCTTTCGCCGCGCGGGACGCGCCGCTATGGAATGGGAATGACCGAAGCCGCCATCCGTATCGACGCCGTTTCCAAAATCTATGCGGGAGGCAAGCAGGCGCTCGACAATGTCAGCTTCGATGTGCCGCGCGGCCAGATTTTCGGGCTTCTGGGCCCGAATGGCGCGGGCAAGTCGACGCTGATCAATATTCTGGCAGGGCTGGTCAACAAGACGAGCGGGGCGGCCAGCATCTGGGGTTTCGACATCGATGGCGATCCCCGTAATGCCAAATATTCGATCGGCATCGTTCCACAGGAAATCGTCTTTGACCCCTTCTTCACGCCCTATGAAACGCTCGAGAATCAGGCGGGGCTTTATGGCGTGCCCAAGGACAAGCGGATTTCGGACGCGCTGCTCGCCGCGGTCCATCTGTCGGACAAGCGCGATGCCTATGCCCGTACCCTGTCGGGCGGGATGAAGCGTCGCCTGCTGGTGGCCAAGGCAATGGTCCATTCGCCGCCGATCATCGTCCTCGACGAGCCGACGGCGGGGGTCGACATCGAGCTTCGCCAACAGCTTTGGGAATATGTGCAAAGCCTCAACGATCGCGGCGTTACCGTCGTGCTGACGACCCATTATCTCGAAGAGGCCGAGCAATTGTGCGACCGCATCGCGATCATCAACCATGGCAAGCTGATCGCGAACAAGCCGACGCGCGAGCTGGTCGATATGGCGCGCGAGAAGATCGTTGTCGTGACGCTCGATCAGGACGTCACCGTGCTGCCCGCGCATCCCGCGTTCGACAAGGTCGAGCGTGAAGGCGAACGCGGCCTTGCGATCAGCTATAACAAGGATCGGATGAACGCGGGCGAGGTGCTGGCCGCCGTCAATGCGATGGGCCACCATATCGTCGATGTATCGACCCGCGAGGCCGATCTGGAGGATGTGTTCCTGAACCTGACGCGCCGCGCCGCCTGATCGTCAGCGCCGGTAACGCGCGAAAAATTTCCACATCGCCGCATTGTCGGCAATCCATTCGTGACCGCCGCCGCGCACGATATGGCCGATGACGCGCGCGCCGCGGCGGCAGCGGGAATAGCGGCTTTCCTCGGTCGTGGACGTGGTTTCCACCCTTTTGGGGCCGCTGCGGCAACCGCCAAGCTGAGCCCAGCGGGCCAGCGCGGCGTCCATGGGATATTGCCAATAGCCCGCGCCCCCGCCCTCGACCGGATTGACGCTGTCCTTGTCGCCGGCAAAGGCGAGCACCGGCATAGCGTGCGTCGGGCGGCAGGTCGCGGGATCGGGACGGCGCGGATCGCTGGCGAGAGGATTGCCCGCGCGCAGGCCGACCACCGGCGCGATCGCGGCGAAGCGGTCCGCCGCGACGCAGCCGAGCCATGATGTCATGCGCCCGCCACCCGAGAGGCCGGTGGCATAGACGCGCCGCCGGTCAGCGCAGCCCTGGTCGGCGAGCCAGCCGATCGCGCCGGTCAGAAAGGCGACATCGTCGGCGTCGGCGGCGGTGGGGATCGCGCCGGTGATCGTCGGCACGCCCGGAATGTTCCAGACGAAACCGCGGTCGACCGGGATGCCGCCATCGGGCGCGGCCACAAGAAAGCCATAGCGGTCGGCGGTTGCGGCCAGCCCCGAACGTTCGAGCATCGCGGCACCATTGCCACCGCTGCCGTGGAGCAGAAAGACGAGCGCCAGGGGTTTTCCGGGGCGGGCGTTGGCCGGGATATGGACCAGCATCGACCGTCCGGTGGTGCCGATCGCTATGCGCTGTGCGGTGCCGTTCGCGCCGATGTCGCAGCGCGGCGCGGCGAGCGCCTGCCCTGACGCGGCAAGTGCCGCGATGCCCAGCGCGAGACGGATTGCGGTACGCATGCGGGTCATGCCCTTCTTTCCAATTGGGCGACGACGCCGAAATGATCCGATGGATAATCCTCGCCGACCGGTTGGTCGCCGATGATGCGGGCATCGCGGACGGCAAAGGCGCCGGGCTCCACGAAAATATGGTCGATCACGCGCGGCGCGTGCCCCTGTGCCGGGTTGAGTGTCGTGGTGGCTGCACCAGGCGGCAGGGCGGAGGCAAAGCGCGGCGACAGGTCGGCGAGGCCGGGATCGTCGAGCGGCGCGTTGAAGTCGCCCATCAACAGTGTCGGCACCCCGTCGCCGGGCAGCCAGCCGAGCAGGTCGGCGACCTGGCGCGCGCGCACCGCGCCGGCCTCCGGCTGCCAGGCGAGGTGGGTGGCGACGATATCGACCGGACCCGCCGTACTTTGCACGCGCACGCGGATCGCGGTCCGATAATCGTCGAGTGGCTCCAGCTTGCGGCGCGCCACCTCTATCACCGGCAAGCGCGTCAATATGGCGTTGCCATAGCGCTTGGGCGCGCCCTCGGGTTCGGGGGCGACGAAATGGACCGTCGGATAGCCAAGGCTCGTGGCGATCGTATCGGCCTGGTTCGGCAGACCCTTTGCCGCATCCTGCAGCACTTCCTGCAGTGCGATGACGTCGGGGTCGGCGGCGCGCAGCGCGGCGGTCAGCAATTCGCGCCGTACCGGCCAGCGCCCGCCAGCGTCGTGCCAGATGTTGAAGGTCGCAACGCGCAGGGGCTTAGTTGTGGCCGGGGCCACATCCGGCAGGCCGCGAGCGCACGCTGCGACTGGCAAGGCGGCGAGTGCGGCGAGCAACGAACGGCGATCAACTTTCCCTTTATGCGTCACGACGAAATCCCTCTGTCGGGGGCCGCGAATCCCCCTGTCGCGCGGAGCCGCGCTGTGTAACAGAGGCGCCATGAATGAAACCGATATTATCATCGTCGGCTCCGGCGCGGCCGGCCTGACCGCGGCGATCAGCCTGGCCGACCATTGCAAGGTGCTGGTGCTTGCCAAGGGCAATCTGACCGGCGGGTCGACCGCCTGGGCGCAGGGCGGCATCGCGGCGGTGCTCGACGCGGGCGATACGTTCGAAAATCATATCGATGACACGATGGTCGCGGGGGCCGGACTCAACCGGCGCGAGACGGTCGAGTTTGTGGTCGAAAATGCTCCGCGCGCGATCGAGCGGCTGGTCGCGATGGGGGTCCCCTTCAATATGGAAGCGGGGGCGTTGCATCTGACGCGCGAAGGCGGCCATTCGCACCGCCGTATCGTCCATGTCGATGACGCAACCGGCTGGGCGGTGCAGGCCGCGCTGCTCAAGACAGCCGAAGCGCATCCGAATATCACGCTGTTGCCCGGACAGGCGTGCATCGACCTGATCACCGGGCGGCATGAGGAACGCTATTCCGGATCGGGGCGTGTCTGGGGGGTCTATGCCCTCGACGAGGCGACGGGAGAGGTTCATACCCATGTCGGCCGCGCGACGATCCTCGCCAGCGGCGGCGCGGGGCGCGTCTATCAGTTTTCGACCGCCCCGCGCGGTGCGACGGGCGACGGCATCGCGATGGCATGGCGTGCCGGCGCGCGCGTTTCCAACATGGAGATGATGCAGTTCCACCCGACCTGCCTTTATAATCTGGACGTCAAGAACTTCCTGATTACCGAGGCGGTGCGGGGTGAGGGCGGGTTGCTGCGGCATCCTGTCACCGGCCACCGCTATATGCCCGATTATGACCCGCGTGCCGAACTGGCGCCGCGCGACATCGTGGCGCGCGCCAACGACGACCAGATCAAGCGCTTCGGGCTCGATTATGTCCATCTCGACATCAGTCACAAGGACCCCGAATTCGTCGCGGGCCATTTTCCGAATATCCATGAAAAATTGCTGTCACTGGGCATCGACATGACGCGCCAGCCGATCCCGGTGGTGCCGGCGCAGCATTATACCTGCGGCGGGGTGCTGATCGACCTTGACGGGCGGACCGACCTGCCCGGCCTTTATGCGGCAGGCGAAGTCACCGAAAGCGGGTTGCACGGCGCGAACCGTCTGGCGTCAAACAGTCTGCTCGAATGTTTCGTGTTCGGCGAGGCGGCGGCGCGCCACATCATCGAAAGCTGGGACGATCTGGACGTTCCGCCCGCGATCCGGCCGTGGGACGAAAGCCGCGTCACCGATTCGGACGAAGAGGTGGTGATCAAGCAGAACTGGACCGAGATCCGCCGCTTCATGTGGAATTATGTCGGGATCGTGCGTACGACCAAAAGGCTGGAACGTGCGCAGCACCGGATCAAGATGCTGACCGACGAGGTTGGCGATTATTACGGCCATTTCCGGGTGACGACCGACCTGATCGAGCTTCGCAACCTGCTCCAATGCGCCGAGCTGATCGTCCGCAGCGCGCTGCACAGAAAGGAAAGCCGCGGGCTGCATTCGACGCTCGACTATCCCGATCTGCTGCCGCAGGCTGTCGATACGGTGCTGGTGCCGTAAATGGCGCGGCAGCCGCATGATATGCGTCTGCCGCCCCCGCGCGTCTGGCTGTCCGAGGGCGAAGCACGCGGGGTCGACTGAGCCGATCCTGAGGACTATCCGTTCAGTATGCCGGGGCTCGACCTGCGGTTCGAGCGTCCGGTGACGATCGTCGTCGGCGAGAATGGCTCGGGCAAATCGACCCTTCTTGAGGCGAGCCCGCCGACGATGTTGATCATGCGCTGAATCCTTCGTTCAAAAAGCGTTCGGCGAGCGCGGCGTGCAGCGCGGCGCCGCGTGCCATCACCTTTTCGTCGAGTATCATGCGGTTCGAATGGAGGCCGCAGCAACTGCGCCAGTCGCTTCCTTCCTCGCTCGCGCCCAGCCAGAACATCGCCCCGGGCACCTTTTCGAGGACATAGGCGAAATCCTCTGCCCCCATCACCGGATTGTCCATGGTCAGCCACGCCGCTTCGCCGAAGGTTTGTTCGACGACGCGCTGGCCGAATGCGGCGGCGCGGCTGTCGCAGATGGTGACGGGAAAACCCTGCTCGATATGGACCTCGGCCGTGCAGCCATGCGCTTCGGCGATCGCGGGAACGAGACGCTGCAACTCGCGCGCCACCATCGCGCGGCGCTCGGGGGACAGGGTGCGGATGGTGCCGAGCATTTCTGCGGTTTCGGGGATGATGTTGTTCGTCGTGCCAGCCGCGATCTTCGCGATGGTGATGACGGCAGGGTCGAACACCGATATCCGCCGCGTTACCATCGTCTGGATCGCCGTCACGATGGCACAGGCGACGGGGATCGGGTCGATCGCATCCTGCGGCATCGAAGCATGGCCGCCCGCGCCCTTGATGCCGATCGAGAGGACATCGGACGAGGCAAGCAGCGGTCCCGCGCGCCCGGCGAAGATGCCGTGCGGGGCGTTCGGCATGATATGGAGGGCGAAGGCCGCGTCGGGCAGTGGATCGATCAGCCCGTCATCCAGCATGAAGCGCGCGCCGTGATGCCCCTCTTCGCCCGGTTGGAACATGAACATCACGGTGCCAGGCAGGCGGTCGCGTGCCGCGCACAGCAGCTTTGCCGCGCCGACCAGCATCGCGACATGGGTGTCATGGCCGCAGGCGTGCATCGCGCCCGTGGTCGCCGATGCGAAATCGAGCCCGGTGTCCTCGACGAGCGGCAGCGCATCCATGTCGCCGCGCAGCAGAACGGTGCGGCCATTGGCCGGGCCGCGCAGGATCGCAACGAGCCCGGTCGTCGACGGCCCCTCGCGAAATTCGAGTGGCAGCCCCGCGAGGGCGTCCTTGATCTTCGCAAGGGTTCGCGGGTTTTGCAGCCCCAGTTCGGGTTCGCGGTGGATGGCACGGCGCAGGGCCACCAGGTCGGGGAGCAGGGTTTCGGCCTCGGCGGGCCAGTGTTGCGTCGTCGCGATATTCATCAGGCCTCGTCTCTTGTTGCGATGTGCAGTTCGTTGATCTTGCCGCCGATCGCACTGGAAGTCGAGCGGCGAGCTAGGTCTGCGGGAGCTGGGTGCCGTGGGCAGCGCGGCGCAGCATGACGACGACGAGCAGCGCGGCCACAGGGATGGCATAGGTGCCGCTCGCCGGGATGCGCTTGCCGTTGGCGATCAGGAAGCTGAGCGCGATGAACCAGGTTCCGACGCGGTGCAGAATTCCCCATGTGCGCGGTCCCATGGCGCGTACTGCCGCATCGAACGAGGGCGCCGCCATCGCTGCAATGAAGGCATAGGCGATCGAACCGCTGATGATCGAGCCCGGTGTGGTGAGCCGCCAGAAGATCGACGGATCGATCCGATGCAGGGCGATGATCGCGGTGGCATGGATGAGGTGGGACAGGGCAAAAGCTAGCCCGAATTGACGCCGATTGCGGCGGAGCCAATATGTGAAAGGACGCGGCCACAGGCGTACCGTCGCCGACGCCGCAAAGGCGGCCAGAAAGCAGATGAGCGATGTGCGGGCGGTGGCGCGAATGACCAGGCGCGCTGCGTCGCTATCGCCGCCGTCCCACAGGAACAGCCCGCCTGACATGATGATTAGTGCCGCCGCAAGCAGCGCGAAAAGGGTCCAGCCTTCGATCCAGCGGGGCGTAAGGCGCATCACATCCTCCATTCAATACATAGGAATGCTAGGTATAACTTGCATACCTAGCAATGCAAAGGTAAATCGCGGTCATGACATCGGAGATGCTAAAGGGGCACCTTGACGCCATTTTGCTTGCCGTACTCGGCGCGGAAGCACTGCACGGCTATGCGATCATCGAGGCGATACGGACGCGAAGCGGCGGGCATTTCGACCTGCCCGAGGGAACGGTTTATCCGGCGCTGCACCGGCTGGAACAGGCGGGCCTGCTGGCCAGCCACTGGGTGCAGCCCGATAGCGGGCGCAAGCGGCGGGTTTATCAACTGACCGATCGGGGACGCGGGTCTCTGGTCGAGCGCCGCGACGGCTGGTCGCGCTTTGCGGAAGGGGTCGAGCGGTTGCTGGGCGCGCCTGCATGAATATCGCGGACTATCTCGACGAACTGGATCGGGCGCTCGCCTTTGACCCCGGCCTGTCGCGACGGGTCCGCCCCGAGATCGAATCGCATCTTCGGGAGGCTGCCGAAGTCGCGGGCGAAGCCGTCGCCATCCGCCGTTTCGGGGCGCCGTCCGACATCGCCCGGGCTTATGCTGAGGCGGGGCTTCCCGCGCGACTGCGCCGGGCGTGGTTCATCGCGGTGCTGTTGCTGGGGGTCACGTTCGTTTTGATGCGTCTTCGGACGCTGTGGCTTGATCTTCCTGTTGCTGCCGACCCGCTGACACTGATCGATCGTGGCGGACTGGTCGCCGCGCTGGCCTGTGTCCTGCTGGCGTGGGCGAGGCTGCGCCGCCTTCCGTCTCCGCCGACGCGAGTTGCGCCGTTGCTGCATGTCGCGTTGGGGTTGCTTGCCCTGTCAGTGGGCGCCAGCCTGCTACGCGCGGCGGAAGCTGTCCCATCAGGAGGGGCGGCGCCACTGCCGCTGATGGCGGCGAGTGCCGTCGCCGAACTGGCGCTTGTTGTGTTGTTGCTAGGCGAGCTTGGCCGCGCTGATCGTTACCGGCGCCGGGCAGCAGCGTGATCTGGCAATGAGGCTGACGAAGGCTAGCGCTTTCCCCCAAACAATTGCCGTCCGGCTAGATCGAGCATGATTTCCTCGCTGCCGCCGCCGATCGCGTTGACGCGAACCTCGCGGTAAATGCGTTCGACCTTGCTGCCGGTGATATAGCTTGCGCCGCCCAGAATTTGCGCCGCTTCGCGCGCGACATGCTCCAGCATCCGGGTCGCTTGTACCTTCAGCATCGCGAAATCGGCGGGGCGATCGTGCCCGGTCTTTACCTGCCAGGCGCAAAGGTCGACCCATGCCTGCGTCGCTTCGATCTGGCGTTCCATGTCGGCGAGCTTGATGCGGATCGACTGATGGCCGACGAGCGGCTTGCCAAAAGTCTCGCGCTGCTGCGCCCAGTCTGCTGCTTCGGCCATCGCCACACGGGCGTAGGCGCAGCAGCCCATCGCCATGCCGAGCCGCTCCGAATTGAAGTTGCGCATGATGCCGATGAAGCCGCCATTTTCCGGGCCGATCAGATTTGCCGCCGGAACGTGCACGTCGGTGAAATGGATGGCGGCGGTGTCGCTGCACCGCCAGCCCATCTTGTCGAGCCGGGTCCGCTCGACACCGTGGGCGTCCATTTCGACCAGCAGCAACGATATCCCCGCCGCGCCAGGGCCGCCGGTGCGCACCGCACAGGTCAGCCAGTCGGCGCGCATGCCGCTGGTGATGAACATCTTGCCACCGTTCACGACATAGTCGTCGCCATCCCGCACCGCGCGCGTCCGGATATTGGCGACGTCGCTGCCGCCGCCCGCCTCGGTGATGCCGAGCGCGATGATCCGCTCGCCGGCCAGGACCGGTGGCGCGATCCGCTGTTTCAAGTCATCGGAACCGAGCGCCAGGACCGGCGGCAAGCCGATGCCGTGGGTCATCAGCGAGGCGCCAAGGCCGCCCGCGCCAACCGCTGCGAGTTCTTCGGTCAGGACAAGGCTGTGGAAATTGTCGAAGCCTTCGCTGTGCCCGCCATATTGTTCGGGATAGCGAAGGCCCAGGATTCCCGCCCTGGCAGCCTTGCGATGAAGATCGCGGGGCAATTCGCCCTCCGCTTCCCAGCGGTCGATGTGCGGCGCGATCTCGCGCTCGACGAAACGGCGCACATTCCGGGCGAGCGCATCGTGCGTTTCGTCATAATAGGGCGAACGCATGCGCCAGTCGTCGAAAGCGGTCATGGCGCGATGCTGGGCACAGTTGACGTTAACGTCAAGAGGGTGCCGGACAGCGCCCGCCGACGCCCGTGAAACGGCATCGTTGCACTGTTGGCGGCGAAATGAAAATTTCGGCTCGATTTCCGCGCTGTGGCGCGTAAGGTCGCGCGCTATGAACAAGTCCTTTCTGCTCGCCGGCTTTGCCGCACTCGCCCTTGTCGCCAACCCCGTTGCGGCTCAATCCTCGCCAGAGGCCGCCGCCGAAGCCGCGTTGAAGCGCGCGCCGGTTTTCGACGGACATAATGACGTGCCCTGGGCGCTGCGTGACCGCGCGGACAATGTCATCAATGATTTCGATTTCCACGATACGAGCGATACCGCGACCAGCAACGATATCGCCATGCACACCGACCTTGTCCGCCTGCGCAAAGGACGGGTCGGGGCGCAATTCTGGTCGGTCTATGTCCCGTCGAACCCGAATGAACAGCTGGCGGTGCAGCAGACGATCGAACAGATTGACGTCATGCGCCGGCTGGCGGCCCGTTACCCAGCCGATCTGGCGCTCGCGGCCGATTCGGTCGAACTCGAACGCCAGATGAAGGCAGGCAAGATCGCGGGGATGCTGGGGATCGAGGGCGGCCATTCGATCGGCTCGTCGCTTGCGGTGCTGCGCGAAATGTACGGAATGGGCGTACGCTATATGACGCTGACCCACGGCAAGAACGTACCCTGGGCCGACAGCGCCACCGATGCGCCCGAACATGACGGGTTGACCGATTTCGGCCGACAGGTGGTCCGGGAAATGAACCGCATCGGGATGATCGTCGACCTCAGCCATGTGAGTGAAGCGACGATGAAGGATGCGCTCGAAACGGCGCGGGCGCCCGTGATGTTCAGCCATTCGGGGGTGCGCGCGATCAACGACCATCCGCGCAACGTCCCCGACAGCGTGCTGCCCGCGGTCAAGGCCAATGGCGGGATCGTGATGATTGTCTTTCTGCCGGCCTTCCTCGACCCCGCGGTGCGCGAACATGGGCTGGCACGCACGGCGCAGAAGGCACGAATCGATTCGCGGTTCGTCGGCAATCCGTCGGGTGCAGCGGCGGCCATGAAAGCGTGGGACGATGCGAACCCGGTGCCGGTCACGCACGTCGCCAAGGTCGCCGACCATATCGACCATCTGAAGCGGACGATCGGGGTCGACCATATCGGACTGGGCGGCGACTATGACGGCATGGGATCGGCGCCCGTCGGCATGGAGGATGTGTCCGGATATCCCGCGCTGTTCGCCGAACTCGCGCGTCGCGGATACAGTCAGGCCGACATGGAAAAGATCGCCAGCCGCAACATGATCCGGGTGCTGAAAGCGGTCGAGGCTTATGCCGCTAGCCAGAAGGGGCAGTCACCGATCGAAACGCCGGTCGCGAAATAGGCGGCGCACCCTGGCGCCATCCCCGGTCGCGGCGCGGCGGGGGATGGAGGGTGCTTCCTTGTTCGACGGGCGTACCTGCCCCGCGAGCGGCGCGTGTTCAGGGGCGCGGCGAATGTGGTGCGCGCCTCCGGTTTCCGAAGGGCCAGTCGATCGCGCCGCTTGCCCACAGCGCCCACCAGATGATCAACGGTTGCGCGGCGAGGCGTGGGCCGTGATACCACCAACTCAGCGTCTCTCCGCCGATCGCGATATCGGCGATCGCATGGTGGAAATTGGCGGGCCAGACGCATAGCGCATAGAGGGCAAGCGCCCAGCCGGCTGTCTTGCGCAGGTTCGGCAGCATCAGGCCTGCCGCGCCTGCGATTTCCGCTACACCGGTCAGCATCACGACCCATTCGGGCTGCGGCACCCATGGCGGGGTGATCGCCAGAAAGGGCCCGGGCGTCGCCAGATGGCGGTAGCCAGCATAGCCATAGGCAAGGGCCAGCAGGATGCGTAGCACGGGGCGAAGGCGCCCGGCGCAGTTTATCACCGGCCGATGGCTTCGATCATCGCCTCGATACTGACGAATTTCTCGCGCGGCGCGCCTTCGATGGCGGCTTGCACCTCTGCGGCTTCAATCCGGCGCCAGTCGCGGAAGGTCACGGGCGTCACGCCGCGGCTGTCCAGCAGGCGATCGAGGCCCGACCGTCCGGTCTTTCCGGTCCCGCGCGGGACATCCTCCAATATCAGCTCAGCGATCCGCGCGCCGTCGGGCTTGTTGGTGCCGATGGTTCCGGTGGGACCGCGCCGCGCCCAGCCGACGCAATAGAGTCCGGGCAGGATGCGCCCGTCGTCATTGGCGAAGCGTCCCCGTCCATGTTCATAGGGGACGCCTGGAATCGGGGGCGTCTGATAACCGATGCAACTGATGACGAGTCCGGCCTCTATCGCATAATGCTCGCCGGTGCCGTGGCTGCGCAGGTCCGCATCGAGCGCGGTCTTTTCGACGATGACACGCTGGACGCGGCCGCCGTTTTCTTCGCGTCCTTCGATCGCGACGGGCATTGCGAAGAAATCGAAATCGATCGTCACCGGTTTGGCGACCAGATTGGACGCGAAGTTTCGCAGGTGCGTCACCGATTTGCGCATGCCGGGTTCCAGCATCGCATCGTCGCCTTCGTCCGGCAGGTCGCCGGGATCGACGCGCGGGCTGGCGCGTTCGAGATGGCCCAGTTCGCCCAGTTCCTTGGGCGTCATCGCAATCTGGTGCGGGCCGCGGCGGCCGAGAATGTGGATATGGCGGACATTGCCCCCCGCCAATGCGTCGCGAGCGTGGGCGACGATGTCGCTGCCCCCGAATTCGGCAGGGGTCTTGGCCAGGATGCGCGCCACGTCGAGGGCGACATTGCCGTTGCCGATCACCGCGACGCCCGCCGCGTCGAGCGGCGGCGCGAGCCGCGCGAAATCGGGATGGCCGTTGTACCAGCCGACGAAGGCGGCGCTGCCGATCACGCCCGGCAGGTCGGCGCCCGGAATGGCGAGGGGGCGGTCATTGGGCGCGCCGGTCGCCAGCACGACCGCGTCGTAAAGGCCGGTCAGTTCCTCGATGCCGATATCGTCGCCCACCGCGACATGGCCGACAAAGCGGACATTGTCGGTCAGTGCGACGCCTTCGTAACGGCGCGAAACGGCCTTGATCGATTGGTGGTCGGGGGCGACGCCGGTACGAATCAACCCATAAGGAACGGGCAGGCGATCGATCACGTCGATGGCGATGTCATCCGCCTTTTGCAGTGCTTCGGCCGTGTAATAGCCCGCCGGACCAGATCCGACGATTGCGACATGACGCATCAGCCCACTCCTTGTCGGGCGCTCGCGCCGGGGCGCGGCTCCCTTGTTCTTTGCCTGTATGTCATTCCATGGCGGAACCGATGCTAGCGGCGAAATGCGGCAGGGCAAGCGGGCTTGTGTACGAGGCGCGCGCAATTCGCGGCAGCGGCCTTGACAGGATGCCGACGTAATCATATTGCGCCCGCCTCATTGCCCCGTCGTCTAATGGTAAGACTACGGATTCTGATTCCGTCTATTGAGGTTCGAATCCTCACGGGGCATCCAGCATTCACCAGTATCAGCGGCAAGAGCGCAAGGGGCGGGGCTTTTTGTGCCTCGGCGATCGTTGGGCGCGGTTTCGCTCATCGGCTGCCGGCCGTCGCTCAGTTCGGACGATGATGGCGATTCTTCCTTTTTCGAGGCAAGCCGATTTCATCGGGGTGTCATCAAAGCGGTTGACCGAGGCGGATCAAGGCTCGAAATTCAGGGCCTGTCGAATTGAGTTTTCCTCATAAAATCTGGAATGGGGCCGGACGAGGGCGGACAAGGAGGGTCTTGCGTTGCAGAATGTGTTGAGCCGTATCCGTATGGCCCATCCCGGATTGCCGAAGGGCGCGCGCCGGATCGCCGATTATGTGATCGAGCATGCGCAGGACGTGATGCAGATGTCGGTCACCGATCTCGCCGAGGCGACGAGTTCGAGCGAAGGCAGCGTCGTCAATTTCTGCAAGAAACTGGGCCTCTCCGGCTTTCAGCAGCTCAAGCTTGGCCTGGCGCAGGAATCGGTAAAGCCCGTACAGTTCATCCACGAGGATCTGGACGAAGGCGACGACATGGCCACCGTCTGCCGCAAGATATTCCATTCGGGTATCCAGGCCCTGAGCGATTCCTTGTCGGTTCTGGACCATCGCATGCTGGAACAGGCGGTCGCGGCGCTGCACGGCGCGAAACGTATTGAAATCTATGGCATTGGGTCTTCGGCACCGATCGCGGAAGATGCGCAGTACCGGATGCTGCGAATCGGTCTGGATGTGAAGGCGATTACCGACAGTCACGTCCAGGCGATCAGCGCGTCGCGCACCTCGCGGGATGTCGCCGTGCTGACCATTTCGCATTCGGGCGCTACGCACGAGACCGTTACGGCCACCAAGCTTGCCAAGGATGCCGGTGCCACGACCATTGCGATCACCAATTATGGCCGCTCGCCGATCCATGCTCACGCGGACCATGTCCTTTTTACGATGGCGCGGGAAACGCGTTTTCGGACCGAAGCGATGACAAGCCGGATCGCCCAGCTTTGTGTGGTCGACGCGCTGATCGCCGGGCTTGCACTCCAGGATTATGACCGATCGATCGCGGCGTTGCAGTCGACCTTCGACGTGCTGTCGGTCAAACGCTTCTGATAAGCGGCGCGACCGCCCGCCGATGTTGGGCCGGTGCGCGGACATCCAGGACGGGAAGATGCCCCCCGGGTCCAAGCAGGAGGGCGGCCATGCCGAGCCGCTGCGCGCCCGCCATGTCGGTCTCGGGATTGTCGCCGATCATCACCGCCCGTTCCATCGCCACCCCCAATTCATGACAGGCCCGCCGGTACAAATGGGGCGATGGCTTCCCCACGATGCGGAACGACAGATCGGGATCGCACGCCTGCAATGCCGCAAGCAGAGCGCCTGTCTCCGGAACCGGTCGTCCGCTGAGGCCGGGATGCGTGCGATCGCAGTTGGCCACCAGCATTGGCGCACCATCTTGTACCGCATGAAGGGCGCGCTGAAGCCGGTCGTAGGAAAAGCAGGTGTCGCGCATCAGAAGCACCATTTCTGGATCGTTCTCGACCGGCTTCAGCCCCATGTCGCTGGCGTGTCGGTGCATGGCGGGATTGCCGAGCAACAGGATTCGCCTCGCGCCGCCATGGGCGGCTTCGACAACGGTTTCATGCCCCGCGAGCAGAATGCGGCGGGGCATGATGTCGCACCCCTGTGCGTTCAGCATCGCGGCGAAGTGTGCAGGCATCTCGGTAGAATTGTTCGATACGATCGCTATTCTGTCCTGAAATTTCCTCAGGAACCGTACCGCGCCAGGCAGGAGTTGGTTGGAGAGCGCGATGCATCCGTCCCAGTCCAGCAAAACGGCCGCACTGCGTTCTATGATGTGATGGCTGTTTTCCGGCACAGCTTTGGAGTTGGACGAGAAAGGCATGTGTTGCCGGCTTATTGAATATTTCTCAGTTTCAAGTCAATGTAATGTATTGACGCTGAAAATGGTTCATTAAACTGTCATATGCACCTGTCAGTCGGCTCACCCATTCCGCCGCCGCTGATGGCCATGGGCCGCTCCGTCCCCGGCTGCACTGTGAGAGACGTCTGGTGAGCCACGTTCCCATATTTCGTGTCGGCATGACCGCCCTTGCGAGCCTTCTGCTCGGGTTGTGCCTCACGCTTGCGGGATGCGGCCCCTCCTCCGACGCAGGGGCGCGGGTGCTCAAAGTCGCCTTGATTCCGGCGGACGGCGGCACCGAAAGCGGCACGCGGGCAGATTTCGCTCCGGTCTTTGATGCAATGGGGCGCCACACCGGGTTGACGTTTGAACTGACCGTCGCCCAATCCTATGGCGCGGTCGTCGAGGCCCTATGCTCGGGCCAGACCGATATCGCGTTCGTCGGCCCCGTTACCTATGTTCAGGCGCAGCGGCGCGGATGCACCGATTTTCTGGCTGTCGCCGTCGATCGGGGACAATCGGTCTATTATTCCGCCTTGGTCGTGAGGGCAGCCTCCCCCATCCGGCAGGTCGCCGATCTCCGCGGAAAGCGCGTCGGTTTCGGCGACAGCAATTCGACCTCCTCCTTTATCGTACCGATCGACATGATCCGGAAAGCCGGTATCGACCCGACGCGCGACCTGGCGAGGGTCGCGCTCATCGGCAGTCATGCGAGCAGCCTGGCGGCCCTGATATCGGGACAGGTGGACGTAGCGGCTCTGTCGCTCGACAGCCTGGACAAGGCACTTGCGTCCAAAGTCGTGAAGGCAAGCGACATTCGCGTGATCGCCCGCAGTCAACCGATCCCATACCCGCCCTTCGTGATGCGGCGGAGCCTGGACGATGCAACCAAGCAGACGCTGCGCGTCGCCTTTGACGGCATCGCGCACATGCCCGGGATCGATCCCGCGCTGATACGGGGATATGGCGGCAAGCCGGTCGACGATTATCGGTCCGACTTCGATCCTCTCGCCTATGATGCGGTCGCGGAAATGGTCGACGGCGTTACACCCGATATGCGCGACGAGATTCTTGCGGCGGCGTCGCGGCGATGATCGAGCTTCGCGGTGTCGGGAAGCGTTTCGATGGCGCCGGAAAGATACTGGACAGCATCGACCTCTCGGTTCCGCGCGGCCAATTCTGTGTCGTGCTGGGGCCGTCGGGCGCTGGAAAATCAACCCTGCTCCGCCTGATCAACGGCCTGATCGCGCCCGATGTGGGGGCGATCCGGATCGACGGAGAGGTTTTGACGCGCGCGAACATGCGCCGGATACGAAGGCGCATCGGGATGGTTCACCAGCATTTCAATCTGACGCCGCGCCTGCGCGTCGCCGATAATGTGCTGGTCGGCGCCCTGCCTGCCCTGCCGCGCTGGCGCGCATTGTTGGGATTGCATGCGCGCGCGAGCAGGGAGCGGGCCTTGGCGCTCGCTGGCGTGGTCGGCCTGGATTGCGAGCAACTGGGGCGGCGCGCCGAAACGCTGTCGGGCGGTCAGCAACAGCGTGTCGGTATCGCGCGGGCTTTCATGCTGGAGCCGGACCTGGTGCTGGCGGACGAACCGGTGGCGAGTCTTGATCCTGCGCTCAGCATCAAGATCCTCGGTCTGATCCGCGATCAGGCCAGCCGCACGGGCAGCACGGTCGTCTGTAGCTTGCATCAGGTGGAGCTTGCGCGGGCCTTTGCCGACCGCATTGTCGGGCTGAACGGTGGGCGCATCGTCCTCGACGCCGCGCCGCAGTCGATTTCGGCCTCCGACATCGAAACCCTGTATCGAGGGTCCGGAGTTTCGCCCGTTGCCTGAAACGAGGCGCCGTGACACCGCGATTCGGACCGGCCTTCGCCGACGCGATTGGCTCTGGATCGGTTTGATCATCGTCTTGCTCGCTTGGACGGGCAAGCGCGTCGAGGTCGACCGGATCGCGGCCGAGAGCGGGCAGGCTGCGCTGGCCTTGGCGGGGTTGGCGGATGATTCGCACATGCTGGACGTCGCGGACCGCATCGGCCGGTCGATGATTCCGATCCAGCTGTCCGTGGTGACACCCGTCGATCGCATCCAGAATTTCGATCCGGAACGATTGCCGCTGTTCAGCCATCTCGAAACGCGCGAAACCGTCAGCGAACGGATCGATCCGCAAAGCCTGAAGCCGGTTCGCACCGCCGAACGGCGGGTCGTTCTGGTCGAACGCTATGGCTATCTGAGACAACTGCTCATCAAGGCGCTCGAAACGCTCGAAATAGCGGTGTGGGCGACCCTGATCGCCGCCGTCCTGTCGTTGCCCATGGCGCTTCTGGCCGCAAAACCGACCATGGATCACGGCGCCGTGCGCTGGTTGGTTCGCGGGATGCTCAGCATATTGCGCGCGATACCGGAACTGATCGGCGCCCTGCTGATGGTTCTGGTCTTCGGTTTCGGTCCGGCGGCCGGAGTGCTGGCGCTGGCACTGCACGGCACCGGGTTTCTCGGAAAATTCTATGCCGAGGATATGGAGAATGCGCCATCGGGGCCGCAGGAGGCGTTACGTGCAATCGGCGCGAACCGCCTGCTGTTGTTCCGTTACGCGATTCTGCCCCAGGTGCTGCCCCAGTTCGTCGCCTATACCGTGTATCTGCTCGATCGGAACTTTCGGATGGCGACCATGATCGGCCTGGTCGGCGCGGGGGGCATCGGTCAGGAATTGAAAGGGCGCTATGACATGTATGAATATCATCACGTCGCGACCATCATCCTGATCATCGTTGTGTCGGTGCTGCTGCTCGAATTGTTGTCGGCGCGCTTGCGCCGACGCCTGCTATGAACGAGAGCCGCGCGGTTTGGCCGGCGGCCCTCGGCCCAAAGCCTGGTCGCTACCGAAAATATTTCGCCAGAATGACCAGCGTGGGATCGCCGTCGAAGGGTTCTGGAAGGAAGCCCTTTTCGCGTTCCAGCTCGATCGCGGCGTGGTTCTCGCGTGCCTCGATCGCAATGGCGCGGCGAACGCCGCGGCGCGCGGCTTCCTGGCTGACGAAATCAAGCAGCGCCCAGCCGACACCGCGGCCGCGATAGTCGCTGCGGACCGACACGGCGATCTCTGCGGTATCCATGTCGGCATCGCAGGCGAGCAATCCCGAAGCGACGAGTTGCTCATTGGCAGCGTCAAAACCAAGGAAGCTCTCGCTTCGATAATGGTCGGCGTGGATCAGCGGTTCGAGCTGCCGGGGATTGATATGCGCGCCAGCCGAAAAGAAGCGAAAGCGGCGATCCTGATCGCTGACCCGGTCGAAAAAGTCGGTCAGCGCGGCGGCATCCTGTTCGCTTGCCGGACGGACCAGAAGGTCGATGCCGGAACGGGTGGGAAGGAGGAGGGTCGTTTCCATGGAAGAGCCTTTCTGGAATGAACCCGGCCTCCTTGCCACATCGTCCGGACGATGCGTTGATCCAGCGCAAAGCCGAAAGAAATCGGGAAGGGCGGTGGTGGTGTCGCCCTTCCCGAGCGTGGCGGTGGTTAGTCGTCGATATTCCGCCGGAAGGTTTCGGGCAGGAACAGCAGGCCGACAACCAGGGTAAGCCCTGCGACGAAGATCGGATACCATAGGCCGTAATAGATATCGCCGGTCGCCGCGACCATCGCAAAGGCCGTGGTAGGCAAAAAGCCGCCAAACCAGCCGTTGCCGATATGATAGGGCAGCGACATGGAGGTGTAGCGGATGCGGCTGGGGAAAAGCTCGACCAGCATTGCCGCGATCGGGCCGTAAACCATCGTCACCAGCAGGACGAGATAGGTCAGGACCGCGACCACCATCGGTTTGTTGATGGCATCGGGATCGGCCTTTGACGGATAGCCCGCGTCGGTCAATGCGCCTTTCAGTTCGCCCTGAAAGGCCGCGATTGCCGCCGTACGGTCATCGCCCGTCAGCTTGGCCGGGTCGGGTGCGGTGAAGCTGGCATCGCCGATCCGGACCACCGCGACGCTGCCAGCCGGGGCTGCCACGTTCGAATAGCTGATCGCATTCTTTGCCAGAAACGCCTTGGCGATGTCGCAGCTCTTGCTGTCGAACTTGTTCTTGCCGACCGGGTCGAATTGCAGCGAGCAATCGGCGTCGTTGGTGACGACCGACACGGGCGCCGACGCCTCGGCGCGGGCAAGCGCTGGGTTCGCCGCCGCCGAGAGCGCATGGAAAGCGGGGAAATAGGTCAGCACCGCAAGCGCACATCCCACCATGATGATCGGCTTGCGCCCGATCTTGTCCGACAGCCAGCCGAAAAAGATGAAGAAGGGCGTGCCGATCGCCAGCGCGATGGCGATCAGAATGTTGGTGGTCGCCCCGTCGACCAGCAGCATTTTTTCCAGGAAGAACATCGCGTAGAACTGGCCGGTGTACCAGACCACTGCCTGGCCCGCGACCGCGCCGAGCAACGCGACGAGCACCCATTTCATATTCTTCCACTGGCCAAAGGCTTCGGTCAGCGGCGCCTTCGACGTCTTGCCCTCATCCTTCATCTTCTGGAAAACCGGGCTTTCGGCGAGCTGGAGGCGAATCCACATCGATACGGCGAGCAGGATGATCGACACGAGGAAGGGGACGCGCCAACCCCAATCCTTGAAGGCTTCTTCGCCGATCAGCGTGCGGGTACCGATCACCACGAGCAGTGCGGCGAAAAGACCGAGTGTCGCCGTCGTCTGTATGAAACTGGTGTAAAGGCCGCGTTTGTGGTTCGGCGCATGTTCGGCGACGTACGTTGCGGCGCCGCCATATTCACCGCCGAGCGCCAGCCCCTGAACCAGCCGCATGACGATCAGCAGGATCGGCGCCGCGACCCCGATCGAGGCATAGGAAGGGAGCAGGCCGACCACGAAGGTCGAAAGGCCCATCAACCCCATCGTGACCAGAAAGGTGTTCTTGCGGCCTACAAGATCGCCGATCCGCCCAAAGACCAGCGCGCCGAAGGGACGCACCGCAAAACCCGCAGCAAAAGCCGCGAGCGCGAAGATGAAGCCGGTGGTTTCATTGACGCCCGAGAAGAACTGCGCCGAAATGATCGTGGCCAACAGGCCATAGAGGTAAAAATCGTACCATTCGAAAACCGTGCCCAGCGATGAGGCGGTGATGACGAGCTTTTCGCTCTGTGTCGCCTCATGATGCTTGGGCAGATGATCATATGCTGTTGCCATGATTCCTCTCCCTTTTCGTTCTAGAAACTATATTTCGCGGCAAATTCAAAGCGGTCGAGTTGCCCCTTGGCGCCGCCGACCAGTTCGCGCACCCCGTGGCGATATTCAAAGCCGAGATCGATGTTCTTGACCGGCGACCAGAAGAGGTTGGCAGCGGCGCTCCACGCCTTGCGATTGAAGGCGGTCAGGCTGGCCGCCGGCAATGCGTCGTCATAATCGACATCCTGATAGCTGCCGATCACGTTGAGCCGCAGCTGTGGTGCGACCGCAAGCCGCACCGCGGCGAACGCAGCGAACAGGCGAACGTCGGCCAAGGCACCCGTGGCCGGGACGAAGATCGAATCGGGCGCAAAGTTGAGCCCGACATAGCGCCCGGCATTGCGGCCATAGGTCGCCATGAAGCGCACGTCGCTCGACTTGTCGGCGGTCAGGAAAATTTTCCCCGCCGCGCTGGCGCCCCATCCGAAATTGTGGGCTTTTGCGCCGCCATTGTCGACGCGCACCTCGCGCGCCAGCGCTGCCAGCGACAGTTCGCCGACGGTTCCCGAATAGGCGAGGCGGGCGGTGAAATCGGGCATGGCGTCGTCGCCATTTTCAACCAGCGCCGGAACGCCGAGGGTGGCCGTTCCCGATTCGGCATTCTCGACCGCGGCGTGCAGCGTAAGCCCCCCGCCGAGCGGCGCCGAATAGCGGACAAGCGGCTGACGGACGAACACCGTTCCTTCGGTCGCGCCGACGAAATCGGTACTTTCGGGCAAGGCGCCGACATATTGGAAGGTCGTCCAGTCCTGGCCGAACGTGAAGCGGTCGACCTGTACAAAGGCGCGGCGCAGCGCGAGATTATATCCGTTGGTCGTGCGCTGCGACCCCTGCGTTCCCGGTGAGGTCTGAAAGTCCGTTTCGACATAGGCCTTTACCGCATGCCCCGCGACATCGCTCGATAGATTGAGCCAGAAGCGCGATTGCTTCGCGCTGAAATCCTGAACCCGACTGGCGGAGCCGCCACCGGTCGGGATCGACTGCGGCAGATGGAAGTCGCGACCCAGCGAGTTGGTCGCGACTTCGCCATCGCTGAAACGGCTGTTCGACGCGACCAGCTTGATGAAGCCGCCGAGCTTGATCGTTGTCGCGCCCGAACGAAAGCCGTCGGCCGGTGCCGCCGGGGTTGAAGTCGATGTGTCCGTCGGGGTGCTGCGCGCGCTGGCGAGGTCCCCGCGCAGTTGCTGCATTTCGGCTTCCAGCCTGGCGAGCCTTGCTTCGAGCTCGGCTTCGCGCGTTGTGGATTGTGCCTGGGCCACGCCCGGCGACGCCAGAGCCGTCGCCGCCAGCAGCAGTCCCGACAGGGTCTTTTTCTGCCTATGCATCGGATGTCTCCCGCTTCCCGATGTTTGATCTCGGGCTTGGGGACAGATTGATGCGAGGTGCGGACGGCGACTATCCGGACCATGGTCGTATATCTACGACTTTTGTCTAGCATCGCGGCGGCAGGAAAATGCGCTAGGCGCCGTCCCCAAAGTCCTTTCCGGTCAACAGGAGGAAGCGATGGGAGAATTGGTTTACCCGGTTCCCGCCGAATGGGCGGCCGGTGCGCTGGTCGACGAAGCCAACTATAATGCCATGTACCGCCAGTCGGTCGAGGACCCCGAGGGTTTCTGGCGTGAACAGGCGCAGCGGATCGATTGGATGCAGCCCTTTACCCGCGTCAAGGACACGAGCTTCGCCGAGGCAGATTTCGGGATATCCTGGTTCGCGGATGGCACGTTGAACCTGTCGGTCAACGCCCTTGACCGCCATCTTGCCGAACGTGGCGATGCGACCGCGATCCTTTGGGAAGCCGACGATCCGGACGAACCGCACCGCGCAATCAGCTATCGCGAACTGCATGGGGATGTTTGCCGCTTTGCCAATCTGCTCAAGGCGAGGGGGATCGGACGCGGCGACCGCGTGACCCTCTATCTGCCCATGGTGCCCGAGGCGGCTGTCGCGATGCTCGCCTGTACGCGGATCGGCGCGATTCATTCGATCGTCTTTGCGGGCTTTTCGCCTGACGCCCTCGCGGGGCGCATCGTCGATTGCGACAGCCGCATCGTCCTGACCGCCGACGAGGGGTTGCGGGGCGGCAGGCGCGTGCCGTTGAAAGCCAATGTCGATGCCGCACTGGCCCATTGTCCTGGCGTCGAAACGGTCATCATGCTTCGTCGCACTGGTGCCGATGTGCCGATGGTGGCGGGCCGCGATATCGATTGGCATGAAGCGGTCGCCGGACAGAGCGGCGATTGCCCGGCCGAGGAAATGAAGGCGGAAGATCCGCTGTTCATCCTCTACACATCGGGATCGACGGGAAAACCCAAGGGCGTGCTTCACACCACCGGCGGATATGCCGTGTGGACTGCCGTCACGCACCAATATGTCTTCGATTATCGGCCGGGCCAGATTTACTGGTGCGCCGCCGACATCGGCTGGGTCACGGGGCATAGCTATGTCGTCTATGGTCCGCTGATGAACGGCGCGACGACCGTGATGTTCGAAGGGGTGCCGAACTTTCCCGATGCGTCGCGTTTCTGGCAGGTCGTCGACAAATTCGGGGTGGAGATATTCTATGGTGCGCCGACCGCGCTGCGCGCGTTGATGCGCGAGGGCGACGATTGGGTGAAGCGGACAAGCCGCAAGACGCTGCGTCTGCTGGGGAGTGTGGGGGAACCGATCAACCCGGAGGCTTGGGAATGGTATCACAAGGTCGTCGGTGACGGGCGTTGCCCCATCGTCGATACCTGGTGGCAGACCGAAACAGGGGGAGCGATGATCACCCCGCTCCCGGGCGCGACGCCGATGAAACCCGGATCGGCCAGTCGGCCCTTTTTCGGTGTCCAGCCTGCGCTGGTCGATAATGACGGCGTCGAGATCAAGGGAGCGGGCGACGGATGCCTGGTCATCACCGATAGCTGGCCGGGGCAGATGCGCACCGTATGGGGCGACCATGAACGGTTTTTCCAGACCTATTTCACGACTTTCCCGGGGCGATATTTCACCGGAGATGGTTGTCGCCGCGACGCCGACGGCTATTATTGGATCACCGGCCGGATCGACGACGTCATCAATGTGTCGGGACACCGTATGGGCACCGCCGAAATCGAAAGCGCTTTGGTCGCGCACGTCAAGGTCGCCGAAGCGGCGGTGGTCGGGATGCCGCATGACATCAAGGGGCAGGGCATCTATGCCTTTGTGACCACCAATGCCGAAGTCGACCCCGACGAGGCGCTGCGCAAGGAACTGGTCCAATGGGTGCGTCACGAAATCGGTCCGATCGCGACCCCCGACGTCATCCAGTTCGCACCTTCGCTGCCCAAGACGCGATCGGGCAAGATCATGCGCCGCATCCTGCGCAAGATCGGGGAGAATGATGTGAGCAACCTTGGCGACACGTCAACGCTGGCCGATCCGTCGGTGGTCGATCATCTGCTAGCCAACCGGCCATATCCGGCGGAGGCGTGACCGGCAGCATCCTGATCGCGGATGACCATCCGCTGTTCCGTCAGGCCTTGCGCCTCGCCGTTGGCCGCGCCCTGCCCGCCGTGCGGATCGTCGAGGCGGGAACGCTGGCCGCTGCTGCCTCTGCCGCGGCGGGCGCAGAGGATCTCCGGCTGATCCTGCTGGACCTGAAAATGCCAGGCGCGGTCGGTTATTCGGGCATCGCGTTGCTGCACGCCGAATGCCCCACCGTCCCGATTCTGGTCGTGTCGAGCGCAGAGGGCGCGGCCGCGGCGGACGAGGCGCGCGCCTTTGGCGCCATTGGCTTTCTGCACAAGGGCAGCGACCTCGACGCCATCGAGGCGGCGATCGCAGGTGCGCTGGGCGGGGCGCCGTCGCGGCGCGCAGCGATGGCCGTCGGGGAGGCGGGCGATGCCGGTGTCGATGCCATCCGCGAAACGGTCGCGGGGTTGACCCCGACCCAGCTCAAGGTGCTGCTCGCGGTGCTCGATGGTCAGCTCAACAAGCAGATCGCCCATAATCTTGGGATCAGCGAGGCGACGGTGAAGGCGCACATGACCGCAATCATGCGCAAGCTGGACGTGCGAAACCGCACGCAGGCGGCATTGGTCGCGCGTTCACTCGGGCTCGATCTGTCGCATTGATACGGCGGCCAGGAAGGCGTTGATCGCATCCGGCGCGGCCGGCTTTGGCAGGATATCGACACCCATCCGGGCGGCGCGGGCGCGCATCCTTGCATCATTCTCAGCCGTCACCAGCAACACGGGCAGGCCGGGACGCATCCGGCGCAAGGCGTCGATCAGGTCGAGGCCGTTCTCGCCCGCGTCGAGTTGATAGTCGACGAGTGCGGCGTCGAGCGGTCCCGTCACGGCGAGGGCTTCGGCGATGTTGCGCGCGCCCAGCGCCTCGTGTCCCAGGCGTTCAAGCAGCAGGCGGCTGGCTTCGACGATTCGTTCGTCATTGTCGATCGACAGCAGGCGCAGGCGGCGGCTGTCAATCGCCGTTGCGGAGGATATGGGCGGCGTAACCGCTGCCTGTGCCGCGTCGTCGTCGCCGGCCGGCAGATAGAGGCTGAACCGGCTGCCCCTGCCTGGCGCCGACCGGACTTCGATTCGTCCGCCGAGCAGGCGCACAATACGGCGAACCAGCGCGAGCCCAAGCCCCAGTCCTTCAACCTCGACTTCGCCAAGCCGCACAAATTCGGAGAATATCTCCTCGATCCGCGTTTCGGCGATGCCGACCCCGGTGTCGACGATGTCGATACGCCAATGATCGCCGCGTCGCCGGACACCGATCAGAACCCCGCCGCGTGCCGTATAGCGAACGGCATTGCTGAGGAAGTTCTGCATAACCGATCGCAGCAACCCGGGGTCGCTTTCGATCGTGCCGCGCAGCGGTCCGGTCCGCATGGCGAGGCCCCGTGCCTCCGCCATCGGCCGAAAGGTGGCGGCCAGATCGGCAAGGAAGGGGGCCAGCGCGATCGGGCTGGTTTCCGGGGTTACGCCGCCAGCGTCGATGCGGCTGATGTCGAGCAGCGATCGCAGCAGATCCTCGGCCGCGACAATCGCGCTTTCAACCCGTGCGACCAGTTCATTCTGTGGGCCCGAGACGTCACGACCGAGCGCGGCGGTGAACAGGCGCGCAGCGTGCAAGGGCTGCAACAGATCGTGGCTCGCCGCAGCGAGGAAGCGTGTCTTGTCCTGATCGGCCCGCGCGAGGCGGCGGTTGGCGTCGCTGAGTTCGCGTGTCCGGTCGGCGACCCGCTGTTCCAGTTCGTCAAGCGTGCGGCGCAGTTCCTCGCGAACACGGGCTTCCTCGCTGATGTCCGTGAAGGACATGACATAACCGCCGCCGGGCATCGGCCCGCCGACGATCTTGATCACCCGGCCGTCGTTGCGGTGACGCTCGACGCTATGTTCCTGCCCGCGCCGCAGATGCTCCAGCCGCTTTTCGACATGATGCTCGATGTCGCCGGGGCCGAAATCGCCCTCGATCGCATTGTGGCGGATCAACTCGGCGATCGGGACGCCGACGCGAACAAGCCCTGGCGGGTAACGGAAGAGTTCCAGATAGCGACTGTTCCAGGCGACGAGGTTCAGTTCGGCATCGACGACGCTGATTCCCGCGCCGACATTTTCGAAGGTCGAGGCCAGCAGACGGCGCGAGAAGCGCAGGCTCTGACCGCCTTCGTCGAGCAGGCGCGTGACCTCGGGCAGGCTGAGCTTGCCGCCGGCGAGCGCCGAGGCGACGAGCGCGCGGGCCGATGAGGCGCCGACCACCTGGGCGATCAGCTCGCGTGCGCGGCGCGCCGCCGCGCGATCGACCGGCAATGCGCGCCCGGCGACAGGAAAGGCGCGTTCGGCCTGCTCCTCGCCGATGAAGCTTCCGGTCAATTGGGCCAGATCGCCCAAATTGGTGATCGGCCTTTCGGCGCGAACCAGGCGCGGCAGCGGAGGTGTCTGTACCTTTCGAGCCGCGATGGCGGCATAGATGGCCAGATTGATCCCGACACTCCAGATCACGCCATGCGACAGCGGCGCGGCGTTTCCGATGCCGAACAGCCGCAACGGGTCGAGCGGTGTCCCCGACAGGGCATCGAGCCAACCCGTCGGCATCACCGGCGGCAAGGCGAGCGTATAGAGCCACAGCAGCAGTCCGGCGGACAGGCTGGCGCGCGCGGCGAGCGGATCGCGGCCGGTGCCCGTCGCGGCGAGAAGAAGGTGAGGGGTAAACTGGGCCATCGCGGCAAAGGCGATCAGGCCGATCGAGGCGAGCGAATCCTGGGCCGACACCAATAGCGCCCACAGCAGCCCGAGTGCCATGATGACGAGGATCGACAGTCGCCGCACCGCCAGCATCCGCCGGCCGATGGCGCCGGGGCGGGTCGCGGACTGTTTGCGGATCAGCGTCGGGAACAGCAGGTCGTTCGACACCATGGTCGCCAGCGCCGTCGAATCGACGATCGCCATCGATGCCGCGGCGCTTACCCCGCCGAGCAACGCCGCGGCGAGAATTAGTCCCTGTCCCTCTGCGGCGGGAAGTTCGAGAACGTAAAGATCCGGGGCGACGCCGGGGCCGAAAATGGTGAGGCCAGCCAGCGCAATCGGCAGGACCAGCACGGCCATCGCGGCGAGATAGAGCGCGAGCCCGCCGCGTGCCCTGACCAGATCGTCGGGCCCGCGCGCCTCGACCAGGCCCATGTAGAATTGGCGGGGAAGCGAAACGATCGCTGTCATCGCGATCAGAAAGATGATGCCGACGTCGAGCGACAGGCGAGCCGGATCGAAACGCTCGCCGAGCGCCGCCAACCCCTCGGCGAGGTCGGCTGTCGGAGCGCGGGTAATGACGAACAGCGCCAGTCCGGCGACCGCGACCAGCGCCAAGAGCTTGATCGCCGATTCGAGTGCGATTGCGAAAAGCAGCCCTTCGCTGCGGCCGGCGAGTTCGAAGCGGCGGGCGCCGAACAGAATCGCGAACAGCGCCAAAAGCGGTGCGGCGGTCAGCATGGCCTGTACCGCGACGTCGGACCCCGACACGATCGACAATGCCGCGCCGATCGAACGGAGTTGCAAGGCAATATAAGGGATGGTGCCAAGCAGCGCGATGACCGTCACGAGCCGTGCCACGACGATGTCGTGGCCGAAGCGGGCCGCGATGAAGTCGGAAACCGTCTTCGCCTGTTCCTCTGCCACCGCTTGAGCCAAGCGGCGCAACAGGCGAGGGGCGGCGATCAACAGCAGTATCGGCGCGGCATAGATGGGCAGGTAGCTCCATCCGTCGCGCACGGTGCTGCCCACCGCGCCGTAGAAGGTCCAGCTGGTGCAATAGACGCCGAGCGCCAGCGTGTAGGCATAGTGGCGTATGGCGGGGCGGCGGGCGATGCTGACGCCGCGCGCCTCGACCAGCGCCGCAACGACGAACAGTATCAGGATCAGGGTCAGGGCGAGCAGCGCCGCAGCTTGCAGACTCATCGCACCACGCTCTCCCTTCCTTGCGTTCCTGTCCTAGCGAGGGGTGATGCTTTGGCAATATCCCGCGCCCCGGCAGGTACAGCATGACGGGTTGTGAACAGGGGAAGCGGCGCGTTAAAGGGCGGCTATGGAAAAGGAAACCGGATCCGGCGCTGCGCGTCCGACCATGGCCGATGTGGCGCGTGAACTGGGCGTCGCGAAGATTACGGTGTCGCGCGCACTGTCCGACAGCACGACGGTCAAGGAAAGCACGCGGCGGCTGATCCGCGAGACCGCCGAACGCATGGGCTATCGGCTGAATGTGTCGGCCCGGAATCTGCGACAGCAACGCAGCCGGACGATCGCGGTGGTGATCGAAATGGCGCCGTCGCACGATCGGTTGATGAGCGAGCCCTATCCGCTCTCCCTGCTCGGTGGGATCATGCAGATATTGACCGGGGCGGGGCAGAATATGGTGCTGACCACTTTGGAGTTGTTTCTTCAGCATCCGCCGTCGGTCGATGGGGTCATCCTGCTGGGTCAGGGCGTCCATGACGATGCGGCGGGCGCCATTGCTCAGACGGGATTGCCCTATGTGGTTTGGGGGGCCGCGCATGGGCCGCCCGAGCGTGTCGTTGTGGGTAGTGACAATCATGAGGGAGGGCGATTGGCCGCGGCTCATCTGCTTGCGGCCGGGCGGCGCAGGCTGTTGTTCCTGGGCGACGCCGAACATGGCGAGGCGGAGGACCGGCTCGCCGGTTTCGAGGCGGGGCTTGCGGGATCGGATGCCGTCATTGTCGACCGGCTGACCGCGACCTTTACCGTTGCGGCGGGGCGCGCGGCGGTTGCCGCGCTTTTGGCGCGTGGCAGCGACTTTGATGGCGTCTTTGCCGCCAGCGATGCGATCGCGATGGGGGCGATAGAGGCGTTGCAAGCGGCGGGGCGCAATGTCCCGGGTGATGTGTCGGTGATCGGGTTCGACGATTCACCGGGGGCGGCAATCTTTACCCCCAAGCTCACCACAATCCGTCAAAATTGGGCGGCTGGCGGTGAATTGTTGGCGGCCAAGGTGTTGGAGCTTGTCGCGGGGCGGGCGTCCGAATCGCATGCCATGGCAGTGGATCTGATCCTCCGCGAAAGCTGATCGAAGTTGAGAAGAAACGCCGGAAAATCTAAGCGTTTCCATAAATGGTATCGATATCTTGACATCGATACCATTTTGTCCGAAACCGTCGCTGAAAGGCGCGCCGGGGAACGGCGTGCCGTGGGCGAGGGTGATGATGGCGACTTTGGGGGCAGGTTGTGATGCGGTGCGTCTGGTTCGGCGGGGTGATGCCGCGACCGATGCCACGGCTCCTGCTCTCTTCGCGCTCGCAAATGGCCTGATCGGCGTTGACGGGGTGCTCGATGAACTCGCCGATGCCCCGGCCTGTTACGTGCCCGACGCCTATGTCCGTCGCCCCATCGCCTATCATGAGAGCTTTCCTGGCTATGCGACCGCGACAGATACGCGGATCAAATGTCCCAGCCCCGTCCTGTTGCGCCTGTCGATCGGCGGCACGCCGGTCGACTTTGCGGCTGCAACGCTGGTCGACATAACGAGCATGCTCGACCTGGCGTCGGGGCAGCTGCGTCGGCATGCCCGGTGGCGGCTTGTCGACGGACGACATATCGATATCGAGGTTCGGCGCATCGTGCCGCTAGGCGGCGAAGCCTGTGTGGCGACGCGCCTTCGGATCGTGCCGGTCGATTTCGATGCCGACGTCGAACTTTTCCTGACCTTTGGAACCCAGGCGGGGGCGGCGGCCGACGCCAATGATCCCCGCATCGCGGCGCGGCTGGATTCGGCCTGGGTCTTGCGTTCGAACACGCCGGGTGGGGACCAAGATGTCACCCGGTTCGGACAGGATGTCGTCGAGCTGGCCTATCGTCAGCATGTCCATGCGCCGAGCGCGCGGGTCGCCGCCGTCGCGGCTGGGCATGCCGTGTGGGGGCGGGTGGCCGCTGGCGAGGTTCTGGCCGTCGACCGGGTGGTTCATGTCGCTTCGGCGCGGGGCCGCCCGGTCGAGCTGATGGCATCCGCCGCGCCGCCGCAATCCTTCGATGAAATTGCCGCCGAACAGGTCGTGGCGGTCGATGCGTTATGGGCGGGTGCGGCTTTGTCGATCGACGGCGACGATACGCTCGCCGATGCGCTGCGCTTCAATCTGTTTCAGCTCCATCAGTCGGCAAGTCGCGACCCCAATCACAGCATCGCGGCCAAGGGCTTGTCGGGCGAGGGGTATGAGGGGCATTATTTCTGGGACGCCGAGGCGTTCATGTTGCCCGTCCTGGCGCTCCAGGCGCCCGACCGGGCGCGCACGCTGCTGGACTATCGGCGCGGAAAGCTGGACGCGGCGCGCGCCCATGCTGCCGCGATGGGGCATGGGCGGGGCGCGCTCTATCCCTGGCGGACGATCGCGGGGGCCGAATGTTCTTCGCACTACCCCACGGGGTCGGCGCAATATCATATCAACGGCGATATCGCCCATGCGCTGGCGCTGTATGTCGATGCGACGGGGGACGAGGCGCTTCGGCGCGATTGCGCTGAAATGTTGTTCGAAACCGCGCGAATCTGGATCGACATCGGCGCGTTTGACAAGCGCCGCGGCGGGGCCTTTTGCATCTATGCCGTGACCGGCCCCGATGAATATACCGCGCTGGTCGACAATGACTATTACACCAACGCGATCGCGCGTCGTCATCTGGCCTTTGCCGCCGACACAGCCGACTGGCTGGGCGCGGTATCGCCCGGTGATTTAGCGGAGCTGGCGGAACGGATCGACCTCCACGAAACGGAGATTGCGACCTGGCGCCGGGCCGCTGAGGCAATGTGGTTGCCGGTCGATACCAAAAGCGGCGTGTGTCCGCAGGACGACGCCTTTCTCGCCCGTCCAGAACTGCCCGGGCTCGCATCGCGCGGCGGGGGCGGGCCGCTGCTGATGCGCTATCATCCCATGGTGCTGTTCCGCCACCAGGTGTGCAAGCAGGGCGACGTCGTCCAGGCGATGGCGATGGACCTTGTCGATCTGCCGCTGACGCTGCAGCGACGAAACCTCGACTATTATGATCGCGTGACCGCGCATGATTCGACGCTATCGTCGGTGGCCTTCGCCATATCGGCGGCGCGGTTGGGCGAGGAGGAGCGCGCGCTTCATTTCCACCGCGATGGCGCGTTCGTCGATCTGGAGGATCGTCACCACAACACCTCGCACGGCCTTCATATGGCGGCGCTCGCCGGAAGCTGGCTGGTGCTCGTGCACGGCTGGGGCGGGCTGCGACTTGGCGGGGCGGTGCCGAGTTTTCGGCCGTCGCTGCCCGCCGCCTGGCGGGGATACAGCTTTCGTTTTCGATGGCGGGGCAGCGTCGCGGAGCTGTGCGTCGATGCGAAGGGGGCGACTTATCGCCTGCTGTCGGGCGCACCCTTTGATGTCGCGGATTGCGGGCGGCCGGTGCGGGTCGAGGCTGCGCCGCGCTTTGTCGCGCGCCCGGCGACGCGGGGGGTGATCTTCGACCTCGACGGTGTTTTGACCGACACCGCCGAGGATCATTATCTTGCGTGGCAGGCGCTCGCCGACCGTCATGGGCTGCGCTTCGACCGCGCCGCCAATCATCGCCTCAAGGGGGTCGATCGCGCGGCATCGCTGCGGTTGATCCTGGAGGGGGCGCAGGTCGATGACGGGGTTTTCGCGGCGATGCTTGAGGAGAAAAATGCCCTCTATCGCGCGCGGTTGGCGACCTATTCGCCCGCAAATTTGTTTGATGGCGTGCGGTCGCTGTTTGCGGACCTGCGTGGCGCCGGGATGAAGATCGGCCTGGCATCCGCCAGCCGCAACGCGCTCGATGTCGTGCATCTGCTCGGGATTGCGGGCGAGTTCGATTTCATCGCCGACGCAGGCGCGGTCGCTCATGCAAAGCCCGCGCCCGACATTTTCCTGGCCTGTGCCGCCGGCATGGGCCTTGCGCCCGAACAATGCATAGGCGTCGAGGATGCCAGGGCCGGAATTGCAGCCATCCATGCGGCGGGCATGGTGGCGATTGGTATCGGGTCAGAAGAGGCGCTGCCCGATGCCGACCTGCATGTTCCCGCCATCGGCCATTTGTCGCTCGCCCAGATCCTGTCGGTAGAACAGGGCCGGGCGACGGCGGCTGGCGGAAAGAGCAGAACAGGCAAAGTGGAGGAATTACCATGTTGAAGTCAGCCCAGCTGCTGTCGTCGATTGCGCTTATCGCGCTGCCGTCGATGGCTTATGCCCAGGAAGCGCCCGTGGCGGCCGAACAGACCGACCAATATGACGATCAGGAAATCATCGTAACCGGGACCGCCGGTGGCGGGGTCAATCGCCAGGACGCGGCCTTTGCGATCACCAGCATTGGTGCGGATGCGATCGACCGCGCCGCGCCGAGCAGCACCGCCGACCTGTTCAAGGTCATCCCCGGCGTGTCGGCTGAAAGCTCGGGCGGCCAGAATGGCGCCAATATCTTCGTGCGCGGATATCCGTCGGGCGGTGATGCCGAATTCGTCACGCTGACGGTTCAGGGGGTCCCCTTCTTTTCGCCGCCGACACTGTCGTTCCTGGAAAATACCCAGCTTATCCGTATCGACGAGACGATCGCGCGGGTCGAGGCCGTTCGCGGCGGTACCGGCGCGTTGTTCGGCAACGGCCAGCCGGGGTTGACCGTCAACTTCGTCCAGAAGGAAGGCGGGCGCGATTTTGAAGGCCTCGTGAAGGCCAGCGTCACCGACTATGGCGATCTGCGCGGCGACATGCTGTTGTCGGGTCCGCTGGGCGACAGCACCAGCTTCATGATCGGCGGCTATTACGCAAGCGGCGAAGGGATCCGTAGTCCGGGCTTCACCGCCGAAAAAGGCGGCCAGATCACCGCAAACGTCCGCCATGATCTCGATCGGGGGTCGATCCTCGTCTTTGCGCGCTACCTCAACGATCATGGCCAGTGGCTGTTGCCGATTCCGGTCGTGCGTGACGGCAACAAGGTGCGCCAGTTCGGCAATATCGACCCGGGCACCGGTGTCCTCGCCGGACCCGAAACGCGGCTCAGCCTGCTTCCAGACGGGACGCGCGCGGACCTTTCCGACGGCCGCGGGGCCAAGCTGGTCAATCTTGGGACCAATTTCGATTATGAAATCGGCGACGGGCTCCAGATCCGTTACCGCGCAAGCTATCTGAACGGCGATGCCGATACGACCGGGCTCGTCCCCGCGAGCACCGCGATGACCGCAGATGCCTATGCTGCATCGCGGGGCAGCACGATCGGCAGTCTGAGCTATGTCAACGGTGGCGAGGCCGTCGCCGGCAGCCAGCAGGTGATCCGGGCGGGCACCTGGATCGTGCGCAAGCAGATCGAGGATTTCACCAACGACCTTGCGCTCGAATGGGAAAGCGGGGCGAACAAGTTCACGGTCGGCGCCTATTATTCCGACTTTTCGTCGAAAGATCAGTGGAACCTCGGCAATATCCAGCTGTTGACCGCGGAAAATAACGGCCGCCTGCTCGACCTTGTGCTCGCCAATGGCCAGGTCGCGACCGATCGGGGCTTTACCCAGGGCAGCTTTTTCAACGTCAACGCCGCCTATGATGGCCGCGAACATGCCTTTTATGCGGTCGACGAATATCAGATCACGCCCGAGTTGCGGTTCGACGCTGGTCTCCGCTACCAGCATTACAAGGCGACCGGCACGCTCGAGAACAATGACTTCGGCGTCGATGTCGATGGCGATCCCGACACGCTCTATGACAATGGTACGGCAGTGCTCAACGGCACCTTTCGCAACATCGCCTACAAGAAGAGTGCCTGGTCGTGGACGGCGGGCCTGAATTATGACTTTTCGTCCTCGGTGGGCGCCTATGTCCGTTATAACCGCGGCAACACCAATCCCTTCTTCGACAATTTGCGCGATGGTATTTTCGTGTCGCCCCGCGTCGACAATTTCGAAGGCGGACTGAAGCTGCGGACCGATATGGTGTCGCTCTATGCCACGCTGTTCCACACCAAGTTCACGGGGCTGGTGACGACGGTGATCCAGAACGAAGCGCCGGTCGCCGACATCGGCGGTGCGCGCAGTACCGGCCTGGAACTGGAAGGGCAGATCCGCCCGGTCGACAATTTCACTGTCGCTTTTTCGGGAACGTGGCTCGACGCCAAGTATCGGAATTTCTTTGCGGGCGGCGGCACCGTCGATCTCAGCGGCAATCGCGTGCAGCGGCAACCGAAGTGGCAGTGGCGCGTGACCCCATCCTATGAAATCGAATTCGGCAGCGCCAGCAAGGTCTCGCTCTATTCGACCTTCTCCTATGTTGGCGATCGTTTTTCCGACACGGCGAACACGCAGGAACTGCCGCACTATTTCAAGATCGACGCCGGTGTCCGCCTTGACGTCAACGATGCCCTGCAGTTCGCGGTCACTGCGGATAATCTGACCAACAAGATTGGCCTGACCGAAGGCGACCCGCGCACGCTGGGCCAAACCGGGGGCGAAGTACTCAACGCGCGACCGATTCTTGGGCGGTCGTTCCGGTTCAGCGCCGCCTATAAATTCTAGGCAACTCCCCCTTGGGTGGCCGCGGCCTCTTCGCGGCCACCCCTCTTTGTTGCATGGAGAGATTATGGCCCGCACCCGCCTGATCGCCGCATTGATTCTGACCTATGTGGCTTTTGCGATGCTGCTTAACAGCGTCGGGACCGTCATCCTCCAGTCGATTTCCTCTTTCGATGTCACCAAGACCCAGGCGAGCACGCTCGAAGGGTTCAAGGATATCACGATCGCGGTCGTGTCTTTCCTGACCGCTAGCTATCTTGCGCGCATCGGGCTGAAGCGCGCGCTCGTCGCTTCGCTGGCGCTTGCGGTCGCGGCGTGCATCGTCATGCCGGTTCTTGGCAGCTTCGACGCCGCGCGGCTGCATTTCGCGATGGTCGGCGCGGCTTTCGCCATCGCCAAGGTCGCTGTTTATTCGATGATCGGTCTCGTCACCGACAATCCGCGCGCTCACGCCAGCCTGACCAGCCTGATCGAGGGCATGTTCATGGTCGGCGTTCTGTCATCCTATTGGGTGTTCAGCGCCTTTATCGATCCCACGGGGCTACGTTGGCTCGACGCCTATTGGGTGCTGGCGGCGATCACCGGGCTGGCCCTGCTGTTGCTGCTGACGGCGCGGGTCGACGAGCATCGCGTGCACGAAGACGAAGGTACAGCGGCGCTGGAGGGAGCGCCCTTTGTCGCGATGCTCAAACTGGCCGCGCTGCCACTCATTCTGGTGTTCATTGCCTGCGCCTTTCTGTTCGTGCTGATCGAACAGGGGATCCAGACATGGCTGCCGACCTTTAACAAGGAGGTGCTGCACCTGCCCGCTCAGATGAGCGTCCAGGCGGCAAGCCTCTTTGCGGCCTGTCTTGCCATCGGGCGTTTCGCTGCCGGTGCCGTGATGGCGCGTTTCGACTGGTATCCGGTGCTCAATATCTGTCTGGCGGTGCTGGCTGCGCTGATCCTTCTGGTCCTGCCGCTCGCCGACGGCGTGCCCGCCGGTGTGATCCACAACTGGCGCGACGCGCCAGTCGCAGCCTTTCTGTTTCCGATGATCGGCATTGCGCTGGCGCCCGTCTATCCCACGATCATCTCGGTCACCCTAAGCGCGATGCCGGGGCGCCAGCACCCGCCGCTGATGGGGCTGGTGGTCGTATTCTCGGCATTGGGCGGAACAACCGGGTCGCTGATCACCGGGGCGTTGTTCGCCCATCTCGATGGTCGGACCGCCTTCACCCTGATGCTGGTGCCGACCGCGATCCTTGCCGCAGGGCTCTACCTGCTACGCCGACAAATCCGCCGCGCCGATCAGGCGGAGGCGGTGCTGGCGGCAGCGCCAGTCGGCCAGTAAGCCCAGGCAAGCCCGGCGAGGCCGGCAATCAGCAGCACGCTATATTCCACGCCATTGCGTCCGGCGCCGACGACGAACCAGCCTGACGGAAGATGCACCAGCACCAGGCCGAGCGACAGGATGACGATATGGACGAGCGCGGCGATGGCGACGTAGTGACGTAGCAGGATCAAAATGGGGCCGACCCATTCGACCAAAGTCACCGCCATCGCCAGAATATAGCCCGCAGGAAAGCCTTGCGATTCGAGCCACATCCCGAATGGCGCGACGCCGCCCGCGAGCAGGCGATAGACACCGTGGATCAGGATCAGCAGTGCGACGACTATCCGCAGGGCGTCGAGCGATTGGGCTGCCCGTTGTGGCGGCGCGGCGCTTCCTGTCAGCATAGACATGATCCTCTCCCCCTTTCTGCGAGCTATTTGGTGCCCTGCGGGAAGGGGGTGCGCAACTGGCGGGGCGTACTAGTCCACGGCAGGTGGAAAGTGATCCAACTCACAGGGGATGTCGTTCGGACGCGCTAACCCTTGCCGTGGGGCGGCTAATATATCGGCACCAGCGAAAAGGTCGAACGATGCGGAATGTGAAAGCCCCGAAGCAGGCGAAGTATCAATTGGCGCTGTCGGCGTACGGCAGCCCGGACGGAGGTCTGCGACCGGGCTGCCGACCCTCCATGGTGCGACCCGGAGTGCCCTTGTGTCGCGGCGCAGGTACAATCGTACCGAACGGCTTCACGCCCTTGACTATCGGCACGGGTGCCCTCCATGACAAGTATCTGGACATGACTAGTACACCGAAAATCACGGCTTCTGAACCGGTTCAGCCCCAATCGGCCGATGCGCTGCCGACGATTCTGGTTGCCGATGACCACCCGCTGTTTCGCGAGGCGTTGGCGAAGTTGGCGACCGACATCTTCCCCGAAGCGGATATTGGCGAAGCCACCTGCATGGAAGAGGTGTTCGCGATCGCCGACGTGGACGAGCCGCCGTCGCTGTTCCTGCTCGACCTGCTGTTTCCGTCGATGGACCTTTCGGTATCCTTGCCCCGGCTTCGTCGGAAATGCCCGCGATCATCGATCATCATCGTGTCGATGATCGATGATGAGGAGCGGATCGCCCAAGTGATGCGGTCGGGGGCCGACGGTTTTATCAATAAGGCCGTGCCCAGTCAGCGCTGCGCCGCCGCGATCATGCGGGTACTCGCCGGCGAATATGTCGTCGAGCGCGCCGACGAAGCTGCCGGGCAAAGGGCGATCATGACCCATGGCGCGGGAATCGAACTGACGCCGCGTCAACAGGAGATTGTATCTGCCCTGTCGCGCCATTTGTCGAACAAGGAGATCGCACGGGAACTGGACATCTCCCCCTTTACCGTCCGATCGCACGTGTCGGCACTGATGCGGCTTCTGGGCGTGACCCGACGGGGCGAGTTGAAGGAAAAGGCGTTAGCGCTCGGCCTGCTCGACGCGACTTGAAAATGGTGTTCGCCCGATCAGCGCGGCGGCTACCAGCGATCGAAGCTCTGCCGGGCGAACCGGCTTCTTGACGATGATCGCATCGGGGTCGCCGATGCTGTCGCGTATCGGTGCGGCGTCATGGCCGGTCAGGACGATGACGGGCGCATTGCCAGCCTGCGACCGGAAGAAGGCGATGCAGTCGGTGCCCGTGACGCCGCCGCCGAGATCGAAATCGGTGATGAGCATATCGCACGGTTCCGCCAGCCGGTCGGGAATGGTCAGATGGGCTTCGACCGTGCACCCCCATCCCGCCAGCAGGTCGCCCGCCACCGCCAACATGTCGCGATCATCCTCGACAAGCAGGATGCGATATCCGTTCAGCGGCAATTGTGCGGCCGGGAAACTGGGTGCCCTGGGCGGCGGGTTCACAACAACCGGTGGCAGCCCGCGGATTGCGACGCGTGTTCCCTTGCCCGGGCGCGAGTCGATCCGCGTGGTCAGTGCCATCAATCCCGACAGTCGTTCGACGATCGACAGGCCAAGCCCAACGCCCTGGCGGTCGGGGTCGCCAGTTTCACGGACCTGATAAAATTCATCGAAAACGCGCGGCAAATGATCAGCGGAAATGCCAGGTCCCTGATCCCAAACCTCTATGGCGACCTTGCCGCCGTGCATTCGGGTACCCAGCAATACCGATCGTCCGCCCGAATATTTTATCGCGTTGGACAGTAAATTCTGGACCATCGAGGTCAGCAGCGCGCGGTCGGCGACGATATGGCGCTGTGTCGGGGCGACGCGCAGGTCGGCGCCGGTCCACTCGACCGCCGCGCCATTTTGCACTGCCATGTCGGTCAGCATCGGCCCGAGCGCGATGACTTCCCGCTTTGGCGTCAATCTGCCGCTGTCGAGCATCGACACGTCGAGCAGAGAGCGGAACAGGTCGGTGACGCTTGTCAACGACCGCTCGATACGATCGACAATGACGGCTTGTTCGCCATTCAGGCCCTTTTCCCGCAGGCTGCCGATGAACAGGCTGGTCGCGTGGAGCGGTTGGCGCAGATCGTGGCTTGCCTGCGCCAAAAAGCGCGATTTGGAAAGGCTGGCCAACTCGGCCGCCTGCCGTGCGCGATCAACCCGCGACAGCAGGAGCGACGCATAGACCGGGACAGCGAGTGCGGTCAGCGACAGCGTGACCACCATATAGGGCTCGACGATGGTAAAGGGCGACAGCACATACACGCAGACGAGAGCGATCTGGGTGAATATTGTTGCGATTACCAGATATGCGCGGCCATAGCGCAGGCCGTTGCCGACCACGCTCCACACCAGCACAGCATAAACCGGCATCATGACCCATGGATAAGAAATGATCGAATAGGCAAGCGTCGTGGTGTCGAGCAGGATCGCGAGCAAGCGCCGGATCGGATAATGGCCGGGCCGCGCCTTGGCGAACAGCCAGATCAGTGTCGCAAGCGCCCCGAAAACGACATAGACCAGCAGCAGCGGCACCGCCCAGGGCGTGGCGGAAAAGCCGTCCTGGAACACCAGCGCATATGTCATGATATAGCCGGTGACGATGATCCACATCGCAAAACGCACCCGATATTGGCCGAACTCGGCGGCGATGTCGTCGGGCGCGGACGAGGGTTGCAGGCGAAACCATTCGACCGGATTAAGATAGTGGGACCAGCGCATGCGCCTCTTTCTCCGGCGACCCGTTCCTGCTCGTCAAAGTCCCCCGGACCAGTGCTTGCCCGCTGCGGCCCGGCCCTGCAAGATGAAATGCGCGTTAGGCTTGAACTGGTGACTGCCGTCTAAAAGGCGGCGATCCGGGTCTTGTGAACCGGATCGCCGACCTCTTCGGGGAATGCAGATTCTTTACGTCCGCACGCGCATTACTAATCGGAACGGGCGTGTCGGACCTGTTTTTCGATGTAGCGGTGCGTATTGCGTTTCCTGTCCGGCATTATTTCGCGAGCGGCGCCGTTTCTGTGGTTCCGTCCGCCACGGGACGCAGCCGCGCCGATCCGCCCTTCCCTTCGACCATGACCCGGGATCCGACATCGACGCCCTGCAGGTTCACGCGGTACTGCGATAATGTCAGCGTTTTCCCGCTGTCCAGCTTCACCTTGACCATATATTGGGTCGGCAGCGGCTTGTCCCCGACCAGTGCCGCCTTTCCGCCGAGTTGGGGCCCTGCGGTCATCGCTGCCATGCCGACCGATCCGCCGACCTTTACGCCCGCGACCGTCCCGAGCAGTCCGCCCATGGCGGTCCCGATGCTGCGCTTCTTCTTGGTCGATTGAGCCTCGTCGTCGCCGCGATTCTCGATCGGGTCCATCGCAATCACCGTTCCGGATCGCTCCTTTGCGGCCGCAGGCGCGGCGACCGACAAAACCGCGGCAAAGGCGGTTGCGGATAGGATGGCGCGAATTCTGGTCACTCTTTTTCTCCTGTCATGGGCAGCAGCGGGCACGCGGTTACTTTCTTTTCTTTGGGCGGCCCCAGCCCTTTGCATATTTGCGGCAATAGACCCCGGTGTAGGCGTAGCGATGGATGACCCCGTCTTCGTTCGCGGCGAAGACGATCGTGCAGTGGTGCTGTGCGGGGACGTCGATTCGGTCATATCCGACAACGCTGTTCTGGTAGATGGGGACGGTCACACCACCCGATGTGTGGGTGCCGACCATCTGGTTTTGCGTCACCGGATTGTCGTAGGAGTAGGCCTCCTGGCCGAAATTATAGGTATAGATCGTCTCGCCCGTATTATCGTCCTCGGACTGGTAAAAGCCGCGATCGACGGGCCATTGCCGCAGCAGTTCCGCAGCATCATGTCCGATCCAGGCTTCGGCGACCTCGCTTGTCGGGCGATCGGCCTCGGGCGGCGGCTGGGCGAAGGCGGCGGTCCCGCACCCCAGCAACAGGGCAGCGAAGAGGACAGGACGGGGTTGGGTCATGACAGTCTCGGGCATAATGGTCGTTTTCGATTGCCCGGCAGTTTATGGTGGCGAAGGCCGCATCGTCCACGATCGACATGTAGCGATACGCTTTTCCCGCCGCGCGCTGGTGCCATCCTTTGCATGTAGCGCTACATTGCCGCTTGTTGTCCCGAGGGGGGGGCGGAAGATAGCTGCCGGACGTTGCCTCGCCCATTGCGGGGTCTGACCTGGGAACCCAAGATGACATATCCAGCAACGGCGATGCGCTGGGCGTGCCGCGCATATGGCGGACCCGACGTGCTACGCTTTGAGGAGGCGCCGCTGTGCTCGCCTGGTCCCGGCGAAGTGTTGATCGGGCTGTGCGTAACCACCGTCGAGTCCGCCGATGCCCGTATTCGGGCACAGCGGATGCCGAGCGGATTTCGGCTGATGGGGCGAGCGATGTTCGGTTTCCGACGGCCGCGGCAGCCCGTGCTGGGCGGACAGGCGGCCGGCGTGATCATCGCTGTCGGGGTTGGTGTCACGCGCTGGCGGGTTGGGGACGAAGTTCTTGTGGTCCGAGGCATCAAAATGGGCTGTCACGCCGAATATCTGTTGATCGACGATGATGCGCTGATGGTCGAGAAGCCGGCAGGATTGTCCTTTGCCGACGCGGTCAGCCTTCCGTTCGGGGGGCTTGTCGCCTTGGACTATCTGCGTCGGGCGCGGGTCAAGTCGGGCGAACGCATGCTTGTTTTGGGCGCATCGGGGTCGGTCGGCACGGCCTTTGTGCAGCTTGCCAAATATTGGGGTGCCCATGTCACCGCATCGACCAGCGAGGGCAATATCGCTCTGCTGCTGGGACTTGGTGCGGATGCGGTCATCGATTATCGGCGACAACCCTATACGGACGAACAGCAATGCTGGGACATCATTGTGGACACCGTCGCGGCGAGCAGCTTTGCCGATGCGCGGCCGAGGCTCAACGAGGGGGGGCGTTATTTGGCCATCGCGGGCGGGCTTCTCGACCTTTTTGCGCGGCGGCGCGGAACGAAGCGCTCACTTGCCGGTCCTGCGACGGAGCGGATCGACGACCTGCGCGAACTGCTCCACCTCGCCGAGCATGGCGCGGTGCGGGCGGTAATCGACAGCCGCTACGACTTTGGGGATTTGCCGGCCGCCCATGCCCGTGCTGATAGTGGGCGCAAGCGCGGGTCTCTCGTCATCAACGTCTAGGGCTTTCTTTCGCGTGTAGCCGATTGCGTTGAGGTGACACGGCGAAAGTGGTCCGGACCTGGGGTTAGTTTCCGGCTTGGCCTGCCCCGATCGGGGCAGGCCAAGTTTCTGGTCCGGCAAGATATTCCGCCGGGGTTCGATTGCCAAGAGCCGAGTGAGGACGGCTAACGTTGTAGTCGGTCCTCCAGGCCTCGATCAGGCGTCTCGCCTCGGGGATCGACGCGAACCAGTGCAGGTTAAGGCATTCATCCCGGAACGAGCCGTTGAAGCTCTCGATATGGGCATTATCCGTGGGCTTTCCGGGACGGCTGAAGTCGATCCTGACGCGGTGGTGATAAGCCCACAAGTCGACCAGCCGACCGGTAAATTCCGCGCCATTGTCAGCAAAAAGATATCGCGGAGCCCCGCGATGTCGCACCAGGCGGTTGAGGACGTCGACGACATGTTCACCACGCAGGCGCTGCCCAACCTCGATCGCCAGCGCTTCGCGGCTGAACACATCCACCACCGTCAGCATCCGGAACTTCTGCCCGTTGCTGAGCTGGTCATGGACAAAGTCCAGACTCCATGCCTCGTTCGAGCGCTGCGGCTGGCACCGTGCCTGACGATGCACAAGCATCTTGCGCCGACGCGGTTGTTTCGTCCGCAACGCCAGACCTTCCTCGCGATACAGCCGGTAAACGACGTTGCGACCGACGCCCCAGCCTTCGCGCTTCAGCATCACATGGACACGGCGATAGCCGTATCGGATCCGCGTCGCGATGATCTCGTGCATCCGTTGCCGAACCTCGGTCCGTGGATCCCGCGTGCTCGGCTTGCGCTGCGTCGATCGATGCTGCCGCGTCACCCGGCAGGCCCGGCGCTCGCTGTAGCCGTGCGACGACACGACATAGGCTACAACATCCTTCATGAGCGCTGGCCGGGGAACTTTTTTGACAGCACGTCCTGCAGCACCGCCTTGTCGAGGCTCAGCTCGGCGACCAGCCGCTTCAACCGCGCGTTTTCTTCAACCACCTGCTTGAGTTCGCGCACCTGATCCGATTCCAGCCCGCCATATTGCCGCTTCCAACGGTAAAAGGTCTGTTCGGTGATCCCGACCTGGCGGATCAAATCCTTCACCGGCAGCCCCATCTCCGCCTGCTTCAAAACAGACACGATCTGCTCCGTGGAAAATCGCTGCTTCTTCATCGACGTACCTCCTCCTCAAGGAAAATCCGCCGGAAATACTAACATTACGTCTGGACCACTTTCGCCGTGTCACCTCACTGAAAGCGGTTCTTTACCTCAGTCCGAACGTTTCGTTCATTGATCGCCACTTCACGCGCGCTGGCATCGGATTTTTATGAAGAAAGGCGACGAAAACCTCGGCAGCGTCCTTTAACAAGAACCATTCATCGTGCTTCACAACGATTTCCCCTGCGCCCGTCAGAATTTTCGCACCATCCTTATACTTGGGTGTGCGTGTCTCCTGAAAAGCTCTCTCATGCTGCGGAGGCTGAACGCGGCGACGCTCTAGGACGCACCATGGGCGACTGCCTGCTACCTGTATGTAATCTCCTGCCTCGTCAGTGAGTGAAGCAAAAGACGTGCCTCCCCGTTGCAATTTGAGAACTACCGTTCGCACCTGTTCTTCTGACGGGTTCTGGACCAAGGGCTGCCCTTCCGCCTCAAGTAGCATAGTTGATGAACGGGGGTGGATCAGCTTGCGTAGGAAAACCATCGGTCGGTAATGACACCTCCAATGCCTGCTTTCCACCATATTCGCTATTCGCGGCCAACGCCCGACAATCAAATGATCTTAATACATCATGCGCCGCACAGCCATTTGCGTAAAGCTGATTGGCGGGGGCGATTCCGTCCCGTTATGTTCCGAAAGATACCATCAGGCCCCACGAAAAATGTGGGAACGATTGTGGTCCTGATTTGGTCGGAAAAGTGATTTATCGTTAAAAATCAACGCGATAAACCGCTTGACTGGTGACCCCTACGGGCACCCCATCTAACTCCATGAAACTGATAATAAAGCAATATTTTGAAATTCAATATGGTTGTACCATCAGAAATGCCACCGGATAATTTGAGTTTTGAGGCCATTGTGGTGACGAGCTTGTGCCTGCGAAGAGAACTGGTTGTCTTTGAAATCGGAGCCGCTTGCTCCCTTGTCAGCTCTTGGAAGCGATAATGACACGAAACTTCGTCCCGTAGCTATGAGCCTCGAGATTGCGCTCCATCCCCACCGGATTTCGGATGCGTCCCTCGGGGTCATATCGTTACAGCCTATGGGGCCTTGGCCGCTCGAGGCGAGCCCGCGATCGTTGCAACCTGAAGATAGTTTCTCCATGCAAACTCGCCAGCCTCTGAGGTACCCGTCAAATTCCAAAAGCGCGAGACACGCGGATGGCTACCTCAAATAATTGGATTAGATTAGGTAGTAATTTGAGATGCCTATTCTCAGTGGCGGAAAGAGTGATACAGGCGAGGGGTGCAAGCTCTAAGCTGATCGGCGACCTGACTTGGTCTGGCCTGCTGCCGGTTTGGTGGACACCGAGATAGGGTGTTTCCACCTATCGGAGGTCCACAATGCAAAGAAGGAAGTTCAGCCGCGAGTTCAAGCTTGAGGCGGTGAGGATGGTCCGCGAACGCGG
>NZ_JAXMPB010000005.1:0-227500 GCF_034380315.1 Sphingopyxis sp.
CGCCGGAGGCCGTTCCATCGCCAGTGTCGCCCGCCGGTTCCGCTTCGCTCCACCTGCGGCCAACACTGGCGATGGACGCGTCAATGCACTAACAATCCCAGCGGACCACTCGGTGGGGGCCGGTCACGATTCATATTCGCCACGGATCGAGATCGACGGGCTGAGCGCGAATTCGACGCCTGCACCGTAAAGGAAACCGCTTTCCTTGATCTTCGTGTCGACGGCCTTCGCGCCGGCCGCGGTCGGCGTGGCGGTCAGGTCGAAACGCTGCCAGGCCCAACCGGCCTTGCCGAAGATCAGCACCGAGTTGCCGACGGCGTAGCCGAGGCGACCGGTGGCGTCGATGGTACGGCCCGGATTCACCTTGACGTTGGTGGCGCCGACCTTCTGCGTGAAGGTCTTGCCGCCGCCGCCGAGGCCGAGTTCGGCACCGATCACGATGTTGCTGTCGGTCTGGACGTCGTAACCGACGTAGCCGCGCCAGTCGAAGGACTTCTTGGCGAGGTCGAGCTTGGCGGTTTCGCCAGCGACCGGGCGATCGATGTCGTTGCTCGTGCGACCGAGCGAAGCGCCGATCTTGAAGCCGTCGAAGGCCTTTTCGTCATTGGATTGGGCGTGCGCGGCCTGAGCGGCGAAGAGCGCGAGCCCGCAAAGCAGGATTCTGGTTTTCATGGTATAACTCCACAGGACTTTCGACCCAGATCGGATCGACAAGAGGCCATCTGGCGGCGAAGCGTGGAGCTTTGGTGGATGGATTGCCGACACTGGGTCGAGCGAGAGCGATAACCGGAACCCACTGTTCCGATTGCATTTTCCTTTTTTCGTCCACCCAATTCGCCGACAGGCTGCACAGCTTCTCCACGCAAGGTGGGCATCGCGTGGTCACGTGCACGATCCCGTGCGTCCACAGCACAGAGAAACCGATGATCGCCCGCATTCAAGCCCTGATGGCCAACCATTATCTCTGTTGCATCACCCTCGCCGCCTTGACGCTGATCGCCGCCTTCCTGCTGATCCTTACCCTGTTGCTGCTGGCCGCAATCCGTGTTCTGCGCTGGATCGACGACAGCGCCCCGGCATGGACGCTGCCCTCCGCCGCCGCGATGGCGACGACGATCCTGCTGGTCATCATCGCCCGTATCCGTCGCACCCGCCGTACCGCTCGATATCAGCCCTTCGTGCTGGAACCCTCCGCGCCGGGCTCCCTTGAACAATTCACCCCCCTGGGCGACTGCCGCCGCCCGGCGGTCCGGTCCGGCCCGCAGGAACATCCCGACCGCGAATGCGACCGGGAATTCTCCTGACAATCCTGCCCGGCGCTATTTCACACCCTCGGCGCGCCGCAGGATCGCACCGGGACGCGCTTCGGTCGGTCGGCCATCGTCAAAGACAAGCACGCCATTGACCCACACCTTGCGCACGCCTTCGGACAGGCGCGAACGGTCGCGAACCGTGGCCCGGTCGATGATCGCCTGGCGGTCGAACAGCACCAGGTCGGCGGCCAGCCCCGCCGCGATACGCCCGCGGCCCGCCAATCCCATATGATCGGCGGCGAGCGAGGTCATTTTCTGGACCGCCTGCTCCAGCGACATCAGCTTCTGGTCGCGGACATAATGCCCCAGGATGCGGGGGTAGCTGCCATAACCGCGGGGATGGCCTTCCGGCGCGCCGTCGGTGCTGAAATTGCTGTGCGGCCATTGCATCAGCGTGCGCAGGTCGTTTTCGTCCATCGACCGGCCGATGATCAGTTCCAGATCGCCGGGATGCTGCACCTGCCAGTCCTTGGATTGTTTGAGCAGCGCGAGATAGGTGGCGGCGGGGGACTGCCCGCGCGCCTCCGCGATTTCGGCGATGGTCTTGCCCTCGACCGTGCGGTCGGCGGGAAACAGCGCGAGCGTCAGCCCGTCGGCGGGTGCCAGTTCGGCCAAAAGAAATTCGACCGCCTTCACGTCTTCGAAATTCCGGTCGGGAAGCAATACCTCCATGACCGAGGCCCAATATTGATACGGATAGACGTCGGCCGTGATCCGCACCCCTTCCGCCCGCGCCCGATCGAGTTTTGCCAGCAGGGCGGGGGCACTGCCCCACTTGCTCTTCATCGCGATCTTGAAATGCGAAATCTGAACCGGCATCCCGGTATCGCGTCCGATACGAATAATCTCGTCGATCGCCGGTTCAAGGTGCCGGTCCTCGCTGCGGATATGACTGATATAGCGGCCACCGAGCGAAGCCGCCGTGGCGGCAAGGTCGCGAACCTCGGCATAGTCGGAATGGATGCCGGGATCATATTCCAGCCCGGTCGAAAGGCCGAGGGCGCCATTTGCCATCTCGTCGCGCAGCGCGCGCTCCATCTTCGCCTTTTCGTCCGCATTCGCCGTACGGCGATAATCCTCCCCCATCACGGCGGCACGGATGCTGTTGTGCCCGGCATAGGATGCGATGTTCACCGCGACGGGGCGCGCACGAAGCCCGGCATGAAAGGTTGCGAGCGGATAGTTGGAAAAGCCGTCCTGCCCGACGATGATCGTCGTGATCCCCTGGCTTGTGGCGCCCAGCACATGGGGATGATTGTCGAAATCAAAGTCGTAATGGGCATGGGTGTCGATGAAGCCGGGGGCAAGGACCAGCCCTGCGGCCTCGATCACCTTTTCTCCCGGCCGCGCCTGAAGCGCGCCGACGGCGACGATCCGGTCGTCCTCGACCCGCACCGATCCGGTTTGACCCGCCGCGCCCGTCCCATCGATGATCAGCGCATCGCGGATCAGCCAGCTTTCGGCATGAGACGGCGCGGCGAACAGCATGGCCGTGGCCGCGCTTCCCGCCGCGAGCGCCCATTTTCGCAGGATCTGCATCATTTCTCCTTTTGTGTTGCTGCCGCCCGCGCGGGGGCATCCCCCGGATTGGCGGCGGGAATGGTTACGGGGTTGCGGCGGCGATGGCGGACACCCTCGCGCGCCGGCGCATCGAGCAACGGCGCCGTGCGCCCCTTCAGCCAGCGGTCGAAAAAGGCCACGGCATAATCGATCGAGACGCGGCGCCCTTCCAGGGTGGCCGACCGGCCGCGCAGCGTCAGCGCCAACGGCTGCGCGGCATAGCCAAGCATCGGCGCCATGAACGACATGTCGCTGAAATCCATGTGCCCCATATGGTCGATCTCGACGAAATGGACCGGCTGCGTCGCCGCCCCGAACACATATTCGGCGCCCAGCAAGCTGCTTCGGTCATCGCCTTCGCGCCACCCCGCGACCCACATGAAGGGAATGCGCGTATCCATCGCGGCCAACTGACCGCCCCAGATTTCGCCGTCGAAGTTCAGCCCCGCCTTGCAGCGCGCATCGACAAGGCAGAACTGCCCGGCGGTCGGGCCGCCAAGCGACATGCCGAACACGCCGACCCGCGACAAGTCGATGCGACCGGACAGCAGGTTGGACGGTCCTTCCGCCTGATGGCGTTCCAGCGTGTCGAGCACGAAGCCGATATCGGCGACCCGGTCGTCGATCGAACGCTCGAGAAAGGCTTCGCCGGCGGCACGCTGGCGGCGCAGGTCGAAATAGCGCTGCCGCCGCGCGGGTTCCTTCATCTCCGCCAGCCCGGCCATCGCCCCATGGCCTTCGATCGTCGCGGTTTCGATCCGGCGGGCCTCTGCCCTTGTCGTTCCCGCCTCATTCTGGCGCGTCTGGTCGTTCGACGCGAGCCGCCGCCCGTCGGGCAGCAGGGTCAGGTCGACTTCATGGCTGGGATTCACCGCGACCACGACATAGCCATGGCTGGCGATATCCGCGAGGAGTCCGGAGAAATAGTCGATATTGACGCCATAGCCCGGCGTGAAGAGCAGCAAGGGAAAGGCTTTGCCGCCTGGCGCCATCGGGACGCCCCGCGCGCCGGGCTTTTCGATCCGCCCGATCTCGTCGACGAACAAGGGGGCGAGCGGCGGGAACCAATAGGCGCCAGCGATCGCCCCTGCGACCTCCGGATGACTATAAGGCGCCTTGTTCGCAGCCAGTCCTGTCTGCCATTCGGCGCGCTCGCCGGGCGCGCGCGGCGGTGCCTCTGCCGGATACCAGACTTCGACCATCAACTCGCGGCGGTCGTCGGGATCCTGCGTCTGATATTCGGCGCGCGCGGTATCGCGCATCGGCCATATGAACGACCCGACCGCATAGGGTCCGGTGGTCGGTGGCGGCGGCGCAAAGCTCATCAGCGCGCTGGCCGCCCCGGCCAGTCCGCCGACGCCCAGCGCGGCGGCGGCCAGTGCCAGCCGCACGCTCCGTCGCTGCGGCACCGGGGCAAGATATCCCGCGGCGACGGCAAGCAGCGCCCACAGACCCACCGGCCACAACGCGCCGCGCAGCCCCTGCGACAGGACCGCGGTCAACAGCAGAAGCAACAGGGCCACCGCGAACCAGAAGCGCACCCGCCGACTGCGGACCCAGAAAATGGCGACGCCGCCCAACGACAGTGCCAGCGTGAAGAACAGCATCTTTCCTCTCCCCTCCGGGGCGGCCGCTCGCCGCTCATCCGGACGCGGCGAGCGGCCGCCCCCCACGCGATTCAAAATAGGCGGGCGCCGCAGAACATTTCTCCAAATTACGCGCCACTTTCCGGCGAAGCCTCTGCCCCGCCAGAGCGGAGCCGTGCCTTTTTCCCTTCGATGCCGAGGAAAATGCCGTCGCAGCCGTTTCGATTGGACGAAATGACTGCCGCGTGCCGAAAAATGCGAGATACAATCCAGCCGATTGGCATCAGTTTTCCCGCACCCGAAAAAGCAGGACATTTTGGACATGCAGATCGACATCGCCCGCGAAACGTGGCGGCTTCACAAACCCTTTCGCATCGCGCGCTGCGTAATCACCGAAAGCTATATCGTTCGCGTGACGCTGCGCGATGGAGGGGTCGAGGGCCAGGGCGAGGCCGAGGCGCACGAAAGCGATCTTGCCGAACTCGAATCCGTGGTCGCCGCGATCGAGGGGCACCGCGATGCGATCGCGGCGGGCGCGGACTGGGCGACCGCGCTGGCGTCGGTCAGCCATCCGCGCGCGCGCAATGCGCTCGACTGTGCCTGGTGGGATCTCAATGCCAAGCGCAGCGGCATTCCGGCGTGGAGAGCGGCGGGCCTCGCGCCGCCCACGCCTGTCGTCACCGCCTATACGATCTGCCTCGACGACATCGACGCGATGGCCGACCACGCGCGGCAGGTCCGTCATCGCAAATTGCTGAAGATCAAGCTCGGCAGTCCCGATGGCGACGTCGAACGGATGCGCGCCGTGCGCGCCGCCGCCCCCGATGCGACGCTGATTGTCGACGCCAACGAGGGCTGGTCCTTCGACCAGCTCGCCGCCTATGCGATGCCGCTTGCGGAACTGGGCGTCCAGCTCATCGAACAGCCGCTGCCCGCAGGCCGCGATGCCGTGCTCGCGGATTTTCGCTCGCCGGTGCCGCTGTGCGCCGACGAAAGCTGTCACGACCGGCGCGACCTGCCCCGGATCGCGGGACGCTATCGCTTCATCAATATCAAGCTCGACAAGGCCGGCGGCCTGACCGAATCGCTCGCTCTCGCCCGTGAAGCCCGCGAACTGGGGCTGGATATCATGGTCGGATGCATGGTCGGCACCTCGCTTGCCATGGCCCCCGCCACGCTGGTCGCCGGACTGGCGCGCTATGCCGATCTCGACGGTCCGCTGATGCTCGGCCACGATCGCCCGACGGCGCTGGCCTATGATGACGAAACCAGCCTGGTTTCGGCCCCCACCCCCGCCTTGTGGGGTTGATTCACCTCCCCCCTCCCTTTTTCCGACGCAGAGCAGGACAATATCGATGATCGCAGCCCCCTATCTCCTCTTCCTCGGCGCCGAGGATGACCGCCACAATATCAAGACGGCATCGGGTGTCGCCCGCTGGCGCCCGCAGGATTGCGTCGGGCAATTGCGGATGGACGGATGCACGCTCGACCTTGGCCTGCCCGACCTGACGCCCGAAGAGGCGGTGCGGCAGGGCGTGCGTACGCTGGTGATCGGCGTCGTCAATTTCGGGGGTGTGATCGACCCCCGGTGGGAAGAGCCGCTGGAGCGCGCCCTTGTCGCCGGGCTCGATATTGCCGCGGGCCTTCATGTCAGGCTGAACGACAATGATCGCCTGTCGCGCGCCGCCAGGGCCCACGGGCGGACCCTTCACGATATCCGCCAGCCCACCACGCCTTTTCCGGTCGGGTCGGGCCGCAAACGCAGCGGCCGGCGGTTGCTGACCGTGGGCACCGATTGCGCGGTCGGAAAAATGTACGCCTCGCTCGCCATCACGCGCGAGATGCAGGCGCGCGGCATCGATGCCGATTTCCGCGCCACCGGCCAGACCGGCATTTTCATCGCGGGGTCGGGTATCTGCGTCGATGCCGTCGTATCCGATTTCATATCGGGCGCCACCGAACAATTGTCGCCCGACGCCGCGCCCGACCATTGGGACATTGTCGAGGGCCAGGGGTCGCTGTTCCACCCCGCCTATGCCGGGGTCACGCTGGGCCTCGTCCACGGCAGCCAGCCCGACGCGATGGTGCTTTGCCACGATCTGGGGCGCACGACGATCGACGGCTATCCCGATTATCCGATCCGGCCGCTGACCGACGCCATCGAAACCTATCTTGCCGCGGCACGCCTTACCAACGGCGGCGCGCGCTTCGTCGGGGCCTGTTTCAACACATCGTCGATCGCGGACGAGGATGCCGCCCGCGCCGCGCTTGCCCGGGCGGCGCAGGAAACCGGCCTGCCCTGCTGCGATCCGGTGCGGACCGGCGTGGCCCCGATCGTTGATGCGTTGACCGGATAGGCGCCGCCTGTGTAGGTCCGCGGCCCGGCCTCAGATGCCTGGAACGAAAGGATAAAAGGGTGCGCAGACAACATCAGAAGCTGGCCCAGCTCGACCGGCTCGACCTCAAGATCATCACGGCCCTGCTGCGCGAGGGCCGGATCAGCAAAGTCCAGTTGTCCGAACAGGTCGGCCTGTCGGCGACCCCCTGCTGGGAGCGGATCAAGAAGCTGGAAAAGAGCGGCATTATCCGCGGCTATCACGCCGACATCGACCTGTCGCGGCTGGTCAACATATCCTATTTTCGCGTGGAAATCACGCTGAACAGCTATTCGATGGCGGCCGCCAACCGCTTTGAAAAGACGGTGAAGGCCATGCCCGAAGTCATCGAATGCGAGGCGGTGCTCGGCGGGCTCGACTATGTTCTCAAGATCGCGGCGACCAGCACCGAAAGCTATCGCGAGATCATGGAGAATCTGCTGGACGAGGAAGGGATGGATTTCGACTTTCGCACCTTTCCCATCACCAAGCCGGTGAAAAGCTTCAGCGACAGTTCGGTGATCGAACTGATCGAGACCATGGATATCTGAACAAGCACGGGCGGCGCCACCGCCGCCGCCCTGCCCGTCCCGATCAGTCGGCGACCCGCACGAAACGCACGGGGCCAACGCGGTCCATTTCCATTACAAAGGCGTCGACACGCTGGCCCGGCTTGTCGAAGCGCAGCTGGAACAGCGGCGAACCCAGCCGGTCTTCGCCGAGCTGGAACAACGGCAATCCCATCGCCCCGAAATCGAACGGCGTTCGGCGCGGTCCCGCCTCGAAAACCAGCGAATCGCCCTTGCGGCGGATCACATAATCCGCATCGATCTGTTCGCTGCGATAACGGCCGGCAAAGGCGTCGAGCAGCGCGCCGGCCGGCGGCGATGCGCCGTCGGGCAGGCGCATCTCTTCCTCGTCGGCCGGCGCGCGCGGCGCTTCGGTGAACGCCTTGGCAAGGAACAGGTCGGCGACGCTGTTGGCAAGCGACGCCGGATCGACCGCATCGACGTTGCACAGCACCGCCACGCCCAGACGCTGTTTGGGGAAATGCACGAGGTCGGCGACATAGCCCGCCCAGGCCCCACCATGGCGCACGACATCAAGCCCGCGGTAACGGGCAAGGCCAAGCCCACCGGCATAGACCGCCCCCGACGCCGTCGCGACCGGCTGGCCGTCGGGCAGATGCGCGACGCGCAGCATTTCGGCCTTTACCGCCGGGGTCCACACCCGCCCGCGGTCGAAATCGGCATCCCATTTCTGAAGGTCGCCAAGGGTCGTATAGACGGCACCGTCGCCGGGAACGGCAAAGTTGCTGCCGCCGACCGTCAACCCCTTTTCGGCATCGGCATGATAGGCATAGGCGCGCCGGGGCACGATCCGTCCGGCATCGTCATGCACATGGGTATTGTCCATGCCGAGCGGCTTGAAGATCCGTTCGTCGGAAAAGGCGGAGAAGCTCTGCCCCGACGCCCGCGCGACAATTTCGGCGAGCAGGACATAACCGGTGTTGCTGTAACTAAAGGCGGTGCCCGGCGCGAACATCAGCGCATCCTGCCGCGCCATCAGGTCCAGAATTTCCGGCATCGTCACGCCGTCCCGTTCATCCTGCCCGCGCAGGAACATCAGGTTCAGAAAATCAGGAATTCCGCTGCTGTGATGGATCAGGTGGCGGACCGTGATCTTGCTGCCATAGTCGCGCAATTCGGGAAGGAAGCGGCGAATATCGTCGTCGAGCGACAATTTGCCGTCCTGGGCCGCCAGGACCACGGCCATCACCGTGAACTGCTTGGACACCGACCCGATGTCGAAAACCGTCGCCTCGCTGATCGGCACGCCCAGTTCGACATTCGCCAGCCCGTAACCGCGCGCGATAAGCAGCTTGCCGTCGCGAAAGACGCCCGCGGCACATCCCGGACCATCGGCACCGATATCCGCGAAAATCGCGTCGAAACGCGCGGCGGTTTCGGCGGGCACCGCCGGAGCGGGCTGGGCGGCGACGGTGCTGGCGGCCGCAAGGGCGCTGCAACCGGCGGCAAGGAGCAATAGCGGCTTCATTGGATCTTCTCCCACAATTTCATAACCTTGCCGCCTAGGGGATTTCGGTCAGACAAAAGGACTGAATTTCGGCGCCGCCACCGAGGGATTCTCTGTCGCGCGCCGGACAGGCCGCAACATGCGCGCCGGATTCCTCCTGCAATCCGCGTCATTTCAGTCGGTCTTTCCATGACCCGCCCCCGAAACGCCCATTTCCTCTGTCCCCCTTCCCTAAAACTGCCGCCAGCCCGGGACCGACGACCGGGCGCCCCGCGCTGCTCCCGGTGGCGCGGGGCACAAATGGACAAAATGGGGAGAGACATGATGAAATCGGGCCAGCCTATCCGACGAGCGGCCGCCGCCCTGCTGGCGACAGCCAGCCTGTTGCCGGGAACCGCGGCCTTCGCCGCAGAGCAGGAACAGCGCGCTGCGGCCGAACCCGCTGCGGCCGAAGCGGACGCAACGAACGACCAGCCCGGCAGCGCCATCATCGTGCAGGGTCAGCGATTCTATTATGAAGAGGCCGGATCCGCGCTGAAAATTCCGCTGTCGATCAAGGACACGCCGCAAACGGTCGTCGCGATCACCGAGGACATGCTCGAATTTGCGAATGTTTCCGCGCTGCAGGACATTTACAAGCTCGATGCATCGGCCAGCGCGACCCACGCCACCGCCGATACCACCGTCAACTATTATCGCGGCTTTCGCCAACAGAGCAGCAACGGCGTCCGGATCGACGGGTTCCGCCTGAACATCGACACGCCGCTCGACTTTGCCCCCTTCGAGCGCATCGAACTGGTAAAGGGCGCGACATCGACGCTCTACGGCCAGAATTCGATCGCCGGGACGATGAACGTCATCTCCAAGGCGCCGCGCGCCGATTTCGGCGGCGAGTTGATGTTCGAGGCCGGGTCCTTCCGCCACTATCGCGGCGAGGTCGATCTTTATGGCCCGCTGACCAGCGACGGACGGCTGACCTTCCGCCTGGTCGGGGCCTATACCGACGAAGGCTCTCACCTGCGCTACGTTCATCAGCGGATCGGCGTGATCGCACCGATGCTGCGCTTCGAATTCACGCCCGACACGTCGGTCACGACCCGGATCAACTACCAGCATTATGACACGGTGCCCTTTTTCGGGCCCGGCCTGATCTATGACGGCGACGCGCTCGACGGGCTGATCAACGGCTTCGATCCCGACAAGCTGAAACGCCCCGACCTGCCCCGAAACTTCTTCAACGGCACCGACGCCGACAAGTCGCTGATGAAGAATTTCACCTGGCAGACCACCTTTGAACATCGTTTCGCCAACGACTGGCAATTGCGCGCCAATGCGCAATATGTCGCGGGAAGCGCACGGTGGGAAAGCATTTTCAGCGGCTTCGCGGGTGCCGACTATGTGCCCATCTACAATCGCCAGTCCAAGAACCGCACGAGCAACAAGCTGTACGGCGGCGAGGTCAATATTTTTGGCGACGTCCATTTTCTGGGCGGCAAGCACACGCTCTTCTTCGGCGCCGACTATTCACGGATCCGCTTTCCGATCCTTGCCGCCCACGCCGAGATCGAGCGGCTCAGCATGCGCGACCCCAACTATGTCACCGGAGTGCCCCGGCGACCGGACATGAAGGATTTCGACACCTTCTATCAAAGGCTGCTTTTTCAGGAAGATTTCGGCCTGACCGCGCAGGCGATGCTGCGGCCGCTGAAGGGGCTGACACTGACGCTTGGCGCGCGCTATTCGCGCGATCGGATCAGCGATTCGGTGCGCACCGATACCATCGACCTGATCGACGATCATGTCGCCGCGCCCTTCCGGAAATCCTCGCTCACCACGGGCAAGATGACCTTCCAGGCCGGCGCGACCTATGCGCTGACACCCGGCACCAACCTCTACGCCAGCTATGGTCAGACCTACGAACCCAAGACCGAACGGCAGAGCATCGACAAATATATCGATCCAGAGGAAGGCCGCGCTTACGAACTGGGGCTAAAGGGCAATCTGGCGCGCAAGCTGTCCTATTCCATCGCGCTCTATTACATGACCCGTTCGAACATCGCGCAGTCGCGCTTCGACACCGACTTTTTCGACCCCATCGGCACCCAGCGCAGCCAGGGCGTCGAATTCTCGCTCCAGGGCACGGTGATCGACGGCTGGGAAGCCTATGTTTCGGTATCGGCGCTCGACGCCGCATTCATCGACGGCACCTTCAAGGGCCTTCGCCCCGAAGGCGCTCCGAAACTCGGCGTGTCGGCCTTTACCAGTTACGAGTTCCGCGACGGACCGTTAAAGGGTTTTGGCTTCGGGGCCGGGGTCGTGCACAAAAGTGCGTATCGCACCTTCTTTTCCGAAACCGACGCGGCCGGGCGCCCACTGCCCTATCGCATGCCCGCCAATACCGAAGTCGACCTGCGCGCCTTCTATGCCGCGGGCGACTGGAACATGTCGGTATCGGTCACCAACCTGTTCAACACGCGCTATCACGCGCTGTCGCACAACGGCTTTGCGTTCGGCTTCAACGTCAATCCGGGCCGCGCCGCGATCGTCCGCGTCGCCCGCTCCTTCTAGGACGGCAGCGGCCGCGCCGGCCGCATGACAAAAGTGCGGCGCCGCAAATCGCGGCGCCGCACTCCCCCTCTCCCCAAAGCGGAAACGGTTGTCAGGGCTGCTCACCAGGGAAAAGGAGCAGCCAGTCCGCTTCTGCCTGGATACGGGCGAAGAAACCCCAGCTATCGACGCTGATCGAACGCTTCAGCCACGGGCGGGCCTTTTCGGCGTCGCCGCGCAGAATATAATAGTTGGCAAGGCTATAGGCCGTCGAAGCCGCCACCCCGTCGGCGGTGGCAAAGGCGCGGCCGCTGTCCTTGTCGCTGAAAAAGCTGTCGGCGGCGCGGTTGCCCTTGAACAGCTGCAACCCGTCGAAATAGGTGTCCGATCCGCCTTCCGGGTGAAGGTCGAAAAGGGTCAGATCATAATCGTCGAGGATTTTCTGGGCCTCGCGAAGACGGCCGCCGCGCGCCAGCGACAGATATTCCCAATATCCGTTGGCCGTCCGCGAATCCTTGTCATGCGTAAAGGCGGCGGCATCGGCCGACTTGCCGAACCATTTCGCCGCATTGTCGAAATCATGCTTGGCGAAATAGGCCTGGCCCAGGTGATAATATAGATAATATTGAACGACGTCGGGGTCGCCGGGGAAATAGTCGGGGCCTGGTTTTTCGCGTTCGAGCGGCTGGCCTTCGTAGAGTTTTGCCGCCTTCAGCCCCAGTTCGATCGACTTGTCGAATTCGCGCAGCGAAAAATGGCGGTGCGCCCGGTGCCGCAGCAATTTGGCCGAATTGGGAAAGCGTTTCAGCGCCTGGTCGTAAACCGCCGCCGATTCCTTCGAATAGCCCTGATAGAAAAGGATGCGGCCATACCAGGTCGCGTTATCGGCCGTCATGTTCGCATCGAAGGCGGCCTTGGCGTCGCGGGCGGCGCGCTGCAGCGTTTCCGTCGCGGCGATATTCGCATTGCGATCGACGGTCGTGATCATCGGCTTGCCGAGCAGCGACGTGCCCTGCAGGCTTTCCTGCGCCGACGCCGGTACGGCGGCCAGCAACAGGCCGGCGGTCATCAGCAATTTCAGTTTCCGGGGGACCATGCCTCTCTCCTTTTTGGGTGTCATGCAAAACTGACGCGGGGCGTCAGCCAATGTCGAGATCGAATTTGACGCCCTGCGCCAGCGGCAATTCGGTCGAGTAGTTGACCGTCGCGGTGGCGCGCCGCATATAGTTTTTCCAGCTGTCCGATCCGGACACGCGGCCGCCACCCGTGACCTTTTCGCCGCCAAAGGCACCGCCGATCTCCGCTCCGCTGGTGCCGATGTTGACGTTGACGATGCCGCAGTCGCTGCCCGTCGCCGACTGGAACAATTCGGCCTCGCGCATGTCGCGCGTAAAGATGCTCGACGACAGGCCCTGGAGCACGCCGTTCTGCAACGCGATCGCACCGCCCAGATCGCGATAGGACAGGACATAAAGGATCGGCGCAAAGGTTTCCTCGCGCACGATGGCGGTCTGTGCCGGCATTTCGACGATGGCAGGCCGCACATAATAAGCGTCGGGCGCCCCGGCGACGTCGATCCGCTCGCCGCCGTGAACGATGCCGCCTTCGCGCTTCGCCTGTTCCAGCGCGCGCTGCATCGCGTCATAGGCCTGCTTGTCGATCAACGGCCCGACGTGGCTGTCTTCGGACAGCGGACTGCCGATCCGCAGCCCCTTCATCGCCGCAATCATGCGCTGGACGAAATCTTCGCGAATGCTGTCGTGGACGATCAGGCGGCGCAGGGTGGTGCAGCGCTGGCCGCAGGTTCCCGCCGCGGCAAAGACCGCCGCGCGCAGCGCAAGATCGAGGTCCGCGCTGGGCGCCACGATCGCGGCATTGTTGCCGCCGAGTTCCAGGATGGCCCGTCCGAAACGGCGCGCGATGCGCATCCCGACATCCTGCCCCATGCGCACGCTGCCGGTCGCGCTGACCACCGCAATCTCCGGATGATCGGCGATGAAGCCTCCGCATTCGGCGCGGCCGACCACCACCTGGACCAGATCGGCGGGCGCCGGTTCATAATCGGCGGCAACCTTGGACAGCAGATTTGCAAAGGCAAGCGCGGTGAGCGGCGTCTTTTCCGACGGCTTCCAGATCGCGCTGTCGCCGCACACCAGGGCGACGGTGGTGCCCCACGCCCACACGGCCGCCGGAAAGTTGAAGGCCGAAATCAGGCCCAGAACGCCCATCGGGTGCCAATATTCGGTCAGGCGGTGCTCGGCGCGTTCGGAGGCGATGGTCAGGCCGAACAGCTGGCGCGACAGTCCGACGGCATATTCGCAGATGTCGATGACCTCCTGCACCTCGCCGCGCGCCTCGGTCAGGATCTTGCCATTCTCGATCGCCAGCAACAGCGACAATTCTTCCTTATGCTCGCGCACCGCCAGCCCATAGCGCCGCACCAGCTCGCCGCGATGCGGTGCCGGAACCGTCCGCCAGGCCGTGAAGGCCGCGCGCGCACGCGCGACGACCGCATCCATGTCGGCGGGCTTGTCGGTGCGCAGCTTCGCCAGCGCGCTGCCGTCGACGGGCGAGTGGACGGCAAGGTCGCCGCCTTCGCGATCGCCCAGCGAGAGGCCGAGCCGAGCGAAAATATCCGATACCGTCCGGCTCAGCGGCACGTCCGGCGAAGGGGACGCGGCCGAAACGGAAATCTTGTCGAGTGCATTCATATAACTGCTGTCCATATCGTCTGAAAGAAATGGGAAAGGGCGCTCAACGCGTCGCCGGCGGCTGGTTCCGAATCACCTGGCCGTCCTTGATGACGGCCGAAACATGTTCGAGCACGGTGATGTCGCGATAAGGGTCGCCCGACACCGCGATCAGATCGGCGAATTTTCCGACCGCGATCGATCCGACATGCTGCGACTGCCCGAGCAGTTCGGCGGCATCGACCGTCGCCGAGCGCAGCGCGGCCATCGGGGTCATCGGCCCCTGCTCGACCATCAGGCGGAACTGGCGGGCATTCTGGCCATGCGGCGACACGCCCGCATCGGTCCCGAAGGCGACCTTGACCCCATATTGCACCGCCAGCCGTATATTCTGACCCGACACCCGGCGCGCCTCCGCCATCTTGGCCCGCACGGCCGGGGTCAGGCGCGCATCGTCGGCATGGCCCGCGCCATCGACCAGCCCCAGCGTCGGCACCAGCCAGGTGCCCCGCGCCGCCATCAGCTTCGCGGTGTCGGCGTCCAGATAAGTGCCATGCTCGATCGAATCGACGCCCGCGCGGACCGATGCCGTGACGCCCTGCCCGCCATGCGCATGCGCCGCGACCTTCAGCCCCAGATCATGCGCGGTGGCCACGATCGATTCGAGTTCGGCGTTGGTCAGATGCTGTCCCAGGCCGCGCGCCTGTTGCGACATGATGCCGCCGGTCGAGGTTATCTTGATCAGGTCGGCGCCATATTTCGCCGCCTCGCGCACGCGCAGCGCGCATTCGACGGCGCCGGTGCAGGCCCCCGTATAGTCATAGGGGTAAAGCGCCTCGGTCGCCTTGCGGTTGAGACCCGACATGTCGCCATGCCCGCCGACGATCGACAGCGAGGTTCCGGACAGGAAGATGCGCGGCCCGTGAACCCGCCCCTTTGCGATCGCGTCGCGCAGCGCGTGGATGGGATATCCGTCGGACCCGACATCGCGGACCGTCGTGAATCCGGCCTCCAGGGTTTTTTTCGCATTGGAAAAGGAAAAGAGCGCCACATCCTCGGGCGTATCGACCGCCGCCGACCAAAGCTGCGTTTCGGACGAAAAGCTGAAGTGGACGTGCATGTCGATCAGCCCGGGCAACACCGTCCTGTCGCGAAGATCGATCACCAGCGCGTCGGCATAGCGAATATGCCCGGACCGGATTTCGGCGACCCGCCCGTCGCGAATGACGATGGTGGTCGGACCAAGCGCGCGTTCGCCGGGGACCGCGATTACCGCGCCGGCATGAACGACAAGCGCGCCGTAAGAGGGTGCAGCGGACGGATTTGCCGATGGCGCATCTGCCGCGGCCGTCGCGACGGGCAGCATCGCCGCCGCCATGCCCCCTGCCAGCGCCACCGACAGCATCGCCTTGCGACGGGGCGACCACCCGGGCGCCGACGGTTTGGCGATATCCATCACGTATCAAAACTCCCGTCGTCACCGGGCGTCGAAGATCGCCTTCGCCCCGCCCTTCATTACATAGGAATATTTTGCTGGTTGAGCAAGAATTTTTATGATAGGAAAATTATGAAAGATGAGATGGTCTCCGGAAATTCAAAGAATTCCGGGTGGGGAAATGGGTCACCAAGGAGGGATAAATGTCGAAGTTCGTTTCACGCCTGTTGCTGTCGTCCGCTCTCGCATTCGCGATCGCGCCCGTCGCGCAGGCACAGACCGCGCCGCCGCAAGCCGACGGCGCCACCGCCGATGAAGGCGGCAGCGATATCGTCGTCGTCGGCACGCGCCGGAAAGACCGTTCGATCACCGACAGCGCGGTGGCGATCGACGTCATTTCGCCCGAGCAGATCGATTCGACGGGCTATTCGGACGTAAACGACGCGCTGCGCACGCTGGTGCCGGCCTTTAACGCCCAGCGCCTTCAGGGCAATGACGGGTCGTCCTTCGTCCGCCCGATCACGCTGCGCGGTTCGCCGGCCGACCATGTCCTGCTGCTGATGAACGGCAAGCGCCGCCATCGCGCCTCGATCGTCCAGATCGGGACCGGTCACGCCTCCACCTCGGGCTCGCAGGGCCAGGATTTCAACGTTATTCCGCCCATCGCCCTGTCGAGCGTGGAAGTGCTGCGCGACGGTGCCTCGGCCCAATATGGATCGGACGCCATCGCGGGCGTGATCAACATGGAGTTGAAAAAGGCGAAAAGCGGCGGCTCGATCACCGGGCAGGTCGGCGAATATTATGCAACCGGCGGCCGCACCTATGACATCCAGGGCCACATTGCGGTGCCCGTCGGCGACAATGCCTATTTCAACCTCGCCGCCCAGTATACCGATCAGGCCAAGGCATTCGCCCGCAAGGCGCGCCACGCCGGTGCCGAAGCGCTGCGCGCCGCCGGGGTTCCGGGCGTTCCGGACCATCCCGAAGGCAATCTCGACCCGCGCTACATGGCGTTCAAGTCGGTCTGGAACGCGGGCATCGAGCTTGGCGACGAGCTGGAAGCCTATACGTTCGGCAATTATATGACCGGCAAAAGCTCGGTCACGTTCGGCCTGCGCCAGCCTTTCGCCGCAGGCGGGTTGAACGGCCACAGCACCTATGCGAACTCGGCATTCGATCTCAGCCCCGCGCATCCGCAGGCCTTTGACCTGACCGCCATTTATCCGGGTGGCTTCACCCCCGAATTTTCGGGCAATCTCGAAGATTTCAGCGCCCTCATCGGCCTGCGCGACGATGTCGGCCCCTGGAACTGGGATCTGTCGGCACGCTATGGCACCAACACGGTCGATTATACGATCACCGGCACGATCAATGCCTCGATGGGCGTCAATTCGCCGACCTCGTTCAAGCCGGGTTCGCTGACCCAGCGCGAAATCCAGTTCGACGCGGAAACCTCCTATCAGCTCACCGACGACATTCTGGCCTTTGCCGGCGCCAGCTATCGCAAGGAAACCTATGTCATCGGCCAGGGCGACCTCGCGAGCTATACCACCGGCCCGCTTCAAGATCTGCCGGCCGGATCGAACGGCTTCCAGGGCTTCTCGCCCGAATTTGCGGGCAGCTTTGACTCGAACAGCTTTGCCGTCTTCGCCGAAGTCGACGCCGACATCACCTCCTGGTGGAACCTGTCGGCGGCGGGCCGGTTCGAAGATTATGACCAGTTCGGCGACAACTTCAGCTACAAGTTCGCCACCCGCGTAGAGCTCAGCGATGCCTTTGCGCTGCGCGGTTCGGTCAGCACCGGCTTCCGCGCCCCGGCGGCCGGACAGGTGTTCGGAACCAGCCTGACGTCACAGCTCGACGGCCTTGGCGGCTTCATCCTCGACGCCGTTCTCGTTCCGGGATCGCCGGCGGCGCAGGTGTTCGGTTCGCAGTCGCTGAAGCCCGAAACCTCGTTCAACATGTCGGCGGGCGTGGTCTTCACCGGCCTCGACGGCTTCCTCGCCACGCTCGATTTCTATCAGATCGACGTCGACGACCGCCTGCTGCTGACCCCGTCGCGGGACACGACCGCTGCGGAACGGGCCGCCCTTGCCGCCATCGGCTTCCCCAATGGGGCCGATATCGAACAGGTGCGCTACTTCCAGAACGAGATGGATACGCGGGTACGCGGGTTCGACTTCGTCAGCACCTATCGCCACAGCTGGTCGGACAACGCATCGACCGATTTCAGCCTGGCGCTCAACTATAATGAACAGCATCTTCGCGGCGCGCCGCCGCTGGGCTTCAGCCCGGCGATCGTGACCGAATTCGAACGCGGCACGCCGCGCTGGCGCGGAAATTTCTCCGCGACCACCAAGGTTGGCGATTTCGGTTTCATGGCCCGCGCGATTCACTATGGCGCCTGGCGCCGCCTGAACGGCGCAAGCTTCTTGCCGCGCAAGGCCGTGACGCTGTTCGATGCCGAAGTGACCTATTCGGGGATCGAGAATGTCGATCTCAGCATCGGGGCACGCAACCTGTTCAACATCTTTCCGCCCGATCGCGGTGCCGCCCGTGCCCGCGCCGGTCTGATCTATGACAACCACAGCGTATTCGGCGTCGCCGGTGGCTTCTATTATTTGAACGCCAAGTTCAAATTCTGATCTGAACGACCCGGGATCAGCCAATATTTCCGATAGGCATGGGGTGATGGTGTAGCGGATATGCCAATCCCATAGCCTATCGGAAATTTGTGCTTTATAGATTGTGTCGGATGATTGAGCGGACTTGATCCGCAAGCGGCTCAATCGCCGACACATAGCGATCTCGAGCAAGTTGAAGATTGGAGATTTATGCCGCCCAGAAAAGGAGACGAGCCGGAAGTACTGGGTGCTGTGCGCAACAGAAAGCGGCCTCGTTCCGAATCCTTCCATCTGGGCGAAAGACTGCGCCAGTTGCGGCGCGAACGCGGCATGACGCTCGAAGACGCGGGGCGACTGACCTCGCTGGCCGCCTCCACCTTGTCGAAGATCGAAAATGACCAGATGTCGCCGACCTTCGACGTCGTGCAAAAGCTCGCGGCGGGCTTCGACATCGACATCACCGAACTTTTCGCCAGCAATTCCGGACAGGACAGCGCCGGACGGCGCAGCGTAACGCCCGCTGGCGGCGGACGGCCGATGGAAACGCCGGTCTATAATCACCGGCTGATCGCCGCCGAGCTCAAGCACAAGAAGATCCTGCCCTTCGTCACGACGATCAAGGCCCGCAGCCTCGACGATTTCAAGGCCTGGTCGCTGCACAGCGGCGAGGAGTTTCTGTACGTCCTTTCGGGCGAAATCTGTTTCCAGACCGAACATTATGAACCTGCGATCCTGGGGGTCGGCGACAGCATCTATATCGACAGCGGCATGCAACATGCCTGCTATTCGACCAGCGAAGAGGATGCCGTCGTGCTGTGGGTCAATACCGGCTGAGGCGTCACGCCGTCCCCACCGCTTCGCCGGCGCCGCAACCCATGCTGGCGAAATCGCGGCCCGGAAGAAGGCTTGCAAAAATTTTCCTATCCGCTAATATTTTCCAATAGAGAATATTGGAGAGGAGCGGGTGCAATGGACAGGCGGCAATTCATTCTGACCGGGTCGGCGCTGACCGCCGCGATGGCGGTCGCCCCGACGGCGGCGGCGCGGCAGGCGGCGGCGCGGCCGTTGACCTTCGACGCGATGGGCGAAGTGCGCTTCGAATATGATGCGGCGCTGGTTCGCCGGATGCACGCCAGCGGCCTCGACGCGATCACCGTCACCCTTTGCGATCCCAAGGTCTATGAGGCGCAGGCCTATGAAGAGGCGGTTCAGGCGGTCCTGGACCACGACGCCCATATCGCGGCCCACCCCGAATTGTTCCTGAAGGCGACGCGCACCAGCGACATCGATGTCGCCCGGAAAAACGGCCAGATCGCAATATTCTACCTGTTTCAGAACAGCACGCAGTTCGGCCGCGACCTCGACAATGTCGACCTGTTCTACAAGCTGGGCGTGCGGTCGGCGCAGATCACCTATAACGACCAGAACTGGGCCGGTGCGGGGTGCAAGGAACTGGGCACCAACGGCCTTACCCACTTTGGCCGCGATCTCGTCGCGCGCATGAACGACCGGCGGATGCTGATCGACATGTCGCACGCCAATATGCAGACCATGGCGGATGTGATTGCCGCATCGACCGTGCCCGTCATCGTGTCGCACACCGCCTGCATGGCGGTTCACCAGAATGTCCGCAACACGACCGACGCCAATCTGCGCGCGCTGGCCGACCGCGGCGGCGTCGCGGGCATCTGCCAGATGCGCCCCTTCCTGACGACGAAACGCAAGGATGCGCTGCCCGAATATTTCCGCCACATCGACCATGCGGTCAAGGTGATGGGGGCCGACCATGTCGCGATCGGCAGCGACCGCGACCATCGCGTCGTCGAAATGACCGACGCCTATATCGCCGAACTGAAGCGTGAAGAGGGCGCCAATTTCAACGACGCCGACTGGCCGCTGTTCATCGACGAACTCAACGGGCCGCATCGCATGGAAGTGGTGTGGGACGGCGTGCGCAAGCTCGGCTATCCCGAAAGCGTCGTCGAAAAGATCATGGGGACGAACCTGCGCCGCATCTATCAGCAGGTGGTGGGATGATCCGCCGCCCCGCCGCTCTGGCCACCGCCGCCCTGTCGGCCTTCCTGCTGCTCGCCGCCACCCCCGCGTCGGCATCGCCCGGCGGCGATACCGCGCCGGATTGCCAGACCAGCCTGATCGGTACCAAGCTGTCGCTTCCGGCCTTTTCGCCCGCGACCCAGAAACGCCTCGACCAGGATATCGCGATCGCGCGGGCCGCGCTGGAAATCGCGCCCGACCGCGAAGAATCGCATTTCTGGCTCGGCCGGCGGCTCGGCTATGCCGGGCGCGTCTGCGAGGCGGTCGCGGTGTTCACCGAAGGGCTGAAGGCGTTTCCCGACAGCTACAAGCTGCGCCGATACCGCGCCCGCCACCTCGCCCGCGCCCGCGCGTTCGACGCCGCGCTGGCCGACTATCGCGACGCGCTGGCGCTGATGGAGGGCAAACCCGACAGTTTCGAACCCGACGGTCTGCCCAACGGCCAGGCGCTGACCATCGGCACCTATCGCAGCAACATCATCTATTACCACGCCCAGACCAGTTTCGCGACGGGCGACTATCGCACGATGATCGACGGCATGGCACGGGCGCTCGCGCTCGCGCCGGGCTTTGCCCATGACGACATGCGCGTCCCGACCGCCTATTGGACCTATCTCGCCCATCGCAAGCTGGGCGAACATGACAAGGCGCGCGCCGTCATCGACGCCATCGAACCCGAGCTCAAGCTGATCGAGAATTTCACCTATTACCAGGCGGTGCAGATCATGCAGGGGCGACTGAAGCCCGCCGACGTGGGACCGACCAGGGACAGCACGATCAAATTCGCCATCGCGATGGAACGCCGCTTTGCCGGAGACGAAACCGGCGCCCGCGCGCTGCTGACCGAAATCGTCACCGAAAATGCGCAGGGCCATTGGCCGTCCGAGGTCGAACTGACCGCACCCGACCGGCGCGCGTCGAACTGACCGCGCCCGCGCCGGGCCGTCAGTTCCCGCGGCCGAGCATCCCGCGCGCGATCACCTGCGCCTGGATTTCGGCGGCGCCTTCAAAGATCGACAATATGCGCGCGTCGCACAGCAGGCGGCTGACCGGAAACTCGAGCGCAAAGCCGTTGCCGCCGTGGACCTGCACCGCATTGTCGGCGTTGCTCCACGCGACCCGCGCCGCCAGCAGCTTTGCCATGCCCGCCTCTATGTCACAGCGGCGCCCCTCGTCCTTGGCGCGCGCCGCCGCATAGCTGAGCTGCCGCGCCACCATGGTTTCGACCGCCATCCAGCCGATCTTGTTCGCAACGCGGGGAAAGCGGATCAACGGTTCGGCGAACTGGACGCGCTGCTGCGCATAGGACAGCGCGAGCTCGAGCGCATTTTGCGCAACCCCCACCGCGCGCGCCGCGGTCTGGATGCGCGCGCTTTCAAAGGTTTCCATCAGCTGCTTGAAACCCTGCCCCTCGACCCCGCCCAGCAACGCGGCTTCGGGCAGCGCGAAACCGTCAAAGGCGATCTCATATTCCTTCATCCCGCGATAGCCGAGCACCGCGATCTCGCTGCCCGACAGGCCGGGCGCGGGAAAGGGCGCAGCATCGTCGCCGCGCGGCTTGTCGGCAAGGAGCATCGACAGCCCGCGATAGCCCGGCGCATCGTTGGTGCGAACCAGCAGGGTCATCAGGTCGCTGCGCGCCGCATGGGTGATCCACGTCTTGTTGCCGTTGACGATCCAGCGCCCGTCGCGGCGTTCCGCGCGGGTGCGCAGCGCGGCAAGGTCGGAGCCATGGCCGGGTTCGGTGAACACCGCCGTCGGCAAAATCTCTCCGCTGGCTATGCGCGGCAGATAATGCGCCCGCTGATCGTCGGTACCGCCCAGCCGGATGAGCTCGGCCGCGATTTCCGATCGTGTGCCGAGCGAACCGACGCCGATATAGCCGCGCGACAATTCTTCGGAAACCAGGCACATGGCCAGCTTGCCCAGCCCCGCGCCGCCGAATTCCTCGGGAATGGTCAGCCCAAAGACGCCCAGCGCCGCCATCTCCTCGACCACCGCGATCGGGATATAGGCATTGGCCAGGTGCCAGCCGTGGGCGTGCGGCGCGACGCGGTCGTCGACGAACCGGCGAAACTGGTCCGCCATCATGTCCAGCATTTCGTCGCCCAGTGCGCGGTCGGCCTGCACCCCGCCTGCCAACAGCGCGGCAATCCGCGCGGGATCGGCGCGCAGCCCCCGCGCCGCGCCGCGCAAGGTCGCCGCCTCCTCGTCCAGCCCCATATCGGCGGGACGGACGATTTCGGCCTGGCTCATGGGCAAGCCGCCGGCAAGCTGCGCGACATATTCGGCGAACGCGGCCTCCAGCATCAACTGTTCGATTTCCGCAAGCGCGCGCTCAGCGGCGATCGCTTCCGCCCAGCTTAGCAACGCGCGCAGCGCGGCGGCATAGGTCGTCATCCATGCAAATCCATGCGCGACATGCTGGTGCCGGTTGATCAGCGCGGCATCGACGGCGCCGTCCCGCGCCACGATATCGTCGGTTGCGGCGCGCGCCCGCGCGACAAAGGCATCGACCGCATTCAGCGCCGCGCGGCATCGTTCGATCACCGCCGCCCCGGCATCCCGATCAAGCTCCCCTATCGCCGCACCGTTCGCCATATTCCGCCCCGCTATTGCTGTTCGCGCCGTCCTGCGCCCATCGCCATAGTCAGGCTTTGGCGCGCGCGTCCAGTTCGAAGCCCGGATCGCGGCCCGGATCGCGGCGGCGTTCCGCGTGAAGCTCGGCACGGCCCAGCAGCAACGCCAGATCCTCGCGGCCGATATCAAAGGTTTCCCCCAGATCGCCCAGCGCCGCGTCAATATCCTCCATCAACAGGCCGGTTGCGGGTGCGGGGGGCAGCGCCCGCCCCTCGACCGGTTCGGGGCGATGGGGATAGCTGTGTCCCGAATAGCGATGGAAAATCCAGCCCGCCGCCGTCAGCAGGATCGAATTGACCGCGACAAGAAGAAGAAAACGCGCACCGCCGTCGGACATCACCAGCGGCGCCGCCAGGACGGCACTAAGCGCCGCGGCGCCGCCGGGCGGGTGAAGACAGCGCAACAGCGACATCAACAGGATCGCGGCGGATACCGCAACCGCTGCGGCGACGACGGGATCGGCAATCGACAACACCACGCATACGCCGACCAGCGCCGACAGGCTGTTGCCCCCGACGATCGACCAGGGCTGGGCCAGCGGGCTCGCGGGAACCGCGAACAGCAACACCGTCGACGCACCGATCGGGGCGACGATCCACGGCATCGATGCGGGAAAGACCGCGGCACAAGTCAGGCCGACCAGTCCGACGCCGATCAACGCCCCCAGGCAGGCGAGCAGGCGGTCGCGAAAGCTGGCCCCCGCCAACAAGGGCAAGAAAATCACTTTAACCCGCGCCAATTCCGACTCTTTCCCTGTTGCGATGCGGCCGAATGCAATGTTGCCGCCGAACAGGCCAGTGAGGATTATTTGGTCGGTTGCAAGCCTCGCTTATCGGCGCGGCTTGTCGGCGGGGCGTTTCCACCGCGCTTCGACGATCCCCAGCAGGGTCAGCATCACGACGCTGACGAACCCGCCGATCAGCACCAGCGGCCATTGCGCCGCGCCGCAGGCGATGCCGATGACCGCGGCAAGCCACAGATGCGCCGCGGTGGTCAGATTCTTGACCTCGCCCTTGCTGAACACGATCAACCCGGCGCCGATGATACCGATGAAGGCGCCGGTCGCCTCGAAAATGCGCAACACATCGGCACGCTCGCCGCCGATCTGCGAATAGAGGGCGATCATCGACACCGTCATCGCGGCGGCGGAAAAGCATATCAGGCCATGGGTTCGCAGCCCCGCTTCATGCCCCCGCAACTCGCGGTCGAGGCCAAGCAACAGCCCCAGCACCGCGGCCGCGCCGAGCCGGGACAAAAGATCGAGGTCGATCCAGTGGATCAGGATGGGCGCGTTGAGTTCCATGGCGACAGTATAAAGCAGCGGCGGCCCAAGGGTTCCCTCGACACGTCCGCGCCGCGCCGTGGCGCGATCAGGGGCCGGTTCGCCCTTTCCCGTCGGCCTTGCCGCGGCGGGCGGCCGATCGCGTCCGCACGATCATCGCCGCTCGGACGAAGCGCGCAGCGACAGGCGATAACCGACCGCCAGTTCGTTGACGATCAGCTGCGGCCGGGACGGATCGTCCTCCAGCTTCTGGCGCAGGCCGCGAACCGCGATGCGCAGATATTCGACCCGTTCGACATGGGCATTCCCCCACACGGCCTTCAGCAAATGGGCATGGCTCAACACGCGGTCGGGGCGCCGGGCGAGTTCGGCCAGCACCCCATATTCCTTGGGCGTCAGATGGACGTCCGCGTCGCCGCGCGCCACCCGGCGGCGGTCGAGGTCGATGCGCACGCCGCCTGCCTCGATCACGTCGGGAACATCGCCCGCCTCGACATGGCGCTGGTGACGAAGCGCGGTGCGAATACGCGCCAGCAACTCCTCGGTGTCGAAGGGCTTGGTCACATAGTCATCGGCGCCAAGGTCGAGCGCCGCCACCTTTTCGGCACTTTCGTCGCGCGCCGACACCACGATCAGCGTTGCGGCCGACCGCTTGCGGAAATGCTGGATCAGCTCCAGCCCGTCGCGGTCGGGCAAACCCAGATCGAGCAGCACGACGTCGGGCTTCTCGATATCCAACAGCGCCAGCGCCTGCCGCGCATCGGCGGCATCGACCGCCACATGCCCCGCCCGCGCCATGGTCGCATGAAGCAGGCGGCGGATATGGGCGTCATCCTCCACGATCAATATCTTGGCTGGCAAGGGCATGGACCGTTCCTAGCCGCGCCCGAATGCCCGGTCGAGCGCCCGATTGAGCTGAAGCACATTGACATGCGGGTCGCCCAGAATGCCCAGCGCCGGTCGCTCGATCGCCGCCTCGACCAGCGCGCGGACCCTGGCGGTCGGCACGCCGCGCGCGTCGGCCACCCTTTCGACCTGGAAAAAGGCCGCCTCGGGGCTGATATGGGGGTCAAGCCCCGAGGCGGAGGTCGTCACCAGGTCGGGCGGGACTTGGCGGCCCGGTGCCGTATCGGACAGGGTGGAAACATCGGCGCGCACACGCTCGATCAGCGCCTCGCTCGCCGGGCCCAGATTCGATCCGCCCGACGCCGCGGCGTCATAACCATCGGCGCCGGCCGCCGATGGGCGCCCATGAAAATAGGTCGCACCGGCGAATTTCTGGCCGATCAGTTCGGACCCGACGATCCGTCCCTGTTCGCGGATCAGGCTTCCGTTCGCCTGGGCGGGGAACAGCGCCTGACCGATGCCGGTCAGCGCAAGCGGATAGGCGACGCCGAGCAGCGCGGCGAACAACAAGGTCATGACCAGCGCGGGACGGATGGCGGATTTGAGGTCGGACAACATGGCTGGATCCTTAGGCGAGATGAAGGCTGGTGAGGGCGAGGTCGATCAGCTTGATCCCCACGAAGGGAGCGATCAGCCCGCCAAGGCCGAAAATCGACAGGTTGCGCGCGAGCAGTGATCCCGCATCCATTGCCCGGTATCGCACGCCCTTCAGGGCAAGCGGGACAAGGCATGGAATGATCAGCGCGTTAAAGATGATCGCCGACAGCACCGCGCTTTCGGGCGTCGCGAGTCCCATGACGTTCAGCAGGCCCAGTTCGGGATAAAGGACGACGAAAATGGCGGGGATGATCGCGAAATATTTGGCGACGTCATTGGCAACCGAAAAGGTGGTCAGCGCGCCGCGCGTCATCAGCAACTGCTTGCCCAGCCCGACCACCTCGATCAGCTTGGTCGGATCGCTGTCGAGGTCGACCATATTGCCGGCTTCGCGCGCCGCCTGCGTGCCGGTGTTCATCGCGACCCCGACATCGGCCTGCGCCAGCGCGGGGGCATCGTTGGTCCCGTCACCGCACATCGCGACCAGCCGCCCTTCGCCCTGTTCGCGCCGGATCAGCTCCAGCTTGTCTTCGGGCGTCGCCTCGGCCAGAAAATCGTCGACCCCGGCCTCTGCCGCGATCGCTGCGGCGGTCAGCGGATTGTCGCCGGTGATCATCACGGTCCGGATTCCCATCCGGCGCAGTTCGCCAAAGCGTTCGCGGACCCCGGCCTTGACCACGTCCTTCAGCGCGATGGCGCCGAGCAGGCGCCCGTCCTGCACGACCGCCAGCGGCGTTCCGCCCTGCCGCGCAATCTCGTCGGTGATGCGGCGCAGTTCGGACACGGCGGCGCTCGCTTCGTCCTGCGGATGCGCGCGCAGCACCGAATCGACCGCCCCCTTGTGGATCGTCACCCCGTCGATCCGCACGCCCGACAAACGGGTCTGCGCGGTAAAGGCGATGACCTCTGCCCCGGCCGGAAGCGCTTGGGTGGTGACGGCGTGGCGGTCGCGCGCCAGGGCGACGATCGAACGGCCTTCGGGGGTTTCGTCGGCCAGGCTCGACAACAGCGCCGCCGTGGCCAGCCCGTCAGGACCGATCCCCGCCAGCGGCCGGAACTCGCTCGCCTGCCGGTCGCCGACGGTGATCGTGCCGGTCTTGTCCAGCAACAGCACGTCGACATCGCCCGCCGCCTCGACCGCCCGCCCCGATTTGGCGAGGATATTGAACCGGACAAGCCGGTCCATGCCCGCGATGCCGATCGCCGACAGCAGCGCGGCGATGGTGGTCGGGATCAGCGTGACGAGCAATGCGGCCAGCAGCGCGACCGGCACGCTCCCGCCGGCATAGGCGGCAAAGGCCGGGATGGTCGCAACCGCGATCAGAAAGATGATCGTCAGCCCGACCAACAGGATGGTCAGCGCGATTTCATTCGGGGTCTTGCGGCGTTCGGCGCCTTCGACCAGCGCGATCATGCGGTCGAGGAAGCCCTGCCCCGGCCCGGCCGTCACGCGGACCCGGATGCGATCGGATATGACCCGCGTTCCCGCTGTCACCGCCGACCGGTCGCCGCCCGCCTCGCGGATCACCGGGGCGCTTTCGCCGGTGATCGCGGCTTCGTTGACCGACGCGACGCCCTCGATCACCTCGCCGTCGGCGGGGATCAGGTCGCCGGTTTCGACCAGCACCAGCGCCCCCTTGGCGAGTTCGCTGGCCGGGACGATGCGATAATCATCGTCCGCTCCCGACAACAGCTTCGCCGTCAGCTCCGCCTTCGCCGCGCGCAGCGAGGCCGCCTGGGCCCGTCCACGCCCTTCGGCCAGCGCCTCGGCAAAGGTGCCGAACAGCACGGTCAGCCACAGCCAGATCACCAGCTGGACCTGGAACCCCGTCGACAGGCCCGCGTCGCCCGTCAGCAGCAACAGGGTCAACAGCACGGCGATACAGGCGGTGACGAACATCACCGGGTTGCGCGCCAGCGCGCGGGGGTCGAGTTTGCGCACCGCATCGCGCATCGCGGGCACCACCAGGGCGGCGCGGAACATCGTGGAAGCAGTCATATGTCGTTTCCGTCAGAAAAGGCGGCCGTCGACCATCGCCAGATGATCGGCGATGGGACCGAGCGCGAGGCTGGGCAGGAAGGTCAGGCCGCCCATGATCAGGATGATGCCGACCAGCAGGCCGATCCACAGCGCCCCGGTGGTGGGAAAGGAACCGGCGGTGGCGGGCGTGTGGTTCTTGGCGGCCAGGCTTCCCGCGATCGCCAATATGGGGACGATCACAAAGAAACGGCCGAGCCACATCGCGACGCCAAGCAGGCCGTTATAGAAGGGCGTATTGGCGCTCAGCCCTGCAAAAGCCGAACCATTGTTCGCGGCAGCAGACGTAAAGCCATACAATATTTCCGTGAAACCATGCGGTCCGCCGTTCAATGGGCCGGCCAGACCTGCCGGGACGACGCTCGCCACGGCAGACATAACGAGAATAACCAGCGGCAAAACCCCCACCCCCATCAACGCAAGCTTCACTTCTCGCGCCTCGATCTTCTTGCCGACATATTCGGGGGTGCGGCCAACCATCAGGCCCGCGACGAAAACGGCAAGCAGAGCAAAGAGCAGAAAGCCGTAAATTCCGGCCCCCACGCCGCCGACGACCACCTCGCCAAGTTGCATGTTCAACAGCGGGATCATCCCGCCTAGTGCCGTGAAGCTGTCGTGCATCGCGTTGACCGCGCCGCATGACGCCGCGGTGGTAACGACTGCGAACAGGGCGGAGGCGGCGATGCCGAAACGCACCTCCTTGCCTTCCATATTCCCGCCGCCGACACCTATCTGGTGCAGCAGAGGGTTACCCGCTGCTTCCTGCCAATAGGCTATGGTCACACCACCCAGAAACAACAGCCCCATCGCGGACAGGATCGCCCAACCCTGCCGCGTGTCACCGACCGCCCGGCCAAAGCACCAGGTCAGGCCAACGCCGATCACCAGGATCGACAACATCTGGATCAGATTGGTCAGAGCCGTCGGATTTTCGAACGGATGGGCGCTGTTCGCGTTGAAAAAGCCACCACCGTTGGTGCCCAGCATCTTGATGGCTTCCTGTGTCGCCACCGGCCCCAATGCGATGGTCTGGCGCACGCCTTCGAGCGTTGTCGCCTCGACCGAGGCCGCCAGTGTCTGCGGGACGCCGCTGGCGATCAGGAACAGCGCATAAACGATGCAGATCGGCAACAGCAGATAGAGCGTAACGCGCGTCATATCGGCCCAGAAATTTCCGAGCGTGCGCGTACTGCGCCGTGCAAAGCCGCGGAACAACGCAAATGCGACCGCTATACCCGTCGCGGCTGACAGGAAGTTCTGGATCGTCAGACCCAGCATTTGCGAGAGGTATGACAACGTCGTTTCACCACCATACCATTGCCAGTTGGTGTTGGTGGTAAAGCTGACCGCAGTGTTGAAGGCGCCATCGGCCGCGACCGGCCCGAATCCCTGTGGATTGACCGGCAACAAGCCCTGCAGTCGCAGCAAGGCATAGGTGAAGAGTAAAAGCGTGAAGTTGAAAATCAGCAGGTGCAACGCATAGCGAAGCCAGCCCTGTTCCTGATCGGGATCAATCCCGGACAGACGATAGAAACCCAGCTCCGTCGCCCCGAACAGGCGGTGCAGTGGAGTCGAGCGGCCTTCATACAGCGCGAACAACCATTGCCCCATGGGCTTGGCGAGTGCAGCGAGAATGGCAATGAAAAGCAGGATCAAAGCCCAACCGGAAACGGTCATGACAGAGGCTCCGATCAGAACCGCTCAGGCCGCAGCAGCGCGGCGAGCAGGTAGATAAGAAGAGCGGCGGCGGTTGCGCCCGCCAAAATCAGCGATATCGACACGGATCACGCTCCATCGCACAAGCGGGCGTAGCCAATCGTCAGCGCAAGCAACGCGCCGAGCAGGCCAAGCCACAATATATCGGACATAGTCTGTTCTCCGGCAGGACCGTCCCGCCACATCGCGTGGCGGAAATCGGTTGAGTCCAGCGGCGCTACGCCGGTTCCGCATAAAGTTTCGCGGCCAAATTCGGCCCGGGGCATAAAGTTTCCATAAAGATGTCCGGTGGCCGGATTGGCAGCCCATCCTGTGCTCGGCTAAGGTCGGGGCATGCCGAAAGTGACCCTTTCCGACAAAAGACCTTCTCCCGACGCCCTCCTGCGACAGGTGCGGCGCGAAGACCGCGGGCGGCTTAAAATCTTCCTTGGCGCAGCCCCAGGGGTCGGGAAGACCTATGCCATGCTGATCGAGGGAGCCGCCCGCCGCCGCGCCGGAGACGATGTGGTCATCGCGGTGATCGAGACCCATGGCCGCGCGGAAACCGATGCACTGCTTGAAGGCATGGAGGTGATCCCACGCCGCGACATTGCCTATCGTGGCCACATTCTGACCGAAATGGACATCGACGCCGTATTGCGCCGCGCTCCGCGCATCGCGCTGGTCGACGAATATGCACACAGCAATGCCGAGGGATGCCGCCACCCGAAGCGCTGGCAGGATGTCGCTGAACTGCTCGATGCCGGAATTGACGTCTATACGACGCTCAACATTCAGCATGTCGAAAGCCTTAACGACGTCGTCGCCGGTTTTACGCGGGTTCGGGTTCGCGAAACGGTGCCCGACAGTGTTTTCGAACAGGCCGAAATCAAGCTGATCGATATCCCGCCGGACGAACTGATCGAGCGGCTGAAGGACGGTAAAGTCTATGTCCCCCAGGAAGCCTCGCGCGCGCTAGGTCACTTCTTTTCACGCCCCAATCTATCTGCGCTCCGCGAGATGGCGCTGCGCCGCGCGGCTCTCAGCGTCGACCGTAGGATGCTCGAGGAACTCGACGCAGGCGGCGTCGCTGGCACTTATGCTGCGGGCGAACGCATTTTGGTCGCGATCGGCGAACAACCCGGATCGGATGTGCTCGTTCGCACGGCCAAGAGGTTCGCCGACGGGTTGCGAGCGCCGTGGACAGTCGTCCATATCGAGACACCCAGCAGCGAGGGTTTCGACGAAACGGAGCAACGACGTATCGCCGCCACCTTGGCGCTTGCGGCAACGCTCGGTGCGCGCATCGCAACCATTCCAGCCGAAACCGTCGTCGCTGGATTGCGCAGTCAGATCGAAGCGCAACGCGCCACTCAACTGATCCTGGGCCGGTCGCATGGGAACTGGTGGTCCAAGATACGACGCGGGTCCGTCTTGGAAGCACTAACTCGAGCACATGACGTTTCCATTCACGTCATCCCCTCGGCCGAAACCCTGGTTCGGCGAAGCTGGCATCATAAATTTCCGCAGGGATGGGGAGGGCCACGCCCCTATGCCGTTTCGGTTCTGTTCGTGACGCTGACAACGCTGTTCGCCGTCGCGGCCGCGCCGTTGATCGGCGCCGGAGCCATCGATCTGATCTATCTGGTTCCAGTCATTCTCTCAGCCACATTTTTCGGCCTGCGTCCCGGTCTGACCGCCAGCTTGGCGGCGGCGCTTGCTTTCAACTTCTTTTTCCTGGACCCGGTCCACACCTTCACCATCACCGATCCGCAAAGCATGTTGACCATGCTCATCCTGACCGGCGTGGCGCTGGTGACAAGCAATCTGGCGGGACGTCTGCGGACCCGTGCCCAAATCGGCATCCGCAGCGCAGAGGAAAATGCTTCGCTTGCCGCCTTTGGTCAGAATCTGGCACGCGCCGCGGACCGACAAGCGACCGCCGTGGCAACCTGTGACGAAGTGTCCCGCCTTATCGGCGTAAGAGCGATCCTGCTCGATCATCGCGGCGACAAGCTTCAGACGCTGGTGTCACGCCCGCGAGAGATTTCGATGTCCCCGGTTGATCAGGCGGCGGCCGAATGGGCCTGGAACAGCGGTGAACCCGCTGGACGCGGCACTAGCACGCTCGTCGCGTCGGACTGGCAGTTCCATCCCCTCAGAACCGGACTGGGTGTGCTGGCCGTGCTCGGTATCGCGAATGAAGATGGCCGCGATCCGGTGACCGCCGACAAGGCGACCCTTTTGGCAACATTGGTCGGTCAGGCGGCCTTGGCGCACGAGCGCCTGCACCTCGAAGACGAAATGCGCCAACTTTCGATCCTAGACGAACGCGATCGGCTTCGCGCGGCCCTGCTGTCGTCGATCGGGCACGATCTGCGTACCCCATTGACCGGTGTGACGACGGCCATTGAGGCCATCGCGGCGAGGCATCCCGATGCCGAAGGCTTGCCCGCAGCACGCGCCGGCGCGGTACGTCTGCGCCGCTTTCTGGACAATCTGGTCGAGTTGGTACGTCTGGACGTCGGGGGCATCGAACTGGCCATCAAACCCGTGGATCTTACCGATGCGGTGGCCGGTGCTGTCCACGACCTCAAAGACCTGTTGAACGACCAGGAAATTGATTTCCAGGTGCCAGCCGGACTGCCATTGATCCGCGCCGACGAACGCCTCCTACACCACATCCTGCTCAATCTTCTTGCCAATGCGATCCAGCATGGAGGCAATGACGGGCCGATCAGCGTCATCGGGCTGCGCACGCCGGACGCGGTCAAGTTGACGATACGCGACAGAGGCAAGGGGCTAGAGCCCGGCACCGAAAGCAGCGTTTTCGATACATTCGTACAAGGCAGAGGTGGCGATCGCCTCGGCGGCAGCGGCCTGGGCCTGGCGATCGTCAAGGGTTTCTCCGACGCCCTTGGCGTAGCGATCCACGCGGCCAACGATCGCGGCGGGGGAGCCGCCTTTACCCTTGTCTTTCCGCAGTCCCTGATCGTGATCGCAGACGACTGATGTCCCTGATTCGGCTTCAGTCCAGCAACGCCGCGATCAGATCGCAAATGCGGTCAGGCCGCTGATAGAGGAGAAGCTCGCTGGCATCGGCAACGGTGTCAATCGTCACACGTTCGGACAGACCGCGGCGATTCGTCAAATCGCGGTCGTGCAAGTGGCTGTCCTCCTTCCCGTAAAGCCAAATATCGATTTGGTCGGAGCGCGCCAGCGCCGGGGCCGGATCGCTCAGCACCAGCATACGGTCGCGCGCGAAACCCGCACCATTCTGCAACATCATCGCCCGTGTATCGGTCCGTAGCAACGCCTGGGTTTCCGGCGCACGCAGCGCCTCTGCATTGCGCGGGTTATATCCGTGAGCCCGCTCGATATACCAGTCGGGCCCATGACGACGAACCAGCCGGAGAGCCAGCGCCGTCATGTAGTTCAGCATTTGGGGCGCCGTCGTCGCCAGCCGGAAGAAGGCCCGGTGCACGGGCGTCAGGCGTCGAACCTCGCTTTCGTCCATCTTTCCGAAAGCGCTGACGAAACCCAATCGCCCCAGAAGATGGGGCGCTCGATCGCGGGCGAGGATCAGCATCGTCGCCGCGCTGGTGGTTCCGATTGCCGGGCAATCCTGAAGGCCAAGATGGCGCACCAGCGACAGCAACGCATCGATATTGTCTTCTTCGGCCGACAGGCTCCTGTCGATCTCGCTGCTGCCGTAACCGGGGCGGCACGGGATAATCAACCGTACCCGCAGCCTGTCTAGGGCATCGATCACGGCGCGGGGCAACGAATAGTTGAAAACCGGCCCATGCACCCACAGCATTGGCCGACCGTCCTTGGGACCTGCGAAGCTGTAGCGAAGCGCACATCCTCCCGAGCGAACAAGGCGCTGTTCGTTCCGGTACGGGTTCACCCACTCACCCTCGAAGGGTTCGGCATCGATACCCGACTGAATGCACAACGCCGTGAGGACCCGGATCAGTTCGACCTGCCCCCGGCATCCCGTTTTCGCCAGAACCGCCTTGAACTGCGTCTGGATCGTCTGGATGGATACCGCGCGCAGCTCTGCGATCCGTTGCAACGAACGATGACGATAAAACAGGCGCGCAATCTCGCCTTCGGCTTCGGTCAATCCCCAGGATTGTTCGACAAGGTCAGATGTCGTTTCGAGCCACTGAAACTCAAGCGAACGGATAAGCAGCAAGGGCTGTGGATAACCGAGAAGCGTCACCAGCCGTACTTCGGCAAGCTGCATCTTGTGATCGGCATCGGTCTCTGTCGGATCGACGCACTCGACAACGCGGCGGTCACTGTTACCTCGCTCGCCAGCTTGCGCGCGCAACTGGCGCAGCGCCGCGACATGCACCGGCGCAAGCCAGGCACCGGCATCGATGTCCCCGGTCTGCAAACCAAAGGACAGTCGGCCGCCGGGGTTGATCGCCACAACCCGCCCATCACTGTTCTGGACCATCGCCGCCGTGACGCAGCGAGCGAGCAACTCGTCCGCGGGATCATTGTCGACAACCTGCAGCGCACTTGTCGCCAGCCGACCCACCTCAGCGAACTGGTCGAGCATGGCGGCATCAAGATGCAATTGGCCGTCTCCGCGGCTATCGACACTTCCGATCCGTCGATTCCAGGCCGCAACCAGATCGTCGAACGCCGTCCCGTCGACCAACGTGCGATAGCTGTGGCCGATCAGTTCGACGTCGTTACGTGCTGCGGCTGCCCGCTCGCCTTCCAGCGCCTCGTTCCCCCTGCCGGTCACGCTTTGCCCTTTGCCCCGTCCATACCCGATTTGGGGTATGACGGCCGCACCCCAGTCTTTCAATAAGCGAGGCAGGTCGAAGCGACGGAAATATCCGAAAAAGTTCAACCCCGACCCGAAGGACTCACGATGACCCGATCAAAACTCTTCCTCGTCGCCCTTGCCGCGCTGGCGGCGGGCGGCAGCGCTACGCTGCTCGCCAAGAATAGCGATCCGCAAGCCAGCCTCACCCTCTACAACGGCGAAAACATGATGGGCGAAGGCGTGACGGTGACACGCAATGTTGCCAACTTCCAGTCTGTGCCTGCTCAAGAGGGCTTTGACGGTACGGCCAACGATTTCGCCTATTCGGTGCGCTCTGTCGGTCGCTGGCAGCTCTGCATGGACGCGGGCTTCAAGACCGATTGCATTACCGTCGATGGAGAGTTGGCCGCGCTTGGCGAACGTGGCGGTTCGATCAGCTCAGCCCGCTACATCGGCCCCTCCAAACAGCCGCAGACGAACGCATCGGCAACGCCGTCGCCCGCCCCGTCCTCCCGCCCTCAGGCCCTGCCTCAAGCACAGGCGGCCGAATGGCAGCCGATGTATAATGTCGACCTTTTCGGCAATGACTATCGCGAAATCGTCTATGATCGGCCCGGAAACAGCTGGCAAAGCTGCAAGGCAAGCTGCGACGGCGATCGCAAGTGTCAGGCCTGGACCTATGTTGCACCCGGCCGCACCCCGAATGGCGAATGTTTCCTGAAGGCCCCGGTACCCGCCGCCTCTACGTCCGATTGCTGCATATCGGGGGTCAAAGGTGCCGACAGCTCGCGAGGACGGCGCGGAGACGCGGCGATCAACCTGGGGCTGGGCCGGGTCGGCGACACAGCAAAGCGTGCCGCTGAAGACGAAGTGAACAATGCCGTCGACCGCAAGGTTCGCGGCGCCGTGGGGCGCATCCTGGGCAATTGATCCGCCACGATCATTTGCCAGAATGCGGTTGTGGCGCCGGGCTCGCTCGGCGCCCGCTCCGTCAAGCGCGATACAATCGATTTGCGCGCCACGCGATGAAACTGGCGCGCGATCCGTTAGTTCATCGACGATGCGGCCGGAAAACCGCGAACACCGCCAACGGCAAAGAGGATACCCCCGCGCACCGTTTCGGGCGCCTCTTCCAGCATGTAAAGTTTCACCAGTTCGCGCGTGACTTCGCTATCATCATCCACCACCAGACGCAGCGATGTGACGCCGAGTTCGCCGCGACTGACCACCACGTCGCGGATCGACGAAAGCGGCCAGGCGGCGTCGTTACCACGATAGAGCCGCGCGCCGTCATGGGCGATATAGACGTCACGTTGCCGCCAGAGCCGTCCAAAATGCATGAACGCCAATGTCGCGGCGACGATCACCCCTGTCACCATGAGATCGCCCAGCAACAGGCTGCGCAGGATGACACCGAACCCATCATCCCAGCCCGTGGCTGCAATCCGCTCCCCCAGCAGAACGACGAGCAACACAGCCGACAGAATTTGGCCCAGCAAAACGGGTTTTGGTCGCAGCCGGCCAATTACGACCCTTTTTCTATCTCCATGTGTCATCGCACGGCAGGATAGCAGTGCGTCGCCGCAAAACCAGCCGCCACATGCCGCGGCTTTGAATATATGAAAGCTGCAGGCGTGCCGCATTCACGATGAAATGCTTCGACCCCGAGCTATCATGCGGTAAGTCACCATCATGCGATTGCCGACCTACATCTATGGTCTGATCTACCCTGCCTTTCTGGGCAGTTTCCTGTTCGGTGCACTTGCAGCACCGTTTCCTGACAATATGCATGTTTGGGCCGCGCTGCTGATGATCCTGTATTTTTCGGCGCAATATGGCGAGGGTGCGGTGATCGCCAACAATCCCGATCTAGGCATCGCCGCCCAATATGGGCGGTCGGAGGCCGCAATCGACCTGGGCGAAATCCTGGCCATGGTCGCCATCATGGCGGCAATCGGTATCTTCGGCGATGCCCCTTCGGGCCTGGTCGGACGGTTATTCGATCCGGCCAGCCGCTTCGATCACTGGGGCTGGATGGCGCTGGCCTTTGCCTTGCCTCCCCTCGGCCGCGTTCTGCTGTCCTTTTGGGGACGCCATCCCGATCGCCGCAGCCATGATGTCAAGGCTCATGGTCGCCTGACGGCGCTTTCGCTGTCCGCTGCCGTCGGCTCCTTGCTTGGGTATATTGCGCCCGCGCTCGGCCTTGGCGTAATCTCGGCTTCACTCATGACCTATCTTGTCTTGCTGCTCGGTCGACCCGACATCGGGGAAGCACCGGTCCACGAAACACTCTCCCGTCATCGCCGCACCTGAAGCTACCGCCAGAACGGCTCCTTCTGATATTGAGCCATCACCTCCCTCCGATCATTCTGTCCGCCCGAAAATGGGGAGGAAAAGAATGGGTATTCTCGATAAGCTGGAACTCGACACGCTGTTGCTCGCTGCTATTCTCGTAACGCTGATTGCCCAGATTCTATTGGGACAGCGCGGACGCGAGACGCAATTGCTGCGCCGTCATAATGACCGGCTCATCCAGTCATTGTCATCACCCGCGTTCGATCACGAGCTCACCCGCGCGACCCTGATCGAGGCCAGCGTCATGGCCGAAATTGACACCAAATTGCACGAATTGCAGGAAATGAATTTCGAGCAATTCTCGATCAAACTTGCCGAAGTGGGCCATCCGGAGGTGAGCGACAGCAAGCGACAGAGAATCTGGGACATGATCCGCAACGGACCGATGGCCGCTCTCGGCGGAAAATTGTTCGACAAGCTGTTGGGGCTTTTCAACAAGACGATGGGATTTGGCTGACCGAAACACGCCAAAAGCGCCCCACCCTTGCCAGGACTCCCCTTCTGTATTACATAAATAACACAGCAGGGGAGTTCTGGCCGTGACCGCTACCGCGTTTCTTGCCGCCGCCATGGCTGCCGCGCCCATCGCGTCCCTTCCGATGCCGCAAGGCGCCGATTTGCGCAGCGACATTGCCGCTGCCGACGCGCAGCTTTTCTGGGCAGCGTTCGAAGGCTGTGACCCGGCGGCCCTGCCCGACCTGCTTGCTCCGGATTTCCGTATGATTCACGACAAGGGCGGCCTCGCGGTACCAAGCCGCGATGCGATGCTGAACTCGGTGCGCCATTCCTGCACCGACCGCGAAGCGGGCGGCAAGCACGCAGGATATCGCAACCGCCGCCTGCTCGTGCCAGGTTCCCGTACGATCCGTGAGATGGGCGAGTGGGGCGCGCTGGAAGAGGCTGCGCATATCTTTTTCGAATGGCGAGGTGCCAAGGAAGGGTGGCAAATGGTCGGCGGCGCCCGCTATATGCATCTGTGGCAATGGATGCCCGCGGAAGGGCGTTTTCGCCTGAGCCAAAGCTACAGCTATGACCATGATGCGGCTCTGCCCTATCCCCCATCCGATCCGGTCAAACAGGATGCTCCCCTAAAGTAGGGCAATCGGTTCTGCCCGGTTGCGGCATCGCTTATCACAGCACGACACAAGCCCGGCAGTGCAGCAAGTCGGGCATAGCGCCAGCGCGACTCGCCTCTCCATGCTATGCTGGTCAGCGAAAGGAGACATATCATGCAGGCAGTTACCGAAAGCGACCGCCGCAAGGAGGTGCGCCTCCTCCTCGACCGGATACAGGCGCACCCCGAACGCGACTGGAGCGCGGCCCGCCGCCGTATTGCAACGCTGAACAAACTCATCGGTCCATCCGGACGCAAACCGCATTAGGGGTGTGACACGCTGCGGGTCACACCCCTGAACGCCAAGGAGTTCAGCGACAGCGCGGGTGCGTACCGATATCGCGAATATCCTCTACTCGGCCATCGGCGACCGTCATCTGCAGGCATTGGTGGCTCTGTCTGCGATTCCATATCGTATAAGCGGCGGTGCCCGACTTGAAACCGTCAACATTCGTAAAGCCACGACTGCGCAAGCTACCGTCAGCACTGGACGCCCGCGCGCCATTCAGATCGCGATATTCACCAATCGCCTGATATCCGCCCCGGCCATAATGATGATTCAGATTGGCTCCGCGCTCCTGCACGCCAGCCTGATATCCGTTCGAATAGGCGTCGGAGCGATCATAGTTGTGATAGGCAGCGTTATAGAGGCCATCACGATATCCCCGATCGAATTGAGCGGTCTGGTTCGCGTCATATTCCTTGTCGTCGCGATGGTGTTTCTTGCTCGCGAGCAGCGCCCCCAGCACCGCTATTCCAGCCACAGCGGCAACCGCGGTCCCAGTATTGCTTCCATCCTTCTGATTGCAATCAGATTTGGAAGCATCCTCTATAGATTGATATTTCCCATCCCAGGTTACGACATGGACGCATTTCTTGCCGTCGCCATTCCACCAATAGCTATGCTTGCGATCGGAATCGGCATGCGTTTCGATATGCGTATAACCGCGCATTTCGAGCTGGGTTTCCCCGCTTGATCCACGCACGCCAACCAAATCCTGCAAACCAGCAGTCTGTTTCGCTGCCACCGGCGTTATCAGCATCGCCGCAGACGCCAGCGCCCCGGCCACCATCCTCTTGTGATGCGCCATCATCATTCCCCTGCCAAAGTCGGTAACAACGGCCTGCACCCATCCCACCAGGCCACGCCGTTGCGACTCATGGTCCCCAGATCTTTCTATCACAAATGGCCGTCCTATGGGCTTCGATGAGCTTGCCGCCGATCAGCCGAAAGGTTCCTTGCCGGGGACGGCAATATGGCGCGTCATTTTGACGCGGATCAAAGCGCGAGCGCTCCACTTGGGGCATCGGCGATATATTGCTTCAGGAAAGGATGTATCGCCATGGCGCACCCACTGACCCAGACCCCGGTTCTGATCTTTCTGCTGATGATGGCTGGTTTCATGCTCACCCTTGGGCCCGTCGCAGCCATCGACCTTATACGCTCACGCAAGGAATAGTCAGCGCCCCCAATTGCCGCTGGCACCAAGGTGGGACGGGAGCTAGGTTTTTCCTTTCTTGCTGAAAGGAATTCCGCCGATGTTCCGTTTACCTGTGGTTCTGGCCGCGATGAGCCTTGCCGTCAGCAGTCCCGCGCTCGCAGCCGAGCCCCCGTCCGCGTTTCACGCAGGAACGGTCATTACCGATTTCGGGAAGGTGGCAACCATTGCGGACCGCGACGTGGACGTGCCCACCGGAACGGTGTTGCGGGTCGCGTTCGATGCTGTGACGGGCAAAGAGGCAACGCTGAACCGCACCCTGGAATCGGCCGCGCGCTTCCTCAACATGCATGCCGAAGCTGGCGTTCCGGTGGAGCACCAGCACCTGGCCATCGTGGTTCACGGGGCGGCGGTATTTGATGTCACCACTGTCTCAGCCTATGCCCGCAAATATCCGGGCGCCGAAAACCCCAATGCGCCTTTGATCGCGGCATTACATGCAAAAGGTGCGCGCATCATCGTCTGCGGGCAGAGCGCTGTCGCGCAAGGCGTGGAAAAGGCGGAGCTGTTGCCCGGCGTGGAACTCGCCTTGTCGGCGATGACCGCGCATGCGCTGTTGCAGCAGCAAGGTTATTCGCTGAATCCCTTTTGACGCCGGCAATCAAGCCGCGTCAGCCAGAACCTTGCGTTCGATAACCCGGATGAAAGCGTCCGGTTCCTGCGCCCCGGGCACCAACATGCGGCCGCCCAGAATGAAAGCCGGAACGCCGGTAACATTCTGATCGGCCCAATAGGCTTCCTCGGTGCGTACGATTTCGCCGAACTCTTCGCCTTCCAGGATCGTGGCGGCGCGCGCCTTGTCGAGCCCGACCGATCCTGCCAGATCGACCAGCACTTGCGGATCACCGACATCGCGATTCTCGGTAAAGTGAGCGCGAAAAAGCGCCAGTTTCAGCGCAGTCTGCACACCGGTTGCCGCAGCCTGTTCGGGATCTTCCAAAGCGCCCGCCCAACTCAACAAACGGTGCGCATCGAAGCTGTTGCGCATGCGAAAGCCGGGACCGCGATTAAAGGCAAAACCGAGATCGGCCGCCACCATTGCCATCCGCTCGCTATTCGTCCGACTTTGTTCGGCGCTTATGCCATATTTGCGCATCACATGCTCGCGGGCATCCTCCCCCTCCGGCGGCATCGCCGGGTTGAGTTCAAATGGATGCCACTGCACACGAAAATCCAGCCGGCCCGCGAAATGGGCCATCACCTTTTCGAACTTCAACCACCCGATGATGCACCACGGGCACATCACATCGGACACGATGTCGACCGACAGGCGAGGAAGCGGAGAGGTCATGGCGGAGCTCCTGCAAACACGGCGAGCAGGGCCGCGCCTGCCAACCCTATGGCAAGCGGCTCTTCAGCACCAGCCCGCCGGGGTGCACTATCCGCGCGGAGCCGTTCTGCGGTCCTGACCGGATCGCCGGTCGACGCCCGATCGCCGCTCTGGGCCGTTATAGTTGGGATCCTGCGCCTTGCGGCGGTCTTCTCGGCGGCGCCCCAACGCCGCAAACTGGTCCTTGGTCGGTTCCATCCGGCCCCTCCATACCCCGTCCTTTGTGACGGAAGGCCAAGCTTTTCGCACAGAAAGCCGGAAAAACCATTAACGGCTCGCTCAGGAGCCGCCGTCTGCCGCCGCCGGGGTCAACGCGGCATCAGATTTCGGACGCGATAAAACGCGCCAACTGCCCACCATCAGCATCACGGTCAACGCTTCGACGATCATCGCCTGGACAATCGCTTCGTTCACAATATCGCCGCTCATCGCGCCGACCAACCGACCGATCAGAGCGGTGCCGTAAAGCGCAGCGGGGACCAGCATTGCCCGCGTCCATCCCGCAACCAGTGCGCCCAACGCCGCGGCACCCGCCGCCACCAGGAAAAAGGCCGACAGGTCAGCGCGCACCGTATTGGCTGCGATCCCTTCCACCCCGATACCGAACATTTCGGTGAAACTGGCGGGATCCATCACCCCGCGCACGCCCACGATCATGAAAAAGACGGCCCATAAAAGCACCGCGCCCCGCAAAACCCAGTTGATCATCGATCCTCTCCCTGTTTGCCGCGAACGCTGCGGCAAAAGACAGGAAAGTTCAATCTATTCCGGACAGTCGGCCGCAAAGCTCTCCTCGATCCATCCCCCACCGAGTACGCGGCTTTCGTCCTTGGCATCATAAAGCACGGCCGCCTGGCCCGGCGCGACGCCATATTCGGGCACGGCAAAAAGCAGCCGGTTGCCCTCGACACGCGCCGGAACGGGTTTGGCCATGCTGCGCACCTTGGCGAGTATGGTGCGCCCTTCGACGTCAGCCAGCCAATTCGCCTCGCCAAGGCGCGCTCCCGATACAGCAAGCGCGCGGCGCGGTCCGACAATCACCGCCTTCTTCTCCGCATCGAGGCGGACGACATATAGCGGTTCGGCCTGGCCGCCGATCTCGATCCCGCGCCGCTGCCCTACCGTGTAATGAATTAGCCCCTTGTGGGAGCCAAGGACGGTACCGTCGATATGGACGATTTCCCCCTGATCCTCGGCTTCCGGGCGCAGTTTGCGGACGAGAGAGGCATAGTCGCCATCGGGGACGAAACAGATATCCTGGCTGTCCGGCTTGCCGGCAACGCCAAGCCCGAGCTCACTGGCGATTTCACGCACCACCCGTTTTTCCAAGCCGCCAAGGGGAAAGCGCAGAAAATTGAGCTGTTCCTGTGTCGTCGCAAAGAGGAAATAACTCTGGTCGCGCGCGGGATCGACGGCGCGATGCAATTCCGCCCCCGCAGGCCCCATCACGCGGCGGACATAATGGCCCGTCGCCAGGCAATCGGCACCCAGATCCTTGGCGAGACGGAACAGGTCGGTGAACTTCACACCCATGTTACAACGAACGCAGGGGATGGGGGTGCGCCCCGCCAGATATTCATCGGCGAACTGGTCGATCACCGTATCGCGAAAACGGCTCTCATGATCATAGACATGGTGCGCGAAGCCCAGCCGATCTGCGACCGCACGCGCATCGCGTATGTCCTGCCCGGCACAGCAGGCCCCGACCCGTTTTGCCTTCGCCCCATTGTCATAAAGCTGGAGCGTGACGCCGATGACTTCGGCCCCCGATCGCGCGGCCAGAGCGGCGACCACGCTGGAGTCGACGCCGCCGGACATCGCGACGACGATTCGCCGGTCCTTGAGCGGCATCGCGAGCTGAAAGTCGGCCTGGGCCAGCTCGTCGGGAGAAGAAGCCATCATATCCATGATCGCCGCCATCTAGGGGCAGATCGACGAAAATGCCAGCTTTTCGGCGTTCCCTGTCAATTTATTGACGCAGATTAAGCTTCGCTAACAAGCCATGAAATGGGCATTTACGGGACCTTAGGCGGTTCAGGCTAGACCAGCGGCATGAACCTTGTCCCATCCGATCTTCCGAGTCCCGACGGCGCCCTGCGTCTGCCGCGCCCCGGATTCGATATCGTTCTGGCGGTATCAACGGCGCGCCAGGCGGCATCGCCGACCGTCCGGATGCTGCGGGACCAGATGAATCGCGATAGCCACCGGGCGAGGCTTAACGCCCTGCGGGCCATGATGGCTGGCATTGCAGTCGATCAGGCCCCGCACCCCGTTCGCTTCTTCGACTTGTCCGACGATGCGAACGCCCTGCCCGAAACTATGAACAGCCTGTTTACCAGAGGGTTTCAGTCGATGTTGAACCCCTTGCATATAGACCGGTCTTCGCCGGGTCGCCCGGCATCCCCCGACGTTGATATTATGGAATGAGCATGATCGAGAACCAGAAAATCCGGCCCGCTCAGGTCATCGGCCCGCTCGGCGAACCGCTGACCCTGGACACGCTGCCACCGCCCAACACGACCCGTTGGGTCGTGCGCCGCAAGGCGGAAGTCGTCGCGGCGGTCAACGGCGGTCTTCTGACCGTCGACGAAGCGTGCGAACGCTATGGGCTGACGCTCGAAGAGTTTGCTGGCTGGCAACGATCGATCGATCGGAGCGGCATGCCTGGGCTGCGCGTGACACGTATCCAGCATTATCGCGACCTTTACGAGCGCCAGCAGCGCTTCTGACCGCACGGACGGCAGACAAGATGACGCAAAGAGGGCGCTTCTGGCGCCCTCTTTTTTGCGTGAACGCCAATAACTGTTCACCGAAACTGCAGAAATACCGTCGCTTTTCTGCCGTTTGTCAAATTTGTTGCAACCGTTGGCGTTCACCCTGCGTTGGGCATGCTGTAACAAGGGAGACTGTTATAATGCGCAAGATGTTTATCACCCTCGCAGCCACCTCGGCCCTCGCTCTTGGTGCGTGCCAGAGCCCTGAAGCCGACAAAGTCGAGGATCAGGCCGAAGCCCAGGCAGAAGCCATTGACACCCAGGCCGACGCAATGCCCGAAGGCCCCGCCAAGGAAGCCATGGAAGACAAGGCCGACAAGGTTGAGGAAATGGGCGAGGAAAAGGCGAATGCCATGGACGACAATGGCGAAATCGCTCCGTCGGAAACCGGCATCGGCGACACCCAGAAGAAATAAGTCATTCGCCCTCGGGCGGAGCATCGAAGGCGCCGGAGCATCGCTCTGGCGCCTTTTTTTTTCCTCCGAAGGATATTTGTGCGCCGGAGTGATCCACGTCACCGGCGCGTCACGATCCCGCGGCTAATGAGAACTCGAGAGCGCAACGCCCACTCCACCGGGCGCCACGACCTCACCCTCCCGCCGGCAGAAGCGACCCCTGACGGCGGGAGGGCCTAGCGCTTCGGACAATGGTATCCGATTGCTGATCACCCATGGATCACGCCAATCTGTCCCAGAATGTTCCGGCGCACGAACCGACCATCCGAGAAGGCGAAAATATATCGCCGATAGCGTGAGGGTCAGGCCGCGCCCAGTTGTCGCAGGACGTCCCGCACCCCCGGCGCGCCATCATCCTTACGAAGCGCCTCGAGTCCCGCCGCCACGTCGAGCCGATAATCCGCAACCCCGTGCGACTCCTCCTCGCGGCGTCCACCCATGGCGCGTATCAGGCCGGCCGCCGCATGATTTTCCGACAATATGTGCACGTCAAGTTCGGTGATCCCTTCGGCCAGGCAATCGACGAGCAGTGCCGCGGTCAGCATCCGGGCCAATCCCTGCCCATGATAGGCATCGATCACCGCAACCGAATATTCACCGACCCGCCCGTCAGGAAGGCGGCCTTCGCTGTCACTTTTTCGTTTGTGCCGCACGGCTCGAACCGCTCCGATCGCGGGTTGGCCTTCGCATTCGCTGCAAAGCGCACCCCAGGCGATATGATCATGACCGTCGACATCGGCCAGCCGCTCGATCACCGCGTCGGGAATGACGGGGGCGGGCGAAAAGAAGCGCAAATAGCGCGATTCATCGGACAGTTTGGCAATCGCCTCGCGCAGCAAATCTTCATCTTCGGGCCGGATCGTTCGCAGCAACACCGCCGTCCCATCGTTCAACCGGCTGTGAATCGCCATATCGTCGATGGACCGTGAGGAGGAATTTGCCATCGCCATCCCCGTATCTGCGAAACCAGCGGACAGACTATCGCGCGCGCAGGGCGGTGACAATCGCGACTGACGCGGCAGCGGCGATCGCCTGCCCGTGCCTTCATTCTCTCTTGTTCGCATAACACCGGCCTATACGCCGGACCGGCGCACAGGTTGCAGCCGCCACGCCGCCAAAGGACGAAGCGACCGCAACCGGCGCCGCATGTTATGCGCCGAGCGGCGTCGGCAGCCCCTCCTCTTCCAGCATATTGCCGGACTGGCGATCGAACAGGCGCCGATATCGTCCACCCTCGATGGCAAGAAGATGGGCGTGATCGCCATCCTCGGCAATACGTCCTTCGTGGAATACCAATATGCGGTCGAGCGTCCGGACCGTCGAAAGACGATGGGCGATGATGATCGCGGTCCGCCCCTTCATCAGTCGTTCCATCGCCTGCTGGATCAAGGCTTCGCTTTCCGAATCGAGGCTCGACGTCGCTTCATCGAGGATCAGGATCGGCGCATCTGCCAGAAAGGCGCGCGCGAGCGCGACGCGCTGGCGCTCGCCGCCCGATAGCTTGACCCCGCGTTCCCCGACCGGCGTGGCATATCCACGCGGCAGTTTCGCGATGAAGTCATGCGCGTTGGCGAGACGTGCGGCGGCCTCCACCTCGGCGCGGCAGGCGTCGGGGCGAGCATAGGCGATGTTGTCGGCCAGACTGCGATGAAACAGGATCGGTTCCTGCTGAACGATCGCGATTTGCTGGCGCAGCGATTGCTGCGTTGCGTCAGCCACATTCTGACCATCGATCATTACGCGACCGTCGCTGACATCATACAGGCGCTGGACCAGCTTGACGAAGCTGGTCTTTCCCGACCCCGAATGGCCAACCAGTCCGACCCTTTCGCCACCCCGGATGTGGACGTCGAGATGTTCGTAAAGCGGCTTGTCATGCCCGGCATAGCAAAAGGTCACGTCATCGAAACGCACCTCGCCAGTCGTTATGCGGATCGGCGATGCGCCGGCACGATCCTCTATCCCGAGTGATTGGCCGTGCAGGTCAACCAACTCCTCCATCTCGTTCACCGAACGCTGGAGATTGTGAACGTGAAAGCCGATGTCGACGAGATAGCCATGCACGACAAAATAGCTGGCAAGAACATAGGTCACATCGCCGGGCGTCGCATCGCCACGCCACCAAAGCCACACGGCAACACCGATAATGGCGCTGCGCATGATCCAAAGCACCAGATTCTGAATGGTGCCCGACCTGGTGTATCGCATCCAGGTGCGCCGCGTGCGCCGTGCCCATTTGGCGATCGTCCAGCGGACGTGTTCTTCCTCGCGATCTTCGGCGGCGAAGGCCTTGACGACCGCATTCGAGCCGATGGCATCGGACAACAATCCGCCCAATTTGGTGTCCCAGGCGTTCGACAGGGCCGCAGCCGGCGATGCCCAGCGCGTCGAAAGCAGCAGCAAAACCGAAACATAGAGCGCCGCACCGACGCCCATGACGGCGCCCAGCACCGGCCAATGCCAGCCCAGCAGCAACATTGTTCCGACCAGCACGACCATCGACGGCAGAAGTTGAAGCAGCAGCACATCGTTCAACGTATCGAAGGCCCACATGCCGCGCGTGATCTTGCGGACCGTCGAACCTGCAAAGCTGTTGGCATGCCAGTCGGTCGAGAAACGCTGGACGCGGTGGAAGGTGCGTTGCGTCGCATCGCTCATGATGCGCAAGGTGAAAGGCACGACACCGGACCAGGCGACGTGCCGCAGCACCAGCATCACCAGGCCCAGAACAGCCATGGCGGCAAAGAATGAGAGTGCACTGTCGCGGGCTCCTGCCGACAGGGCGTCGATGAGGCGACCGGCAAACAGCGGCACGAAAATCTCGGCTATCGTCGCGGCGGTAATGAGAAGCGCGATCATCAGCGCCCGGGTGCGCTGTCCGGCCCAATGGCGAAAGGTAAAAGAAAGGACGCGACGGGTCGGACCCGCGCGGTCTGCTTCGGTTGCAAATGTCATAAATTGTCCGGCGCCGAAGCGCCGTCTCCAAAAACGAAATCGATCAAGGAAAATTTGGCGTCAGATCACCAAATCCGAGGAGGTTTCAGAACCTGGGACGAGAACACCTATGGTCCGGAAACCAACCGAAGGGGCGCGGTGCGATCAGCATTGTCATTTCCGCCCTCCAGTCTTCGAGTTCATATTGGAACGGCGAGCACCGTAACAACATCACATGGCAGTAGCAAGTGATTGTTTTCCGGACGTATCATAGGGTTTCCACCATGGTTGCAAGCCAAGCATGGCGCCCCTAGGGGAGGCATCCCTTTCGAGGAGTATCACGATGCGCCGCCTGACCGCCCTATTTCCCCTATTGCTGGCGGCCGCCGCTGTTCCGGCCGCGGCGCTGCATACACCCGAAAGCGCACCGACCGGGCCGAGCATCGCTTTCGAGGGCGGTCGCTGGTTCGACGGGCAGAATTTCGTTCCAGCTCAATGGTATGCCGTCGAAGGTCGGCTGACCTCCACCCGCCCCGAGCGGATCGACGTGCGGATCGATCTGAATGGCCGGTTCCTGCTGCCCCCACTAGCCGACGCGCACAATCACGACATGCAGAACCCCCATTTCGGAGCGATATCGGCGATCAAAAATCTGCGCATGGGCGTGTTTTATTCGCTTCAGATGTGCTCGACACCCGACAGCCGGAACGGTTTCGCCGCGCTGTTCAACCATCCAGGCACGATCGACGTCGTCCATACCGACGCCTGCATATCCTCATCCGACGGGCACCCGCTGGGCATCGCCCTCGCATCCGATCGTGAGATGGGACTGGAACCCGACATCAACGCCGCACGCGCGGGTTACGACCCGATCGACAGCCTTGCCGAACTCGATCGACGCTGGCCGGACATTGCGGCGCGCAAACCCGCGATCATCAAGATCATCCTCGTCAATTCGGAGAACCGGCAACGCGACGCCGCCGACCCGAAAATGTTCGGCTTTCTGGGCCTGCCGGCCGAGCTGGCGCGGCCGATCGTCGAACGCGCCAAGGCCGCAGGCATTCGCGTCGCGGCCCATGCCGACAGCGCGGCCGACTTTGCCGCTGCGGTTGCGGCGGGCGCCGACCTCATTGCCCATCTGCCCGGATATCGCATCGCGCCGGGGATGAAGATCGACGCTTACCGCCTGTCGGATGCCGCAATCGCCGCGGCGCGGCGGCAGGGAACCAAGGTGATCACGACCACCGCGGTCGCCGCCTATGACTTTGGCCCGCGCCCCGAGCACAAGGCGCCGATTCAGGCAATGCAGGCCGAAAACCTGTGGCGTCTGCATTCGGCGGGTGTGCAGTTGGTCATCGGCAGCGACATGGTGATGGGTACGGCCGTCGACGAGATTCTGTATCTCGACGCCCTCAAGCTGATGCCGCGCGCCCAACTGCTGCGCCTTGCCACCGACGACACCCCTGCGACCATCTTTCCCGGGCGTGCCATCGGCACCTTTGCCGAGGGGCATGAAGCGAGCCTGATCGCCTATGACGCCAATCCGATCGACGACCTGACCGCGCTGCGCCGCCCCGCGATCCGGGTCAAGGCAGGGGCGATCCTCGCCGACCCGGCGCCTTAGCCATCGCGCCGGACGCGCGAGGCATCGTCAGGAATCGTCGCCCATCCGCAGCGCGGCGATGAAGGCTTCCTGCGGAATATTGACATTGCCATATTCGCGCATCCGCTTTTTGCCCTCTTTCTGCTTTTCGAGCAGCTTTTTCTTGCGGGTCGCGTCGCCGCCGTAACATTTGGCGGTCACGTCCTTGCGCAGCGCAGCGATCGTTTCGCGCGCGATCACCTTGCCGCCGATCGCCGCCTGGATCGGGATCTTGAACATGTGGCGCGGGATAAGGTCCTTCAGCCGCTCGCACATGCCGCGGCCGCGGCTTTCGGCCGAACCGCGGTGGACGATCATCGACAGCGCATCGACCGGTTCATTGTTGACGAGGATGCTCATCTTCACCAGGTCGCCCGCGCGGTGGCCGATCTGGTGATAGTCGAACGAAGCATAGCCGCGGCTGATGCTTTTCAGCCGGTCATAAAAATCGAACACCACTTCGTTGAGCGGCAGTTCATAGGTGATCTGGGCACGCCCGCCGACATAGGTGAGGTTTTTCTGGATGCCGCGGCGGTCCTGGCACAGTTTCAGGATCGGCCCCAGATAATCGTCGGGGACATAGATCACCGCTTCGATCCACGGTTCCTCAATCTCGTCGATGCGGTTGGGGTCGGGCATGTCGGCGGGGTTGTGGAGCTCGATCTCCTTGGCCGCCTCATTCTTCGTATGCCCAAGCTTCAGCTTGTAAACGACGCTGGGCGCGGTGGTGATGAGGTCGAGGTCATATTCGCGCGTCAGCCGCTCCTGAATGATCTCCAGATGGAGGAGCCCCAGGAAGCCGCAACGGAAGCCGAAGCCGAGCGCGGCCGAACTTTCCATCTCGAAACTGAAGCTCGCGTCATTGAGCCGCAGCTTCTGGATGCTTTCGCGCAGCTTTTCAAAATCATTGGCGTCGGTGGGGAAGAGGCCGCAGAAGACGACCGGCTGAACTTCCTTGAACCCCGCGAGCGGCGCCGTGGCGGGTTTCTTGGCGTCGGTGACGGTGTCGCCGACGCGCGCCTGCGCGACATCCTTGATCTGCGCGGTGATGAAGCCGATTTCGCCCGGGCCGATTTCGGTAAGATCCTGCCGCTTGGGCGTGAAACATCCCACGCGGTCGATCAAATGGGTGGTGCCCGCCTGCATGAATTTGATCTGCTGTCCTTTTTTCAGGACACCATCGATCACGCGAACCAAGATGACGACGCCGAGATAGGGGTCGTACCAGCTGTCGACGAGCATCGCGACGAGCGGCGCGGCAGGATCGCCCTTTGGCGCCGGGATGCGCTGGACGATCGCCTCGAGCGCTTCCTCGATCCCGATCCCCGACTTGGCCGACGCCAGCACCGCATCGTCGGCGGGCAGGCCGATGATATCCTCTATCTCCGCCTTCACCTTGTCGACGTCGGCGGCGGGCAGATCGATCTTGTTGATCACCGGCACGATTTCATGGTCATGCTCGATCGACTGATAGACGTTGGCGAGCGTCTGCGCCTCGACCCCTTGCGCCGCATCGACGACGAGCAGCGCGCCCTCGCACGCCGCCAGGCTGCGCGACACTTCATAGGCGAAATCGACGTGGCCGGGGGTGTCCATCAGGTTGAGCTGATAGGTTTCGCCGTCCTTGGCGGTGTAGGACAGACGCACGGTCTGCGCCTTGATGGTGATCCCGCGCTCTTTCTCGATGTCCATATTATCGAGGACCTGGGCCGACATTTCGCGCTCGGTAAGGCCGCCGGTGAACTGGATCAACCGGTCGGCGAGCGTCGACTTGCCATGGTCGATATGCGCGATGATCGAAAAATTGCGGATGCGGGACAGAGGAGTCGTCATGGCGCGCCGTTAGCAGGGGAAATGCGCGCTGTCAGCAGGGAGTGGCGCCGATCACCGGCAGCGGACGATAAGTTGTCAAACTTGTCACCGCTCCCCACCGAAAAACAAGCACTTGGGTCGATGCGGCGGTGCTGCGGACGCCGATGGCCGCGCACGACGACCATCCAAAGTTCAGGAAGGGTCGGCCCTGTGACGCCATCCTTGACGTTTGAAGCAGTGCCAAGGTCGCGAAGATCGCACGCACGCGCGATGTTTTGCGCAAGCGGCGAGGCAGCGGATTTCGACGAGTCAAAGAGCCAGCGGCGGGAGGCTGGCATGGCGGGATAATGTAGGAAAGGATTTTTCGCGCGGCGGCGCGGCGGGTCAGGCCGCGAGCAATTTTGCGAGCCGCGCGACCTCCTCCGCGAAGGCCCCGCGAAGCCAGGCTCAGGACTCACTGATCAGAGCCAGAAGATGACGGTTGCGGCGAGGGCGATGGCCGAGAAGAAGGCGTTGGGGCACCTGTCGTAGCGCGCGGCGGCGGCGGCGCAGGCGCGAGCCACAGCGACAGGCCGGGCGGCGGATCGGCGGGCGGCGCGGCGGCGATATGGCGCACCGCATCGGCGCGGGCGCGGTTCAGGATCGCAGCCGGCACTTCGGGTGGATGAAAGATATGGTCGGCCTCCCCCAACAGCCGCGCGGCGCGCAGCGTCAGATCGTCGGGGTCGGCGCTGGCAAGCGCGATCCCCTCCAGCCGCGACGGCGCGACATCGGCGGCGTCCGCCAGCCACAGGCCGAGCCGTTCCACCGCCCCCCCGTCGAGCGGGTCGAGCGCGCCGCCGGGGGCGAGCGCGGCGTCGATCGCGCGGCGGCGGTCGGCGGCGGCGGGCCAGCGCGCCTTCATCGCCGCGCGCGCGGCATGGAGCGCCAGGGCCAGCGCACCGAGCCGCGACGGCAACAGAGCCTCTATCCGCTGGCGCACCGCCTTTGCCAGCCCTGCCGAGGCGCCACCGGTGCCGATGGCGATGGTGACGGGCGCGCGATCGACGATTGCCGGGGTCGTGAAATCGCACAGATCGGGGCGATCGACGACGTTGACGAGCAGCCCGCGCGCGCGCAGCGCTTCGGCGGCGGCGCGCGCAGCGGCCCCATCTTCAAGCGCGACGAAGGCGAGGCTTGCCCCCGCCTCCCACGCCGGGACGGTACGCCCGCCCGCGCGTTCGATCAGCCGCGCCTTCGCGTCGGCCGCTTCCCCCTCTCCCACCAGCACGACCGTGCGGCCCGCCAGATTCAGAAAGATGGGAAGCTGTTGCATGGCGCCTGTTTATCGCAAGCTGGCGATCGGAGAAATCATGATTGCGAACGAAGCGAAGCGATCAGGCGTGGTTGACCCACATCTCCGGATTGCTGCGCTTCGTTCGTTGCCAGGACGGGACCGATCAATCGAGCCATTCCGGGACGCGCTCTGCGGCCATGATGGTGCTCGCGGAGATGCGGTCGGCCACGATCGTGTAACGATCGCCATCGACCAGCACCTCCGGCACCAAGGCGCGGCTGTTGTAGGTCGAGGCCATCGTCGCGCCATAGGCGCCAGCGGTGCGGAACACCGCAAGGTCGCCCGCTTCGACCATGTCGATGTCGCGGTCGCGCGCGAACGTGTCGCCGGTTTCGCACACCGGACCGACAATCGCGGCGGTCATGCGTTCGCCCGTCGGCTTGACCGCGACAAAATCATGATAGGCGTCATAGAGCGCCGGACGCGCGAGATCGTTCATCGCAGCATCGACGATCACGAAGGGGTTGGTCGCACCGGGCTTGACCCACAGAACCTCGGTGAGCAGCAGGCCGGTATTGCCCGCAATGGCGCGGCCGGGTTCGAACATCAGCGTGACGTCCCAATCCTTTGTCACGCGCGCGACCATCGCACCATATTCGGCGGGCGTCGGGGGATTGTCCGCCGCGCTGTAGGGAACGCCCAGTCCGCCACCCAGATCGACATGGGTGATGCTGTGCCCGGCAGCGCGCAGGTCGGCGACGAGCTTTCCGACACGTTCGAACGCCGCCTCGAGCGGCTCAAGACTGGTGAGCTGGCTGCCGATATGGAGCGCCACCCCGCGCATCTGGAGGCCCGGGAGCGCGGCCAGTCGGCCGAAAATCTCGGGCGCGACGTCGATGCCGACGCCGAACTTGTTTTCCGCCTTGCCGGTCGAAATCTTCGCATGAGTGCCCGCATCGACGTCGGGATTGACGCGCAGCACGGCGCGCGCGGTCATTTCCTTTGCCAGCGCGATTTCCGCGAGCGCCACGCCTTCGGGTTCATGTTCGATATTGAACTGTCCGATACCGCGGTCGAGCCCGAGAACGAGTTCGGCGCGCGTCTTGCCGACGCCGGAAAAAACGATGTCCTCGGCCGCCATGCCGGCCGCCAGCGCGCGTTCCAGCTCTCCGCCCGAAACGACGTCGGCGCCATAACCCATGCGCGCGAGCACCCGCAGGACGCCGAGATTGGGGTTGCACTTGATCGCAAAGGCGATGTGCTTCCTCGGTATGTCCTTCAGCCCGTCGCGGAACACCTCCGCATGACGTTCGAGCGTGGCGCGCGAATAGACATAGACGGGGGTGCCGACTTCTTCGGCGATACGCGAGAGCGGAATGTTTTCGGCGTGGAGAATGCCGTCGCGATACTCAAAATGATCCATTGAAACAAATCCTTGGTCTGGATGACCTCCGTTTGCCCGCCCCCCCTTTTCATCGGACGAGACGCAGGATCCCTTCGCGCGCGCGCGGCGAAGTCGATGGCGTTTCGGCTTCGTTCGGCACGGGTCGGATCAAACGGAAGGCAGTAAATTTCAGCCCGGCGGGGGCAAATCGAAATCGTCGGGTTCGCGTTTTTCGGATCGTTTGAGAAGTTCGTCGCTGCGCGCAGGCCGGGCCTGCGCGTCAGGCGTCGTAAGCTCCTCGGTAGTCGGGGCGCGACTGGCGCCAACCGGGATAGACGGGGCCGGCTGGTTCGCCGGCGGCTTGAGATCGGCCTTGGCGCCGCATGCCGCGAGCGCCGCGAGCAGCGCACTGCCCAAAAGGGCGGTCATGATCGGGCGATGGGGGCGCATCATCCTGTTCCTTTAAATCGCGGCGCGCGCCGCGGCGATGGCCTGCCTTACCCGTTCGGGCGCGGTCCCGCCATAGCTTGCGCGACTGGCGACCGATGCCTCGACCGTCAGCGCGGCGAGCGCAGCCGGAGTGACGGCGGCATGGATCGCGGCCGCATCGGCAGCGGGCAGCGCCGACAGTTCGACGCCCAATTCCTCCGCACGCTTCACACAGGCGCCGACGATATGATGCGCCTCGCGAAACGGAACGCCCGCCTCGCGCACCAGCCAGTCGGCAAGGTCGGTCGCGGTCGAATAGCCCGATGCGGCGAGCGCGCGCATCCGGTCGGTGCGGAAGGACAGGGTTTCGATCATCCCGGTCATCGCGGCGAGCGACAGCGCGAGCGCATCGAAGGCGCCAAAGACGGTTTCCTTGTCGTCCTGCAGATCCTTGGAATAGGTAAGCGGCAGTCCTTTTACGATCACCGCGAGCCGCTGAAAGGCGCCGAGCAGCATTCCCGCGCGCCCGCGCACCAGTTCGGCGGCGTCGGGATTGCGCTTTTGCGGCATGATCGAACTGCCCGTCGACCAGGCGTCGGGCAGGCTGACAAAGCCGAAGGGCTGGCTGGCCCAGATCACCACCTCTTCGGCGAGGCGCGAGAGGTGAATCGCGGCGATCGACGCCGCAGCGCAGAATTCGAGCGCGAAGTCGCGGTCGGACACCGCGTCGATGCTGTTCGCCATCGGCCGTTCAAAGCCCAGTGCCGCAGCGGTCGCGTGGCGATCGACCGCAAAGCCGGTGCCCGCCAGCGCGGCGGCGCCGAGCGGCGATTCGTTGAGGCGGCGGCGCGCGTCGGCAAAACGGCCGCGGTCGCGCGCGAACATTTCGACATAGGCGAGCAGATGGTGGCCGAGCGTCACCGGCTGCGCCACCTGCAAATGGGTGAAGCCGGGCATGATGCTGCCTGCATGTTCGTCGGCGCGGCCGAGCAGCGCCGACTGCATCGCCGCGAGCCCGGCGTCGATGCGTTCGCAGGCGGTGCGCGTCCACAGGCGGAAATCGGTCGCGACCTGGTCGTTGCGCGAGCGCGCGGTGTGAAGGCGCCCGGCGGGTTCGCCGACCAGTTCCTTCAGCCGCGCTTCCACCGTCATGTGAATATCCTCGAGCGCGAGGTCGACGGGAACGCCGTTTTCGGCAAATTCCGACGCGATCTGGGCGAGGCCGCGGTCGATCGTCGCGGCGTCGGCGGCGGCGATGATCCCCTGTGCCCCCAGCATCGCGGCATGGGCGCGGCTGGCGGCGATATCCTCTTCCCACAGCCGCTTGTCGACGGGGATCGAGGCATTAATCTCTTGCATGATCGCCGCCGGGCCGCCACCGAAGCGGCCGCCCCACATGCTGTTGCTGTCCGGAGATTGCGTCATCCACCGTGTCCCGAAAATCATGGTACCCACCCTCGCCCTGATGATGGCGGGGGCATCGATCGCGGGCTGCGATAGGGAAAAGCCCGCCGGGGAGCAAGCGGCAGGGGACGAAGCAAATATTTCGGCGCGACAAGCTGGCAGCGGGTCAGGCGACAAGGCAGGCAACAAGGCCGGTATCGGTGCCTTCACCCATCAGGTCGAACGCCGTTTCAAGGGACGGGACGCGCCCGCCGCCACCTTTCGCGGCCCCGACGACGCGCCGGTGACGCTCGCGGCCTTTCGGGGCAAGCCGCTGCTTGTCAATCTGTGGGCGACCTGGTGCGCGCCGTGCGTCGCCGAGATGCCGACCCTCGACGCGCTGGCCGCAACGCGCGGCGAAGCGATGACGGTGATCGCGGTCGCGCAGGACATTCAGGGAGCCGCAGTGGTCGATCCCTGGTTCCAGAAAGCCGGGCTGAAGGCGCTGCAACCCTATCTCGACCCCGAGAACGCCCTGCTCGACGCCTATAACAGCGCGCTGCCGACCAGCATCTATTATGATTCGAAGGGCCGGGAATTGTGGCGGGTGATCGGCGCCATCGACTGGCAGGGTGCCGAAGCGAAGGCGCTGCTGGCCGAAGCCCGTTAGCCCCCATCGCCCGGGCCACACATGACCAACGCCCGACGTCTCTATCGACCCCGAACCGGCCGGCCCCGAAGGATAGGTTGCCCTTTGCAACCATAGTCGTTAGCGCGTCCGATCAAGAAAACAGGAGAGGCAGCTTATGGCGATGCTGGCGGGCAAGGTGGTCGCGGTGACGGGCGCAGGGCGCGGCGTGGGGCGCGAAATCGCCCTGCTGTGCGCCCGCGAGGGCGCGGCGGTGGTTGTCAACGACCTGGGCACGTCGGGCGAAGGCGAAGGCGCCGATCTGTCGCCCGCCGAGGAAACGGTGAATGATATTCGGGCCGCGGGCGGCCGGGCGGTCGTCAATGGCGCGAGCGTCGCCGACCCGAAGGGAGCCGCGAGCATCGTCGAGGATGCGGTGGCGCATTTCGGCCGGATCGACGCGGTGGTGAACAATGCCGGCATCCTGCGCGACCGCATCTGGCACAAGATGAGCCATGAGGACTGGAATGCCGTCGTCGACGTCCATCTGAACGGCTGTTTCAACGTATCGAAAGCCGCAACCCCCTATTTCCGCGATCAGCAGTCGGGCAGCTTCATCCACTTCACCTCCACCAGCGGCCTGATCGGCAATTTCGGGCAGGCCAATTATTCGGCGGCCAAACTGGGTATCGTCGGCCTGTCGCAATCGATCGCGCTCGACATGGCGCGCGCCGGGGTGCGATCGAACTGCATCGCCCCCTTTGCATGGAGCCGCATGACCGCGAGCATTCCCGCAACGACCCCCGAGGAGGAGGCGCGGGTCGAACGCATGAAGACGATGAGCGCCGACAAGATCGCCCCGCTGGTCGCCTTTCTGGCCAGCGATGCCGCATCCGAGGTGACGAACCAGATTTTCGGGGTGCGCAAGAACGAGATTTTCCTGTTTTCGAAGCCGCGCCCGATCCGGTCGATGCACAAGGGCGACGGGTGGAGCGCACAAAGCATCGCCGACGAACTGTTACCCGCCTTTCGCCCCAGCTTCGCGCGCGCCGACGAACGGTCGGGCGATGTCTTCGGCTATGATCCGATCTGAGCCGCGGGGATGTACGACCTCCTTCCCTCGCTGAGCGTGATCGAGGCCTCCTCCTTCGTCGCCTCGCCCACCGCAGGGCTGTATCTGGCGCAGATGGGAGCAGAGGTTATCCGGGTGGACCAGATCGGCGGCGGCCCGGATTTTCGCCGCTGGCCGGTGACCGAAGCCCATGACTCGCTTTATTGGGAAAATCTCAATCGCGCGAAGAAATCGGTCGCGCTCGACCTTGGCCGTCCCGAGGGGCGTGAACTGCTGCAGCAACTGGTGCGCGCGACCGGACAATTTGTGACCAATTTTCCGGCAAGCGGCTTTCTGGCGCATGACCGGCTTGCCGAAGGGTACGCCGACCTTGTCACCGTCCGCGTCATGGGTTGGGCCGATGGCTCGCCCGCGCTCGACTATACGGTCAACAATGCCGTCGGCTATCCGATGCTGACCGGTCCGGGGCCCGAACCGGTCAATCATGTCCTGCCGGCCTGGGACCTGCTGACCGGCGCCTATGCCGCCTTTGCCCTGCTCGCGGCGATCGAGCGGCGCCGCGCGACCGGCGTGGGCGGAGAAATACGCATCCCGCTGTCCGATGTCGCCATCGGCACCGTCGCCAATCTGGGCGGGATCGCCGAAGTGCTGGCGGCCGGAGGGAATCGGCCCCGCCTGGGCAATGCCGTCTATGGCCTGTTCGGACGCGATTTCACGACCCGCGACGGACAGCGGACGATGATCGTCGTGGTCACGCCGCGCCAATGGGCCAATCTGGTCGCCGCGCTGGACCTGGGCGCGGACATCGCAGCCGTCGAGGCCGCACGCAGCGTGTCCTTTGCCACCGACGACGGGATGCGTTTTACCCACCGCGATGCGCTCTATCCGCTGTTCGAGCGCGCGATCGCGGCCCGCGACCATGCCGACCTTGCCGCCGTCCTTGACGCCGGGGGCATCGTTCATTCGCCCTATCGCACCATGTTCGACGCCGCGAACGATCCCGCGATGGTGGCGGACAACCCGATTTTCGGCGCGGCGGAGAATCCCAGCGGCCTTGTCTATCCCGCCGCCGGAGCCTTTGCCACGCTGCCCCAGCAGGAGCGCCGGGCGCCGCGACCCGCACCGCGCAACGGCCAGCATTCGGAAGAAGTGCTGACGGAACGGCTGTCGCTTTCCTCGGGCGACATTGCCCGCCTGGTCGACGCCGGAATTGTCGGCGTCGGTTGACATGTTCGTCCCCGTCCCCCTGATTCAACACCAAAGAAAATACATCATCGGAGAATTGCCATGACCCTGCGCCGCGCCGCCATCGTCGCCCCCATTCGCACCCCTGTCGGCAAGTTCGGCGGCGCGCTGTCGTCGATAACCGCAGGCGACCTGGGCGCGGTCATTCTGAAAGCGTTGATGGAGCGCACCGCAATCGATCCCGCCCGCGTCGACGACGTCGTCTTCAGCCAGGGTTATGGCAATGGCGAGGCGCCGTGCATCGGCCACTGGTCGTGGCTGGCGGCGGGGTTGCCGCTGGAGGTTCCCGGCTATCAGCTAGACCGGCGTTGCGGTTCCGGTCTTCAGGCGATCGTCAACGCGGCGATGATGGTCCAGACCGGCATGTCCGACGTGGTGGTCGCGGGCGGATGCGAAAGCATGTCGAACGTCGAACATTATTCGACCGACCTTCGCAAGGGCGTGCGCGCGGGCAATGTCACGCTGCACGACCGGTTGACGCGCGGGCGATTGATGTCGCAGCCGATCGAGCGTTTCGGCGTGATCAGCGGCATGATCGAAACCGCAGAGAATCTGGCGAAGGATTTCGGCATCAGCCGCGAGGCCTGCGACGCCTATGCCGTGCGCAGCCACCAGAATGCCGCGGCCGCCTGGGCCAAGGGACTGTTCGATGACGAACTGGTTCCCGTCGACGTCCCGCAGCGCAAGGGCGATCCGGTACGGTTCGACCATGACGAAGGCTATCGCGCCGACGCCACCCTGGAAAGCCTGGGCAAGCTTCGCCCGCTGGAGGGCGGCGTCGTCACCGCCGGCAATGCGAGCCAGCAGAACGACGCCGCCGCCGCCTGCCTGGTGGTGGCCGAGGACAAGCTGGACGAGCTGGGGCTGGAACCCATCGCTTGGTATCACAGTTCGGCATCGGCGGGATGCGACCCCAGCCGCATGGGAATCGGTCCCGTCCCGGCGACCGAACGGCTGTTCGCGCGCAGCGGGATCGGCTGGAACGACATCGATCTGGTCGAGCTCAACGAAGCCTTTGCGCCGCAGGTCCTCGCGGTCCTGAAAGGCTGGGGCTGGTCGGACGACGACAGCCGGATGGACATGCTGAACGTCAACGGATCGGGCATTTCTCTTGGCCATCCGATCGGCGCGACGGGGGGGCGTATCCTCGCCAATCTGACACGCGAGCTGAAACGGCGCGGCGGGCGCTATGGGCTGGAAACCATGTGCATCGGCGGCGGACAGGGCATTGCCGCAATCTTCGAGGCCGCATGATCCCCGATTATAGCGACATTCGCGCCGAGGTCGCCAAGCTGTGCGCCGGTTTCCCCGGCCCCTATTGGCAGGCGAAGGATCGCGCGCGCGAATATCCGTCCGAGTTCGTCGCCGCGCTGGGCGAGGCCGGCTATCTCGCCGCGCTGATCCCGGAGGAATATGGCGGCGCGGGGCTGCCGCTGTCGGCCGCCGCCGCCATTCTGGAAGAAATCCAGAGACAGGGCTGCAACGGCGGCGCGGTCCATGCGCAAATGTATGTGATGGGCACCGTGCTGCGCCACGGGTCGGAGGAACAGAAGGCCCGTTACCTGCCACGGGTCGCGACCGGCGAATTGCGGCTGCAGGCCTTTGGCGTCACCGAACCGACCAGCGGCACCGACACGCTGAGCCTGAAGACCACGGCCAGGAGGGACGGCGACGATTATGTGGTCAGCGGCCAAAAGCTGTGGACCAGCCGCGCCGAGCACAGCGACCTGATGATCCTTCTGGCCCGCACCACCCCGCGCGAGGACGCCGCGAGCCGTACCGAGGGCCTGTCGGTATTCCTGGTCGACATGAAAGAGGCGCTGAAACAGGGCACGCTGACGATCCGCCCGATCGACACGATGATGAACCATGCAACGACCGAAATATTCTTTGATCAGATGCGTGTCCCGGCAGCAAATCTGATCGGCGAAGAGGGCAAGGGTTTTCGCTATATCCTGTCGGGCATGAACGCCGAGCGGCTGTTGATCGCGGCCGAGTGCGTCGGCGATGCGAAGTGGTTCATCGACAAGGCGTCGGCTTATGCCAAGGAGCGGGTACTATTCGGCCGCCCGATCGGCCAGAATCAGGGCGTGCAATTCCCGATCGCCCGCGCCTATGCCCAGATGCGCGCCGCCGAATTGCTCGTCCATGACGGGATCGCCAAATATGAAGCGGGCGGCAACGCGGGAGCGGAAGCCAATATGGCCAAGATGCTGGCCGCCGAGGCGAGCTGGGCGGCGGGCGAGGCCTGCATCCAGACCCACGGTGGTTTCGGTTTCGCCGCCGAATATGACATCGAGCGAAAGTTCCGCGAAACGCGCCTGTACCAGGTCGCGCCGATCAGCACGAACATGATCCTGTCCTATGTCGCCGAGCATGTGCTGGGGATGCCGCGAAGCTATTGAGGGCAGCGGGACAGGGCCCGGCTTTGACGCGAAGAACGGCGGATTGAATGATCAGCGGAGGGGCGAGGAACGACCGCAACCGGTCGCTTTCTCCTGCCCCTTCCTGCGGCGAAGCCGTGGGGAGGTGGTAGCGCGCAGCGCTGACGAAGGGGCGGCCGCAAAGAAGGGCGGGTGCCCATCGGACACCCGCCCTTCCCTTGCGACCCGGAAAGGCTCCCGGGGGATTCGATGCGTCTATCCGCCGATCGTCACGCGGCCGGTGCGATAGCCCTTCTTGCGCATGACCTTCGTATAATCCTTGTCGGCGTCGACCACTTCGGTCACCCATTCGTCCCAAGCGTCCCAGCGATCCTCGCGGTCGGTCGCGCGGCGCAGATCGCTGCCCAGTTCCTTTTCGGCCTCCAGAATGTCGGCGCGATAATTGTACCAATATTGATTATAGACGCCGGCGATCGGGCGGTCGCGAATTTCGGGCGTTTCGAAGCCTGCAGGGGGCGAATAACGCAATCCGCCGGCAGCGACACTGGCAGGAAGAGCCAGAAGCACGGCGAGGGTGGTCCATTTTTTCATCGTCCATCTCCTGATTGAGCCGCCATTACGGGCGGTCAGCCAAGACAACGAAACAGAAGCGGGTTTTCTTCCCCGTTGGCCGTCCAATCCGCACGGTTCGCGGTGGAAACCGCGAAACATGCCCGTCACACGTCCAAAAATGGCGATCCGTCAGCCCGGATGCGCCTCATCTCCGACCGACGAACGGAGCAGGCCGCGAAACACTTCGACCGCGCTGCGCTTTCCCTGTGTCACGTCGAACACGTCACGAGCGATCGGCATGTCGAGCCCATAGCGTTCGGCAAGGGCAATCACCGTCGGCGCGCTTTTCACGCCTTCGGCAACCATGTGCATATCGGCGATGATCGCATCGATATGGCGCCCCTTGCCCAGTTCGACACCGACATGGCGGTTGCGCGACAGGGGACTGGTGCAGGTCGCGATCAGGTCGCCCATTCCGGTCAGCCCGGCAAAGGTTTCGGCACGCCCGCCCATCGCCACCCCGAGCCGGGTGATTTCGGCGAGCCCGCGGGTCATCAGCGCCGACCGTGTATTGTCGCCCGCCCCCAGCCCGTCCCCCATGCCGACCGCGATGGCGATGATATTCTTGAGTACCCCGCCAAGCTCGCAGCCCAGAAGGTCGGTGTTGGTATAGACACGGAACAGCCCCGAGTGGAAAACGGGCTGGAGCGCGCGCACGACAATCTCGTCCTCCATCGACAAGACGCTCGCCGCCGCCTGTCCCGACATGATTTCGCGCGCCAGATTGGGTCCGGTGAGCACCCCGACCGGATGGCCGGGCAATATTTCCTCGATCAGTTCGGTCATCCGTTTGCCCGAGGCCAGTTCCAGCCCTTTGGTCAGGCTGATCACCGGCACCCACGGCCGCAGATGCGCGCGTACCTCCCCCAGCACGCCGCGGAAACTGTGCGAGGGCACCCCCATGACGAGGACATCGGCACCCGCCACCGCCGCTGCCAGATCGGCGGTTGCGCGCACGGCGGCGGGCAGCGCGATACCTGGCAGATATTTCGGATTTTCACGATCGCGGTTGATCGCATCGACCGTTTCGGCATCACGCGCCCAAAGGGTGATCGGCGCGTTGCGCGACACCAGCGAGGCGACCGTCGTTCCCCAGCTGCCGCCGCCGAGCAGCCCTACCTTCAACCGCATGAACCTCTCCCTGTTTTGAAGGAGAGTGGCGGCACAATCAGGGCTTGGCAAGTTTGCGATCCTGCCCGTGGCGAAGCCGGCAGGGAGGTTCAGGCCCTGGCGAGAAAGCCCCGGATCGCCGCGGCGGTCGCCCCGGCATCCTCGACCATCGGGACATGCCCGACATGTTCGAAGATATGCACCTTGCTGCCGCGGATCCCGCGCTCCAGTTCGACGACGCAGCTGACATCGATCAGCTGATCATGGCGCCCCCACAGGATAAGGGTCGGTGCCCGCACCTCTCCCAGCCGGTCGTTGAGCGGTCGGTCGCGCATCTCGGTCGCGATCGCCCAGAAGGCAACGTCGAGTTGGTCGCGATATTTGAGCGCATCGCCGTAAAGCGCTGGCTTGAGCCGGGCGGGGATCACCGGCGGCTTGTGCACCACCATCGCGACCAGCCGGTCGGCGTCCTCGAGGCTGGCGAGAATCAGCGGATTGTAATCTTCCTTCTCCGCCTGTTTTTCGAGATTGCTCTGATTGGCGCCGCGAACCCCGGCATTGTTGAGCAGGATCAGGCTGGCCAGCGCGCCGGGATAGTCGAGCGCGTAGCGCAGCGCGATCCATCCCCCCATGCTGTTGCCGCCGATATGCGGCCGGTCGAGCCCTAGCGCATCGACAAAGGCCTTCAGCCGCGCGGTCTGTGCCGCAATTTCATAATCGAGCGCCGGATCGCGTTCATTCTCCCCAAATCCCGGAAGATCGGGGGCAATGACGTGATAGTCGCGGGTAAGATAAGGCGCGAGAAAGGACCAATTGTCCTTGTCCCCCGAAAAACCGTGGACGAGCAGCAACGTCGGTTTCGTCGGGTCGCCGCCTTCGAGATATGGCCAGGCGCGGCCATCGACGGTGACGCTTTTCTGAACCATTCGGCCGCGACGGCGCAGCAAACCGCGCCCCAGCGCAACCAGCCGGTCGGGAAAGACGAAATAGAGGATCGCCAGCGCAATGATCGGCGCGAAAAGAAGGGCGAGCAGGATTTTCATGACTTTAACACTGACCTCTCAATCCGTTCGCGTCGAACGGGATCCGGGGTGGGCCTAGTTCCGCGAAACATGCGCATCGAACCAGCCAACCAGATCGCCCAGCACCGCATCGCGTTCGGGCTCGTTATAGATTTCGTGGAACAGCCCGGGATAGAGTTCGAGCCGCTTGTCCGGCGCGGAGACATGCTCGAACAGGAAACGCGACCCGTCGGGCGCGGCAAGGCTGTCGTTCCCGCCATGCTGGAACAGGATGGGCAGGCGAATGTTCGGCGCCCCCGCCTGCGCCGCAGCCATCGCGTCCATGAATTCCTTGCCCAGGCGCGCGCCGATCTTGCCATGATAGACAAGCGGGTCGGCGACATAGGCCGCAACCACCGCGGGATCACGGCTGACACCGGTGGCATCGAGCGATAGCACCCCGAGGCGGGGGAAGAAGCGCGAGAGGAATCGGCTGACCCAGACGGTGAAGCGCGACGGCGGCTGTGCCGGCAGAATCGCTGGGCCCGAAAGCGCCGCAGCGGCGAAAGCGTCCTGCCGCTCGATCAGGAACAGGGTCGAAACCAGTCCCCCCATCGAATGGCCGAGCAGCAGGCGCGGCAGCCCCGGATGATTGATCTCCACCAGCGTCAGCAGTTCGGCCATGCCGTCGGTGAAGGCCGAAAAGCGAGGAACGAAGCCCGGAACACCATCCGACCGGCCGTGCCCCCAATGATCGACCGCATAGACAGCATAACCCGCCCCCGTCAGCCGCGCGGCGACATGATCATAGCGACCGGCATGTTCGGCATAGCCATGGGCGAGAAGCACGACCGCGCGCGGTGCGCCGTCGGGCAGCCAGCGCGTAAGGTGCAACCGCGCGCCCGCGGCGACCGACCCGGACGGCAGGATGAGATCGAAGGCAACGCTCATCGCACCGCCTTTTGCAACGCGGCGCTGCGATGTCCGGGGCCATCGTCGCCCGCCTTGTCGATCCGCGCGAGGATGGTTTCGAGCGCCCGGCTGATCGCGGTCTGGGTCCGCACCATCTCCACCTTTGGCCAAGCCGTCCGCATACCGGTGTCGATCAGTTCGTCGATGTCATCCTGTGCAAGGTCCGACAATATTTTCGCCGGGGACCAGAATTTGGGCGGCCGGATGATGTTGATGTCGCCGGTATATTCCTGGTTGATCACCGATCGCGCCAGATTGGCGAGACTGTTGAGCGGCGGAACCATTTCCAGCGGCTTTTGAAAAATCACCATATTCGCGTTCAGCCACGCCTTGAAGGTCGTCATCGACGCATGCTGGATCGCCTCGATCGGCGCCTTTTGCTTGCGCGTGTCGGTGGCGAAGGGAAGCGCGAGCGGGTTCGCCTGGCTGACGATATGATGGTTGACACCGTAGAGGCGTTCGAGACGCTTGGTCGGAATGTCGTGCGTCACCGACCCGTCCACCCAGCGCCGATCGGGCTGATAGGGCACCCGCGCACCATCCTCGCCGCGCGCCATCAGCATCACCGGCGGGAAAACACCAGGCACCGCGCAGGACGCCAGCACCGCCTCGCGGATCAGCACATTGGGTGCGGTAATCGCGTTGAGAAGCCGGCCGTTCTGATGTTTCTCGGCCGGCGCGACCGAGACGTTGAGGTGGCGGCCCGATATCTCATAGGCCTGTTGAAAGGTCAGGTCGGGGATGAGATCGGCGAGCCGGTCGGCAACATCGGGCGCGGCGAGGCGGCGATAATCGCCCTCGACCGCCGGATTGGCGATCCCCCGCCGATCCAGATGCGCACCGATGTCGGCATCGGGCCGGGTGCAGACCATCGCCGCGACGATCGATCCGCCGCTCGCCCCCGACAGAATGGACGGCAGCACGCCCTCGTCCCACAGCGCACGGACGACCCCGACGTGAAAAAAAAGGAAACTGCCCGATCCCGACAGCAGCAACGCCGAACGGCCGTAGCAATGCTGGGCACGGCGAAAAAAGTCGCGCTTTTCCTCGCGGCCGATGCTGCGCGCCGCCGCGATCTTGCCCAGCGCCGCAACCACTTCGGCGACATAATCCTCGATCAGCTTCTTGGTGCCGAACCGCGCCTTTTGATACAGGCGCTCGTGGCCGATGCCGTCGATATTGCCGTGGATCCCTTCGTTGAGGACGAACAGCAGCCCCTTTACGTCGCCGGCGGTCGACAGGCCGCGCAGCCGTTCCAGCCGGGCGCGGATCGCGCGATAGTCGAAATGCTTGCTTTCATCGACATCGCGCCAGGCCTGCATCCCGGATTTGCCGTCATGCGCGCGTGCCGCCTTCGACCAGGCGGCATAGTCGGGCGCAGCGGCCAGGTCGGCATCGGCGCTGAGCGTCGGGGTGAAAATCATGCATCGGTCCTGCGGTTAACGGCCATTTTCCGGATTCTTGCGGTTTGGGTTGCCCTTGGCAACTGTTTTGACGGTTGCGATCAATCTTCCCGCGCCGCGCCCGGCCCGCCGCCTATCCCCCCTTTGCCGATGGCGAGCGCGGCTTAGCCCGACCTTTGGCCGCCGGCTTCGAAGCGATTTTGGCGCTGGCCTTTGGTTTGGCCCTGCCCTTTGGCTTGGGTTCGGCCCTTGGTTTGGGTTGGGCTTTTGACCTGGCGGGCGGCTTGGCCTTGCGCGCCGGGGCCACGGGTTCTTCGGGACGCGGTTCCGCGGCCATCAGATCGGCGAAACTTTGCTCGATACATTCGCGAAAGAAGGCGATGTCGGGCATGACCTGCCGCTCCGAAATCAGCGAAAAGGCAATGCGGCCATTATAGCTGGGCGTGGCGACGAACAGGCCCATATTATTGGCCAGCGGCGCAAGTCCATATTGCTGAACCAGCTGCGCGCCCGCCAGATACAGCGGCACCTGTGCGCCCGGTACGTTGGAAATGAACAGGTTGGTTCCGCGAACGGCGAAGCGTTCGCTGGTCAGGATTCGGGCGACGGCCGCCATTGTCGCACCGGGAACATGTTGCGACAGGTCGGTCATGATCCGCGCGCTGACCCCCGCCTTCGCTTCCTTGGCCTCGACCGTATAGTCGCGGATCGCCGCCAGACGGTCGAGCGGATCGGCGATGTCGGTCCGCACCGGAATGCTCATCGCCGACACCTGGTTACCGGGGGTTGACGCTTTGCCGTCTTTCCCGCCCTTTCCGCGCAGGTTGATCGGCGCCACCGCAACCAGACTGTTCTTTGGCAATTCCTTGTGCTTTTCCAGATATTTGCGTAACGCGCCGCCCACCGTCGCGATCACGACGTCATTGACCGTGGCGCCAGACACCTTTTTGCGGATCATCCCGACGTCCGCGAGGGCAACCGTCGTGCCGTCGAACATCTTGTGCGGGCCAACCGGGACGTTGAAGCGCGTTTCGGGCACCCCCGCGGTCATGCCGCCGTCGGCCATCGAGCGGCGCGCCGATGCCACGACGGCGGGCGATATCTTCATCAGCGCGTTCATGAACTTGACGGGTGACTGGAGCGACGCGGCCCAGGCGCGCGAGACGACTTCGGCGCTGGACGGCGGACGTCCCAGATCCTCGGGCGGAGGCGGGGCTGGGATCGCAGGGGTTCCCTTTGCATCGATATCGCTCATCGCGATAAAGGCGTGCGCCCCCGAGGCCCCATCAACCGCGGCATGATGGACGCGATGCAGCATCGCAAAGCTGCCCTTGGGAATGGAGGGAATGCGGTCGAGCCCCTCGATGACATAAATGTCCCAAAGCGGACGGTTCATGTCCATCGGCTTTGAAAAATAGCGCGCGACCGCGATACAGAATTGCCGCCAGTCGCCCGGTTCGGGCAGCCGCGCATGGTGAATATGCGCCTCGATATCGAAATGTTCGTCCTCGACCCAATAGGGGTGATCGAGGTCGAAAGGCAGCCGGTGCAACCGCCGCTTGAACAGCGGCGAGCTGTCGACGCGCGACTGGACATGGGCGATGATATCCTTGAACCGCACGAACCCGCCGGGCGCGGTCGAGGGGTCGTAGATATAGACCCCCATGATGTGGGTCAGATTGTTCGCGGTCTGCGTATAGAGAAACTGGGCGTCCTGCGCGCTGAGCTGTTTGAGCATCCTATCCACTTTCCATTCTGTCGTCACGACGCGCGGGCCGCGCCCGATCCGGCAACAAGGCGGTATCGCACCGCCCAAGACGTCCGCTTTGCGTCACCCCCACCCCTCCAGTTCCGGTAGCCGGTCAGCGAGCGCGAGCGTCGCGAGCCGCATCGCCTCCATCCGGTTGGCAAGGCCGCGCAGTTCGACGAGCAGCGCCCGCCGCTCGGCGATGATGTCGGCGCTCGCCACCTCCGCAAGCCCCATGTGACGCATCAGCGACAAACCGTTGGCGAAGAGCAGCTTGCCGATCGCCGCCTCGCTGCTGATACGGCGGAGGAGATAGGCCTGTTTCCCCTCGACCAGCGCGGCGTCGAGCAGCGCCTTTTCATCGACCGCCTCGCCAGGGGCCGCACGGGCGAGCAGATCGGCCACGACCGAATAGGCCTCCGCAAAGGGCAGCAATATCGCGTGACCGACGAGCGGCTGGCAACGCCGGATCAGCTGCGCGACGCCGCGATCACCGCTTGCCAGCCGCTTTTCCCAGGTCGGATCGATCCGTGCGAGTTCGGCCTCGATCGCAGCGCGATGTTCGTCGCGCGGGGGATAGAAGAACTCGAATTTAAAGAGGTCGCGCAGCCGCTCGATCCCGGCCCAGAAGGCCGCGGTGGCATCGCCGCTGTCCGCGTCGCGCAGACCGAAGAGGGTCAGCTCGATCATCGCCCGGTCAAGGAAATGATGCGCGATGATATTGCGATAATAGCTCGCCATCGGATGATGCGCCGGCTCGATCGAATAGACGGTCTCGCTCGCCGCCGCATAGCGGGTGAGCAGGCCGCTGGTGACGAGGGTGTCGAGGGTCGCGGTCAGCGCCGCGCCGTCGCGGCTTTCCATCTCGCGGCTGAGACGGATGCCCCGCGCCTGCGCCCATTCGGTGATGCGCCCCATCATCTCCATCATCTCGCCCGCCGTCACGCCGCGCGGCGCGGTCCCGAGCAGGATCAGCGACATGACCGAGGTGACGGTGAGCGGCGTGACCCGGTTTGCCTCGACCGCGACCGCGAAGGCGATGCGTTCAAGCGCACGCCGGTCGTCGGGGGCCGGGGCGGTTTCGATGATCACCGGATCGCCGATATCGAGCCGGATGCGGCCCGACGGCTGTTTCAGGCTGCGCATATAGCCGAGGAACCACGACAGGCTTTCGGGCTTCTTGGTCCGGCCGGTCTGTTCGGCGGCATATTCCTCGACATCGCGAATGAGGTCGAAACTGGTTACGAAGGGAACGAAATGCACGCCCCCCGTCCCCGTCGCATGGGCGGCGTCGAGGACATATTTCATCAACCCATATTTGGGCGGCATCAGCTTGCCGAGGCGCGAGCGCGTCCCCTCGAACGCCCAGCTCAAGGGGAAACGCTTGCCGAGCAGCCAGGCGATATAGTGGCGCAGCACCAGCTTATAGACCGGCTGGTCCTGGAAACTGCGGCGGATGAAGATCATGCCCGAACGGCGAAAGAACTGCCCCATGACCGCGAAATCGAGATTGGCGCCGCCGAAACTATGAAGCATCGGCAGGTCGTTTTCATAGGCAAGCCGGCTGGGCGTCGCGCCGTCGATATAGGTTTTGTGGGTAAAGAGGATGCAGGTCGGATGTTCGCGCAGCACCGAGCGCAGCCGGGCCAGCTCGGCCGCGTCGACCTCCATCTCGGGCGCGTAACCGCCGAACATCATGCGGTCGAGCCGGGCGCGCAGATCGAGGAACAGCGCGCCGGGGGTCGAAATCACCTCCTTCATCAGCGGCCGCGCGTCGCGGTACAGGTCGGCGACCGGGCGGCCGAGCGTGTCGGCAAGGTCCGACAAGGCGGCGCGGAATTTGGGGCTGGTGCGCAGACTGTCGGCGACGAAGCGCGGCACCTTGTACCGGGTGCCGCGGATGCCGCGTTCGGCGACGTCGAGCGCAAGCCCCGCCTGGCGCGCAACGAATCCCGCAAATTCGGCCCCGCCCGCATCGCCGTCGCCGCCGCCAGTCTGGGCAAGAAAGCGGGCGTGGAGCGCCGTCTGCGTCGCCGCCTCCCCCACCAATATCTGCGCCCGGCGGCGGTCGCGCCACAGGATGAAACGGGCGCGCAAGGCGCCGGGCTGGCGCGGATCGCCAAAGATCAGATGCCGGAATTTGAGCGCGCGGTCGCGTTCGAACCCCGGAATACGCCATGCGACGCGCAGCGGCACCACCTGCCCCGTCCCGCCACGCGCCAGCCGTGCCTTGAGCGCATCGAGGTCGAGCGCATGATCGTCGTCGGCGATCGCCAGGCTGACCCATTGCGGCGCATCGTCGCCGCCAAGGTCGCCCGCGGTCGCGTGGATCCAGTCGAGCAGGATACGCCGTTCCACCCCGTTGCGCGCGTCGATGATGTAAAGGCGATCGGCCGGCGCGGCCTGCGCCGCGATCGATGGACGGGCCGCGCCTTCTGCCATGGCCCTATCCCCCTTCCGCCATTGCGAACGTCGCAACGCAATCCAGGGTTGAGCCGTCCGCTCTGGATTGCCGCGCTACGCTCAGCATGACGAGATGGTCCATGCGCTAGGCGGCCTTTCCCTTGCCTGGGGAGGATTTCGCCGCGGTCCTTTTCGCAGCAGGCTTTTTGGCCGGGGCATCCTTGGATGCCGCCTTTTTCGCCGGTTTTGTCTTTGGCAGCGGGGCATCCTCTGCGGCATCTTCCGGCTGCCCCAGCGTGCGCAGAAACATGTTGCGGACGTCGCGCACATGAGCATTCACCGTCCGCGGGCTCCACCCCGATGTGTCGACGGGCGGCAGCACGGTGACGCGCACCGTCGCCGGGCGCATCACAAATTCATTCTTGGGCGCAACGTCGGTGGCATTGTGGATCACGATCGGGACGATCGGCACCCCGGCCTGCATCGCCAGGTGAAAGGCCCCTTTCTTGAAGGGTTCGAGCCTGGGCGTCAGGCTGCGCGTCCCTTCGGGCGCGATGCAGATCGACTTGCCCTCTTTCCGGATCGCATCGACCAGCGGCTCCATCGCCTTGATCGCGCTTTTCCCGTCGGCCCGATCGACAAAGACCGTGCCGCCCCATTCCATCAGCTTGCCGAGAATGGGGATATCCTTGATCTCCTTTTTCCCCACCCCGCCCATGTCGCGGCGGATCAGCTTGGCCAGGATCATCACATCGGCCTTGCTCTGGTGGTTGAAGATGAAGACGCAGGGGCGCGACGACCAGAGGTGGCGTTCGTCCTCGACCTCCAGCTCGACGCCGGTGATCGCGGTCGCGAAATCGCCGAACAGCCCCATCGAGAAATTGACCGCCTCGCGCTGCGAACGGGTCAGCGCCCAGATCGGCAGCCCGGCGGCAAAGGCGCCGACGAGCGATCCGGTGGCATAGACGGTGCGGGTATAATCGATCCACGACGGCGTGCCGCGGCTCGCAAAGCGCTGAACCGGCCATGCCCGCTCGTCGGCGATCGCCTTCAACTTCATATTGGGGTTGAGGGGGCGCGGCTTTCCGACCCGTTCGAGCAGTTCGATGTCATCGTCGCTGTCCGAATAGAAAAAGCTCTGATCCAGATCGAGGCCATATTCAGCGGCCAGTTCCTCGGCCGCCAGCACCTTGCCCTCGCCAAAGCACAGGGGCCGGATGATCTCTCCGGTAAAGACGCCATCCTCGATCTCGTAGGCCGAGCATTTGATGTCGGTGATGCCAAGATCGCGCGCGGTCGGTTCGATCTGATAGATGGTGGCGGACGAGATGATCGCGACGCGGTGCCCCTTGGCCTGATGCGCCTCGATGATCGCGCGGGTTTCGGGATAGATTTTCCGCGCGATATGTTTTTTGTAGAGTTCTTCACCGAATTCGGTGAAGCTTTCTTCCTCGACACCCTTCATGAATTTGGCGGCCGCAGACATCAGCCCGGAAAAGCCGATCTGGCCCAGGCTGTGCTGCGCGATGACCTGAGCGGTTTCGGCGATTTCCTCGACCGACATTTCGCGGCGCTGAAATTTCTCGCGCAGCATCGCGGTTGCCGAATAGCCCGAAATGATCGTGCCGTCGAAATCGAAGAGTGCGGCGATATGCGGTCCGGGTTCGGACGCCAGCACTTCATCCAAATGCGGTTGCGGTCTTGGCACGCACCCTCCCCACCTGCGGCTTCACTGCCGCCTTTACGCCACGATGACAGGTAAGATGGGGTTAATCAATGGTGCCCGTTCGCCGCACGACGATCAGCCGTTGAGCCCCGCCGCCTCTGTCGCCAGCGCCTCGATCGCGGCCGGATCGAGCGGTCCCGACGGAACGACCCAGCTGCCGCCGACGCACAGCACCGGATCGAGCGCGAGCCATTCGGGCGCCGTCGCAGCGCTGATCCCGCCGGTCGGACAGAAGCGCGCCTGGCCGAACGGACCCGCGAGCGCCTTTAGCGCGGGAAGGCCGCCGCTGGTCGCGGCGGGAAAGAATTTGAAGCGGTCAAGGCCCAGGTCCATCCCGCGCATGATGTCGCCGGCATTGGCAATGCCGGGCAGAAAGGGAATGCCGCTGGCGACCGCCGCCTTGCCAAGATTGTCGGTCAGCCCCGGCGAGACGATGAATTCGGCGCCGGCCTCGATCGCGGCGGCCAGCATCGCCGGGTCGCGCACCGTGCCCGCGCCGACGATGGCGCCCTTCACCGCCTTCATCGCCGTCATCGCGTCGAGCGCGGCGGGGGTGCGCAGCGTCACCTCGAGCACCGGCAGGCCGCCGGCGACCAGCGCCTCGGCCATCAGCACCGCATCCTCGACGCGGTCGATGACGATCACCGGAATGACGGGCGCCAGGCGCATAATCTGGTCGATGCTGTTGTTGGTCATTTCAAAATCCGCTTTCATCGTCATCCCAGCGAAAGCCGGGATCTGTTTGATCCTTGCGCCCAGCCCGCCAGCGATCCCGGCTTTCGCCGGGATGACGGACAATCAGACGACGTTTTCCATCGCCGCGAGCATCGCCGAACCACCCTTCTCCGCCTCGTCGGCATGATGGCGGAACAAAGCGAACAGCTCGCGCCCGACGCCCACCGCGGGCGGCGGCGGCGCGGCGGGGGTGCGCGCCGCCCATATGGCTTCATCGACCAGCGCGGCCGCCTCCCCCTGGCGCGCGCAGACGCGCACAATGTCACCGTCACGCAGAAAGGCGAGCGGGCCGCTGACCCCGTCGGGGCCGGGCAGCGCCTCGGGCGACAGATGGATGACGGCAGGCACTTTGCCGCTTGCCCCCGACATCCGCCCGTCGGTGAGCAGCGCGACGCGAAAGCCCTTGTCCTGCAACACCCCAAGCGCCGGTGTCAGCTTGTGCAGTTCGGGCATGCCGTTGGCGCGCGGTCCCTGGAAGCGGACGACGACGACAAGGTCGCGTTCGAGCTCGCCCGCCTTGAAAGCGGCGAGCACCTGATCCTGATCGTCGAAGATCCGGCACGGCGCCTCGATCGTCCAGCGATCCTCCGCCACCGCGCTGGTCTTGATGATCGCCCGGCCGAGGTTGCCCGACAAAAGCCGCATCCCGCCGTCGGGCGAAAAGGGCGCGGCGACCGGGCGCAGCATCATGTCGTCGCGGCTGATCGCGGGCGCCGCCTGCCAATGCAATTGTTCATCGGCCAGCACCGGTTCGGCACCATAGTCGGCCATCGTCCCGCCGACGGTCAGCACATCGCCGTGGAGCAGCCCGGCGCCGAGCAGTTCGCGCACCACAAAGCCGATGCCGCCCGCGGCGTGGAAATGGTTCACATCGCCCGCGCCATTGGGATAGACGCGCGCGAGCAGCGGCACGGCATGGCTGAGCTCGTCGAAATCCTGCCAGTCGATAATGATCCCCGCGGCGCGGGCGATCGCCGGCAGGTGGATGGCATGGTTGGTCGAACCGCCCGTCGCGAGCAGGCCGATGCAGGCGTTGACGATCGCCTTTTCATCGATGCAGCGGGAAAGCGGGCGGTAATCGCCGCCGTCCCAGCCGATTTCGGCCAGCCGGCGGGTCGCGGCGCGGGTGAGCGCCTGGCGCAGCTTTGTCCCTGGATTGGCGAAGGCGCTGCCGGGGATGTGCAGCCCCATCAGTTCCATCATCATCTGGTTCGAATTGGCGGTGCCGTAAAAGGTGCAGGTGCCCGCGCCATGATAGCTGGCCGCTTCGGCTTCGAGCAGTTCGTCGCGGCTTGCCTTGCCTTCGGCATAAAGCTGGCGGACGCGCTGCTTTTCCTTGTTGGCAAGCCCCGACGGCATCGGCCCTGCGGGCACGAGGATCTGCGGCAAATGGCCGAAACGCAGCGCGCCGATGAGCAGGCCGGGGACGATCTTGTCGCAAATGCCGAGCAGCAGCGCGCCCTCGAACATCGCGTGGCTGAGCGCGATAGCCGTCCCTTGCGCGATATTGTCGCGGCTGAACAGCGACAGGTCCATGCCCGCCTGCCCCTGCGTCACCCCGTCGCACATCGCGGGAACGCCGCCCGCGACCTGCGCGGTCGCGCCGATTTCGCGCGCGAAGAGTTTGATCTGTTCGGGGTAGCGGCCATAGGGCTGATGCGCCGACAGCATGTCATTATAGGCGGTGACGATGCCAATGTTCATCGCCGCGCCGCCGCGGATCGCGGGCTTGTCCTCGCCCGCCGCAGCGAAAGCGTGAGCAAGGTTGCCGCACGACAGCATGCCGCGATTGGTCCCCGCCGCGCGCTGGCGCTCCATCAGGTCGAGATAGGCGGCGCGGCGCGGCGCGCTGCGCCGGGTGATGCGGTCGGTGACCGCGGCGATAGTAGGGTGGAGGTCGGTCATAAATTTCTCTCGTCACCCCCGCACGCGCGGGGGCCGCTATTGCGGTAGCGCAAGGTTGCCAACCGCCCCTGCACAGACAGGAGCGGCGTGCGATCATCAATCGTCCCAGCTCGCGCCGTCGCGTTCGATCAGCGCGACCGACGCGCTCGGTCCCCAGCTTCCGGCGGTGTAATTCTGCGGCACCATGTCGATGGCGGCCCAGGCGTCGCGGATCGAATCGATCCACTGCCACTGCGCCTCGACCTCATCACGGCGCACGAACAAAGTCTGGTCGCCCTCGATGAAGTCGAGCAGCAGGCGTTCATAGGCGATGCGGCGCCGTTCGCCCGCGAAACTGTGCGACAGCGAGACGTCGAGATTGACGTCGCGCAGCTTGACCCCGTCGCGGTCGAGCCCCGGCTGCTTTGCCATCACCTTGACCCGGATATTCTCCTCGGGCTGGAGATTGATCACCATGACATTGGCGTCGAGCTTTGGCGCGCCGACGCGCGCGAAGATGTTGTGCGGCACCGGCTTGAACTGGATCAGCACCTCTGACTTGCGCTGCGGCATCCGCTTGCCGGTGCGCAGGTAAAAGGGCACCCCCTTCCACCGCCAATTGTCGATATAGGCCTTGAGGGCGACAAAGGTTTCGGTGTTCGACGGCTGGCCGAGCTCGTCGGCATAGCCCGCAACCGCCTCTCCCTTTACGGCGCCCGCAGTGTACTGGCCCTTGACGCTGTGGGCGCGGACATCGGCCTCGGTCATCTTGCGCAAGGAGCGCAGCAGCTTCACCTTTTCGTCGCGCACCGCGGTCGCCGACACGCTGGCGGGCGGCTCCATCGCAATGATCGCAAGCAGCTGGAGCATATGGTTCTGGACCATATCCTTGAGCGCGCCGACCCCGTCATAATAGGAGACGCGGCCTTCGAGCCCGACCGTTTCGGCGACGGTGATCTGGACATGATCGATCGCCTGCGCGTTCCACAGCGGTTCGAAGAGCATATTGGCAAAGCGCAGCGCGAGCAGATTCTGGACCGTTTCCTTGCCCAGATAATGATCGATGCGGAAAATCCGCTCCTCGGCAAAGGCGCTGCCGACCTGTTCGTTGACGTCGCGCGACGAGGCCAGATCGTGGCCGATCGGCTTTTCCATCGCGATGCGGCATTCGGCGCAGGCGATGCCGGCGGCCGCAAGCCCCTGCGCGATCGGCCCGAACATCGACGGCGGCGTCGACAGATATACACCGATCGGGCGGGTCAGCCGGTCGCCGAGCATCGCGGCGAGATCGTCATACCCCGTGCCCTTTCCGGCATCGACGGCGCAATAGTCGATCCGCGCGAGGAAGGCATCCGTCCCGTCCGCGTCGAGCCGATCTTCGGGCAGATGTTCGGCAAGAGCGGCGCGGACCTGTGCATGAAAGGCCGCGCGATCCATCTGCGAACGCCCCGAGGCGATAATCGTCAGCGCTTCGGCAAGCAGTCCGTCGAGATGCAGATTGTAGAGCGACGGAAAGAGCATGCGATGGGCGAGATCCCCGGTCGCGCCGAACAGCACCAATGTTTCGACTTTCACACTCACAAGCATCCCCTTGGATATCCGGGCGAAGAAGTGGAGGATGCGCGGCGCGATTGCAACGCGCATACGTAACCCGATCGTCACCCGTTCCGTCAGGCGAACCGAAAGAGGTTCAATCGGGCTTCGAACGATTCTAAGAAGCAGCGCCATGACCGACGCCCCGCCCCCCTATGACATCATCGTGATCGGCGGGGGCGTGAATGGCGCCGGGATTGCCCGCGATGCCGCCGGGCGCGGTGCGCGGGTCCTGCTGATCGAACAGGGCGATCTTGCCCAGGGAACATCCTCCGCCTCGACCAAGCTGATCCACGGCGGGCTGCGCTATCTGGAACATTATGAATTCGCGCTGGTACGCGAGGCGTTGAAGGAGCGCGAGATATTGTGGGGCATCGCGCCGCACATCATCTGGCCGATGCGTTTCGTCCTGCCCTATCGCGACGGATTGCGGCCGCGCTGGCTGTTGCGGCTGGGCCTGTTCCTCTATGACCATATCGGCGGCCGAAAGAAGCTCCCCGCCACGCGCACGGTGAATCTGACCAAGCATCCGGCTGGGACCCCGCTCCAGCCTCAATATCGCCAAGGCTTTGAATATTCGGATGGCTGGGTTGATGACGCGCGGCTCGTCCTGCTTAACGCGCGCGACGCGGCCGACAAGGGCGCACGGGTGCGTACCCGGACACGCGCCGACATGCTGCGCTGCGAGAATGGGATGTGGGTGGTCGACGCTACGGGCCACAATGGTCATGCCTATCGCTTCACCGCGCGCAGCATCGTCAATGCAGCGGGCCCTGCGGTGCTCGACCTGCTGCGGCGCGCCGATGCCGAACCCGACCACAGCATGCGATTGGTGCGTGGGTCGCATATCGTCGTCGCCCGGCGGTTCGAGCACGACTATTCCTATTTTTTCCAACTGCCCGACGGGCGCATATTTTTCGCCATTCCCTATGAACGCGACTTCACGCTGATCGGCACCACCGATGTCGATCATGAAGGAACACTCGCGGACATCCATGCGAGTGCCGAGGAAATCGCCTATTTATGCGAGGGCGCGAGCGAGTATTTCCGCGAACCGGTGATCCCGGCCGATGTCGTCTGGAGCTATTCCGGCGTGCGGCCGCTGGTCGAGGACGGGTCGGGGCGGCCCGAGGCGGCGACGCGCGGATACCGGATCGACCTCGACATGAACGAAGGGGCGCCGCTCCTCACCATCTATGGCGGCAAGATCACCAGCTATCGCCATGTCGCCGAAGAGGCTGTGGACGCGCTCGCGGCCCATATCCCTGCGCTGTCGCGAAAGCATTGGACAGCGCAAGCGCCGCTGCCCGGCGGTAATTTCCGTCCCGACGGCGCCGCCGCGATCCGGGCCCAATATCGGCTCGACTATCCCTTTCTGCCGTCCGCAACGGTCGACCGGATCGCCAAGGCCTATGGCACCGATGCGCGCAAATGGTTGAGCGATGCAGACGGCTGGGATGCACTGGGCGGCGAAATCGCCCACGGTCTGTCGGTGGCCGAACTGCACTGGATGGTATCGCGCGAATGGGCGCTGACAAGCGACGATATCTTGTGGCGGCGCAGCAAGCTGGGTCTGCACTTTACCGCGCAGGAGGTCGAACGCCTCGATGCACTGATCGACGCCATCGCGGTGAAGCCGGCATTGCCCGACTGAGCGCGTTCAGCACCGCCTTTGCCCAAATCAAGGGGAGACCGCCGACGCGGTTTGCCGTGACGGCGGGCTAGGCTGGTTTGCTTCGCGGCCTCTTCGTCTTGCCAGCGGCATCCTCGCGCAGCCGGTTTTCGCGCTCTGCCAGTTCCTCGAAACGGCAGAGCGGAATGGGTGCGGGCGGTTTCTTCTTCTCGGTCATCCTGCCTTCATCACCCCGGACTTGATCCAGGTTCCCAGCTCACTGTGAAGGAAAGCGGGATGCCGGATCAAGTCCGGCATGACGAAGTGGAGCAATCAGGCCGCGTCCGCAACCTCCGCCGGCAAACGGATCATGTAATCGAATGCCGACAGCGCCGCCTTCGACCCTTCGCCCATCGCGATAACGATCTGCTTGTACGGCACCGTCGTGCAATCGCCCGCAGCGAAAATGCCGCGCTGGCTCGTTTCGCCGCGATGATCGACCTCGATCTCGCCGTGGCGCGAGAGGGTAACGCTGTCCTTCAGCCATTCGGTATTGGGGACGAGACCGATCTGGACGAAAATGCCTTCGAGTTCGATCTGATGCAGCTCATCCGAGTTGCGGTCCTTGTAGGCGAGGGCCGTCACCTTTTCGCCGTCGCCAAGCACTTCGGTGGTGAGCGCCGAGGTGATGATCTTGACATTGGGCAGGCTCGCCAGCTTGCGCTGCAGCACCGCGTCGGCGCGAAGCTGGCTGTCGAATTCGATCAGCGTGACATGCGCAACGATGCCGGCCAGGTCGATCGCAGCCTCGACCCCGCTGTTGCCGCCTCCGATCACCGCGACGCGCTTGCCCTTGTAGAGCGGGCCATCGCAATGCGGGCAATAGGCGACGCCCTTGTTGCGATAGGCATCTTCACCCGGCACGCCGAGCTGGCGCCAGCGTGCGCCGGTCGAAAGGATCACCGTGCGCGCCTTGAGCGAGGCCCCGTTCGCGAGGCGGACCTCGTGGAGGCCGCCGTCGACCTTGGCGGGAATCAGCTTTTCGGCGCGCTGCAGATTCATGATGTCGACGTCATAGTCTTTGACATGCTGTTCCAGCTGCGCGACCAGCTTGGGCCCTTCGGTGTGCTGGACCGAGATGAAATTCTCGATCGCCATCGTGTCGAGCACCTGCCCGCCAAAGCGTTCGGCAGCGATGCCGGTCCGAATGCCCTTGCGCGCGGCATAGATGGCCGCCGCCGCGCCGGCGGGTCCGCCGCCGACGACAAGCACGTCGAACGCATCCTTGGCCGCGATCTTTTCCGCCGCCTTGGCTTCGGCGCCGGTGTCGAGTTTGGCCAGAATCTGCTCCAGCTCCATGCGGCCCTGGCCAAAATTCTCGCCGTTCAGGAAGATGGTCGGCACCGCCATGATCTTGCGATCCTCGACTTCCGCCTGGAACAGCCCGCCGTCGATCGCAGTGTGGGTGATGCGCGGATTGACGACGCTCATCAGGTTCAGCGCCTGCACGATATCGGGGCAGTTCTGGCACGACAGCGAGAAATAGGTTTCAAAGTGGAAGTCGCCGTCGAGCGCGGCAATCTGTTCCAGCAACTCGGGCGCGGTCTTGGGGGGATGCCCCCCGACCTGCAGCAGCGCGAGGACAAGCGAGGTAAATTCGTGACCGAGCGGAATGCCCGCGAAACGCACCGCTATTTCAGGATGACCGGCACGGCGAATCTCGAAACTGGGGCGGCGCGCATCGTCATCGGCGCGGATCACGCTGACCTTGTCGGACAGCGCAGCGATTTCGTCGAGGAGCGTCGCCAGCTCGGCCGACTTGGCATCGTCGCCCAGCGACGAAAGCAGTTCGATCGGTTCACGAAGATTCGTGAGGAGGCCTTGAAGTTGTTGCTTCAGATTGGCGTCGAGCATGGGGAGAGCTCCTGCATAAATTGGATTGTCATTGCGAGGCGCCAAGCGACGCCGCAATCCAGAGTGTGCGCAGACCGTTCCGGATTGCTTCGCTTCGCTGGCAATGACGCATGTTGTCAGCCCCAAGGCGCGCACGCCTCAGGTTGCCGTGTGCCCCGCCTTCGCGAGGACACACGGCATGTTTGTCACTTAGATCTTGCCGACGAGGTCGAGCGAGGGCGCCAGCGTTTCAGCGCCTTCTTCCCACTTCGCGGGGCAAACTTCGCCCGGATGGCTGACCCAATACTGCAGCGCCTTGATCTTGCGGAGCAGTTCGGCGGCGTTGCGGCCCACGCCTTCGGGGGTGATTTCGAGAAGCTGGATTTCACCCTGCGGATCGAGGACGAAAGTGCCGCGATCGGCCAGGCCAACGCCCGGACGCAGAACTTCGAAATTGTTCGAGATCGCGTGATTCTGGTCACCGACCATGAAATAGTCGATCTTGCCGATTGCCGGCGAGGTGTCGTGCCAGGCCTTGTGGCAGAAATGCGTGTCGGTCGACACGGCATAGACTTCGACGTCCATCTTCTGCAGCGTCGGATAGATGTCGGCCAGATCCTCAAGCTCGGTCGGGCAAACGAAGGTGAAATCGGCGGGGTAGAAGAAGAAGACCGCCCACTTGCCCTTCACATCTTCGTCGCTGATGTCGACGAACTTGCCCTGCTTGAACGCAGTGGCCTTGAACGGTTTGAGGGTGGTGTTGAGAACGGACATGGAGAGCTCCTCTTGGTTATCGGAGCCGCTCCCCTAGCGACAGATGTTGCAGTGCGACAATTGAAAAAACAGGCGCTACAGATCGATTTTATCAATCAATAGCCGATCATCCCTTGAGCGCAGCGTCAAAGAGGTTGCGAAAGCTGGCACGACACATGTCGCCATTCTCTTCGCTCATTTCGACGGGCTCAGCCTCCATGACGGTGCGCAGGACGCCGACTCCCATCAAGATGGCCAGCAGCATATGCGCGCGCATTTCGGGATGATCGCCGCCGATCGTCGCCGCCAGCGGTTCCAGCACCTCTTCACGCACCATGTCGCGGATGATCACCCCCGCCTTGGGCGAAGAGGCAGAGCGCAGCAGAATGACAAACATCTCCATGCGCTGGTGGCGATCTTCATCCTCGTCCTCCATGATCAGGCGGGCCATGAAATCGGGAAGCTCGTCGACGCTTTGGGGTTCGTGAAACAGGTCGGGCCGCTTGTCATCATGCCCCAGCACCTCTCGAAACAGGCCTTCCTTGCCACCAAAATAGCGACTGATCAGCGCGACATCGACGCCCGCAAGCGCCGCGATCTCGCGCAGTCCGACACTGTCGTAGCTTTCGCGCAAAAAGCGCTGGCGCGCCGCCGCAAGAATCGCCGCACGAGTCGCCGCCGCGTCCCGTTTTCTAATGGTCGTACCTGTCTCCATTCCGGAGGATTTAGACCGGATAGGAAATAAATCAACAGGTGTTGACTTAGCATCTAACTCAGATTAGTTCGCAATAACCGGCATCGTGCGGCTCCCCTCCCCCCTCCCTGCCGTCCGGTGTCGGAACGTCCAGACAGAAAAAAAGATACAAGCCCATGAAAACGCGCCCTCTCCTCGCGCCTGTGATCCTGTGCCTCTCGCTGATGCTCGCCGCCTGCTCAGGCGGAGGCGGCGAGCAGGGCGGTCCGCCGGCGTTGCCCGTTACCGTTTCCCAGCCGCTGATCCGCGACGTGACCGAGTGGGACGATTATGTCGGCCGATTCGAAGCCGTCAGCAGCGTCGAGGTGCGTCCGCGCGCTTCGGGCTATCTTCAACGCTCGCACTTTACCGATGGTCAATATGTGCGCGCCGGACAATTGCTGTTCACCATCGATGCCCGCCCGTCACAGGCCGCACTCGACCAGGCCCGCGCGCAGCTTGCCCGCGCGCAGGCCACGCTGGTCAACGCGCGCACCGAACTGGCACGATCGGAAACGCTGGCCAAATCGGAGGCCGCGAGCCGCGAGGAAGTCGAACAGCGCCGCGCCGCCGTGCGCGCGGGCGAAGCCGATGTCGCGGCGGGGCACGCCGCCGTGCGCGCATCGCAGCTCAATGTCGGCTTTACGCGCGTCACCGCGCCGATTTCGGGCCGCGTGTCGCAGCGCATGGTCGATCCCGGAAATGCCGTTTCCGCCGACCAGACGGTGCTGACGACGATCGTATCGACGAACCCGATGCATTTCAGCTTTCAGGGATCGGAAGCAAGCCTGCTGCAATATGAGCGGCGCGGCGACACGCTGCAGAATGCGCCCGTCCGCATCCGGCTGCAGGGCGAAGACGCCTATGGCCTGAACGGCCGCATCGACTTTGTCGACAATGCCCTGTCGAACGGATCGGGCACGATCACCGTGCGCGCCGTCGTCCAGAATCCCGACGGCAAGCTGCGTCCGGGCCTGTTCGGCCAGTTGCAGCTCGCCGCTTCGGCGCCGCGCCCTTCGATCATGGTGCCCGACACCGCGGTCGTCACCGACGGCGCGCGACGCCTCCTTTATGTCATTGGCAAGGGCGATGTCGTCCAGGCACGGCCGGTCGAACTCGGGCCGGTGGTGAACGGACTGCGCGTGGTCCGGTCGGGCATCACCGCGAAGGATCGCGTCGTCGTCGGCGGCATCCAGCGCGCCATGCCCGGTCAGCCCGCGAAGGTGGAGGCCGGCAAGATCGGCGATGATGGCAAGATCATCGCGTCCAAGCCCGCCGCCGCCGCGAAGGCGAAGGACGCCGGCAAGTGAATTTCAGCCGCTTTTTTGTCGATCGGCCGATCTTTGCGGCCGTCATCGCCATCTTCATCACGCTGATCGGGGCCTTTTCCTACCCGCAGCTTCCGCTCGCCCAATATCCCGAGATCGCGCCGCCGACGATCGCGGTCAACGCCGCCTATCCGGGCGCCTCGTCCGAAACGATCGCGGAAACGGTCGCCTCGACGCTGGAACAGGAAATCAACGGTGTCGAGAACATGCTCTATCTGCAGAGCAGTTCGACGCAGGGGGCGGCGCAGATCACCGTCACCTTCCAGCCCGGCACCGACCTCGACGCCGCACAGGTGCTGGTCCAGAACCGCGTGGCGCTTGCCGAACCCCGCCTGCCCGAACAGGTGCGCCAGATCGGCGTCCAGGTGAACAAGCAGGAAACCGGCTTTCTGATGATCGTCGCGCTGACATCGACCGATCCCGCGATCGATATCGACTATGTCGGCAACTATGCCAATTCGACGCTGCGCGACCGGCTGCTGCGCCTCGACGGGGTCGGCGGCGTGCAGATTTTCGGTGGCGGCTTTTATTCGATGCGCGTGTGGATCGATCCCGACAAGGCCGCCGCACGCAATATGACGGCGCCCGAAATCGTCGCAGCGCTGCAAAGCCAGAATGTCCAGGTGGCCGGCGGCAGCGTCGGCGCCCCGCCCTATGGCAGCGGCAACCCCGCCTTCGAACTTCCGGTCGAAGTGCCGGGTCGCCTCGTCACCCCCGAGCAATTCCAGAATGTCGTGGTCAAGACCGATACGCAGACGGGTGCCATTACCCGGCTGAAGGACGTCGCCCGTGTGGAACTGGGCAGCCAGGAATATGGCGTGCGCGGCGTGTTCAACGGGCGCGACGGCGTCGGCATGGCGGTGATCCAGCAACCGGGCGCCAATGCGCTCGATGCCGCGAACCTGGTGCTGCAGGAAGTCGAGGCGGCGTCCAAGGATTTCCCGCCGGGACTGGAATATGAAATCCCCTTCAACCCGACCGAATATGTCCAGGCGTCGGTGACAGCGGTGCAGCAGACCCTGGTCGAAGCCATCATCCTGGTCGTCCTGGTCGTCCTGGTCTTTCTGCAAACCTGGCGCGCCGCGATCATCCCGATCGTCGCCATTCCGGTGGCGTTGATCGGCACCTTCGCGGTCCAACTGGCGCTCGGCTTTTCGATCAACTCGCTGTCGCTGTTCGCTCTCGTCCTCGCGGTCGGCATCGTCGTCGACGACGCGATCGTCGTGGTCGAAGCGGTGGAAAAGCATATTCGTGCCGGGCTGAGCCCGCGCGAGGCCGCCCATCGCACGATGGACGAAGTGTCGGGCGCGCTGATCGCGATCGGGCTGGTGCTGGTCGCGGTGTTCGTGCCGACGGCCTTCATGCCCGGCATTCCCGGGATCTTCTATCAACAGTTTGCGGTCACGATCGCCGCGGCCACCGTCTTTTCGACGCTGACCTCGCTGACCCTGTCCCCCGCCATGGCGGCGCTGCTGCTGAAGCCGCACGAGGAAAGCCACCAGCAACCCAAGACCCGCGCGATGCGCTGGGTCCGCGGGGCCGCAGACAAGTTCAACAGTGGTTTCGACCGCCTGTCGGAAAATTATGGCCGAACGACGGCTTCGCTTGTCCGCAAGGCCGGGCTGATGCTGACGATCTATGCCGTGCTGTTGGCCTTTACCGGCTGGCGCATGGTCGACACGCCGACCGGCTTCATCCCGGATCAGGACCAGGGCGTTCTGATCGGGGTGGTCCAGTTGCCGCCGGGCGCCTCGCTCGACCGCACGAGCGAAGTGCTGAAACGCGCGCAGGAAACCGTCTCGCAAATGGACGGCGTGGCGAGCATCGCGACCTTTGCGGGTCTCGACGGATCGAGTTTCTCGACCGCATCGAACGCGGGCACCATGTTCATCCGCCTGACCGACTGGGGCGAACGCGGCAAGGCGATGAGCGCCACCGCCATGTCGCAGCAGCTTTCGGGTACGCTCGCGACGATCCTGCCCGAAGCCAATGCCTTCGTCATCGCGCCGCCCGCGGTGCAGGGGCTCGGTAACGGCAACGGCTTTACGATGATGCTTCAGGCACGCGACGGTCAAGGCTATCGCGAACTGGAACAGGCGACCTTCGCCATGATGGGCGGCGCACAGGAAGTGCCCGAAGTCACGCAGGTCTTTTCCCTGTTCAACACCGGAAGCCCGCGCATCTTCGCCGATGTCGACCGTGACAAGGCGCAGATTCTGGGGGTCGACCCCGCGCAGGTCTATTCGGCGCTCGGCACCTATCTGGCCTCCACCTATGTCAACGACTTCAACTTCCTCGGTCGCACTTTCCGCGTGACCGCTCAGGCAGAGCCGTCGGCAAGAGCGAGCATCGAGGATGTCGGCCGCCTGCAGGTCCGGTCTTCGTCGGGCGAAATGGTGCCGCTGTCGTCGGTCGCGACGTTCCGCAACGACAGCGGACCGACCCGCGTGGTGCGTTACAATCTGTACCCCGCGGTCGAATTGCAGGGACAGGCAGCACCCGGCGTTTCGTCGGGGGCGGCGCTCGCCGCGATGGAAGGGCTGGCGGCAAAGACGCTGACCGATGGGTTCAGCTATGAATGGACCGGCCTTGCCTATCAGGAACAGGCTGCCGGCGGCAGCGCGGTACTGATCTTCATGCTCGCGGTTGTGTTCGTCTTTCTCGTGCTCGCGGCACAATATGAATCGCTGCCGCTGCCGATGGCGGTGATCCTGATCGTGCCCATGTGCCTGCTCGCCGCGATGCTGGGCGTCAACCTGCGCGGGATGGACAATAATATCCTGACCCAGGTTGGCCTGGTCGTGCTGATCGCCCTCGCCGCGAAAAATGCAATCCTGATCGTCGAATTCGCCAAACAGGCGGAGGAGGAAGAGGGAATGAGCACGATCGATGCGGCCGTCCATGCCGCCCGGTCGCGCCTGCGCCCGATCCTGATGACCAGCTTTGCCTTCATTTTCGGCGTCATTCCGCTCGCGATCGCGAGTGGACCGGGACAGGAGATGCGGCAGGCCCTGGGCACCGCCGTCACCTTCGGGATGCTGGGCGTGACCTTCTTTGGCCTGATTTTCACCCCGCTCTTCTATGTCCTTTGCCGCAAGCTGGGGGACAAGGCGCAGCATATGATGCGCCGCAACGGACCGAATGGCGAAGCGCCGCTGGAGACCCAATGATGACCCGCAACCTGTTGTTGGCAGTCAGCGCACTGGCGCTGTCCGCCTGCACCGTCGGCCCGGCCTATGTATCGCCGACGCCCGCCGCGCCCTCGCAGGCTCCCTTTCTGGAGGCGGGGAAATCGCCCGCCTTCACCGGCGAACAGCCGCCGGGCGAATGGTGGAGCCTGTTTGGCGATCCCACGCTCGACGCACTGGTCGAGCAGGCACTGGTCGCCAATACCGACCTGCGCGTCGCAGCCGCGAACCTGGCACAGGCGCGCGCGGTCCTGCGCGAATCGCGGGCGGGGCGTCTGCCCACGACGGGCATCAACGCCAGCGGCGCCTATGCCCGCCAGCCCGGCAGCCAGACCGGCATCGGTCCGGTCGAGGGCGAAAGCTATGACGTCGGGCTGGACGTCGGTTATCAGGTCGATCTGTTCGGCCGGGTCGAAAGCGCGATCCGTGCAAGCCGCGCCGATGCGGATGCGGTGCAGGCCGCGTTCGACCTGACCAGGATCAGCGTCGCCGCCGAAACGACCCGCGCCTATACCGATGTCTGCTCGTTCAATCGGCAGGTCGCGGTGGCAGAAGAAACGCTGCGGATTCAGGAGCGCACCTTTGACCTGACCCGCCGCCTGTTCGAGGGTGGCCGCGCCACGCGGCTCGAAACCGGCCAGGCCGGCGCCTTGCTCGAACAAACGCGCGCGGCGATCCCCGCGCTCACCGCGCAGCGTACCGCGGCGCTCTATCGCCTGGCCGTGCTGACCGGAAAGCCCCCGGCCGAGGCGCCGCAACAGGTGCTCGCATGCCAGGCACCGCCCGAACTGGGCCGTCCGGTGCCGGTCGGCGATGGCGCGAGCCTGCTCGCCCGCCGCCCCGACATCCGCCGCGCCGAGCGTCAACTCGCCGCCGCCGCGGCCCGCGTCAATGTCGCAACCGCCGACCTTTATCCCAGCATCCGCCTCGGCGGTTCGATCGGATCAACCGCCGGGTCGATTTCGGATCTGGGGTCGAACGACGGCTTCCGCTTTTCGATCGGCCCGCTGATCTCGTGGAACTTTCCGAATATGGAAGTCGCGCGCTCGCGGTTGAAACAGGCCGAAGCGGGCGCGGACGCCGCCCTCGCCACCTTTGACGGAACATGGCTGTCAGCGCTCGAGGAAACCGAAAGCGCGCTTGCCCGCTATGCGGGTGAACTCGACCGGCTGGCGGCATTGCGCCGCGCCGCGCGCGAAGCTGGCGACGCGGCCCGGATTGCCCGGCTGCGCTATGAATCGGGACGCGAAGCCTTTCAGGTCGTCCTCGACGCCGAACGGTCGCTGGCGCAGATTCAGGCGAGCATCGCCCAATCGGAACAGCAGCGCGCGACCTATCTCGTCGCGCTGTTCCTCGCGCTGGGCGGCGGCTGGCAGCAAGACGCCGCCTAATCCCGCCCGCAAAACGCGCGCCGAAGCCAGAACAAGGCCGGGGCGCTTACCGCAAAATGTACGTCCCTGCCCGTCCCTGACCCGATTCAGGCGGCGGGCGGGTCGCGCCATGGTACCGCACCGACCAATCCCCGCCTTCTTTTTTCGCAACTTTTCGCTGCGGGAATCGATAGGCGGCAAAAGCATCCATTTCGGTGACAGATGGCCCGGCAAACTTGGCGCCGGTGCAGCCATTACTTGCACGATTTGATTATTCTGGCATTTTGGACTTAACGGCTTATTTAGCCTTAACCGCCACATGGCGAAGAAACGTCCCATTTACCAGATGATACGTCGCCATGTCCTATGTCAGCCCGTCCGGCCTTCAGGCCTTTTCGAGCGCCTATCCCGCGGCGCCGGCGATGCTGCGCCATGAGCTGGTCGATCATCCGCTTCTGTCATTCGCGGCGCTCGCACAAGCGGCGCGCGAACTGCCGCCGCAGCATGTCGAGCGCCGGATCGCGGATGCCGTGAACGGCGGCGATTTCGCAATGGATGGACAGGCCGGCGACGATGTCGCCATGGCGGTCGAATCGATGCAGATCGACGGCAACTGGATCATGTTGCGCTTCGTCGAACAACTGCCCGCCTATCGCGCCTTGCTCGACACGCTGATGGCCGCCATCGCGCCAGCCATCGCCCCCGTCACCGGCACCGGGTCGGCGGTCAAGGGCTTCATCTTCATTTCCGCACCCGGAACGCTGACGCCGTTCCACTTCGATTGCGAATATAATATTCTGTTCCAGATCGCCGGCGACAAGCAGTTCGCGACCTATCCCCCCACGCCGCCGTGGCTGACGCTTGACCGGCGCGAAGCCTATCATGGCGCGGGCGACAATATGCTGCCTTGGGACGATGGGTTCGAAACCGCCGCAACCATCCATCCGCTATCGCCCGGCGATGCCCTGTTCGTGCCCTATGCCGCACCCCACTGGGTCAAGGCGGGGTCGACGCCGTCGATTTCGCTGTCGATGACATGGCAATGCGAATGGAGCCGCGAGGCCGCCGATGCCGTTCAGGTCAATCCGCTCCTCCGCCGGGTCGGCCTGGCCGCTGCCGAGCCGCCGCTGTGGCCTGCGTCACCTGGCTGGCGCGCGCTTTGCGGGCGCGCCGCGCGCAAGGTGGGGCTGCTATGAGCTATTGCCTGTCCAGCGCCTCCTTCCTTCTTCCAACCCCTCCCCCGATGAAGGCGGTGGCGCTGGGTCCATGCGACGTTCGCCTTGTCCGGCCGCAGAGCCTGTCCGACCGCGACCGCGCGCATTGGGCCCAGCTTTCTGCGGCAGCGGGCGGTGGCAACATCTTTGCCCATGACTGGTTCATGGACGCCGCGCTGCGTCATGCCGACCGCGAGGAAGAGGTCCGGCTCGCCATCGTCAGCGAAGCACAGGAAGGGTGGATCGGCGTGATCCCGCTGGTCGCCGAGCGTCGCTTTGGCCGCTGGCCGGTCGGGGCCTGGGCCAGCTGGCTGGCAACCAACCAGTTTCTTGGCACGCCGCTGGTCATTCCCGACCACGCCGAGGCTTTCTGGCGCGCATTGCTCACCCATCTCGACGCCCACAGTCGCGGCCAGATGCTGTTCTTCGTCCGACAGCTTGCCTTTGACGATCCGGTCAGCGCGGCATTGTTCGCGCATTGCGCCGCGGAACGCCGCGCGATCCGAATGGTTGAACGCTTCGAACGTCCCGCCCGGCGCCCCGGCGAACCAATCATCGCGCAAGGCGACGGCAAGGCGCAGAGCCGTCTGCGCAGCCTGCGTCGCCGGCTGGAGCGCGACCATGGCACCGTGGCGATCGACACGCTGACCGCCGGCGAGCCGGGACAGAAGTGGATCGACCATTTTCTGGCGATGGAACGAGATGGCTGGAAAGGGCGGGTCGGCAGCGCGCTCGGTTGCCATGCCGCCACCGAGACATTGTTCCGCGAGGTCGCCGAGCGCGGCCACGCCAACGGCACCTTGCGGCTGGCAACCTTGCGAGCCGGCGACCGGCCACTGGCGATGACAAGCTGGTTCGAAACCGGCGCCCATGGCTATGGTTTCAAGATGACCTTCGACGAAGCGTTTCGCACCTATGCCCCGGGGCAGCAATTGATGCAGCACGTCGCCGACCAGGTCGCGGCGCGGCCCGAGATTTATTTCGACACATGCACACCCCAGCGCGCGACCAGTTGCCGGTCGATGTGGCAAAGCAAGCGCACTATCTTCAACGGCGCCGTCGCCATCGGTTCGGCCCCGCGCCGCGCGGGTTTCGAAGCCCTGATGAACGCACGCGCCGCCTATGCCGCGCTGCGCCGTCGCCTGCGCTGACACGCATATGGCATCGATGCTGACAAGCCGCCCGAAAGATCAGGCCGGACGCTTCCATGGAAACGCCCGGCCCGCCGATCAGAATTTGGTGGTTATTCCGGCATAGAAGCTGCGTCCAGCGATGCCATAAGCCGAGATATAGCCGTTGCTGCTGATCCCCGTCGAACCTTCGGGAACGTCCGGCCCCGTGTTGTTGAACAGGTTGCTGATCCCCGCATAAACCTGAAGATTCACACCCGGAACGTCCGGCCGCAGGCTGACATAAAGGTCATGCCGCCACTGACCCTTGTAATAAAGATAGAGCGGATCGGCGAAGCCCGCCGCCTTGGCATCCCGTACGCGTTCGATGGACGACACCGTCGGGCCATAGTAGCGCGCGCGCCACTGGAACCGCATGGGTCCGACATTATAGCCGAGCTGGCCGACCAGCACGTCCTTCGGACGATTGATCTCGCCATTGTCATCGTCGATCTGCGGCCCGTTCAGGCCGATGAAGGTCGTTTCATTCTTCAGCGCGTGCGACCAGCGCAGCTTGACGTCGATCGCGCCCGGCAACCCGATATTGTCAAGACGCGACCGGTAGCTGGCCTGGGCATCGATACCGCTGACGACCGAACTGTTCAGATTCTGCTCTAGCTGGAGAACCTGCTGCAACTGGCCGTCGAGCGTGTTGCGCGTGATAAAGCCGCAGAAAGCGTTGTTCACGCCGTTGCTGTCCGAATAGCATTCGCGCATGATCACATCGGTGCTGTAGGAGTCGATCGCCCCCTTCACCTTGATGTGATAATAATCGACCGCCAGATCGAGACCGCGCAGACCGCGCGGCGAAAAGACCGCCCCCGCCGTCAGCGTATTGGCCGTTTCCTGTTTTACCCCCGGATTGCCTCCGTTGGGTGATGACACGTTGGTCGAACTTTGTTCGAAAATACCTGCTGTCGCGATGGTGGCGGCAATACCGGGATCGCGCCGACAATTGGCCGCGACCGTCCCGGCGGTCGTCGCAGTGACCCCCGAGCAAATGTCGATCAGCGTTCCGAAATCGTCGCGCGGCGGCGAATAAAGCTCGGCGAGATCGGGCGCGCGCTGAGCCGTGCCATAGGCCGCCCGGAAGCGCAGGTCACGCACCGGCGCCCAGTTGATCCCGGCGCGATAGCTGAACACCGTCCCGACATTTTTCTGGCTGTAATCCGAAAAACGCCCGGCAAGGTCGATATTCAGATCGTGCAGAAAAGGTTGTTCCCGGAAGAGCGGCAACGACAGTTCGACAAAGGCTTCCTTGGCATTAAAACCGTCGTCGAACCCGGGGATTCCCGCGTTGGTCGTATAGCCGCTGTTGGTCGCGCGATCGGATTTCAGCGAACCATGTTCGCGGCGATATTCGCCGCCGACCACCATGCTGAGCGGCCCGGCGGGAAGCTGGAAAAGCGTGCCGGTCGCATAGGCCTGGACCACTTGCTGGGTCAGGCGCGATTTGAACACCGAATTGGCGCGGATATAGTCGGCCGCCTCGGGCGTGATCGACCCGACGCCGAACAGATTGATCGGCACGCAACCGTCAGCCCGCGCCGCCGCGTCGATGCACTGCACCCCGGTCAGGGTCCGCTGCGCCCGAAGCGCATTGCGCAGGTTGAACAGGTTGACGCCATTGGTGCGAAGCTGGTCCTGACGGAATTCACCATGGCTGTACGAGACTTCATAAAACCAGTCGCCCGCCAGCGTCCCGTTGAACCCCGCCCAGATGCGTAACGTGTCGCGGTCGTTCAAAATCTGTCGCGCGCCGAGTTCGTCGAAACGCCGACGGAAGTTGATACCGCTGGACGGAGCCCCCGCCGCAATCGCCGCCGGCACGAAAGGATTGCTCGCCGAAATGCGTCCGACGTTGAAGAAGGGAGCGCCCGGAACCGGAATCCCGGTTTCGGGATCGCGCACCAGCACCTGCGTCGTATCGCGAACGCCGATCGGCGCGCGCGCATAGCGACTGTCGAGCTGCGAATAATGGATCTGGACAAAGGGCTTGAACGCGCTCGAAACCTCGAAATTCAGTTTCGCCGCATAGTTGATCAGCTTGCGCGGCGAGATCAGCCAATCGTGCCGACGGTCGTTATAGCCGTTGCGGGCAAGGTCGAATCCGGTCTGCATCCCGTCTTCATCGAAATAAAAGGCGCCGCCGCGAAAATAGCCGCCCGGTATGTCGCTGCTGTGATCAGGTTCGAGGATGGTGTTGGTCGTCGGCCGAAAGGTCCACGACCGCGACGCCCGCGCCCCACGGTCGCTGGCATGCAGCCCAAAGCCCTGTTCATAATCGACCCCGACGAGCAAATAGCCGCGCCCGTCGGCGAATTTGTGGCCGAAGGTCGCCGACGCGCTCACTTCATCGTTGCCGCTGGCCCCCAGGCTGGTCCCCGCCCGCGCGGTGAGGCGCAGCCCTTCGAGCTTGGAACGGGTGATGATGTTCACCACCCCGGCGATCGCGTCCGATCCGTAAATCGCCGATGCGGCGCCGGTGATGATGTCGACGCGATCGACAAAACCGCTGGGAATGGTGTTCAGGCTGACGACATTGCGGTTGGCCGCGTTCGAAACGGTGCGGCGTCCATCGATCAGCACGAGCGTACGGTTCGACCCGAGCCCGCGCAGATTGACCGTGCTGGTCCCGGCATTCTGGATATTGGCGGTCGGCTGGCCGATGTTGGAATCGCCGACGCTGACACCCGGCAAATCGGCGAGCACCTGCGACAATTCGGTAAAGCCGGTGCTGGCGATGTCTTCGCTCGACATCACCGACGTCGGCACGGCGGTGTCAAATCCCTGGCTGCGAATACGCGAACCGGTGACGACAATATCCCCGGCCGCTTCCTGCGGCGCATCCAACGCGGAGGTGGCGGGAGCCACCGACACCTCACCCGATTCCTGCGCCAGCGCTGGAGCCGCAACGACAGCCGCGCCAAGGAATGCCGCGCCCGTCAGCAGGCGCTGTTTGAATTGTTCCACCCTGTTGTCCTTCCCGAATTGCGTCGCCGCCCGCATGTCGAAAGGAACGCCCCGGGTCCCAGTCGCCGCGCACTTGACCAACGCAATGATGATGCCGGTCGAGATCCCGTAAACGCCTGACCGGACGAGGGATTATATTGAGCAGCCGGGGCCCCCGATGACCAATATCAAGGCTTCGGGCGTGTATAGAATAAGTCTATGATTAGGATCGCACCCGCGAAGGGTCGTCAGCCTTCGTCCTGGTAGATGGCGACATGCCGTTCGCCCGCGCTGTTCGCTTTGGCGCGGTACATGCCCTCGGTATTGAACGACCAGTCGGCGCTTCCAGACGGGCTCGTGACGATCACGCCGCCCGAACCGCCCAGGCCGCCGATCTCCGCGATCACTGCATCCGCCGCCTGTTTCGGGGTATCCCCCTGCATGCGAATGCGGGCACAAATTTCGTGCGCAGCCCCGACGCGGATGAAATATTCGCCGGACCCTGTCGCCGACACCGCGCAGGCACGATCGTCGGCATAGGTCCCGGCGCCGATCACCGGCGAATCGCCGATGCGGCTCCACCGCTTGCCGGTCATGCCGCCCGTCGAGGTTGCCGCCGCGACATGCCCTTGCGCGTCGAGAGCAACCGCACCGACGGTTCCGAACTTGTAATCGACGTCATAGGAACTCAGCTTTTTCGTTTTCATCTGCTCCAATTGCAGCAAGCGCTCGGGGGTCGCGAACCATTTTGGGTCGACCTGTTCCAGCCCTTGATCGATCGCGAAGCGGTCAGCCCCGCCACCCCCCAGAAAGACGTGCGGGCTTTTTTCCATGACCGCACGCGCCAGGCTGATCGGGTTGCGCGTGCGCAGCACCCCGGCAACGGCACCCGCCTTGCGCGTGCGCCCATCCATGATCGAGGCGTCGAGCTCATTCTGTCCGTCCCAGGTAAAGACGGCGCCGCGTCCGGCGTTGAAATGGGGACTGTCCTCCAGCACCCGAACGGCGGCCTCAACGGCGTCGAGCGAACTGCCCTTCGCAGCCAGAATCTTCGTGCCCGCGTCGATCGCCGCGTTGAGTGCAGCACGAATTTCGCGATCCTGATCGGGCGTGATGCGCGCGCGCTCGATCGTTCCGGCCCCACCATGGATTACCAGCGTCCATTGGGCATCCTGGGCCGCAGCCGGAGACAGCGCCAGGCTGAGCGCGCCGAACAAGGACAAGATACGCATAGGGAAAGGCTCCGTGAAAAGGGTCGATCAAAAATGGGGGCCGCTGGCGGAACGGCGCATCCGCCGGATCACATCATCCGGTCAGCCGCTCCGGCCGGATTTGTTCAGGCCTGACGCCATAAGCACGCAGTTCGTCGGGCCAGGCCTGGTCGAACAGCAGCGCCTCTGCCGCCAGGGCCATCGCAGGTGATGTCTGAAGACCATACCCCCCCTGTCCGGCCAGCCAGAAGAAGCCCGGCGCATCGGAGGCAAAACCGGCGGTCGGCACCTTGTCAGCCACGAAACTGCGCAGCCCCGCCCATTTGACCGGAACGCGCGACACCGACAGGTTCGTCGCCTCCTCCACCCGCCAGGCGGCGAGCGCCACCTCATAATCTTCGGGCTGGACGTCGCAGGGCGGCGACGGCGTCACATCCATCGGGGAGGCGAGCAGGCGCCCGGCATCGGGCAACATATAAAACCCGTCGTCGGATACGGTCTTGAGAAAGGGCCAGCCTGAAATATCGAGCCCGGAAGGCGGATCAAATCCGATGATGGTCCGCCGAAGCGGGGTCAGTCCGAGCGGCCGCACCCCGGCGAGCAAAGCCAGTTCGTCGGCCCACGCACCCGCAGCATTGACCACAATTCCGGCCGAATAGCGTTCGACGCCGGTGTCCACGATCCACCGCGCGCCGTCATGGACGATTGCGGCGACCCCCTCCCCAAATCGTATCTCTCCGCCCGCCCGGCGCAGCGCGCGGGCATTGGCCTGAAGCAGCAGGTCGGCGTCCAGCTTTTGCCCCCCGACATCGAGAATTCCGGCGACGGCTCCGTCATTTCCGACTTTCAGCACCGGAACGATCGCCTGCATGTCATCGGGGCCGACCCGCGTGATCGTGTCGGCGAACCGGCGCATCTCTGCTTCCAGGGCTTCCAACTCTCCCATCGTCTCTCGCGTCGCGATGAACAGCGCGGGCTTGGCTTGCGACAAAGGAACATCGGAGTGGTCCGCAGGCGGATCGACGAAAAAGGAGCGACTGGCCGCCGTCAGCCCGCGAACCGCATCGTCCCCAATCCCGAAATGAAAGAAGGTCGCGCTGCGCCCGGACGAATGATAGCCCAGCGCGCTCTCGCGCTCGATCAGCAGCGTCTGGGCCTGGCGGGCGAAACGCGCCGCAGCAGAGACCCCGGCAATGCCGCCGCCGATCACCAATATGTCGACCGATTTCAACGCGGCGTCCTTACCGTTCGTGCGGCATCCCGTCCGGCAGCGGGACGATGACGGGCAATCGCCGCCTGCACGGCATCGATATCGATCGCTTCTCCGACGGCGGCCGGCGCATCGTCCGTCGCCTGCCGTTCGATCGTGGTCGCCATCAGCAGGGAATTGTAGATCGCTTCTTCCGCCGCATCGGCCACCGCGACAAACAGCGGGGACATCGCATCATTGCCCAGCTCGGGATAGGCCGTCACCGCGTTGCGGCGTTCCGGCGTACGGCGAACGCTATCGGCAGTCGAAAAAGCGATCGCATAGTCGCCCGACCCGTTCGAAAAGGCCGCCCCGGTCCGCGCCAGGCCGGCAATCGCCCGATGCGCAAGGCGCGTCAGATTGCGATCGCCGAGCGGCGCATCGGTGGCCACGACCAGAATGATCGATCCATCCGCCGCTGCCGTTTCGACATGGCCCTTCAGATAATAGCGGCCAAGCGCCCGGCCCACCGGGATCCCGTCCATGACCAGCGATCCGCCATAATTGCTCTGGACCAGAACCCCGACGCGATATCCGCCAAGCGACTGCGGCAGGACACGCGAGCTGGTGCCGATTCCGCCCTTCCAGCCGAAGGCTGCCGTGCCGGTTCCTGCACCAACACTTCCTTCCGCAACTGCACCGCCCTTGGCAGCGTCAATCGCGGCGACCGCATCGGCGGCCGAAATCACCCGCTTGCGAATATTGTTGAGCGGGCTGTCGTTGGTTTCGCCGACCACGGCATTCACCGAACGTACGGCTTCGTTCCCGGGGCGGGTCAGCGTCCAACCGACAATCCCGTCGATCACCGGCGCGACGCTCAGCGTATTGGTCAGGAGGATCGGCGTTTCCACCTCTCCCAGTTCGGCGATCTGGGTGGTTCCTGCAAATTTGCCGAACCCATTTGCAACGACCACACCCGCCGGCACCTTGTCCTGAAACAGGTTGCCGCCGTGCGGGAGTATCGCCGTAACCCCCGTCCGCACATCGGCGCCCTCGATGCGCGTTATCTGGCCGACGCGGACATCGCCGACATCGGTGATCGCATTGTGCGGGCCGGTTGGGAAAAGGCCCGGCGCGATCCCGACGTCCCGCGCCCGAACACGTTGATCGCCAGGCGATTGCGCCGACGATGGACCGACTTGTGCCGCTACGGTCACGGCAACCCCGACCAGGATCGAGGCCCTGACAAGGCGTCGGGCGACACCCTTGGATCTGCAAGCAGGAGGCGATATCGAACGAAAGCGCAAAACGGGAAGCATGGATAATCTTCAGCCTTCCGAAAGGATAAGGCGTTCAGACTAGCCCGCTCTTGGCGGCACTGACAATATCAATGCCATGTCCATCTATAGAGGAAGTCTATAGGCTTCGAACGCATCTTTCAGATGCTTCAGAAACACCGTGGCAAGCTTCGACAGCGGCCGGTTCTGCAAATAGATGGCGTGAACGTTGAAGCCGAGCGCCGGAGATAAAGGTTTGAACAGCACGCCAGGCGCCGAAGCCGCCTGTGCGGTGAAGCTGTCGACCACCGAAACCCCGACCCCCGACCGCACGAGCGCCACGGCCACGAAATAGGTTTGCGACGAGACCACCTCTTGCGGGACCACGCCCGCCCGATTGAGCTCTTCGGACAACAGCCGACCCATCGGCCCGCTTTTGACGGTGGTGATGAAACGCCGCCCTTTGAACGTGCTCAAGGGCAGGCGCGCCGCGTCGCACTCGATATCGCCATCGCGATAAACGGCGACCATCTCGCCCTTTCCCAGCCATTTATAGGCCACGGGGGCCGTCGCCGGCACGTCATAGGTGATGACGAGATCGGTCTCGCGCTCGTAAAGCTTGCGTACCATGTCATCATGATGCGCCGTATGCAGTTCCAGCGAAACGCCCTCATGCTTTGCCAGAAACTCCGACACGGCATCGGGAATCGCTCCCAGCCCCAGCGACGGCAGGACCGAAATGCGCAGCGTGCGCCCCCGGCCAAAGCGCAGATTGCGGCTGGCCTGTTGCAGCAGGTCGACGCGCTTTTGTATTTCGGCAACCTCGGAAAATAATTCGTGCGCATCCTCTGTCGGCACCAGACGCCCCCTGGTCCGGTCGAACAGCGTCAGACCCAAACTCGATTCGGCGTAATGCAAAATCTTGGTGACGGAAGGCTGAGAAATATTGAGAACACGCGCCGCCGCACTGACCGAACCGGTCAAATAGACCGCATGGAAAATTTCGATCTGGCGCAATTTCACGGCGAGTATTTAACAGGCCGGCGCATCCTGGGCACGCCCTTTGCTTCCGCATATGCGCACAGCGAAACTATTACGCAAATTGCTGGCATGCGGGGTGGACTCGCCGCGACCCCATTCACGGCTGTGCGGGGCCGCCGCAATCCGTCGGACAGGCGCCCCGGCCGAACGGTTAATCGCCGCGAAACAGCGTTTGCCGATTGACGCTGCGGCACGGCGGGCCGACAACATGTTGAACAACGATGATTCGGGCTACGTCGCATGGCACCGGATCGAACCATGACCAGACCAGAATCGGATGCTCCCCCATTGGCTCGTTGCCGATGGCGGGACGAAGCCGATCTGTTGTCCGCACATGACAGGTGGGACAGCGTGGGGTCGCTTTGGACTAAAGGGATTTCCCGTGGCCGAAGCGAGTATGGAGATTATCGGGCAAAGCGAGGCCATAACCGGCCTCTCCGCCATGCTGCCCAAAATCGCGCGATCGGACGCGCCCGCGCTGCTGACCGGATCGACCGGCACCGGCAAGGAACATTTCGCGCGCTTGCTCCACCGCATGAGCAGCCGATGCGACCGCCCCTTCGTCGCGATCAACTGCGCCGCCATCCCCGACACCTTGTTCGAATCCGAACTGTTCGGTTTTGAAAAGGGGAGCTTCACCGGCGCGCAGCAGTCCCGCAAGGGCAAAGCCGTTCTCGCCGACGGCGGCACGCTGTTCCTTGACGAAATCGGCGAGCTTTCGCCCTATTCGCAATCAAAATTGTTGCGCGTTCTGGAAGAAAAGGAAGTTTATCCGATCGGCGCCGAACGTCCCGTCCATGTCGATCTGCGCCTTATCGCCGCCACGAACCGCCGGGTCGAGGACAATATCCGCACCGGCGCGTTTCGCGCCGATCTTTATTACCGTATCAATGTCGCGCGCGTCGTCATCCCCGACCTTGCCGACCGGCCCGACGATATTCCCCTGTTCATCCGCCACTTCATCGACCGCTTCAACCGGCGTTGCGGCACCAGCGTCGCCATGCCCGACGGCGAATTGCTCGACATATTGAAAAGCTATGACTGGCCCGGGAACATCCGCGAAATCCGCAATTTCGTTGAAGCCGTCTTCATCGACCCGCCCGATGGCCCGATCACCCGCCAACATATCCCGCTTGCTTTCGAAAAGCTGCACCAGCTTTATGTGGCGAGCGGCGAGGACGAACGACAGCGGATCATCGACGCGCTCGAACAAACCAACTGGAACAAGGTCGAAGCGGCCAAGGCGCTCCATTGGTCGCGCATGACGCTGTATCGCAAGCTCACCAAATATGACGTCGCCCAGTCGCACCCCGACAGCGATGGCCGAACGGATTGATACGCCGCTGTAACAGGCATCGCCGCTGTTACACCCGATCCGTCGCAATGTGACATCCGCGCATTCAGTCTCATTCAATTATATTATTGATTAAAATACAAAATTTCTCTTGGCACACTTCCTGCTGAACATCCTGCCGACAGAGCAGGAGTGCGAATTTGGCCAAGCCCGAACATTCGACCACCACAAGCTGTGAAGCGTGTGCGCCCGCCGCCTCGCTTTATGTCAATTATTTCGAGCTCGGCCATAACCCTTATGAGTTTCTGATCGAACTCGGCCAATACCGCCCGTCGGCATCGACGGGTGGCGGTGCGATCGGCATCCACACCCGCCTCGCCATAGCGCCGCCCTATGCCAAGCTGCTCTCGCAGCTGTTGTCGAATGCCGTGTGCGAGCATGAAAGCGAGCATGGCAAGATCCCCGATCTGGCCGCCAGCGAGAACAGCCCGTTCGACGAGGTGCTGCGTTCGCTCCCCGAATTCGAAAGGCGCGCCCGCCGCCTCCTTCAAGAGGCGGTGGCGAATGGCGCGCCGCGTCCCACCCCCGCCAAAGACGTCAATAGCCCAGTAGGTGAACCATCATGACCGCCCAAATCCGCCCCAACCGCATGGAAGTCAGCGACCGTTTCCCGATGATCGGCTTTGCGATCAAATCGGACGTTTCGGGCGTCGAGGCTGAGGTCGTCCTCGCCAGCGACATCGCCCTGTTCAAGGCCGAAAATCGATCGATGCGGTCGGCCGCCAACTTTTATTCGAGCCGCGAGCACGGCCTGCTACAAGTTCCGAACGGCGAAGGAATTTTTGCACTGCCGCCCGAGGTTCTGGCCCGCTTCATCGGGCAGGACCGGCTGTTCTTCGGGCTGGCGACCGGCCGCGTCGGCAATGGCGGCCTCAGCGTCGATGCGCTGCCACGGGAGGGCAGCCCCTATGTTTCGCTACGCAGCTTCAGCGGTCGCACCTTGCGGCGCAGTTTCGGGGCCCGGGCCGCCCCGCGCCCGCCGGTGCTCGACTGGGCGGGCGACACCGCCCGCCCAGGCGGTGAACCCGCCACCAGCCGCCCGGCCGCGGGCGCGAACGGCGCATCGCCGCCCGCCACCACCGGGGCCGGGACAGGCGCCGGTTATGACGACGGCTTTGGCCCGATGCCCGACATTCCGGCGCGCGAGGCGCGCTTCGACCGCGGGATGAGCGCCGATCCGGCCGAAGGCCCGGCGATCGTTGCCCCCCCACTCGCGGACGGTGCACGCGGGCGCGCTAACCGGATCGGCGGCCAGTTCGGAACCCGCATCGGCGAAGCGCTCGATCTTGGCCTCGCCGAAAAATCGCTGACCGCACTGCTCGACACGCTCGACCCCGGAGCAACGCCCCAGCCGCTTTCCTATGCAAAGGCGGACGCGAACGGCCAGGCGATACTGGCACCCGCACCGCCGCCGCGCGCCCGCGCGATGGATGGCGGCGCCAGCGCGGCAATCGCGGTCGCGGGCCTCGTCATCAGCCAGCTTTCGTCGAGCAGGGGCGATGTCACCTGGACGCTCGACCAGCTACGCTCGATCAAGCATCCGAACAATATCGAACCGTCGGGCGCCCCGGCTTTCCGCGATGCCCCGACGATCCGCCTCGACGACTGGCCCGTCTCCGGCGGCCTCGTCGACGACATATCGGCCTGGTTCGCGGTCGACTGGCAATATAATGGCCGCTCGCTCGGCAATGTCCGGATCAGCAATATCGGCGTCAATGACGCCGTCGGCTGGGGTCTCGAGGTACGCGCCGAGATCATGGATGACGACATCATCCATCAGCCCGGCGACTGCGCGGCGCTGCGCATCCGCTTCAGCTATCGCTTCACCCGCACCATCGGAGCCGACATCCTGGCCTATCGCGAGGTTCGTCTGTTCGGCAACGGCACCCACGCGATCAGCGGCGACTGGATCCAGCACAGCGCCCTTGCGCTCGCCGACGGCGGCGACGAACCGCTGCGTCCCCCCGCGCCGCAGCCCCGCGCCCGCGCCATGGAAGGCGGCGTCGGCAATGCGATCGACGTCGCCGGGATGGTCATCGAACAAGTGGCAAGCAGCCAGGGCGATGTTACCTGGACACTGGAACAGAGCCGCGGCCTCAAGCATCCTGGCGGCAGCGCCCCTTCGCCACTGCCGCCCGTCCGCGATGCCCCGACGATCCGGCTCAACGACTGGCCCGTCTCGGGCGGTCTCGTCGATGACATATCGGCCTGGTTCGCGATCGACTGGCAATGCAATGGCCAATCGCTCGGCAATGTCCGGATCAGCAATATCGGCGTTAACGATGCCGTCGGCTGGGGCCTCGACGTCCGCGCCGAGATCATGGACGACAGCATTATTTACGACGGCAATGTCGCCGCGCTGCGCATCCGCTTCAGCTATCGCTTCACCCGCACGATCGGGGCCGACATCCTGGCCTATCGCGAGGTCCATCTGTTCGGCAACGGCACCCACGCGATCAGCGGCGACTGGATCCAGCATAGCGCCCTGTCGCTGGCGGACACGAACGGCCAGGCGATACTGGCACCCGCACCGCCGCCACGCGCCCGCGCGATGGATGGCGGCGCCAGCGCGGCAATCGCGGTCGCGGGCCTCGTCATCAGCCAGCTTTCGTCGAGCAGGGGCGATGTCACCTGGACGCTCGACCAGCTACGCTCGATCAAGCATCCGAACAATATCGAACCGTCGGGCGCCCCGGCTTTCCGCGATGCCCCGACGATCCGCCTCGACGACTGGCCCGTCTCCGGCGGCCTCGTCGACGACATATCGGCCTGGTTCGCGGTCGACTGGCAATATAATGGCCGCTCGCTCGGCAATGTCCGGATCAGCAATATCGGCGTCAACGACGCCGTCGGCTGGGGCCTCGAAGTGCGCGCCGAGATCATGGATGACGACATCATCCACCAGCCCGGCAACTGCGCCGCGCTGCGCATCCGCTTCAGCTATCGCTTCACCCGCACCATCGGGTCGGACATCCTCGCCTATCGCGAGGTTCGCCTGTTCGGCAACGGCACCCATGCGATCAGCGGCGACTGGATCCAGCACAGCGCCCTCGCGCTGGCCGACGGCAATGAGGAACCCCTGCGTCCCCCCGCGCCGCAGCCCCGCGCCCGCGCCATGGACGGCGAGGGAGGAGGCAGCGGGGCCGGTACGGCGATCAAGATCGCCGGCATGGTGATCAGCCAGCTATCATCGAGCCAGGGCGATGTCACCTGGACGCTGGAACAGAGCCGCGGCCTCAAGCATCCGGGCGGCAGCGCCCCTTCGCCACTGCCGCCCGTCCGCGATGCGCCGACGATCCGGCTCAATGACTGGCCCGTCTCGGGCGGCCTCGTCGACGACATATCGGCCTGGTTCGCGATCGACTGGCAATGCAATGGCCAATCGCTCGGCAATGTCCGGATCAGCAATATCGGCGTTAACGATGCCGTCGGCTGGGGCCTCGACGTCCGCGCCGAGATCATGGACGACAGCATTATTTATGAAGGCAATGTCGCGGCGCTGCGCATCCGCTTCAGCTATCGCTTCACCCGCACGATCGGGGCCGACATCCTGGCCTATCGCGAGGTCCATCTGTTCGGAAACGGCACCCATGCAATCAGCGGCGACTGGATCCAGCATAGCGCGCTGTCGCTGGCGGACGCGCGCTGAGGTCGGGGGCCGTGGCAGCCGACACATCCTATCGCCGTCCGCCGGCTCCGCCACCAACCACGGGCGGCGCCCAGGCCGAGGCCATGGCGGGCTCCTTCTGGGGAGGCCGCAGCGGTGGCGCGTCTTCGCAGGATGGCTTTGCCGATCCCGAACCGGCGACCAGCGGCGGCAAGGCGCCCCCGGCGACCGAAACCATCGGTCGCCGCGCCGGGTCGCTGTCGGACGAACTCGACTTTCCGGAATTCGTCGCCTCGCTGATCCACGGCACCTGGGACGCCATGGTCGATAGCTCGATCCGCCAGATGGATGCCTATGCCGACCTTGTCGCCGCCATATCGAAACCCGTCGAACAATTTCGCGAGGAAAATGTCACCGCCGCCCAGGCGCGCGACTGGCTGGCGGCGCAGCATCCAGCCGAACTTAGCCTTTATGACGGCGGCGGCGGCAAATTACTCTCCCCCCGGCCGGGCGCGGGCGGCGAGACGAGCGAGCCGATGTGGCTCGCCGACTATGGGCTTGAGGGGCAGGAGCTGACCCCTGACCTGATCGAAGAGCAACTCGTCCCGGTCGCACGCGACCGCATGGCGCGCGACCGGATGCAGACGCTGGCGACCCTGGTGATGCTCGGCCTCAACCGGATCAAGGTCGATAATGGATCGATCACCGCCCGCCTGCGCTTCCGCGCCGCCGCCGCCGACAAGACGAGCGTCGATTATGCGGTGAGCGACGATCCGTCGAGCGCCGCCCCATCAGGCAGCTGGTCGACGCGCGGCAGCACCTCCTACGCCGCGCCCGTCACCAAAGTATCGACCGTCGGCGTCAACGCCCAGACCGACAGCAATCTGAACGCCGAGCTTTTCGGGGAGGTGAAGATCAATTTTTCCAGCGAGACGCTGCCCCTTGATCGTTTCGTCGACGATGCGCGGCGCACCATGCTCGAACGCGCCGCACGGCCGCCCGCCGCGATAGCGCCGCCGCCGTCGGCTCCGCAACCGTCCGCGGCGCCGGCCGCGCCCGCATCGCCGCAGCCCGCCGCCCCGCTGGCGCCCGTTCCGGGAGCAGTGGCATGACCCTCTATCCCGGCCGCCGTCCGCTCGCCGATCTGCTCGTCGAATTCGCCGACGGGATCGGCGATCTGACGCGCGGCAGCACGGGGCCCGAGGGGCTGCGCCCGGTGTCGCTCGAATGCCGCCTGCCAGTGGAATCGGTGGTCGAGTTTCGCAATGGCGAACTGACCCTGTTGTCCGATCTGCCCGCAACCCGGATGCGCACCGGTTTCGATCGGCCGGTCAACCGCCTGTCCTTCACTCTGGCGGCGGAGCAAGCGCCATGACGATCACCACCGCCCCGCGTTCGGTCCCGCTGGAGGATTTCATCCAGGCCGTGCAGGCGCAGCTCGACACGGCGCAGGCGCGCATGACGCTGAAGGCCCAGAATGACAAGCTGCCGCTGACCTTTGCGATCCGCGACATCACCATGGACCTGAAGGCGCATGTCGAAATGGACCGCAGCGAGGTGCGCATTCGTCCCGCCGGTCCCAACGAGAATGACGCGAGCGTGCTGCACCTGCAGTTCACGGCGATCACCAAACCAATGATCGACGAAACCGCGGTACAGCTCGCCGCCGAGGATGCGGCCGATACGCCGCTCGAGGATCTCGGGGATTCGCTCGACGAGGATGAACGCCGCCGCCTCGAATGGATCGGCGTGCGCACCGTGTCGCAGCTCAACGACATGCAAAAGCGCGGGCTCGGCCGGTCGGTCGGCCGGATCACCAACCTGCCGATCAGCAAGCTTGAAAATGTCCTGTCGCACGCCGCCCGGCCGATGGTCGACGATGTCCGCGCCGAACCCGCGGCGGGCGGCGGAAACGACGATCTTCGCGCCCGGCTGCGGGTGCGCGGACGCAATCTGCTGAAAGACGGCAACCCACCCGCCGTCGCGATCGGCGGACGCCCGGTCGGGGTGCTGCGCGCCAGCGAGCATGAATTGCTGCTCGACGCCGACGGCGAACAGTTCGCGGGGCAGATGAGCCTGGCGCACGACCCTGTCGCATCGACGCAAATCTGGTTCGACGAAAGCGCACGCGCCGCGCCGCCAATGAATGGAGGCCTGCAATGAGCGCCGCCGGACGCACGCTCCAGCCCTGGCTCCATCGTTCGGGGACCTTCGCAAAGCCCAATGCGATCCTCGTCCGCCTGAAGCTTGGCGAAACGGCCGACCGCATCCCTGCCGCGATGGACGTCCGGCGCAAGCTGGTGCGCGCCGCCGAAACCACCGAGCATGGCGCACTCGACCGTGTCGTCAAAAGCTTTGGCGGCGGCATCAGCGTATCGCGGCTGCACAGCGCCGCGGCGGCGCTGCGCGCCGTCGGCGACCGCAATCGCGGCTATTCGGATCTTGAAGAAATCAGCGGCGTATCGCGCGTGCTGCGGTTCGAGGTCGAACCGGGTACCCATGTCGGCTCGATGGCGATCTCGCTGATGCAACTCGACATCGTCGAATCGGCGCTCCCCGACTATCTTTGCGCCGTCGGCCTGGACGGCCCCGAGCATTTTTCGCCGCCGCTTCCCGACGATCCCGACGGCTGGGCGCCGCGCGATCAGATCAATGCCCGCGCCGCGATGGCGCACGAGGCGGGCGACAGCGCGGTCATCGTCGGCGTCGTCGACAGCGGGGTCGCGCACCGCCATCCCGAATTCCTCGACCGGCGGCTGCGCCGCGGCCTCGACACCGTCCAGCTTGGCGAGGGCGAGTTGCCCGGCGGGGTCACGCTGCTCGGCGACAACCGGGGAGTCGACACCAACCCTGAAGACGCCTTCGTCGGCCACGGATCAGGCTGCGCCGGGATCATCGGTGCGGCGGGTCATGGCATGCCTTCCGGCCTTGCCGGCGCCTGCCAGCTTTTGCCGATCCGCTCGCTCGGTGCCGCGACTTTTCCCGGGCGGCCCAATGCCATCGGCATCGGCGCGGTCAGCGATCTCGACATGGGGCTGGTTCTGGCCGTCCAGTTGGGCGCCGATGTCGTCAACATGAGCTTTGGCACCGATGACGACGCGCTCGAGCCCGGCGCGCCCAAGCCACATGCCGAGGCGGTCGCCTATGCCGCCGGGCGCGGCTGCACCCTCGTCGCGGCATCGGGAAACAGCGGCGATCGGCGCACCTATTGGCCCGCCGCCTATCCCGAGGTGATCGCGGTGGGATCGGTCGGCCCCGACGGCCGCGTCAGCGGTTTCAGTACCACCGGCGATCATGTGGCCATTTGCGCGCCTGGCGAACGCATCCGTACGGCGACCGTACAGGGCTATCAGAATGCCACGGGAACCAGTTTTGCCGCGCCCTTTGTTGCCGCAACGGCAGCGTTGCTGCTCGCCCGCGCCCAGACGCGCTCGGCGCCCTTATCGCCGATCCAGATCAAGCGGCTGATCGCGGCGAGCGCCGCCTCGCATCATCCGGACACCCCGGCTGGAAACGGTGTCGGCATCCTCGACGCAGCCCGCGCGCTGGAACTGCTCGATGCCGCGATCGACGCGGATGACAGTGTCGAACCCGAAGGAGCCGACGATGGCTAGCCCCCCATTCCACCGCGAGGGCCGCATGGCTCCGCCCGTTTACCGAATGTCTGAAAGGAAGTTATCATGGCCGACATACTGATCCCGAACGTCAAGTTCGTCGATATCGCCGCCCGCGAGACCGAGGCGTTGCAACGACTGAAATATGACATCGACAAGCTCAATGCGCGCAAGAAGCGTAACGGCAATATCCTGGGCCCGCTCGACACCGCCGAACTGGAACGGCTCGAAAAGCTCGACAAGGCACGCGCGACCAAGGGCAATTATTTCGACCCGCTGTTCGTCGCCACGCGCACTGCCTTTTCCAGCCCCGAAACCGGCGTGGTCCCCATCGATTTCCATCAGGAAGGCGGCCTGATCAAGATCGCCATGCCCAATCAGACGACGGGCGCCACTTTGAGCAAGAAGGAAGAAGCGCAGAAGGACGCCGCCATCGCGCGTGTCGCGCTGGTAATGGGTCTGCTTGCCAACCACGGCACCCCGGTCCCGCCGATCCGCGTCCGCGGGACGAACCCCGTGGCCACGACGCCCGACACGACGCATCAGAATTTCGGCCCGTTCGTCGAAGGCTTTTTCCGCGCCGCCGGACGTGTCGCCGGGCACATGGACCTGGCGGTTCGGGTGCTCAAGCTGATGGTCGAAGCGGTCAAGATTGCCGGCGACGACGAACCGGCGGTCTCGACGACCGAATTTGCCAGCATCTTCGAAAAGCTGGTGGTCGCGGGGGTCAGCGCGAGCGACCCCAATCTCAAGCGCAAGGTCGATGATCAGATGGACCGCGTGCAATCGGCAGACGAGGAAAAACCGCTGCACGAATTCACGCTGACACTGCCCGACCTTGAAAGCACCACCGATTATGAAGTGGTAGAGGAAAATATCCGGCTGATGGGCCCGATGATTTTCGCCTCGATGTTCGAGGAGCTCAAGGCCTTTCAGGTGGTCGACCGGCTCGTCGAAATGTCGCAGCGCGGCGAGCTGCCGCTGATCAAGGGGCCAGCGGGCACCAAACTCTATCAATATTGGCGCGAAGCGCCGAACCGGATGAGCGAGGTCGAGCGCCAGACCTTTTACGCAATGACGCTCGGACTGCCCACCGGCCAGCCCGGGGGGTCGAGCAACGGCGAGTTTCAGGAATTGTGGCTGCGCTTCGTCTCGTCGGTGTCGTCGCTGGTCCGCGAGAACCGGGTCGACCAGATCCTGCGCTCGGCGCTTCCGGTGTCGATCAACCAGCAACAGGTCAAAAAGGCCGCGCGCGATCTGGCCGCGAACATGTCGCTGCACGGCTATGGCATGGCCTTCTATGCCGCGGCCGATCTCACCAAACAGATCAACGAGATGATCGACCTGTTGAGCGACGCCGAACTGCGCTCTGCCTTTGGCGCCCGCGACATCTGGGGCGTGATCGACCAGGTCGCCCAGCTCGAACTCGGCGGTGCCCGCAACAGCTCCAAATACCGGACGCTAGCGTCGTGCGGGGCGATCATCACCAACTGGCTGGCCGACAATACCGACCGTCTGCGCGACCCGACGATGCCGATCATCGACATCAAGGAGGTGGAAAATCCGCCGCGCCGCTTCAGCGGGCAAAGCGCGACGTCGAACCCGACCGACTATGATCTCGTCAATGCGTGCGAGCTGTGGCTGGCGGATTCCGCGATGGCCGACGAGCGGATCGAACAAATGGCCCAGCCCCGCGAATCGCCGCAGCAACCGAGCCGCCCGATCCAGATTCCGTCGATCGCGCGCGACCTGCTCGAAGGCACCGGCCTAGGCCTTGGCATGGGCATCGACCCCGCACGGCGGCCGATGTCGAACGGCCATGGTTACGCCGCCTATTGACCTTTCACCCAAGGAGTATCGCCATGGCGAACCAACCCTTCAGTGCGCAGGTCATGAACCGGCTGTCGCACGCCGCCCAGCGGCTGCGAACCGCTGACCCGCGCGATTATGTCGGCGGCTTCATCGCCGACAGTTTTCGCAAGCCGCAAGGCGACCTCAGCTATGCGCGCAATGCCCTCGCGCCCGGCGCCGTCCCGCTCGAGGCGCAGTTCAGTGCCAAGGCGCCCCGGGCGCTCGCGTTCAACATGGAGCCATTGGGCCCCGACGCGAGCGGCTGGGACCGCCGTACCGGCACCAACCGCGAGATGCGGCGGCTGGTCGACGGCAATTTCGGCAGTTCGGCGCTGCGCTGGTTCGACGAGGTGAGCGAAGGTTTTCGCGGCATGTCGGTCGGATCGGGGCTCAACTATGGCGCCTTTTTCGGTTCCAGCTTCGACAATGGCGGGCTCCAGTCGGCGTCGGTCAGCTATGAGGGCGGCTCCGATCAACTGGGCCAGGTCAACCCGGCTCTTGCCCGGCTGATAGGCACGGCGATGGCTGGAATGCCCGGGCTGCGTCCAATCTTCACCACCCTGATCGCCGGGCGCGATTATGGCAGCCAGTGGGCGACCTTCCTGATCACCAACGGTCTGCGCGTGTCCGACCTGCAACCGATGATGGAGGAACTGGGGCTGGGACCAAAACTGTCGCAGATCATGCAGATCGTCGGCATCGCGCTCGGTGGCCGCTTTGACCTGCCGTCGGGATCGACGCTGGTTTCGCTCGGGCGCGGTCCCGAAGGGGCGGAGATGGAATTGCAGATCATGCTCGACGCCATCCCCGACGTGCCGCCGAATTTCCTGCAGCTCTTGACCATGAACCTGCGCGAACGGCCGCGCGAACTAACCGCACTCGAACGCTTTCTGGAAGCATTCACACCCGATGATGGCGTGTGGCCGGGTCGCTTTTCGATCCTCGGTATCAAGATCGGGCCAAGCGGGCCGCCCAAGGTCAGCCTGTTCCTTCGCCCCGTCGAATTCGAAATCTCGCCCGCCTCGGCGCTGACATCGGGGCCGGACGCGCGCGCTGCCGCCTGAACCTCGGCCGCGCTTCGACCAGAGAAGGATAAACCCATGACCCTCCATCAACCCGTCGCGCCCCGGCCCGCTACCGCCGCGGATGCACCGACACCGCGGCCGGAGGTGCGCGCCAAGGTGCAGGAACTGCTCGAACGGTCGCCGGCCTATCACCAGTTGCCCGCCGCCCAGCAGAAACAGGTCGCGCACGACACCGCGATGGTCGCCGACGCCATGGTCGGCCAGGCGGGACCCGACATGGCGTCGGTCTCTAGCCAGGCGATGGCCGGCCCAGCGGGCGGCATCGGCGATTTTCAGGAACATCAAAAGGCAGTCGATGCAATCGGCCAGGAGCCTTTCACCGCCGGTGCGGCGCGCGAGGGCGCCGCCGTTGCCGGGGAATTTCTGAAACAGATCAACTTTGTCGAATTTGTCTCCGGCCTCATCGACGGGGTGTTCAACTCGATCGTCACCTCGTCGATCGAACAGATGGAGGCCTATTCAAAGATGGTCGCCGATGTGTCGAAATCGCTCAATCAGTTTCGCGACGAAAACACCACCGACGACGACGGAAAGGACGCGCTGGTCGAACAATTCCCCGACGTTTTCTCGATCGGCCTCGACTCTTTTTCGGGGCAGCCGACCCCGACGCTGCAATTGCGCGACGATGTCGATCAGGACACGGCGTTGACCCGGGTGCGCGATACGCTGGGTAGCTATGCCGATGGCCAGATCGAATCGATCGACGTGTCCGATCCCGAAGCGCAGGCCAAGCTGATCAAGGCGGCGCGCAGCCATGTCGCAACCGCCCGCCAGCAACTGCTGGCGACGATGGTGCTGATGGGGCTCAATCGCGTCGTCGTCACCAACGGCAAGATATCGGCGAAAATCATGTATGATTTCAACGCCTCGTCGCAGCGCACCCTGTCGCGCACCGCCATGGCGATGGATCATGCGCGCAATCCCGATGGCAGCATGGCGGTCCTGACCGATGGCGAAGGCGAAAGCGAGACGACGAGCAACCGTTCGCGCAGCTATGACGGCAGCTATGAAAGCGGGAAAGGCAATTACAGCGGCAAATATGACAGCGAATATTATACCAAGGGAAAGTACAAATATTCGCAAAAGCCGGTGATGACCGCGATGAGCGTCGCGGCGGACGCCCAGACCGATCAGCTGACCGCGCGCGCCAGCCTGGCCGGGCAGGTCGATGTCAATTTCAAGTCGGACTATCTGCCGCTCGACAAGATGGCGACGCCGGAAATGATGGCGGCGATCCAGATGCGATCGAAGCCCATCGACCACAACAAGCCGAGCTACAAGCCGACCGAGGCGCAGGCCCCTGCTCCCGCCGCCGCACCTGCGGGGGCCTGACCCATGTTGCCGTCCGTCCAGCCTCCGTCACCTGCCGCGCCCCCAGCCGCGTCCGCCCCCGACGCGACGCAGCTCAGCGCCGACGCCATCGCGCGCGTTCGCCCTCAGGTCCGCGAAATGCTCACCAACATCCCGGCCTTTGGCGAAATGAGCGCGGAGGAACAGGGCAATCTGGCGAACAACATGGTGAAGGTGCTGGCCTTCATGGACGATCCGAACAGCATCGTTTCGGAGGCCATGGCGGGCGACCCGCTGGCCGCCGCGATGGTCGGTCCGCAGAAAAAGCCCGATGCCAACGAACAGACGCGCCAGAATCTGTCCAAGTCCCCCGGTTTCGCGGGCAAGGATTTCGAGGCCGGCGCGGCGCGCCAAGGCACCGACCAGTTCGTCCGCCTGGTTCAGGAAGTCGATTTCCCGGCCTTTGTCGGCGGTTTGATCAACAATGTCTTCCAGACGATCGTGTCGAGCTCGATCGAACAGATGCGCGCCTATGCCGAACTGGTCGCCAATGTCGCCAAATCGGCATCGGACTATATGAACGAGAATATCGGCCTGGGGCAGGGCCGCGACTATCTCGCCGACCGTTTCCCCGACCTGTTGCGCGTCGAACCGGGCGAGGAAGGGCAATCACGGCTCGTCCCGACGGGTGAAGATCCCGAAGCCGGGATCGCCGAAATCTACAAGACGATGGGCATTCCCGGCGAACCGATCACCGACCTCGACGACGAAAATCAGGAAATGCAGCTCGTCAACGCTGCGCGCCTCGCGATGGCCAAGTCGCGCCAGCAATTGCTGGCCTCTATGGTCATGCTCGGCATCAACCGGATCGTCGTCACCGACGGCTCGATTACCGCGAAGGTGAAATTCGATATGCGCGCGACCGACGAGGCAAAGCGCGACTATCGGGCTTCGGCATCGGACAAGCAGACGATGCGCAACCGCAACACCACCGCCTTTGGCGGTACATTCCTCGGCTTCGGCGGCGGATCGGTGAATGTGAACGAGCGCGGCCATGTCGCAACGGTCAAAACCTCGGTCGACGAGAGCAGCGAGTCGAAGCTCGACCTGACCGCCAAGCTGCAAGGCGAAGTGCGGGTGAATTTCAAATCCGACTATCTGCCGCTCGAGAAAATGGCGACGCCCGAAATGATCGGCGCGATCCAGGGCAACGCACAGCCGGTATCACCGGCGGGGACCGCGGGCACCGCCGCCACCGCCGGAGCATGACATGATCCGCCCGCCCCCTTCCACCGCCGACGACCCGCAGATCCATGCCCCCGAGGCTGCGCTGGCCGACGCCGATGCGCTGCTGTTTTCAGCCGAGAATTTCGCGGTCATGCTCGCCGAACTGGCGCCGATCGCGCTGCCGCCCGCTACCCATGCCGACCCGATGCAGCTGCGCGCGATCGCCAGCCTATATCTCGCCGCGGCGCTGGAATCGGCGGGGCTTATCGAGGCGGCCGACGATCTCGTTCGGATGATACGCACCGGGATGGTCAGCGGCGATCTCGGCGCGGCGGCGGAAGCCGTGCAGGATTTCTGGCGCGAGCGGCGCGACCACATCCAGCCGCAGGAACGCCAGTCGCTGTTCGCGCGGCTGTTCGGCACCCCGTCGGACGCGCTCGACATGGTGGCGGGCAGCAACACGGAATTCGACGAAAAAATGCTCGACCTGTGCGATGCGATCATCAAGGCGGCCGAACAAGGGGCGACCCGAAAACTGCATGTCACGGTGACACGGCTCGCCGAAAATATCGGTGCCGCAGCAAATGATGCCTTGCTGCTGATGGCGCGCGAGATCATCGACATGCTCTCGCAGGCGATCGCCATCCTCAACCATCCCGCCATCCGCGCCATGCTCGGCGCGCGAACCTTGTGGGACGCGGTGGCTTCGATCGACCGTCGGCTGCGCCGCCCGCCGCGCGGGACGCTCAACCACCTGCGCCGCGGCCGTGCCGGCATGGCGGTGATCGCCTGGGTCGCCGATGTCCTGACCGAGGTGGAACGCGACGGCACCGCCGCTTTGATGCCCCCCGACGTCATCGTCACCGCCGCGCTGGACTGGATCGATGAAACCGTCGCGCTGTTGCGACAGGAGGAAGCCAATGCCGCGCAGCCGCAGGACCCGGGGGCCTATCCCCGGGGTCAGCCCGCGTGGGCCGATCTGGCGCACTGACCGATGGGTGCCGAACCGACAGCCCAAACCCTCGCCGTGCCGCCCGACGCAATCCGGCATGCGGTGCGCGAACGGCTGACCGCCGACGATGCGGCCTCCAACGTCGACCCCGGTTCGCAACGCGAAATCGCCAATGCGCTGGTCCGCATCGCCCACGCCGCGCAACTGCTGGGCGACGAGGCGGCCCCTGCTCCGCCACCCGCCGCGGCCAGCCGCGCCATGGATGCCGGCGATGATTTCTCCTCAGCGGCGGTCGATCGCGTCGCGGGTTCGACGCGCCGTATCCTGAACGCCATTTCCTTTCCGCGTTTCGTCAGCGAATTGATCAACGGCGTTTTCAAGGCGATGCTCGACACCAACCAGGCGCAGCTTCAGCAATATGTCGAGCTGGTTCGCGGGGTATCGCAATCGCTCGACGGTTTCGCCTCGATGGGCGGCGGCGACGATGCCGCCAAACGCTGGCTCGCCGAACGTTTTCCGGCCAGTTACGAGATCGAGGCACAAGACCCCGACGATCGCCCCGATCCCGACGACGATCCCGAACCGCTACGCCTGATCAGCCGGGGTTCGGCGCCCAGCGCCGATGCCCTGCGCGCCGCGCTGGGTGTCGAACCCGACACCGAAATGCCCGGCACCAGCCCGTCCGAACTGATCCCTTTCGTCCGCCAGTCGCTCGCCCGCAACCGACAGCAGATGCTGGCCACGATGGTGCAGATGGGGATGCAGCGGATCGTCATCGACGCCGGGCGGATTTCGGCAGGCATGCGCTTTCACATCGACGCCAGCTCTGCCGCCGCCGAACAGAATACGTCCGCCTTCGACACCCGCACCAGCATCGGGGCGAGCGGGTCGGTGGGCTTCGGCTGGTGGAGTGCGTCGGCCTCGGTCAATTCGACCATCGGCTATGTGTCGACCAACGACCGCCGCACGAGCCAGGATCTCAACGCCTCAGCCGATCTCACCAGTTCGGTCGAACTCCAGTTCCGCACCGACCAGGTGCCGCTCGACCGGATCGCTTCGGAAAATACCGTCGATCGGTTGCGGCTCAATACCCTCAACCCCGAACGTGAGATGGAAATCAACCGCGAAGCCGATGAAGCCCGCTTGCGTACCCGCAGCGAATTGGCAACGGCCCGCGCATCGCGCGCAGCACCCACTGTCGCCCCCAACCCCGCCACCTCCGCCCCCACCGCGCCGTCGCTCGACACCAATGTCATCGCCGACCGCGCCCGCGCGATACTGGGGGGCGGAAGCACCGGAGGAAGCGGTTCGGGAAGCGGCGGAAGCTCTGGCGGCTCGGCAGGCACGCCGCCCCCCGGCGATAGCAGCGCGCCTTCCCCGGGTGCCGCAGCGCCGGCCACACCTCCGCCGACGGAAACTGCTCCGGCAACCGCAAGCCCCCCGGCCAGCGCACCGCCGCCCGGCGGGGCATCTTCGGGCGCTCCCCCATCGGGCACCTCTGGCGGCACAGGGGGGGACAGCGCTGTGGTCAACCGCCCGCCGCCGCCAGCGCCGAGCCGATAGGGTCATGTTTGACCCGTGAACGCCGCGCGGTGGATGCACCATTCGTCGTTGCTTTCGACCATTGGGCGCATTCCTGTATCGCAACCCCTATGTTCCGGGCGTCGCTTCGAGGTATCCCAAGGGATGATATCCATTCTTCTTTCGATGTTCGCCGCACAACCCACGACCGAAAGGCCGCTGGTCGTGGCCACCTATGCCTATCCGGACTTTGATCGCGGCGCCGCGCTGTCCCCATTGGCGACCCTTGTCGAACGTGCCGCTGGACGGCCGGCAAGAATCGCGCTGTTCGATACGCCCGATGCGCTGTCCGAAGCGGTGTGCGCCGGACAGGTCGACATCGCAATGACCAATCTGGGTTCCTATGTCACGATGCGCGACTGCGACGGTGTCGACCCCGTTGCGGTGCTCGATACGCCGCCCGCGGTATTGGACCGTTATCGCGGAGTTCTGCTGGCGCGAAGCGACGCCGGCGTTACATCGCTCGCCGAGCTTCCCGCTCGACAATCGGCGTTGCACTATAGCGAAGTGTTGCCCGGATCGACATCAGGCGCGCTGGTTCAGGCGGCACAGCTGCGCATCCTCGGCATGGTGCCATCCGGTTTCGCCGCGCGCCGTCAGGCCGGCACACATGACAAGGCGCTCGACGACCTCTTGAGCGGCCGGGCGAGCATCGCCGCCCTCGCGGAGAACCCGTGGCGCGAATTGCAGGCCGCAGATCCGGCGCGAGCAGCGACGCTCCATCTGCTCTGGCGCTCGGCCCCGTTGCCGCCCGGGCCAGTCGTTTGCCGCAACAGCGGGACGCTATCGTGCGTCGGCATTCGCAACGCGCTTCTGTCCGGGACCGGAGCAGAGATCGCGCGTTCCCTAGCCGAAGGATGGACCGAAACCAAAGGCGCGGCAAGATTTCGTCCCTATGACGAGAGCGCTTATGCTCCCTTCAAACCGCAGTAGCGCAACGACAGGCTCTACCGGGTATTTGAGCAACTGAAACTGCCGACTTGTTGGGGCGTCGGGAAAATATCGGCGTCTCATCAGGTCGCCATCATCGCCCTTTCCGCATCCGCCCCATAGCCATTCCGGACATGTTTCGGATCAACTTGTGAGGCGACAATGCAATATCTGGGAGCACGTCGGGCGTGCTGCGCTATCCTGTGGCTGATGGCCACGACCTCTCTGTCGGCGCATGCGCAAACAGCGGCGGGAACGGACGAGCGGGCCGTCGAGCGCGCGGCTGATGCCTTTGGCATCCGTATCGGAGTCGAGCAGATCGGGCTCTATAACGAAAGTCAGGTTCGCGGATTCAATCTGCAGGATGCAGGAAATTATCGGATCAACGACAGCTATTTCGTCCGATCGGGCGGGATCGTCGATTCGGTTCTTTCGGGCGTCGTAACGCGGGTCGGGTTCAACGCCCTCGATGCCGATTTCGCGGCGCCGTCGGGCATTGTCGAGTATCGTCTGCGATCACCGTTCGACAGCGCGTCGATCCACGCCGAAATCGGACTGCGCGAATATGGCGGGCGCTATTATGACCTACGCCTGGCGCAGCAAAGTGCCGACGGTCGCATCGCCGCCCTCATCGGCGCGCAGGCCTTGCGCGGGAGAAGCTCTTCGGGCTTGTCGCCAGACTATTACCGCTTCGGCGCGGTCGGCGAATGGCGACCGGTCGACGGAACCAGCCTCTCCGCCTTTGCATCGCTGAACATCTTCGACCTCGACGGTTTTTATGGCGTGAGCGCCCGCGGCGGTGCCTTGCCGCCAAAGATGAAACACCCGCGACGCTATGTGACGCACTGGAGCGACCATGACGGCGCGGATTTCAATGCCGGCCTCATCGGTTCGGCGCGCCTCGATAATGGTTTCGATGTGGCCGGGTCGCTGATCTATTCACGACTCGATCTGGACCGTGCAGACTTTACGCAACTGGTGATCGATCAGACAGGTCGGGGACGTGCCACCGCCTTTTCCAACCGCCCGCGAGACAATCAAAGCTGGTCTGCCGCTCTCTCCGGCGGTTGGCGACCATCTCCCGCGCACCGTATCTATGCCGAGCTGCGCGGGCGGCGAACGCGCAATCATTTCGCCCCAGGCGTTTCGGCAAGCCTCGGCGCGTTCGACATGGAACAGGGCATTGCGCCCTCCCCCGAACCAGAATTGCCGCCAATTGCGCGCACGCGCGACGCAATCGACCAAATAGGTGGCGGAGTCGGTTATGAAGGTGCCTTTCGTCGGCTGCGCTTGAAAGCTGGCCTTCAAAGGACATGGCACCGCCGCCAGATCGCGGCACCCGCCACGCCGGCCGAAGCGACGACCCAAAGCCCATGGTTGTACGATGCGTCGCTGGCTTATGCCATGACGCCTCGATGGACCCTTTTTGCGAGCGCCACGCGCGGTCTCGAAGAATCGGGAGCAGCGCCAGACAATGCAGCAAATCGGAACGAGGTGCTGCCCCCGGCAATCTCGACCCAACAGGAGCTCGGATTTCGTGGTCGCCTGTCCGATCGCCTGACCCTGATCGGCTCGCTTTTCTCGATAGAGAAGGCGGCGCCGGGTTTCGATGCGAACAATGTCTATGGACTGTTCGGCGTGCTGCGGCACCGCGGAGCTGAACTGTCACTGGTCGGCGAGGTTGTACCACGGCTGCGGATCGTGTCAGGGGCCGTATGGCTCGATGCGCGGCGCAGCGGGGAGCCGGTTCGAACCGGCGCCTGGTCAAAAGAGGCCGTCGGTTTGCCGCGCTTTCAGGCGATGACCGGCATCACCTATTCCGTCCCCGGTATCGATGGACTGTCACTCGACGGTCAGATCAACCATTCGTCGAGCAGGCGCATGTCTTCGCGCAGCGATCTGCGTACCCCCGCACTGACGACCGTCGACGTGGGCCTTCGCCATGCATTTGCGATCGGCAAGGCCAAACTGGCGGTCCGCGCAAGGCTGACGAACCTGTTCAATGCCGACAGTTGGATCGCAACACGGTCCGAACTGATCGACCGGCCCAGCCGACGTGGCTTTCGCCTGTCGCTGTCCATGGATGTTTGACCGATACCCTATTCGCGGAGAGATGACATGAAGACGCTTCTGATGTCCCTTTTGGCTGTTGCAACAGCATCACCGCCCACCGATGCTCCACCGTCGGGGTTGGAGATCTGTACGCCGCTGCCCGGTGCCGAACATCTGCTCGGCGAGGAAGGCCCCGATTTCATCATCGTGGGTGAGGCGCATGGAACAGCCGAACTGCCGGGTGCCTTCGCCGATCTTGTTTGTGCCTTTGCCAAAAAAGGCGCCCCGCTTACGGTCGGGCTGGAGTTTCTTCCAGCAGAGCAGGCCGCGATCGATGCTTATCTTGGGTCGCAGGGCGATCAGGCCGCACGGTCGAAGCTGCTCACCTCACCGGCCTGGGCCTTGCACGACGGGCGGTCCAGCAAAGCCATTTTCGCGCTTGTCGAAACCTTGCGGCGCATCCGGGTCGTCCATCCGGACATCCGCGTCATCGCGTTCGATCATCCCAGCGAGCAGGGCGGAACCTCGGCAGCGCGGGAAAAGGGGATGGCTGATCTGCTGCTCGCCGCAAAGCAGGCCCGCCCCGATGCAACCATGCTTGCGCTGACGGGCGTGGGGCACGCGGGAAAAAGCGAATGGACATCGCTGGGTCCGCCCTTCCCGGCGATGGCACAGCTTCTGCCCGCCGATCGCACGGTCACGCTGGCTTTCGATGTCACGGGGGGTGAAATCTGGGCTTGCCGCCAGACGGCAAAACCTCCGCAGGAAGAGTGCGGGGCACGCGCCGTCCCCGCGCGCACCCCGCAACGTCCGCGCGGCATCCATCCCGGCAGTGCCCGAAAGGGGTTCGATGCAACGATATCCGTGGGAGGAAGCTTTTCCGCTTCCCCCCCAGCACGAGACCATTTTTGAGCTGGAGCCGTCAGGGGCGGCACGTGCCGGGGCATATCGTCGCGGCCAACGACATCTGTTCATTGCCGATGGGACCCGCTAGGCACCGTCCGACAGACGATCTGTTCTTGCGGGACATTCAGGCGGCGATGAATGAGATGACGTCCCTCCCGGCTCGCCCGATCGAGCTTGCGATCGAGGCGCCGTTCCGATTGCGAACGCTGGAGGTCACTCCGGCGGCGCTGGAACTACGCCGCGGTCAGGATGTTCTTTCGCTGGAACCCCGCGTCATGCAGGTCCTGGTGGCCCTCCACCGAGCCGCAGGACAGGTGGTGAGCCGCGAAGAATTGCTGGAGCTTTGCTGGGAGGGGCGGATCGTCGGCGACGATTCGCTGAACCGCAGCGTAAGCCAGCTCCGCAAGGCGTTGACCGACGAGGACGGCGTAGCGGTCGAAACCATTCCGCGGGTCGGCTATCGGTTGCGTTTCGAAGCGGACGAAGCGGACGTCATTCCTGCAGCCGAAGCCGAGCATGCTCCAAAGCGCCGCCTGATCACCACCCGCACAATGATTTCGACCGCGCTGATCGCGATCTGCGGCATTGCGGCTTCCTTTCCCTTCTTCACCGATGCACCGCTGTCCTGGTCAGCGAGCGGAGTACGCCCGCTGACTCAGGATGCCGGGGTCGAGACCTTTCCTGCCATGGCCCCGGACGGCCTGTCGGTCGCCTATACGGCGGGGTCCGGATACTGGGAACCTCGCGACATTTACCTGCGCAACGTCAGCGTGGGAGACGCCACGCCCATGCGCCTGACGCACACGCCCGAAGCCGACGAATCGGCTCCGGCGTGGAGCCCGCAAGGCGACCGTGTGGCCTTTCTGCGTGAAACAGCCGATGGCCAATGCGCCATCATCGTCATGGCGCCGCCAAATGGCGCCGAACGCACCGTCGCCCAATGCACCGATCCGTCGGCAGCTCTCGCCTGGCTCAATGCGAACGAGCTGATCGTCGGCAACCGGCCGATCGGAAAAAGGGCGCGGCGACTGGTCGCAGTCGACATAACGAGCGGCCGATCGCGCATCCTGACGGTGCCGCCTGCGGACATGCTGGGCGATGCCTCTCCCGCCGTGTCGGGGCGCGGGCGCTGGGTGGCATTTCGTCGAACCGCCGCCATGGGCAGCGACGCCATCTACCTGCTCGACACGCAAAGCGGCGAAACACGGCCTTTGACACGCGATGGTTGGAAAGCGGCGGGCTTCACCTGGGCCAAGGACGAGCGCACACTCTTTTTCAGCAGCAATCGCGGTGGAGATTTCGGGCTCTGGGCCATCGACACGTCACCCGGATCGGAACCGCGCCGCGTCACGCTCGGCATGTTGCCGCTGGGCCGGCTGTCGATCGATCGGGATAGCCGCCACATTGCCGTGGAAACCGGCCGATTGCGGGCTGGCCTGGCCAGAATCGGAGCTGATGGCGGGCCCGCTTCCTCGATCACGGCGGGCGAAAGCATCGACTGGGACCCCGACGTTCGCGCCGACGGGACCATTCTCTTTGCCTCGGACCGCAGCGGTACCAACCAGCTGTGGGCTCGTCGTCCGGATGGCCGAATCGTCCGGTTGACCGATCTCAACGCCAGCTATGTCTATGCGCCCCGATGGTCCCCCGACGGCAATCGGATCCTCTTTATTGCCGTGATCGATGGGCGGACCGACATCCATGCCATCCGCCCCGATGGATCCGGCCTTGTCCGTCTGACAAACGACGGAGCACCGAAAGGGCGCGCCAGTTGGTCCGCTGTTCCAGACCAGCTTTTCTTTACGGCCGTGGCGGGGACGGGCTGGCATTTGCGGCGGCATGACATGCGCACCGGGCGCAGCGTCGCGGTTCCTGACAGCAAGGGCATTGCGATCGTCGAACGCACGGGAGACCGGTTGCTGGCGCGGCGGGCAGAAACCACCGCGATTGCCGAGGTCGATATTCGATCGGGTGCGATCCGCGCTCTTCCCACCCCCATCCATGTCGCGGGACTGGAAACCTGGGCACCACGGTCGGACGGCATCGCTCATATCCGCGGGAAAGGCCCTAAGGCGGAATTGTGGCTGACGACCTGGAACGGCAACAGCCGTCTTCTGACACCGCTCCACCCCGCGCCGCGCGACCCCTTTGCCGTCGCCGACGACGACAGCATCGTGACGCCGCAATTGATCGGCGATGACCGCGACCTGATGTTGATCGAACTGAAATGACGGCAACGGGTCAGCGGCTTCGCACCTCGACGCGCATCTGGTAGATTCCGGGACTCGTCCGTTCGAAACCGCCAACATATGCGGAGCGCCAGTCATAGTCGCGGTGCGGCGTCAGTGCCGCGCTGACCAGCATCGGACGGCCACGATGACGGGCCGTGACCTGATATTGCTGCGGGCGAAGGCCCGTGACGACCCAGCCTTCACCAGTGCTGCGCAAGCTTCGCTCGATCGCGGCGCCACCGCCAACGGGTTCCAGGCTGACCGTCACTTCGTCCAATGGCGTGTAGTCGCCAACGGCTGCGGCGACGACCAGCATACCCCCGACACCATAGGGATCATCGACCGTGCGATCGGCGAAGCGCAGACGGAAATTGCGCACCGCTCCCATATTGCCGGCAAACGGGGCCGCATTGTCAGGCGTCATCGCAACACGCATCGGCGTGCCTTCCGCCATCAGCGTAACCGTTGCGTGGACCGTCCATACCCCGAGGGGCTGTCGCACCTCGATCCGATAGCGCCCATGGTGATCGGTGCGCGCCGTCCGGCTCAGACTCACCCCGCCTGGATTCGACTGATAACGCGCGGTTACCTCGGCATTGGCCAACGGCTTTCCGCTCTCGTCGAGCAATTGCCCGATCACCGCTCCTCGAACGGGCGCCTGCGCCTGCGCCTGCGCCTGCGCCTGCGCCTGCGCAATGCCCATCACGAGACTGCTTCCGGCGGCAAAGAATAATATCAGTCGTTGCATGGGAAACGCCTCCGTCATCCGCGAATTGCGTAGCGCTCGAAGATTGCGTCGAGCCGACGTTCATGATCGTTCGACAGCGCCACCCGGCGACCGTGAAATGCCGCGATGCGATCGGGCAGATAAGACCCCAAGGTAGCATCGAGCGCCGCCAGGGCATCGGCAAAGCGCTTATGTTCCGTTTTATAGGCTTGCTTGTAGCCCTCGCGCATATCGAGATAGGCCAGATCGCTGCGATGGACGTGCGGATTCCAGTCGTTGCGGACCTGTTTCAGTGTCCGCTCCGCCTGGCGCAGCCGGCTCTGCGCCGCACGCGTCTCCGCATCGCCGAGCGGGGCAATAAAGTCCCGGACCAGCGGCGCCGGTTCAAAGCCGGCACCTGAAAGCGGAGCAATATGGCCGGTTGCCGCAGATGCCTTGCGGGCATGATATCGCTGCCACGCTCGTTCCAGCGCCTGCCTGGCCTCTTCAACTCGGCGGACGGCGTCCTCCAGTTTCGCGTGCATGACATCATCGGGCGCATTGACCACGACAATCTGTTCGAACGCACGCATCACGGCGTCGATGTCGCCGGCCGCCCTATCGATTTCCGACAGGTCGGACGGCGCAGACCGCTGCGCGACCGCAAATCCATGCATCGCGCCGACATAGGCTTTGGCCGCATCGCGATATTCACCGACAGCTTCCAGATGGGCTGCCTCGTCTTCGCTACTCCGCTCCATCCGACGCAGCACGCGTTCGGCATCCGCGTCGCGTAAGTCAGCCAGGATCACTTCGGGGTCCGCAGGCGACGCATTGTCGTCACGTCCGCCATCTCGCTCGATTGCCAAACCCGGCCGTCCCACCGAACCGCCGCCGCTCGGCATATATCGTGCTATCAGCGCACGCATCCTTGTAACGACCGCCAGGCAGGCTTGCTCGTCGATCCGAACAAGTTCCGACGCTTCGTCATAATGAGCCTGAAGCTGATCGGGAACCTGATAGGGTATGTCGCTGGGCAGGCTCGCAACCGCCGTCGCCGCATCCTGCAACAAATCGCCGCAATCGCGGGCCGACACAATGGTCGGCCAGACGACCCCGCACATTGCGGCACATGCCAGGGACATCCGAACTGGCAGGATCACAACGCCGCCTCGCCATCATTCATGTCCGGCGGACATGTCGACGATACAAAGCGGCCACGCTGGCGGGTACGGACAACATGCGTGTCCCCATTGAGCTTCACTTCAAGCGTCCCTTCGGTCGCAAAGGAATCCGGTCCGAAGGTACCGCCGATGCCGAGGCTTCCGCCCGACCGGTGCCGGGCAACCACCTCTATCGTGCCGCCCGACATGCGGTTCTTTTCGACCGTCCACCCCTCCCCCAATGAATCGGGTGGAGAAAAACGGCCTGCCGCTATGTGAGCTTCGCTGAAGCAGCGCCGTTCTTCGGTCGCCATGTCGCCGACTTCGACGATGTGATAAAGACCCGCTCGCAACCTTTCGCCGGTCGTCGCGGGGCCCGTCGGACGGGTCTCGGTGTCGGGTGTATCATCCCGTCCCGCGCTGCATCCCGCAGCGGACAAGGCGACACCAACCAGCAGCGCGGTCGATCGCTTCAACATTTCGGCTTCTCCGGCGGCGGGGCCATGCGGTTCGACGCATCGGCGACGTCAATCGCGGTATTCGCCACCGAGTTGACTAGCGCGCCACCAGTGCCCGCTTGTCCGGCCACAATGCTGACCAGACCCGAACTGCGCGCCGCACGCAACAATCCGCCAAGCCCCTTTTTCTTCTTCTTGCAGGTCTTCGCCGGCTTGTCCTGGTCCGCGGCAGCGGCAGCGACGGTTGCTTGTCGATCGTCGGTCGCGGGCATCGCCGGCGCCGTCGCCGCGACCGGAGCGGCCAGGAAGATGGCAGACATGGCAGTCCAACTGATCAATTTCATCACATGCTCCTCATTTTCGTGGAATCCGAAGCAGCGACACAGGCGCGAAGGGCGCCCGGCTCTTTTCCGTTTCGGACAGGCCACCGTCTGGCGCGGTCGGAGAAGGTGTTGAAGCGGCAGCGCGACCAATGGGACTTTGGCGCGACGAGCGTCGTGCAAAAATCCCCGGCCGGACCAAGGCCCGACCGGGGAAGGTATCCGGGGCACAGGAACTGGACCCCGGAGACGGAGAGGTCATCAAAAGCGGATCGATACGCCGCCCGAAAAGCTGCCGCGTTCCGCCTTCGCAAGATCGCGGCTGTACCCAAAGTTCACGCGAACCGCTGGCGTGACATCGACGGCAACCCCGGCGGCAAGATTCGTCGTACTACGATCGTTCCGCGCGCCATCTGCCTGGAAGCCTTCTCCCGTCGCTCCCGAAAAAGCGCCAGTAGCGGTCGACGACATCCCATCGAGAGTGACACGATAGCCTGCCTCGACAAAAGGCGTGATCGTCACGCCGTCGGCCGGGATGGCGGCCGAAAGCCGCAGCGCCATATCCCCAAAAAGGCCACGCATCTGGCGCTTTTCGACAGCCAGGGCAAAGGCGCCGGCCCCGCGTTCATCGACAGCGCCCCCCTTCGTATCGGCATAGACCAGTCCAATGCGCGGAGCGATCCGTATCGCTCCCAGCGTCTGGGCATAATCGATCGTCAGATCGGCAACCCAGCTGTCCAGATCATAGCGTCCGACCGCAGGGGACGCAGCCACCAGCAACGAGCGACTTGTCACGGCATCGGAACCGACGCGCGCGATCATCGCATGCAGGCCCAATGCCCCGATCTGACTATCGACATAGGCGCCGACCGCAAACCCATCAGCCTTCGTTTCGGCCCCCAACGCTGCGAGGCGCTGTTTTGTGTCGAGCGAACCGATGAAAATGCCCGCCTGACCCTTTTCGCCGAAACCATAACCGACGCCGCCGAACACCCCATCGGTGTCGCTGCGCCCTGACGACGCGCCGGTACGGGCGCTGCCCCCAAGCTTGCCGTCGCCAAAGGCCGCCTGTCCGAAAAGGAACAGGCCATCCCGCCAAGGGGACAAGGCATTCATCTGCCGGATATTGTTCGACAGGGTCAGCGCGGCATCGGTACCGACGTGCATCGCCGAGGCGTAGGCTTCGGGGGCCAGTTGCGCAAAAGCCGTGCGGTTTGCGCGGCCCTGCGCGTCCGTCAGCACGCCCAGGGCACCGGTATAGGCCTGAACGCCATATCCGCTGCGCAAAACCTGGTTCGAATAATCGATGCTGGCGCGCACATTCGCTGGATAGGCTCCATCATTTTCAAACTCGCTGCGAATCTGCAGGCGATTGCCGTTCTGCACGACGAACCCGAAGACCGAATCGGACTTGTTGATCGTGGTGAAGCGTCCCTGAATTCCTCCCGAGGCCACTACCAGATCGAGCAACTGTCCTGGCGTTCCCTGAAGAACGCCGGTGATATCCACTGCAGCCCCGGTCTCGATCGTCATGACGCCTGAAACGTTGAGCAGATCACTCACCGTCGGTGTCACTTCGAGCAGGAGGTTCGACCCGGTACGGAACACCACATCGCCATTGACCGTCATCGTCCCCGGAGACACCCCCGGCGACAAGGTCCCGCGAACGTCAATGTCGGCATTGACCGTACCCGCGGACCCGAAAACTGCCCCCGACGCCACCAGAATCGCGGACGCCGAAGTGATCGTGGTACCAGCCTGGCCGATCAGGCGCCCTCCCGAAACCGTAAGGCTATCCCAGCCCATGTCCTGGGTGATCGAAACGACCCCGCTTCCCACGTCCAGCCGCTCGAAACCGAGAAAGGCGCCGTCTGGCAACTCGAATGGATCGTCATAGGTCGATCCGACATGCAGTTCGACCGTGTCGGTTCCGGCGCCGCCTGCATAGCGGTTGGCCGCGCTGTAATGGCCAAGCACCAAGCGATCATCGCCGGAACCCAGATCGACATCGCCAACAAGAGTGCCGAGTACCGCGAGCCTGTCATTCCCGGTCCCTCCGGCCACGGGAGCGGTCAACGATGTGCCTGCCGCAACGGTCAACCGGCCTCCGTCAAGATGAACCATATCGAAGGCCGTATCGATATCGATCTGCAGTTCGCCCGCACCGCTGCTTTCCAGCCGCTCGAAGCCTATCGCACCGAGCGAACGGAGCGATCGCACGGAGCCCTGCGCTTGCTCCAGTTGGAGGAGATCGCTTCCGTCGCCGCCATCGATGCCGCCTGTTACCACTGCACCGCTGCCAAGCCGCAATCGATTGTCGCCATCGCCGAACGATAGGCCGCTTGCGGATACAAGGCTGGTGTTCGCTCCCAGTTCCAACGCGCCATCAACGAAGACCGATTGAAAACCATATGCCCCACCGGTCAAAGCCAACGTCCCGGGGCCTTCGGATCGCAGATCCTCGAAACCTGCGATCTGCGAAGCAATGATCGTGCGGCTGTCCTGGGCGCCAGACTGGATACGAAGCAGATCGCGCCCCGCACCGCCATTGACCACCCCCGCGAACGCCGCGCCGGCGGCGACGATCAGTTCATTATCCGACCCGTCGAAATTGACGGTTTGACCGACGCCAAGGCCACCCAGCGTCAGCGGCGCAGCGCCAGCGATGTTGGCGGTTTCAAAACCGTTCATTCCGTTGATGGTCGCTGCGTCCGTCAGCGTCAGGTTCAGCGTATCACTGCCCAGGCCGCCATCCAGCGCCCCCGACAAAACACCCGCGAGCGTCAGATTCAATATGTCATCGCCGCCTCCCAGATTGACGCCGCCCGTCAGCGTCCCGGCAACCGTGACGACATTGTTGCTGGTATCTCCGACAATATTCTGAATCGCCCCGGAACCGCCGTCGAGAACAAGGCTCGCTCCGTCGAGCAACTCGATCGTATCGATATCCTGGTCGAGCACGACATGGATCGTTCCCTGCCCACGCGCCGCGTAGGATTCGAAACCTGTCAGACCGCTTGGCAGATTGCCAATGTCCCCCGACAACAGAAATTCAAACGTGTCGATCCCGTCACCGCCATCGAGCAAGCCATTGATCACGCTGCCCGCTCGCCCGGCATAGCGATCATTGCCGCCGCCCAGCAGGACATCGCCATCTATGATGCCGGCATTGACAACCACATCGTCACCACCGCCAAGGTCGATGCCGCCGCCGATCGTGCCATTGTTCGCGATGCGCTCGCGGCCATCGTAACCGAGGAATGTGAACGCGCCTTCGCTGCTGACAATGTCCCCGACATCGACCTGGATCGCAATGTTGGCGAGCTCGATCTCGGACGTGTCGAACGCGCCGGCCACGGACAGCACGCCCGTGCCCTGGGGTACGCCCGCCAGCCCCTCGATCCGTTCAAACGAGCGATATTGTGCGGCGGTAATCCGGCCGTTGAGGTTGCTGCTGCCGTCGACCAGAATCGTGTCACGATCGCTGCCGCCGTCCGCGATGCCCGTCAGCGTACCGCTTGGCACAAAAACGAAGACGTCCTTGCCCTCCCCAAGGCGGACGTCGCCTTCGACCGAGCCGCGGTTTTCGAAACGATCGTCGCCATCGGCCAAACCGACATTGCCGACGATTGCGCCGCTGTTGACGATAGTATCGGTCGTTCCAAAGGTCTGGATCGCGCTCGCCACGACACGCGCGGCATCATAATCGCCCAACGCATCCGGAATCGGCATCGCGGTCGGGCGAGGCACGACATTTGGGCCATATATTGTGTCGGTACTGGCACCCCGGACCGTGCCATCGTTCGTCATCCGGAAGTGCGCGCGGCCTGGACCGTCGGAATTGTCCGCATGGACGAGAACCGCAACCGAATTGGCGCCGGTTGCCTCGATTTCTCCGGCATTGTCCAGCGCGACGACCGCATTGTCGCCCCGAACATACGCACCAAAGCCATGGCCCAGCGCCGGAGCATTGGCGATCAGAACGGTTCCGCCATTGGCGCGCATCGTGCCGCTGTTACGAACCGAGGCAACCACCTGCGGGTCGCCGCTCCCCGACCCACCGTTGGCGATGACGGTCAGCCCGCTACCGCCGGCTCCCGATCCCTCAATCGTCCCACTGTTGTTGATATCGATCGAAGTCGCCTCGATGCGGGCGCCGCCATCGGTTCGGCTGCGCGCCAACAAGGTCCCCGCATTGGCAAGCTCGACCCGCCCTCGCGACCGAACATTCAGCGCGAACGCCGCATCATCCGCCGCCCCGGAAGCGGACTGCAGGATCCGCCCGCCGGCTCCGTTGGAAATGCGCGCAACATGCCCAGTCTTGTTGATAAGCATGTGAACGCCATGCGTCGCGGTGGCCGTCGCGTCGATGACGCCGGTGTTGACGAAATCAAGCGCTTCTCCGCTCGCTCCTTCGGCCACCTCGATCAGCGCGCCGAGCTGGCCGCTCATCTGCCCCTCGTTTCGAATTTCACCACCGGCGCTTTCCGAACGCAATATCCGGGTTGCGGATGATATGACGCCGCGATTGATGAAGCGTCCGTTGCCAGCGATATTGGCAATGTCGCGAATATAGATGCCGTTGGCGTACTGACCGCTGTTGATCGCGGCGTTGTTCACGACCGTTCCGTTGCCGATGATATGCAGCCCTTCTTCCAACGGGCCTTCGGCATTCACCGTCACGACCGTATCGGTACCCGCGGCTTCGATTCCATGCATTTCGAAACCGATACGCCCATCGATATTGAGGCTGCCGTTCGCGAGTGTGACGGTCGCACTTTCGGAATAGGACCGACCATAGGCGTCGTGCTGGCCATCCCCGCCGTCAACCTCTCCCGTGACGGCAGCATTGCCCTTGACCAGATAAATGTCGGCACCGTCGCCCAGCCTGACATCGCCACGAATAGTGCCTTCGTTGACGATCACGTCAGTGCCCCGGACGCCCTGATAGGCGATACCCTGCAGCGTTCCGGCCTGGACCAGCCCCCGCGCGCCGTTGCGCAGCACGGTGGTCGACGTAATGCCCTGCACCTGCACCCCGGCGCCCAACAGGCTGACGATTTCGCCATCATTGACGATCAGCGTATCGCCGCGCGTGAAGATGGCGTTCCCGGACGCCTCTATCTTGCCGAGCTGACCGCCATTGCGGCGGTTGAGGATCGTCGCATTGGTCGCATCGATTCCGTTTCCCAGAACCGGCGCATCGACGCGGGTATTGATGCCCGTTATGCTCCCCAGGTTGCTGACCAGACCACTGGTTGCCAATGCCGCGGAATTATCGGGTACGGCAAATGAGGTTTCGAGCAGTTGGACCTTGGCGCCAGCGTCGAGCGTGACCTGCGCGGTTCCAGCGGAGAGTGCGACACCGCCGCGCGACCCCACGGTCGCACCGGCGACCACGGTTACCGTCCCCGCGGCCTGCGCATCGACCAAGGATCCATACGCCTCGCGAATTCCGGTAACGCTGGACCGGATGACAAGGTCAATCTTTCCGTCCCCGCCTTCGCCGAGCATGCCGGACGTGGACACGGGTTGCACGACGATCGCCGCACGCCCGGTATGTGCGGTCGTATTGATCGTGGCATCAATGTTAATCCGACCGTCGCCGCCCAGATAAACGGTCTGTTCCATTTCTCGGTTGCCGCCCGCGGTGGGCCGCGTCAGCGTCAGGACGGAGTCATTGCCCGACGCTTCGTAACCGACACCGTCAAACGCCTGTCCGTTGGGAAGCACCGCGGTCCCTTCGAACAGGCTGGCGGATTGCTCCCCTTGCGCACGAAACCAAAGCCGGTCGACATCAGGAGCAATGATCAGGTCACCGGTGAGCAGCGCCGGGCTGTTCTCCAACGCCCCCAGATTCACATTACCGGTGGCATGATCGAGCCGCCCGCCCTCGATATCGAGCACGACACGATTCTGACCGGCCGGGGTTTCCACATTGCCTTGTCGGGTCTGCCCTTCACGCAGATAAATGACGGAATCCGTCGATTGCGCTTGCGCGGTTGCGGCCAGTCCGATCGACAGGCAGGCGACGCTCGACAGCAGCAGCGCGCGGGACAATGTCGCGGGGACCGGCAGACGCGATGCAAGGGCGGATGCGTTTTTCACTTTTGAAACCTTTGCGATGACGGGTGATTGCGCCGGGGCACGCACATTTGCGTGCCCCGGCGGCCATGTGTGGGTGGGGATTCCACATGACCAAGCGCGCCCTGCCCTCTCGAAAGGGGAAACTGGATGGCGGTTGCGACCAATGGTCCAGTCGCTCGACCAACGAACCTCGCCAATGCCGTGGCAGGCGATAGAAGCAGCGCCGTCGGCCTCCGCGGGCCGTAGCGCGAAAAAATCGCTGACAAATCAGGCTTTCATCAGCCCGCCATCATGGTCCGGTGGGCGGCGCACTTTTATTGTGCTGGCCTCTCTGTTCGAAAGTGAGCCTCGCAACATGCATCGAGAAGCATCGCCGGCACGGCCGAGTGAATTCAGTGGCGTCTGGCCGGAGCCACGGCCCCGTCCCATCCCGGCGCGTGGACGCCAGAGGTCGGCCAACCGGCTTGGCTCGAATCTTGGTCCAGAATCTGTGGTCATTTTTCTGGTCTGGCTTGCCGTCTATCTTTCGATCGATCTCATTATGTGGGCCGGCGGACGGTCGACATTGATCAGCAATATCCTGATCAGCATTCCAATGGTCCTCTCCGCCGCCGGCTTGACCGTCATGCTTAACAATCTGCGGCACCGACTGGCCGACGCGCCCAGCCTCTCAGCAGCTCCCTTTTTGCTGATCGCCGCGGTAATCGCAGCGACCGCCCAAACGCTCGTCGACTATTTGGCCGTCCGGACCGCGGCCACGACGCTGTTTCCGGATTGGCGCGAGCATATCCCGACACAGTCGCGGCAGTTCGGTTTCGGCATCTATGTCTACACGCTCCATTTCGTCATGTGCCTGCTCTTCGTCTCGCTACTTCGAGCGTATCGCTCGATTGTCCGGACAGCCGAAAGACAGGCAGAGGTGACATTGGCGCATCGCCGCGCCGAAGCGAAAGCCTTGCGGCTCCAGCTCAGTCCACATTTCCTCTTCAACGCGCTCAACTCGATCGCCACCCTCGTGTCCGAAGGCGGCAATCGGGTAGCCGACACGATGATCTGTCGCCTCAGCGACTTTCTGCGCGCATCCATCACCGGCGACTTGGCCGCCGATGTGTCACTGTCCAGCGAGTTGGCGACCATCGAATCCTATCTGGCCATCGAACGAATGCGGTTCGGCCAGCGCCTTTCGACCAGGTTCGACATTGCCCCGGATGTTTGGGACGCCGCAGTTCCGGCGCTTATTCTGCAACCCCTCGCTGAAAATGCTATCAAACACGGCCTTTCGGCCAGGGGATCGTCGATCGAACTGACGATCACGGTTCGGCGGTCAGAAGGACAGCTGATCATGAGTGTCGAAGACACACAGCGCGCCGGCGAAATGTCCGAAACGGCCATTCCAGCCCGCGGGTTGGGCGTCGGCCTTTCCAACATCAGCGAACGCCTTGCGCTGTTCGATGCGGACAATGCCGGGCTGGAAACCGAGAAACGGCCTGACGGCTTTTGCGCGACGCTACGTCTTCCTTTCCGCCCGATTCCTCCGCGCTTGCATGGGCCGGGCCAGAAGCGCCCCGGAAGCATCGCTGCCCAATGACCCTCGTTCCGATCGTTCCCGGGCTGATATGGTGCGCGAGTCAGGCCGTGACGTTCGGCCCGATAAGGGTCGATACACGCATGACCATCGTTCGCCTTTCCGACGGTTCGCTTTGGGTTCATTCACCGATCGAGCCAACCAACGAACTGGTCGCGGCTATCCGCAAAGTGGGGACAGTCTCGCATGTGGTCGCGCCGAACCTTAGCCATTCGCGATATTTTCGTTCGTTCCTTCACGCATTCCCCGAAGCCATGGGGCATATTGCGCGCGGGCTTGACCGGAAGCATCCAGAGCTTTCCGGCTACAACACCCTCCCGTTGGACGGCGCGCCGTGGTCGGACACTCTCGAAAGCCAGTTCATCGACGGCTTGGCCACGCTCAACGAAACGGCATGGTACCACCCGGCGTCAGCAACGCTGATCGTCACCGACCTGCTCTTTTGCATAGGCGGAAAAAACGTCGCGGATCGTCTTTTGGCCAGGTTGCTGGGCGTACATCAACGGGTCGCCATGTCACGCACCATGAAATGGCTGGTGACCGACCGGCCGGCGTTTGCCCGATCGATTGCGCTGCTATGCGCGCGCGATATCCGACGGATCATTCTTGCGCACGACCAGATCATCGAAACCGATGCCGCGCCCCGTCTCGCGGCCGCCTTTGCATGGATCAGAGATCAATAACCGGGCTGGTCGGGCGTCCAAGCCAGTCAACGCAAGGCCGTCGCTGTGTCGATGCCGTTGCGCAACCGATCCCTCACCTGCCGAATATAGGTGCGTCCGACCCGAACCTCGGCGCCCGACTGAAGCAGAACGAAAATATTGCCATATCCACGATTCAATATGGATTCGACGCGATCGATCCGAACGATCGCAGACCGCCGGACGCGCATGAAACGCTCTGCGCCAAGGCGCTCGTGCAAGGCTCCCATCGTGGTTCGCAACAGATAGGCGCGTTCATGATTATGGATATGCACATAATCCCGCTCGGATTCCGCCCACTCGATTTCATGGACCAGCAAACGCACGTAGTTGCCGCCGCGCATGGCCCATATTTCCTGGCGGTCGCCCTCGGCAAGCGGCGTGCCCGACGCATCCTCCCTCAGCTCATCGAGCAGGCGCTGAAGCTCGCTCGCCCGCCGTGATGCACGCTCTCGCTCGATCTGCACGCGAGCGTGATCCAGCGCTTCCTGAAGCCGCTCCTGGCGCAGCGGTTTCAGAATATAATCCGCCGCGCGCGCCTCGAACGCCCGAACGGCATGCTGATTGAAGGCGGTGACAAATATGATCTGCGGAACATGGCGATCCGCGCTGATCAGCTGGCGCGCAAGCTCCAGGCCGCTCAATCCCGACATGTGAATGTCGAGCAGCAACACATCGGGCTGCAACATGTCGATTTGTGACAGCGCTTCAAGCGGGTCGCGGCTCGTCGCCACCAAATCGGCGCCGTCAATTTCGGAAAGCAGGAATTCGATACGGCGCAGGGCCAGTTCCTCATCGTCGACGGCCATGACCTTCAACCTTGTCATCGCGCTCCGTCTCCCCTTTTCCATCCCCAGAATGCCGACGCCGCTTATGCCCGTGTCCGACCATCTGTCGTTCCGCTGCATACAACGCAAGCGGTCGGTGCAGCACCCATCGCCCGAATGGACCATTCGTCGCAATCGATAGGGCTGCGGCGCTTCGCGCAGGCTTGGCTGGGCCACAGCACAGCGCATAGGGGGTATCGGTGCCGGGCACGATCGAAACGACAAACGAGTATCGACTGACATTCCAACTCACGGCCATCCTTTGGCTCGCCTCGAGCAGCGTCATTACCATCGGCGCCATATTCGCCGGACAGATGCGATCGCCGAGCGAGTATCTGAGCGTTCCGTTCACCGTCTGCACCGCCGCCGGCATAACCATGCTGCTTTATGTCCCGACGCGCCTCCTCCAGAACAAGCGGGCGGCCGTCATACTGCCCGCCGTGCTGGCGGCCATCATACTCGCCACAATGCTGCAGACGGCGGCGGACTACGGCATGCACCTGCTGTTCCAAGGGATATTTCCCGACCATGTGATGCCCGACGCCAGCCTGTCGTCGCTCGCAGTTGTCGGCAGCATCTATTTTGCTCTGTTCTCCTGCAACGCCGCCCTGCTGTGGCTGTCACTCGTCGCGCAGGTTTCAAAATCCCGGCAACTCGCCCTCACCCAAGCAAAGCTGAACCTTGCCATGGCCGAATCGCGCCGTGCTCAAGCGGAGCTGAGGATGCTGCGCCTGCAACTCGATCCGCATTTCATGGTGAATTCGCTCAGCGCCATTTCCACCTTGGCGATGACCGGCGACGCGCCCGGCGCAGCGGGCATCGCCGACCGTCTCGCCGATTTTCTGCGCCTGACACTCGACCAGTCGGATTGGGCCGAACAATCGCTGAGCGACGAGATTGCATTGACCGCCGCCTATCTGGATATCGAGCGCGTCCGCTTCGGTGACCGATTGAAGGTACAGATTACCTGCCCGGACCCGCTGCAATCCGCGCTGGTCCCTCATTTCCTTCTTCAGCCCCTTGTCGAAAATGCGATGAAATATGGATTTGGCACCTCCATCGGCACGATGACGCTTCTGATTTCGGCGAGGCAGGAACAGGATTGCCTGATCCTCGCAGTCGAGGATCTGGCCTCGACACGCTGTCCTCATCAGCCACCTCCGGGGCTTGGAATCGGCCTTGCAAATACGCGCGAACGGTTGGAGGCGCTTTATGGGTCGCAGGCACGGCTTTCGACGGCTGTTCTGGATCAGGGATTTCGCTCTGAAATCAGCCTTCCGATCCATTTCGACGCCCCGCACGGCGCGGCCCGCGCGCAATCATCCGTCAAGGTTCCGGGCACCAAAATCGCTTGATCGCACCCTCGCGCCGGCCGTTTCTGGCCTGTGGCGTGCGAAACCTTGCCGTCATCGCACCGGAACAGCGCGGCGCGGCTCGACCGCAGCGCAGGTCGAAGCCTGCGCCCTCCCGCAGCGGCCGCCGAAACGCCATGGCTCGGGCGGCAGGCGATCCGCGCCATCATGCGCGCGCCCTTGTTACAGGAGAAGCTCTGCCCCGGCGATGCGCTTGCCGATCTGATCGGCGCGATGACACGATACGACCTGATGGGTAAGCGAATTTGGGTGCGCTATCCCCGGCCGCGCACCGCCGCTTCGGGAGACCAGCCTGTCTGCAGCATATCCGTCAGAGCGGCCAAGAGGCGGCCGATATCTGCGGCGCCGTTGAACAGCGCGGGCGTGATACGGACGCAGGCACCGCGCGCCGGCCCCGGCCGGTGAACCGAAAATATGCGATAGCGGTCGAGCAGGTGATGCGCGATCGCGGCATTGTCCTCCACCGTCGTCCGGCCCGCCAGGCGAAACGAGCTAATCCCTCCGTACAGGCGCGGATCGGAAGGCGTCAGTATTTCGATCCCGGGCCGATCGCGGAGCGGTTCCGCCCACAAGTCGCGCAGGTGACGCAGCCGCGCGGCGCGTGCGGCATCGCCGATTGCATCCTGAAAATCGAGCGCCGCGGGCACACTCAGCTGCGCCGCGAAATCGAGCGTGCCGGTGTGGACCCGCGACCGGGCTGCGGATGGAAAGGGCGGCGCATTGGCGCTGTCAGGGTCGATCAGGTCGATCTTGTCCTTGCGGATGTAGAGCGCGCCCACGCCCAACGGCGCGCCGATCCATTTGTGCAGATTCAATCCCACGAAATCGGCGTCGAGGTCGGGTAAAGTAAAATCAAGCTGTCCCCAGCTGTGCGCCGCATCGACGATCGCGTCGACGCCCCGCGCGCGGGCCATTGTGACAATCTCGCGCACCGGAAGCGCCAGGCCGGTACGATGGCTGAGATGGGTCAGCAGCAACAGCCGAATGCGCGGGTTGGCGTCGAGCGCGGCCGCATAGCAGTCGATCAGGCCCTGATAGGTCGCCGGTTCGGGAAGCGCGATCCGTACAATCTCGACCCCGCGGCGAGCCTTGAGCGCTTCGCAGCACGCCTGCATGCTGTCGTAATCGAGATCGGCGTAAAGCACGGCATCGCCGGAGCGCAGCCTGTTGTATCCGCCGATCAGCGCCTTCAACGCCTCGGTCGCGTTGCGGGTAAAGGCGATCTCGTCGGGTGATACCCCAAGCTTCGCGGCAACCCGGCGCTGAACCGCCATCAGGTCGGGGCCCAGACCGCGCCGGGCATAATAGCTCGTCGCCCTGTTCACCCGGCGCACGATCGCTTCATATTGTTCGAGCACGGGACGCGCCATCATGCCCCAGTTGCCGTTTTCAAGCTGGATGATGTCCGGAACCACATCATATTGGGCGGCAACCGCCGCCCAATATGGCTCGTCATCGGGCCGGGGAGACCCCGGTGGCAAAGCCGCCCTGGCCTTGCTCGCCACCGGTGCCGCCGCGGCGGCGATCAGCATCTCTCGCCGGCTGATCTCCATGCCGCTTCGCTCCCTGATCAGAAGTTGATACCCAAACGGACATAATATTGGCCGCCATCGGTGTCATAGGGTGCATTGCGCGAATAGATGAGCCCGCGCACCGCCTGGTTGGTTGCTTCGTCCGGATAGGAATCGAACAGGTTTTCGGCACCCGCGCGGATCGTCACATGCTCGCTAAGCTTCAGGCTGGCCGACAGGTCGAACAGGACCATCGATCCAAAACGCTGGAACACCTCGCCCGTCGCATTGCCACTGACATCGGTCCACGCGCCATAATAGCGCGCCCGTGCCTGCAAACCGAACCCGCCGATCGTGTAGCCAAGGGATGCGGTGGCATTATGCTTCGGCAGCCGATCCTCGAACAGGACGCGCTGCGTCGCGTTACCGATCGCGTCGGTGATCCCGCTCGTCACCTTTGTCCGGTTGTAATTATAGGCAAGGTTGACGTCGGCACGTCCCGCACCGATGTCGCGCGCATAGGCCAGCACCACATCGATACCGCGCGTACGCGTATCGAAATCATTGGTGAAATAATTAACCGCGGTAAAACGCTGGGGATTGGGGAATGTGTCCGGAACGGTGAAGGTCCGCGACTGACCGAAACGGTCGCGCAACTTGATCTGATAGACGTCGATGCTGCCGGTCAGGCCGAAATCGGACTGAAAGGTCAGACCCGCCGTCAGCGTCCGCGACTTTTCGGGTTTCAACGGCTGCGCGCCAAGGGCAATCGCGAGCGGGTCGCTGGGCGACAGGCGTCCCCGGTTGAAGATCTGTAGCGTGGTCGTGTCGAGCCCCTGGGTCGTGTTCACCGCATTCAGCTGGCCCGGCGTCGGCGCTCGAAAACCGGTTGAATAGGTCGCGCGAACGGCAACGCCGGAAACGGGCTCGAGCCGTGCCGACAGCTTGTAGTTGAAAGTGTCGCCAAAGGCCGAGAAATCCTCATAGCGTCCAGCGGCACCCAACGTCAGCATCTCCGCCGGACTAACCTCGACGTCGAGATAACCGGCATAGCTTGTCTGCGACCATTCGCCGGCATTCAGCGGACTGAAACCCGGAAAGCCGTTGCTGTTCGGGGCAAGCCCCGACGCTGCACCAGGACCAATCGCATAAGAGGCCGGATCGCCGGGATAGATGGCATAGCTTTCCTTGCGTCGCTCGGCACCGAAGGCGATGTTCGCCGGATCGGCCAGCCCAAGCGGCAAGCGATAGACAAAATCGGCGTTCAAATTGACCTCGCGCTGCCGCAAGCGCCCAAGATAAAAGCTGGTCGGGCTGTCGGGGCCCATCGACGCATTCAGCGATTCCTGCATGGTGTAATCGATGCGATTGCGTCCGACCGAAGCGCTGAAATCATAGGAAAAGGCATCGCTGGCTTCGCCGCGCAGACCGCCGACGATCTGATAGTCATCATATTCAGTACCGAACCGCGGTGTAAAACCGGCCGGATACAGATCGGTAAAACTGAAACCCGGAAAGGCGGGGCTCGGTTTATAGACGTTGGCGGTATTGGCCGGGTTGCGCCAGTTGAAGTCGGTTACACCTTCGCCATCGGCAATCGTGCCAAAGGCGTAAAGGGTTGCCCCGTCGGCGATTTCATAGTCGGCGTTCACCGACGCACGTACCGACCGCAAGTCGGGCTGGCCCCAGCGCTGAACCGGATTGGGGATGTTCAGACCGGGGTTTGCGGCCTGAAACGCCTCCGCATCGGCGCGCTGGCGCGTGCGCGACGTCGCGTCGGACTTGGTAAATTCGCCGCTGAAAACCAGCGCGCCGCGATCGCCGAGCCGCACGCCGCCCTGCCCCCCGGTCCGATAAGCCTTTCCATCGCCTTCATAATATTGCGAGAACTGGCCAAAGGCCTCCATTCCCGGCTGGTCATCCAGAATGATATTGATAACCCCGGCGATCGCGTCGGACCCATATTGCGCCGAGGCACCGTCGCGCAGCACCTCGATGCGCTTGATCGCCAGGTTGGGGATCGACGCAAGATCCGCCGCCTGCGCTCCTCGCGTACCGGGCAAGGCCGACCGGTGATAACGCTTGCCATTGACCAGCACGAGCGTCTGGTCGGGAGACAGGCCGCGCAGTGTCGCCGGACGAACGAACGCCAGGCCGTCGGCCGCCGGAAGTCGCTGGACGTTGAAGGACGGAAGCAGCTGCGCCAGCGTATCCGACAGATCGTCGGACACGCTGCTGTCGATCGCCTTTGACGGCAATATGTCGATCGGAGCCAGCGTGTCGAACTGCGTACGCCGCGCGTCGCGGGTGCCGGTGACGATGATCAAATCGCCGTCCGCATCCGCAAAATCGGCGCCGACATCGGCGGACACGGCATCTGCGGCCATGGCGACAGAGGGCGCGACAAATTGCAGCGCGACAAGCGCGCAGGCAGTCATGCGTTTCATGGGATACTCCTTGGGACCTCGAGACGAGAATTATGTTCTGGTGCCCGGCGCCCCTAGGCATTCAATGTGACAGGTCGATGTCCATCGCCGGCTGTTCGTTACTGACGAGCAGCGCCTTCGCCCCGCCGCGCGACAAGGCCGTACGGTTGCAGCTTGGCGCCATATACCCTAAGGGGGTATGGTATGAGCCATCTGACATCCAATGCCGATCTGGTCGCGCGGGTCCGCCGCATCGCGGGACAGGTCAACGGCATAGAAAAGGCGTTGGTGGACGAGGCGCCCTGCGCCACGGTCCTTCATCGCATTGCCGCGGTGCGCGGGGCCGTAAACGGCCTCCTCGACGAAGTGATCGCGAGCCATCTCGAAGAGCATGTCGCTGCCCCGGGCCTGACCGACGCCGAACGCAGGGCGGGTGCCGACGAATTGCTGGCGGTCATCCGGCGCTACTCCAAATAGGCAGTGCGATGACACAGGACCAGGACAGAACCGGCACGGGTCACAGCCATGACTTTCTGGGCGCGGCGCACGACGCGAATGCCCGCCGCACTCTATGGGTCGTGGCGCTTACCGCCGTGATGATGGTGGCCGAAATCGTCGCGGGCTATGTGACGGGTTCGATGGCGCTGCTCGCGGACGGCTTTCATATGGCCACCCATGCCGGGGCGTTGGGGCTCGCCGCCCTTGCCTATCATTATGCACGGAAATACCGTGCCGACCCGCGCTTCAGTTTCGGAACGGGCAAGGTCGGCGATCTGACGGGCTTTGCCTCGGCCCTGATCCTCGGACTGTTCGCAATCGGTATCGCGGTGGAATCGACCCTGCGACTGATCGATCCGGTCGCGGTCGATTTCGGCAATGCCGCCCTCGTCGCCGTGCTGGGGCTCGTCGTCAATATGGTCAGCGCCGCGCTATTGATGGGCGGACATTCGCATCATGCTCCCCACCTTGGCCATGATCACGGCGTCGCGCATGACGCGCATCACCACCATGGCCATGACAATAATCTTCGATCCGCCTATTTCCATGTTCTGGCCGACGCGCTGACGTCGGCATTGGCGATTGTCGCCTTGCTGGCGGGCCGTTACCTCGGCCTCCACTGGATGGATCCCGCTATGGGTATCGTCGGATCTATCGTTATCGCGCGCTGGTCCTGGTCGTTGATGCGCGACACCGCCGCGGTGCTGCTCGACACCACCGACAAGGAAGCGGCACAGGCCCTGCGCAAGGGGGTCGATTCCATCGACGGCCTGACGATCACCGACCTGCATGTCTGGCGGATCGCTCCCGACGCCCGCGCCGCGATCCTCGAGGTGGACGGCCAGATGCGCGCTGCCGATCGTCAGCGCTTGGCCGAGACCGCGAACATTGCCCATCTGACCATTGGTGTTGACCCCGCAAGCCCACGCGCCCCCGGCATCTGAGCGCAGCGACCGCGCTTGCGCGGGGCGCCCCTGGTCCCCGTCTGCTTGGGCGCGTCAAACCTTGCGCCAGGCGTTGACCGCCCGCAGCGCCTCGCTTCGCGACGACACCTCCAACTTCCTGTAGATCGCCTTTACATGATTACCGACCGTATGGTGCGATATACCCAGCGCGCGCGCCGCTTCCTTGTAACTCATGCCCTCGGCAAAGGCGCGCAGAAGATCTGTTTCGCGCGGAGTCAGGCGGGCGTCGAATGCCAGATCGGCCACAGCCGGCGCGCTGCCCGCCGACGGCGCCCGCAGCAGATCGAGCAGATAGATGGCCGCCGCCGGGCTCACCGGGGCGCCGCCCGCCAGTGTCACGGCAATTCCGTCGAGTATCTGATCGGGGCTACTATCCTTCAGCAAATATCCGTCGGCACCGGCCGACAGCGCCCGTACGACCGTGTCGCGGTCGCCAAAGGCGCTGATGACCAGCGTCCTCGCGGAGGAGGCAGCACGGATTTCGGGGACAAGGTCATAACCGGTCCCATCGGGCAGACCGATGTCCATCAGGAACAGATCGGGTTTCAGCGCGATCAGCGCCCGCCCGGTTGCGATATCCGGCGCGACGCCCACGATATCATGGCCGGGCGCCGCGGCGATAATGCGCATGAAATACTGCCGGACCACCGGATCGTCTTCGACGATGGCGATACGAAAGGGCCTGTCGGGCGAGATGGAGCTATCGGACATGGCGCGTCGCTATCATGCAGCCTCGCCGGCCGCTATGCCATGTCCTGTGCCATGTCCTGTGCCATGCCCTTTACCAAGTCGTCGGGCCTCGACGGTTCCGTCGGCGGCGCGACGCGCAGATGCACACGGGTTCCGCCCCCTGACGGAGAGACAAGTTCGACCTCGCCTCGTACCGCCGCCGCACGGCGGTCCATGTTCGCCAGCCCGCGCCCCGTACCGGCGATCGCACCACCGCACCCATTATCGGCCACGCAAATGCCCAGTCGGCCCACTTCATCGACATCGACCGTCACCGTGATTTCATCACCGCCCGAATGTTTAAGCGCATTGGTGACGGCTTCCTGCATGATCCGAAATATCTGGAGCACCTCGCGCGGTCCGAACGCCGTCGCTATCGTTGTCGGAAGCGCGGCCTGCCGCCAGTTGAAAGTAAATCCGGCCGCCACCACGCGCGGCTGAATCCGCGCACGAAAGGTCGCGAGCGCCGCCTCCAGCGACTCGCCGACCGAATCCATCGAATCGATCATCAGGCGCATTTCATCGATCACCGCCTGCAAACCTTCGGCCACCCGATGGGGTTCCGCTTGCCCCAGTCTGGCCGCAAGCATCATCGACATCAACTGGCTTCCCAGACCGTCGTGAATATCCTGCATGATACGGCGCCGTTCGGCGTCATGGGCCTGCTGGCGGATCAGTCCCTGCTCGCGGACATGTGCATCCACCAGTTCGGCCTCGCGAGCCGCCACCTGAGCACGCAGGGTCGCGTTGAGCGTCGCCTGCGACTGGAACAGGCGAAAGTTGCGCGCCAGAAACGCCGCGAGCATCGCAAGCATCAAAAAGGGCGCCGCATTGTTGAGGTTGCCCTCGTGGAACCCCAGCTGCGGCAACAGATTGCTTGCACCATCCATCATCACCGCGGCAACGCAAACCGAAAGCAGCGCGCTTTCAACTATGCGTTTCTCCTCATGCCGCGCAAAATGCCATAACATCCGAACCAGCGCTGCGACGGCGAACGCACCCAAGAACCACGTCCAGATCGCCGCCGGCCGATCGAAGGCGCCCGGCATCGGCGCCCCATAAATCTGCGTTCCGATATAGGCCATGGTCAGCCCGTATAGAAAGAGCGCGGCGGCCTGCAGCCGGCGGATCGGCCTGCCGGTCCAGGCGTCGATGAAGCATAGCAGGGCCACCGGCACCGCCATATTGACGGCAAAGAAGGCGAGCATTCGCCCCCATCCGTCAAAAGGCGGATCGAGCATGATCGCATAGACATAATTGCCGACGAACGCGGCGCAGAGCGCACTCAGCCAGGCCGAAAAGCGCCAATCCTCCGAACGCACCACCATGATCGCCGCCAGCAGCCCGAGCAACCCGAGCAGCCCGGCGGCGTAGCGGTGAAATTCATTGGTGCTCCACAGGCGGCTGGCCGAAAAGACCCGCATTGCCTCATACTCGCCGATCAACGGCGGATAGATATCGGTATAGGGAAATCCGTCACGCAGCACGATATAGGTCAGAACATTGTCACCGGCCTTCAAAAGGCCGGCGGGAACGCGCGTCAGAAACATCTTCTGCCCATGAAAGCTGCCATTTCCTGGCTGCATTCGTCCTTCCGCGACAATCAGGCTGCCGTTGACCGCAAGCATGTAATTATCGACCTGCAGGTCGGAAATCAGGCCCAGTCCCGTTTGCGGAACCCTGTCGAGCGGGATCGACAGCCGGACCGCGTGAACGGCGGTGTCACAACAATATGTCCAGGGCAGTTCGACCTGCTCGTAACGCGCACCCTCGGCGGCACGCAGCGTGGGGGAGGTCAATCGTGCCACCTCTGCCTTGCTGTACGACACAAGGGGAGGAGCCTGGGTCCGGTCGGCGCTGAACAGCGGCCTGTCGATCAGTCCCCAATAGACCGCTTGCACGGCACAGATCGCCACGGCAAGCCAGATCAGCTGGCGCCAATTTATCAATCCCGTCACTATGTTACCCCTCTCCCACCGCGCTCGATATCAGGCGATGCGACCGTGGCAAGATGCAGAATGGGGCCGATGCCACGATATGGCAGCACGCCGCATGGCATGGGCGGAGGCGGACCCGAGGCGTAGGCGCGGTTTCGCAAAGGGAAGACGCGACCTCCGCGCTTCCGGCTGGAGAATCCTACCATGAACAGGCGCCTTGCCCTCGGCCTCGGCGGCCTCAATCTTTCGCTTCTCGCCGCGGCCATTCTGTCGACCTACGCACCCGCCGCGAATGCCCAGGATCAGAATATCGAGCCCATACGCAAGGGCTCCGGGATATGCCCCTTCGGCTGGCGCGAAGGCGGCACCGCACAGGGCCGTTCGGGCATAAAGGGCGTGTGCTACCCCATCTCGTCGGATTCGCTGCGGATTTACGCACGCACCTCGGGCAACGAACCGTGCGCCACCGGCTATTACCCCGAAACCGGGCTCTTCTGCACCAGCCAAAAGCCTACGCTCGTTTCGGCCGAACGCAGCTTCGCCCGCTCGACCGCCCTGAAAAAGCCGGCCGACAATGCTGGTGCAAAGGACTTCAACGAAGTGCACGCCTGGACGCTGCGCAACGGCGGCGATCCCAAGGCGGTCGGGGACTCGCTGTCACCGGCTGCCATCGCATGGTTCGCCAGCACCGCCGGGTCGGGGAGCACCCCGGCGGCCGACCGCAACGATGCCGCACGCCAACAGACCAAACCCGAACCCTCCTCACCCTGCACGAATGGGGCCGCGACGGGCGCGGCTGTCGGCGCCGTCATCAGCGGCACGTCGGGCGCCAGGGTGGGCGCGGCACTGGGCAGCCTCGCCGAAAGAAAGCCGCATTGCTAATTCGCTGCCCCCCGTCCGAACGCGACCCTCGGTCGGAGGCCCGGATCGCCGGGTGGCTGCCAAGGCGGCTACCCGGCGCATAATATAGGAAAGCTTGCCAATGCCGACACCATTCCGATCACTCGCGCTCGTCATGGCGCTCGCGCTCGGCAGCTCCGCAGTTTACGCCCAGCCGCCCGCCAACAGTGAAGTCTCGGCCGCTCCGCGCTTCGCCACGTCCAACCCTCGCGACGGGTCGGTCGTTTCTGGAACGCTGGAGCAGATCAGCCTTGCCTTCACAGCCGAAGTCGACCTGACCTATCTCGATGTTGAAAAGCCCGACGGCACGAAGATCCTGTTGTTCGACAGATTCGCCGACGGGGCCCAGGATCGTCGGGCCAACAGCTTTGTCGACTCCCTGCCCCATCCCCTCGACCAACCGGGCCATTATTATATCAACTATGGCGCCTCGTTCACCATCGGCCGCTCAACCTCAACACTCGCAGCCTATACCAGCTTCGAAATCGCGGCACCGCCCGAAACCGACGAGGGCGTCCCCATGCCTGCCGTTCCAAACCGGAGTGGAGACACGACCGCAGCCACGCGCCCCTGAGCGGCTGGTCAACCTCAGGTTCCGACGGGATGAGCTTTCCGATCAGATTTCAGCCCTCACCCGCCGCCTTGCCAGGGCGGAGCCGGTAAATCACACCAACGAAGATCGAGAAGCTGGCGCTGCTGCTGCGCGACAAGCTCCATCACGGCCCTCCCGATGTGCGACAAGCCTACGCTCGGTTGCTGCTCGGCGAGATCCGCGTTGACGACCGGGAAATCCGCATCAACAGCTCCAAAGCCGTGCTGGCACGGAGTGCTGCAGGAGGCGTGGCCAAAACCACGCCCGCAGTTCTCTCTTTTGTTCGAGAATGGCGCGCCCGGCAGGATTCGAACCTGCGGCCACCCGCTTAGAAGGCGGGTGCTCTATCCAGCTGAGCTACGGGCGCGCATTGCGGTGACGCGCCGGCGCAGATAGCGCGGTTTGCGCCGCGCGCAAAGCGGGTTAAGCATCGCCCATGTCCGAGTCCGCGCGCCCTTCCGCCAAACCCGCCCGCGTCGGCGCGGGGAGCGTTCGCAATTTCCGTTATTATGACCTCGTCATGGCGGCGTTCGTCACCATTCTGCTGCTGTCGAACATCATCGGCGCGTCGAAGCCCAGCTACATCCTGCTGCCCGGCGGCGAGCAATGGCCCTATGCCGCCGGGGTCCTGTTTTTTCCCATCGGCTATATCGTCGGCGACATATTGACCGAGGTTTATGGTTATGCGCGGGCGCGGCGGGTGATCTGGACCGGCTTTGCCGCACTTGCCTTCATGGCGTTCATGGCGTGGGTCGTCGTGTCGTTGCCGCCGGCCGACGGCTGGCCCGGCCAGTCGAGCTATGAATTCGTCTTTGGCAACAGCTGGCGCATCGTCCTTGCCTCGATGCTCGCCTTTTGGGTCGGCGAATTCGCCAATTCCTATGTGCTCGCGCGAATGAAGCTGTGGACGCACGGGCGCTTCCTGTGGATGCGCACCATCGGGTCGACGATCGTGGGCCAAGGGCTTGATAGCCTGATTTTCTACCCGCTCGCCTTTTACGGCCTTGCGGGATGGCCGCCCGAACAGCTTATCAAGGTTGCCCTTTCCCAATGGCTGATCAAAACGCTATGGGAGGCGGCGCTCACGCCAGTCACCTATGTGGTGATCGGCACACTCAAGCGGCGCGAAGGAGTCGACGTGTTCGACGAAAACACCGACTTCACACCGTTTAGGGCCAAGGTTTGAACTTGCCGGAATCTCTCCCCATGATGTTTTATGATTTCAAGATCTGGCTGATCGATGCGACCGGCCTCAGCCGCGATGCACTGCACGTCTATGTCGCCGTCGCCCTGTTTCTGGTCGTGCGCATGATGTGGCGCGGCTGGCGCGGAAGTATCGCCGCGCTGCTCGTCGTGGCGGCTGCCGCGCTGGGCGGCGAATGGCTCGACCACCAGCTCGAACTGATGAACGGCGGCCTCTGCGACCGCGCCGAACATTGGCACGACCTGCGCAACACCATGTTCTGGCCGATCATGCTCGCGCTGGCCCTGCCGCTGCTGCGTCCCGGGCAGCGCAAACCCACCGCCCCTGACGAAGCGAGACCTGCTGTGACCTCAGGCAAGAACGCCGAGCGCGGCCTCGAACAGACGTAGCCCGTCGGTGCCGCCGTGCGCGCGGTCGATCGCGCGTTCGGGGTGCGGCATCATGCCCAGCACATTGCCCGCATCGTTGATCACGCCCGCAATGTTGCGCGCCGCGCCGTTGATCGGCTCGGCATAGCGGAAGGCGACTCGCCCTTCGCCCTCGATCCGGTCGAGGGTCGCGGCGTCGGCGAAATAATTGCCGTCGTGATGCGCGACCGGAATGGCGATGGTCTCGCCCGCCCGATAGGCGGACGTGAACAGCGACCGATTGTTTTCGACGGTCAGCGGGACCGTTCGGCACACAAAGTTCAGACCCGCGTTGCGCATCAGCGCGCCGGGCAGAAGCTGTGCTTCGGTCAGGACCTGGAAACCGTTGCATACGCCAAGGACGGGCACGCCGCGAGCAGAGGCATCGACCACCGCGCGCAGGATGGGCGACCGGGCCGCCATCGCGCCCGAACGCAGATAGTCGCCATAGGAAAAGCCGCCGGGCAGCGCGATGAAGTCGGTCCCGTCGGGCAGCGCGCTTTCGCGGTGCCAGACCATCGCCGGCTTGACGCCGGTGACGGTTTCGAGCGCGACCGCCATGTCGCGGTCGCAGTTGGAACCCGGAAAGACGATGACCGCGGTCTTCATGGCTGTCTCTTTCTGTCCGTCAGGGACGTTCGATACGATAGTTTTCGATCACCGTGTTGGCGAGCAGCTTGGCGCACATCGCATCAAGGTCGGCATCGGAAACATCGTCGGCGACATCGAGTTCGATGAAACGCCCCGCGCGAACATCGGCAACCCCGCCGAAACCCAATCCTTCCAGTGCATGGTGGATCGCCTTGCCCTGCGGGTCGAGGACCCCCGGCTTGAGCGTCACATAGACATTCACTTTCATGGGCGGCGACCTTTGCAATGGCATGAAGAAGATGCGCGCGCCTATGCCCGCGAATCGCTTTTCGGGCAAGGGGCGGGGCGCACGAAAATGCGCCTGTTCGGATTGCGAGCCAATCGCAACTTTACTGTTGCGAATCCTTCTCACTATCCCTAGATGGGTCTTGTTGAGAAGGATTCGCACATGGTCGTCTGTGTCTGCAACGCAATAAGAGAACGCGATCTGCGCGATGTCGCGCGCGATGGCCAATTGCGGTGCGCAAAGGCCGCTTACGCGCAACTGGGTCGCAAACCCAAGTGCGGCCAATGCCTGCCATTCGCTCGCAATATCATCAAAGACGCTGCGGCAACGGCCTAAATTTCCCCAGATTTCAGCCATTTTTACCCTTGGCCTGCTTGGCTCTGGGCGGGTATAATGCGTGCATTATCCCCACCTTAGAAACCAGACAGGACAAGAGAAAATGAAGGGCGACGCCAAGGTTATCGATTTTCTGAACGAGGCGCTCAAAAATGAGCTGACCGCGATCAACCAATATTGGCTGCATTACCGCATGCTCGACAATTGGGGCATTTCGCGTCTCGCCGCATTCGAGCGCGAAGAATCGATCGACGAGATGAAGCATGCCGACAAGCTGGCCGACCGCGTCCTCTTCCTCGGCGGGCTTCCCAATTTCCAGTTGCTCGGACGCCTGCGCGTCGGCGAAACGGTCGAAGAGATTCTGAAGGCCGATCTCGCGCTGGAGGAGGAAGCGATTCCGCTGCTCAAGGACGCCATCGCCCACTGCGAAAGCGTACGCGACTATGTCAGCCGCGACCTGTTCGCCGACATTCTCGAAAGCGAGGAGCATCATGTCGATGAGCTGGAAAAGCAGTTCGACCTGATCGAGCGCATGGGAATCGAAAATTATGTCCAGCTGCAATCGAAACCGCTGAGCGGAGATTGACCCCGTTCGCCCTCGCCTCCTTTTGGAAGGGGGGGCGCGGAAAGCCGGAAAAACCGGGACATGCCGTCCCTTTGCAGAGGCGCCTTCGGGCGCCTCTCTTTTTGCTTGTATTTGCGATTAATTATCATTAGCACAATAAGGCAGTCCCCTCCTGCCGGTCGCGGCTGCGGCTGCGGCCGGCATCTTTTTCGGTTCGACCGGGGACCGCCGACGAACCGATGGCGGGACGAAGAGGCTATGATGGAAATCCGCACGCTGATCGGACGATTGATCGCGCAACCGTCGATCCGCGATCTGCCTGCCGACGGCGCGCAGGCGGTGCTCGCACTGCGATACTGCATCCTGTGCCGCCGGCGCGGCCGCGACCCGGTCCCCGAACTCGAACGGCGATGGGGCAATATCCTCGCGGCGCGGCGATATCGGCTGGTGGTCGAAGCGATCGGCCAATGCTGGCCCGACCCCTTTGCCGTCGCCCCGCCCTGCTGTCCGCGCCTCAGTTTTGACGAGGCGCTGCTCGCCGCGATGATCGGCGCCGTATCGCGCGGCGACCGCGCCGGCTTCGATTACCACACCGCTGAAATGCTGGGCAGCGATGCCCGCGAAATCATCTTCATCGCGCTCGAGAATTTTCTTCGCGCCCGGGCGGTGGCGCCCATGCAGCCACAACAGCCCGCCGCCAGGCCCGTTCAGGCACCGCCGGGCGGCAGCAACCATTTCAGGCCGTGAAGCCCGACCACTTTGTCGCCCTCACACCGCGGCGCGGCGACCAGGCGCATCCACCGCGGCCGGGGCAAGGCGGGGCCGATCTCGACATCGAGGGTGAAGCCCCGACGGTGCGCAATCGCATAGGCGCGCAGCCGCTCCATCGCAGCGCGCGACCCTTCGCAGTAAAAGGAAACCGCCTCGGCCCGGGCCACGGACGAACCGCGCGGAACGCCGAAAATATCATAGACGACGGGAGACCAGCTCAATCGGTTGTCGGCAAGGTCGCAGCGCCATACGCCGACCCCGCGCCGCGCCAGGGCGGCATCGTCGATCGGAAGCGGGGCCTGCGGCGGATCGAGCGGACGAACGCATGTCCTGTCGACCCAACCCAGGTCGAAATGGCGCGCCTGGTCGAACAGCGGCCAGCTATGATGAAGCGCCAGCGGATATTCTTGCCTCAACGCCCGGGTCCCTCTTCGCGCGCGATCCCCCTGATCCACGCGGCGCGCCGCCGAAAGCCGAAGCCGAGCGCCGCGTCAAGCCTTGTCGCGTGTGCGCGCCATCATTCTTTCCTCTTTGGCGATCCAGCCGGCCAGCGCCGGGCGAGAACGGATAGCCGCGCTCCATGCCGCGACACGGGGATAGGCGCCGATATCTATCGTCTCGGCGCAATAGCCGATGTTGACCAGCGGAGAGACGGCCGACAGATCGGCCAGGCTGAAACGATCGCCGACCAGATAACCACTGTCGGGGATTGCGCCGTCCAGATAGGCCAGCAGTTTGGGCAGTTCATCCGCCTCGGCCTGCGCCGCCGCCGCAAGGTCCCCGTCGCGCCCCAGAAACCGCGGGGCGACGATGCGATTGAAAAACATCTTTCCTCCGCACGCCGCAAGAACGGTATCGCCGAATTCGTCCCACCAGATAACGCGGCCACGCTCCTGCGGATCAACCGGGATCAGCGCGGGTTCGGGGTATTTCGCTTCCAGATAGTGGATGATCGCGCTCGAATCGGCGAGCAGAAAGCCGTCGTCGTCGATTGCGGGCATCTTGCCCAATGGCGAAGCCGCCTGAAAACCGGGATCGGGATCGCCGAGTCCAACGCCCTTCAGTTCGAAATCAATCCCCTTTTCGCCGAGATAGCCGAGCAATTTGCGGACGAAGGGCGACACCACCGAGCCATAAACGATCATCGTGCGGATCCTCCTGCTGACAGAAGCCGCAGCATAGAGATTCAGTTGCACCATGCAACCCGTGCCCGATATCGCCGGCCGCTACGGCGACCTTCCGTTCCGGCGGCAAATCAGCTTGCTATCAGCCGCTTGGCATGAAAGAAACGCGATCGAGGGGCGCGCTGCCACGGCAGCCATCATGCAGGATTGGGAATAATGCGCCCGACGCTTTGGGCAGATCGGCTGCTGGGCCTGCTCGTCCGCTTTGTCGGACTGGTGATTTTGCTCGCCGCCATGATGGGGGCGACCGCCAGCTTCCTGTATAACGGCCGCGAAGAAGCCAAACAGGCGGAACGGCTGGCGTTGCAGATCAATGTACGCCTGCGCGACCAGCTCGCGGTCCTCGAAGGGGTCCGCGCGCTTTACCAATCGGACATGGAGACCAGCGGCCCGGGCATTCGCGCCTATCTCGCCGCGCTGCAGCCCAAGGCGCGGGCGCCGGGAATGCAAGGGGTCGGCATCGCCATTGCGATGCGCCAGGGAACCCCGGCGGCGGCCGAAGCGCGGCTTTTAGAAAATTACGGCAAACCGATCCGCGTCTGGCCCACCACCAGCGAACCGATCGGCTTTCCCATCGTCCTGATCGAACCCGACGAACCGCGAAACCATGCGGCGCTGGGGTATGACATGTACAGCAACCCCGTCCGCCGCGAGGCGATGCGACGGGCGTGGCAGACCGGCCAGCCCGCCGCCAGCGGCATCGTCCAGCTGGTGCAGGAACGACTGCCGGGCCGCAAACAGCCGGGATTTCTTATTTATATCCCGGTCTATGCCAATCACGCGCCGAACAGCGGCATCGCCCTGAACGGCGCCCACCCAAAGGATGAGGTTGTCGCGACCGCACGCGGTGCTCGCGCGATCGAGGCCTTCGTCTATGCCCCGTTCCGCGTCGAGGATCTGATGACCGCGACGATCGGCAACCAATTGTCCAACGTCGACGGGATCGAGATCCTGGCGGGCGAAGGCCCCTCGGCACAGCGGGTGTTCAACCGCGGCACGGTTCGCTGGGACGCGCATGAACAGACGTTGCGCGTTGCCGACCGACGCTGGACGGTACGCATTTCTTATGGCCGCTTCTTCGAACGGCTGGGTCGGCCGCTCGCCATCCTGCTGTTCGGCGTCGCGCTCGCCCTGCTCGCGGCACAGCTTCATCGCGTCCAGCAGCGGCGGCTCCAGGCGTTCCAGGCACTGGCCGAGGAAAAGGCACGCCATGCCGAGGACCGTGAATTGATGATCGGTGAAATGGCGCACCGGATGAAGAACGCCTTTGCCCGCATCGGCGCGCTCGCACGCATCACCCTGCGCGAGGCAAGCGATCTCGACGACTTCGAAACCAAGTTCGATGGCCGTCTGCGCGCACTGTCGGACACCAAGCAGATGCTCGTGACCGGGGCCGTCGATACCGTCGAACTTGGCGCGATCATCCGCCGCGAACTGGAGACGGCAGGCTGGCCAGCGGCTCAGCGCGAAGCGATCACCGGCCCCGACGTCCATCTCGACGACGAAGCGGCGCAGGCGCTCACGCTGGCGGTCCACGAATTGGTGACGAACAGCGTCAAATATGGCGCACTGTCGGGCCGGGGGGCGCTTGCCGTCGACTGGCACCGCGACGGCGGAAACGTCGAACTGAGCTGGAGCGAAAGCGACCTTCCCGAAACGCCGGAGTTCGGAACCGAAAGCTTTGGCACCCATTTCATCCGGTCGCTGATCGAACGCCAGCTAAAGGGCGAATGGAACCGCGCCGCCGCCGACCATCGCCTCGACATCCGCATCCGCTGGCCCGACCGCACCCCCGACGCGGCCGCGCGCGATTGACAAGCCCTCGCCCCGGCGCAACAGACAGCGCGAAGGAGAGGGACGCCATCATGACCGCCAAGCCGCTGCGCCCGACATCATTCGACGTCGCCGAACGCGCGGGCGTATCGCAATCGACCGTCTCGCGGGCGCTGCGCAACAGTGCGGGCGTCAACGCCGAAACCCGCGCCCGGGTCGCCGCTGCGGCGCGCGAACTCGGCTATGTCGTCGACCGCCATGCGTCGAGCCTTCGCCTCAAGAGCAGCGAGACGATCGCGCTCGTCACCATCTGCCGCCCGGGTGAAGACCGCAGCGCGATCAACCCCTTCTACTTTGCGCTGCTCGGCAGCATCGCCGCCGCGACATCGGCACGCGGTTTCAACCTGCTCGTCAGCTTTCAGGAAAGCGCCGCCAATTTTCGCGCTGATTTTGTCGCATCGGGTCTCGCCGACGCGATGATCGTCATCGGCACGACCAGCAACCGCGCGGCATGGGACTATTTCGCCGAGGCGCAGGCGTCGGGGCTCGATTTCGTGTGCTGGGGCAGTCCGGGCGATCCGTTTCGCTGGATGCGCAGCGACAATGAAGGCGGAGCCCGCCTCGCCGCCGATCACCTGGTCGCCAGCGGGCGACGCCGCATCGCCTTCGTCGGCCCCGAAAAATCCCCGCAGCGCCAGTTCGACGAACGGCGCGACGCCTTTTTCGACGCCGTGGCGGCCCATGGCATCGAGCCGCTGTTCATCGCACCGCCGCCCGCACCCGATCGGCATGCCGAGGGCGTGGCCGCCGCGGCCGCCCTGCTCGCCGCCAAGCCCGACGTCGACGCGATTTTCGCGGCAAGCGACATGCTGGCGCTCGGCCTGCTCCAGGGACTGAGCGACGCCGGGCGCCGCGTGCCCCAGGACGTCGCGCTGATCGGCTTCGATGGAATTCGCGCCGGCACCCTTGCCCATCCCGCGCTCTCGACGCTCGAACCCGACATCGACGCTGCGGGCGAAGCGCTGGTCGCCATGGCGCTCGAAGATCATGCCCATACGCGCACCGGAACACGCATCCCCGTCCGCCTTGCGGTGCGCGGCACGGGCTAGGACGCTTCGCTTCGCCTTGCTTTTCCGGACGGCTTAACCGATTGTTATTTATGGCTGCGACATAGTGAAAGGGGGCGGTTAGGAGCGGCTTTGACCGGACAGTTTTTCATCTCGCTGCTCAATCCAGGTATCGGCCTGCTTTTTGCCGTGGCCTTTTTTCTGCTGTGGCTGAATCACCGGCGCCCCTATGTCGCCTATGCGGCGGGCGCCTATCTCTCTTCGTCGATCGCCTTCCTGATCATGGACGTCGGCCCGGCACTGCCGATGGAACTGCAACGGCTTCCCGCCAACCTCGGATTCCTGACGACCGGCATGTTGTTCGCCGCGGCGATCATCGGGCGATATAATCTGCCTATCCCCTGGCGGCCGATGGCGGGCGTCATCGCGGTTTCGCTCTCGATATTCCTGTGGTTCCTGATCGGCGAGCCCACGATCACCGGCCGCATCTATGCGATCAGCGTCGGGACGGGCGTCATCGCCTTTCTTATCGTTCGCGCGCTTTACCCGATCGAAAAGCCCTATCTGATCGACAAACTGCTGTTCGGGGTGGCGCTGCTGTCGGCGGCGAACCTGACACTGCGCCCGCTGGTCATCCTGTCGCTGGGCGGCGGGTTCGACAATTATGTGGGTTTCCAGCAATCGGTTTACTGGACCACGGTGGAATTCAGCCAGGCGATGGTCTCGGTCGTTGCCGCGCTCAGCCTGATGGTCGCGGTCGCGATCGACCTGATCGCCGATCTGCGCGAACAGGCCGATACCGACCAATTGTCGGGCCTCCTCAACCGCCGGGGCTTCGAGGCAGAGGCCGGGCCCGCGCTTCGCCGCTGCCTCGTCGAAAACCAGCCGGTTGCGCTGCTGATTGCCGATATCGACCATTTCAAGCGGATCAACGACCGTTTCGGCCATGCCGCGGGCGACGCGATCATCGCCGCCTTCGGCGCGCACGCGCTGCGGACCGGACCGGTGGATATGATCGCGGGCCGGATTGGCGGCGAGGAATTTGCGATCCTTGTCCCCGGCGCGGGCATCGACACGGCGCGCCAGTTGGCCGAGGCGATCCGGACCGGGATGGCGGGGGCCTGCAAAGGGCTGGTGCCCGAGAACCAGCCCGCGACGATCAGCGTCGGGCTCGCGGTCGGTGCGCCCGGTGCCGGGCTTTCGGGTCTGATGCGCGACGCCGACCAGGCGCTCTATGCGGCCAAGCGGACAGGCCGCAATCGCGTTCGCGCCTTTGCCCCCACGCCTGTATCGCTGACCGTCAACGGCGCCTGACCCCTGGGCGGGCGCGCTGCGACGATCAGCCCGCTCGCGGCGGGAACAGGAAACGGGCGACCGCCAGCGCCGCCAAAGCGCCCAACAATTGTCCAGCGACAAACAAAGGCACGTCGCGCAGCGCGATTCCGGCGAATGTGTCGGACAGGCTGCGGGCGATGGTGATCGCTGGATTGGCGAAGCTGGTCGACGATGTAAACCAATAGGCGGCCGTGATGTAAAGGGCGACCGATGCCGGGATCGCATGCGGCCGGTGCCGCGCGGTGCCCAGGATCGTCAGCAACAGGCCAAAGGTCGCGACCACTTCACCCGTCCATTGGCCCATGCCCCCGCGCGCCTTGGCCGACCATTGCAACAGCGGCAGGTCGAACATCAGATGCGCCGCCCACGCCCCCGCAATGCCGAACCCCAGTTGGGCGAGCATATAGGCCAGGGCATCGCGGCGCGACAGGTCGCGGCGCAGCATCGCCACCATCGTCACCGCCGGGTTCATATGCGCACCCGAAACCGGGGCCAGCATCGTGATCAGTACGAACAGGATCGCTCCCGTGGCCACCGTATTGGCCAGCAGGGCAAGGGCGTCATTCCCGCCCGCCAGCCGTTCGGCCATAATCCCCGATCCGATGACGGCGGAGAACAGGAAAAAGGCGCCAACCGCTTCGGCGGCGACCCGGCGCATGAGCGGCGCCGGGTCAGTCATGGGCGCGCCTCATACGGCGGATTGGGGCATGGGGACGCAGCAGGATGGGGGCGTTCCCTCATCCTTCGCCGCCAGCGTCTCGAGCGCCGGGCTATCGCCATAATGCGTCGCTTCGCCGTCGGTGAAAAACGCTTCCCACACCAGCCCGTCAGGGTCGGATATCCAGCTCTTTTCGGATTTGGCATAGCAGCAGACCGTCCGCCCTTCTTCCAGCACCGGCCGGTCGGCGGCGCGCAGACGGCCGTAAACCTCGCCCAGCTCCTCGACGCTCTCGACCTGGATTCCCAGATGCTCGACCCCCTTGTGCGCGTCGCCGCGAACCGAAATCGCGAAATTGACCCGCGGATCGTCGAGCATCCACTTGGCATAGTCGGGCTTTACCACCGTCGGCTCGGCCCCGAACATCGTTGCGTAAAAGCCGATGGAGCTGTCGAGATCGGCCACCCCGACATGAACATGCAGACGTTTCACAGGCTCTTTCCTTCCTCTTGTTGAACCAGGCAGGCGGGTTCGGGATCGCACCCCGTGCCCGCGCAGCAATTTTCCATCAGATAAGTGAGCAGCGCATTCATCGCGGAATAGTGGGCGCGATAGATGATCGAGCGATGCTCCCGCCGCTGTTCGATCAACCCGGCCGCGCGCAGCTGCGTCAGATGAAAAGACAGCGAACTGTTGGGAATGGCCAGCGCTTCGGCGATCGCGCCCGCCGCCAGCCCCTTCTCGCCCGCCTGCACGAGCAGGCGGAACAGCGCCAGGCGATGCTCCTGCGCCAACGCGGCAAGCGCGGCGACGGCCTGGTCGGCCTTCATGGGCGAATCCTTATTTCCATAATTCTGGAAATATAGGATGCAGAACCTATCGGCAAGAACATTTCGACAATGTTCGAAATTTTTTCATTACATTCTCCGCCCCGCCCCTTCGTCCCCACGCATGGCGCCCGTTCCGTTTTCGTCATCGCGACATGCGAATTATTCATTGGTCGCTCCGCCGGGCGCCGCCTAGCAAGTCGCGCAACATTCAGTGGGGAGGAACAGACGATGGGGCCACGAGCACGGGGCATGAAAGCGCGCGCCTGGAGATTGCCGGGCTTGTTGGCGGGGCTCCTGCTATGCGGATCGCTTTCGGCGCAGCAGGGGCCAGCAACGACAGCCGAGACCGGAACGTCGGCGCCCCCCGGAACCGAAACGGACATCCGCATCGAACAGGGCGTCCGGCTGGAAAATATCCCGATGGAGGCAGAGGCAGAGGGTCGCAAGCTCGGCGCGCACCTGCCGACCGCCAACAATTATCGCTTCGTCGATTATGCGCCCGACGGCCGGTATATGTATTTCGCTCGCCGCGGCGACATCTATCGCTATGCCTCGGCCACCCGCGGCGCCGAACCCTATGAGGATCGCGCCTGGTCGCTCAGCGGGGCCCAGCTCGTCCGCGCGTGCGACAAGGAAGCCTTTCTGACCCGCCGCGACAACAATGGCGATGAATATCACGACATCCATCTGACGGTTCGGGGCACCCCCGACCGCCTTGCGCTGACCAGCGGAAAGGCCCGCCGCATCGCGCTGAAAGCCGCCGACGATCGTCGGCGCATCGCCTATGCCGCTTCTCCCGAAGGCAGCGGCATCTGGCAGGTCGTGGTCCACGATCTGTGCGGCGATACCAGCGGCCGCGTCCTTGCCACCTTCGACGATTCGCTGCTCGTCCAGGACTGGTCGCCCGACGGCAGCAAGCTTGTCGTGTCGCTGCAGGGCGACGATCATCATCGCCTGTTGCTGATCGATCCCGTCACCGGCGAAGAACAGCTGCTCCTGACCTCCTCCTCGCCGATAGGAAATGCGCGCTTTTCGGCCGACGGGCGCAAACTGTTCCTGGTCGCCAACGGCATGTCCGACTACCGGGCGCTGTTCCAGCTCGATCTCGACAGTGGCCAGCTCGCCGACATCAGCTCGGCGCTCAAGCGCGATGTCGATTTCGCCATCCTGTCGCCCGATCGCAGCCTCCTTGCACTGTTCGTGAACTGGGAAGGGCTCAGCCGCGTGATGCTCCTCGATGCGGTCAACCTGCGCAAACTCGACAGCGCGCCCGATCGTTCGCCGGGGGTGGTCACCGATGCCGCCTTCAGCCCCGACAATCGCGAACTGGTGATGACGCTGACCCAGCCCGTATCGCCTTCGCGCACCGTCACCTTCGACCTCCAGTCGGGCAAGGTCCGTGCGCTCACCGGCGGGCTCAGCGACGGAGGCGGGGTCGACCTTGTTCCGCAGATCGTCCGCTACCCCACCTTCGACGAGGATGAAGGGAAACGGCGCGAAATCCCGGCCCTGCTCTACCTTCCGCCGAAACGCCGCGACGGCGCGCGGTTGCCGGTGGTCATCAACGCTCACGGCGGCCCGGCATCGCAGCATCGCCCCGAATTTTCGCGCACGATGCATTATTATGTGACCGAATTGGGGGTCGCGGTGGTCGAGCCCAATATTCGTGGGTCCACCGGCTATGGCCGCGCCTTCGAGGCGCTCGACAATGGCATGAAACGCGAGGATTCGATCCGCGACATCGGGGCATTGCTCGACTGGATACGCACCCGGCCCGACCTCGATCCGGATCGGGTGATGATCGTCGGCGGTTCCTATGGCGGCTATGTCTCGCTCGCGGCGCTCACTCACTATTCGGACCGGCTGCGCGGCGGCATCGCGCGGGTCGGGATCAGCGATTTCAAGACCTTTCTGGAGGAAACCGAACGCAACCGCGTCAACAACCGGCGCCGCGAATATGGCGACGAACGCGACCCCGCCATGGCGGCCTTTTTCGCGCGCATTTCGCCGCTCGCCAATGCCGCGAAGATCAAGGCGCCGCTGCTGATCATCCAGGGCGCGAACGACCCCCGCGTTCCGGCCCGCCAGGCGGAGATGATCCGCGATGCGGTGCGCGCCAATGGCACACCCGTCTGGTTCCTTCTTTCCGAAAAGGACGGGCACAGCGTCAACAGCGACGAGGCCGGCGACTGGAGCAGCGGCGCGCAGATCATGTTCATCAAGAAACATCTGCTCGGCGAATAGGCGGGGGGCGCCCCCCCCCCCCGGCCCCGACTCCCCGTCCACGCCGCCGGTCGGCGGGGAACGTATCCGGGGTTGGGACCGCGCCCACCCCCCAGAACAACGCCGCTCCCCCCTTGCATTTCCGCGATCCCGGCGTAGGGAGGCGCCAACCATAACCGCGCGCGCGACTCCCGCTTGCCTCGCTCTCCCGCTCGGCACGCGGCGGTCATTCCCCGCCGCGCCCTCAATAGGGAACTGCACATGACAACGACTGGCCAAGACACGCTGGGAACCCGCTCGACGCTTTCGGTCGGCGGCAAGGATTATGCCTTTTATTCGCTCGACAAGGCCGCGGCCAAGCTCGGCGACGTGTCACGCCTGCCGTTCAGCATGAAGGTGCTGCTCGAAAACCTCCTTCGCTTCGAAGATGGCGGTTTCACCGTCTCCACCGACGATGTTCAGGCGCTGGTTGACTGGCAGCAGGACCCGCATTCGAACCGCGAAATCCAGTATCGCCCGGCGCGCGTGCTGCTTCAGGATTTCACCGGCGTTCCCTGCGTCGTCGACCTCGCCGCAATGCGCGACGCGATCGCCAAGCTTGGCGGCGACACGTCGAAGATCAACCCGCTCGTTCCCGTCCACCTCGTCATCGACCACTCGGTCATGGTCGACGAATTCGGCCACCCCAAGGCGTTCGAACAGAATGTCGAGATCGAATATTATCGCAACGGCGAACGCTATGACTTCCTGAAATGGGGGTCGAAGAGCCTCGACAATTTCAAGGCGGTTCCCCCGGGCACCGGCATCTGTCACCAGGTCAACCTCGAACATATCGCCCAAGCCGTGTGGTCGAGCGAAGGCGCCGACGGCACCACCGTCGCCTATCCCGACACCTGCGTCGGCACCGACAGCCACACGACGATGATCAATGGCCTCGGCGTGCTCGGCTGGGGCGTCGGCGGGATCGAGGCCGAAGCCGCGATGCTCGGTCAGCCGGTATCGATGCTGATCCCCGAAGTCGTCGGCTTCAAATTCACCGGCGCGCTCAAGGAAGGCGTCACCGCGACCGACCTCGTGCTCACCGCCACCGCGATGCTGCGCGAACGCGGCGTCGTCGGCCGCTTCGTCGAATATTTCGGGCCCGGCCTCGCCTCGCTCAGCCTCGCCGACCGTGCGACACTCGCCAACATGGCGCCCGAATATGGTGCGACCTGCGGTTTCTTCGGCATCGACGACAAGACGCTCGATTACATGCGCCTGACCGGCCGCAGTGAAGAGAATATCGCGCTGGTCGAGGCCTATGCCAAGGCGCAGGGACTGTGGATCGTCGAAGGTGCCGCCGACCCGATCTTCACCGACACGCTCGAACTTGATCTGTCGACCGTCGTTCCCTCGCTCGCCGGGCCGAAGCGTCCGCAGGACCGCGTCTCGCTTCCCGATGTCGACGACGTCTTCAACGCCGACATGGCCAATGTCTATAAAAAGGCGCAGGCGCGCGTTCCGGTCGAAGGCAAGGATTTCGACATCGGCGACGGCGACGTCACGATCGCGGCGATCACCAGCTGCACCAACACCTCGAACCCCGGCGTCCTCGTCGCCGCCGGCCTCGTCGCCAAAAAGGCCGACGAACTGGGCCTCAAGCCCAAGCCGTGGGTCAAGACCAGCCTCGCACCGGGATCGCAGGTCGTCACCGACTATCTCGAAAAGGCCGGGCTGCAAAAGCATCTCGACAATATCGGCTTCAACCTCGTCGGCTATGGCTGCACGACCTGCATCGGCAACTCGGGCCCGCTCGCCGAACCGATTTCAAAGGCAATCAACGAAAATGGCCTCGTCGCCGCGGCGGTGATCTCGGGTAACCGCAATTTCGAAGGCCGCGTGTCGCCGGACGTGCGCGCCAACTTCCTCGCCTCGCCGCCGCTCGTCGTCGCCTATGCGCTGAAGGGTACGGTGATCGAGGATTTCACCACCACCCCGATCGGCACCGGCAAGGACGGACAGGACGTGTTCCTCAAGGACATCTGGCCGACCAACGAAGAAGTCGCGGGCACGGTGGCGGGCGCCGTCGATCGCGCGATGTTCGAGGCGCGCTATGCCCATGTCTATCAGGGCGACGCGCACTGGCAGAAGATCTCGGTCGAAGGCAGCGACACCTATCAGTGGCGCGCCGGATCGACCTATGTCGCCAACCCGCCCTATTTCGAGGGCATGGAAATGACCCCTGCCCCGGTCAGCGACATCGTCGGCGCAAAGCCGCTCGCGATCCTCGGCGATTCGATCACCACCGACCACATCAGCCCGGCCGGCTCGATCAAGGCGGACAGCCCGGCCGGCCAATGGCTGATGGAGCATCAGGTCAACAAGGCCGATTTCAACAGCTATGGCGCACGCCGCGGCCATCACGAAGTCATGATGCGCGGTACCTTTGCCAATATCCGCATCAAGAATGAAATGGTCCCCGGCATCGAAGGCGGCATGTCGCGCTATGGCGCCGACGTCATGCCGATCTATGACGCCGCCATGCGCCACAAGGCCGATGGCACCCCGCTGGTGGTCATCGCGGGCAAGGAATATGGCACCGGATCGTCGCGCGACTGGGCGGCAAAGGGCACCAACCTGCTCGGCGTCCGCGCCGTGATCGTCGAAAGCTTTGAACGTATCCACCGCTCGAACCTCGTCGGTATGGGCGTGCTGCCGCTGCAGTTCCAGGACGGCGAGACCCGCGAGACGCTGGGCCTGACCGGCGACGATGTCTTCACCATCAAGGGCGTCGCCGACATCAAGCCGCGCCAGACCGTGACGGTCGAGGTGACGCGCCGCGACGGTTCGACCTTCCGCTTCGATACGCTCTGCCGCATCGATACCGCGAACGAGGTCGAATATTATATGAACGGCGGCATCCTGCACTATGTGCTGCGCAAGCTCGCTGCCTAAGGACGGACGGGGACGATGGGTCCGCTGATCCTCTTCCTCCTCGGGCTGGTTTCCGGGGTCGCGCTGACGCTATACCTTCAACGAAGGAATGGCGACCGGCGCGACCTCACCGGTCCGCCGCCGCGCGTGCTGCCTCCGCGTTTCGCGGCAAGCACGCCTCCAACCGATCCGGCGGCGATCGACGAAGATGAAATCCGCCGCCTCGTCGATGCGGGCCGCAAGATCGAAGCGGTCAAACAGGTTCGCAACGCAACGGGCGTCGACCTCGTCACGGCCAAGGATATCGTCGAGGCGATCGAGCGCAAACCGCGCTGATATATCCGGTCGGGAAAAATGGTGGGCGCTGACGGGCTCGAACCGCCGACCCTCTCGGTGTAAACGAGATGCTCTACCAACTGAGCTAAGCGCCCCACGCCGTGGGAAGGGCGCCCCTGCCACAAGCCGGCGCGGCTGGCAAGCGCTGCGTCGCGCCCGCTATAGCCACCCGATCCGTTTGAAACGCCAGTACAGCAACAGGCAGATGCCGGCCATCGCGCCGACGATCAACGGATAGCCGAAGGTCCAGCGCAACTCGGGCATATGCTCGAAATTCATGCCATATATGCCCGCGATCGCGGTCGGCACCGCCAATATCGCGGCCCAGGCGGCCAGTTGGCGGGTAATGACGCCCTGGCGCTGCTGCTCGAGCATCCCGTTGGTTTCGATCACCGACGCGGCAATGTCGCGCAGCCCGGTCAACCGATATTCGGCGCGCTGCACATGGTCCCAGATATCCCGAAAAAAGGGGCGCACCGTCGAATCGATATTCGGCAGTTCATCATCGGTCGCCAACCGCCCGGCGACCTCCTTCATCATCCCGACCAGCCGCTGGAACCGGATGATCTCGTGCCGCTGCGCGTAAAGGTGACGAATTTCGGCCGCATCCAGCGGGGTATCCATCACGCGGTCCTCGACCAACAGCATCCGATCCTCGATCGCATCGACGACCGGGAAATAGCCATCGACGATGAAATCGAGGACGGCATAGAGGACATAGTCGGGACCGTGCGCCAGCTTGGCCGGCAGGCTCTCCAGCCGCGCGCGAACGTCGGTGTGGGTGCGCGCCGAACCATGGCGGACGCTGACGAAAAAATGCGGCCCCAGGAAAATGGCGGTTTCGCCGGCCTGGATCGTGTCGTCATCCAGGTTAGCGGTGCGCGCAATGACGAACAGCTGGTCGCCATAGACTTCCACCTTGGGCAACTGATTCGCCTTCAATGCGTCCTCGACCGCCAGCGGGTGCAGCCCGAACCGCTTGGCGATCGCTGCGAGTTCACCCGGCGTGGGTTCATACAGGCCCAGCCAGAAGGAATCCCCATCGGCGCAATCCTCCGGGATCGCCTCGTCGGGACCAAGATCGCGGACAAGCTTGCCATCGTGATAAACGCGGGCGGCCATGATCGGCATCGGCACACACTCCGTTGAAACCGCTCCACCCCTAACCCGCGCAGGGCGACAGGGGAATGCGCCGCATGCCGATACCCCCCGCTCTTTGTGGCGGCCCGTCAGGCCTACTCGTCCAGAGCCTCGAAATAGCGGTCCATCGCATCGAGCGCCGCATCGGCAAGCGCGATGAAGATGCGGCGCCCATCCTGCGGGTCGGCCTCGCGCCGGAACAGGCCCGCTTCGGTCATGGTCTTGATCCAGCGCAGCGCGGTCGTCGCGGGGACTGCGGCGGCGATGCACAGGCTCGACACCGACACCGGCTGGCGTTCGAGACGCGCGGCATAAAGGTCGAGCAACATGTCCCAGGCGGGGTCGGCGAACATGTCGGCGGGGAAATATTGCTCGCGCATCCGCCGTTGCCGCAACAGGTGGCGCACCTGCTTCGCCCGCTGACGATCGATCGTCCAGTCTTCGGGCACGAAGCTGCGCGGCGGAGCCGTGAAATCGCGCGCCGGCGCACGCACGGCGGCCTCGACGGCCGTCGCGGGCTCCTCCGCACCGGACAGCGGCGGCGGGACGAAGCCCGTCCCCATCGCGCCGGGCAGCACGGTCCGCTGCGCCGCCAGATCGACGAGCAGGCGGGATATGCGTGCCACCTCCTCCTGCAGGCGGTCGATCCGGTCCATCGCTTCGTCGCGAGCGCTGTCGCAAACGCTCATCCGGCGTTCGGGACAGGCCGCAGCAAGGGCGAGCCGCCGGTCGGCTTCATCGGGATCGACCAGGAAATGGACCGGGACATGGTCCGGGATCGCGGCCGTCATCCGGTCGAGCGCGGCCAGCGATGTTTCACAGATCAGCCCGCCGCCCCGCTCCGCAACCGCGGCACAGATATCGGCAAGCAACTCACCCTCGATCGTCTCTGCGGCGGCAAGCCAGGCGATGTCGAGGCGTCCCATGCTCCGCATATGTCCGGCCGCACGCTCGGGCGGCACCGCCGCGACAAGCCGCACGCCTTCGATCGGCGCCGCGGCCTGTGCCCCGCTCGCCGGGCCGACGTACAGCAGCATCGCGGCCGGTACGGGATCGTCCGCCCAGGCCGCCGCCCCGCGTTCGAAAAAGGCGAACGCACCATGGCCGCGCAAGGGGCGCGGTTGAATTTCCTGCTGCATCACTTCCTCCACCCCATGACATTGCTCCGATCCGGCGTTCTTATGCCGTCATTTCGGGCATATTCGCCTTTTGTTCGTTCGCTTTTGCCGCCGAATCGGATCGAAACCGCCCCGCCGCCGACCGATGCGCGGCCCTCGACCGCGAATCCTCTCCATTTTGGACATGATTTGTTCTCATCGTCAATCCTTCATCCCTCTTCCCTGGCCCTTGCCAAGCGATGGCGCGCACGCCACGCGCTTCGTCGTGCCTCGTCGTCCTTCTTTCCTTTCACGCGCCCGCTGGCGCCGTCGCCTGCGGTCGCTGGCCGCGCTGTTGCTGTTGGCGGCGCTGGCGATCGCGGCCTGGACCACGGGCTCCGGCCCGGCCTCGGTCGTCGCCCCGGTTCACATCATCGATGGCGACAGCCTGACCGTCCGCCACGACGGCGCGGCGCTGACCGTTCGCCTGTCAGGGCTCGACGCCGTCGAATATCGACAGGATTGCGCGGCGGCGGCGGGAGCACGCTGGCCGTGCGGAAAGCAGGCACGCAGCGCGCTTGAAAAACTGGCCAAAATGGGCGCACTCCATTGCGATCTCACCGGCCGCGACCGCTATCGCCGCGCCGTCGCGACATGCCGCACCGCGCCTTTCCCGGACGGCATCGACCTCGGCGCCGAAATGGTGCGCGCGGGTTGGGCAGTGACCGATGGCGACGCCTATCTGATCGAGGAGGCCGAGGCCCGCGCCAAGAAGCGCGGCATATGGCAGGGCGCCTTTACCCCGCCCGCCGACTGGCGCGCCGCGCATGCACGCGGCGGGATCGAGGCGCGTGCCCCGGCGCTTCCCGCCCCCCGATGACGCGCCGCTATCCCTCGCGGCAATTTGCGGCTAGGGCGGGCGTCATGAACAGCCTGTTTTCCGTGATGCTGGGCGGCGCCCTCGGCGCTGGCGCGCGCCATCTGCTCGGACAGGCAATGCTCGTACGGCTCGGCCCCGGCTTTCCCTGGTGGACGCTGACCGCGAATATCGCGGGCAGCCTCGCCATGGGCGTGTTGATCGGCTGGCTGGCTCGCAACGGCGGCACCGATACGGCACGGCTGTTCCTCGGCGTCGGGCTGCTCGGCGGCTTCACCACCTTTTCTTCCTTCAGTATGGAATTCTGGATGCTTTTCGAACGCGGCCAGTCCGCCCAGGCAATTTCTTATGCGCTCGCCTCGGTGATCGGGGCGGTGCTGGCATGCGGGCTCGGCTTGCTCCTGATGCGGCAGGTACCGGCATGAGCATGGACCGCGCAATCGTCGCCGAAGAAGATGACGGCATCCGCCTCGACCGCTGGTTCAAGCGCCACCGGCCGGGAACCCCGCATGCGCTGCTCGCACGCTGGGCCCGCTCGGGGCAGCTGACACTCGACGGCAAAAAGGCCGACGTGTCGGACCGGATCGCCGCCGGACAGGTGCTCGTCATGCCGACCCCGCCGGTCGAGGCCGAAGCCCGCCCGGCGCGCAAGGGGCGGCCGCTGACCGACGCCGATGTCGAACTCGCCACCGCGATGCTCATCCACCGCGACGCCGGGGCGCTGGTGCTCAACAAGCTGCCCGGCCTCGCAACACAGGGCGGGACCAAGACCGACAGCCACGTCGACGGGCTGCTCGACGCGCTGAAATTCGACGGGCCGGTGCGGCCCAAGCTGGTTCACCGGCTCGACAAGGATACGTCGGGGGCGCTGCTGATCGCGCGCACCCCGCGCGCTGCCGCCTATTTCGCCAAAAGTTTTTCGAACCGCAGCGCGCGCAAGACCTATTGGGCGCTCGTCGTCGGCGTCCCCGACATCGCGCAGGGCGAGATCGACCTGCCGCTCGCCAAACAGCCAGGGTCGGGGGGCGAAAAAATGCATGTCCACGACGACGGGCTGCCGTCGAAAACGCGCTATCGGATCATCGAACGCGCGGGCAACAGCGCGGCGTGGGTCGAGCTGCAACCGCTGACCGGCCGCACCCACCAACTGCGCGTCCATATGGCGGCGATCGGCCACCCGATCGTCGGCGACGGCAAATATGGCGGCAAGGCGGCCTTCCTGACCGGCACGATCAGCCGCAAGCTGCATCTGCACAGCCGCCGCCTGCGCATCGATCATCCCGATGGCGGCGCGATCGACGTATCGGCCGATCTGCCCGAACATTTCGCCGCCAGCCTCGACGCACTGGGCTTCGATCCGCTGCTCGGCGATGTTCTGACCGAAGAGGCACCGCGCCCGTCGCCCAAGGCGGCGCAAAAGGCCAAGGCCAAGGCGCATTCGAAACAGCTGCGCAAGGCGCGGCGCGGCGAACGACGCTCACGCAGCACCGCCGCGCCCGCCAAGCCTGGCCCCGGCGGCAAGCCCGCGGCGAAAAGCGGTGGCAAGCCCGGCACGAAAAGCGCCAAGCCCGCCACGGGACGCGCGCCCGCACGGCCCGGCGCCCGCGGCCCTGCAAAACCGGGCCCGCGGAAACCCCGCTGATGCATCCCAACCCGGCTTTCCGCCCCCGGCACGATGATCTTGCCGCGCTGATGGTGCGCGAAGTCGGTTTCGCCGCCATCTTTGCCGCCACCCCCGATGGGCCGCGCGTCGCCCATGCGCCGGTGGTACTGAGCGCCGACGCCTCGACGCTGCAATTCCATCTGGCGCGCGGCAACGCGCTGACCCACCACCTTGCGGGACAGGCCGCGCTCGCGGTGGTGCAGGGCCCCGACGCCTATGTCAGCCCCGGCTGGTACGCAGCCCCCGACCAGGTGCCGACGTGGAATTATGTCGCGGTCGAGATGGAAGGAAGCGTCCGCAAGCTCGACGATGACGAACTGACCGCGCAGCTCGATACGCTGTCGGCCGAGCACGAGGCGCGGATCGGCGCGGTGCCGCCCTGGACCCGCGACAAGATGAACCCGGCCATCTTCGGCCGGATGAAGGGCGCGATCACCGGGTTCGAAATGCACGTCACCGCCTGGCGCCCGACGGTCAAGCTGTCGCAGAACAAGCCCGCCGACGAACGCGAGCGGGTCGCGGCGGGGCTGGAGGCGGCGGGCCAGGGCGCGATCGCGCGGTTGATGCGCCACCTTGGCGGCGATAGGGAGAACGCATGACCCCCGCCAACGACGCCCTCGCCAGAAAACGCTATCTCGCGCTCAACCTGATGCGGATCATGGGGGCGCTGCTCGTCTTTGCCGGCTTCGTCCTGGTGCGCGGCGGTTTCGAACTCGCAGGCCAGCCGACCGATCGCTGGATCGGGGCGGCGGTGGTGCTGATTGGCGCCTTTGATTTCGCCGTGATGCCGATGATCCTCGCGCGCCGCTGGCGCTCGCCCAAAGAGCTATGAAGCGCTTTTGGAAGGAAGCCGCCGTCACCGCACAGGGTGACGGCTGGGGCATCGCGCTCGACGGGCGCCCGGTGCGCACCCCGGCGCGCGCGCCGCTGCTTGTTCACAGCCTGCCGCTGGCGGAAGCGATCGCCGCCGAATGGGCGGCCCTGGGCGAAAGCATCGATCCCGCCGCCATGCCGCTGACCGGAATCGCCAACGCCGCGATCGACCTCGCATCCCCCGACCCCGCCGCCTTTGCCCAGCCGATTGCCGCTTATGCGATGAGCGATCTTTTCTGCTATCGCGACGATCGCGACGCGCTGCTCCAGGCTGAACAGGCGGCGGCGTGGAACCCGCTGCTCGCCTGGGCCGAACGGCGCCACGGCATCGAATTTGCACTCGCACAGGGGGTTCTGCCGATCGACCAGCCCGCCGCGACGGTCGCGGCGCTACGCGATGCCGTGCTGGCGCAGGATCCCTTCCGTCTCGCCGCGCTCACGCCGCTCGTCACCATCGGCGGATCGCTTGTCGCCGGGCTGGCACTGGTGGACAACGCCTTTGACGCCGATGCCCTGTGGCAGGCGGTCAGCCTCGACGAGCTGTATCAGGAACGCCGCTGGGGCGCCGACAGCGAAGCGCAAAAGGCGCGCGCCCGGCGTGAAGCCGACTGGCACCATGCCGCACGTTTTTTAGGCTTGCTCCGATGAATCCTCCCTGCGGCGAAGCCGTAGGACCATGGCGGTACGCTGCGCTTACAAAAGGAGCACAGCGTCATGGCCGTGCCCCCTCCGCCACCCGCTCCTGACGGCAAGCGGCGCTGAGCCGATCCAGCGGGCCGTCGCTAGTCGGCGAAGTTCGGCTTGCGCTTTTGCATATGCGCCATCACCGCCTCCATCTGATTGGGGGTGCGGATCACCTTGACCTGCTCGTCGCTTTCGGCCTGCAGAATGGCGGCATCGTCGGCATCGGCGAGCATGTTGCACAGCCGCTTCGCCCCCCGGATCGCATGGGGGTTCTTGTTGGCGATCGTACGGGCCAGGTCCATCGCATGGGCCAGCGGGTCGTCGGACACATGGGTTGCAAAACCCAACAGCTTTGCCTCCGATCCGTTGAATTCGCGGTTGGTATAGATCATCTCGCGCAGCACATCGTCGGCGACCTGGGTGCGCCACAACGCCATGCCGGCAACGTCGGGGACCAGGCCCCAGCGCATTTCCATGATCGCAATCCGCGTATCGGGATGAACGATGCGGATGTCGGCGGCAGCCATGATCTGGCTGCCCGCGCCGAACGCGACTCCGTGCACCGCGGCGATCACCGGGACGGGCAATTCGCGCCAGCCCCAGGCGGCATATTGGGCGTTGTTGGCGATCCCCTTGGTCCGATCGGACAGACCGCCGCCCGCGCTGCTCGCACCGGGGTCGCTCTCGGCGGACAGGCTGGAAAGGTCGAGCCCCGCGCAAAAGGCGCGCCCCTCGCCCGACAGCACGACGACGCGCAGCCCCGCCATCGCCTTCAGCGTCTCGACCGCCTCGGCAAGCGCCGACCACATCGCGGCGTCGAGCGCATTCATCTTGTCGGCGCGGATCAGCCGGACGTCGGCGATACCGTCGTCGAGCATGGTGATCGAAATTCGGTCGTGCATGGGAAGAGTCTTTCTAAGTCCGGTTGAGGGCGGCCTCGACAAGCGGAAGCTGGTCGTTGCCGAAATACATGTCGGTGCCGTCGACGAAAATCGTCGGCGATCCATAGCCGCCGCGCGCGACGACCTCTTCGGTATTGGCGCGCAGCCGCGCCTTGACCGCATCGCTCGTCGCCGCCTCGGCCACCGCCGCGCCGTCCAGCCCTGCGGCATCGGCGACCGCGATCAGCACGGCGGGGTCGTCCAGATTTTCCTGGCGGTCGAAATAGCTCTCGAACGCGCCGCGCGCGAACCGGACGAGCGCCGCCTGGTCCGCCTCCAGCGCGCAGCAGAAACGCATCGCCGCGACGCTTTTCGCCGGGTGCCATGACGAGGGGAAATTCATCGCCACGTCTGACAGGCGCGCCCAGTCCTTCAAAATCTTCCAGCTGTGGACAAGCTTGCGATTGTCAGCCTGTTCGCGCGCGGCATAGACCGCCGGATTGACCGCGTTGAACACCCCGCCGACCAGGATCGGCCGATACTGCGCGCATACTCCGGCGCGCGCCAGCACCCCGGACAGGTTGTGAAAGGCCAGGCAGGTCCAGGGGGAAGACAGGTCAAAGAAAAATTCGACGCGCACGCTCATCGCATCAACGCTCCGTTTGGGCACCTGCGACTTCGCCCTTGGCCTTGTCCCAATATTGATCGCGCAGCAGACGCTTATAAAGTTTGCCGGTGTCGTGGCGCGGCAGCGCGTCGAGGAAATCGATCCGCCGCGGGATTTTCACCCCCGACAGCTTCTCGCGCGCAAAGGCGATCAGTTCGGCGCGAAAATCCTCGGTCGCGTCGGCCATGTCGGCGGGCTGGATCACCGCGATCACCTCCTCGCCCATTTCCTCGTGCGGGCCGCCGACCACCGCGACATCGGCGACGCCCGGGTGGGTGATCAGATGATTCTCGATCTCCTGGGGATAGATGTTCACACCGCCCGAAATGATCATGAAACTCTTGCGGTCGGTCAGATATAAAAAGCCGTCGGCGTCGACCTTGCCCACGTCGCCCAGCGTCGACCAGCCTTTTGAATTACGGCTCGATGCGGTCTTTTCAGGGTCGTCGTGATATTCGAAGACATTCTCGCTCTCGAAAAAGACCACGCCTTCCTCGCCCACGGGCAGTTCGGTTTCATTGTCCTCGCCGACGATGTGGACCGTGCCCAGGATTGCCCGGCCGACGCTGCCCTTGTGCGTCAGCCAGTCCTGGCTCGAGGCAAAGGTCATGCCATTGCCCTCGGATCCCGCATAATATTCGAGCAGCACCGGGCCCCACCAGTCGATCATCGCCTGCTTGACCGGAATCGGACATGGCGCGGCGGCGTGGATCGCCCCCTTCATCGACGACACGTCATATTTCGCGCGGACCGCGTCGGGCAGCTTCAGCATTCGCACGAAATGGGTCGGCACGAACTGCGCGCTGTTGCAGCGATATTTTTCGATCGTCGCGAGCGCGGCCTCGGGATCGAATTTCTTCATCAGCACCACCGTCCCGCCCAGGCGGTGGATGGTCATCGACCAGCGCAGCGGCGCGGCATGGTACAGCGGTGCGGGTGACAGATAAACGCTGTCCGCATTGATCCCGAACACCATCGAGGCGAGCGCGACCAGGCTGTTCGGCGCATCGATCGCGGGTTCCTCGGGCAATGGCACGCGCACGCCCTTGGGCCGTCCCGTGGTGCCGGAGGAATAGAGCATATCGACCCCGGCGCGCTCGTCGACGACCCGCTCCGCGGGCATCGCCGCCAGCGCCTCTTCGATTCGCGGCCAGCCCGCAATCTCGCCGCCCATGGAAAAGCGTTCGATCCGCGTCGTCAGCGCCAGCGCGGCGGGCGCCAGGCTGGCCGATGCGATCAGCATCTTCGCCCCCGAATTTTCGAGGATATAGTCGGTTTCGTCCTGCGTCAGCCGCGACGAGATGCAGACATAGCGCAGCCCCGCACGCTGCGCCCCCCAGGTCAGCCCGTAATAATGCGGTGTATTTTCGAGCATGAAGGCGACGACATCCTCATGCCCCAGCCCATGCGCGCGAAACAGCTGCGCGGCGCGGTTCGATGCGGCATCCATCGCGCCATAGCTGATGGTTTCGCCCGTTTCGGCAACGATGACGGCGGCTTTGTCGGGACTGGTGGCGGCATGGACGGAAGGGTGCATCGGTCATCATCTCCGGGGTCATTGATTTCTTTATGCCGGCAAATGAGTAGCAAGCTGAAACTTTTGGTCAAGCAAGCACGCCCCGGCGTACCGCAAACCGCGCACCGCCCGCGATGCGGGTCCATTGCGGATCGCCGATCCTGTGCTAACCCCATGGGCATGACCGCCCTCGACATGCTCGAAAGCGCCTTCGCAACGCTCCCCGACCTGGTGCGCGCCCATGCCGCCGAACGTCCCGATGCCGTAGCGGCGGCCGACCCGTCGCGGCGGCTGAGCTGGGCCGAACTCGACGCCTGGACCGACCGAATCGCCGCCCGGCTGCAACAGGACGGGCTGCAAAAGGGCGCGCGCACCGCGATCGCCGGGCTGAACAGCGTCGAACAGATGGCGGTCATTCTCGGCACGCTGCGCGCTGGTGGGGTCGCGGGACTGATCACCAACAGCGCGACCGGCGAACAGATGGCGGCGATGATCGCCGACACCGACGCGCGCCACCTGTTCCTCGACGCCGCGGCGGCGGCCAGCCTCGCCGGACAACATGTGACCGCCGCCGACCGCATCGCGATGGACGGCAGCGACGCCGGGGTCGCGCTCGGCGAATGGATGGCGCCCGAAGGCGCGCGGCCGAGCCCGGTCGCGATCGAGCCCGAGGACGGGTTCAACATCATCTATTCGTCGGGCACCACCGGCACGCCCAAGGGCATCATCCACAGCCACGCGATGCGCTGGCAGCATGTTCAGCGCGGCGCCCCCGCCTATGGCCCCGCGGCGGTGACGATCCTGTCGACCCCGCTTTATTCGAACACCACGATGGCCAGCTTCATGCCCACCGTCGGGTCGGGCGGACAGGTCGTGCTGATGAAGAAATTCGACGCGCACGGCTTTCTCGAACTGGCCGAGCGCGAACGCGCGACCAACACCATGCTGGTGCCGGTACAATATCGCCGCATCATGGCGCTCGACGATTTCGACCGTTTCGACCTTTCCAGCTTCGTGATGAAATATTGCACCTCGGCGCCCTTCCCCGCCGCGCTCAAGGCCGATGTGCTGGCGCGCTGGCCGGGCGGGCTCGTCGAAATCTATGGCATGACCGAGGGGGGCGCCGCCTTCCTGCTCGAGGCGCATAAATATCCCGACAAGCTGCACACCGTCGGCCAGCCCGCACCCGGCCATATCGCCAAGGTGATCGACGAGGACGGCAACGAACTGCCACAGGGCGAGGTCGGCGAGATTGTCGGGCGATCGCCTGCGATGATGACCGGCTATAACAACCGCCCCGATGCGACCAAGGCGATGCACTGGCATGATGCCGAGGGGAATCTTTTCTATCGCCACGGCGACATCGGGCGCATCGACGCGGACGGGTTCCTGACGCTGATGGACCGCGCCAAGGACATGATCATCTCGGGCGGGTTCAACATCTTCCCCAGCGACCTCGAAGGCATATTGCTGGCCGACGAGCGTGTCGTCGAGGCCGCGGTGGTCGGGATGCCGAGCGAGCAATGGGGCGAAACCCCGGTCGCTTTCGTCGTTCTGAAATCCGGCGCCGACGCTGAAAGCGTGCGCGCCGACTGCAACGCCAGGGTCGGCAAGACCCAGCGGCTGAGCGCGATCCATGTCGTTGAGGAACTGCCACGCAGCCCGATCGGCAAGATACTGAAGCGCGAACTGCGCGACGCTTATGCGAGGTAAAAGGCCGGTATCGACCCCGAAGCTGCCGCCTCCGCCTCCTCAACCCGTTTGCATCGAGCGAAGTCGAGATGCCCTTCGGGCTAGGCGCCGCATCCATAGGTGTCTCGACTTCGCTCGACACGAACGGAAAAGGAGGTGCGTCGGCTATAGACCGGTTGCGACCGGAAGTTGACCTATCCATCATCGTCACCCCGGACTTGATCCGGGGTCCCGCTTTTTCATCCGACCCATCTATCGAACAGATCCTGCCAATCGGGATTGCCGCGTTCGATCAACGCGAACTTCCATTGCCGGTGCCAACGCTTGATGCGCTTTTCGTGCGCGATGCAGGCAGCAATGTCGTCGCCGGGTTCAGCCCATATGAGGCGAGAGAGGCCATATTTGGCACGGAAATCGGAGCCATCACCCGTGCGGTGCTGATGGATGCGGGCGGGTAGATTTGCTGTAACGCCGACTTAGATTGTCCCGCGGTAGCGGTCGGCCATGATATAGACCCAGCCGCCTTTCCTTGCCCCTTCCATCGAGGAAAAGTGGTTCAAGCGGGACCCCGGGTCAAGCCCGGGGTGACGAAAATGAGGGACGTCCGCTTTCCACCCCATTTCGGCCGCTACTGATGTGGATCGAATGACGGCCAGGCAACCGGCTGGTTCGTCCATATCCTCCCTGTCGCAAACCTTGGGGAGGGTCTAAAAAACGCCAGCCTTCCCCCTGAAACATTCGCACTCGTCCTGTCCGTCGTTACGCCAGCCTCGCCGCCCGGATCGCCGCCAGCGCGCTTTCCAAACGTGCATCGCCCGTCCCCTCGACCCAAGCCCACGGCAGTGCGCGCCGGTCGAGTTCGGCAATTGCGACCTCCATGAACCGGCGCCGATCGGCCTCGCTGCCGAACAGCCGCGTCCCGTCCTCCTGCCACGGCAGGTCCAACGCGGGGACCAGATAAAGGTCGGCGGCCCCGTCCCACGCGTCGATTTCGGGAAGCCGCCGTCCCAGCAGCATGATCGCCCACGCCTGGGTCATCAGCGGGTCGGTGTCCGACACCAGCCATGCCGGCGCGCGCGCCAGCGCCGCATTGGTGGCGGCAAGATGGCCTTCGGCAATCGCCAACAGGTCGCCGCGGTCAAGGTCGGTGCCGTTCGCCTCGCAATAGAGGCGCCCATATTCGGGAACCACGACAGCACCCAGCCGCGCCGCGAGTTGCGGCGCAAGCGTCGATTTCCCGGTGCTTTCGGCACCGTGCAGACAAATATGCCGGGTCATGCGGCGATGCGCTCTCCGGCGCCGACGGTCGCCTCGGCGGGCCTGACCGCCGCGCGGCGCCACTGGATCAGCCCGTCGATCGACATGCCCAGCAACACGACATAGACGGCGCTGGTCGCATAGAGCCCGCGCGATGCGAACAGCGGGATCGCGATCAGGTCGACCAATATCCACAGCAACCAGCTTTCGACCCGCCGCCGCGCGAGCAGCCATTGCGCCGCAATGCTGACCATCGCGATCGCGCCGTCCAGCCACGGCGCGGCGGCATCGGTAAAGCGCTGCATCGCATAGCTCCACCCCAACCAGGCGGCGATGGTCGCGCCGCCCCAGATGCGCCGCGCGCGCGGCGTCATCCAGCCGACGGGTACGCCGTCGTCGCCGCGCGCGCGCAGCCAGTTCGCCCAGCCGTACAGGTTGAGGAGAAAGAAAAAGCCCTGCAACAGCATGTCGCTGTACAGCTTCGCCTCGAAAAAGACGAAGGCGTAGAGCGTGACGGCGACCAGCGCGAAGGGATAGTTCCACACGCTGCGCAGCACGATCAGCGCGACATTGACCAACACCAGCGCCGCCGCCAGCCATTCGATCTGGCTCATGCCTCCGCTGCCGCGCGCGCGCGCGTCCACAGTCCGTCGCGCGCGATCCGCCGCTGCGGCGGGCGGCGCAGCACCGACCAGCCCGCGCGCGCCACCCAGCCAAGCTTTGCCAGCAATGTCGATCGCGCGCGATGGTCCCAGGCATGATCGCCGCGCGCGCGCACCTCGCGCGCGATGTCGCCATAGATGCCGGTTGCCGCCAGCACCGCCCAGCGACTGCGCGGCGGCAAACGCCGCGCGCCCCAGCGCGCCGAGGCTTCATATTCCCCGGCCATGTCGGCCAGCCATTTCGCCATCACCGACAGGCGCGGGCGAAACGCCGGGTGCATGTGCTGCCCCGGCGGAATGTCGAGTTCGACCAGCCATTCGATGGGCAGATAGCAACGATCGGCGGCGGCATCCTCCGCAACGTCGCGCGCGATATTGGCGAGCTGGAACGCGATGCCAAGGTCCGACGCGCGGTCGAGCGTGACCGTTTCGTCGGGGTCGATCCCCATCACCAGCGCCATCGCCACCCCCACCGCGCCCGCGACATGATAGCAGTAACGCAAAAGATCGGCCTCGCTGCGCGGTCGCCAATCGTCGGCATCGAGCGCAAAGCCCGCGATGATATCGTCGATGACTTCGCGCGGGATCGCCACCTCGGTCAGCAACAGGCCCAGCGCGTCGAACGCCGCCTCGCCCGTCACCTCACCGCGATAGGCGGCGTCGGTCAAGCGACGGATATGCGCGACGGCGGCAACGGGGTCATTGCCGGGCTGCATCGCACCGCCATGGTCCTGGCCATCGGTCAGATCGTCAGCGGCGCGGCACCAGGCATAGAGCAGCCACACCCGCTCGCGCGTCGTGCGATCGAAAAGCTGGCTGGCGAGCGCAAAGCTCTTGGAACCCTTCGCGATACTGTCGTGCGCGAAGCCGTGAAGCGCCTGTGCGTCATAGCCCCCCGCACCGGTCATCAAAGGTCGTCGGCCTTCATCGCGAAAATCGGCGCATGGGGTTCATAGGCCATCATCTTGTCGAGCAGTTCGTCGATCCCGGCATCGACCACCATGATCCCGGCGTGGGCCGGCCGGATGAAGCCGACCTCGATCATATGGCGGTTAAAGGCGATGAGGTTGTTATAGAAACCCGCCGCATTCAACAGGCCAACGGGCTTGCTGTGATAGCCAAGCTGCGCCCAGCTGATCGCTTCCCACAGCTCGTCCATCGTCCCGACGCCGCCGGGGATGGTCAGGAAACCGTCGCTAAGGTCGGTGAACATCCGCTTGCGCTCGTGCATCCCGCTGACGACGTGCAATTCGGTGCAGCCGCGGTGCGCAACCTCGGTCCCGACCAGCGCCTCGGGGATCACCCCGATCACCTCGCCACCGGCGTCGAGCGCGCTGTCGGCGACCGCGCCCATCAGCCCCAGCCGGCCACCGCCATAGACGACCCCGATCCCGCGCTTCGCCAGCGTGCGCCCGACGTGACGCGCGGTTTCGATATAGATCGGATCGGCGGGGGTTGCGGACCCGCAATAGACGGCAAGGCGTTTCATAAATATCCTTTAGCCGTTCGTGCCGAGCGAAGTCGAGACGCCCGTCGAGACGAAATTGCTTTTGCGGGCATCACGACGTCGTTCGATGCAAACGAAATTATATGTCCAGCATCAATTGGGCCGTGGCCTTGGCGCTGCCGACCACGCCCGGAATGCCCGCCCCCGGATGCGTTCCCGCGCCGACGAAATAGAGATTCGCGATCACATCGTCGCGGTTATGGGCTCGAAACCAGGCCGATTGCCACAGCAGCGGTTCCAGGCTGAACGCGCTGCCCAGATGCGCCGACAGGTCGCGGCCGAAATCGGCGGGGCTATAATGAAAGCGCGTGACGAGATTGGCGCCCAGCCCCGGCAGCACCCGCCGCTCGACCTCGGCCAGGATCGCGTCGGCAAAACGCGCGCCAAAGGCGCCGTCCCAGTCGGCGGCGACCCGGCCGAGATGCGCCACGGGGGCGAGCGCATAAAAGGCCGCGTGCCCCGGCGGCGCCATGCCCGGATCGCTCGCGCTCGGGTGATGAAGATAGAGCGAGAAATCGTCCGGCACCGCGTCGCCGCGATAGATGTCATCGAGCAGCCCCTTGTAGCGCGGCCCGAACAGGATGTTGTGATGCGCGACGTCCGGATAATCGCCCTTGACCCCGAAATGGACGACGAACAGCGACGGCGACCAGCGCTTGCGCGCCAGCGATCTTGCCGCCTTTTGCCCGCGCGCATGACCGCGCAGCAGGTCGCGATAGCTGTGCATCAAATCGCCGTTGCACGCGACCATGTCGGCATCGCCGCGCCAACCGCTCGCGGTGGCGACCCCGGTGGCGCGGTCGCCCTGCGTCTCGATCGCCGTCACCGGATCGCCGAGGCGCAGCGTCCCGCCCAGCCGCTCGAACAGCCCCGCCATCGCGGCGACCAGCGCGTTGGTGCCGCCGCGGGCGTGCCAGACCCCGCCCTGTTTCTCGATCGTGTGGATCAGCGCATAGATCGCGCTGGTGGTCATCGGATTGCCGCCGACCAGCAGGGTGTGAAAGGACAGCGCCTGACGCAGCCTTTCATCCTCGACATAGGAAGCAACGACCCCATAGACGCTGCGCCATGCCTGATATTTCATCAGTGCGGGCGCCGCCTTGATCATCGCGGAAAAGCTCAGGAAGGCGGCCGAACCCAGCTTGACATAGCCCTCTTCGTAAACGCCTTTCGAATAGGCGAGGAAGCGGTCATAGCCCGCGACGTCGCGGGGGTTCAGCCGCGCGATCTCGGCGCGCAAGGCGGCTTCGTCGTTCGCATAGTCGAAACGCGACCCGTCGGGCCAGTCGAGCCGGTAAAAGGGCAGCACGGGAAGCAGTTCGACGTCGGCCGCCATATCCTGCCCGCTGAGCGCCCATAATTCCCGCAGGCATGGCGGATCGGTGATCACCGTTGGCCCGGCGTCGAAGGTGAAGCCGTCGCGCTTCCAGTGATAGGCGCGCCCGCCGGGGGTGTCGCGCGCCTCGACGATCGTGGTCGCCACCCCCGCCGACTGCAGCCGGATCGCGAGGGCGAGGCCGCCGAAACCGGCGCCGATGACGATTGCGCGGCGGCTCATCGCCAGTCGCGCTTCGCCAGCGCCGCGATCGCGCGGCCGATCGGCACCGGCGGACGCCCGGAAAGCAGGCGAATCTTGTCCACTGTGTTCGAGCGCCCGGCATAAAACCGGGCAATCAATCCGGGCGACAGGCGATAAAAGCGCTGAAAAATGCGGAATCGCTGCTCGGGTTCGGCGGCACGGAACAACATAGCGCAGAGCATGCGATAATAACGCTGCCCCCGCCAATCCCCCTCCGCCCTCCGGCGTAACATTTCGGCGAGATTCCGGTGATCGACCAGGCCGGGTAGCGCCGAAACGGTCCGGACTGCGTCGGGCAGCGAATAGCCCGTCGTGGCGTGAAATTGCCCGGCGCGCGCGCCGATCCGCGCCAATCCATCATAGGCGGGCCACAGCCGGTCGAAATCGCCCGCGATCACGACTGGCAACACCCCGCTCTCCTCGCGCCCGATTGCCGAAACCTGCCATTGCCGCATCGCGGCATAAGCAGCGATCCGGCCGCGCGTCTCCGCCAGGTCCAGCGCTGCGCTATCACTATAATAGGTGTCCTCGACAAATACCGTCTCGGCATCGAGCGGAAGCAGATAGACGAAGCGGTAGCCATCGATTTGCTCGACCGTCGCATCCATGACCACCGGATACGCCAGGCCGTGCCCGCCGTTTACGGTCAAAGCCTGCCCGACGAATTTTTGCCAGCCGCAGGTCAGTGCCGACAGATTCGCGGCGCCGCGCGCATCGATGACGTGACGCGCATCGATGCGGCCGCCACGGGCCAGCAGCACATGGTCCGGCGCGACATGCTTCGCCTTGTCGATCACGAGATGCCCGCCAGGAAGCGCCGCCTCGACCGCCTTTGCCAAGGCTTCGCCCGTGATACTCTTGTATCCCATGCGCAATTTGCGGGCATGTCCCGGAAAGCTGACATGATAGGCTGGCCAGTGATGGCGAACGAGCGGCTCGACGAGCCAGCGGTCCTTTTTCGCAATGTCGCTGTCGAAAAAGGACCAGATGTGATTGCCGCCTACCGGCCCGGCTTCGATCAACCGAACGTCCAGGTCGGGGCGTCTCTTCGAAAGTACCAGCGCCGCGAGCCCGCCGGCAAGCCCGCCGCCGACGATGGCGATGTCGCAGCGCAGAGGGGGAGGAGCACTCATCCGGCCTGACTAGCCGAGCGCAGCCGTCGGCGAAAGTCCGTCCAGCCAACAGTCCCGCCTTTGGCGATGAGCGGTGCCGAGCCAGTGACAATCGGCCAACATTACGGCAAGTATCGTCGCCATGCTCACAGCGGAGTCCTTTGTCTGCCGCGCGTTCGCCAGCAACGCACCGACGATTGCGGCCCTCCGTGCACAGCGCGCCTGGTATTCCGCCGCCACCGTCCCAGGCGAGCGATGTTCATGAGCATGGCAGGCGCCGTCGCGCTCTCAGCGTTGGCGATGACGCTGATCGTGGGGGGGCGCTATCTCCTCACCAGCGGCGCCTTCGCGCTTGTGACACGCCTTCGGCATCCCGGCCTCTATCGCGGCCTCGAACCTCAGATGGGGCGTGAGATCGGCTGGAGCCTCGCGAGCGCCGCTATCTATGGCGTTCCTGCGGGCATCGTCGCCTGGGGATGGCAGGCACGCGGGTGGACGCGCATCTATACCGACCTCGACGCCTGGCCGCTCTGGTATCTGCCGATCAGTCTCGCCCTCTATCTGCTCCTCCACGACACATGGTTCTACTGGACGCACCGCTGGATGCACCGCCCGCGCCCGTTTCGCATCGCCCACGCCGTCCATCACGCCAGCCGCCCACCGACGGCCTGGGCGGCGATGAGCTTTCACCCTGTGGAAGCGCTGACCGGTGCCGTCGTGATCCCGTCCCTTGTCTTCCTGGTCCCCGTTCATGTCGCGATCCTGGGCCTTGTCCTTGCCATCATGACCGTCATGGGAGTCGGCAACCATATGGGGTGGGAAATGTTCCCACGCGTGCTGGTCCATGGACCGGTGGGGCGTTGGCTGATAACCGCAACGCACCACCAGCAGCATCACGCCGTTTACCGGGGGAATTATGGGTTGTATTTCCGCTTCTGGGATCATGTTTGCGGCACCGATATCGGTCTTGGGCGCTTTGACGGCGACGCTGCTGACCACGGTACCGCCGCAACCCAATGTGGACGTGAGCGTCAGCGGGCTGCGCAACACCAAGGGACAGATACTGGTGTGCATCACCACGAACGCCAAAGCCTTCCCTGATTGCAGCAAGGATAGCGGGTCGGTTCGCATGGCCGTCAAGGCGACCGATGCCGGCGCATTCCGCGCCGCCGTACTGCGGGCGGGGACCTACGCCATCGCGGTCGTCCACGACGAGAATAGCAACAACAAGATGGACAAGGCGCTGTTTCTTCCCCGGGAAGGCTTCGGCTTTTCGCGCAATCCGACGATCACCACGGGTCCGCCCAGCTTCAAAGCGGCGAGCTTCGTCGTGAATGGTGACGTCAACCAGACGATCCGGATGAAATATATGCTGTGATGATTGTCGGCAAGGGGGCGGCCGGTTAAAGCAGCGCGCGTGACCGCGCTTTCCTCCCGCATCGCCCAATTTGCTGACCGCTGGCCCAAATCGCTGGCACTGCTGCTTGGCCTGGTCTCCGCTACCGGTTTCGCCCCGCTGGGCTTGTGGCCGCTTACCCTGATTGCCTTCGCAAGTTGGATGTTGCTGGTCGCTCACAGCCAGCGGGGGCGTCGCACCCTGGCAATCGGCTGGGCATTCGGCCTAGGTCATTTTGCACTCGGGCTGAACTGGATCGCCACCGCCTTCACCTATCAGGCGGCCATGCCGGCCTGGCTGGGCTGGATCGCCGTGCTGTTGCTGTCTTTCTATCTCGCCTTCTTTCCGGCAATGGCGGCGTGGGGCGCGTGGATGGCGGTCAAGTTCGCGGTCCCTGCAAAGATCGACGTTGCGGAACACGAGCCGCCACATCCTCCCCCGTTCCTCGGGGCATCGCTTTCCTTCACTCTGGCTTTTGCGGCGCTATGGACGCTGGCGGAATGGTTGCGGAGCTGGCTCTTCACCGGCTTTGCCTGGAATCCATTGAGCGCCATTCTTGTGCCGATGGGCCCTTTCGCCTTAGGCCCGACCCGTCTCGTCGGAAGCTACGGCATGTCAGCCTTTGTGGTTCTGATCGCCGGGTTTTCGCTGCGCGCGGCCTTGCGCAATTTTCCTGGCTGGTACCGGGCGCTCGGCCCTTCCTTCAAGGATGGCACCTTTCCGACGATCATCATTGGAGGAGGCCTGATCGCTGCCGCCCCGTTCTTCTTCGCCCTGTCGCAGATCGGATCGCTGGGCGGCAAAGCCGCCGCGCTTTCTATTGGGAAGGACGCCGTCGCGCTTACCCTCATCCAGCCCAATATCGGGCAAGAGGACAAGTGGGAAGGAACCAAGGCCGACGCCAATTTCGACAAGCTGGCCCGGCTGACAGTCCCCAGGGATGACAAGCCGCGATTGATCCTGTGGCCTGAAGCTGCGATTCCCGACTATCTCGAAAGTGGCTACCCATCCTACTATTATGACCGATCGCCCGCTGGATCGCGCGCGCGGCTGGCCCAGCTCATGGATCCGGGCGACGCGATGCTGCTCGGCGCACTCAAGCTGGAATTCGACCGCGAAGGCAACGCCGTCGGCGCCCGCAATGCGGTCATGACCGTCCACAGCGACGGGTCGCTGGGTCCGCGCTACGACAAGGCGCATCTCGTGCCCTTTGGGGAATATCTGCCAATGCGTTCACTGCTGTCGGCACTCGGTCTGTCGCGGCTGGCACCGGGCGATCTCGACTTCTGGCCCGGCCCGGGACCTCGAACGCTCGACCTTGCTCATTTCGGCCGGGCGGGCCTGCAAATATGCTATGAAATCATATTCTCGGGCCAAGTCGTCGATCGTGCCAACCGTCCCGATTATATCTTCAACCCGTCGAACGACGCCTGGTTCGGTGCCTGGGGGCCGCCACAACATCTGGCGCAAGCACAGCTCCGCGCGATCGAGGAAGGCCTGCCCGTTCTCCGCTCGACCCCAACCGGGATCAGCGCAGTCATCGACGCCGACGGACGGCTGCTCGCCTCGATCCCCATGCACCAGGCAGGACGGATCGACATGACCTTGCCGCCGCCGCACGCCCCGACGCTGTTCGCACGTTTCGGCAATGCAATGTCCGTCGGCTTCGCGCTTCTGCTCATCGTGCTCGCCATTGCGTTTCAGCGGCGCGGACGCTAACAACGCCAGCACATAAACTTTTCTTTATATTTGGATAGAACAAGGCCTTCATGCGCAACAGCTTCCTTTTCACATCCGAAAGCGTGTCCGAAGGACATCCCGACAAGGTGGCGGACCAGGTCAGCGATTCGATCGTCGACCTTTTCCTTGCAAAAGATCCTGAGGCCCGCGTGGCGTGCGAGACGCTGACCACGACGCAACTCATCGTTCTGGCCGGAGAAATCCGTTGCAAGGGCGTTTATGAAAACGGCGAATGGGCCCCCGGTGCGCTCGAAGAGATTGAAACGACCGTGCGCAACACGGTGAAGGACATCGGTTACGAACAGGATGGCTTCCACTGGAAAAATCTGCGTTTTGAAAATAATCTGCATGGCCAGTCGGCGCATATCGCGCAGGGTGTCGACGAAGGCGCCGACAAGGACGAAGGCGCCGGCGATCAAGGGATCATGTTCGGCTATGCGTCGGATGAAACCCCCGACCTGATGCCCGCGACGCTCGACTATAGCCACAAGATCCTCCAGCGCATGGCGGACGATCGCAAGGCGGGGATCGCCCCGTTCCTTGAGCCTGATGCCAAAAGCCAGGTCACGCTGCGCTATGCCAATGAACGCCCGGTGGAGGCGACCGCGATCGTCGTGTCGACCCAGCACGCACCTGGCTACTTCTTCCACAATGGCGAGGGCGATGAAGCCCGCTATGCGGAACTGCGCAAATATGTGCTCGGCGTGATCGCCGACGTGCTGCCGGCCGAGCTGCTGACGGCCAACACCGTCTATCACATCAACCCGACCGGCCGCTTCGAAATCGGCGGTCCCGACGGCGACGCTGGCCTGACCGGACGCAAGATCATCGTCGACACCTATGGCGGCGCCAGCCCGCACGGCGGCGGGGCGTTCAGCGGCAAGGACCCCACCAAGGTCGATCGCTCGGCCGCCTATATCACCCGTTATCTGGCCAAGAATATCGTCGCGGCGGGCCTCGCGCGCCGCTGCACAATCCAATTGAGCTATGCGATCGGCGTTGCCGAACCGCTGTCGGTCTATGTCGACCTGCACGGCACCGCCAGCGAGGGTGTGACCGAAGCTGCGCTCGAACAGCTGCTGCCGCAGCTCGTGCGCCTGACGCCGAAGGGCATCCGCACCCACCTCGGCCTCAACAAACCAATCTACAAGCAGACCGCCGCCTATGGCCATTTCGGTCGCCAGGCGAACGGCGACGCCTTTCCGTGGGAACGCACCGACCTTGTCGGCCAGCTGAAGGCGGCCTTCGACAAGTGACGCCCGGCCGGGGCGCTTGCCGCCCCGGCACAAGGCCGCTAGGGCGCGCGCCATGACTGCGTATAAATCCGGCGATCCGACCACGCTCAACCGCCTTTATGGCCGCGCCAAGGGCAAGCCCCTTCGCGCCGGCCAACAGGATCTGGTCGACAATCTGCTACCGCAGATCGCGGTCCCAGTGGAAGGTGATATCACCGCCGACCGGCTGTTCGGCTATGATCGCCCGCTGCATTTCGAAATCGGCTTTGGCGGCGGCGAGCATATGGCCGGCCGCGCCGACATGCTTCCCGACCACGGCTTCATCGGCGCAGAGCCCTTTGTCAACGGCGTTGCGCAGGCGTTGGTCCATCTATCGGGCGACCATGGCGCCCATCCGCCTCTCGGCAATGTTCGGATCCACCATGGCGATGCGCTCGAAATATTGCGCCGCATTCCGGACGGAACGCTTTCCTTTGCCTATCTGCTGCATCCCGACCCTTGGCCGAAGGCGCGCCACGCCAAACGGCGGATGATGAACGACGGCCCGGTCGATCTGATCGCCGCCAAGATGAAGCCGGGAGGCGAATTCCGTTTCGGCACCGATCACCCCGTCTATCTCGCCCATGCCCTGATGGTGATGCGCCGTCACCGGCATCAGTTCGAATGGCTGGCCCAGGACGCAAAGGACTTCCTCGTCCGCCCGGGTGGCTGGCCCGAGACGCGCTATGAAGCAAAGGCCCGCGTGCAAGGGCACGAAGTGTGGTATTTTCGCTATCGCCGTATCTGACGGCGCGCCTCATCGCCCGATCAACGGGTTTCGGCGAAAATTGCAGTCCGCACATAATCGACCGAGCGGACCTCGCTCGCCAACCGCGCGGCGCCGAGCTGGCGGTTCCAATAGGCCTCGCCACCATCGGCGAGCCGCCATTCGTGCAGCCGGCGAGTTAAAAGCTGAAGATCATATTCGGCGCTGATCCCGATTGCCCCGTGCACCGCATGGGCCGTGGCCGCGACCCGCGCCGCAGCGCGGCTGGCGACCGACTTGGCGGTCGCCGCAGCCTCTGGACGGGGAGGAAAGCCGCTCGCAGCGCCAAGCTGTGAGGCCAGCCGCGCGGCAACCGTTTCCTCGGCCATCACCGCCATCTGCTGTTGCAACGCCTGCTGGCGCCCGATCGGCTTGCCGAATTGCAGGCGCTCCCCCGCATAGGCGGCGGTCATTTCGGTAAGCCGTTCGGCCGCCCCGGCAATCAGGCTGGCGCGCAGCACCGCTGCGCTCGAACGCAGACCGCCCACGGGTGGCGCCCGGCCGCCAGACGGCAGACTGTCCCAGCGCATTCGCGCTGAAAGGTCGCCAACGACGCCGGTCGGGGTCGTCGCAATCGACGCCGTATCGACCAGGTGAAGCCCGTCGCCGCCATCGATGAGCAGATACGCCGCGATCCGTCCCGACGGCACGACAACCTCCTGCCCAGCGCGGGCAGTGGCGAGTGCGATCGGACCGGCGGGCGCATCGCCGCACAGCCCACGCGCGATCATCGTCTCCCCCACCGGCAGCGGCACCGCGCGGCGCCCCAGTGCCATCCACAATGGCTGAACCTCGGTGAGCGGCAATCCCGCGCCACCGCGCTCTTCCGGTACCAAGGCATCGAGGAAGCCTGATTCGGCGATAGCGCCCCACATCGCGCTGCCATCGCCGCTGCTCTCGATGGCCCGCACCGCTGCCGGGGTCACGATCTGTTCGAGCATATGCTCAAAAGGAGCCAGAAACTCGCTCATATCCTCACCGCAATCCCAGCCCGCGCGCTATAATTCCGCGCAAAATCTCGCGCGTACCGCCGCGCAGCGAAAAGCTCGGAGCAATATGGGTCACATACAGCAGCGCCCGATAAAGCTCTGCATCGACCGGCTGGTCGGGATGGGCGGCAAGATCGCGGCCGATCGCATCCGGCAGTTCCTGTTCAAAGCCGGTGCCCAGATCCTTGACCAGCGATGCTTCGACCACCGGACTTTCGCCGCGTGCCAACCGCGCGGTGCAGGCAAGAGACATTGCGCGCAACGTCGCCAGCCGCGCGGTGAATTCGCCGACCAGGTCAAGCGTCGCCACATCATCGCGCACCGCGGTGCGCAGATGCGTGATCCACGCATCGAGCAATATGACGCTCGAATAGATGCGTTCCGGCCCGCTGCGCTCGAAGGCCAGCTCAGCGGTGACCTGTTTCCATCCGTCGCCCGCCTCGCCGATCAATGCATCGTGCGGCAGGTCGACATTGTCGAAGAAAACCTCGGCAAAATGGGCATCGCCGGTCAGATCGGAGATCGGTCGAACGCTGACCCCCGGCGCTTTCAGGTCGATGATCAGCTGCGACAGGCCGGCATGCCGATCATCGACCGTTCCCGATGTGCGGACGAGCGCGATCATATAATCGCCGTGTACGGCATTGCTGGTCCAGATTTTCTGCCCGTTGACGCGCCAACCGGTTGCGGTGGCCTCGGCTCGAGTCCTTACGCTCGCCAGGTCGGACCCTGCCCCCGGCTCGCTCATCCCGATACAAAAGACCAGTTCGCCGCGGCAGATCGGCGGAATATAGGCCCGGCGCTGAGCTTCATTGCCGAAATTCAGAATCAGGGGAGCGCTTTGCCGGTCAGCGATCCAGTGCGCGGCAACCGGCGCGCCAACCGCCAACAACTCCTCGACCACGACGAAACGGGCAAAGGCCCCCCGGCCGCCGCCGCCATATTGCGGGGGCAGAGTGAGGCCGAGGAAGCCTGCGGCGCCCAGGCGGCGGCTGAAAGCACGGTCGAAGCCCATCCACGAGCGTGCACGCACATCGGTAGGCATATCTGCCGTCGCCGACTCGGCCAGCTCACGAACCGCAGGCCGGAGCGCGTCATCCTCGGCGGGCAGCGCCGCCAGGGTCAAGGTATCGAACAATCCTCTCTCCCTCCTCCCGTCGCGGACACGATGCCCTGAACCTGGCGGGCGTGCAACGCGCCAGACGTCCGGAACGCGCCTTCATATCAAAACAGATGGGGCGGCACCTGCAGGGCCGCCCCAGTGGTTTGTCCGTCGGGGAGAGGGAGAGGACGGACCGGAGATTGGTGTCAGATCTGATGCAATCAGCGCGATGCCATGCGGGCGTCGGGCTCGACTTCGGCAACGCCGGTGATCTTCAGGGCGGTACGGAACTGCTTGGCGGCGGCGCGCTCATTGCCGGCCTCGCACAGCTTCACGCCGGTCGCGACATAGCGCTTCGCGCTCTGTTGCTTGCTGCCTTCGGCGCCGTCAGCGGCGGCACGGGCCTGCTCGACCAGCCCGGCACAGCGATAGTCGCTTTCACCGGCATAGGCCGGCGAGGTCGAAGCCAGAAGACCGCCGAAAGCCAGTGCCGAGGCGGCCACCACAGCGAAAGCGGACGGAAAATAACGGAAAGAGGAGAGCTGATAGGACATGGGAGAGGTTCCTTTCGTTTCGTTGTGAAACTTTTATACACGCGCTTGCGCACATAGATAATCGCCTATAATCTGCAAGTGCTTTGAAGCAGGATTTAACAATCCCTCATGGGGCGCTCGACGGGATCGAGGCTTTCCTGCGTGTCGCGGAGCGGAGGAGCTTTTCTGCGGCGGCGGCTGACCTCGGCGTATCCCCTTCAGCGATCAGCCAGACGGTGAAGGCACTCGAAGCGCGCGTCGGCGCCCCGCTGTTCATGCGCACAACGCGCAGCGTCGGGCTGACACAGGCGGGTGAGATGTTTCTCGAACGGGCCGCCCCCGCCTATTCAGGGCTGGCCGACGCCTATGAGGCCGCCCGCAATCTCGGCAACCGGCCTGCAGGAAGGCTGCGCATCAACCTGATGCGCGGTGCCGTACAGCCGATGTTCGAACCGATCATCGCGGGCTTTTGCGAAACCTACCCCGACATCGAGCTCGAAATCTTCGCCGACGACGCGCTTGCCGATCTCAGCGCGGGCGGTTTCGACGCCGGGGTCCGGATGGGCGAGGCGCTTGACGCCGACATGGTCGCAGTGCGCCTGACCGGCCCGTTCCGTTTCGTCGTTGCGGCTGCGCCATCCTATGTCGCGAAACACGGCCGCCCCGAAACACCCGAAGCGCTGCGCGACCATCGCTGCGTGCGCTTTCGCCTGTCGACCGGCGCGCTCATGCCCTGGACCTTTGCGAAGGGAAATCGCGAGTTCGAAGTCGCCGTCACCGGCCCGGTCATCGTCAACGACTGGATCGCCGCCATGGTCGCGATGCGCACTGGGGTTGCGGTCGGCATGCTGGCCGAACCCGTCGCAAAAGCGATGGTGGAGGCGGGCGAACTCGAACTGTTGCTGACCGAGCATGCGTCATCGACATCCGGGCTTTTCCTCTATTACCCCAGCCGCAAGCAGGTGATGCCCAAATTGCGCGCCTTCATCGATTATGTGCGCGAACATCTTCCCGACGATTTGCGTCGCTAGCTCCGTCCCGCGAGGGCACCGAGCCCCGCACTGATACAGGCCGCGCCATGGCGGCGCACGATCTCGGTCCGGCGCAGAAACAAATCCCTTCATCGCCAGCAGAAAAATTGGGCTGGCACGGGCACGAAAAAGCGGGCAGCCAGTTCTCAACAAAAGAGGTTGGGATAGTTCATGGCTGAGATTCTGGCGTTCGATTTTACGGCGATTCTTCCCTTCATCCTGATCGGCTTTGCCGCGCAGCTCGTCGATGGCGCGCTCGGCATGGCGTTTGGCGTCATCTGCAATACATTGCTCGTCGCGGTGATGGGCGTGCCCCCCGCGACCGCATCGGCACGCATCCATGTCGTCGAAGTGTTCACGACCGCTGTGTCGGGGATCAGTCACATGATCCAAAAGAATATCGAGTGGTCGCTGTTCTTCCGTCTGCTGATCCCCGGCATCATCGGCGGTGTGAGCGGAGCCTATCTGCTCACCTCGCTCGACGGCGACGTCGTCAAGCCCTTCATCCTCGGCTATCTGGTCGCGGTCGGCATCTGGCTGCTCATCCGCGGCCTCCTCTATCCCCCCAAATTTCGCAAGCCAAAGGTGATCGCGCCGCTCGGCCTGCTCGGCGGTTTCCTCGACGCGGCCGGCGGCGGCGGCTGGGGCCCGGTGGTGACATCGAACCTGCTGGTCCAGGGCGCCGAACCGCGCAAGGTGGTCGGGACCGTCAACAGCGTCGAATTTTTTCTGACCCTGGCCGTGTCGGCGACCTTCATCTGGCATCTGGGACTGGCCGACATCGCGGGCGCCACGCTCGGCCTGCTGATCGGCGGGGTGATCGCCGCCCCGCTCGGCGCCTTCATGGCCAAGCGCTTCTCGCCCAAGCTGCTGCTGGTGCTGGTCGGCGTGGTCCTGACCGCCACGAGCAGCTTTGGCCTGTGGCGGTTTCTCGCGGGTTAGGAGGCACGCGCATCGGCGCCACCCCCTGTGACGGACACAAGCGCCCCTCCCTTGTGCCCGATATCAGTTCGCCGGCCGCGTCTCGTCGATCTTTTCCACCCATTCGGGATAGAAACTCGGCTCGCGCGCCGACCAGCCGGGGGCGGTGGCGGCCGCTTCGCTGATCGATTGCAGCAGCAGCTTGCGCTTGTCGGGGTGAAGGTGCGGCAGCGATGCCGCGGCGCAAAAGGCACCGGGCAGCCACGGCCGGGCATGGGCACCCAAAAGCCGTTCGTAGAGGAAGCGATAGGCCGCAAAGCCCGGCAGCCGGTCCTGCCCCAGATCAAAGGCCGATACCGCGACGAGCGGCGCCATGAAGCCTTCGAGCGCATCGAGACCGCTGTCGTCGGGAATATGTGTCCGGATCTCGGCCAATCGCTGATAGACCTTGGCCTGTACGCGGATCGCGGTTTCCTCGACCATATCGCGCGACCAGCGGACGATCGCATCGTCGCGTTCCAGCCCCACGTCGAGCGAGCGGCGGATATACCGCTGCGTCGCAGCCGGAAAGCCCGCGAATTCCTTGATTTCGGCAAGGGACAGGTCGCCCGCGGCCGGTCCTGAACGTGTAGCCATGGTCATGCTCCCGCTCGGCGCCCGAAGAGCCATCCCCCCGGAGGCCTGCACGAAACAGTCTGCCACTCCATTGGTTAGCGTCAGGTTAACCATTGATCGCAGCCGCCCCCTCGGCCAGCCGGGCACAAATCCGACATTGCCGGAACATCATGTCTCTGGCGCCGATGGGTTGGACAGACAGCACACTGCGCCGGCATATGCCGTGGACATTGCGCGGCGGGCCAGAGCGTTTTAATCAGTCTGTCCTGCAAAAGAGCAAGACAGGCGAAAGAACATCATGTCGCACTCACCCCAGCCGGTGATTTCCGCTACCGGCCTCTACACCCCATCCGAATCGATTTCGAATGACGAGCTGGTCGCGGCCTTCAACGCCTATGTCGCGCTCTACAATCGCGAAAATGCCGATGCCATTGCTGCGGGTGAGCTGTCCGAACTGACCGAATCGAGCGTCGAGTTCATCGAAAAGGCGAGCGGCATCGGATCGCGTTTCGTCGTCGACAAGGACGGCATCCTCGATCCCGCCCACATGGCACCGCGCCTGCCGATGCGATCCAATGACGAATTGTCGGTCCTGGCCGAAATCGGGGTCGCTGCGGCCAGGGATGCGCTCGCACGCGCGGGCCGCGATGCAGCCGATGTCGATGCCGTACTGTGCGCCGCATCGAATATGCAGCGCGCCTATCCCGCCATGGCGATCGAAATCCAGAATGCGCTGGGCATCGACGGCTTTGGCTTTGATATGAACGTCGCCTGTTCGTCGGCCACCTTCGGCATCCAGACCGCCGCCGATTACATCCGCGCCGGCCATGCCAAAAGCGTGCTGGTCGTGAACCCCGAAATCTGTTCGGGCCATTTGAACTGGCGCGACCGCGACAGCCATTTCATCTTCGGCGATGTCGCGACCGCGATTCTGGTCGAGGACAAGGATATCGCACCTGCCGGTCATTGGGACATACTCGGCACCAAGCTGAAAACCGTTTTTTCGAACAATATCCGCAACAATTTCGGCTTTCTGAACCGCACCCACGGCACGATCGACCAGGCCGGCCCCAAGACCGACAAGCTGTTCGTTCAGGAAGGACGAAAGGTATTCAAGGAAGTCGTGCCGATGGTCGCCCAGATGATCGTCGACCAGATGGCCGTGCTCGATCTGCAGGGCAGCGACATGCGCCGCCTGTGGCTGCACCAGGCGAATACCAATATGAACCGCCTGATCGCGCACCGCGTCCTCGGCCACGAGGCCAGCGAGGATGAAAGCCCGACGGTGCTCGACACCTATGGCAACACGTCGAGCGCTGGGTCGATCATCGCCTTTCACCTCCACCATGACGATATGGTGGCGGGCGACACCGGGCTGATCTGCTCTTTCGGCGCCGGCTATTCGGCGGGCACAGTCTTCGTCCGCAAGACCTGATCCCAGCGCCCGCCGCCCCTTACGGGACGAAGGTGGTGAACAGATAGATGGCGAACAACATCAGGTGAATCGTGCCTTGCAGCACGGTGGTCCGCCCGTTCGCCAGCGTCTGCGACGCGACGATCAGCGACAGGAACAACAGCACCGACGATTTGGCATCCAGACCCAGGCTGATCGGCATGTCCGCAAAAATCGACAGCATCGCCACCGCAGGGATGGTGAGGCCGATCGTCGCGAGCGCCGAGCCCAGTGCGAGATTGAGGCTGGTCTGCAACCGGTCGGCGCGCGCCGCGCGGATTGCCGCCACACCTTCGGGCGCGAGCACGAGTGCGGCGATGATCACGCCGAGCACCGCTGGCGGGGCGCCCGCACTCGCCAAAAGATCGCCGATCACCGGTGACAGGTTTTTCGCGAGCAACACGACGGCAACCAGGCTGGCCAGCAGCATCGCGCCCGACAACAAGGTGCGCTGATTGCTCGGCGGTTCGGCATGGGCGTCGGGCTCGCCCACATCCTCGGCGTCGGGCAGGAAATAATAGCGGTGGCGAACGGTCTGGACGAGCGCGAACGTGGCATAGAGGATCAGCGACACCACCGCGACGAACGCAAGCTGGGTGTTCGAATAACGCGGTCCCGGCACGCTCGACGTGAAATTGGGAAGGACGAGCGACACCACCGTCAGCACCGTCAGCGTCGCCAGGGCGGCCCCGATGCCGGTGCGCTGGAAACGCTGTTCATGGTGCCGGATGCTGCCGACCAGCAGGCACAGCCCCATCAGCAGGTTCAATATGACCATGACGGCGGCGAATACCGTGTCGCGGGCCAGCGTTTGCGCCTTTTCGGGTTCGGCCTGCATCAACGCCAGGATCAGTCCCACCTCGATGACTGTCACCGCCAGCGCCAGAATCAGCGTCCCGAAGGGTTCCCCGACCCGGTGCGCCACGACTTCGGCATGATGCACCGCCGCGACGACCGAGCCGCCGAGCACCATGGCGACAAAGACCGGGGACAGACCGATCGACAGGCTCGCCACTGCGACAAGAATGCCCATTATGGGCAGGGCATCGGATGCGTGGCGGCGAAGGATGTTCATCGCCCCTTTTATTGCAGCGCCGTGCGCCGCTGACCAGCCTTGTTCCGATTAAAGGATCAATGGCTCCGGACCGGAAGCCCCGCCGCGGCCAGGCGCGCATGCGCCTCGGCGATCGTGGCCTCGCCGAAATGAAAGATGCTGGCGGCCAGCACCGCGCTCGCGCCGCCTTCGACCACACCGGCAACCAGATGGTCGAGCTGACCGACGCCGCCGCTCGCGATCACGGGTACCGACACGGCGTCGGCGATCGCGCGGGTCAGGGCAAGGTCATAACCATCCTTGGTCCCGTCGCGGTCCATCGAGGTGACGAGCAGCTCGCCCGCGCCGAGTTCGGCAAGCCGCACCGCATGGGCGACCGCATCGACCCCGGTGGGGGTGCGGCCACCGTGGGTAAAGATTTCCCAGCGCCCCTCGGCCACCCGCCGTGCGTCGATGCTGCCAACGGCGCATTGACTGCCGAAGCGGTCGGCGATGTCGGAGACGAGTTCGGGCCGAGCGACAGCGGCGCTGTTCACCGCCACCTTGTCGGCCCCCGCAAGCAACAGCGCGCGCGCATCCTCTGCGCTGCGCACCCCGCCGCCGACGGTCAGCGGCATGAAACAGACCGCAGCGGTCCGGCTGACCATATCGAGCAATGTCCCGCGCCCCTGGTGACTGGCGCCGATGTCGAGGAAACAAAGCTCGTCGGCCCCGGCCGCGTCATAGGCGCGCGCCGCCTCCACCGGATCGCCCGCATCGCGCAGGTCGACGAAATTGACGCCCTTGACGACGCGCCCATCGGCCACGTCGAGGCAGGGAATGACACGCGCCCGAACGGTCATGGCGCGCAGTCACCCAAATCGCCGATTCCCCGAGCTGGGATGACAGACATCATCCGCGCCCCACCGCAATCGCTTCAGCAAGGTCCAGACGGCCATCATAGAGCGCGCGGCCTGTTATCACGCCTTCGATGCCGTCGGCGACCTGCGGGCGCAGCGCATGAATGTCGCCGATATCCGCAACGCCGCCGCTGGCGATCACCGGAATGCCGACCGCCTGCGCCAGCGCGACCGTCGCCGCGACGTTGCAGCCCTTGAGCAGCCCGTCGCGGCCCACGTCGGTAAAGAGCAAGGCAGCGACGCCCGCATCCTCGAAGCGGCGCGCGAGATCCTCGACGCGCACGTCCGAGACATCGGCCCAGCCCTCGGTCGCGACCATGCCGTCGCGGGCATCGACCCCGACGACGATCCGGCCGGGCAAATCGCGCGCCGCGGTCTTGACGAAATCCGGGTCCTTGAGCGCGGCGGTGCCGATGATCACCCGCTCGACGCCCAGCGCCAGCCAGCGGTCGACCCCGGCCCGGTCGCGGATACCGCCGCCGACCTGCACCTTTCCGGGAAAGGCAGCGATGATGTTTTCCACCGCCGCACCGTTGACGCTTTCTCCCGCAAAGGCGCCATCGAGATCGACAACATGCAGATGCGACGCGCCGGCATCGGCGAAAATCCGGGCCTGCGCCGCTGGATCATCGCCATAGACGGTCGCCCGCGCCATATCGCCCTCGGCCAGTCGCACTACCTGCCCGCCCTTGAGGTCGATGGCCGGAAAGATGATCAGGGGCGCCATTTCAAAAATCTCTCCAGCGTCGCAAGGCCGTAGGCCTGACTTTTTTCGGGGTGGAACTGAACGCCGACAATATTGTTCCGTGCCACTGCGGCGACAAATGGGCCGCCATGACTGCTCGTCGCCGCAACATCCGCCGCATCGGCGAAATGATAGCCATGCAGATAATAAGCCTCACCGCGCGCGATCACCGGATGCGCAAAGGCGGGCTCGACATCGTTCCACCCCATATGCGGAATGCGCAATCCAGGCTGCGGGGCAAAGGCGCGCACCGTACCGGGAATCCAGCCCAGACCCTGATGGCGGCCGTGTTCCTCGCCTGCATCGGCAAGCAATTGCATGCCGACACAAATACCGAGGAAGGGGGCGCCCTCGCGGCGCACCCGGCGCTCCATCGCATCGACCAGCCCCGGGATGGCAGACAGGCCGTTCATGCAGGCGGCAAAGGCGCCGACACCGGGCAGGACGATATGATCGGCCTTCGCCACGACATCGGGGTCGGCGGTCACGGCGACCCCGTCCGCTCCCGCGGCGACAAGCGCATTGTGCACCGAACGAAGATTGCCGGCGCCATAGTCGATCAGGGCAATGGCGCTCATCGGACGGACCTAGAGGACCCCCTTGGTCGACGGGATGGCATCGCCCTTGCGCGGATCGATTTCGACCCCCTGGCGCAGCGCGCGCGCCAGCGCCTTGTAAAGGCTCTCGGCGATGTGGTGGTTGTTCTCACCATATAGGGTTTCGATGTGCAGCGTGATCCCTGCGGCTTGCGAAAAGCTGTGAAACCAGTGCGAAAAAAGCTCAGTGTCCATTTCGCCAAGCCGCGGCTGCGAAAAACCCGATTTCCAGACGCAGTGCGGGCGTCCGGAAATGTCGAGAATGCACCGGGTCAGCGTTTCGTCCATCGGGGCATGCGCCTCGCCGTAACGGGCAATGCCGCGCTTGTCGCCGAGCGCTTTTGCGACGGCCTCACCCAGCGCGAGCGCCGAATCCTCGACCGTGTGATGCTGGTCGACATGCAGATCGCCCTTCACGGTCATCGCAATGTCGATCAGCGAATGACGCGACAATTGTTCGACCATATGATCGAGAAAGCCGATGCCGGTCGAAACCGAATATTCGCCGCTACCGTCCAGATTGACGGTGATCGCGATATCCGTTTCCTTCGTGGTTCGCTGGACGGTGGCGCTACGCATGGTCGCCCCTTTAGCACCCACTTTTCGCAGTGCAAGGCACCTATCCCCCTTCGACCCTCTTGACCGGCGCGCGTCACCCGTTCATCCCCCTGCCCCATGAGTGACGATGTCCGCGACAGCCTGATTCCCTATGACGAAATTGTGCAGGATGCGCTGCGCGCCGTGGTCGGCCGCGTGCTGTCCCAGGTCGAAGGGACCGACAGCCTGCCGGGCGACCATCATTTCTATATCACTTTCAAGACACAGGCGGCCGGCGTCGACATTCCGCCGCATCTGGTCGCCAAGTTTCCCGATGAAATGACGATCGTTCTCCAGAATCGTTTCTGGGACCTGACCGTCGCGTCGGATCATTTCAGCGTCGGCCTGTCGTTCAACCAGACCCCGTCGATCCTGACCATCCCCTATGCCGCGATCACCGCATTCGTCGATCCGTCGGTCGATTTCGGGCTGCAGTTCCAGGTCAGCGATGACGAATTGACCGGCCCCGAACCGCATGACGAAGCCGACAACGACCGTCCCGAGGTGTCGAGCGAGGACGGGTCGAACGTCGTGACGGTGGATTTCGGCAAAAAGAGGTAGCGGGGTGGGCGCCGGCTGGCCCCCGAGCCGTTTCTGGCAATATTGGGCAATCGCAGGGATGCTCGTGCTGACCGGCACCTTCTGGTGGGCGGTCGAAGGCTATGCGATTTTCCAGACAGCCCGCCCGGCCAACCAGATAGCCGACGGCCTGTTGCGCTTCAGCCTGCTCGCCCTCACGCCTACGCTGCTGCTGGTCTGGATCGTGGCGGCCCCGCTGCGGCGGCGGGTCGGCGACGGCGGCTATTGGCAATTGCTGGGCATTGTCGCGATGATCTGGGCAGCCTCGATCCTGATAACCCGGATTTTGTGGGCATGACCGAAACCCGGATCGAAAGCGACAGCATCGGCGACATAGCGGTTCCGGCCGATGCCTATTGGGGCGCGCAGACCCAACGCTCCATCGATAACTTTCCTTTCGGCGCCCGCGAACGGATGCCGGTCGAGATCGTCCACGCGCTGGCGCTCGTCAAACAGGCGGCGGCACGGGTCAACCGCCGCCACGGCCTGGCGACCGAAAAAGCCGATGCGATCGAAGCCGCCGCGGCAGAGGTCGCCGCGGGCCGCCATGACGATCAATTCCCGCTGGTGATCTGGCAAACCGGCAGCGGCACCCAAAGCAATATGAACGCCAACGAGGTGATCGCCGGCCGCGCCAACGAGATGCTGACCGGCACGCGCGGCGGCAAAGCGCCGGTTCACCCCAATGACGATGTCAACCGCGGCCAATCGTCGAACGACAGTTTCCCGACCGCGATGCATGTCGCGGCGACGATCGCGATGACCCGCCGCCTGATGCCCGCGCTCGACCGGCTGATGGGCGCCCTGCTCGCCAAGGCGCAGGCGTGGGATGGCATCGTCAAGATCGGCCGCACCCATTTGCAGGATGCCACCCCGCTGACATTGGGGCAGGAGTTTTCGGGCTATTATGCACAGCTCCGGCTGTGCCGGACGCGCACCGAACCGATCGTCCAGCACGCCATCACCCGGTTGGCGCAGGGCGGCACCGCGGTCGGAACCGGGCTCAACGCGCCGGCCGGCTTCGCGGAGGATTTCGCTGCCGAAATGGCGGCAATCACCGGTCTCGGCTTTCAAAGCGCGCCGAACAAGTTCGAAGCGTTGGCGAGCCACGACGTGCTCGTCGACCTGTCGGGAAGGCTCAACACGCTGGCGGTCGCGTTGACCAAGATCGCCAACGACATCCGCCTGCTGGGATCGGGGCCACGCGCCGGGCTGGGCGAGATCGAACTGCCCGCGAACGAACCCGGCAGTTCGATCATGCCGGGCAAGGTCAATCCGACCCAGTGCGAAATGCTGACGATGGTGGCCGCACAGGTGATCGGTAATCATCAGGCGGTGACGATCGGCGGGATGCAGGGACATCTCGAACTCAATGTCTTCAAGCCGCTGATCGGCGCCAATATACTGCGCTCGATCGACCTGCTGGCGACGGGGATGGAAGGATTTGCGGCGCGCTGCGTCGACGGGATCGAGCCCAACCGAGCGCGGATCGCCGAGTTGGTCGACCGGTCGCTGATGCTCGTCACTGCACTGGCGCCCGAAATCGGCTATGACAAGGCGGCGAAAATCGCCAAGGCCGCGCATGAAGGCGGCAGCACGCTAAAGGAAGCGGCGCTGGCGCTCGGCTATGTCGATGCCGCGACCTTCGACCGCATCGTCGATCCCGCGACGATGCTGGGCCCGGAACCCAAGCCGCCCACCGGGAATTGATAGGGGGAGGAAGGACATGAAAATGATGGGACGGATCATTGGCGGCGTGCTGGGCAGCGCGATCGGTCGGCAAAAGGGCAATCACCCGATTGCCGGTGCGGTGATCGGCGCAGGGACACTGTTCGCCGCGCGTCGCCTTTTCCCGCAGCGCTATGCCGCGCTCGCCGCCACGGCGGCCGCGGCCTATCTGACCAAGAAATGGGCCGAACGCGCTGAAGAACGCCGCACCGCCGAAGCAGCGCAAAGCGCCGCTGCCAAGCTTGCCGAACAGGGCGGGGTCGATCCCTATGCCGGGGTGGATCATATTCCGACCGACGGCGAAAGCATGGGCGACGCTCTGCCCCCTGCCCTGCCCATCGGCGACGAAGGCAAACGCCCCGCGATACACTAATCACCGGGGCGCTTCGGTTTTGCCGCCAGGTCTTGCCCGCGGCGGCTCGCAAAGCATGGACAAGCCATGGAGCGACGACAACCCAGGCTAACCGCCCGCCTGCCACTCCTTCACCGCCTCGATGGGCGACACCAGCATCAGGACGTTCAGGGTCAGATTGTCGCGGATCGTCCACAGCGTAAACAGTTCAAAAGCGATCGATAGCGCCAGCGTCGCCCACCATCGCATCCGGGTCGCCGCGACGAAACCCACCACCATGAAAGCCGCGTCGCTGACCGAATTGAGGATGGAATCGCCGGCATAGCCATAGGCCATCGTGACCTCGCGATACCGGTTGATGATGACCGGCGAATTTTCGACTATTTCCCACGCACCCTCGATCCCGATCGCCACCGCCAGCGCGACCCACAAGGGCGCGCGGGGCATGGCGAGCCGCGACAGGCCAAAGAAAATGAAACCGTGGATGACGTGGCTGAAACTATACCAGTCGGCCACCTGCTGGCTGTTCTGGTTCGACTGGACAACGCCGTGCCACAGGCTGACGGTGCCGCAGGGACAGATCGGGGGGCGCCCCATCATCATCAGGATAGCCGCGAGCAGCCCAAGCAACAGCGCCGCGACCAGCCATCCGGTTCGTGATATTCCCGCCATCCGGCCTGCCCTTCCCGCTTGACCGCCGCCCGTTCCCGCGCGAATAGCGCCCATGGCTGAAAGCGTCCACCTCAACCGCCGCGGTTTGCTGTTCGTCCTCTCGTCGCCTTCGGGCGCCGGAAAGACAACCATTTCCCGCAAGATGCTCGCCGCCGACCGCGACATCGCCCTGTCGATTTCCGCGACCACCCGGCCGATGCGGCCCGGCGAAGTCGACGGCAAGGACTATCATTTCGTCGACGTTCCGACCTTCAAACAGATGGTCGCCGATGGCGAATTTCTGGAATGGGCGCATGTCTTCGGCCATCGCTATGGCACCCCGCGCGCACCGGTCGAAAAAATGCTGGAGGCCGGCAATGACGTCCTGTTCGACATCGACTGGCAGGGTGCCCAGCAACTCTATCAGGAAGCCGGCCCCGATGTCGTGCGCGTGTTCATCCTGCCGCCCAGCATGGCCGAACTCGAACGCCGCCTGCGCGCGCGCAACACCGACAGCGACGAGGTGATCACAGCGCGAATGGAACGCGCGGCGAACGAGATCAGCCATTGGGACGGGTATGACTATGTGCTCGTCAACGACGATGTCGAAGGCTGTTTCGAACAGGTCATGGCGATCTTGCGCGCCGAACGGATGAAGCGGCGGCGGCAGGTCGGGCTGATCGGCTTTGCCCGCGACCTTATCCGCTCGGTCCCGGACGCCGATACGAAGCTCTGAACCCGCCCCCGGCACCGGCCGGGGACATGAAGGCCGCCTAGGCCGCCTTCGCCAGATTGGCCGACAGCTGCGCCACCATCTCGGCGCGCAGCGGCTTGGCCTGATCGTCGGTGCGGCATACCACCACCGTATCGCAGGTCGCGATCGCGCGGCCGTTCTGGAACATCGCCTGGACGATGGACCAGCTCGACGTGCCAACCCGGCCGATGCCGGTCGCGATCTCGACCGGGTCGGGGAAATTCCCTTCGGCCAGATAGTTGATCTCGACCGCCGCGACCATGGTGCGTTCATTCGCCGGCCGATCGTCGAACGGCCGGATGCGGCGATTCATCAGCACCCGGCCGCTTTCGAACAGCGCGGCAAAGGCCACATTGTTGAGGTGGCCGTTGATGTCCATGTCCTGAAAGCGCGTCTGAAAGCTTTCGCAGACCGGATAGCTGGCGGCATCGAGCCGCCAGCCTTCGGGTTTCGGCATATCAGCGCGGGCCCATGCGGATGCCGCCGTCGAGGCGGACGTCCTCGCCGTTGAAATAGCCATTTTCGATCATGCACATCGCCAGATTGGCATATTCCTGCGGATCGCCGAGCCGCTTCGGATTCAGCACCGACGCGCCCAGCGCATCCTTCACATTCTGCGGCGCCGCGGCGAGCAGCGGGGTGTTGAAAATGCCGGGCAGGATGGTGTTCACGCGGATCGCCTCGGCCGACAGGTCGCGCGCGATCGGCAGGGTCATGCCGACGACGCCGCCCTTCGACGCCGAATAGGCCGCCTGCCCGATCTGGCCGTCCTCGGCCGCGACGCTGGCGGTGTTGACGATCGCGCCGCGTTCGCCGTCCGCCATCGGGTCGAGCGTCATCATGCCCGCCGCCGATTTGGCGATGCAGCGGAAGGTGCCGACAAGGTTGATCTGGATGATCCAGTTGAACGCATCGAGCGGGAAATGCTTGATGCTGCCGTCTTCCTTGCTGCGGCTCGCGGTCTTGATTGCATTGCCGGTGCCCGCACAGTTGACGAGGATGCGTTCCTGGCCGATCGCTTCGCGCGCCTTGGCAAAGGCGGCGTCGACGCTGGCATCGTCAGTGACATTGCATTCGCAGAACACGCCGCCGATTTCCTCGGCGATGGCGATGCCCTTTTCTTCCTGCAGGTCGAAGATCGCGACCTTGACGCCCTTGGCGGCAAGCGCGCGGGCGGTGGCGGCGCCAAGGCCCGAAGCGCCGCCGGTGACAACGGCGGAAACGGTGGAATCAAGTTTCATATCAATTTCCTTTCTGGTTCCGTTCCGACTGGGGAAGAGGCAAGCCTGTCGCCGCCCCATTTCCGAAGGCGCGCAACGTCCCGATTATTCGAGACGCCCTTTCAGCAGGCCCAGCGGCTCCTCAGCGCGAACGGCGGGTCGAGATCAAAGCCGTTCGATGATGGTGACGTTGGCCTGGCCACCGCCTTCGCACATCGTCTGGAGGCCATATTTGCCGCCCGTCGCGTCGAGGACGCCGAGCAGCGTCGCCATCAGCTTGGTGCCGCTGGCGCCGAGCGGGTGGCCAAGCGCGATCGCGCCGCCATGCTGGTTCAAGCGCGCGTGGTCGGCACCCAGATATTTCATCCACGCGAGCGGCACCGGCGCAAAGGCCTCGTTGACTTCATAGGCGTCGATGTCGCCGATGCTCATGCCTGCGCGCTTCAGCGCCTTTTCGGTCGCGAACAGCGGCTCTTCGAGCATGATGACGGGATCTCCTGCCGTCACCGACACATGGTGGATGCGCGCACGCGGGGTCAGGCCATGGTCCTTGAGCGCCTGTTCGGACACGATCAGCACCGCCGACGCGCCATCGCAAATCTGGCTGGAGGTTGCCGCGCTGATCGCGCCGCCTTCCTGAAGCAGCTTGACCCCCGCAATCCCTTCGAGCGTCGCATCGAAACGGATCCCTTCGTCGACAAGGTGCATTTCCTTGCCGTCGGGCGTCTCGATCTCGACCCCGACGATTTCCTTCCGGAAATGGCCAGCCTCGGTCGCCACCTTGGCGCGGCGGTGGCTTTCGAGCGCGAAGGCGTCGAGATCATCCTTGGTAAAGCCATGCTTCTTGACGATCATTTCGGCGCCCATGAACTGGCTGAACATGATGCCGGGATATTTTTCCTCGAGCCGGGGCGATTTATAATTGCCCATGCCTTCCTTCATATAGAGCATCGCGGTCGATCCCATCGGGACGCGCGTCATGCTTTCGATGCCGCTCGCCAGGACGATATCCTGCGTTCCCGACAGCACCGCCTGCGCCGCGAACATCATCGCCTGCTGCGACGATCCGCACTGGCGGTCGATGGTGACGGCGGGGATCGAGTCGGGCAGTTTCGAGGCGAGAACGATGTTGCGCCCGACGTCCATCGTCTGCTCGCCGCCCTGCATCACGCATCCCGTGATGACATCGTCGATCGCGCTGGTGTCGAAATCATTGCGGTCGGCGATCGCGTCGAACACCGCGGCGCCAAGGTCGACGGGGTGGACGCCGGCAAGTTTGCCGCCGCGCTTGCCTCCGGCGGTGCGAACGGCGTCGACAATATATGCTGTGGCCATGGGGGAGTTCCTTTCTGTCTAAAGCCCCTCCCATGAAAGGGAGGGGGGATGTAGTCGTCAGAGCTTGCGCCCGATCAATTCCTTCATGATCTCGTTGGTCCCGCCAAAAATGCGGGTAACGCGCGCCGCGCGCCAGGCGCGCGCGATCGGATATTCGTTCATGTAACCCGCGCCGCCGAACAGTTGCAGGCACTTGTCCATCACCTCCCACTGCAGGTCGGTATGCCACAGCTTCGCCGCCGCGCCCTCTTCGGGGGTCAGTTCCTTTTTCAGATGCCGCGCAAGCGCCCAGTCGAGGTGCGCCCAGCCGACCTGCAATTTCGCTTTCAGGTCAGCAAGGACAAAGCGGCTATTCTGGAAATCGAGGATCGGTTTGCCGAACGCCTTGCGTTCGCGGGTATATGCGACCGTGTCGTCAAAGGCGCGCTGCGCCGACGCCTGCGCGCTGACCGCGATCGACAGCCGCTCCTGCGGCAGCTCGCTCATCAGATAGATGAAGCCCTGCCCCTCTTCGCCAAGGCAGTTGGTGATCGGCACGCGAACATCGTTGAAGAACAGCTCCGACGTGTCGGCCTCGTCTTGCCCGATCTTGTCGAGGTTGCGGCCGCGCTCGAACCCCTCGCGTTCGGCCTCGACCAGCACGATCGACACGCCCTTCCACGCCGGCTGAGCTTCGGGATCGGTCTTGACGCAGACCAGGATCAGATCGGCGTTCTGGCCATTGGTGATATAGGTTTTCGATCCGTTGATGACATAATGATTGCCATCCTTCTTCGCGGTCGTACGCATCCCCTGCAGGTCGCTGCCGGTGCCCGGTTCGGTCATCGCGATCGCGGTGATCACCTCGCCCGCGACCATCTTGGGCAGCCAATGCTTCTTCTGCTCCTCGCTGCCATAGCGGACGATGTAATTGGTGACGATGTCGGACTGGAGGGAAAAGCCGGTGGTCACGCGGCCATAATAGGCGCTTTCCTCATCGACGATCGCATTATAGCCGAAATCGAGCCCCAGCCCGCCATATTCCTCCGGCACCGTCGGGCACAGCAGGCCCAGCTCGCCCGCCTTGGGCCAGATGCTCTTCGGCACGATACCGTCCTCGGCCCATTTCGCCTGATTGGGCGCGACCTCCTTCTCCAGGAACTGGCGCACGGTGGCGCGAAACGCCTCATGATCCTCGGTATAGGCGCTGCGGGCCAGACTATCGAGCGACATCCTCTTTCCTTTCCCTCAGCGGTCGGACGGCATGGGGAAACCGACCGCATCCATGGGCGCGCATCGACGGCGCGGCCCGTTCCGCCAATGGACCTTACGTTTACGTCCACGTCAAGTACAAATGACGCTACGGCCCGAAGTCGGCCCGGTGCGCGGCCGCCCGCATCACGAATAGCTTTTCAACCCCGCCGCCCCGCTGGGCAGTGCCGTCGCCTCTCGCTAGAACCGAACTCATGATCGAACTTCTTCTCGACGCCGGCGCACTGCTCGGCGAATCACCCCGCTGGAATGCCAGCGAATCGCGCCTCTACTGGGTCGATATCGACGCCTGCCTTATCCACCGCACCGATCCCGCGACCGGCACCGACGAGGTGATGCAACTCGACCAGCCGGTTGGCTGCGTCGTTCCGCGGGCTGGCGGCGGGCTGGTCGCGGCGATGAAGGACGGCTGCGCGCTGATCGACGCCTGGGGCGCCGTACCGCGCCCCTTTGGCCCCGCCCCGCTCGCGGGCATCGCCGAACAGCGCTTCAACGACGGCTGCGTCGATTCCGCCGGACGACTGTGGGTCGGCAGCCTGACGAGCGACAAGGCGAACCCGCAGGCGACGCTCTATCGGCTCGACCCCGATGCGTCGATCACCCCCATTTTCGGCGGGCTGACGACCAGCAACGGCGCAGCTTTCAGCCCCGACGGGCGCCATTTCTATCACGCCGACACCCCGACCCATGCCATCCGTATCTATGACGTCGACCCCGACGGCGGCGCGCTGCACAACAGACGATTGTTTCATCAGTTCGCACTCGGCAATGGCCGCCCCGACGGCGGGGCGGTCGATGCCGAAGGCTGTTACTGGTCGGCGCTGTGGGACGGGTGGCGCGTCGTACGCCTCTCGCCCACAGGCGAAATTTTGCAGACGGTCGACCTGCCGGTTCAGCGACCGACGATGATCGCCTTCGGCGGCGCCGATCTTCGGACCGCGTTCGTCACCAGCGCGGGAAAGAATCTAACCGACGCCGAACGCGCGGCACAGCCGCATGCAGGCGGGCTCTTCACCTTCCGGGTCGACGTGCCGGGGCTGTGCCAACCGGGTTTCGCAGCCTAGCGGCCCGACCCTGGCGAATGGGCCTTGCCGCCCATGCTTGCGCTGGTCTGTCATATCCGGTTAAGACGGTCTCCGACATGGTTTCGATCGAAACCTGTTTTCTACCGGGAGATTCCAGATATGCCGCGCAATGCGCCCCCCTCTGCCCGCCGCAAGTCGGCCCGCCCCTTCACGATGCTGCTTGCATCGGCCGCGATGTTCGTGGGTTATAGCCAGATGACGATCGCCGCCACCGAAACCGCCGCGGCGGCCGCGCCCGCCGACGGCAATCCGCTGCTTGCCCCCTGGACCGGTCCCTATGAAGGGGTGCCGCCGTGGGACAAGCTGGACCCCGAACTTTTCCCCACCGCCTTTCCCAAGGCGATGGCTGAAGTGAAGGCAGAGGTTCAGGCGGTGATCGACAATCCCGCAGCGCCGACTTTCGACAACACCCATGTCCCGATGCAGTTGGCCGGCGATACGATGGAACGGCTGTTCGCGCTGTGGGGCGTACAGACGTCGAACAAGTCGAATGACCGGGTCGAGGCGATCGATGCCGAATGGAGCCCGAAGCTCACCAAATTCTATACCGAGCTGTTCCTCGATCCCAAGCTCTTCGCCCGTTACAAGGCGGTGTACGACAAGCGCCACGAAAGCGGCCTCAACGCCCAGCAGATTCGCATCGTCGAACGCAGCTATGACGACATGGTGCGCAATGGCGCCAACTTGTCGCCGGCAAACAAGACAAAGCTGGTCGAGCTGAATTCCAAGCTCGAAGGTTTGTTCTCCGCCTTCTCGTCCAAGCTGCTCGGCGATGAAAAGCTCTACAGCTTCGTCACCGACAAGGCCGAACTCGACGGGCTGGAGCCCGGCTTCGTCGCCTCGCTTGCGGCCGCCGCCGAAGCGCAGGGCAAGCCCGGTCAGTGGGCGATCAAGAACACCCGCTCGTCGGCGCAGCCGGTGCTTCAGAACGCGACCAATCGCGCACTTCGTGAAAAGGTGTGGCGCGCCTTTGTCGGGCGCGGCGACAATGGCGATGCCAACGACACCAAGGCGACGATCGCCGAAATACTGAAACTGCGCCAACAGCGCGCCGAACTGCTCGGCTTTCCGACCCATGCGCACTACCGCATGGCCGACACCATGGCGAAGACCCCCGAAAATGCGATGGGGTTGATGATGAAAGTCTGGCCGGCTGCGGTCGCGCGGGTGAAGGAAGAGGTCGCCGACATGCAGGCGATCGCCGACGCCGAAGCAAAGGCGGGCAAGGGGCCCAAGATCACGATCGAACCCTGGGACTATCGCTATTATGCGGAAAAGGTCCGCAAGGCGAAATATGACCTCGATGAAAGCGAGGTGAAACCCTATCTGCAGCTCGACAAGCTGGTCGACGGCATGTTCTGGGCCGCGGGTCAGCTTTACGATCTGGGCTTCCGCGAAAACACGGGCCAGATCCCGGTATTCGACCCCAAGGTGCGGACCTTTGAGGTCTATAATCTCAAGTCGGGCGAAAATGTCGGCGTCTTCTACCTCGACAATTTCGCGCGCGACGGGAAACGGTCGGGCGCGTGGATGACGACCTATCGCAGCCAGCAGACGCTGGGCGGCGAACGCAATGTGCTCGCGTCGAACAACAATAATTTCACCGAAGCGGCAAAGGGCGAACCGACGCTGATCAGCATCGACGACGCATCGACGCTGTTCCACGAATTCGGCCACGGCATCCACTATTTGCTGCAGCAGGTCTATTACCCGGCACTCGGCGGCGTCCCGCGCGACTTCGTCGAATTCCCCAGCCAGGTGAACGAGAATTGGCTGATGACCCCCGAGGTGCTGTCGAAATATGCGACGCACTATAAAACGGGGGCCCCGATCCCGCAGGCGTTGGTCGACAAGATTCTGGCGTCCGACACCTTCAACCAGGGCTTTTCGACGGTCGAATATCTGGGCAGCGCGATCGTCGACATGAAGCTCCACGATCGCAAGACGCCGCCGACCGACGTAGCGAAGTTCGAACGCGAAACGCTCGCCGAAATCGGCATGCCGCGGGAAATCGTGATGCGGCACCGCCTGCCGCAGTTTGGCCACCTGTTCAGTTCCGACAGCTATTCGGCAGGATATTACAGCTATCTGTGGTCCGAAACGATGGACGCCGATACCTGGGCCGCGTTCACCGAAGCCGGCGGCCCGTGGGACCGCAGCGTCGCCGACAAATTCCGCACCATCCTGTTGATGACCGGCAATGAAACCGACCGGGCGGAGGCTTATCGCGTTTTCCGCGGCCGCGACCCCGATGTGAAGGCGCTGCTGAAGAAGCGCGGCTTCCCGACGGGCGAATAACCCGTGTCCTGCGCGTCCCGGCCCGTGCCGGGGCGGCAGGAGTGTCCAGAAAAAGGGGCGCCCGTCCGGCCGGATGGGCACCCCTTTTCGATTCCGCTTGCCTGTCCCACAAATTGATATAAATATGATATCATCTTTATATCGGAGGATATCATGAGTGATTCGAATGAAGCCGCAGCGCTGAATCCGACACGCGAGGTGCGCGCCGTCACCGCAAGCGGCTATGCAATGCTGCTGGTGTGGATCGCTCTGCTCATTATCGGGATATGGGCCGCAGCCAGCAGCGTCGGCGGAACAGCGACGGAACTGAAATGGGGAATCGTCGGCGTGACGGCCGTTGTGGGGATGCTGATACTCTGCGGCTTTTACCTCATCAATCCGAACGAAGCCGCCGCAATCCAGTTGTTCGGCAGCTACAAGGGGACCGATCGCAATACCGGACTGCGCTGGGTCTATCCGTGGCTCAGCCGCAAAAAGATCGCGGTGCGCGCGAACAACGTCATTTCGGACAAGATCAAGGTCAACGACCTGCGCGGCAACCCCATCGAAATGGCGGCACAGGTCGTGTGGCGCGTCACCGACACCGCACAGGCGCTGTTCGATGTCGAAGACTATAAGGAATTCGTGATGGCGCAGATCGAGGCCGCCGTGCGGTCGATCGGCTCGCGCTATCCCTATGACGACATCGAACATCAGGAAATCACGCTGCGCGGCAACCATGACGAGGTCGGCGTCGAACTTCGCAAGGCGTTGATCGAGCGGCTGGCGGTCGCCGGGATCACGGTCGACGAATGCGGCCTCACCCACCTCGCCTATGCGCAGGAAATCGCCGGTGCGATGCTGCGCCGACAACAGGCCGAGGCCGTCATCTCGGCACGGCGAAAGCTGGTCGAAGGCGCGGTCGGCATGGTCGAAATGGCGCTCGCCCAGTTGAGCGCCAAGGATGTCGTTCACCTCGACGATGAACGCCGCGCCGCCATGGTGTCGAACCTGATGGTCGTGCTGTGCAGCGAACGCGACACTCACCCGGTGGTCAATGCAGGATCGCTCTACTAGGCCGCTGTCATGCCCGCGCCAGCCAAGAAAGCCTTCGCCCTTCGCCTCGACCCGGCACTTTATGCCGCGATCGAGGGGCTGGCCGCTTCCGAATTGCGGAGCGCCAATGCGGAAATCGAGGTCCTGTTGCGCGAAGCGCTGGCTCGCCGCGGGGTTCCCGTAAAAACCAGCGAACGACCGAAACGCGGCCGGCCGCCAAAGGAGGAATAGGATCATGCTGCACATTTTCCGTGGCGACGCCCCCTGGTTCCGTCCCAGGGCGCGCGGTTTTGGCGCCGGCCTGCCGATCGCCTGGCAGGGCTGGGCGATGCTCGCGGCACATGCCGCGCTCCTCACTGGACTGGCCCTGCTGCTGCAGGGGCGGCCCGCGATGCTCGCCCTGCTGCTGCTCGCCGCTGCGTTCGCGCCATTGCCCCTTTATCGCGCCAGGACCGAAGGCGGGTGGCGCTGGCAATGGGGCAGCAACAACGAAAGAGACAGGAAAAAACCCCCGCGCCAGCAACGCTGACGCCCCGCCGAGCGGAATATTTCACATCCCTGTGCAAAGCGCGCGGCCAGCGCCTTGCCCCGCACCGCCTTGATGGTTAAGGCCGACCGCATGACCGCCGAAAATCCTGCCGTTCGCATTGCTCCCTCGATCCTCAGCGCCGATTTCGCGCGCCTTGGCGAAGAGGTGCGCGCAATCGAGGCCGCGGGCGCCGACTGGGTGCATATCGACGTGATGGACGGCCATTATGTGCCGAATCTCACGATCGGCCCGGCGGTGGTCAAGGCGCTGCGCCCGCACTCGACGCTGCCCTTCGACGTCCACCTGATGATCTCGCCGGTCGACGGTTTCCTCGACGCCTTTGCCGCCGCGGGCGCCGACATCATCACCGTCCATCCCGAAGCGGGACCCCATGTCCATCGCACTGTCCAGCACATCAAATCGCTGGGCAAGCAGGCGGGTGTGTCGCTCAATCCCGCGACGCCGGCCAAGATGCTCGACTATCTGATCGATGACATCGACCTGGTACTGATCATGAGCGTGAATCCGGGTTTTGGGGGGCAGAGCTTCATTTCGAGCCAGCTTCGCAAGATCGAAGCGGTCCGCAAGATGATCGACAAAACGGGCCGCGACATCAGGCTGGAGGTCGATGGCGGCATTGACGCCAACACGGCACCGCTGGCGATCGCGGCGGGTGCGGATGTGCTCGTGGCCGGAACCGCCACCTTCAAGGGCGGCGAACAGGCCTATGCCGACAATATCCGGCGCCTGCGCGGCGCCTGATCGATGGAAGGGAGACCGTTGACCGCCGCTCCCCTCGACCCCGTTGCGGCAGCGGGCGAAGACGCGCCGCAGATCGATGATACGGTCGAACCCGGCAAACGCCTGATCCGGCTTCCGGCTGAAAAGGGGCTGTCGCTGGGCGATCGCCTGGCCAACCACATCACCCGTCTGACGTGGCGTACGCCGCTGCACGCCCTTCGCCTGAAGGGACGCTTTCCGCTCAAGCTGCTGGGCGTGCCCGCAGACCCGGTTCCCGGCGACATGCGCGCCGGAACGGCGATCCGCGCCGGCCATTTCCTGCACCGCGGACTGAAACTTTCGCTCGCCGAACTCGACTTTGCATCGCTCAACGTCGCGCCAACCTTCGCCGACTATCTCCACAGCTTTGCGTGGTTGCGCGACCTTTCGGCCAGCGCGACCCGCGCCGAGGGCGCCCCCATCGCCGAAGCGGTCGTCCGGCAATGGCTGGCGGCACATGGCGAAGCGGTCAGCGAACCCGCCTGGAAAGCCGACAACAGCGGCTGGCGCATCCTGTTCTGGGCGGCTCACGCCCCGCTGATTCTGTCATCAAGCGATCTCATTTACCGTTCTGCCGTGCTCAACCATCTGGCCCGCGCGGCGCGCCATCTCGACCGCGTGGCCGACAAGACGCGCCCCGGTACGGGGCAGCTCGTCGCGTGGATCGGCATCGTCGCCGCCTCGTTGCTGATGCCCGGCGGCGAACCGCGCCAGGTGTTCGGCGAGGCGGGGCTGCGCAAGGTTATCGAGACCAGCTTCTATGCCGATGGCGGCAATATCGCCCGTTCGCCGCAAGCGCAGCTCGACGCGGTTATGGCGCTGGCGATGCTCGCACAAGTGTACGAGATGCGCCGCATGGAGCTTCCCCCCTTCCTGCAGGAGGTGCTGGCGCGCGCCGTGCCGGCCCTGCTCGGGTTGGTCCATGCCGATGGCGGCATGGGCAGCTGGCAAGGGAGCGGCGCCACCCGGGCGCAGGAAATCGAAGCGATCGTCGCCGCCAGCGGCATTCGGACGCGCCCGCTCAAACAGGCGCGCGACTGGGGATATCAGCGGCTTGTCGCGAACAAGGTCGTCCTGCTCGCCGATGCGGCGCCGCCGCCGATCTCGCGCGTCACGGAAGCGGGCTGCGCATCCACCCTGGCCTTTGAACTCAGCGATGGCGATGAACGCATCGTCGTCAATTGCGGCGGCGCCGCATTGACCGGCGCCACGATCCCGGCCGAACTGGCTCGCGGGCTGCGCACGACGGCCGCTCATTCGACGCTGATTCTTGCGGACAGCAACTCCACCGCAATCCTGCCGAGCGGGGTGTTGGGACGCGGCGTCACCGAGGTCGAGCTCGACCGACGCGAAACACCGCAGGGCAGCCGCCTGGAAATGAGCCACGATGGCTATGCGCGCCGCCACGGCCTGATCCACCGCCGCTTGTTGATCCTGTCGCCCAATGGCCGGGAACTGCGCGGTGAAGATCTGCTGCTGCCCGCGCCGCGAAGCCGCCGCAAGGGCCAAAAACATTTTGCCCTGCGCTTCCACCTCGGCCGCAACATTTCGGCGAGCCTGACGGCCGACAAGCTCGGCGCACTTCTCCGTATCGCCGGCGGCCCCTTGTGGCAGTTCCGAACGTCGGAAGGCGCGCTGGAAATCGAGGAGAGCCTGTGGGTCGATGGCGAAGGACGCCCCCACCCCACCGAACAGCTCGTCGTCACCGCCAGCGCCCCCGCGGGCGGCGCCAGCATTGGCTGGATATTCAAGCATATCGGCTGACGAACCGAAAACGCGAAAATTCCAAAATTCAGCTATCCGCATGAACCGATGGAATTTTCCATCCTCTTCATGTCCTACATTTCAATAGTGTGACAGTAACGTAACACAGCGGTCACGGAGCGCTGTCACTGGCCCCCTCGACTCGCCGGAAGCCAACAGGATCCGGCGGCACCGTCCGTCTTTTGGGGGTTCCATGACACAGATTTCCAGCGTTCGCTCGCGCATCCTGCTCGGCTCATTCCTGTCACTCGCTGCCGCGATGCCGACCACCGCATTCGCCGCCGACATCGTCGGAACAATTGCCGACGTCAGCGATACCCGCGCGTTGCAGGGCACCGAGGTGCGCATCGTTGAACTCGGCCGCATCGCCGAATCCGGACGCGACGGCAGCTTTCGTTTCGCCGACGTGCCGGCCGGCACCTATACGCTGGAGGCCCGCTATGTCGGTGCAGAGCCGGTAACGCGCAAGGTCGATGTCACCGATGGTGGCCGCGTGGTCGTCGATTTCACCCTCGGCACCGATGGCGCGATCCTGGTGATCGGCCAGGCCGCCAATCTGTCGAGCAGCCTGTCGCGCCAGCGCGCTGCCGATGGCGTCGAAAGCGTGCTGACCCGCGACGCGATCGGCCAATTCCCTGATCAGAATGTCGCCGAATCGCTGCGCCGCCTGCCCGGCGTCAACATATTGAACGACCAGGGCGAAGGGCGCTTCGTCTCGGTCCGCGGTCTCGACCCCGAACTCAACGCCGCGTCGATCAACGGCACGCGCGTGCCCGCGCCGGAAAGCGATGTGCGCTCGGTCGCGCTCGACGTTGTCCCGGCCGAATTGATCGAGTCGATCGAGGTCAAGAAATCGCTGACCCCCGACATGGACGCAGATACGCTGGGTGCATCGATCGAAATCAACACCACCAGCGCGTTCGATCGCAAAAAGGACCTGCTGTCGGTCAAGGTCGAGGGCAGCTATAATGACTATGCCGACGCCCTGACACCCAAGGGCAGCATCGATTTTTCGACCCGCATCACTGATAATTTCGGCATCGCGGGCGGTGTCAGCTACTATCGCCGCAAGTTTGAGACCGACAATATCGAAGGATCGGACTGGGCCGTCAACGACGACGGAAATGCCTATGCCGAGGAACTGCAATATCGCGATTATGACGTGACGCGCGAGCGTATCGGCGGTTCCCTCAGTCTCGATTTTCGCGCAAGCGATTCGACGAAACTCTACGCCCGCGGCCTGTACAGCGAATTTTCCGACCATGAATATCGCGGCGACCTGACCCTGATCATGAGCGGAAAGCCGGTCGCGGCCATGAGCAGCGCCACCTCGGCTTTCTTCCGCGACGCCGATGGCCGCATCGAGGTCCGCCGCCGCATGAAGGACCGCTTCGAGAAACAGAAGATCAAATCGGTAACGCTCGGCGGCGAAACCGAAACCGGCCCCTGGAAGCTGAGCTATTCGGGGTCATGGGCAGAGGCGAGCGAGCTGGAGAATGGCTCGGTCGATCCGACCCGTTTTCGCGCGCGGTTCCAGAACAACGGCGTGAATGTCGATTTCGACTATAGCGACCCGCGCCGACCGCTGTTCGAAGTATCGGGCAATGTCGCTCGCTTCGAGGACCCGACGCGCTACGGCTTCAACGAGCTGGAACTTACCGACCTGTCGAACGCCAGGGATCGCGAATGGACGATGCGCGGCGACATCGCCCGCGAATTTGCGGCCGATAGCGGCAGCATTACCGTTCAGGCCGGCATCAAGGCGCGCTGGCGCGACAAGTCGTATGATCTGGAAACGCAAGTGTTCGACGGATATAATGGCAGCTACACGCTCGCCGACGTGCTGGGGAACCAGACCTATCGCATTCAGGATCTGGGACCGCTGCCGAGCCGCAACGGACCGACCGATTTCTTCTACGCCAACCGGTCCGGGTTCGAACCGAACGCGCTCGACACCATCGTCAATTCGGCGGCCTCCGACTATGCGATCGACGAGGATGTCCTCGCGGGTTATCTGCTGGGCCGTTTTGACAGCAGCGACCTTCGTGTCATCGGCGGCCTTCGTGTCGAACGCACGAAAAACGATATCCGCGGGTTTCTGGTCAATGTCGAAGACGAGGATGAGGATCCGGTCGTTTCGGCCACCCGCTTCGCTCGCGACTATAGCAACTGGTTGCCCAGCCTGGCCGTTCGCTACGACGCGGCACGCAATGTCGTCCTGCGTTTCGGTGCCTACAAGAATCTGGTGCGCCCCAAGCTGTCGAACCTCGCGCCTCGTTTCACGATCAACGAGGATCGCGAGGCCGAGTTCGGAAATCCCGACCTTCGCCCCTATGATGCCTGGAACATGGACCTGTCGGCCGAATGGTATTTCGGAAAGAACTCGGCCCTGACGGCGGGCCTGTTCTGGAAATCGGTAAAGGACTTCATCGTGACGGTCCGCGATCGCGACGGCGGCAGTGCCTATGGGGTGGACTATGAAGAAGCCACCACCTTCCAGAACGGCGACACGGCAAAGATCAAGGGAATCGAGCTGTCCTATGCCCAGCAATTCGATTTCCTGCCTGCGCCTTTCGACGGCCTGCTCCTCAATGCCAATTACAGCTACACCGACGCCAAGGGGACGGTGTTCGTCAATGGGAACCCGGCCGATGCGCGGCGCATCACCCTGCCGTCGGCGTCGAAGCACACGTTCAACGTCGCAATCGGCTATGAAAAGGGTCCAATTTCGTTGCGGGCCGCAGGCACCTACCGCGACAAATATCTCGACGAACTGGGCGCCGACGCCGCCGAGGACCGGATCGTTGACCAGCACTTCCAGCTCGACCTGTCGGCAAAGTACCGCATCACCAAGGACATCCGCCTGTTCGCCGAATGGGTGAACGTCACCGATGCGCCCTACTTCGCTTATCAGAATGTCGCGAACAGCAAGCGCCTGCTCCAGTACGAAAAATACAGCTGGACGGCAAAGTTCGGCGTGTCGGCCAGCTTCTGATCCGGAGGGGCGACTTCATGCGCAGGACCACGACCATGCCCACGGCGAGTATCTTGGCGTTCACCGCCGCCCTGCTCGCCGGCTGTACGTCGACGCGGGCGCCGACGATCACGGGTCTGCCCCCGGCGGCGGTAGCGGCGAGCGGGGAAACCGCGCCGGTCGGCACCGGCCGCGCCGATGCCGCCGACGATCCGGCGATCTGGATCGATCCCGCAAACCCCGACCGGGCCCTGATCGTCGCGACCGACAAAAAGGCGGGGCTCCACCTTTATGATCTGTCGGGCCGCGATATCGCCTTCATCGCAGCGGGACGGGTCAACAATGTCGATGTCGCGGGCAATATCATCGTCGCAAGCGACCGCAACGATGGCCAGAATGCGAATCTTGCGCTGTTTCGGCTCGACCCCGATGCGCCCGCGATCACCGCGCTCGGCCGCGCACCGGCCGGAAACGGCGAAGCCTATGGCCTCTGTCTCCGGCGCGGCGCCCCGGGCGCGCCGATTACCGCGGCGCTGATCGTCAAGGACGGGACGGTGCGCGTCGGCACGCTGACGCTGGCCGAGGGCACCGCGCCGCGCTTTGCGGTGGAATGGGAGCACAAGGTCCCGACCCAGTCCGAAGGCTGCGTCTTTGACGGTGACACTCTTTATGTCGGCGAGGAGGATGCGGGCATCTGGCAATTGACCCGCGATGGAAACGGCGCCGCGGCGCGCCTGGTCGCGCCGGTCGACAACCAGCGACTGGTCGCCGATGTCGAGGGGCTGGCGACGATCGAGCACAAGGGGCAGCGCTATCTGATCGCTTCGAGCCAGGGCGACAACAGCTATGCCGTCTTCCGCTTGCCCGGTATCGATTATGTCGGCCGGTTCGCGATCGTTGCCGGCAAGTTTGTCGCGACCAGCGAGACCGACGGCATCGAAGCGGCCGCCGGTCATTTCGGTTCGGCGTACCCCGACGGGATATTCCTGGCCCAGGATGGCGACAACGGCCCCCATGCCCAGAATTTCAAAATTGTCCGCTGGGACCATATAGCGGCGGCGCTGGGTTTGTGATCGCAAAGGTCGCCCCTGCGAAAGCGGGGGCGACCACAGCTTGCGCATGCGGGACGACAGGCCTAGGGGGACCGCGTCTTTCCATCCCATCGCAGAGTCCCTTGCCATGACCGATCTCGTCCCCGTCCGCCGCGCGCTTTTGTCCGTCAGCGACAAGGCGGGCCTCACCGACCTCGCCGCCGCGCTTGTCCGTCACGGCGTCGAGCTGGTTTCGACCGGCGGGACCGCCAAGGCGCTGCGCGAGGCCGGGTATCCGGTTCTGGACGTGTCGGATATCACCGGCTTTCCCGAAATGATGGACGGCCGCGTCAAGACGCTGCACCCGACCGTGCACGGTGGCATCCTCGCGGTTCGCGACGATGCGGCGCATGTCGCGGCGATGGAAGAGCATGGCATCGGCGGTATCGACCTCGTCGTCGTCAACCTTTACCCGTTCCTGCAGACGGTCATGTCGGGCGCCGACCGCGACACGATCATCGAGAATATCGACATCGGCGGCCCGGCGATGGTGCGTTCGTCGGCAAAGAACCACGCCTTTGTCGGCATCGTCACCGAACCCGAAGATTATACGGCCGTCATCGAAGAAATGGACGCGAACGGCGGCGCAACCTCCCTCGCTCTTCGCAAGCGGCTCGCCGCGACCGCCTTTGCGCACACCGCCACCTATGACAGCATGATCGCGCAATGGTTCGCCTTTGCCGATCAGGGCCAGTTCTTCCCCGCCACGCTTCCGCTGACCGCCAAGCTCGCGAGCGAATTGCGCTATGGCGAAAACCCGCACCAGAAGGCGGCGCTCTATCTGCCCGCCGGTCCGGCCGCGCGCGGGATCGCCCAGGCGCAGCAGGTGCAGGGCAAGGAACTGAGCTACAACAATATCAACGACGCCGATGCGGCGCTCGAACTCGTTGCCGAATTCCGCGATGCCGCGCCGACCTGCGTGATCGTCAAGCACGCCAACCCGTGCGGCGTCGCAACCGGAGCGAGCCTGACCGAAGCCTATGACGCGGCGCTGAAATGCGACGATGTCTCGGCGTTCGGCGGCATCATCGCGGTCAACCGCCCGCTTGACGGGCCGACGGCGGAAGCGATCAGTGCCATCTTTACCGAGGTGGTCTGCGCCCCCGACGCCGACGCCGACGCACGCGCGGTGTTCGCAAAGAAAAAGAATCTTCGCCTGCTCCTGACCGGCGAACTGCCCGATCCGGCACGCAGCGGGCTGATGCTGAAGACGATCGCCGGGGGCTGGCTCGCGCAGAGCCGCGATAATGGCCGGATCGCCCGTGACGACCTGAAGGTCGTGACCGACCGCGAACCCACCGAAGATGAACTCACCGACGCGCTGTTCGCGTGGACGGTCGCAAAGCATGTGAAGTCGAACGCGATCGTCTATGCCAAGGGCGGATCGACCGCAGGGATCGGCGCCGGGCAGATGAACCGTCGCGACAGCGCACGCATCGCCGCGGCGAAGGCACGCGAAGCGGCCGAAAGCCATGGTTGGGCGAGCCCGCGGACGGTCGGCAGCGCGGTCGCCAGCGACGCCTTCTTCCCCTTTGCCGACGGCCTGCTCGCCGCCGTCGAAGCGGGCGCGACCTGCGTGATCCAACCGGGCGGCTCGATCCGCGACGACGAGGTAATTGCCGCCGCGAACGAAGCGGGTCTCGCGATGGTCTTCACCGGGATGCGCCATTTCCGGCACTGATATCATGCCCCCGGCGAAAGCCGGGGCCCATGGGATCACCGAATTCGGAGGAGCCCGGCTTTCGCCGGAGCCCAAAACGCCTATTCGTTCGCGGCCTCGTGCAGCCAGGCGGCATGGCGCGGGGCGCGTTTGGTCTGGCTCCATTCTTCGAGCATCAACGGCGCGACGCGCGCGAGTTCGGCATATTGTTCGTCGGTGCCGATATCGCAGGCCAACTCGATCCGATGGCCATTGGGGTCGAAGAAATAGATCGACTTGAAAATGCCATGGTGCGTCGGGCCGAGGACATCGACGCCATTCGCCTCAAGGTGCGTCTTGGCCGCAACCAGTTCATCATAGCTGCCAAGCTTGAACGCCAGATGCTGCACCCATTGCGGCGTATTGTCGTCGCGGCCCATCGCCGGCTGGTTGGGAAGTTCGAAAAAGGCCAGAATATTGCCGCCGCCCGCGTCGAGAAAGATGTGCATATAGGGGTCATATTCCCCCGTCGACGGCACATGATCCTCGGCAAAGGCGGTCGTGTAGGTCATGCCGAGCATTCGCCCGTACCAGTCGACCGTCTCCTTCGCGTCCTTGCAGCGATAGGCGGCGTGGTGAACCCCGCCCAATTTGATGGGGCAATCGGTGGCCGATTGGCTGGTCATTTTACCCAACTCCATTTGTACAGAACCGGTCGAAGTTTCCCAGCTGCGCGCTCGCGCCCGATACGCCGGGCCGAGCGCGCAGCGGACATGATCAGGCGTTTTCCTTGACCTCCAAAGCGCCACGGCGAATCTGGTCGAGTTCCATCGATTTGAACAGCGCGGTGAAATTGCCCTCGCCGAACCCTTCGTCCTTCTTGCGCTGGATGAATTCGAAAAAGACGGGGCCAATCACCGTCTGCCCGAAAATCTGGAGCAAAAGTCGGGGGTCGCCTTCGGTCGTCGATCCGTCGAGCAGGATGCCGCGCGACTTCAGTTCATCGACCGGCTCGCCATGGCCGGGCAGCCGGTCGGCAAGCAGTTCATAATAGGTTTCCGGCGGCGAGGGGGCAAAGGGATTGCCGAGAGCTTTCAGTCTGTCCCACGCGGCGTAGAGATCGTCGCAGGCAAAGGCGATATGCTGGATGCCTTCCCCATTATAGGCGCGCAGATATTCCTCGATCTGGCCGCCGCCGCCCGCGCCTTCTTCGTTGAGCGGGATACGGATCTTGCCGTCGGGCGCGGTCATCGCCTTCGATGTCAGGCCGGTATATTCGCCCTTGATGTCGAAATAGCGGATTTCGCGGAAACCGGCGATACGTTCATAAAAGGCCGCCCAATGCACCATGCGGCCGCCATAGACATTGTGTGTCAGGTGATCGATGAGCTGGAGACCGGCGCCGACCGGATGACGATCGACACCCTCTTCATAAACGAAGTCGATGTCATAGATGGAGAGGTCGTCGCCATAACGGTCGATCAGATAGATGATCGAACCACCGATGCCGCGGATCGCGGGAAGGCGCAGTTCCATCGGGCCGGTCTTGACCTCGACCGGTTCGGCGCCGCGTTCGATGGCATCGGCATAGGCCTTTGCCGCGTCACGGCAGCGCCAGCCCATGCCGCACGCCGACGGACCATGCTCAGCGGCAAAATAGGCCGCGGGCGATTTGGGTTCATAATTGGCGATCAGGTTGATTCCGCCCTGCCGCCACAACTCCACATCCTTCGACCGGTGGCGCGCGATGCGGGTGAAACCCATGGCTTCGAAAACGGGTTCGAGAATGCCCTTTTCGGGCGCCGAAAATTCAACGAACTCAAAGCCGTCAAGTCCCAGCGGATTATCGAAAAGGTCGGCCATGCTGCATTCCCTCAAGTGGTTTCAATTGAAACTATTATGCGGGAAGGCGGCCGACGAGTCAATGGACGCGCGCACGGCCGCCGGTGATCCGGCCCTTCCGATCCCCCCGCTCGCCATCATGCCCCCGTCGGCGACTGGCGCGAAGCGCATGCCTGCGCAAAGGCCCGACCGACCATCGGCGGGCGGGCGGGCGCTTGCACGCTCTCTATGCTGCGCATCCATTCAACGGGATTTGAGCACGATCTGAGCGTGAAAGCCGCGGCGGCATCTTGTCGGCCCGATGCCGGTCGATAGCGATGCGGGGCACAGGGCAACGACAAAAAAAGGGGGGGGGACAGATGCGAAAATGGGGAATGGGCGCCGGGCTGGCGCTGGCTTTGCTGACGGTCACGGCGGCGATCGCGTTTCAGCAGGACGCCCGCCCACCTGCGCAACGCGGCGAAGGCGCACCCTATGAGGTTTTCGGAACCGAGGTGCATGACGTGTCCGATCACGCGCGCGGCATCGCCTATCAGATCTTCGTCAGCCTGCCTTCCAGCTATGCCAGCCATCCGGATCGTCGCTATCCGGTGATATATGTCACGGACGCCGATTACGGCTTTGCCATGTTGCGCGCGATTGGCCGCAGGATGAATGGCGCAGGGCCTCGCCTCGAGGAATTTATCGTGGTCGGCCTCTCCTACGCAAAGGGAGAAGCACCGCAGGCCAGCCGCCGACGCGACTATACGCCGACATCGCACGGCGCCAGCGATGCCCCCACCGATGCGGTGCACGGTGAATCCCTTCGGTATCGGGACTATCTGCAGACATCCGTCTTTCCATTTGTCGAGGGGAAATGGCGGACCTTGCCGCATCGCCGAATCTATGTGGGCCACTCCTATGGCGGGCTGCTCGGCGCCCAGATCCTCCTGACCCGGCCCGAGATGTTCAGCGGCTATCTGCTCGGCAGCCCGTCATTCTGGTTCGACAAGGGCCACCTGCTCAAACAAGCACCCGACCTTCTCGAAAGGCGCACCGCGCTGGATGCCGCCGTCTATATGTATGTCGGCGAATTCGAAGCCCTGCGACGCGGCGACCCGCGCTATCAACAGGAAGTCGACATGGTCCGCGACAATGCGGTCTTTGCCGACATGCTTCGCGCCAGACATTATGCCGGGCTCGACCTGAAGGCGGAGGTGATGGCGGGTGAGGACCATATGACGGTTGCACCAAGGGGATTTACCCAGGGGCTGCTCCATCTCCTGCCCGATCCCAAGACAGCTCGACTGCGCACAGAACCGAAAAGCCGCGAAGCGCCGAGCGACAATGCCCCGCGCTGATGCAGGACCATTGACGCGGCGACGGGCCGCTTGATCGTCGGCGCTAGGCGTTCGCCGTCTCGATCGCTTCCAGCGCCTCCATCCAGGCCGCCTCGACGCCTTCCAGTTCGGCGGCAAGCTTGCCGCGACGCTGGGCCAGGTCGCTCATCGTCAGCTTCGCCAGAGCAGGTTCGGCGCCAGCCGGATCGAACATCGCGCGGTCGATCGCGCTGACCTGCTGCGCAAGCTTGGCGGCACGCGCCTCATGATCCTTGGCGTTTTTGCGCAGCACCGCCTGCGCCTCGCGCGCCCTTGCCGCTTCTTGTCGTGCAAGCTTTGCGTCCTTGGGCTTGGCGGCTGCCGCCTTTGGTTCGCCGCCGTCGGCCTTGCCCAGGATATAGGCGACATAATCATCGATGCTGCCATCGAAATCGCGCGCCGTCCCATTGTCGACAAGCACCAGCCGGTCAGCCGACAGTTCGAGCATGTGGCGGTCGTGGCTGACGATCAGCACCGCGCCGTCGAAACCATTGAGCGCCTGCACCAGCGCCTCGCGCGCATCGACGTCGAGGTGGTTGGTCGGCTCGTCGAGGATCAGCAGATGCGGCGCGTCGCGGGTGATCAGCGCCAGCGCCAGCCGCGCGCGCTCGCCGCCCGACAGCTTCCCCACTTCGGTCGTCGCCTTGTTCCCCGAAAAGCCGAAACGGCCAAGCTGGGCGCGCACCGCAGCCGGCGTCTTGCCCGTCATCACCCGCGTCATATGCCCCAGCGGCGTGTCGGAGCCGTCGAGCTCCTCGACCTGATACTGGGTGAAATACCCCACGCGCATCTTGCCCGACGATGCCATCGCGCCATCCATCGGGCGAAGCTGGGCGGCAAGCAGCCGCGCCAGCGTCGTCTTGCCATTGCCGTTGCGTCCCAAGAGCGCGATGCGGTCGTCGGGATCGATGCGCAGGTTGAGCCGCGAAAGGATGGGCTCGCCCGGCGCATAGCCGACGCTCGCCAAGTCGAGGGTGATCAGCGGCGGTTTCAGATCATCGGCGGGGCTAGGGAAATCGAACACCAGGCTCGGATCCTCGGCGATCGCCGCAACCGGCTGCATACGGGCAAGCTGCTTGGCGCGCGACTGGGCCTGCTTGGCGGTCGAGGCGCGCGCGCTGTTGCGGGCGATATAATCCTGAAGCTTGGCGCGCTGCGCATCCTGCGCCGCCTTTGCCGCGGCGAGCTGCGCCGCGCGTTCGGCGCGCTGGCGCTCGAAGGCGTCATACCCGCCGGGATAGAGGGTGATCTTGCCGCCCTCCAGATGCAGAATATGGTCGACGACATTGTTGAGCAGATCGCGTTCGTGGCTGATCACCACCAGCTGGCCGGGATAGGCCCGCAAAAAGCTTTCGAGCCACATCGTCGCTTCAAGGTCGAGGTGGTTTGACGGCTCGTCGAGCAGCAGCAGGTCAGGGTTCGAAAAGAGCAGCGCGGCGAGCGCGACGCGCATCTTCCAGCCGCCCGAAAAACTGTCGAGCGGCTGTCCCTGCATCTCTTCGTCAAAACCCAGCCCGATCAGGATGCGCGCGGCGCGCGCCGGGGCGGTATAGGCATCGATCGCGATCAGCCGCTCGTGAATGTCGCCGAGCGCGTCGGGGTCGGTCTCGCTCTCCGAACGGGTGAGCAGTTCGGCACGCTCGGTGTCGGCAGCGAGCACCGTTTCGAACGGCGTCGCGGTTCCGCTCGGCGCTTCCTGCGCAATATAGCCGACGCGGGTGCGGCGCGGCATTTCGATGCCGCCGTCGTCCGCCTCAAGGCTGCCGATCATCACCTTCATCAGCGTCGATTTTCCAGCGCCGTTGCGACCGATCAGCCCGGTCCGGCTCTTGCCCGGCAGGCTCGCGCTCACGCGGTCGAGGATAGTACGTCCGCCCAGACGCACGGTAAGGCCATTGATCGTCAGCATGGCGGGGCGCCTAGCACGGCTGAGCCCCTGACCCAAGGCCCACCGAAGGCCGCACCCAACAAATGCGTACCCCTCCATCGCCGCACTTGACCGCAGCCTCGCAGCTTCGCCACATGATTGAAATTCAAGGAGTGCCAGGAATGAGGATCACGGGAAACAGGGCGGCGATGGGCGCGGCCGGTATCGCCATGGCCGGGCTGTCGTCATTCGCGCTCGCCAGCGGCAGCGTTCCCGTGATGCAACCGCCCCAAGACTTTGAAACGCATCAGGCATGCGTCGCGGCGCTGGAAGATCTGGCCGCCGATGACCGCCGCCAGGTCGCGCCGCTGTCCATCGATGCCGATGGCAACCGCCGCGAAGTCACCCTGTCGACAAAGGGAATCGAGCGCACCGGCGAAACCACCGCGCGATATGATGCGACCTTATGGTATCAGCATGGACGCCCCCGTCCCGACCTTCAGCGGATCGAAACCAGCCACAGCTACGCCCACCGCCTTCGCGAATGCAGCGGCGCAACGATGACGACGACCGGACGCGACGGCTATACGCTGGGCACTTTCGACCCCATCGACGCACCGGAGCCGAAACCATGACGGCAGGCGCGATCGCTGCGATACTCACCTTGGCGGCGGCAACCGCGACCAGCGGCATCGCGTCCGAGCAGGCCGCACCGCTTCACATGGAAACCCCGATATCGGAAGCCTATGGCGACTGCATCGGCGCGAGCGGCGGCGTAACCGCCGCCATGCGCGATTGTTCGGCCCAGGAATATGCGCGCCTGGACGCACGCCTCAACGCAAGCTGGCGGACCACCATGGCCCGCCTTTCCGGCGAAGCGGCGCAGGCACAGCTCCGCCGATCGCAGCGCGAATGGCTTCGGACGCGCTGGGCCGAATGCGATGAAAGTGTCGCGAAATCGGGGATGGCCGGCGGAACCGGCGCCTTGCTGATCTATGACAGCTGCCAGATCCGCGTGCTGGCTCAGCGGATCGCCTGGATCGAAAATTATCGCCCCTGACCGCCCCGCCCGACCCGGCACGCCATTGCCTGTCGCTGCCCAGGTCAATGATCCCACCCGCGCACAGTCCAACACCTCAAAGCGGAGCTTACAGAACGCAAAAGGAAAAGTGACATTCATCTTAGGGTCTTGGTCGGGGTATCAAAGAACCTCGCCCGTTGATTCAATCGGTGCTTGGTGCTGGCTACCAAACGTCGACCCTTATATGCTTTGGCGTTCAAGAACGCATCAGGGCGCCGATCCTGACGCAGCATTCAGGGGGATATGAATCATGGGTCGAGTAGCGTCATGCAGTTGCGGACAACTTCGATTGACTTGTACCGGGGAGCCCGTGCGCGTCTCAATCTGTCATTGCCTGGAATGCCAGAAGCGGACGGGTAGCATATTCGCGACACAGGCGCGGTATCGACAGGAAGACGTGTCGATAGAAGGCTCCGCTACGCCATGGAGCCGCCTTGGCGACAGCGGGGCGTCGGCGACATTCAGCTTTTGTCCGGCTTGTGGTTCGACCGTCTATTGGAAGGCCGATGCAATGCCCGAGCATGTCATGATCGCCGTCGGAGCATTCGCCGATCCGAGCTTCCCCGCTCCGGGCGTCTCCGTGTACGAAGAGCGTCAACACCCCTGGGCGCTCGCGGCCGGTGAACTAGCAATGGAGCATCTCGAGTAAAAATGCTGCGGAAGCACGAGATGGCATTTGCCGAACGCGCTTCCGCCTTTCGGATCGCGCGGTGGTGCGGTCGAAAGATTCGAGACAAAACTGACGGGTAACGGTTGCTCATGACGCTCCTGCAACTACTGCCTCACGTCCGCAGCTCTGGTCCTTCCTACCAACGGGTACCCAGCCAACGAACGGTCTAGTTACTCCATGCGATCGTATCTTATCTGCCGTAGCTCGCGAACTGGTCACGAATCGACTTGGGCACAGAATCATTGGGGCAATGCGTATGATTGCCCATTGGCGGCGCGCTGTCGTCGCTGACAAAACTCGACGGACCAGTCAGGGTGACGACCATATCTGCAGGATGCATTTTGCCGTCTTCGCCCTGAGTGCGCATTTTCAGCCGAAATCGATTGGGCTTCATTTCTTCGAATTTCGTAATTTCGTGAAGCAGCAAGCCAGCTGTGAGCATTTTTCGTTCATCGATAAATGTCAGGCCGAACGGATCGTTCTCGAAGTTGGCGATTGCTTGCGCGCAGGTTGAACCAACCGCGTAATAGCCCTTCGGTATCGGCGGGAAGGCCGTTCTGGATTGCGCCGCAACCCGCGCGGTGGAACCGCCCGCCATCTGAGGCTGCTCGGCACGAAGCGCGGCCTGCATTTTCGGGGAAAGCTCCGCGAAGGCGCATTGTTCGTACTGAAGCTCACCGAAGGACCCCAAGCTGAGATGCGTGAACCGCCCGGGCCCCGTCGGCTTCAGCGCCAGGGATGGATAGCCTTCGCGGTCACCTTCCGACGACCATGCCAGCGTGTATCCGCTAAACGCGCGCGCAGCCTTGGCATCAAGCGGCTTGTGCGCGGGCCCGACCCGGGCAATTTTGAGCGCTCCATTCGTCCAGTGGCCGGAGTCATCAAAACCGACTTCTCCAGTATTTTGCCCATCATAGAAGAACACATTATCCGCAAACGCACATCCGTCTCCGAACGTGTAGAGCCCCTTTGCAATCGGCAGGGTCGACTGCGATGTAGCTGCAGGAACGGCTCTTGCCTTCGTATCCGCCACCGAACCCATCGCACTGCGGTTGGCCGTTGAGCTGGCATCGGCACCCGACGGTTGCCCGCAAGCGGACAAGTATAGCACGGCGCCAGAAAAAAGCAGCCTTGCGGCCAGCCCGCCTGGACCGTCTCGTTCGGCAAGATACCTCATCACCTTCCCCCTCTATTCGTCAATACTTCCCGGACAACGCCGCGCTGGCGTCCGACAGGAGAGAGCAAGCGACATTGTAGGTCAGGCCGAAGGCCAGCACTTCGTTCTTGCTGCTCGATTTCAGGCGCGCCATCAGTGCGTAGGAACGATTGCGCACTTCCATGCCCGCAGCCGCGCCCGCTGTGCCGGCAACCCCGCTATGGGTTGGCATCATTTCGGTGCCGCCTTTGTCGAAAGGCAAACCGACGACCAACTCGCGTATATCCTCGGAACGATAAGAGCGCGCCCCGATGACGATACCGCTCCGGCTGACGATCATTCGCACGGGCACGCGCTCGTATCGGGCGTTCAAACGCTTGAAGACAAGGACGCCCCCGATCGGCACTGCCGCCACGAACAGTCCGCCCCAGAATGCGCCCGTACCATCTTCCCCACTGGCCAGACCAATAAGCGCGACCAGCCCGCCGATCCCGGCCATAATATAGAAAAAGACCATCATGCACCCAAAGGACGCGGGCATAGAGGCCGGCTCGATGCCGAACAGCACCCCCTCGTCCGTTTCCGTCGCCGAAAAATGAGCCTCTTTTGCCACGCCCTTACCCCTTCAGAATGATGAATCTTTGACGCACATATCGCGCCAAGCTGTCGTGCCGGTGCCGCGGATCAGCGCCTTCGCTATGGGCAGAAACGCAGACCATCGCCGAGCAGGCAGCCATCGTCGTTGCGGCGCAGCTCGAACGAGCCCACGTCGGGGTGGCGCATCTTCATTGCGATGATGTCGCCGTTCGACGCGCGATCGGCTTCGTAAAGCCACTCGCGATTCTTATAATTCCCGATGTAGCGGACGTGGCTGTCATCAACGAATTCAAGCTTTTGTCCGTTATCGGGGTTCGTGAGCGTTTTCCCGCTCGATCCACATGCCGTGAGAATTAGCAGCAGGGCCGCGACGATCGCGACGGACCGCAAATATCGGTTCGTACCGCGACAGATACTCCAAGTCATCGTTGCACCCCTTTTCGCAAATCGAAATCAGGCTGAATGACTAGATGGACTGGTTCCTTAAAGTCTTGATGGGTTTCTCAAGAATTTCTAAAGGCAAAGACAGGGGGTTATATGGGGTCTGACAGTTCCTCGCGCCGTCGCCGCAGACGCTGGAAATTCGCCGAAGCCGAGTTTGACGAAGCAAGCTGGGTTCTGCGTGTTAATGGCAAGCCGGTCGCACTGGAAGGCAAGCCACTTGAAGTTCTGCACGAGTTGCTGCTGCGCGCGGGCGAGGTCGTGACCAAGGACGAAATCCTTGACGCTGTCTGGCCGGGGATCACCGTGGTCGAAGGCTCGTTGCCGACCGCCATTTCAAAATTGCGTAAAGCGCTCGGCACCCGACAGGACAATATCGTCGAAACCGTGCCGCGTGTGGGCTATCGTTTGAACTGCACCGTCAATGTTGAAAGCGTGGAAACCCCGCTGGCGCCGCGCTTCGCCTTCAGCGCAGGCGACGGCGTTCCGGGACGCAAACAATGGAAGCTCATCCGCGCATTCGGCGAAAGCGGTACGGACGATGTGTGGCTCGCGCGCCATGACAAGACGGGCGAGCAGCGCGTATTCAAATTTGCCGACGCACCGGACCGCTTGCGCGCGCTCAAACGAGAGGCCGCGTTGTCGCGCGTCGTTTTCGCAGGGCTTGGGGAAAAGGCACCGCTGCCTGCGCTGCTGGAATGGAACTTCGACACGTCGCCCTATTTCCTTGAATATGTCTATGGCGGCCAAGACCTGATCGCATGGGCAAGCGAGAATGGCGGGCTGGCGGTGATCGCCATCGACAAACGCCTTGCCGTGGCCGCGAAGATCGCACGCGCCGTGGCCGATGTTCACGGCCTTGGCGTGCTGCACAAGGATTTGAAACCCGCCAATATCCTGATCCTCGATGGTGCGCAGGGTCAGACCATCAGGCTCGCCGACTTCGGTAGCGGGCGCTTGCTCGATCAGGCTGTGCTCGATAATTTTCAGATTACCAATCCCGGCTCGCTCGGCGCCGATCTGGCCCAGGATGAACCGCGCTCGGGCACGCTTGCTTACCGTGCGCCGGAACTGACCGGTGACGCTCTACCCACCGTCAAAACCGACATTTATGCCCTCGGCCTGATCCTGTACCAGCTGGTGGTCGGCGATTTTGGGAAGGCTTTGGCGCCGGGTTGGGATGCAAATGTCGCCGACTCCCTCTTGCGCGAGGACATACAGCTGGCCGCCGAAGGCGATCCGGCCCGCAGATTGGCGAGCGCACAAGAGCTGGCGGAACGCATCGAACAATTGGATCGGCGGCGGCGCGAGGCAGCCGAGCAAGCCGAACGAGCGCACTATCTGGCGGAACAAAAGAAGCTGGAAGAGCGGCGTGCGGCCCGCCGCCCATGGATACGCGCCGCCGTTGCCAGCCTGGCGATTGGCTTCTTCTCCACCTCGGCGCTTGCGCTTTACGCCTGGTCGCAGCGCAATCAGGCGGTCGAGGCACGGACATTGGCGGACACCGGCTATCGCTTTATTGCCGAAGATGTGCTCGCCAGCCCCGATCCTGTGCAGACGAGCGCAAACGAAACGGTGATCGACGCGATCAAGCGCGCCAGCACGAATATCGATCGACGATTTGCGGACTCACCATCGGTGGCGGCGCGGCTCCATTTGGCCGTCGCGCGGGCTTTTCACGGGCGTTCGGATTTCGATACTGCCCGCGCTGAATATGCTCGTGCCGCACAATGGTTCGCACGTGCCGGAGAAGCCGAAAGCGATGATGCGGCGATCGGTCGGCTCGGACGTATTCATATGGAATCGACCTCCGGGCAGCCGCAACGGCTCGAAGAAGCGGGCCGCATGCTGCAACAGGAGCGCTCGCGGCTCGGCGAACGCGGAAAACAAGGCCAGGTCGGCTTTGCGCTGGCACAAGCGGAGGGTGCATACGGATATATGGCCGACATTAAGTTGGCCGAGCGTTCATTCCGCCGCGCCATCGCTATCGCCAACGCCGATCCGGACGCGGCGCCGGCGACTCAACAACTGAAGGCCAAATCATCACTTGCGCTGGCACTGATGCGCTTGGGGCGTGCCAAGGAGGCCGAACCGCTTGCGGGCGCGATTGTCACGGAATCGATCCGTGTTCGCGGTGCGGATCATCCGGATACGCTCGTCACCCGCCAACATTGGCTCAACGCGCTATCCATGATCGGCCGCCATGAGGCCGCGCTACGTGGCAGCACGCCGTTGCTCGCAGCGATGCGCGCGCGATTTGGAGACAACCACCGGTTCACTCTGGGACTGCATTCGACCCGTTTTGAGAGTTTCGCAGCACTCGGGCGCTACGATGAAGCGGCGCGCGAGGCCGAGCGTGTCTGGCAGGGTGCCTCAATACAGGCAGGAGCACAGTCGCATCAGGCGCTGGTCGGCCAGATAGACTATGCCACGGCCCTATGCCGTACGCCGCAGCGTGCACGCGGTGCATCGGTGGCGCAAGATGCCTTGGCCACCACGCGGCAAGCGTTCGGGCCGGACTACCCGCTTACGCACGCCATCCGTTATTTTGCAGCGGAGTGCCTCTTGGCCAACCGCCGCTATACGGAGGCGGGGACGCTGTTGGACGGTCTGGATAGCAAGAAGGTGGCGGAACTGATCGGCCAGGCCGAGTTCGGCGCAACGGCCGATCTTGCACTGGCTGAAATCGCCCTCGCGCAAGGGGACCGGAATGCAGCACGAAGACTCTTCTCGGTCGCCAATAGCGCGTTACAACACACGACGGACGACAATATTCGGGAACGGTTGACGACGCTAACGCGATCGCTGGACGACTGATTTGACGTACAGACCGACAGTTCATTGCCGCATAAGCGGCCGCGAGCCAAGTGGTCCAGCATCGGGGTGCGGGTCAACTTGGCAGAAGGGCAGGTAGCGGCGCGACCTAGAACTTGATCGGCGGCTTGCTGGCCATCCGGAACCGTCGATAGAAGAACCACCCTGTCCACATGAGCGCATAAAGGCCAAGTGCTGCATAGATCGCAGGCATGGGATCGTCGATCGTGCTGACCGAGCCAGCATAGGCAGCGATGGCCATGTAGGGCAGTGCCCCAATCGTCCAATACCGACAGAAGCGCGACAGAGCCATACGGTTGACGCCTGACATGCATGCGGTGACCTCGGGCAGGATCGGGGCTGCGCGGGCGAGGAGGATCATGCCTGGTCCGTGCGCGGCAAACGCTTCGCGCATGTCCTGGCGCTGCGCCGGATCGCGAACGACCTTGGCAAGCGCAGCTTCACCCCACCGCCGACAGATCGCATAGCCTCCGAATGCCGCCGATGCGGACCCGACCATCGCGGCTGTAAAACCGGTTCCGAAGCCAAGGAAATAACCGGCCAAAATCACGATGGTCAGCGTCGGAACGGCGACAAACAGGTCGATGAACAGCAGCATGACAACGACCAGAAAAGCAGTCGTAACAGACAGGTTGCTTGCCGCTTCTAGCCAACTGCGCACATTCTCTTCCGTCAGGATGCCGAGCGCGCGGCCCAGGATGAATGTCGACGCAAAGATCGCCGCGAGGGTGAACATGGCTTTCAGAAGGGGCTTCACGATCCGCCCTTCTGCATGATGCGATGGGCGAGGGCCGGAGATATCCGGTTTATCGAGCGCAGCATTTTGACCTTGCCGATGTCGAGGTCGAGCGTCCCGCTCTCGATCTGACGGATAATCTGACCGGCAACGCTGGCTGAGCTGATCTTGCCCGAGCCGCGCCCGGTCGTCATGGGCGTGTCGACCAGCGGCAGGAAGGCCTGTTGCATTCGCACGCTGGTGTGCGCCAACTGGGCGCGTAACCCACGAGTCAGATTGTCGAGCGCGGCCTTGCTTGCGCAATATATGGCGGACTCGTGTTTTGGCACGATGCCCAGGCCCGAATTGACGTTGAACACGAAAGCTTCGGGGCGTTTCAGCATGGAATCGAGCAAGCCCGAAATGAGTTCGGCGGGGCTGGTGAAATTGACCGCGATCTCTTTTGCGATGGAATTATGTTCAAAGTCGTCGGCGACGAATTGAGGAAGGAATTGCACAGCGGCACAATTGATCAGCCCGTCGATGCCATCGGGGCAGAGCTCCTTTATCTTTGATATCGCCCCGGCAACGCTCGCGGCATCGGCCAGATCGGTGGAGATATGGCGACAGCTGTCCTTGCGCGCAGGGGCTGCAATGGCCGGGGCGTTGCGTGACAGGTTGATGATTGTATTCTGACCTATCAGCTGTGAAAGCAGGTCAGATCCGATGCCGGATCTCCCTCCGGTCAGGACGATCGTTTTGTTCTCGAGTTTCATCGGCGCAGCTATGCCTGCACCGCTATCGGCTGTAATTGACCGAGGTTCATTTGTCGCGATTTCTAGAATTTATGATCCAGAACGGGCGCGAGACAAGGGTTCGTGCGCGCGATCACCTATTCGTTCAAGGTGACCGGAATACCCACATTTACCTTGTGAAATCCGGTATGCTGAAAGCCTATTATGTCCGCGCCGATGGCAGGCAACACATCAAGTCGTTCCTGCCCGAAGGTTCGATAATCGGCAGTATGGTTGCTCTGGTCGACCACGATCCGTGCACTTTCAACCTCGTCGCGATCGAGAATGGGTCGGTGATCGCGTTGCCCTTTGGTCGGCTGAAAGAAGAGGCGGGTCGGGACATTGGTTTGGCGAACATACTGGTCGATTTCCTGTCGGCATACGGCAAGCGAAAAGAGCGGCGCGAATATGAGCTCCTCAGCCTGTCGCCGGACGAGCGATATTCGGTGCTGCTTGAAACCATGCCTGATGTAGCTGATCGGATAACCCAGGCCGATCTGGCGGCCTATATCGGTGTAACGCCGCAGGCACTGAGCCGGATCAAGCGGCGGATCAGAACTCCGGCCACCTTCGAGGCAAACTGGTGTCGATCCTAGAGCGATGCGCTTGTTCAGACGCAAAAAAGCCTCCTGCGGAACTAACCGAGGAGGCCCTCCAATTTAGTTGGTTGCGGGAGTAGGATTTGAACCTACGACCTTCAGGTTATGAGCCTGACGAGCTACCGGGCTGCTCCATCCCGCGCCAACCAATCACGCCGATTTCCGGCGTTAAACAGCAAAAGGGCGGCCAACGCCGCCCTGACTTTGTGAATGGGTTTCTTTTCGACCTTACGCCGGCTGCAATGCCTGGCGACGTCCTACTCTTCCGGGGCTTAAGCCACAGTACCATCGGCGCTGTCAGGTTTCACGGCCGAGTTCGAGATGGGATCGGGTGGGTCACTGACGCCATGGTCACCAAGCAATGAAGCCGGCGTAGGTCAAAAAGGGTTTCAATCGATATCCGTGCAATACTGTCTGATCAATCATCCACTTCCAGCGAACAACCGACAGGGTTGTCGTTGATGGTGGGACTCTTAAGTGCGAATAGAGCAATTAGTATCGGTTAGCTCCACATGTTACCACGCTTCTACATCCGATCTATCAACGTCGTGGTCTTCGACGGCTCTGTGAAATCTTATCTTGAGGGAGGCTTCCCGCTTAGATGCTTTCAGCGGTTATCCCGTCCATACATAGCTACCCTGCTGCGCGGCTGGCGCCACGACAGGTACACCAGAGGTATGTTCAACCCGGTCCTCTCGTACTAGGGTCAACTCCTCTCAAATTTCGACGCCCACGGCAGATAGGGACCAAACTGTCTCACGACGTTCTGAACCCAGCTCACGTACCACTTTAATTGGCGAACAGCCAAACCCTTGGGACCTGCTCCAGCCCCAGGATGTGATGAGCCGACATCGAGGTGCCAAACGATTCCGTCGATATGAGCTCTTGGGAATCATCAGCCTGTTATCCCCGGCGTACCTTTTATCCGTTGAGCGATGGCCCTTCCACTCGGGACCACCGGATCACTATGACCGACTTTCGTCTCTGCTCGACTCGTCAGTCTCGCAGTCAGGCAGGCTTATGCCATTGCACTCTAACAGACGGTTTCCAACCGTCCTGAGCCTACCATCGCGCGCCTCCGTTACTCTTTAGGAGGCGACCGCCCCAGTCAAACTACCCGCCACAGAGGGTCCCTGATCCAGTTTCATGGATCGAGGTTAGACATCAGAAAACAACAGGGTGGTATTTCACCTATGGCTCCACACCGGCTGGCGCCAGTGCTTCAAAGCCTCCCACCTATGCTACACAGTTCTTTCCTAATGCCACTCTGAAGCTGCAGTAAAGGTGCACGGGGTCTTTCCGTCTAACCGCGGGTACTCCGCATCTTCACGGAGAATTCAATTTCGCTGAGCATCTCCTGGAGACAGTGGGGAAGTCGTTACGCCATTCGTGCAGGTCGGAACTTACCCGACAAGGAATTTCGCTACCTTAGGACCGTTATAGTTACGGCCGCCGTTTACCTGGGCTTCATTTCGGAGCTTGCACCCCTCCACTTAACCTTCAGGCACCGGGCAGGCGTCAGGCCCTATACGTCGTCTTGAAGCCGACTTAGCAGAGCCCTGTGTTTTTGCTAAACAGTCGCTACCCCCTGGCCTGTGCCCCCCACAAATGGTTGCCCAAATGT
>NZ_JAXMPB010000005.1:232500-352139 GCF_034380315.1 Sphingopyxis sp.
CCGAAAGGAAAGGGCCGGGCGGATTGCGGCCATTCTGGCTTGGTCTGGCGGCGCGCTTGGTACATGAAGAGAGAATGGCAAAACATTCCCCCCTCGATCATCAAGAAACGTCCCGGATCGCCTGGGCGCGCTATCGCCGGCTGATGCGCGGCATGGCGCTCGTTTCGCTGTTCGCCGTGATCGTCGCCCTCTGCTGGTTGCGCTTCACCATCGGCGATGCCCTCACCATCCATATGATCATCGCCACCACCGCCGGGGTCGGCCTGTCGGTGCTGCTCGGCGCGGCGCTGATGGGCCTCGTCTTCCTGTCGAGCGGCAGCGGCCATGACGAAGCCATCGAAGACCCGTTCGAAGACGATCCGGATATGAACCATGACCGCTGACACCCGCGACCCCATCTTGCGCGTCGTGCCGCGTCCCGCCGACATCAATTCGAACGGCCACATCTTTGGCGGCTGGGTGCTGAGCCAGATGGACATCGCCGGCGGCATCGTCGCCGCGCAGGTCGTACAAGGCGCCGTCGCCACGGTCGCGATCGAGACGATGGAGTTTATCGCGCCGATCCTGCTGCGCGACATCATATCGGTTTACGCCGATCTGGAACGCCGCGGCCGCACATCGATGGCCATCCGGATCGAGGTCGTCGCCACGCGCGACGGCGGACGGAGGCAAGAAAGAGTGACCGAAGGCCTGTTCACCTTCGTCGCGCTGGATGACAATCACCGCCCACGGCCGCTGCCGCCGGGCTGAACGGCGGCTCAGTCGTCCTTCAGCCGTTGCCGGAAAGTCTGAACCAGGCTGTCATTCGCGGGGACGCGCACCCGCCACACCCAATTCGATCCGCGCCGCTCCCACCCTTCGGGCGGCGGGTCGAGTGCAAAGGGAATCAGCATCTCCACCTCGGCATCGAACGGCCGTGCGTTGGAAAGCGTCACTTGCCACAGGCGATGTTTTTTGGATTTGGGGTCGGGCTGGAGCAGCGTCTTGTACTGGACCGCCGGGCTGGTCCCGATGTCATAATCGACGCGCTCGTCCTTCGCCTTGTCGCCGATCGCCGCTTCGCCGACCAGCAGGCGCCGACCCTCCACCGTTTCGAACACCGCGGCGCTGCCCGCCGGAAGCGCGAGCCCCAGCCCGTCCGCCTCGCGATTCTGAAGGCGCAGCCGGATCGTCAGCGGCCGCGGCTGCCCGCCCCCGTAATTGCCGAGCGTCGCGGCATACAGCTGTTCGGCCGCCACCTTGTCCTTGGCCAGCAGCGCGACCTGTTTCTGCCCCTTGGCCGACACATCGACCCGGAAAGGGATGCGATAGAATTTAAGGTCGCCCAGGTCCTCGGCCGGCGGGGGCGGAGGGGCCGACAATACGGCGATGGGCGTGGCCATTGCCATCGACGGCTTTCGGCTGCGCCCCTGCGCGGTGACGATGATCGATTCAGTGGCGTCTTCGGCGCCGGCGAAGGCCTCATATTCCGCTATCGACGGCAGCTCCCACAGCGGATGCGTGCTGGTGATATCCATCGGCCAGCATTTCAGCACCAGCGGCCCCGGCGCCGCACGCGGCAGCGGCGGGCTGTATGTCTTGTTCAACCGCCCCGCGATGACATTGAGCTGCGCCCCTTCGAAACTCGTAACCCCGCCATTGGCGACGGTGATCCAGCCGGTCAGCCCCAGCGTCCGCCCGTCGGCATCGCGATCGGCGACATAGTTGGCCGCCCAGTCGAACCCTTCGGCGAGATAGAGAAGCTGGACGGTCACGGTGCGCGCACGGGCGCTGTCGATCCGCATCGACAGAGTCGGCCGGGCTGACACATCCGCTGGAACACGGGCATAGGTCATGCGCTCGGGCAATCCGGAACAGCCGAGCGCTTCATATCCCTCGGTGGTTTGGAGGATGACCCCGCCCAAAGGCCCCGCCTGAATGATCGCCTCCTGCGTGCGCACCACGCCCGTCTTGCGGTTGGTACGCTGTAGCGTCACCCGGCGCTTCAGATAGGCGTCGACCAACCCCGCCGGGGAGAGCAGCCGCGCGTCGCGATTCTTTTCCTTTACCCCGCCGGGCAGTCCGCCAAGCACGGCGGTTTCGGGCATCAACCCCTCCGCCACCCCCTCAAAACGCACCTGCGCCGTCCCGGCGGGCAATGTCACGGTGCGCGTTTCGGTGATAAAGGCAAAACCCTGCGGCCAGTCGGGGTCGATCGCTCCGCTTCCCCGGTTCGGCGCGCGATAGACGGTGACCGCGACATCATCGATCGCCGAGGAAATGACGAGCGGCTCGCCAGCGTGCTGCGCCGCTGCGGACACCGGGGCGCCAAGCACCGCCAGCCATGTCAGCAGAAAGCGTATCCGCGCCACGCCCGAACTCAATAACGCGAATCGAAGGTGGCGGTTACCTCGGTCTTGCCGTTGGCGGGCACCGGCACCTGCCATTCGATGCGGTCGGCCGAAACCCGCTCGCCCTTCAGGCTTTCGTCGCTGATCCGCACGTCACCCCACAGGCCATCCTGCGCCAGGCTGACCGTCGCCGCTTCGGGCCGTGCATTGCTGACGACATATTTCATCTTCGTCACCCAGCGCGAATCGCCCTTGCGGGTGCGCGACACCACGGTCGTCTGGACCTTGACGTCAAAGGCATCGCCGGTGCGCAGCGACATCGCCGACCCCATCGGCGTATGGTCGATACGATTTTCGCCGATGAACTGCGGGTCGCCGCGCGCATCGCGCATATAGACGCGGATCGTGCCGGCCGGGAGCTGGTCGCCCAGACCGCCCTGCCGCGACGTGGAAAATTTCAGAACGCTCGCCGTGCTGACCGGGTCGGTGCTGCTGCCGAGCCACCGGTTGACATATTCATAGGTCGACCGCGCGGGCGCACCCTTTACATCCAGGAAACTCACCTGCTTCTGCTGCGCGTTGGCGATCGTCGTGCGCTCGGCAAGCGGATAGAGATAATAGTCGCCGAGCCGTTCACGGTCATTGCTTTCGGTGCCGGCGCTGTCCAGCGCGCTGCTCATCCGGCGAAAGCCGCCGCCGCCACCGGGGTTCCCCGCCACCAGCAAGGTGCGCGCATTGTTAAAGGTCGTGCCGGTGTTGTTGGTCAGCGTCACCCACCCCTGAATGTCCATCGCCCCCTTCGCCGCGTCGAACAGCGCGACATAATCGGTGGTCCAGCCAAGATTGGGGGTCAGATAGGACAGGCGCGCCGGAACGGTTCCGGCGCGTGCGGCCTCCACCGTTACCGACAGCGTCGGACGCGCCCGCAAATTGGGGGGCAGCCGGTCGAACACCGCCCGCACCGGCAAGCCGTCGTCGCGCAGCACCTCGATCCGGTCGCCGATCTGGAGAACGATACCGCCATTCGCGGCGAGCACCTTGGCCCGCTCGCTGCGCTCGGCGCCGGTAGCGGGGTTGGTACGGACGAGCGTGATCGACTGGCCGACCGCCTTGTCCATCAGCTTGTCCGGGGTCAGCAGGTCGAAATCGAAATTCTGCTCGACAATCGCGAGCCCCGGGCCCGACAACGTGACCGTTTCGGGACGGATGCGCGCCGATACATCGGGGAACTCGATCCGATTGCGCCCGCCGTTGACGTTGAGGCGCCGGTCGTCCTGCACCAGCGACTGACCATTATTATAGATGGTGACGGCGACGTCGCCCTGCGCGTTGGCGGCGGCATCATCCTGCGCGATGACCGACGGCGCCATTCCAGCCCCGGCCAGAGTGCAAATCATTGTCAGAGCGCGCATAAAAAACCTCCCCGCAGGAACCCTGCGGGGAGGCTATGCGATGACCCGGCCGATGACCAGCCGGAATTTGGACTGCTACTCTGCGGCTTCGACCCCGGCATCGGTATCGCGCGCGGCAAGGGTGCGGCGGGTACGGCGCGGCTTGGCAGCGGGCTTTTCCTCCACCGCATCACCGGCCTCGTCGGCGCTGCGTTCGGTCCGGCCGATGGCAGGGGGCAGCGCGGCGCTGTCGATCCCCGAACCGCCTTCGTCACCGTCCTGCACGCGGGTCCGGCGCGGACCGCGACGCGCGGCGCGCGGCGCGGGCGCTTCGGCGGTTTCGCTTTCGCGGCCCGCATCGGCGCTTTCGCTGCCTTCGGCGTCGGCGTCACGATCCTGTTCGCGCTCGCGGCGGCCACGGCCGCGCGGCTGACGCTCGCCGCGATTGTCGTCGGCGTCGCGGCGGCCACGACCACGGCGGCCTTCGCCGTCATTGTCGCCCTCGCTGCGGTCGCCACGATCGTTACGCTCGCCACGATCGCTGCGGTCGTTACGCTCGCCCCGGTCGCCCCGGTCGTTACCGCGATCATTTTCATTGTCGCTGTCGAGGTCGCTGTCGTCATGACCGTCGAAATCCTCGACGCCGCGAATTTCGCGGCCACGGTCATGGTTGCGCTCCTGACCGTTCTGCGCCGCCTTTTCTTCCTGACGGGCGCGGAAATCGCTGACCACGCGGAAATAATGATCGGCGAACTGCAGATAATATTCGGTCTGCACCCGGTCGCCCGCAAGCTGTGCGTCGCGCGCCAGATTGCGGTATTTTTCGATCATCTGGGCACCGTTGCCGCGCGCGCGGCTGTCGATCCGATTGGCCTGATCGACCCCGCCCCGACCGCCCGATTGCGACCGATTATTGTTGCTATTGTTGTTGCGACCGCGACGACGGCCGCTCTGCCGGTTGTTCATGTTCAACTGAGACATCCTGTCGAATAAGCTAATAAGCTATGGCAACCTCATTTGGCCGATCGCGCCATCTGCGCGTCGCGCCCGCGCTGCTCGCGCGGTTCTTGCCCTTTACCGTCCGTGCGGGCCAGAGCCCGGCGCGAACAACGTAAGTGGGAAGCAGACCCGCCGGACCAGTATCGATGCGCCGCACCGCCAAAGGGACCCTGATCAGGCCTGTACGCCCGCACTACCGCGCTTTGCGGGCGAAACCAAGCGATTTCTTGTACGCCCGTCAGTCAAGGGTCAACAAAAGCGCCCGGTCGCGGTCGCCAAGGTCGCGGCGGCAGACCACCGAAAAACCCGCCGCGGCGGCAATATCCGACACCGCATCCCGTTGAGTCGCCCCGATTTCGAGGATCGCGGCGCCCTGCGGCGCCAACAGGCGCGGCAAATCGGGCAAGATCCGGCGATAATCGTCGAGCCCGTCGGCGCCCGCGAACAAGGCGGTCGCCGGCTCGTGCCGCGCGACATCGGGCATCAGCGCTTCGTCATCGGCAATATAGGGCGGGTTGCAGAGGATAAGGTCGAACGGCCCGGCGATCCCGGCGGCCCAGTCGCCAGGCTGGAAGCGAGCCCGCGCCGCCAGGCCCAGCGCTTGGGCATTTTCCGCCGCCAGGACCAGCGCATCGGCCGATTCATCGATCCCCGTCCCGGCCGCCGCCGGCCATTCGGCAAGCGCGGCGAGCAGCAGCGTTCCCGGCCCGGTGCCAAGATCCAGAATCCGGCGTGGCGCCCGGCCCGCAAAATGGCTGACCGCGGCCTCGATCAGCGTCTCGCTGTCGGGGCGCGGGATCAGTACGCCGGGCCGAACCCCAAGCCGGATCGTCCAGAAATCACGATAACCCACGATATAGGCGACGGGTTCGTGCGCCATGCGCCGCGCGACGAGCGCGTCAAAGGCGGCGGGCACGGCAAAGCGCGCCGGGTCCAGGAGCAAGCGATCGCGTTCGGTTTCCAGCGCATGTGCCATCAGCAATTCGGCGTCGAGGCGCGGCGTATCCGATACCGCCGCAAGGTTCGCGGCGGCGGCCCGCAGCGCCTGCTTCACATCACCCATGGCCAATCCCGCAATGCCCCGGCGTCGCGCGATGCGAAGAAAGGCCCGGGCTATTCACCCAGCCCCGCCAGCCGCTGTGCCTGATCCTCGGCAAGCAGCGCATCGATCATTTCGTCCATCGCCCCTTCCAGGATTTCGGGCAGGCGGTGGAGCGTCAGGTTGATGCGGTGATCGGTCACGCGCCCCTGCGGGAAATTATAGGTACGAATGCGTTCGGACCGGTCTCCCGATCCGACCATCGACTTGCGCGCCGATGCTTCGGCGCTGTGCGCCTTTTCGCGCTCGAGGTCGAACAGGCGGGCGCGCAGCACCTGCATCGCCTTCGCCCGGTTCTTGTGCTGGCTGCGCTGGTCCTGCTGGATCACCACCAGCCCGGTCGGAATGTGGGTGATGCGGATCGCGCTGTCGGTGGTGTTGACATGCTGTCCGCCCGCGCCGCTCGCGCGATAGATATCGATCTTGAGGTCGGCATCGTTGATCGCGACATCGACCTCCTCCGCCTCGGGCAGCACCGCGACGGTCGCGGCGCTGGTGTGGATGCGGCCACCGCTTTCGGTGACGGGGACGCGCTGAACGCGGTGAACACCGCTTTCGAACTTCAGCTTCGCGAAAACCCCCTGCCCCTTCACATTGGCGACGACTTCCTTGTAACCGCCGACCTCGGCCTCGTTCGCCGAAATGACCTCGACCTTCCAGCCCTGCGCGTCGGCATAGCGGCTGTACATGCGGAGCAGATCGCCCGCGAACAAAGCCGCCTCGTCGCCGCCGGTGCCGGCACGAATTTCCAGCATAGCGGCGCGCTCGTCGGCGACATCCTTTGGCAACAGCTTGACCGCCAGATCATGCTCGGCGGCGGGTAGCGCCGCCTCGACCGCCGCGATTTCCTCTTCGGCCATCGCCTTCATCTCGGGATCGCCTAGCATTTCGGTCAGCGAGACGAGCTCACCGCGCAGCCGCACGACCTCGCGCGCCGCCGCAGCCACCGGTTCCAACTCGGCAAACTCCTTCGACGCCGCGACGAAATCGGCGGGCGCCATGTCGCCCGTCGCCATGCGCGCCTGCAACGCGGCATGGCGTTCGATGATCGCGTCGATCTGGCGGGCGGAAACGCTGGTCATTTGTCCTCGGATTGAATCAAGCCAACAAGATTCCCGACAGCGATCTTTGGATAATCATCTTTCAACGCATCAGTGATTTGACCAAAGAGGGATTGAGTGGACCGATCGCTCGACGTGCTCCACAACTTAGCTTTCCTCTCGAAATCAACGTAGAGTATCGACTGCGCGCCTTCTCTATTTGCACGTTCTTGACGCTTTTTCAGTTTGCCCGTGTAATCCGCCGTTGCGGAGATGCCAGCGGCACGAAGTACATTCGCGACCCTATGGGCTTCCGAATTGAGTTCTCCCTTCTCGGGGATTACCACAACCTGAAGCCCTCTCGCGTCTCGAAGTTCCACCAACATCGCCAGCCGCTCGATCCCCGCCGCCCAGCCGACCGCTGGCGTCGCCGGGCCGCCCAGATTTTCGATCAGCCCGTCATAACGGCCGCCGCCGAGCACCGTGCCCTGCGCGCCGAGGCGATCGGTCACGAATTCGAACGCGGTGTGGCGATAATAATCGAGCCCGCGCACCAGCCGCGCGTTGCGCTGCCACGCCACCCCGGCGGCATCGAGGCCCGCGGTCACGGCGCCAAAGAAATCCTGCGCCTCGCCGGTCAGAAAGGCGTCGATGTCGGGCGCGCTGTCGGCGATCGGCCGGTCGCGCGGATCCTTGCTGTCGAGGATGCGCAGCGGATTCTTGTCGAGCCGCGCCAGGCTGTCTTCCGACAGGTCGCCGCGATGCGCTTCGAAATGATCGACCAGCGCGGCGCGCCAGGCGTCGCGGCTTTCCGCATCGCCGAGCGTGTTGAGCGTCAAGGTCACGCCTTCGCTGATCCCCAATTCCTTGAGCAGCTGATCGGCGAAAACCAGCAGTTCGGTATCGGCGAGCGGGCTGTCGCTGCCCAGCACTTCGGCGTCGAGCTGATGGAACTGGCGATAACGCCCCTTCTGCGGGCGTTCGTAACGGAACAGCGGCCCATGCGTCGCGACCTTCAGCGGCGCGAACTGCTGCCAGCCACCCGTGACATAGGCGCGCGCGATGCCGGCGGTGAATTCGGGGCGCAGGGTGATCGATTCGCCGCCCCGGTCCTCGAACGAATACATTTCCTTCGACACCACGTCGGTCGTCTCGCCCAGGCTGCGCGCGAACACGGCGGTCGGCTCGATCACCGGCACTTCGACGCGCTTGAATCCATAAAGGCGGCGCACCCGTTCGAAGGTCGCGACCACATGCGCGAAGCGATCGGCAAAATCGCCGAGCATGTCCTGGGTGCCGCGTACGGGTTGCGGGGTCGGTATCCGGGCGTTCTTGTCCTTGCTCATAGGCGGCGCGTCTAATGGTTTTTCGGCGAAAGGCAAAGCACGCATGCGGCGCCTCCACTAGACCTCGCGGCGTTTTCGCGGCAAAGACGCCCGCCATGAAAAACGCACCGTTTGTCGCGCTGGCCGCGCTGGCCGCCCCCATCGCCTTTCTTCCCGCCGCACTGCCTGCCGCCTGGGCCCAGGATGCGAACAGCCGTCCGCAACCGGTGGTCCAGCCGCATGTCGTACCGCTTCCCGCCGACAAGCCCTATCCGGGCACGATGCAGCTCAGGGTCGATGCGACCGATGTGGCGCGCGGCGTCTTTCGCGTCCGCCAGACGATCCCCGTCACGCGCGGCGGAAAGCTGACCCTGCTCTATCCCGAATGGCTGCCCGGCAAACATGCGCCGCGCGGCGCCATTTCAGGCATCGCGGGCTTTCGGCCCAGCGCGAACGGCAAGCCGCTGGCCTGGACGCGCCAGCCCACCGACGTCTATGCCTTTGACATCGACGTTCCGGCGGGCACCAAAAGCATCGACCTGTCGTTCGAATTCCTGTCGCCGATTCGCAGCACCGAGGGGCGCGTCGTCGTCACCCCGGCGATGATGAACCTGCAATGGGAACAGGTCAGTTTTTACCCCGCCGGATATTTCACCCGCAACATCCCGGTACAGCTCGACGTGACGCTGCCCCAGGGATGGACCGGGGCGGCGGCGCTCGACGGTCTGAAGGTCGCCGGCAATCGCTACAGCTATGCGCCGACCAATTATGAAGTGCTGGTCGACAGCCCGATGTTCGCGGGCGCCCATTTCCGCAAGTGGGACCTTGGACAGAATGTGACGCTGAACGTCGTCGCCGACGAGGCGCAATATCTCGACGCCAGCCCCGATCATATCGCCCGCCACGCGGCGCTGGTGTCGGAAGCGGTGGCGCTGTTCGGGGTGCGCCATTTCGACCGCTATGAATTTCTGCTCGCGCTGACCGAGGAGATGGGCGGCATCGGGCTGGAGCATCACCGGTCGAGCGAGAACAGCCGCAAGCCCGACTATTTCACCAAATGGAGCGACCATGGCGCCAATCGCGGCCTGTTGCCGCACGAACTGGTGCATAGCTGGAACGGCAAGTACCGCCGCCCGGCCAAATTGTGGACGCCCGATTACCGCACCCCGATGCAGGACAATCTGCTGTGGGTCTATGAAGGCCAGACGAGCTTTTGGGATCTGGTGCTCGGCGCCCGGTCGGGTCTCCAGTCAAAGGAACTGGTGCTTGGCGAATGGGCCAGCAATGCCGCCAATTACAGCATCCAGCCGGGCCGCGCCTGGCGGTCGGTCGAGGATACGACGCTCGACCCGATCATCGCCGCGCGCAAGCCGCGCCCCTTCCCCAGCGCGACGCGGACCGAGGATTATTACAATGAAGGGTCGCTGGTGTGGCTGGAAGCGGACATGCTGATCCGCAATGCGACCGGCAACCGCAAGTCGCTCGACGATTTCGCGCGCAGCTTCTTCGGCGGGCGCGAGGGCGACTGGGGCCAGGTGGGATATGAATTCGACGATGTCGTCGCGGCGCTGAACGCCGTCCACCCCCATGACTGGGCCAGCTTCCTGCGCGCCCGGATGCAGACGGCGGGCCGCCCCGCGCCGACGGCGGGGATCGAGGCTGCGGGCTATCGCCTCGTCTGGCGCGACACCCCCAATTTGTCGGACCGCGAAAGCATGGCCGAATCCAAGAATGCCAATCTGACGCATTCGCTGGGCCTGGTGATCGACAAGAGCGGCGTGGCGGGCAGCATCCTGTGGGACGGACCGGCCTTTCGCGCCGATATCGTCAACGGAACCAAGATATTGGCGGTCGACGGCATGAGCTACACGCGCGAGCGTATCGAGGCGGCGATCCGGGCGGCGGCCGACGGCAAGACGCCGGTACGCCTGCTGGTCGAACGCGACGGCCGCTATCGCCAGGTGGAAATCGACTATCACGGCGGCCTTCGCTGGCCGCACCTCGAGAAAGTCGGGAGTGGTCCCGACCTGTTCGATCGGCTATTGGCGCCGCGCCGTCCCCTATAGAAACGCGAATCAAGGAAACTCTCCCATGCGCATCGACCTGATCCCTGCCGGCGACAGTCCGCCGGACAGCCTGAACGTGCTGATCGAAGTCCCGATCGGCGGCGAACCGGTGAAATATGAATTCGACAAGGCGTCGGGAGCCCTGTTCGTCGACCGCTTCCTGCACACGCCGATGCGCTATCCCGCCAATTACGGCTTTATCCCGCACACGCTGGGCGACGATGGCGACCCGCTCGACGCGCTCGTCGTCGCGCGCTCGCCCGTCGTTGCGGGTGCGGTGGTGAAGTGCCGTCCGGTCGGTGTGCTCAAGATGGTCGATGACGGCGGCGGCGACGAAAAGCTGCTCTGCGTTCCGGTCAACACCACCTTCCCTTATTACAAGGATGTCGTGAGCTATAAGGACATGCCGCCGATCGTGCTCCAGCAGATCGAGCATTTCTTCACCCACTACAAGGATCTGGAACCCGGAAAATGGGCCAGGCTCGACGGCTGGGGCGATGTCGACGAGGCAAAGGCGATCATCCTGTCCGGCATCGAACGCGCCAAACAGGTCGGCTTCTGACGCCCGGCGACCTCGCGGTCAGTCCGTTTTTCCAGACGCCCGCTTCGGCTTTGCCGGGGCGGGCGTTTTCGCAGGCGCGGCCGGCGGCATGGTCCGGATATGAACGTCGCGCTGGGGATAGGGGATTTCGATCCCCGCCTCCTTGAACTTGTCCCAGATGCGCAGATAAACGTCGCCCTGAATATTGCCGAGCCCGCCTTCGGGGTCGGATATCCAGAACCGCAGTTCATGATCGACGCTGCTGTCGCCAAAGCCGGTGATCCAGCAAACCGGCCCGGGTTCTTTCAGAACGCGCGGCGCCTCGGTCGCGGCTTCCAGCATGAGGCGCTGGGCTTCGCGCAGATCGGCGTCATAGCTGACCCCGACCGCAAGCCGTACCCGTACCTCGCGGCTCGAATAGCTCCAGTTTTCGACCCGCTCGGTCATCAGCAGTTCGTTGGGAACCAGATGTTCCTTGCCGTCGCGGGTGATCACCGACACCGCGCGCACCCCGATCTTGTTCACGCGGCCGACCGCATCGGCAACGACGATGACGTCGCCGGGCTTGATCGAACGATCCATCAGCAGGATGATTCCGGCGATCAGATTCCCAAAGGTTTTCTGCAGGCCGAATCCGACCGCAAGCCCCAGCGCGCCCGAAAAGACTGCAAAGGCGGTCAGGTCGATGCCCAGCAGGTCGATGCCGACGAAAAAGGCGGCGACGACGATCGCCACCCCGGCGATCTTTTCGACCAGCAATTGCTGCGTCGGGTCGAGATCGCGCCCACCGCCGCCGCGCACGACGCGCCGCACGATGCGGTTGCCCACCCGGACCAGCAGGAACAGCACCAGCACGGTCAGGGCGATATTGATCAGCGTCAGCAACGAAACATGCATCCGTCCCGCCGTGAAGCCGATGGAATCGAGCCGTGTCTGAAGGCTGGAAAGTCCGCCGACCGCGTGCGACAGGGACGCCCCAAAGGCAAGAATGGCGATCAGCCAGGCGGGCAGTGCCCCCAGCCCGACCCCCAGCATAAGGTTGCGCGCCGCCGCCCCGGCCGCGACGCCGAGCAACAGGCCGAGCAGAAGCGACGCATAGGGATCCCAGGGCCAGATGCTCCACCCCACCGCCGCGACCAGCAGCGTGATGCCCCAGCCCAGCAGGGCCGGAATTTTCTCCGTCAGCGGCCCCGGTGCGTTCAGGTCGCGGCCGTGCAGCCAGTCCGCGCCGCGCGTCCCAAGCGTCCGGCGCGCCAGCCAGCCGCCGAACAGCGCCGCCAGAATGATCGCGGCGGCGATCGCCAGCTCGGTCAGTTGGGCCTCCGCGATCCGCGGGAAGCCCAATCTGACGAGCAGCGCGTCCATCAGTCGGACACCATCGCGGCAAAACCGCCTTCAAGATCGGCGATCAGGTCGGCGGGATCCTCCAGTCCGATCGACAGGCGAATCAACGGATCGGGATCGTCCCATGTCGTGGCGGTACGCAGCGATGCCGGATCGCACGGCACGACCAGGCTTTCGAAACCGCCCCAGCTATACCCCAGGCCGAATTGCGAAAGCGCATCGACAAAGCGGGTCCGCGCGGCATCGTCGACGCCCTTCAGCGTGAAGGCGAACAGGCCGCTGGTGCCGCCGAAATCGCGCGACCACAGCGCGTGGCCGGGATCGCCCGGCAGCGCGGGATGCAGGACGCGGCCGACATCGGCGCGGCCCGCAAGCCAGCGCGCAACCGCGAGTCCATTCTCGCCATGGCGCTGCATCCTTACGTCGAGGGTCCGCAATCCGCGCAGCATCAGCGCGCATTCATCGGGCGAAACCGCCTGCCCCAGTTGATAGGCCGCATGGCGCAACCGCGGCCACAGCGCCGGCGTTGCGGTTAGCGATCCCATCATCGCGTCCGAATGGCCGCCGACATATTTGGTCAGGCTCATCATCGTGACGTCGACGCCGTGTGCCAGCGCCGGAAACAGCAAGGGCGTCGCCCAGGTGTTGTCGAGCATCGTCACCACGCCGCGGTCCCGGGCAATGGCGGTGATCGCCGGCACATCCTGTACCTCAAAGGTCAGGCTGCCTGGCGATTCGAGGAAGATCAGGCGTGTTTCGGGGGTGATCAGATCGGCGATTCCGGCGCCGATGCGCGGGTCGTAATAGCTTGTGCGCACGCCATAACGCGCGAGCATCCCATCGCAGAACGCCCGCGTCGGTTCATAGGTGCTGTCGACCATCAACAGATGATCGCCGGGAGCGAGCAGCGCGAGCAGCCCCGCCGAAATCGCGGCAACGCCCGATGGATAAAGCAGGCTTCCTTCCGCGCCGGGCTCAAGCTGCGTCAGCGCATCGGCGAGCGCCCACACCGTCGGCGTGCCGCGGCGCCCGTAAAAGAGGCGGTCATGGGTGGCATGTCCCCGCGCCTTCAGGTCGGCGACATTGTCATAAACGATGGTCGAAGCCCGCCAGATCGGCGGGTTTACGACCCCGCCGCCAAGGCGCGGGTCGCCCGTCCATTCGGGTCGCCGCCCGCCCTGCACCAACTGCGTGGCGGGACGACGATCCGCTTTCTTGCTATCAACTGGTCCTGTCACTGGGCGCGTCAGGCCGCACCGGTTGCCTTGGGCGTCGCCGGATCGGCGCTCCATTCGGTCCAGCTGCCGTCATACACGGCGACATCGTCCTTGCCGAGCAGATGCGCGCCAAAGGCGACGACGGTGGCGGTCATCCCGCTGCCGCAGGTCGCGACAAGCGGCTTGTCGAGGTCGATCCCCGCGGCGTCAAAGGCCGCCTTCAACTCGTCGCCCTGTTTCCAGGTGCCATCGGCGTTGAACAGCGCGCCGTGCGGCAGGCTGCGCGATCCCGGGATATGCCCCGGTGCCATGCCGGGGCGCGGGTCGCGTTCTTCGCCGGTGAAGCGCGCGGCGGGGCGGGCATCGACGACCTGTTCGGCGCTGCTGTCGACATTCGCCAGCATCTGTTCCTTGGTCCGCACGGCCTTGGCGTCGCGCCAGACCGTGAAGTGACGGTGGCGCAGCGTCTGCTTGCCCATTTCGAGCGGACGCCCCTCGGACTTCCACTTCGCGAGGCCGCCGTCGAGCAGCGCGACATCATGGGCGCCGAACAGCTTCAGCAACCACCAGCCGCGCGCCGCGCTTTTCAGCGGGCTGTCGTCATAGATGACGATGCGGCTGCCGTCGCCAAGGCCCAGCGACTGCATCCGGCTGGCGAATTTTTCCGCCGGCGGCGCCATATTTTCAACATCGCTGCTCGAATCGGTCAGCTCGGCAAGGTCCATGAACACCGCGCCGGGGATGTGGCCCGCCTCATACTCCGCGCGGGCATCGCGATCGGTCCCGCTCATGAATTTCGTCGCATCGACGACCCGCAGGTCCGATGCCCCCAGTTCGCGTTCCAGCCAGTCGGTTGAGACCAAGGCGTCCATGTCATGCTCCTGTTGCGGCCGTATGGCGAAATTGACCTTCCTGTCCTTCCGCCGGCCATCCTGCTGTGGCTCTTTTCTTTCCGGGGAAGATTGTCAGCCTATGCCCCGCCGTGCGCTTTTTCAAGCACGGGAGAGATGTGCCCCAGCCCATGCTGCGCCGCAACAGAAAAGCGGGCGCCTGCCGGTTTATCTCACTGATTCCGGCGCATGGCGGTGGCGCGGGCGCCGGGACGATCGACGGCATGGGCCAGTCGGTCGAGGGGCAGCGGAGCCAGCTTGTCCCCCGCGATCGGTGCACGGCCAAGGACAAAGCTGTCGGCGACCTGGCCAAAGGCTTCGCCGGGCCCTTCCCAATGATAGGTTACGTCGAACGCAAGCACCGGGATCAGCATCGGCTTGTCGCCGATCATGAGCGGCTCGATCGCGCTGCGCGGCAGGCTGACGTCCGAGGATATTTTTTCCGCCGCGCCGGGCGCCAGCAGGATATCGTCGCGCAGCACGCTGCCGCCCGCCCCGTCAAAGAAGCGCGCCAGCACCGGTTCGGGCATCGCCGACCCCTGCCCCAGCGCCACCCGGACCATCAGCCCCGTCGCGGCGACCGGCCCTTCGTTGGTGACGGTCAGCACCAGCCCGACCGCGACATGATCGGCCTCGATACGAATCGACCGCACGTCGAGCGCCATCGCGACCCGGGCCCGCTGTTCGTCCACCGGGCGATTGACCAATGTGGTGGTCACATAGGGCGAACCGGCGGACGGAGGTGCGGCGGGCGCGGGCTTGGGCGCACGCGGAACCGGCGCGGTCGGGGTGGGCGGAGCGGCCGATTGCGGCGCCGTCGGCACCGCCGGCTTTGACGCCGGGCGCGGCGCGGGTTGCGGCGGCGCGGCAGGGACCGACGCCTCGACCGATCGGCCTGTGGCGGGGGCCGGGCGGCGGCGCCAGTACCAGACCCCGGCGCCCAGGGCCGCGACACCAGCCAGAAGCCAGGCCCACAGCGGCGGCGCGCCATCGTCCCCGGCGGGCGCGGCGGCGGGCGCGTCGAGGCCCGTTTGCGGCGACGAATCGAGCGGCTCGGGAAGCGTGGGGGCCGGCGCGGGCAAAGGCGCGGACTCGGGGGCGAGCGGCCCCGACGTCACCGCCGCGGCGCTGTCATCGACAGGCGGCGAGGCAGGGGTCGGGGCGGGTGCAGGCGCCGGGGTCGGGGCGGCGCGCGGCGCACGCACGGCGGGCGCGGGCGCGGGTTGGGTTGGCGCGACCCGCGGCGCGGCTGGACGCGGAGTCGGCGTGGGCGTCGGAGCAGGCGCCGGGACCGGTTCCGGCAAGCCGCGCCGTTCGCCGGGGGCGAGCGGGGGCAAGCCATTGTCCGTCGGCCCCTGAACGCCAGAGGTGCGGCCATCGCCGGCCGGGGGCAAGCGGAAATCGCTGGTCCGTCCCGACGGCGGCGCGGTCGAGGGCGCCGGCGCGGGGCTCGGCGTGGGCGTCGGGTTCGCTTCCTGTCCTGCCGCCGCGGGAGCCGCCGCCGCCAGCGCGAACGCCGCCAGCACTGCCTGCGACGATGCCCATTTCCACACCTTGCCGTCCCTTGCGTCCGTCATTGTCCGTTCGCGATCCCGAATTTCGTCTTTGCCATCGCACCGTCGACGGTGCGCGAAAACCTGCCTCCGCCTTGTGGCGGATGACATTGCCCGCGCCGGGCACTAGACGGTTTCCATGACTGATTCCAGCCGTCCCCCGCTGGCGCCCATGCATCTGGGCCGATCCAGCGACCTGCCCGCCTCGCCCGATGCGGCGATTCTCGACTATGTGCCGAATCCGCGCGCCGGCGAATTATATCTGGTGCGCTTTGCCGCGCCCGAATTCACCTCGCTCTGTCCCGTCACCGGCCAGCCCGATTTCGCCCATCTAGTGATCGACTATGCCCCCGGCGACACGATCGTCGAATCAAAGGCGCTGAAACTCTTCCTGGGATCGTTCCGCAACCATGCGGGCTTTCACGAAGATTGCACGGTCGGCATCGGCCGCCGCCTGTTCGACGAGATGCAGCCGCGCTGGCTGCGCATCGGCGGCTATTGGTATCCGCGCGGCGGGATCCCGATCGACGTCTTCTGGCAAAGCGGCGCCCCGCCCGAGGGGCTGTGGCTGCCCGATCAGGGGGTCGCGCCCTATCGCGGGCGCGGCTGACGCCCGCGAATGCCGCGCCGCTCCCTCAGCCCGAATGGCCAGACAGCCCGGATAATCGCATTACGCCCGCAATTTATCGCCTTTTCACCTTTTCGACACGAGTTGTTGACATTAACGTCAGTTCCATGAGCGCCACCGCCCTGCCCCACGACCATGATATCACCGTCGGTCCCGAAGCGATCGATTTCATGGGCCATGTCAACAATGCCCATTATCTGAGCTGGGTACAGGAAGCGGTGCTGGCGCATTGGCGCCATATCGCCCCGCCCGAGGCGGTCGCACGCCATCTGTGGGTCGCGTTGAAGCACGAGATCACCTATCGCCGCCCGGCCTTTCTGGACGATCAGGTCATCGCGACGGTCATTCTGGAAAAGGTCCAGGGCGCGCGCGCCTTTTATGAAACGGTGATCAAGCGGGGCGAGGATGTGCTCGCCGAGGTCAAGTCGAGCTGGTGCTGCGTCGATGCCGAAACGCTGCGTCCGTCGCGGCTGGCCAGCGATGTCGTCGCGCGCTTTTTCCCGAACGAGAAAATCTGACCCGAACGCCCCCTGGCCGAGCGCGCCCTGACCCGAGCATCCAGGCGTCGGCTCAGGCGATGCCGTGATACCACCAGACGCCGTCCACCTCTTCGCGGCGGACTCGTCCCTCGACCTCCAGGCGCTTCAGATGCGCCAGCGCCTCGCCGGTCGCCAGCCCCTGATTATGCTCGCCGATCGGGCGGTTGAACAGCATCGGAAAAGTGTCCACGGCCCGCAGCGGCTGTTCGGCGATCGCTTCCGCCAGCTTGTAGAGCCGCATCCGATGCTCGTCGCGCAGCGCGATCAGGCGGACATGCAGGCCGCGAAACGGATCGCCATGCGCCGGGCAGGTGATGACATCCCCCGGAATCACGGCCAGCAGCTTGTCGATCGATGCCAGCCATTCGCCCAGCGGATCGGCATCGGGTTCGGTGATGTTGACCGATACGTTCGAACTGATGCGCGGCAGCACCTGATCGCCGGAAACCAGCACCCCCTCTTTCTCGTTCCACAGACAGGCATGTTCGGGGCTGTGCCCGGCACCGGTCACGACCCGCCACTGATACGCGCCCATGTCGATCCGGTCGCCGTCCTTGATCCGGACATAGCTGCGCGGCAGAGGAAAAATCATGCGCTGGAACATATTCCATCCGCGCGCGCGCTGCGCCTCGATCGCTTCCTCGCTCCATCCTGCGGCGCGCGATTGGATCAGCACTTCATCGGGCGCGATGTCGCTCGAATCGGCGACGATCGCCCGGGCGGTCAGCATTTCGCCGCGCGTCATCCACAGCTTCACGCCCTGTTTCTTGGCGATCCAGCCGGCAAGACCGATGTGGTCGGGGTGCAGATGGGTTCCGATGACGCGCGTGATGCGCCGACCGGCAAGCGCCCCGGCATAGAGCGCCTTCCAGGCGTCCGAACACATGGTCAGGCAGATGCCCGTATCGACGACCGCGACGCCGTCGGCATCGCCGACCGCCCCATCGTCGAGCAGCCAGCTGTTGATATGGCCGAGCGATCCCGGCATCGGGATACGCGCCCAGCTGATGCCGTCGGCGATCCGGATCGTTTCGCCGGTTCCGGGGGCGGCGTCGCCCCACGGATAGGTCAGCCCGGCATGGCTGGTCGCGGTAAAGCTGTCATCCTGGGTCAGCGAGGCATCCGGCGAACCGCTGGCCGCCGGGATATTGTCCTCGTCGCCCGCCCCCGCCATGCGTCAGGCGTCGCCGTCGGTTTCGGCTTCCTCGGCGGCGCGCGCTTCGGCCGCCGCGATGCGTTCGGCCCGCAATTCTTCGAGCAACGCTTCGCGGTCGCCTTCGAGCCGGCTGTCCTCGGGTGCCTTGATCCCGGCCTTCTTGGCCGCCTTGGATACCAGCGCATCCAGCTCGCGCTGCGAACACAGGCCCAGCGTCACCGGGTCTTTCGCGACGATGTTCGCGCTGTTCCAGTGGCTGCGCTCGCGAATCGCGTTGATCGTGTTGCGCGTCGTGCCGATCAGCTTGCTGATCGCACCGTCGGACACTTCGGGATGATTCTTGAGGATCCAGGCAATGCCATCGGGCTTGTCCTGGCGCTTGCTGACCGGCGTGTAGCGCGGGCCGCGGGTGCGGCGGATCGTGTCCTGCGCCTGGACGCTCATCTTGATCTTGTAATTCGGGTCCTTCTGACCCTTTTCGATTTCCTCGACCGACAGTTCGTGCGCACGAACGGGGTCGCGGCCGGTATATTTCGTCGCCGCGGTTTCATCGGCGATCGCCTGAACCTCGAGGACGTGGATACCGCAATATTCGGCGATCTGGGTAAAGGTGAGGCCGGTGTTGTCGACCAGCCACGCGGCGGTCGCATGCGGCATCAACGGGGTCGGATTGGCAAGGGCCATGACACTATTTCTCCACAGCGGAAATAATAAGGGCCGCCCCTCGCGGGGCGGCCATTTGGCGGCGGTGTAGCCCTTAATTCCATCCCGCGCAAGCGCGCGGCCATCCGCCGCGGGGACGCCGCCGCGAGGGGGCGCCATGGCGACCCTCGCACAGGCCGCGACGGGCGGCTTCGATGACGGCATCGCCGACCGCCGGCACAAAGCCACGCGCGGCCTGCTTTTGCGGCGCGCGGGCCGCCCGCGGCGCTACAGCGCGCCGCCGCGCGCCGGAATCTGGATCAGGTTCACAAAGGACATGGCGACGTCGCCATCCTGATTGGTGATCGTCATCCGCATGGTCAGCACACCGCGATCGGGCTTGCTTTCCGATCGGCGAAGATCGACGATTTCGCGCTTGACGGACAACCGGTCGCCGGGGCGCACGGCATGGCGCCATTGCAGATCATCGACCTTGAGCCCGAGCAGCGGCGTGTCGCCGAACGGCGCCGAATCGACGAATTCGCGCATCACGGCCGCTGCGACATGCCAGCCGCTGGCAATCAGGCCGCCGAAACGGCCGCTCGCCGCCGCGACAGGATCGACATGCATCGGCTGGGGATCGAATTCGCGCGCGAAACGGATGATGTCGTCCTCGCTCATCTCGATCGGGCCGCCGGTCCATGTCTGGCCGACCTCCAGATCCTCGAGAAACAACGCACGCTTGGTCACGATCACCTCCGGACGCGAGCCTCCATCGGCCCGCGCCGCTGCGGTTATGCCCCCCCGCCATTTTGTCAACCATCCGGCGATCCGAACGCCGCCACTGCGACCCGGGCGGCGGCGTGACCGAAATCACATCCCGTTTGCGCCGCGACGCCCTATGGCACTGATGTACCCCTACGCTCGCAAAGGCGCCGCGCGGGTGACAATTTTCCAGCATAGTTCATATGTTGGCGCACCACATGGGGAACGAACAATGCCGAGCCGCCGACACCATTTCCTTGCCATCGCCTGCGCGGCGCCGCTGCTTGCCGCCATCCCGGTCGCCTTCGCGCAGACCCCGCCGCCGAGCGAGCTCGACGCCGACCAGCAGAAGATGCTCGACCTGATCGAGAAGGGGATGGAGCATGAGAAGGCAGGAAAAATTTCGGAGGCCGAAGCCGTTTACCGCCGCTGGATCGCCGAAGCGACCAAGCGTTACGGCGCGGACAGCCCGATCACCGGTCTCGGCTACCGCCTGCTCGCGGGCAGCCTCGAGGCGCAACACCGCCTGGAGGAAGCCGAAGGATATTGGCTCCGCCTGGTCGAGGCGAACAAGGCGGGCCTCGGCGCAGAGGAAGACGAGACACTGACCGCCTATGGCTTTCTGTCGTCCAACTATATCAAACAGGGCCGCGCCGCCGACGCCATCCCGCTGCGACGGAACATATTGGCCGTGCGCACCGCCAAGCGCGGCGAACGCGATCCCAAAACGATCATTGCGACCAGCAATCTGGCCGCCGCATTGACCGAAGCGAGCCGGCATCGCGAGGCCGAGACACTCTATCGCAAGGCGCTCGAAGCCAATCGCACGCTATATGGCGAAAATCACAAGGAAACGGCCTCCAGCTACGGCAATCTCGCCGTCGTCCTGCGCGGCCTTGGCCGTTATGACGAGGCGGCACCGATGCTGGAACGCGCCCTCGCCATCGATACGGCGCTTGCGGGACCGGACAGTCACAACGTCGCGCTCGGTCACTATAACAGCGCGGTGAATTTCGGCGACATGGGCCGCCTGGCCGATGCCGAAACCGAAGCCCGAAAGGCGCTGGATATCTGGCGCAAGGTAAAGGGCGAGGACAGCGCCGAAACCGCGCTGGGCCTGACCGTCGTCGGGCACAGCCTGTCAAACCTGGGCCGGTTCGCAGAGGCCGACGCCGCCTTTCGCAAGGCGCTGGACATACGGCTTCGCCTGCTCGGGGACCGGCATCCGCTGACCGGTGAGGCCTATAACAATCTCGCCCTCAGCATGGAAAAACAGGGACATCCGCCCGCCATGCGCGAACCCTTGCTGCGCAAGGCGCTCGATTCCGCGCGCGGTGCGATGGGCGAAAGCAACGAACGCACCGGGACGCTTTATGCCAATGTCGCCCATAATCTGAACGAGCAGGGCCGCTTTGCCGAGGCCGAACCAATGTATCGGCGCGCGCTCGACATTCAAAAGGATGTGCTGGGCACCGATCACCCCTCCTATGCGACGACGATGATCAACTTTGCCTATAATCTGCGCGACGCGGGACAATCGGAAAGCGCGGCGACGCTGATGCGTCAGGCCCTCGAGATCCTGCGCGCCAGGTTGGGCGAGGACAATCCCGACACGGCCTGGGCCTATGCCAGCCTGGGAACGGTGCTGGGGGGCCTCGGCCGCCACGCCGAAGAGGCGGAGATGGCGGCCAAGGCGCTGGAAATCCGCCAACGCCTGCTGGGCGAGGACCATCCGTTGACGGCGGTTTCCTATAACAATGTCGCGGCCGCCCTGACGCTGCGCCCCGGCGAGGGCGGCGGCGACAAGGCGGCCGAGCCCTATTACCGACAGTCGCTGGCCATTCTTCAGCGCAGTCTGGGCGACCATCATATCGATACCGCCCGTGCCTATAACGGCCTGGCGTCGAACCTCGTTCGGCAGGACCGCGCACAGGAGGCCGAACAGGCCGCGGCAAAGGCCGTCGCGGCGCTGCGCCGACTGAATGACCAGGCCGCGGCGGGGGGCGATGCCGTGACATTGTCGGCGCTCGACCGGCAACAGCTGGACCCGGACCGCAACATATTCACCACCTATATGAACGCCGCCTTTGCGCTGATGGACAAGACGCCCGATGCGGCGGGGCAGTCCGCGCTGCAAGGCCGCGCCTTTCTGGCGGCGCAAGATGCGATCAGCTCCGCCGCCGGCCGCGCCGTCCTGCAATCGGCGGCCCGCGCTGCCGCCAAGACGCCCGAAATGGCCGAAGCGGTACGACAGGAACAGGATCTGGCGGCGCGCGCCAATCTGCTCGACAAGAATCTGCTCGCCGCGCTCGGCAACCGCAATTCGGTCGAAGCCGCCCGGCTGCGCGCAGAACTCGAAACGGTGCGGGCCGAGCTCGCCGACGTCGGGGCACGCATCGACCGCAAATATCCGTCGTACCGCGAACTGGTATCGCCGCGCCCGATCAGCCTTGCCGAAACGCAGGCGGCGCTGAAACCCGGCGAGGCCCTGTTGCTGATGACAGAGGCCGCCAACACCTTTCACCTGTTCGTCGTCACCCCGACCGCGGTGGGCTGGAGCCGCCCGGGACGCGAACTCGGCGGACTGCTGAAACAGATTGCCGACCTTCGCTGCGATGTCGATTACGCCACCTGCTCCGAAGCGCGAAAGACCGAACTCGACGCCCTGCCGATGACCGATCGCGAGATGGAGGGGCACCGCCGTTTCGACCTCGCGACCGCCCATGCGCTGTACCGGACGGTCATCGAGCCGATCGAACCGCTGCTGCGCGACACCCGGCGGCTTTACGTCACCAGCTCGGGCAAGCTCGGCGACCTGCCGCTGGCGATGCTCTCGACCTCGGCCGTGCCCGATGGCGCCGACCCCGCGGACCCCGACGTTCTGGCCCGCGCCGGGTGGCTGGCGGATCGCTATGCCTTTACCAGCCTGCCCTCGGTGGCGGCCCTGACCCTCGCCCGCCCGGCCCGTGACCGAAAGGGCGACCGCAGCTTTCGCGGCTATGGCGCGCCGGTGCTGCTCGGCGGCAGCGCCGGATCGCGCGCGGCCGTTGGCGTCGGGGTTTTCGACGCGGTATCGGCGACCGGATCGCCGCTGGCCGATCCCGACGCACTGCGCCAGCTTGCGCCGCTGCCCGGCACCAAGGTCGAACTGGCAGCCATGGCCGAACTGTTCGGGGTACGCCCGTCGGCGCTGACGCTCGACGCCCGTGCGACCGAGGCCGCACTGCGCGGCGACCCGGCGCTGGCGACCAGCAACATCATCGCCATCGCGACCCACGGCCTTCTCCCCGACCCGGCGCTCGGCCTCAGCGAACCCGGCCTGGTGCTGACCCCGCCCACCGAGCCGAGCGACATGGACGACGGACTGCTGACCGCGACCGAGGCGGCGCGATTGTCGCTGTCGGCCGACTGGGTGATCCTGTCGGCCTGCAACACGGCGTCGGCCGAAGGGTCGGGCGGCGGCGACAGCCTGTCGGCCCTCGCACGCGGCTTTCTATATGCCGGCGCGGGGGCGCTGCTCGCCAGCCACTGGCGCGTCTCGGACGAGGCGACCGCCGTGCTGACGGTCGAAACCCTGCTGGCGCGCCAGAATAATCCGGACCTGTCGCGTGCGCAGGCGCTGCAACAGGGGATGCGCGCGGTGCGCAGCGGCAAGCGCGCGGACGGCAGCGCCATCGCGGGGTGGAAGGTGGGCTGGGTGCACCCCAGCGCCTGGGCGGCCTTCACCAACATCGCCAATTACGACGAATAGGGGGGCGGCGCCCTCCCGATACGGCGGCGCGTCGCGCGCCGCCGATCGTCAGATGCGCAGCACGATCTTTCCGACATGCGCGCCCGCCTGCATCCGCGCATGGGCTTCGGCGGCATCGGCCAGCGCAAAGCTCTGGTCCATCGCGGGCTTCCACGCCCCCGCCGCAAGGCGCGGCCACAGCATCTTGTGAATCTCGTCGGCCAGCAAGGCCTTGAAACCGGCATCGCGGGCCCGCAGCGTCGATCCGGTCATCGTCAGACGGCGGCGCATCAGGTCGGCGATATTGATTTCCGCCTGCATCCCGCGCTGGAAGGCGATCGAGACGTGGCGTCCATCGTCGGCAAGGCACGCCAGGTTGCGCGGCACATAATCGCCGCCGACCATGTCCAGAACGACATTCACCCCGGCACCGCCGGTAAAGGTCTTGACCGCCTCGACATAATCCTCGGCCGAATAGTCGATGGCATGGTCGGCGCCCAGCGCGATGGCCGCCGCGCATTTGTCGGCGCTGCCACAGGTGACGATGATGCGGATTCCGAACAGTCGGCACAGGCCGATCGCGGTGGTGCCAATGCCGCTCGTCCCGCCATGGACCAGCACGGTTTCCCCGTCGCCGACCCAGCCGCGTTCGAACAGATTGTGCCAGACGGTAAAGACCGTTTCGGGCAGCGCCGCCGCCTCTTCCATCGAAAAGCCCGCGGGGACCGGCAGACAGCTTCCCGCCGGGGCCACGCAATATTCGGCATAGCCGCCGCCCGCGACGAGCGCGCACACCGCCTGTCCCAGCAATTCGGGATCGCCCCCCGGCCCGACCGCGACGACCGTTCCCGCCACCTCCAGTCCCGGAAGGTCGGAGGCGCCGGGCGGCGGCGGATAATAGCCCATGCGCTGCAACACGTCGGGACGGTTCACCCCCGCCGCCGCAACGCGGATCAGCACTTCGTCCAGTCCCGGTTGCGGCACCGGGCGCGTTTCGGGTTTCAGAACCTCTGGCCCGCCCGGCCCTGAAATGGCGATGGCGGTCATGCTGCTCGGCACGCTGGTCACGTCGAATTCCCCCACTCTTGTCCCTCGCCTCCCCGACCGGACACAAAGGCCCGAACCGGCGGACCGGTCCGATGTCCGCCCCCCGAAAAGACGATGGCAAGGGCGCTGTATCGCCCCTACGGCGCCTTATTGACAGCCCGGCGGCACGGGTCAACAGTCACGGCGCTGAAAAGCAATCGGAATAGAAGAAACCGCATCACGGAAGGATGGACCATTGGCCATAGAGGAGGATGATCTTCCCCGCCGCCGCGACGATGTGCTGGCGGCGCTGACGAAACAGTCGCTCGACCCGCTGTCGGTCGACGAACTGAACGAACGCATCGCGATTCTCGAGGCCGAAATCGAACGGGTCAAGGCCCATCGTGCCGCCGCATCGAGCTACAAGGCCAATGCAGAGGCGCTGTTCAAAAAGGGATAGCCGCGCCGCCAGCGGCTCGACGGACATGGGGGAAAATCATTGCGCAATCTGACCAAATCTCTGCTGGCCATCGGTGCGTCTCCGCTGGTCGCGTGGCAGGCCCCACCGGCCGCGGCCGCGCTGCCGCCGCCACCGCCGCCGCCAGTGCGTATCGCCCCGCTCGACCCCGTCGCTGCGCAGCAGCACGCCTTGGCGCTCCTGACCTGGATGCCGGGCGAAGTGCGGTGCGCGGGCCAGCCAGTGACGGGCGGCACCCTGCGCCGCCCCTTGAACGGCCTCACCTCTCGATCCAACCTCCAGCGCCCGGTTCCATATCGCTTCGCGATCGACGCCGCCGGGCGGCCCGTGTCGATTGCCCGCAACGGCGACGCTTTTCTGCCGCTGGGCGATGATATCGCCCCCGCCCTGGCGACCAGCCGCTTTCCCGCCGGACGCGCGCAAAGCGATTGCAACGTCACCTATGCCCCCACGCTGCATCCGCTGGCCGAAGCGCCCCCGGCGGATCTTGCCTCCTATACGATTTCACCGACCGGCTCGCGCCTCCCGCCCGAGGGGTGGAAACGGCTGATGGAGGGCGGCACCTGTCGCAACAGACCATCGCCGCGCCCGTTGCTGCGCGCCTATCCCGACTTTGAAAAGCTGCCCGCCACGCCGGGGGTGCGGGACTGGTCGCTCGTCGGATTCGACATCGATGCAAAGGGGCAGCCCGTAAAGCTGCGCATCGTCCACACGACCGGAAACGGCGCCCTCGACGCCGCGTCGCTGGACGCCGTCGGCGAATCGCGCTTCACGGCCGGCCCCCGGACCGGTTGCCTCTATCCCTATCACCGCTCGGCTGCCACGCTGGCCGCACCGGAAAAACCCGACGAGGAGAGCTTTCGGCCCGCAACCTCGACCTGCCCGGTCAAAAGCAAATGGGCGGTGCCGCCACCCCGCCGCTATCCCGAAAATTACCGGCGTCGATCGATCGAGGGTTGGGCCGTTGTGACCTATGACGTCGCGCCGTGGGGCGAGGTGGGCAACATCCGGGTCGCGGCATCCCAGCCGACCGAGGATTTCGGGAAGCAGGCGGCCGCCATGCTTCGCAGCGCGCGGGTCGAGGCCTCCGCACAGGGCGCCAGCGGCTGCATCGAAACGGTCCGCTTCTCGATGCAGCGCACCGGTCCCGGTCGTACCATGTCCGACAATGCGTCGGACAACGCATCCGACGAGGATGCCGGCGCGCCCGAGGCCGCGATATTTTGACCGCGCAAACCCGGCAATTCCAAACGCCGCGTTAACCATAAAACAAGGGCTGTCATTGTAATTTCACATTGCCGTCCGCTTTTCCCTTGCGGTCAGGCGGCGGCATTGCCACCTTATGTTCCTAAGGGGGCCGCCTCTCCCCGGCGGGTCCCGCAAGGAGAAAGACCATGCCGTCCTTTTCGGAAAGCCTCGAAAAGACCCTGCACAACGCGCTGAAGGCCGCGTCGGAACGCCATCATGAATATGCCACGCTGGAGCATCTTCTCTATGCGCTGATCGACGATGATCATGCGGCCGAGGTGATGCGGGCATGCGGCGTTGCCCTGGGTGACCTCCAGGCGGCGGTGGTCCACTATCTCGACACCGAACTCGACAGCCTGAAGGTCGAAGGGCACAGCGACCCGTCGCCGACCAGCGGTTTCCAGCGCGTCGTCCAGCGCGCGATCCTGCACGTCCAGTCGTCGGGCAAGGACGAGGTGACGGGCGCGAACGTCCTTGTCGCCTTGTTTTCCGAACGCGAATCCTATGCCGTCTATTTCCTCCAGCAGCAGGATCTGACCCGCCTCGACGCGGTCTCCTATCTCAGCCACGGCGTCGGCAAGGGCGGCAAGCCCGCCGCGCAGGCCGAACCCGAGGAAAAGGAAGAGGCGAAGGACAAGGACGGCGCGAAAAACAAAAAGGAAACCGCGCTCGACCAGTTCACCGTCAACCTCAATGAAAAGGCAAAGGGCGGCAAGGTCGACCCGCTGATCGGCCGCTCGGCAGAGGTCGACCGGACGATCCAGATCCTCTGCCGTCGCAGCAAGAACAACCCGCTCTATGTCGGCGATCCCGGGGTCGGAAAGACCGCGATCGCCGAAGGCCTGGCGCGCAAGATCGTCGAGGGCGAGGTGCCCGAGGTGCTGAAGGAAGCGGTGATCTATTCGCTCGACATGGGCGCACTGCTCGCCGGCACCCGCTATCGCGGCGATTTCGAGGAGCGTCTGAAACAGGTCGTGACCGAGCTGGAGGGCCTGCCCCACGCGATCCTGTTCATCGACGAAATCCATACGGTGATCGGCGCGGGCGCGACGAGCGGCGGCGCGATGGACGCCTCGAACCTCCTCAAACCCGCGCTGTCGGGCGGCGCCATCCGCTGCATCGGGTCGACGACCTACAAGGAATTTCGCAATCATTTCGAAAAGGACCGCGCGCTGCTGCGCCGGTTCCAGAAGATCGACGTGATCGAACCGAGCCTGGAAGATACGAAGAAAATCCTCGCCGGGCTGCGCGAAGCCTTCGAAAGCCACCACAATGTCAAATATACCGCCGACGCGATCAACGCGGCGGTGGACCTTTCGGCACGCTACATCAACGACCGCAAATTGCCCGACAAGGCGATCGACGTGATCGACGAGGTCGGCGCGATGCAGATGCTCGTGCCGCCGTCGAAGCGCCGCAAGACGATCACCGCGAAGGAAATTGAGGCAGTGATCGCGACGATGGCGCGCATCCCGCCCAAATCGGTGTCGAGCGACGACAAGAAGATACTCGAAACGATCGAGACCGATCTCAAGCGCGTGGTCTTCGGACAGAATACCGCGATCGAGGTGCTGGCGTCGGCAATCAAGCTCAGCCGCGCCGGGCTGCGCGATCCCGAAAAGCCGATCGGCAATTATCTGTTCAGCGGCCCCACCGGCGTCGGCAAGACCGAGGTGGCGAAACAGCTCGCGGCGCTGCTCGGCATCCCGCTCCAGCGCTTCGACATGTCCGAATATATGGAACGCCATTCGGTCAGCCGGCTGATCGGCGCGCCGCCGGGCTATGTCGGCTATGATCAGGGCGGTCTTTTGACCGATGCGATCGACCAGAACCCGCATTGCGTGCTGCTGCTCGACGAGATTGAAAAGGCGCATCCCGACCTGTTCAACATCCTGCTGCAGGTGATGGACAATGGCCGACTGACCGACCACCACGGCAAGACGGTCGATTTCCGCAATGTCATCCTGATCATGACGACCAATGCGGGCGCCAGCGACATGGCGCGCGAATCGATCGGCTTCGGCAATGCGACGCGCGAGGATGCGCAGGAAGAGGCGGTGAAGAAAATGTTCACCCCCGAATTCCGCAACCGCCTCGATGCGATCGTGCCCTTCGGCTATCTGCCGCCCGAAGTGGTGGCGCGCGTCGTCGACAAGTTCATCCTGCAACTCGAACTGCAGCTCGCCGACCGCAACGTCCATATCCAGCTCGACGACGGGGCACGCGAATGGCTGACGTCGAAGGGGTATGACAAGCTGTACGGCGCCCGTCCGATGGGCCGCCTGATCCAGGAAAAGATCAAGCAGCCGCTCGCCGAGGAACTTCTCTTCGGCAAGCTCGTCCATGGCGGCGAGGTCAAGGTGAAGATGAAGACCGGCGAGGACGCCCATGTCGGCAACCCGCTGACCTTCGAAATCACCCCCGCCCCGCCCAAGGGCGCCAAGGGCAAGGCGAAAGGCAGCAAGGCCGAAAAGACGGCGGAGTAACGGACAAAGAGGCCAATCACGACGACAAGATGCGCGTGGCCGCGGACATTATGTCCGAAGACCGCGACATCTTGCGCGCTTTGGCCGCTGGCGAATTGGAAGATCAATTGACGGTAGCCCGCGAAGTCATGTCGCGGCGGAAGTTGGCTTTTAAAAAGCTGAGTGAGTAACCAAGCCCTGCCCTTCGGGGGAGGGCAGCGAGACTTGCCAGCTTGCTGGCTTAGTCATAGCGGGTGGGGGCAAGCCCGAAGGCGCTGGTTCCCGATTATCAAACGGGTAGTTCAAGAGACGCATATGCTGCCCGATCGCTTACCTCATTGGCGGTCATTGGAAATCAGAGTCACTGGTGCGAGGCTCTGGCTTGAGCAAAATACGCCAAAAGCACGCAGGTTATATCGACGTCCGCCAAGCTGGCGTTTTTGCCGTCGCTCCACTATATATACCCGCATGTACGACTATGTTTCCGTAACCGCCGACGAAGCCTCGACCCCCGCTCGCGTTCGCGACGGCACGATCAAGCTGCATGACGAAGCGGGCTTTGCCGGGATGCGCAAGGCAGGCCGGCTGTCGGCCGAAATCCTCGACGCGCTCGTTCCCTTCGTCCAGCCGGGCGTGACCACGGCGGAGATCGATAACCTCGTCCGCACGATGATGCTCGACGGCGGCGGCATTCCGGCGACCTTGGGCTATCGCGGTTTCACGCACAGCTGCTGCACCAGCATCAACCATGTCGTCTGCCACGGCATTCCCGACGACAAACCAGTTCGCGAGGGCGACATCGTCAACATCGACGTCACCAGCATCGTCGACGGGTGGCACGGCGACACCAGCCGCATGTATCTGGTCGGCGATGTGCCGATCAAGGCAAGGCGGCTTGTCGATGTCACCTATGAATGCCTGATGCTCGGCATCGAACAGGCAAAGCCCGGCAACCGGATGGGCGACGTCGCCCATGCGATCCAGAGCCACGCCGAGCGCCACCGCTATTCGGTGGTGCGCGATTTCTGCGGCCATGGGCTGGGACAGATGTTCCATGACGCGCCCGAGGTCGTTCACGCCGGACGCCCCGGCACCGGGCCGGAACTGCGCCCCGGCATGTTCTTCACCATCGAACCGATGATCAACACCGGCAAATATGCGGTAAAAATGCTGAGCGACGGCTGGACCGCCGTGACGCGCGACCGCAGCCTGTCGGCACAGTTCGAGCATAGCATCGGGATCACCGAAGACGGCTGCGAAATCTTTACCGCCAGCCCCAAGGGCCTGAACGCGCCGCCCTGGCAGTAACCGCGCGGCACCCGCGATCGGATCCATCGCCCTGCCTGGTTCGGCAGGTCCGGCGGTTTCGGCCGGGAAATTCCTCCTTGCACCCACTCCCCAAGACGCGCAGACTTGACGTGAACGTCAAGCACAAGACGGCGAACGGGAGAGCATGGGATGGCGAAACGGGTCTTTACGACAGCGCTGCTGGGCGGTGCGACATTGGTTCTGGCGGCGTGCAATGCGTCGAAGGACGAAGGCACGGCGGGCGCAGGATCGCTCGATGCCGCCGAACAGGCCAGCGAGACCCTGCTCAGGACCGGCGGAAGCGGCGACGATTGGGGCGCCATCGGTTTCAGCTATGACGAACAGCGGTTCAGCCCGCTGACCGACATCAACGACGCGAATGTCGGAAAGCTCGGCATCGCCTGGTTCGCCGATCTGGAAGATGCCCGCGGGCAGGAGGCGACCCCGGTGGTCGTCGATGGCACGATGTACGTCAGCCACGCCTGGTCAAAGGTCAGCGCGTGGGATGCCGCGACCGGCAAACAGCTCTGGTCCTTCGATCCCCAGGTGCCCGGCGAAACGGCGGTCAACGCCTGCTGCGACGTCGTCAACCGCGGCGTTGCGGTGTGGGGCGACAAGCTGTTTGTCGCGGCGCTGGACGGACGCCTGATCGCACTCGATCGAAAGACCGGAAAGCAGCTTTGGTCGACGCAGACCTTCGACAAGCGGCGCCCCTATACCATCACCGGCGCCCCCCGCGTGGTGAAGGACATGGTGCTGATCGGCAACGGCGGCGCCGAATTCGGGGTGCGCGGCTATGTCACCGCCTATGACGCCGACACCGGCAAGCAGAAATGGCGCTTCTACACCGCTCCCAATCCCGAAAAGCGCGCCGACAACGCCGCCAGCGACGAGATTTTCGCGTCAAAGGGCAATGCAACCTGGTCCGACCAGGGCGAGTGGAAGACGTCGGGCGGCGGCGGGACGGTCTGGGACGCGATCGTCTATGACAAGGATCTCGACCAGCTCTATCTGGGCGTCGGAAACGGCAACCCGTGGAACCATGGGCTGCGATCGAACGGCGAGGGCGACAACTGGTTCCTGTCCTCGATCGTCGCGCTGGATGCGGAAACCGGCGCCTATAAATGGCATTATCAGGAAACCCCGGCCGAAAGCTGGGACTATACCGCGACCCAGCCGATCATCCTGGCCGAACAGGCGGTGAACGGCACCCCCACCAAGGTCCTGTATCACGCGCCCAAGAACGGTTTCTTTTTCACGATCGACCGCACGACCGGCAAGCTGATCGACGCAAAGCCCTTTGTCGACGGGATCAACTGGGCAACGGGCTATGACCTCGCCACCGGCCGCCCGATCGAAAATCCGGACGCGCGCTTCTACAGGACCGGCAAGCCCTTCATCGCGATCCCGGGGGCGCTCGGCGCCCATAATTGGCACCCGATGAGCTACAACCCCGCCACCGGGCTGGTCTATATTCCCGCGCAACAGATACCCCAGGGCTATCTGGAGGATATGAACGAGCTCGACCGAAGGAAGGTGCTCGGCTTTAACGTCGGCACCTCGCTGACCGGCACGCTGCTGCCCGACGACAAGGCGGCGTTCCGCGCCGCGGTCGCCGCGACGACCGGACGGCTCGTCGCCTTCGATCCGCGCAGCGGCAAGGTCGCGTGGGGCGTCGATTATCCCGCCGCCTGGAACGGCGGCACCATGACCACCGCCGGCAATCTGGTTTTCCAGGGGACCAGCACCGGGCGTTTCCGGGCCTATACCGCCGACACCGGCAAGCAGCTTCTCGATCTCGACATGCAGTCGGGGATCGTCAGCGCCCCGTCGACCTTCCGGGTCGGCGGCGTCCAATATGTGGCGTTCATGACCAGCAAGGGCGGCGCGTTTCCGCTGGTGGCCGGGGTCGCCGGCGGGGTGACGCGCAAGGTGCCGAACATCCCCCGCCTCGTCGTGCTCAAACTGGGCGGCGCGGTCCAGCTCCCCGCTCCGCCCGCGACGACCGCCCTGGCCTGGGCGCCGCCCGCGCCGATCGGCACCGCCGCCCAGATCGCGGCGGGCAAGGCACATTTCGGGCGCTATTGCATGGTGTGCCATGGCGACAGCGCGATCGGCAACGGCTTCACCCCGGACTTGCGGGTTTCGGCGACGCTCGGCAGCGCCGATACGTGGAAATCGGTGCTGCTCGACGGCGCGCTGAAGGATCGCGGCATGGTCAGCTTTGCCCGGGTCCTGACGCCGCAGGATGCCGAGGCGATCCGCGCCTATGTCATCGAACGGTCGAGCTGGACCAAGGCGAACTTGCCCGAAGCATCGGCGCCGATGGGTCGCTGACGAATCGCCCCGAACGGCGCGCCCGCACGCATCCCGGCGGGCGCGCCGTTTCCGACCTTCGCCCGCTCATCCACCCGCGCGCGACCGGCCGCGCCGCGATCCGCGCGGCGCACTGCCGCTTTTTTAGGCACGGGCATCCCTGCTTTGCTCACCCCTTAGGCAATGGGGCCTTGGCCGCCGCCAATTCTTCGCAAAAGACGGCCATTCGCCAATTGGCACGGCTCTTGATTGGTGCAAGATGGCGGGACACCGCGACGACTCATGGGACAAGACCGGACCAGGCGGACCTGATCCGGCTTCGACCACGAGCAGCGAATGCCAGCCCAAAGGGGGACAAGACGCGTGAAGAAGATTGAGGCGATCATCAAACCCTTCAAACTCGATGAGGTGAAGGAGGCGCTGCACGAAGTCGGCGTCAGCGGCATCACCGTCACCGAAGCCAAGGGGTTCGGTCGCCAGAAAGGCCATACCGAACTGTATCGCGGCGCCGAATATGTCGTCGATTTTCTGCCGAAGGTGAAGCTGGAGGTGGTGGTCGAGGATGGCCTGGCCGAACGGGTGGTCGAGGCGATCGCCGCGGCAGCACAGACCGGCCGCATCGGCGACGGCAAGATCTTCGTCATTCCCGTCGAAACCGCGCTGCGCATCCGGACCGGAGAACGCAACGAGGACGCCCTTTGACCCCCCGGATCTGACCCGGAGCAATACAACAGCCACCCCCCGGCCCGACCGGACCATTTCGCAAGAAGGAAACACAGATCATGGCTACGAAGCCGAAGGACATCATCGCGCGGATCAAGGAAAACGACATCGAGTGGGTCGACCTGCGCTTCACCGACCCCAAGGGCAAGTGGCAGCATCTGACGATGTGCGCCGGGGTGATCGACGAAGATTCGCTGGAAGACGGGCTGATGTTCGACGGGTCGTCGATCGCGGGCTGGAAGGCGATCAACGAAAGCGACATGATCCTGAAACCCGACCTCGATGCCGTCTATGACGACCCCTTTTCGGCGACCCCGATGCTGGTCATCTTCTGCGACATCGTCGAACCTTCGACCGGCGAAGGCTATGCCCGCGACCCGCGCACGACGGCAAAGCGCGCCGAGGCCTATCTCGGCACCACCGGCATCGGCGACACCGTCTATGTCGGCCCCGAAGCCGAATTCTTCATGTTCGACGACGTCCGTTTCGAAACCGGCTATAACAAGTCGGGCTTTGAAATCGACGATATCGAACTGCCGACCAACACCGGCCGCAGCTATGAAGGCGGCAACCTTGCCCACCGTCCGCGTGCCAAGGGCGGCTATTTCCCCGTCGCGCCGGTCGACAGCGCGGTCGACATCCGCGCCGAAATGGTCTCGACGATGCTCGAACTCGGCCTGCCGTGCGACAAGCATCACCACGAAGTCGCCGCGGCACAGCATGAACTGGGCCTGACCTTCGGCACGCTGACCGAAACCGCCGACCGCATGCAGATCTACAAATATGTCGTGCACCAGGTCGCCCATGCCTATGGCAAGACCGCGACCTTCATGCCCAAGCCGATCAAGGACGACAATGGATCGGGGATGCACACCCATTTCTCGATCTGGGAAAAGGGCAAGCCGCTGTTCGCGGGCAATGGCTATGCGGGCCTCAGCGACATGTGCCTCTATTTCATCGGCGGCGTCGTCAAACATGCCAAGGCGCTCAATGCCTTCACCAACCCGACGACGAACAGCTACAAGCGCCTCGTCCCCGGTTTTGAAGCCCCCGTGCTGCTCGCCTATTCGTCGCGCAACCGTTCGGCGTCGTGCCGCATTCCCTATGGTGCCGGCGCCAAGTCGAAGCGGGTGGAATTCCGTTTCCCCGACGCGATGGCGAACCCCTATCTATGCTATGCGGCCCTGTTGATGGCGGGCCTCGACGGCATTCAGAACAAGATCCATCCCGGCGACGCGATGGACAAGAATCTCTACGATCTGCCGCCCGAAGAGCTGAAGGAAGTCCCGACCGTTTGCGGTTCGCTTCGCGAAGCGCTCGACTCGCTGCTCGCCGACCACGACTTCCTGCTGAAGGGCGACGTGTTCTCGAAGGATCAGATCGAAGCCTATGTCGAGCTGAAGTGGGAAGAGGTCCATGCCTTTGAGCAGACCCCGAGCCCGATCGAATTCGACATGTACTACAGCGCCTGATCGTCCGCGATCAGCGACGCGCCAGAAGGGCGTCCGGTTCGGGGGGACCGGGCGCCCTTCCCATTTTTGCGCTTCGCCCACGGCGCGCGACAAAGGGCATGATCGGGCTGGCCAAGTCGCGACGACCGCGCCACAGTGGCGCCTCAGTCGATCCGGAGCTTCCCCCCATGAAATCAATATGCTTTGCCGTTACCACAGCCCTGGCACTCGCCCTCGCCCCCGCCGCGCAGGCCAAGCTGTCAAAGGCCGAAACCGCGATGGCAAAGACCGTGACCGCCGAACAGGAACGCTCGATCGCGCTGCTGGAACGGCTGGTCAATCAGAACAGCGGCTCGCTCAATCTCGAAGGGGTGGAAAAGGTCGGCGCGATGATGCGCGCCGAACTGGAACCGCTCGGCTTCACGGTCGATTGGAAACCGATGCGCGAAACCGGGCGTGCGGGGCACCTGATCGCCACGCACAAGGGACGGCCCGATGGCAAGCGCCTGTTGCTGATCGCCCATCTCGACACGGTGTTCGAGCCCGATTCGGCTTTCCAGACCTTCGAAAGAATGGGCGACAAGGCCAAGGGCCCCGGGGTCGGCGACAACAAGGGCGGCATGGTCGTGATCGTCGCCGCGCTGCGCGCGATGAAGGCGGCGGGAACGCTGAAGGACGCCAATATCGAAATCCATATGACCGGTGACGAGGAAGATGCCGGGAACCCGGTCGAACTGGCCCGCGCCGATCTGGTCGCCGCCGGGCGGCGCAGCGACGTCGCCCTCGATTTCGAGGGGCTGGCGCGCGACAATGGCGCCGACATGGGTTCGATCGCGCGGCGCAGCAGCGAAAGCTGGACCGTCACCGCCACCGGTCGGCCCGGACACAGTTCCGGCATTTTCAGCGCGCGCGCGGGCGACGGCGCCATCTATGAACTCACCCGCATCCTTTACCGCTTTCGTACCGAGCTGCCCGAACCCAATCTGACCTTCAACGTCGGACTGGTCGCCGGCGGCGAAACCGCCAGCCTCGATGAAGGCGGCATCCGGGCCGCGGCGACCGGAAAGACCAACATCATCCCATCGACCGCCATCGCGCGCGGCGACCTGCGCGTGCTGTCGGCCGAACAGTCGCAGCGCGTGAAAGCCAGAATGGCGGCCATCGTCGCCGATCACGCTCCGGGCACCGACGCGACGATCGCCTTCGATCCCGGCGGCTATCCGGCCATGCCGCCGACCGATGGCAACCGCGCGCTTCTCGACCGGCTGAACGGCGTAAACCGCGATCTGGGCCTTCCCGAAATGGCGGCGCTCGATCCGCTGAAGCGCGGGGCAGGCGACATCAGCTTCGTCGCCGCCGACGTCGACGGACTCGCCGGGCTCGGCACCTTTTCGACCGGCGACCATGGGCCGGGGGAAACCGTCGATCTGACCAGCATCGCGCGCCAGGCGACCCGCGCCGCCATATTGATGACGCGGCTTGCGGCCGAAAGGCGCTGACAGGGCATCATCCTTCCGGGGCGGCGGCATTGGTCGCGGGACGAAGCCGCCGCAGCGATAAAGGGTGGACGCGCTTGATTCATCCGCCACAGTGATTAGGTAGCAATCCGAGACGGAATGAACCGCCGATGGGAGACAGATGATGAGCGATACCGAAACGCACCTGAAGCAACAGTACATCGGCGGCCAATGGGTCGACAGCCAGGGCGGCAAGCTGCACGACGTCATCAACCCCGCGACCGAGGAAGCCGCCTCGACCGTGGTGCTGGGGACGACAGCCGATGTCGATGCCGCGGTCGCCGCCGCCAAACAAGCTTTCAAAAGCTTTTCGCAAACCACGCGCGAAGAACGCCTCGCGCTGCTCGACCGCATTGTCGAAGAATATAAAAAGCGCGCTGGCGACCTTGCCAAATCGATGGCCAGCGAAATGGGCGCCCCGGTCAGCTTTGCCGGCACCGCCCAGGTCGGCGCGGGTATCGGCGGTTTCCTGGGCACGATCGCCGCGCTCAAGGATTTCAGCTTTAGCGAACAGCATGGCTCGAACACGGTCGTTTACGAACCGATCGGCGTCGTCGGCATGATCACGCCCTGGAACTGGCCGCTCAACCAGATCGCGCTCAAGGTCGCTCCGGCGCTCGCGGCGGGGAACACGATGGTGCTGAAACCGTCGGAAGAATGCCCCGGCAATGCGGTGATCTTTGCCGAAATCCTCGACGCGGCGGGCGTTCCGCCGGGCGTGTTCAACCTGGTACAGGGTGACGGCCCGACCGTCGGCAACGCCATTTCCTCGCATCCGGGGATCGAGATGGTCAGCTTTACGGGGTCGACCCGCGCGGGCATCCTCGTTGCCAAGGCGGCCGCCGACACGGTCAAGCGCGTCCATCAGGAACTGGGCGGCAAATCGCCGAACATCGTCCTGCCCGATGCCGATCTGGAAACCGTGCTGCCGCCGACGGTGCAGGGGGTCCTCGTCAACACCGGGCAAAGCTGCATCGCGCCGACCCGCATCCTGGTTCACAAGGACCGCGAAGCCGAAGCGGTGGGCGTCATCAAGGCGATGTTCGACGGCACCCAGGTCGGCGACCCGATGAGCGAGGGCGGCCATCTTGGCCCCGTGGTCAACAAGGCGCAGTTCGACAAGATCCAGGGTCTGATCCAGTCGGCGATCGACGAGGGCGCGACGCTGGAAACCGGCGGCACCGGCCTGCCGTCGAACGTCAATCGCGGCTATTATATCAAGCCCACGGTCTTTTCGGGCGTGACCCGCGATATGCGCATCGCCAACGAGGAAATCTTCGGCCCCGTCGCGACCGTGATGGCCTATTCGGACATCGAAGAGGCTGTCGATATCGCCAACGATACCGAATATGGCCTGTCGGCGGTGGTGTCGGGCGACCCAGCCAAGGCGGCGGCGGTCGCGCCCCGTCTGCGGGCGGGCATGGTCGCGGTGAACAGCTGGGGCCCCGGCCCGGGCGCGCCCTTCGGCGGCTACAAGGCATCGGGCAATGGCCGCGAAGGCGGGCTGTTCGGGCTCAAGGACTTCATGGAGGTCAAGGCGATCAGCGGCATTCCCGCCTGATCCCCCGCCCCTCCTCGCCATCGGCAAGGGGGGGGGAAGACCCGTTTCGTCAGGGACGGGTCCGATCGCGGCAATCGGCCGCAGCAACGAAGGGGCATGGCTCGGCGCCCGCCCTTCGATCAAAGCTCCCTCCCCCGATGGGGAGGGGCTTTTTGTTTCCGCAACACCGGGCTAAACGCACCCCCATGATCACCCGCTCCCCCCTCGCGCCCGCCGCCTTTCCGGCCCTTCCCGACATCGCCGGGGTGACGTGCCGCGTCGCCCGCGCCCACTATAAACAGTGGGACCGATGCGACCTCAGCTATGTCGAGCTGGCGCCGGGAACGACCGTCGCGGGGGTTTTCACGCGCAATATTTGTTGCTCGTCGGAAGTCGAAATCGGCCGCGAACAGGTGAAGGGCGGCACGGGGCGCGCGTTGATCGTCAATGCGGGCAACAGCAATGCCTTTACCGGCTATCGCGGGCGCGAGGCGGTCGAACAGATCATGGCGCAGGTCGCCGATCATCTGGGCTGCTCCGCCAGCGAAGTGTTCGTAAGCTCGACCGGGGTGATCGGCGTGCCGCTGCCCAAGGACAAGGCGCGTGCCGGGGTCGCCGCGGCGTTGACCGCCGAACCCTGTTCGTGGGAAAGCATCGCCGAAACCATCGGGACCACCGACACCTTTGCCAAGGGCTCGGCCGCAAGCGCCATCGTCGGCGATCGGACCGTCCATATCGCGGGGATCGTCAAGGGGTCGGGGATGATCGCCCCCGACATGGCGACGATGCTCGGCTATATCTTTACCGACGCCGCGGTCGCGCCCGCGCTCCTCCACCAGATGCTGAGCCGCGCGACCGGCGGCAGTTTCAACGCCATTACCGTCGACAGCGACACCTCGACCAGCGACACGGTACTGCTGTTCGCGACCGGTGCGGCGGGCAATGCCCCGCTCGCCTCGTGGGACGATGCCGGCGCCGATGCCCTCTATGCGGCGATCGAACAGGTCGCGCTCGACCTTGCGCAACAGGTGGTGCGCGACGGCGAGGGTGCGTCGAAATTCATCGAGATCGCAGTATCGGGCGCGGTCAGCGACGACAGCGCCCGGCGCGTCGCGCTCGCCATCGCCAACTCCCCGCTCGTCAAGACGGCGATCGCGGGCGAGGATGCCAATTGGGGCCGCGTCGTGATGGCGGTGGGCAAGGCGGGCGAACCCGCCGACCGCGACCGGCTGGCGATCCGCTTCGGCGACCATTGGGTGGCGAGGGACGGCCTGCCCGTCGACGGCTATGACGAAGCGCCGGTCGCCGCGCATCTCAAGGGCCAGGACATCCGCGTCGGCGCCGACCTCGGGCTGGGCGAAGGCCGCGCGACAGTCTGGACCTGCGACCTCACCCACGGCTACATCAGCATCAACGCCGACTATCGCAGCTGAGGCGCCTTTTCGTCATCGCAAACGAAAGGGAGGCAATCCCGCACGGCCTGCGCCGTACCGGACTGCCTCCCTTTCGTTGGCGGCGGCGAACGCCGGATTTACAGCGCGTTTTCGAGCCAGCCCTTCAGCGCGCTCTTCGGCGCCGCACCAACCTTGGTGTCGGCGATCTCGCCATTTTTGAACAGGATCATCGTCGGGATGCCGCGCACGCCATATTTGCTCGGCGCGTCGGGATGATCGTCGATGTTGAGCTTGGCGATCACCACCTTGCCGGCAAGCTCGTCCGAAATTTCCTCGAGCGACGGGCCGATCATCTTGCACGGGCCGCACCATTCGGCCCAGAAATCGACGAGCACGGGGGTCTCGCTGTCGAGAACGTCGGCCTGAAAGCTGGCGTCGGTGATTGCCTTGGTACCCATGATACAACTCCTGAAAACTGGTTGCTTCCAAGCTAGGGGGTCGGGGCGCCCGGCTCAAGGGGCTCGGACGGCAAATTCGCCTTGGACATGGGCAAGCCCGGCTTGTGCGGCGCCAGATCGGCGTCGTCCAGCATGATCAGCCGCGGTCCCGCCGTATAGAGCAGACCCGCCGCGATGCGCCGCCCGGGAAAGATCACCGCCAGCGCGTCGCGATACGCCGCCATCTGGCGCAGATAGGCGGGCGCCACCGCCGCCGCGCCCTCCGGAACATGGCGTCCGGTCTTGTAATCGATCACCGTCACCGCATCGTCGGCGACGAGCAGCCGATCGACGATTCCGGCGACCACCGCGCCGCCATCGACCACCGCCGACAAGGGTACTTCGCCCAGGCTGCCGGGGCCGAACAGCGCCGCATGGGCGGGGTCGCCCAGCACCGCCAGCACCTCGTCGACCATCGCGCCGCGCGCCGCCTCGGCGATCGTCGGCGCCTGGACGGCCAGCCAGCGCATCGCCGCACCGCGCCGCTGCGCCGCGGTGACGGGCGGCAAGCGTTCGAACAGCGCATGGAGCAGCCGGCCGCGCGCCACCGCATCGGCGCGCGCGCCGCCCTGCGGCGGCAAGGCGACATCATCCTCGCCCAGCGCCGATGGCGCAAGCGGGCGCGGCGGACGCGCTTCTTCGGGTGCCGGCGTATGGGCCCAGCGCGGCACGACCAGCGGCGGCGGCGCGGTCTTTGCCGCTTTTTCCTTCTTCGCCCATTTGCCCGCATTGCGGCGGAGCAAGCGGCGCTGGCCCCAGTGCGGTCCGGCCGCCTCCCATTCGGCGCCCATGTCCGACAATACCGTCTCGACCGCGTGGTGCCAGCTTGCCTCGGGCACGCTGCGGTCGGCCTTTTTGGTGACGCCCGCGACCACCAATATTTCCTCCGCGCGGGTCATCGCGACATAGAAAAGCCGCCAATGTTCCTCCGACGCGGCATCGGCCGCCGCCTGATAGGCGCGGGCCAGGGCGCCATGGCGCTCGTCGGCAGGCAGCGCAAAGACCGGCAATTTCTCCCACCCCGCGACATCGACCGCAAAGGGGCGATGCCCCGTCGCAGCATCGTCGGTCGCGTCGGCAAGGATGACGATCGGCGCCTGCAACCCCTTTGACCCGTGGACGGTCATCACGCGCACGACGTCGCTGCGCGCTTCGGTCTGGCGCTTGATGTCGGCGGCGCTGCCCTCGACGCTGGCAAGGAAGCCGAGCAAAGACACGGTTTCGCGCTGTTCAAAGGCCAGCGCCTGGTTGAGCAGCTCGTCGATCGGATCGCGCGCCTCGCGCCCCAGCCGCGCATAAAGCTTGCGCCGCCCGTCGATCGGCCCCGACAGGATGGTTTCGAGAAAGCGGAACGGCGTCGTGAAATCGGCCATGCCGAGCAGTTGCCGCAGCGCCGCCATCGTGCCCGCGGGGACATCGCCTTCGGTGCCGCGCAGATATTCCCATATCGCGGCGCGCCCGCGCCGATGGGTGCGGGCATAAAGATCGTCCTGGGCCCAGCCGATCAGCGGCGAAACGAGCAGCGCCGCCAGGTTGAGGTCGTCGAGCGGCTGCACCGCAAAGCGCATCGCGGCGATCAGGTCCTGCACCCCCAGCGGCTGGGTCAGCGCAAAACGGTCGACCCCGGCGACGGGAACGTGCAGCGCCTGAAGCCGCGCGACGATCCGCGCCGCAAGGTCGCGGCGCCGCCGCACCAGGATCATGACATCGCCCGGCGCGACCGGCCGCCCGTCCTTGCCATGGGCGATCCAGCCCTGCACCTCGTCGGCGATCGCGCGGGCGAGACGCATGCTTGCCGGGTCCGACGCGGGCGCCGAAGCGTCACCGCCGCTTTCCTCCTCGCCCGCATCCTCTTCGGCGGCGCCCAGCGCCTTGCCGACCGGCAAGGCTTGCCACAGCTCGACCTGACCGGCGTGGGCTTCGCGAAAGGGCATATGCCGGGGTTCGTCGCCGTCGAGGCCCATCAGCGCCGCGCCGCCCGCCGCAAGCCAGGCATCGGCGAGCGCCAGCACCGCCGGGGTCGAACGATAGTTGGAAACCAGGTTGACCGCACGGAACGGCTGCCCGGCCCGCTCGCCCAGCCCCTCGAACAACGCGCGCGCCGCCGCGAAAGCCCGGGGGTCGGTGCCCTGAAAACCAAAGATCGCCTGTTTGCGGTCGCCGACGGTGAACAGCGTCCGGACCCGTTCGGCATCGTCCGGGCCGACCGCGAAAAATTCCTCGGCCAGCGACAGGACGATACCCCATTGCCGCATGTTCGTGTCCTGCGCCTCGTCGACCAATATATGGTCGGTGCGCTGGTCGAGCTTGAAACGCACCCAATCGCCAAAGCGGCTGATGCGCAGCAGCGTCCCGGCGAGGGTGATCAGATCGTCGAAATCGGCGAGCCCCTGCTCGCGCTTCGCCAGCGCATAGCTTTCGGCAAAGCGGCTGCCCAATGTCCAGGCCGCGGCAAGATCGTCGGCGACGCGCATCGCGGTTGCGGTGCCGGTGAGCGCCTGTGCCGCCGCGACAATCCGCACCGCGCTGTCGGCGCAATCGGTCATCCGCCCCTTGTCGCCCGAAAAATCGGCGCGCAGATCGCCCTTGGCGGTCAGGAAACAGCCGAGCAGCTCATCGAGCATCGCCGCGCGCGCCGCGGCGTCCGCGACGAGCCAGCCGACCATCACGTCGGAACAGGCGAGCCCGGTCTTGGTCCCCCAATTGGCGCCGCTCGTCGCCACCGCCTTGATATCGGCCTCGGCAATCGCCCCCGCGCCGACTTCTTCGGCCAGCCATGTTTCGGGATCGCCAGTGGGCAGGCCAAAGGCTTCGCGCAGGTCGCGGCGCCGGGGCGGCAACGCCGCCGCCGGTCCGCCAAAGACCGGCGCACAGCTCGACAGGAACGCCAGCGCCGCTTCGGGGCCCAATCGCCGCGACAGCATCGCAGCGGCGCCGCGAAGCGCCTCTCCATCCCCCTCCTTCGAAGCGGAAGGGTCGAGAAGGCCCGCCAGCACCTGTCGCTGCAACGCGGCCGCCTCATCCTCCTCGATCGCGCGAAAGCCGGGGAGAAGCTTCGCCTCGAGCGGAAAGCTGGCAAGCAGGGTCTGGCAGAAACTGTGGATCGTCTGGACGCGAATCGCCCCGCCGGGACTGTCGATCACCGTCGCGAACAGCGCGCGGGCACGGGCCATCAGTCCCGGACGCTGCCAGTCGAGCCCCAGCGCGTGCAGGTCGAGCCGCAGGTCGCCGTCGTCCATCCGGACCCACGCCGCGAGCCGTTCGTGGATGCGGTGCGCCATTTCGGCGGCCCCCGCCTTGGTAAAGGTGATGCAAAGGATCGCGTCGGGCGCAACGCCATCGAGCATCAGGCGCAGCACGCGCGCCGAAAGCACCTGCGTCTTGCCGGTCCCCGCCGATGCGCCGAGCCAGACATGGCTTGCGGGGTCGGCGGCGGCGCCCTGCCGCGGATCGAGTGTCGCGAGACCGCCGGGCCCGGTCATGCCTCGCCCTCCCCGCGTCCGAACCATTCGTCACGGCGCGCGAGCTGGTCATAATCGCCGCGGCCCGCCGCTTCGCCGGGCGCAAAGGGCGCGTCGCCGAACAGGTAAAGCGCGGCCAGTTCGGCCAGCGCGTCGGCGGCATGATCGACCGCCTCCTCGGCATTTTTCAGCCCGCTGCGCGCGCCATAGCTGTTCGAAATCCGGCCTGCGCCGCCGGCACGCCGGTCGGGACGCAGGCTCCAATATTCGAGGCTGGAAACCGTGGCCGCCTCCACGCCCGCCACGCCGCCGCGTTCGGCGAGCAGGCCGAGCAGCCCAAGCTGGTTGTCGAGCTTGTCGAACGCCGCCTTGGCGCTCGGCGCGCCGCCCGACTTGTAATCGACGATGGCCAGGCTGCCGTCCGCCAGCCGGTCGATCCGGTCGGCCTTGCCGTGAAGGGTGATGCCGTCGATCACCGCCTCGCCGCGCATTTCGACGCCGATCGGTTGGCGCGCATCCGCCTCCCACAGCTGCGCCGCCGCCCAGCGCAGCGCGGGCTCGACGCGCGGCAGCCAAAAGGCGCGCGCGATGGCATCGAGCGCGGGGTCGCGGTGCAGCGCCGCGAGTTCGCTTTCGAACCCTTCGCGGCTGGCGCCCCCGCGCACCCAATCTTCGAACAATTTATGGATGCGGGTGCCGCGCCAGCGCGGATCGGGCGCCGCGCTCAGCGGGTCGAGCGGCGACAGGCCCAGTATCTGATTGGCATAATAGGCAAAAGGATCGCGCGCGAGGCGATCGACCCCGGTGACGCTGATCTTGCGCGGACGCTCGGCGGCGGGCGGGCGCGGCGCCGGACGCGGCGCCGGTTCGGCATCGCCGGGCGGCACGTCGATTTCGGCGGCCAGCCGGGTCAGCGGCACCCCGCCGGGCGCGGGTTCGGGCAGGTCCCCGGCGAGCGCCGCGAGCCGCAGCCAAAAGCGCGAGGCGACCGCCGGATCGCCGCCGCTGCGCCGGGCGCGCGTCACCACGATCTCGCTCGCGCCAAGCGCGCCCGCAAAATCATGCGCCGCCATCCCCTGCTGCCGTTCCGGCGCGGGCAGCCCCAGCAGGCGTCGGATGCCCGGCGCCAGCCAGGGGTCGGGCTGGGTCGCGGCGGGCCAGCGCCCCTCGTCGAGCCCGCCCAAAATCATCAGGCCGGCGCGCTGCAACCGCGCCTCCAGCAGCCCCCAGATGAACAGGCGCGGGTGCCCGCCATAGGGGGGGCGGACGCTCGCCTGCGCCAGCAACTGCCCCAGCATCGCCGGGAAATCGGCGGGATCGACGAGCGCGGGACCGTCGCCGCGCGCCAGCGCCCATTGGTCGAAAAGCTCGGCCAGCGCCCGTCCGGCGGGCCCTGCCCATACCGCCTCGCCGGTCAGCCATTCGAGCGCCGCCTGCAACGCGCCGAGCAACTCGGCGGGCGGGGTCGGCCCCGATGCGAAGGGCGCGAGCGCGGCGGCAAGCGCATCCGACAATTCGGCCCACCAGGGGGAAAGCTCGACCGCCAACCCATGCCCGCGTGCCTTGGGGTCGGCGGCGCGCGCCGCAAGGCGCTTGCTCACCCCGGCCCAGCCGGGTTCGAGCCCCGGTTCGCGCAGCGTCAGGTCGAGCCGCCGCAACTGGTCGAGCCAGGCCGTCCGCACCGCGCCCTTGCGAACCAGCGGATGGCCGAGCAGCGCCATCAGCGCGACAGGATCGAAAGCGGCGGCGAGGTCGGCGAGCAGCAACAGCAGCGCCCCCGGCGGGGTGCGCGACAGCGGCTGGCCCGCGCTGTCGTCGACCGCGATGTCCCAGCGCGCGAGCGCCGCGGCGACGCGCTCGGCGAGCGCACGGTCGGGCGTCACCAGCGCGGCGGTGCGTCCCGGCGTCTCGATCGCCTCGCGCATCAACAGCGCGATCCCCTGCGCCTCCTGTCCGTCGTCGGCAAAGGTCGCACCGCGAATGCCCGCCGTCGCCGCCGACAAATCGCCCGCCGCCTGCCACTGCGCGCTGTAATCGGCGGGCGCGAACAGCAGCGAGGCAAAGGGGGTGCGGGCGGCCGGACCGTCAAAGGGCGACGTGCCCTCCCATTCGGCCACCTCTTCGCGGCGCACGCCCATGCGATCGAGCAGCAATTTCAGATGATATTGCGGGTGCGTCTCCAGCGGCCGCACCGGTGCGTCGGGTTCGGGGCCGGTCGGCCCCAGCGCCGTCCATTGCTCGGCCGCCATCTCGCGGTCGAGCCCGGGCAGCACGACCATGCCACGCTCCATATCGGCGACCGCGCGCAACAGCCGTGCGATCGCCGGCGCCGCGGTGGTGATGCCCGCTGCGACGGTGAAGCGCGCGGGCGGCGCGGCGCGCCATCCGGCCGTCACCCGGTCGAGCAGCCGGTTGCGCCGCGCGGCGCGGTCGATGCCGCCGGCCCCCGCCAGCACCCCCGGCCAATGATCGACGAGCAGCCGCAACCGCCCGAGCGATGCCTGCCAATGTTCGGCAAAGGCACCAAGGTCGAGGTCGGTCAGCGCCGCGACGCGCACCTCCTCATAATGAAGCTGGTCGATCACCCGCGCGAGCCCCTCGGCGAGTTGAAAGGCTGCGGCGCCGCGAATCGGCGTCTCGTCGGCGGGCGTGTGCGCCTCGATCAGCGCCGCCAGCAACAGGCGGCGGCGCAGCGGATCGATCGCGGGCGGGATCGGATCCTCATCGATCGCGTCGAGCGCCAGCGCGACATTTTCGTCAAGGTCGGCATCGCCGATCACCGCGAGCCGGGGCATCAGCAGCCCCGCCCCCCCGGCACGCACGAACGCCGCCTGCACCGCGCTGCGGGCGCGATTGCTCGGCAACAGGATCAGCCCCTCGGCCAGCCCCAGCACGCCGTCGGCATGACGCGCGATCAGCCCGGCGGCGAGCGCGTCGGCAAAGGCCCGGTGGACCGGAATGGAAAAGAGGGTCGGATGGCTGGGCATGGGCGGCGTCATGGCGATCACAGCGAAGCAATCCACGGCGGTTTATGCAACGCCCGATTGCGCCGCGGCATCTATCCCGCGCGCCCGCAAGGCCGAAAGGAGGCTCGCCAGGACGAAAAGCGGATCAAAGCTCGCCGAGCGCGGCTTCGGTGGGCGCGATGCTCGCCGGGGTGCCGACATCGAACCATTGGCCCAGGTGCGACAGGCCGTACAGCCGCCCCGCCGCAATCGCGCGGTCCCACAATATATTGGTCGAAAACGGCCCCTCCGGCGCGCCGTCGAGCAGCCGCGGCGCGATCAGCTGCACCCCGGTATAGACGAAGGGCGCGATGCGTCCGGGCTTGCGCCGCGACAATTTGCCCATCGGGTCCATGTGAAAATCGCCGAGCCCGCGATGCCCGGTCGCGCTCGCCTGGCGGATCACCAGAAGCAGCGCATCCATGCGGTCGCCGTCCCAGTGGCGCGCAAGGTTCAGGATGCTGTCCTGCGGACCGTCGGTCCAGATATTGTCGCTGTTGACGATCAGGATCGGATCGCCGCGCAGCAGCGGCGCCGCCCTGACCATGCCGCCGCCGGTTTCGAGCAGTTGATCGCGTTCGTCCGAAACGACGATATCGAACGCGCGCTTCTGCGCCGCGAGATGCGCCTCCAGCGCGTCGGCAAGATAATGGACATTGACCACGACATGGCCGATGCCCGCCGCCTCGATACGGTCGAGGCTGTGGTCGATCAGCGGCTTGCCCGCCACGCGCACCAGCGGCTTGGGCCGCGTCGCGGTGAGCGGCCGCATCCGCTTGCCGATCCCGGCCGCCATCACCATCGCGCTGTCGATCTTCACGCCCATATCCCTGGTCACTGCCACGCCGCCGCTCTTTTTTCCGGCGGCACATTGGCGTCGAACCATTGCCGAACGGGGACAAGCGCCGGATGCGCGAGGTCGCGTTCGAGCAACCCCCACATGCGCGGCTGAAATTTGCGATATCCGTCCTTGCCGTCCCGCTTCCACAGCCGGACGAACACGCCCAGGATGCGCGTATTGCGCTGCGCCGCCAGCACCCAATAGGCGGTACGGAAAGCCTCGTTCGCCCCGGTCTTTTCGATATAGCGGTCGAGCATCGCGGCCTCGACCGCCGGGCTGACGTCGCGCCGCGCATCCTCGAGCACCGAGGCAAGGTCATAGGCGGGGTGGCCGATCAGCGCGTCCTGAAAATCGAGCAGGCCGTAATGCGCGATCCCGTCGCGTTCCGGCACCAGCATGATGTTTTCGGCATGATAATCGCGCAGCACGGTGACGGGCGGAAAGCCGTCGGCGGAAACCGGCGCCAGCACCTGTTCCCATGCCGCGAAAAAGCCATCGCGATCGACGTCCAGTTCCAGCGTGGGACAGTACCAGTCGCTGAACAGCGACACCTCGCCCAGCCATTGTTCCAGCGCGTGGACGCGCAAACCGGGCATCGCCGGTTGCCGGTGCAGATGGATCAACAGGTCGGTCACGCCGGCATAGTGGCGCGCCTCGGTATCGGGCGCCGCATCGGCGGTTTCGCGCAGCCGCGCATCGCCGAAATCCTCGATCAACAGCATCCCGCGCTCCAGGTCGCGGGCAAGGATCGCGGGCGCCGTCAGCCCGTGCGCGCGCAGCCATTCGGCCACCGCGACAAAGGGACGCGGGTCTTCGTGCGGCGGCGGCGCATCCATCAGCACCGCCTGCCGTCCGGTGCCGATCACGCGGAAATAGCGACGAAAGGAAGCGTCCCCGGCAAGCGGAAGGATCTGGGCATCGCCCCAGCCATGCGCGGCAAGGAAAGCGGGCGCATGGGCGGGCGGAATCATCGGAGCGGCCATCGCGCCTCCCAAGCGGGCGGCACCTGCGCTGTCAAGACACGCCGCGCGCCATTGCCGGTGATCGACAGCCATAATGCGTCGGGCCACCCCGCCGCACCCAGCCTTTCGGGCCATTCGATCAGCAGCGCGCCGTCAAAAAGATAATCGTCGAGCCCCAGTTCGACCAGATCGCCGGGATCCTCGATCCGGTACAGGTCGACATGCGCGATCGCCATGTCGACCTCGGGCGGCGCATAGGGCTGGACGATCGCAAAGGTCGGGCTGGGCGCTTCGCCCGCAAGTCCCCGCGCCTTCAGCATCGCGCGGGCCAGCGTCGTCTTGCCCGCCCCCAGGTCGCCCGAAAGCGCCACGACATCGCCCGGCGCCAGCACGGCACCGATCGCCGCGCCGATCCGTTCGGCATCGGCCAGACGATAATCGCGGCTAAATTCCATGAACGACGCCGCCTCTGTCCGCGCGCGCCGAAAACGCCGGATGCCGCGAAAAAACGGCCATCACGCCCCGCGCGGCAGGCTGATCCGCGCGAGCGTCCCCTGTCCCTTTTCGCTGAGCACCTCCATCGTCCCGCCATGGGCGGCGACAAGCTGCCGGGCGAGGGCCAGGCCGATGCCGCCGGTCGCGGTCCCGGCCTGCTGCCCCTGCGTCACCGCCAGGACGGCGTCGGGAAGCCCCGGGCCATTGTCGGACACGATGATGTCGACCCCCTTGGCATCGCCATGGGCGTGGAGCAGCACGCGCCCGCCTGAACGCCGCACCGGCGCGGTAAAGCGAATCGCATTGTCGAGCAGCCCGGCGACCAGCCGCCCCAGCCGCGCCGCGTCGCCCTCGATGCTTCCCAACCCGTCGGCGATATTGCCGACCAGTTCGACCTTCTCGCCATCGGCAAAGGGCCGCGCATCGGCCAGCGCGCCATCCAGCAACGCGCGAACATCGACGGGGGCCCGTTCGATCGCCAGCGTCCCTGCCTCGCCCTGTGCCAGGTCCAGCACATTGTCGATCTGGCGCCCCAGCACCCCGACCGATTCCATGATCGCGTCGATATAATTCTGCTGCTGATCGCTGAGCTTGCCCGCATAGCCCGCCTGCAGCATCTCGCCATAGCCGCCGATCGAGGTCAGCGGGGTTCTGAGTTCATAGCTCATGCGCGACAGAAAGGCGGTCTTGACCTTGTCCGCGGCTTCCAGCGCCTCGTTGCGTTCCCTCAGCGCGCTTTCCATCCGGCGGCTGTCGGTGACATCGAGCATGATGAGCAGCGCATTGCCGTCGGGCAGCGGGATCGAGGCGAAATCGAAATGGCGCCCATCGGCAAAACGGATCTGGCCCGCGCGCTGGGTACGCTCCAGCGTCGCGGCACGGATCACCTCCTGCACGATGCTGATCTGGTTCGGCTTCGCCAGCCGGTCGGCCAGCCCGTTCATCAGGGCGTCGACGCGCGGATGCGCCGCCAGCGTCGGTTCATCGACGCTCCACAGGCGCCGGAAACGCTGGTTCCACAAATGCAGGCGGCCGTCGGGCGCGAACACCGCGACCGCTTCGAACAGATTGTCGAAGGTCGCGGTGCGCACGCGCAGCAACGTGTCGCGCGCGCCCGCCAGCTGGACCTGCTCGGTGCGGTCCTCGGCGATCAGCAACAGGCCGCCGTCGGGGGTCGGCTGCGCGACGACGCGCAAATGCGTCCCGTCACGCAGCAACCAATCCTCCTCGCTCGCCGTGGCGCGCGCGAACCAGTCGACATGCGCCTGCCGCCATTCGGGATAGTCGCGCACCTCGGGCGTCCGCCCCGCTTCGCGCCATGTGTCGAGCAAGCGGGCAAAGGGCACCGCTTCCACGACCTGATCGGGGTCGAGCATGAACAGGCGGCGAAACGGCTGGTTGGCGAACACCAGCCCCTGGTCGGGGCCGAACTGGGCAACGGCGGCCGACAGGCGATCGAGCAGTTCGCGCTGCGCCTCGGCAAAGCGGCGATGGGCGCCGCGCTCGCTTTCCAGTTCCTGGACGTCGATCGCATAGCCCGCGATGCCGATCGTCCGTCCGCCGACCGGCGCCAGCGGCACGTTGACGACGCGCATGATGCGGCGTTCGCCTTCGATCGTCACCGGAATCGTTCGCGTCTGGGCGCTTCCTGCCTGACGCGCCTCATCGGCGGCTTCGGCGGCGCTGACCCCGGCGATCGGCTCGCACAATTCGATGCCGCCTTCGATCACCGCCGCCGCGCCGGCCGCCTCGACCGCGCGCACATAGGCGATATTGACCAGCGCCAGGCGCAGGTCGGTGTCGCGGAACCACATGGGAAAGGGCGCCGCCTCGATCAGTCCCGACAGCGCCTCGAAAGCCGCCATCGCCTCCTCGCGGTCGCGGCGCGCTTCGGCCAGGGCCTGCTGGCCATCGGTGGCATCGCTCAGCCACAACAGCACGCTGCCCGGTCCGCCGACCGCGGCGGGCGCCGCGCCGCCGTGAATGACGATGGTGCGATTGCCGCCCTGCGGCTTCAGGCTCAGCGTAAAGGCTTTGGCGCCGCGTTGCGCGCCGACGATCGCCTGGCGCAGCGCGTCGTGCCCGGCGGCGTCGAGACCGCAATCGATCCCGCGCAATTCATCAAAGCTGCGGACGCCCTTTTCGATCCCCAGCCAGCGGCCAAGCCGGTCGCTGGCCTCGATCCGCCAGTCGCCGCGCACGATTACCGGCAGTTGCGGCGACGCTTCGATCAGGCTTGCCAGCCGCTCGCCCTGTCCGGCGACGAACGCCGACCGGCGCTGCATCGCCACGCCGCGTCCGACCGCCCATAATCCGGCGATCAGCCACAGCGCAGCAAACAGGCCCAGCGCAAAGACCAGGGTCGGGGAAAGCGATCCGCTCATCCCGCGTCAAATTCCAGTTGTTCGGACACCTGCCCTGCCTGCATGACCGAACGCCCTACCGGCGATACGGACAGGTTTCAATCGCATGTCGTCGCCGGTCGCCGCGCCCCGCCTTCCGGTGGGCGCGCGGCGGCAAAGGCGGCGCCCGGAACCGTCCGGGGCCGCCCGCCTCGATCAATAGCGATAATGGTCGGGCTTGAACGGGCCTTCGACCGGCACGCCGATGTAATCGGCCTGTTTCTGCGTCAGCGTCGACAGCTGGACGCCCAGCTTTTCAAGGTGCAGCGCCGCGACCTTTTCGTCGAGATGCTTGGGCAGGACATAGACGTCATTCTTATATTCGTCGGCCTTGGTATAAAGCTCGATCTGCGCCAGCGTCTGGTTGGTGAAGCTCGACGACATGACGAAGCTCGGGTGGCCGGTGGCGCAGCCCAAGTTCACCAGGCGCCCCTTGGCGAGGATGATGATTTCCTTGCCGTCGGGGAATTTGACGAGGTCGGTGCCCGGCTTCACCTCGGTCCACTCATAATTGGCGAGCGCCGCGATCTGGATCTCGCTGTCGAAATGGCCGATGTTGCACACGATCGCCATCGGCTTCATCGCGGCCATATGCTCGGCGGTGATGACGTCGGCGTTGCCGGTCGCGGTGCAGAAAATGTCCGCGCGCTTCACCGCTTCGTCCATCGTGACGACTTCATAGCCTTCCATCGCCGCCTGCAGGGCGCAGATCGGGTCGATTTCGGTGACCAGCACGCGCGCGCCGCCGTTGCGCAGGCTTGCCGCCGACCCCTTGCCGACATCGCCGAAACCGGCGACGCAGGCGACCTTGCCCGCCAGCATCACGTCGGTGGCGCGGCGGATCGCGTCGACCAGGCTTTCCTTGCAGCCATAAAGATTGTCGAACTTCGACTTGGTCACGCTGTCGTTCACATTGATCGCGGGGAAGGGCAGCTTGCCCTCCTTGGCGATCTGATACAGGCGGTGGACGCCGGTGGTGGTTTCTTCCGAAACGCCCTTGATGGCGCGCACGCTCTTGGTCAGATAGCCGGGCTTGGCCGCCAGAAACGCCTTCAGCGCGCGGACGAATTCGACTTCTTCGGCGTTGGTCGGCTCGAACAGTTCCTCGCCCGCCTCGACGCGCGCGCCCCACAACGCGAACATGGTGGCGTCGCCGCCGTCGTCCAGGATCATGTTCGCGGTCTGGTCGTCGCCCCAGTCAAAGATGCGGCCGACATAGTCCCAATATTCGGCCAGGCTTTCGCCCTTTACCGCAAAGACCGGAATATTCTGCGCGGCGATCGCGGCGGCGGCATGGTCCTGGGTCGAATAGATGTTGCACGTCGCCCAGCGCACCTCGGCGCCGAGCGCGACCAGCGTTTCGATCAGCACCGCGGTCTGGATCGTCATGTGCAGCGAACCCGTGATGCGCGCGCCCTTCAACGGCTGCGCGGCGCCATATTCGGCGCGCAGGGCCATCAGGCCGGGCATTTCGGTTTCGGCGATGGCGATTTCCTTGCGCCCGAAATCGGCAAGGCTGATGTCGGCGATCACATAATCGCGGGCGTCGGCGGCGAGAGTGGCCAAGGGTCTGTCTCCTGTAGGGCAATATCGGCCGCAGGCGAGCGGCCCCGAAATTGGCAAGCAATTATCTTGCGCGCTTTAACCGAAGCCGCCCCCGCGATCAAATATAAACTTTTCTTTATATCGCCCGGAAACACCCACCGACCGCACGCCCCGCCCCAGCCGCACCGACGGCATGGCGATGTGGCACGCCTCGAATATCTGCGGGGGCCCAGCCCGTTCCATGCGATAGGTATCACGCCACATGGCGTCACCAATCAGCCCGCCGTGCTCAGATGTCCGGGCGGTCCATCAAGCCACCAACCGATCGATAGATTGCGATTTTCGGGAACCGACAATAGGAGAGGCCACCAGAAAATGCTTCGGGATTCGACATGACCAAGGCCCTTGTTTTGTTCCTGGCCGCTGGCCTGTTACCGGCTGCCGCCAGCGCGCGGGAGGCTGCTTTCGACACGCATGTTCATCTGCATCGGGACGACACGTCGCTTCGCAAATATCAGGCACAGCTTGCCGCTGCGGGGATCGAGCTCTCGGGATTTGCGGCAATGTGGTTCGGCGGCCCGAACCAGGCGAAAGCGGGCGATCCCGACGCAATTCGCGCTGGAAATGACGGGATTATTGCGCTGGCCCGCAAACATCCCGGCATGATTCCTGTCGCCACCGTCCATCCTTATGATGGTGACGCCGCGCTGGACGAACTCGCCCGGGTTGCGGCGGGCGGGGTGCGGATCCTGAAAATTCATCCGCACACGCAGCAATTCGACGCCTCCGACCCGCGCGTTGCCGCGCTTGCGCGGCGCGCCGGCGAACTGGACATGATTGTCCTGCTGGACAATGCAAATATTCTGCCGGGCGACAGCGAGAAGCTGTTCAATCTTGCGGTCGGCAATCCGAAAACCAGGTTCATCATGGCGCATATGGGAGCCATGAACTTCAGGTTCTGGAATATTCTCAAAGCGGCGCGCGACGCCGAAGATTCGAGCGGCGACAATATCCGGGTGGGAGACAATATCTTCTTCGACCTGTCGGTGACGGTCACGTTGGCCGCGGGATCGCCGGTCGCGGACGAGTTCGTCTGGACGCTTCGCAACGTCGGGATCGATCAGGTGTTGCTGGGGTCAGACTATCCGCAATATTCACTCGCGGCCAACATCGCAGCGCTTGATCGCCTGCCCCTCACGGCCACCGAAAAGCAAAAAATTCTCCGCGACAATGCCGCGCGCCTGTTCGGCAAGCCGGGCCCGCAGCGGAATTAGGTTTCGTGGACAATGCTTGACTGAGTAACTCGCGGTTGATGCAAGGCTGCTTTTGGGGGGCGGGATTGCACCGCTGACATGATCGACAGCACAGTCGTCCGGGCGCACCATTCTGTGGCCGGCATAAAAAAGGGGGCCCAGCAAACCGAGCCGCTTGGCAGATCGCACGGCGGCTTCACAACCAAGCTCCATGCCCGATGCGATGCGAAAGGCCGTCCGCTCGGCTTCGTGCTGACGCCGGGACAGGCGCAAGATGTGCAGGGCTTCGGCCCGCTGTTCCGGATGATCGCGGGTCGGGTCCATGCGCCCCTCGCCGATCGCGGCGATGACACCGACGCCATCCGCGCCGGGATCGCCATCGCCGGAACCCAGGCCGCAATCCCGGCGCAGAAGGGGCGGCGCACACCGGCCCTGCACGATCGGCGGAAATATCGCCGGCGCAACCCGATCGAGCGGCTGTTCTACAGTCTCAAGAACTGGCGCCGCGTCGCCACCCGTTGCGGCAAAAGCAAGGGCTCATGCCTCGGCTTCGTCAGCCTCGCCCCAGCTTTGCTCTGGTGATGGCCACTGGCTACAAATCCGTCGATTCGAGGTCGGAAACCATTGGTCCAATGACGATTTCTCAAGCCCGATCCGATCCAGGAAATCCGCTTGGAACCAGGGTCTTTGCCCTTGGCAATCGGGCAGGAAAGTGCCCGATCACAACGGCCCGAACAGGAAGCGGCTGCGCGCGCACCACATGCGCCACCTGACGGCCCGCAACGCTCCCGCCGCGCTCCAGCACGCCCGCCACCCATGGCAGCCAGCACCATGGCGCGCGCATCGCGCAGACGGACTCGGCGCGACGGCCTAGCCGCGCTCCGCCCTGCCCGGCAGCACCGCGCCAGACACAGCTCCAACGGCACGTTCCCAGCGGCAGGCACCCGGCGGCGCACGCCCGGCGGCCCACGCCCGGCGGCGCGCTCCCGGCGGCAGGCAACGCCCCGCCATGTGGTCCGTGCCCATCGCACACGAATCACCCGCCAACCGCACGCCCGGCGGCCCAGAAAAATTTTCGGCGAAGAGCCGGCGCCGCGATTGTGACAAACCGCACCGTCGATTTGTGACAATTGGCGACGCCCACCAAGATTCTGAAATCTATAATTTATGGCAATCCTTGCGATCAGCATAATCATCAAATGTGACAATAATATTACAAACCTCGGGAAACATTGACTTTTTTGCCACCCCGGACGAGAATGGCAGAAAATAACCGGGAGAAACAAAAATGCCAAAACCCCTGCTGCCGCTTATCGCTGTCGCGCTTACGGCCCCCGCCACCGCACAGTCGATCGTCGTCGTCACCGCGCCACCAGCCGACACGATGATCTTGCCGGTAGCCTATTCGGAGCTCGCTGCTGGAGAAAACCAGGCCGCGATCGACAAACTGACCGGCGAGAGCCGTGTCGATGCGCGTGACCCATCGCGACTCATCAATTTGGGTACGGCTTACGCCAGACTAGGCCGTGCTACAGACGCTCGCAATGCCTACCTAGCCGCTGAATCAAGCCCGATCCGCTACGACCTCGAACTCGCCGACGGACGCTATATGGACTCGCGCTGGGCCGCGCGCACAGCGCTCGCCAACCTTTCGGCAGGCCGTCCGCAACTCGCTCTGGCGCGCTAAACCTGAGGTTGAATACGCCTCTATCAGGCTTCACCGCCCTCGGTTGTGAGCAAGCTGGCATCAACGCCCGCTTCCGCGAACGCCGCTTGCCAACGCTTGGCAGGCGGCGTTTCAAATAATAGCGCGTCGCTGCCTGGGGTCACATGCCAGCCGTGGCGCACCAACTCCCCTTCCAGCTGACCACCCGACCAGCCGGCATAGCCCAAGGCCACCAGCCATTTAGACGGCCCGCGCCCTTCGGCTATGGCGCGCAATATGTCGTGTGAGCTCGACACCATCCAGCGATCAGCGATTTGCGCCGCGTCCTGCCCACCCCAATCGCGACTGTGCAGCACAAAACCGCGCGACTGCTCAACCGGCCCGCCCAGAAACACCGGAACGTCGAGCGGATCGTCATGCGCGATATCGAGTTGGTCCAGCATCGCGCCGACAGTCATGCCATCGATCGGATCGGCGACCCCAATCCCCATCGCGCCCTCTTCATCATGGCTGATCATTGCGATCACCGAATGTTCAAAACGGGGATCGCCAATCCCAGGCAGCGCGAGCAGCAATTGGCCAGTGAACCAGGTCGGATCGGTCTCCATTGCCATATCATGAACCCGCACGGGCACCGGGTCCAGCGCAATCACTCCCTCGTCCGCCTGCAGTCCGAACTGACCAAAAAGCATAGCAAACAATCGTGGCCGAGTTGATGACCGGCTTTTCGTGGGGCGCACCGCTTGACTCGGGACCGCTGCGCTCCAATCTCTGCGCCTTCAAGAATTCCCCTCAACGAAAGGATGCCGACATGACAATCAAGACCGGAGATGCACTGCCAGAAGCCAAGCTGGTCAAAGTGACCGAAGGCGGCCCAGAGCAGGTCAGCACCGCTGACTATTTCAAGGGCCGTAGGGTCGCGCTGTTTTCGGTGCCTGGCGCCTTCACCCCGACCTGTTCGGCAAAGCATCTGCCGGGCTTTGTCGACAAGGCGAACGAACTGAAGGCCAAGGGCGTCGACGAAATCGTCTGCACCGCGGTCAATGACGCCTTTGTCATGGGCGCCTGGGGCAAAAGCGCCAATGCAGGCGATAATGTGACCATGCTGGCCGACGGCAACGGCGCCTTTGCGGAGGCCGTCGGACTGACGATGGACGGCACAGCCTTTGGCATGGGCAAGCGCGGTCAGCGCTTCTCGATGATCATCAACGACGGCGTCGTCGAGCAGCTCAATGTCGAAGCACCCGGCGAGTTCAAAGTGTCGAGCGCCGATCACATGCTTGAGCAGCTGTAAACAGGACAAAGGGGACGAGATCACAGAATTTCGTCCCCTTTTCTTTCGTCATAATTTCGTGCAAGAACGCCGTGATGACATTCTCATCGCAAAACCCCGAGATCGCCGATCCCACCGCTCGCGTCGAAGAGGTGATTGCCGAGCTGCAAAGCCGGTTTCGCGCATCGGTCGCGGCCTTGAAAACAGCCATTGGCGCCTATGTCCGAGACGGCACGCTGCCGCCCGCCGACGCCGCCGCGACGGGCCTGTTCGATTATCCAGCGCTGCGCCTCGTCACTAGCGGGCAGCGGCGCGAGGGACAGGGGGGGCATAATCTTGCCTTCGGTCGCTTTGAACGTGCCGGCGAATTCGTCACCACCGTTACTCGCCCCGACCTGTTCGCCGATTATCTGCGTGAACAGCTGAACCTGCTCGTGCGTCATTACGACGTCAGCCTGTCGGTGACGCGTACTGGACAGCAGATTCCCTTTCCCTATGTCCTGGATGCTAGCGACGGATCGGACATGGGCAGGGTGACACCGCTCGAACTGGCGCGCCATTTCCCGACCACCGAGCTGGCCGACATTGGCGACGAGTTGGCCGATGGCCTGTTCGGCACCGACCCCTCGGCGCCGCAGCCGCTGGCGCTGTTCGACGCACTACGCACCGATTTCAGCCTTGCCCGGCTGCGTCACTACACCGGCACGGCTCCCGAACATTTTCAGCGCTATATACTGTTCACCAACTATCACCGCTATGTTGACGAATTCGTTGCCTGGGCGGGATCGCAGGTCGGCCAAGGTCGCTACACCGCGCTCGCGGGGGCCGCCGGCCTCTATGTCGACCAGCCCGGGATCAACGCCAGCGCCCTTGTCGCAGACAGCGCATGGCGGCGACACCAGATGCCCGCCTATCACCTGATTGCCCCCGATGGCGGCGGCATCACCCTCGTCAACATCGGGGTTGGCCCCTCGAACGCCAAGACGATCTGCGATCATCTGGCGGTGCTACGACCCGAGGCGTGGCTGATGATCGGCCATTGCGGCGGCCTGCGCCCAAGCCAGCGGATCGGCGATTATGTGCTCGCCCACGCCTATCTACGCGACGACCATATCCTCGACGGCGTGCTGCCTCCCGAAATTCCCATCCCGCCGATTGCCGAGGTGCAACAAGCACTGGCGAGCGCCGCCGAAGCGGTGTCGGGAACCAGCGGCGCGGACCTGAAAAAACGGATGCGTACCGGCACTGTCGTCACCACCGACGACCGCAACTGGGAATTGCGCTACACCGACAGCGCGCTGCGCTTTTCGCAATCGCGCGCAATCGGGATCGACATGGAAAGCGCGACGATCGCAGCTCAGGGCTATCGCTTCCGCGTCCCATATGGAACGCTATTATGCGTCAGCGACAAGCCGCTGCACGGCGAACTGAAATTGCCTGGCCAGGCGAACCGCTTCTACGAAGAAGCGATCGCCGCACATCTTCAGATCGGCATCCGTGCCTGCGAAGCATTGCGCGACGAGGGCGCAAAGCTCCACAGCCGCAAGCTGCGTGCGTTCAACGAGCCACCGTTCCGCTGATCTGTTTCACCGACCCGTCCGCCCGGCCACGCTATTTGACCGGCCGACAGTCCTTGAGCCAGACGGTGGAGAAACCTTGCTCGTAGCGGTCGAAGGTGCCGGTCAGTTCGACATGCTTGTCCGGTTTCAGCCCAAGTGCATAGGCGCTGTTTCCTGACGCCAGCTGGCAGGTCACGCCCAGGCTGGCAGACCGGCCGGGAACAATGTCCGTCAGCACATTCGAAACCAGCTTGAATTCAATCCAGTAGCGTCCATCGCGCCCGCCCACATAAGCGACGGGACCGTATAGGGTGAAGCTCTTGTTCTTATAGCGTTCTGCAATAACCGCGCTGTTCTTCGCCGCCTGGCCGGAAACATCCTGTGAAAAGCGCAGCACGCTCATACGGATTGGCGCCCCTACAGCCGTTTCAGCCTTCATCCCCCGCGCGGCGAGCGCTTCGCCTGCCTTCCCGCCCTTGAGCTGGGTCAGGATGCCGCACATCTCGGCCTTGGCCGCCGCATCGGGCACCGACATCGTGGGACGCAGCTTGGCTTCCATGCGGACACTGCCAGCAGAATCAACGGCAATCTCGATCGGAAACGGACGCGCCTTTCCCGTCTGCGGCTGCTCGATCAGCATGGTCCCGCTTTCGGGTTCGGCCGCGATCACGTCATATCCCTTCGCAGCGACAATGCCCTTGAGCTGCCCGACCCCACTCGCGGGGCTCATGCCGGGCACCGATGTGGTCGCAATGAAACGTAATCCGGTGACGGCATTGCCCTTTTTGACAAAGCCGTCTTCGCAGGGCGCGGCATGGGCGGCTACGGCGCCGAAGCTAAGGCAACCGAGGGTCAGGGTGAGGCGAAGCACGGTCTTCCTTTTCGAACAGGGAAAGAGGCCCGATCATAAGGCGCGGTGCATCTCGCCAAGCCAGCGAAAAAATGTACTAGGTCACATCCCTGACCATCCCCGCCAAACCAGCCTAACGCACGTAACCGAAGTCAATGGGCAATCGACAGAAAGGGAGGTCGGGCGGGGACACCGCCCTCCGCCCTTCGACCCATAGCAGCGGGCCGATCACCAGCCCTGGGGCTTGCCTTCATTCTGCTTGTCGAGCCACGCCTTGAGCGGTGCGAAATATTCGGCCATCGCTTTGCCCGACATGTCTCGATTGCCGGTAAAGGCCTCAAGCGCGTCAGGCCAGGGTTTCGACGACCCCATTTCCAGCATCGCGTTCAGCTTTTCGCCGACCTCCTTGTTCCCGTAAAAGGAACAGCGGTGGAGTGGTCCGGTCCAACCCGCCTGTTTGCACGCCGCATCATAAAATTGGAATTGCAGAATCCGCGCCAGAAAATAGCGGGTGTAAGGCGTGTTTCCCGGGATATGGAATTTGGCCCCGGGATCAAATGCATCGTCAGGGCGTTCTGTCGGGGGCACGATCCCCTGATACTGCAGACGCAGTTGGGTCCATGCACGATTATAAGCGGCAGGCTTGATCGTTCCGTCGAACACCCCCCAGCGCCAGCGATCGACGAGGAGCCCAAAGGGCAAGAAGGCGACCTTATCCATCGCCTGACGCAGCAGCAGGCCGATATCCTTGTCCGCGCTAGGCACCTTGGCCTTGTCGAGCAGATCGATGTCGACCAGATATTGCGGCGTGATCGACAGCGCGACGAAATCGCCGATCGCTTCGTGGAAACCGTCGTTTGCGCCATTGAGATAGAGAAAGGGCTGGTCCTTATAGGCGCGCTGATAATAATTATGCCCGAGTTCGTGGTGGATGGTGACGAAATCGTCCGCATTCACCTTAATGCACATCTTGATGCGAATATCGTCCTTATTGTCGATATCCCATGCCGAGGCGTGGCAGACGACCTCACGGTCAGCGGGCTTGGTAAACTGGCTACGTTTCCAGAAGCTGTCGGGCAGGGGCTCAAAACCGAGCGAGGAATAGAAATTCTCTCCAGCCTTGACCATCTCGGCAGGCCCTTTTCCTTCTGCCTTCAACAGGTCGCCAATATCGTAACCAAGATCGCCGGACCCGGCAGGGGCGACTAGAGGATAGATGTTGCCCCACTCCTGCGCCCACATGTTCCCAAGCAGATCCGCACGGATCGGTCCGGTCTTGGGCTGTACCGCGTCGCCATATTTCTCGTTCAGTTTCCAGCGAACATAGGTGTGAAGCGCCATGTATAGCGGCTTGACCTCCTGCCACAGCCGCTCGGTCGTCTTCGCAAAATCCTCGGGCGACATATCATAACCCGAACGCCACATCGCCCCGACATTGGCAAAGCCCAGTTCCTTTGCACCATCATTGGCGATGCTGACCAGCTTTGCATAATCGGCACCCATCGGTTTTCCGACATTGTCGTGCCAGCTCGTCCACATCTCTGCCAGTTCGGCCGGGCTGCGGTCGAGATTGCCCATTTCCGCCTCGATATCCGAACCCGAGATTTCCTTACCGTTCAGCGTACCCCGGCCCTTGCCATATTGCGACTGGAGGTCGGTGGCGATCTGGTTGAGTTCGGTCGCAGCCCCCGCAGTCGTCGGGGCCGGCAGAACGAGACCGGTGCGTAGAATATCAAGCTTGCGCCGGGTATCGGCGCTGAGCCCAGGCACATCCATATACTTGGCGGCCTCAAGGGCATATTTGACCGACTTTTCGGTCCCGACGGCGTTGATCCTAGCGGCCATGGCGTCGGTATCTTCAGTGATGTAGGTCGCGTTAACCCAGTTCACCTGGCTCGCCTCCACCGAATAGTCGAAGAGATCCTTTTCGACCCCGGCAATGAAGGCGTCAGCATCGGCGGCCGTCGGGGCCGCTTGCTTGGCAGCGGCCGGCTTCTGCTTTTCGGCCGCAACAGCGGGCCCGGAAATTGCAAGCGACACGGCAAGCGACAGGCTGGAAATCATGGCTTTCATGGGGTGCGTCCTCTGATGTGATTGTCGCCGTTATTCGGCGCTGTGATCACAGATTGGCCGCGACGGCGGGAGGGGTCAAGCCGACAGAAAGGCCGCGATCGCTTCACCTAGTGCAGCTTCGGTAACGCTCGACATATGAGTGCCCGGAATCGTGGCAAGCTGCGCATCGGCCAAGGCCGCAACCAGTTCGGATGCCGACCCATTGTCCTGATCCTGCTCTCCGCACACCACCAACGTTGGCATCGTCACCGCAGCCAATGCGTCCGGCGGCGTGTCGGTAAAGCTGTCGAGCAAATGCCCAGCGGCGATCCGGTCGATCTTCATCGTCTTCATGAACTGGATCGACAGCCAGGTGTCGTCGCCGCGACGGGCGCTTTCATATTCGGCGATCACGCGCTTGAAAAACTGCCCGCGCTTCTGCCATCCGGCGAGCCCCGCCAGCCCCATTCCTCCGAGGATGAGGCGCCGCGGACGCATTCCAGCAACCACCGCACGCACGCTGGTCCGCGCACCGAGCGAAAAACCTCCAAGGTCGAAATCATCAAGGCCAAGATGCGCGACCAGATCCTGCAGATCGTGAACCAGCACGTCGGCAGGATAAAACTCCTCTTCGTGCGGCGCCTCACTCGCCCCATGAACCCGCAGGTCGGGCATGATCACACGATAGCCTTCCTGGGCTAAGCGTTCGGCGGTACCGAACTTGATCCAGTTGACCTGCGCGCTGGAGAAGAGCCCATGCAGGAGAAGCAGCGGCCGCGCCGCGACTTCCCCCGCTTCCCGCCACGCCAGCCGCACACCATCGCGCGCTTCGAAAAATTGGGGTTCGTTGCTCATCGTCGATCAGCCTTATGCGCGCCGGGGCTGCCGATGCAATCATCGATCGACATGAATCGGCTTTGCAGTGACGGCTCACCCGAACTCGCCTTCCCGACGGTTGACCAGTCCCGGCCAAGCAACGCTGAGCATTGTTACCGCGGCTTGAGCCCCTTTTGCTCCATGCGCCATTTCGCCATTTCGATGCGGTCCTGCCCAAAAAAGGGTTCGCCTTCGAATACCAGCGTGGGCACACCCCAATGGCCCGCGATTTCCAGCGCGACCTGATTGGCGGCGATTTCCTTATCCAGCGTCTCGGCCTCAGCCGCCGCCTCCGCATCGAGTTCGGCAAGATCGAGTCCGGCACGGCGCGCGGCGCCGGACAGATGCTCACCCAAATGCCAATCCTGTGCGCCGCCCCAGATAAGTTGGGCCACCTCGTCGCAAAAGGCCAAGCTCTTTCCCCGCCGTGATGCCGCCTGCCCCAGCCGGGTCAGACGATAAATATAGGGCTGCTCCGCCGAGATCTCGCGCGTCGCGATATTCTGCACGATCGGATCGGGACGCGGTGGGCCGAAGGGGATACCGTGAAACTGGGCAACGCGCACCATGTCGCGCATCGTGTAGCTGAGCCAGTTGGGGTGGTTGCGTTCGAAAAAATCGGGTTGGCGAATGGCCAGCGGATAGATCGGCCGCAGATTGATCGACAGATGGTGGCTGGCCGCAAGCGCCCTGTAGCGCCCGATCGCCAGATAACTGTATGGTGATCGGAAAGACCAGAAGAGATCGGCGGAAAGACTCATGACATCATCCTGCCGATAATCGCCCCCAAGGCAAGCACGACCACGACGGATAGCACCAAAATGGCAACGGATTTTCCTGCTGCGGCGCAGCATCTTGCCAATAATAGCAATTGCTATTATATTGAATGCTATGAGCGAAACGATCGGCTTCCTGTTAAACGACACGGCCCGGCTGTTCCGGCGCACCTTCAACGCCCGGATGAAGGACAGCGGGATCACCGCCCTGCAATGGCGGCTGATGATCTATTTGCGTCGCCACGCGGGCATCCGACAGGGGCCGCTGGCCGAGTTAATCGAGGTTGAGCCGATCACGCTGTCGCGGATGATCGACCGGCTAGCGGAGGCCGGGCTGGTGGAACGGCGCGCCGACCCGACCGATCGCCGGGCTTGGCTGCTCCACCTGACGCCGCGAGCGGGCTCGCTGCTTGAAGGGATTGCGCCGACCACCGACGCGCTTGTTGTCGAAGCCATGGAAGGTTTGAGCACCGCGGAGCGCGACCAGCTTGCCGGTTTGGTCGAACGGGTCCGCGCCAATCTGTCGCGCCGCATGTGCCAGAGAGAAAAAGTCTGATGGACCAACAATCACCCGCCCGCCCGCGCAACGCCGATGATCCCGCTCCGCCGCCCGCCGCGCCCCGCTCCGATCCCCCGCCGTCGGCATTAAACGAGGCGCCCGACAAGCCGGGATGGCACGCGCGGCTGTTAATGTTTGGCGTGCCGGCACTGCTCGTCACGGCGGGTGGCTGGTATTGGCTGACCAGCGGCGGGTCGGTGTCCACGGACAACGCCTATGTCCAGATGGACAAGGTGTCGGTCGCAGCCGAGGTCGGCGGACGGATCACCGAAGTCGCCGTACATGACGGCCAAGAGGTCGCGGCCGGACAGCTGCTGTTCCGCATAGACGGCGAGTCCTATCGGCTGTCTGTTGCGCAGGCGACCGCCGCAATCGACGCGGCCCAGGTTGAGCTTGGCAATCTGGCAGCCAGCGCGCGCACATCCGGCGTCGACATCGCCGCCGCCCGCGAAGATGTCGCCTTTGCCGAGGTAAATTTCGAGCGGCAGGCGGCACTGATGGAAAAGGGATTTACAACCAAGGCCGCCTATGACTCATCACGCCATGCGGTGACACAAGCACGCGAGCGCGTCCGCCAGGCCAAGGCAGTCGCCGCTGAAGCGCGTACCAAGCTCGCTGCCGGCCCCGCGAGCGGAGTGAACCCACAAATCGAAGCCGCGCGGGTTCAGCGCGCGCAGGCCGCTGTGAATCTGGGTCGTACGGAGGTACGCGCGCCGAGCGCCGGACGCATCGCCCAGTCCGATCGCCTACAGGTCGGCCAAATGATGGTTGCCGGCCTGCCTGCCGTCACATTGGTCGACACCGCACACCCATGGGTCGAGGCGAATTTCAAGGAAACCGATCTTGCCGACATGCGCGTCGGTCAGGCCGCCGATATCCGTTTCGACGCCTACCCCGGTCTGAAAATCCGAGGCCATGTGCTGACCATCGGCGCCGGGACTGGCAGCGAATTTTCGGTGCTGCCTGCCCAGAACGCCACCGGAAACTGGGTCAAAGTGACGCAGCGCGTCCCTGTCCGGATCGCCTTTGACGAAAAACCTGCCCGCGACATGATCGCCGGGCTGTCGGCCGATGTGACCGTTCACACGGCGGACGGGGCAACAAAAGCAAAATAGCACATGCGCCAGGCTATCCCCTTTGCCGCCAAGGCGGCGGCAAGCACCTGGTAATGGCCAGCAAAGCCGTTTCTCGCCGCGCCGCGCCGGCAGCTCTGCCCGCCGACGAATCCATCCCACTACATCAGCGCGTGCGTTATCGGGGGCTGCTCACCGTCGCGGTCATGGGCGCTTCGATCATGCAGATTCTCGACACGACGATCGCCAACGTCGCCATTCCGCACATGCAATCGTCACTGGGAGCGACGGGTGAAACGGTGAACTGGGTCCTTACCAGCTATATCATCGCCAGCGCCGTCGCGATGCCTATCACCGGATGGTTAGCCGACCGCATCGGACGCCGTCAGTTGTTTCTGGCCGCCATCGTCGGTTTCATTCTGACCTCCATGGCCTGCGGGGCCGCACAGAATTTGGAAGAGATGGTGATCTTCCGATTTCTGCAAGGCGTTAGCGCGGCGTTCATCGGCCCGCTCTCGCAATCGGTGATGCTCGACATCAACCCGCCCGAACGCCACGCCCGCGCCATGTCGATCTGGGGCATGGGGATCATGATCGGGCCGATCCTGGGACCTGTGTTGGGTGGCTGGCTGACCGAGCAGGCCAATTGGCGGTGGGTCTTTTACGTCAACCTGCCCGTCGGGATCGTCACGCTGGCGCTGATGTGGGCGCTGCTTCCCGCAACGCCGGCCCGACAACGACGTTTCGACCTTTTTGGCTTTTCGATGCTCGCGCTCGGCCTCGCCGCCTTGCAGTTGATGCTCGACCGCGGCGCCCATGAGGATTGGTTCGACAGCATCGAGATATGGATAGAGCTGGGCGTCTGCATCGCCTGCCTCTGGATGTTTTTCATCCATCTGCTGACCGCCCGGGCACCGTTGTTCAGCCGCGCCATGCTGGCCGACCGCAACCTTGTCACCGCCATGGGCTTCATGATCGTGATCGGCGTGGTGATGTTTGCATCGATGGCGCTGTTACCGCCGATGTTGCAAGGCCTGTTCGGCTGGCCAGTCATAGACACAGGACTGGTGCTTGCGGTGCGCGGCGTCGGCATCCTCATCAGCATGTGGTTCGCCGGCCAGCTGCTCGGCAAGATCGACGCCAGGTGGCTGGTCGGATCGGGCCTCGCTATCGCCGCTTTCTCACTGTGGCAGATGAGCCACTGGTCACTGACGATGGGGATGCAGCCGGTTGTCGTCAGCGGCCTGATCCAGGGGCTTGGCATGGGGCTGATCTTCATCCCGCTCAACACGATCGCCTTTGCGACCATCCCGCCCCAATATCGCACCGACGGGTCGAGCCTGCTCAACCTGTTCCGCAGCATCGGCGCATCCGTCGGCATTTCGATCGTCACGACCCAGCTGGCATCGAACATCCAGACCAGCCACGCCGACCTGGTCACCCATGTCACAAACAGCTCGACCAGCCTGGTCGACGCATCGACCGCCGACCGTTTCGGGACTGCGGGCGATGTGGCGATGGCGATGGTCGATGCAGAAATCAACCGACAGGCGGCGATGATCGCCTATATCAACGATTTTTGGGCGATGATGTGGGTCACGCTGGCGGCCGTACCGCTGGTGCTGCTGTTGCGACCGCCACGCGCCAATAGCCCAAGGGTATCGGCCGCCGACATGGGGCATTAGGCGCCGGAAGCACCAAAGACGAACAGGCTGCCCCTTCCGGTCGCCTTGTCGGGGAGGCGCAGCCCTTCACCGTGGAGCGATACGGCGGTCTTCGCGGACCATCAGCTCAGCGCTGGCGGCGCAGGAGCCATCGCATCGGCATCGCGCCGGGAATCACCAGCCGGTTTGTACGCCGCCGTCAGCAGCAGCACCAATCCCGTCAAACCCGTCAGCCTGCGCATCATTCGCCTTTTCCTCTGCGAGGCAGCGCCAGCACCAATATCGCGCCGAGCGTGGCCAGCGCCATATCCTTTTGCGCGTCCCAGATATCGCCCTGCTGTCCGTTATAGCGATCGGCGGTCTCGCCCGCGGCAACGATGGTCAACAGCCATTCGAAGATTTCATATAGGCAGGATATGCCGAGCACCCAGCCCAGTACAACAAGTGCCGCGCCGCGCGCACCCATCCCGCCCCAGCGCCGCGCAATTTCAGCCACTGGAACGACCGACAGGGCGCCAAAGGCGAAATGCACCAGCCGGTCATAATGGTTGCGGGTCCAGTCGAATACGTCGGAAATACTTGTGCCCGCGAGCGACCGCGTCCAATCATCATAGGGAACATTGCTGTAGGCATAACGCCCTCCAAGCGTATGGAGCGCAAGAAAGACGACGATGCACGCTAGCGCCGGGGTCGACAGGGGCCAGCGTCGCAGCAGCGCAGGTGAAGCAACCAGCAGCAGCATTGTCGGCAGATGCTGGAGCAACGCGACTTCGGGATAGGGCTGGTCGATCTGGGCAAGAAGCAACAGTATCAGCAGCAGGCCCAGCAGTCTGCTTTGCGTGCGTGGCCGCGTCGAGTTCGCTTCCTTCACCAACCCAAGCCTATTTCGTCAGTGCTGCAAAAAATTCTTCGGGCTGCGGCCCTTCGGGCCATTGGGGAACCCCCCTCGGGCAGCATGATCCAGTCCTGCTTGTAGGCGACGTAGATATGTGCCCTGCAATCGAGTTCAGCGGTCTGATCGAGCGTTCCAGCGCGGATGATCGCGAGACCGGGTCGCCGGGTGTTGGTGTTGTAAATGCGCGTGTGACACGTCGCGCAGATGCGCTGCATCGCGATGCTATCCCCCGTTCCTATTTCATAGACGATGATCGGCCCCGCAACGGCCAGCGCGCCCTCCCGCGCCAGCGCCTGCAGGCTGAACGCGCTACCGCTCCATCGCTGACATTGGTGACAGTGGCATGCATAAACAGGCAGCTGCGTTTCAGACTCGACCTCATATCGAACCGCACCGCACCGACAGCCGCCTGTTATGCTCATGACCGCATTAGCCCTTTTTGAGGTGCCTCCGGCCGAGCAGTTCGGCGATCTGCACTGCGTTCAGCGCCGCACCTTTGCGCAGGTTATCCGAAACGCACCAGAAAGCGAGGCCGTTTTCGACCGTCGGATCTTCGCGAACACGCGACACGAAGGTCGCGAAATCACCGACGCATTCGACCGGGGTGATGTAGCCGCCGTCCTCGCGCTTGTCGTGAAGCACAACGCCAGGAGCCTCGCGCAGCAAGCGCTGCGCATCCTCGGCAGACAGTTCCTTTTCGGTTTCGACGTTGATCGATTCCGAATGACCGACGAACACGGGCACGCGGACGCAGGTCGCCGTCACCTTGACCTTGGGATCAAGGATCTTCTTGGTCTCGACGACCATCTTCCATTCTTCCTTGGTCGAACCGTCGTCGAGGAACTTATCGATGTGCGGGATCACGTTGAAAGCGATCTGCTTGGTGAACTTGCTGATATCCTTTTCGTCGCCGACAAAAATCTGGCGCGTCTGGTTCCACAGCTCATCCATGCCCGCCTTGCCAGCGCCCGAAACCGACTGATAGGTCGAAACGACTACGCGCTTGATCGTCGCAGCATCATGCAGCGGCTTCAGCGCGACGACCATCTGCGCGGTCGAGCAATTGGGGTTCGCGATGATGTTCTTTTTCGTATAGCCGTCGATGGCGTCGGGGTTCACCTCCGGCACGATGAGCGGCACGTCGGGGTCCATGCGATAGAGCGAGCTATTGTCGATCACGACACAGCCCGCCGCCGCGGCCTTGGGCGCGTGGATCGCGGTCGCGTCGCTACCGATCGCGAAGATCGCCATATCCCAGCCCGACCAGTCGAAATTCTCGATATTCTGGCATTTCACGGTTTTTCCGGTATCGCCAATCTCGATCTCGTCGCCCTGGCTGCGCGACGATGCGACCGCCGCCAGCTCGTCATAGGGAAATTCGCGCTCAGCGAGAATGGCGAGCACTTCACGCCCGACATTGCCCGTGGCTCCGGCGACAACGATACGATAACCCATTTACTCACTCCTCAGTGCAAGAACTCGGTTGAAATTCTGATCAGACTTTCCAGCGGAAATGGCCGGTCAGCGGGTGGTCGAAGAGCGCGTCCTCCTCACGCGCGCCGCGACCGATGTTGTGGATCACAAGCGGGCGCCCCGCTGCCGTCGTTCGATCTGACACAATCCCTGTGTGCGGGAGGCGTCCGCCGGTCATCGAGGTAAAGATATCGCCCGGCCGCCAATCGGCGGGGTCGGCAGACACAGGCAGCCGCGCGCGCTGGCGTGTCCAATAGACCGCCAGATTGGGCACGCGGCGATGATCGATATTACGGTCGGGTCGGCGCAGCCCCCAATTTTTCGGGTAAGCCGCGAAGTCGCCCTTCATGTCGGCGTTGACGAGCGCCTGCAGGTCGGCGCCGAAGGCATCGCGATAGGCGCGGATAATGACGTCGGTACACACACCCTTCACCCGGTCGACGTCACCGTCGGGGAAGGGCAGCGCGCGGTAGGCGGCATCATAGCGAAGCGTGACGCCGACCTGTCGCCGCGCCGCGGCAACAAGGCGCGCGGCGTTCACCGCAGGGGCGCCTAGCGCACCGCTGGCCAGCCCAAACAGCCCAAAGCACAGCCCCGCGCCGAGGACGGCGCGCCTGTGTGGCTGAAGGGACGGGGGTGGCTGTATCAGATTCATTTCGCCCAAAAGAAAACGACCGGCTCTGCCTGTTGGCGGAACCGGTCGTTTTGGAAAGCTGTTTCGGCTTTGGTGTGGAGAAGCTCTCCTTAGCCTTCGCCGGCTTCCGACCGGTAATCGCGGCGCTCCGCAATACGTGCCGATTTACCAGTGCGACCACGCAGATAGTAAAGCTTCGCACGACGGACAGCGCCCTTGCGGACGACGGTAATCGAATCGATGTTCGGCGAATAAAGCGGAAAAACGCGCTCAACACCTTCGCCGAACGACAGTTTGCGCACGGTGAAGTTGGAGCCCATGCCCTTGTTCGAGCGCGCGATGCACACACCCTCGAAATTCTGGACACGGGTGCGTTCGCCTTCAACAACGCGCACACCGACACGCAGCGTGTCGCCGGGGCGGAAGGTCGGGATTTCTTTGCCAGCCTTGGCGATTTCTTCGGCTTCGATCGTCTGGATGAGGTTCATGTCCTCTAGTCCTTTTTCTTTCGCCGCGCGCCAGAGGCAGGTCGGTCCCGAGCGCCCTCATGGCGCTCCCAAAGGTCCGTCCTGCGTAACCGTGTGTCTTCCTCCGCCCTTTGTTTCCGCCAGGCGGCGATCTTCGCATGATCCCCCGATCGCAGCACTTCGGGGATCATGCGCCCTTCCCATATAGCGGGCCGGGTATAATGCGGATATTCGAGCAAACCGTCCTCGAACGATTCGTCGTCTCCGCTAGAAGCCGCGCCCATTACGCCGGGAAGCAGCCGAATGCAAGCGTCGAGCAGCATCAGCGCGGCCATCTCACCACCTGACAGGATGATGTCACCCATTGACAGTTGTTCGATAGGGCGCGCATCGAAAATCCGCTCGTCAAAGCCTTCGAAACGGCCGCACAGGATAATCACGCCGGAACCTTCGGCCAACGAACGCACCCGCGCCTGCGTAACCGGCGCACCGCGCGGGGTCATCGCCAGGACAGGCAACCCAGGGTGCGTAGCCATCGCATGGTCGATCGCCGCACCGAGAACATCGGCTTTCAACACCATACCCGCACCGCCGCCCGCGGGCGTATCGTCAACGGTGCGATGCTTGTCGGTCGCAAAATCGCGTATCTGCACGGGCAGGCAGGACCATGTCCCCGCCTCCAACGCGCGTCCCGCCATGCTGTGCCCCAGGGGACCGGGGAAGATGTCGGGATAAAGGGTCAGGGGAACGGCGGTGAAGGTCATGGCAGCGGTTCCCATAGCCGCTCAGGAAGCAGGTGGCGATCTGCTTCGAGCTCCTCGCGCAGCCATTCGCGAAAACGCTCAATCTTGCGTACCCCCACCCGGCTTTCCGGGTGAACCAGATAATAAGCCGATCCCGGAAGGAAAAGCGTATCAAACGGCTGAACCAGGCGCCCGCTGTCGAGTTCGGCGCGCCAGAAGAGGGGTGACATCAGCGCGATGCCATAGCCTCCCTCGACCGCGCTCGCCTCCTCAATCTGGCTGTCAAACTCGATCCCGGCACGCGGCGGCAACGGTTCGCCAATGCCGGTTTCGGCAAGCCAGCTCGACCACCAGGGATCGCTGGGCGCGACCCGCTCAACACGCAACAGGTCGGCCGGGGTTGATACCCGGTGCTCAGCCCGAAAGGCGGGCGAACATATCGGCGTGACATGGCTGCGGAACAGGAAGTCGGCGCGCAGCCCCGGCCAATGGCCGGCACCGACGCGCAACCCAACGTCGACCCCGCCCGCCCCCAGATCAACCATCATGTTTGTCTGGGTCAGGCGCACCGCAAGATCGGGGTGTCGAAGCTGGAAGCGACCGATGCGAGAACTGAGCCATGTGCCGCCGAAACTGACCGCCGCGCTGATTGTCAGCACATTATCATCGTCACCCTGCAACGCAGCGAACGCATCGGCGATAGAGGCGAAGGCGCCGCTGAGCGCCGGAAGCAAACGATACCCGGCCTCCGACAAGCGCACCCGCCCCTTGTCGCGTACAAACAGCGGTCGGCCCAGGCGATCCTCGAGCTGGCGGATCTGATAGCTGACCGCAGCTTGGGTCATCCCCAATTCCTCCGCCGCGCGCGAGAAATTCTGGTGGCGCCCTGCGGCCTCAAAGACCCGGATAGCAGCAAGAGGCGGCAGTTTTCGCATCAGCCATATAAGGCACACCTATAATATGGCACAAAGCTTTTGTTGGAAACCCTGTGCGCGAACGCCCAATTTGCGATCGGTCGATAGACAGGAGATGACCGATGAAAGACGACATGTGGATGCAAGCCTGGAACGAGGCTCACCCGAACTTCAGTGCCGACGTGGACCGGGGTCTCGCGCGCCTTCGCACTAGCTTTAGCCGCCTTATCCGCGGTGTCCGCGCAGTGCCCGCCGCCGCAAGGTCGCGGACGGCGAAACATTGATCCCGCTTATGCCACCTACCCCGCCGGCGGCGGCACGACTCGCAGGCGTAGTGCCTGGATCGTCGCCGGCGTGGTAGGCGCGAGCAGCAATCCGCCATCCAGCTTGCCTCTTTCGCAATCGAGTCGGAAGGTCGCCGACAAGGCCCCCGTCGCAGTAAGCGCACTCTCTGCGGTACAGCTGCCAACCTCAGCCTTCAGGCGTGCCAGTTCGGCCGCCCAATTTTCTGCCGAACGATCCATCAGGAAATTGACAGCAAGCCGCCCATCGAGCGGCGAAAGATCACCCGCAGCATAGGCTGCCTGCACAGCGCCGAACATATCGGCAACCACGGTCGAGACAGGCACTGGCCGCGCCTCCAACAGCCCCTCCCGGTCGAGCAGCACCGCCGTATCCCATGCCGGCGCTGACGGCCCCGAATAGGTCCGGTTCGCCAGCGCGAAAACCCCGACACCGCGATCGGGCATCAGCATGACATGGCTGCCATAGCCGGGGTAGCCGCCGCCATGTGCCAAGGTGAGGCCGAGATCGCAATCCTGCGCCACCCGCCATCCCATGCCATAGGCGGCTGCCTGCTTGCACGCGGTGGCGCCGCTTGACCCGATGCGGTTCGACACCGTCATGAAATTCAGCCCCTGCGCCATTTCCCTTACGCTGGCGCGCAATACGGGTCCCGCGTCCTCTCCATCGCGCGGCGGCCAGGCCGACAGCAGAAAACCAACCCATTTGGCATAATCGTCGGCGGTGGTGACGAGTCCACCCATCGCGCCGAAGGCTCCGTCGCGCATCTCAGGCTCCTCGGACCACGCCTCGTTTTCCCAACGATATCCAATGGCGAGCCTTTCGCGTGGGACTTCGCTCACCTCGAAAGTCGTCGCCGCCATTCCAAGCGGGGTCAGGATGCGCCGCGTCACATAGGCGGAATAGGGCATTCCCGACGCGCTCGCGACGATCCGGCCAAGCAGCGCATAGCCGAAATTCGAATATTCAAAACCGGTCTGCGGCGCCCGGCTGAACGGCACCCCGGCGGCAATCATGCGCGCAAAGGCGTCGTGCGGCAGCGCTTGCTGCCGATCGCCCCACGGATCGTCGGTGACGAGCCCTCCGACATGCTGCAACAGGTCGCGCACCCGGATGCGCGGGCTGTCCGCCGTCGGATAGGTCCAGCCCTTCATTTCAGGAATATAGGATTCGGCCAGGTCGTCGAGGCGTAGTTTCCCTTCGTCGCGCAGTTGCAGGATAGCCAGCGCGGTGAAGGCCTTGGTCATCGAGGCGATGCGAAAGCGCGTTTCAGTCGTCACCGGCCGTTTTTCGGTCAGGTCCTGCACCCCGATGCCCCTGACATAGACCAAACGTCCATCCCGGATCACGCCATAGATCATGCCGGGGATATGTGCCTGCGCCTGATAATCGGCAAAGAGGCCATCGATCTGCGGCGACAGTTCCTCGACCGTCGGCCGTACCACGGGTTCCTGCGCCGATGCGGACGTGCCGCCCCCGATCATCAGCAGGCAAGCAAGTCCCGATTTCCAGCGCATGACAGTCTCCGACAGAAAAATAAAGTGGCGGACAGTGCTACAGCGCCTTTCCCTTGACACAAGATGCTATCGCGCCGACTTCGGTTCAGGCAGGGGCGTCGCATGGCGAACCCGGCGGCCAGACAACAGAAGAATCAGCCCCGCGCCTTTGGCGCCGCGGTCTTTGGCTTGTACCGGCACAGATCGGCGACCGGGCAACGCCAGCATTCAGGCGTTCGCGCCTTGCAGATATAGCGGCCGTGCAGGATCAGCCAATGATGCGCCCCAACCCGGAACGGAACCGGCGTGCCCTTTTCCAGCGCTTTTTCGACCGCGAGTACGGTCTTGCCAGGCGCCAAGCCTGTGCGATTGCCGACCCGAAAGATATGCGTGTCGACCGCAAACGTCTCCGCACCAAAGGCGCAATTCATCACGACATTGGCGGTCTTTCGCCCCACGCCGGGAAGTCCGACGAGCGTATCGCGATCAGCCGGAACCTCGCCGCCATGGTCGCGGACAAGTATGTCGCTGAGCGCAATGACATTCTTCGCCTTGGCGTTGAAGAGGCCGATCGTCTTGATATGCTCCTTCAAACCCTCTTCGCCAAGGTCGATCATCTGCTGCGGCGTTTTCACCGCCGCGAACAAGCGCCGGGTCGCCTTGTTGACCCCCACGTCGGTCGCTTGCGCCGATAACACGACAGCGACGAGCAACTGATAGTGATTGCCGAACGCCAGCTCGGTTTCGGGACTCGGGTTGAGTTCGGCGAGACGGCGATAGAATTCGAAGATATCGGCTTTTTTCATCGAACATTTTCGCCACTTACCATCGACCGCTCTGACACTTTGGCGATCTCCAGAAACCAATGAATATCGTCGTCCGATAACACCAGTCGACGCACCCAGGCAGGATGCGACACTGCGGGTTCCGCAAACATTCCAAATCGCGCTTCCCAACCGCTCTTCAGCTTTTTCAGCCAGTGGGCGTTGCCGTGCTTAAAATAATTCGCAGCATAGCAAAGGGCATTAATGTCAGCATGAAGCGGGATGTCCCGCTTCCGGGCATCTTCCTTCAACTGCTCTTGCCGTCGATTGGCCTCGCCCGCCTCGCTCGGAACATTCTTCTCCCAGTGATGATAGATCGCGATACAGATCGCAGCGCGCAATTCCGTCAAGGCGTCATCGATCAGCTGTTGTTCGAGCCGATAGAGGTCGCCCTGCTCCCAAAGCTTATGCCCCTCTTCCCACTCACCGATCCGCGGATAGCCCGCACCGGTCGCGCGGTCATATTCCCGTGTACAATCGGAAAGATCCACGCGTTGGTGTTCAAGCGAGGTTTTTGCGGCTTGATACATGAGTCCAATCGCACGCAAGCCATTGGCGTAATTATAGGCCCCTAGATCGACATTTAAGCGGGCCATCGCATTACAGCCCCAGCACCTGCGGCATGATGTAGCGCCCCGGTTTCTGGCGGGTCAGCCACAATGCCGCACGCACCGCGCCGCGGGCGAAGATCATACGGTTTTCGGCGCGGTGCGCCAAAGTGATCATCTCTTCCGGCCCGGCGAAGATCACGTCATGGTCGCCCGCGACGGTGCCCCCGCGTAGGCTGGCAAAGCCAACCTTGCCGTGCCCCCGCGCGCCGGTTACGCCGTCGCGTCCGCGTTCGGAACAGCGGGCCAGATCGATGCCGCGCCCCTCGGCGGCCGCCTGCCCCAACAACAGCGCCGTACCGCTGGGGGCGTCGACCTTCATCCGGTGATGCATCTCGACAATCTCGATGTCCCATTCGGGGTCGAGCCGCGCCGCCGCCTCGCGCACCAGATGCGCGAGCAGCGTGACGCCGAGCGACGTATTGCCAGTCTGGAGCACCGCGATGTCGCGCGCTGCATCGTCGATCAGATAATGGTGCCGCTCCTCCAGCCCCGTCGTGCCGATGACGATCGGCGTTTTCCCGGCAATGCAGGCGTCGAGCGTGGCCTCCAGCGCTGCGGGCGATGAAAAGTCGACGAACACGTCGGCGCGCGCCAAGAGGCCCGCGATATCACCGCCCTTGTCGACCCCGCAATGCCCGTGCCCCGCCTCGGCCGCGGCGGCGGCGAGCGCCACACCCATCCGCCCCTGGCTTCCGACGATCCCGATACTGGTCATGACCTTGTCCCCGTTCGCCCCGAGCTTGCCCGGAAGCGGTCCTTGTTCCATGACGCCATAGGGGGAAGAATGGTCCTTCGACAAGCGCAGGACAAACGGAGTTCAGGCTTTGCGCGGTATTCAGAACATCGTCGTGTTGACCGGAGCGGGTGTTTCGGCCGAAAGCGGCATCGATACATTTCGCGATGGTGGCGGATTGTGGGAACAGCACCGGGTAGAGGATGTCGCCACCCCGGACGCCTTTGTCCGCAACCCCGATCTGGTCCATCGCTTTTATGATGCACGGCGGGCGGCGATCCAGACCAAGGCGCCCAATGCCGCACATGACGCGCTGGCCCGGCTCGACGCCGGCTGGACCGGCGAGTTGCTGATCATAACGCAGAATGTTGACGACCTGCACGAGCGTGCGGGCGCAAAGCGACTGATCCATATGCACGGCGAACATCTGAACGCCTGGTGCACGGCCTGCGACCAGCGCAGCCGCTGGACCGCACCGCTGCTCGACCGACCGGCGTGCCCCGCCTGCGGCATGGTAGGATATCTCCGCCCCGACGTCGTATGGTTCGGCGAAATGCCCTATCATATGGATGCCATCCATCACGCACTTAACAGAGCCGACCTGTTCGTATCGATCGGAACGTCGGGCGCGGTATATCCCGCCGCCGGATTCGTCCGCGAGGCGCGCCAGTCCGGCGCACGAACGCTGGAACTGAACATGGAACCGAGTCAGGGGAGCCACTGGTTCGCAGAGGCGCGCCACGGCCCAGCCACTCACCTGGTGCCGCAGTGGGTCGATCAGATGTTGGGGACCTGATCCGCCTTTATCGCCGCTCCAGGAAAAAGATACGCAGCAGCGCCGCCGCCTCGGCCGCGCCCAGCCCTTCATAGATTTCGGGACGATGGTGGATCGTCGGCTGGGCGAAGACGCCCGGGCCGTGCGCGACCGCACCGCCCTTTGGATCGTCAGCGCCGTAGTAAAGCCGCGCAATACGGGCGTGAGCGATCGCCCCCGCACACATCGCACAGGGTTCGAGCGTCACATAGAGATCGCATCCGTCGAGCCGTTCATTGCCCAGCGCCGCCGCTGCTGCGCGAATCGCGACGATTTCAGCGTGCGCGGTGGGGTCGTGCGATTCGCGCGGGCGGTTATGGCCTTCGCCGATAATCTTGCCATCCTTGACGACGACCGCGCCGACCGGCACTTCGCCCCGTTCGGCGGCGATCCGCGCCAGATCGAGCGCTCGGCGCATGGGTTCGGGAAGCGGGAAATTGGCCATGTGCCTCCCGCTAGTCCCTTGACGAATCTCCGGCAAGCGGATAAGCGCGCGCCTTTCCCGGCCCAACCGGTCCCTTCGGCGCGTTTGCGCCAACCGGCACGCCGACCAGATTTTGTGAGGAAGAAACAATGTCGCGCATTTGCGAACTGACCGGCAAGGGCCGCCAGATTGGCCACAATGTCAGCCACGCCAACAACAAGACGAAGCGCACCTTCCTGCCCAATTTGCAGAATGTGACGCTGCTGTCGGACGCGCTCGGCAAGGGCGTGAAGCTGCGCGTGTCGACGCACGGCCTGCGCTCGGTCGAACATAACGGCGGTCTGGACAACTGGCTGCTGAAGGCCGGCGACGATCAGCTGTCGGCGAACGCCCGCAAGCTTAAGAAGGAAGTGGCGAAGAAGCTGGCTGAAAAGGCCGCCTAAGCCGCTCATTCTCGCAAAAACAAAGGGGCGGCCCGGTTACGGCGCCGCCTTTTTGCTGTCCGCGCCTTGCGGCGGAGGCAGAGCATCCACTTCGAACTGGACAAGCAGACTGCGTTGCCAGCCGTTATAATTATGGTCGGACACCAGCCAGACAAAAACACGTCCATCAACTTCCTCGACCGCCGCCCCTTCGTAATTTTCAGCAACGGGCGCGGGCACTCTACCGACGGCACGCGAGCGAACAATGGCATTCGGCGTCAGGTCAGCAGGATCGACCAACGCGAGAATTGTCGTGAACACCGGCCGAAAACCGAGGCGGCGATGGACGAGAAGGATACGCCCATCGGGCAACAGCGCCGCATCACTGACTCGTCCCTTGCCCCGCGCATCATAGAAAAAGCGAATCGGCGCCGGGCCCGGCACCGCCGGATCACCGCTATAGATCAGCGCCTCGCGCGCACCCTGCTTGCCGCGCGCATTCTCGGAGAAAATGACCGTACGCCCGTCGCGCAGTCGCACCATTGCTTCCGCTCCACTATTGGCCGGCCAACCCGGTTTCGGCAGGCGCCCACGCGATTCGACGCGCCGATATTCGGAATCAAGGCGCCAAATCTGGTCGATCCCTTCGAGCGCAATCCAGCGGCGCTTGCTGACAGAATCGACCGCAAGCGCCTCCGCGTCGACCATCGCCTTGCGCCGGGAGTGTCCGGTCGGCAGCGGCAACGGCGCGATCCGGACATCCCGGACTTCCCCATCGCGACCAATCGTTAGGCGCGTTACATACCCGCTGTCTCCCACTAGCTCGAACCGACCGGGGCCGGTTTTGGCCAAGCCCGAGAAACTGCCGAACAAGCTGTGCGGGCTGGTGAGCTCCCATCCTCGCACGAAGCGAAGCCCTGTACTCGACGCCGCGCGCGGCAGGGGCACGGCCTGGACCGCCTGAGTCGTATCGCGCGCGGGAAAACGCTGATGCGTCCCAACGACCGGGCCCAGAATAAGAAAAAGCAGCAGGGCAAGAAACAGGCGGCGCATCGCGCACCTGCGATACGCCGCCGAAACCGCGTCGCACAAGCCCAATCCCCTCTGCCAAGATGAACGCCAGCCAACAAGCATGTTCAGCCAGCGCTCAAAACGAATCGGGCAAAACCAAATGCATAGGAGCCAATGCCCCCACCAAGGGCCGAACATGCAGAAGGAGAAACACCATGATCAAGATGACCACCCTCTCCGTCGCCGCCCTGATGTCCGCCGCGACGCTGGGCCTTGCCTCTCCCGCCGCGGCTTATGACGGATATTATGACCGCGACGGATATTCGCGCCACTATGCCGGTTATGATCGCGACGACCGCCGCTATGACCGGTATGATCGACGCGACTATCGGCGCGATCGACGCGACCGCCGTTATCATCGCGATCGCTATCGCCGTTGCGACAACGGCACCGGCGGCACCGTCATCGGCGCGATCGCGGGCGGCCTCGCCGGCCATGAAATTGCCGGTCGCGGTGACAAGACCGTGGGCACGATCATTGGCGGCGCCGTCGGCGCGCTGGCTGGCCGCGCCATCGACAAGGGGAATGACGGCTGCCGCCGCTGAGCCGCAAGCCCGACCTCCAATAACTTTCCTCTCCCTTGCCCCGTCCGGCCTGTTGGCCGGGCGGGGTTTCTCTTGCTCCGCGCCCCCACCCGGCGCCCACCCGGCGCCCACCGGCCGCGATGCGGCTTGCCATCGCCGCGGGGGAAGCCTAGGCTTGGCTCCAAGTGCACGTCCGCACATCTGCGGGCGCGTGATTTGGACAGGTTACAATAGCCATGCGGCAAATGGCAGCGCCAACAGGGCGACCGCCGCGGCCCGGACCGACGGTGGGCGGACGCAACAGGACCGCGAGCGATTTTCGCTCCAGGCCTTCGGTACGATCGCGCAGCTATGCGGCGATCGACCTCGGTACCAACAATTGCAGACTTCTGATCGCGCGCGCCGAAGGCGGCGAGCTGATGGTAATCGACGCCTTTTCGCGGATCGTCCGATTGGGCGAAGGCCTGCACGGCAGCGGACGGATCAGCGAGGCCGCTATCGACCGCACCGTCGCTGCGTTGGCAGTTTGCGCCGACAAACTGCGCCGGCGCCACGTCACCCTGTCGCGCGCCGTGGCGACCGAAGCGTGCCGCCGCGCAAACAATGCCGATGAACTGGCGCGCCGGGTGCGCAAGGAAACCGGCATCGTATTAGACATCATCTCTGCTGCGGAAGAAGCACGGCTCGCCGTGCTCGGCTGCCATAATCTGATGGAGCCCGGCGATGGCCCGGCCCTGATCTTCGACATCGGCGGCGGATCAACCGAACTGATGCGCGTCGACGTGTCCGACCGCGATGTCGCGATCCACGATTGGATCAGCATCCCGTGGGGCGTCGTGTCGCTGACCGAACACGCCCCACTGTCCGAGGACAGCCTTGCCGCGCGGCAGGCAAGCTACGCCCATATGCGCGCGGTAACACGCGACGCCTTTGCCGAGTTTGCTGGGCGCGCTGAACGCTTCGCTGGCCAATCGCTGCGCCTGCTCGGCACCAGCGGCACGGTCACAACGCTCGCCAGCGTCTTCCTCGATCTCCCGCGGTACGACCGGCGCGCGGTTGACGGCCTGTCGGTTCCGGCCGATGCGATGCGCGGGATCAGTCGCCGTCTGGCGGAAGCGAGTCTGGTCGACCGCGCCGATATCGCCTGCATAGGGCGCGAGCGCGCCGATCTGGTTGTCGCAGGCTGCGCGATTCTGGAAAGCATCATCGACCTATGGCCCGCCGCACGGGTGGGTGTCGCCGATCGCGGCATTCGCGAAGGCATTTTGCGAACCCTGGCCATGCAAGGCCGAGACATTCCCGTTACCCGCCGAGAGTTTCGTCGATGAGCAATGGCAAGAAGAAGGGCGGCGGCAACGGCCGCGGCGGCCTGCATGAGCGGGTCAAGACCGCGCGGCGGCGTACCGCATCGTCGACCCGCTGGCTGCAGCGTCAACTGAACGACCCCTATGTCCGGCGCGCCCAGGCCGAAGGCTATCGCTCGCGCGCCGCGTACAAGCTGATCGAACTCGACGAGAAATTCGCCTTTCTGAAAAAGGCGCGCGCCGTCGTCGATCTGGGCATCACGCCCGGTGGCTGGTCGCAGGTTGTGCGCAAAGGCAATCCCCGCGCGCGCGTGGCGGGCATCGACCTGCTCGCCTGTGAGCCGATCGAGGGGGTTCACATCCTCGAGATGGATTTCATGGACGATGCCGCACCCGACGCACTGATCGACGCACTGGGCGGCGCCCCCGATCTCGTCATTTCGGACATGGCCGCAAACACCGTCGGCCATCCGCAAACCGACCATCTGCGTACTATCGCGCTGGCCGAAACCGCTGCCGATTTCGCGGTTCAGAACCTTTTACCCGGCGGCGCCTTCGTCGCCAAAGTGTTCGCTGGCGGCGCCGATCGCGAGTTGTTGACGTTGCTCAAGCGTCATTTCACAAGTGTCAAACACGCCAAGCCCCCGGCAAGCCGAAAGGGCTCGCCGGAGCTATATGTCATTGCGCAGGGGTTCAAAGGACGCACAACCGATCCGGAAGGACGCCGCGCCGACGGGGAGTAAGCAATGATTCGCAGGTCGAAGTACGCGATCACCGCCATGACACTTGGCGCCCTGATGCTGGCATCTTGCGGAGGGGGCGATGGCGGCGGGAACGGTTCGGGCCCGATCAGTTCGACCCCGACACCTTCACCAACCCCGACACCGACCTGCGGCATTGCAGCGCGCCAGGCCTTTGCCAAGGCGGTGATCGACGAATGGTATCTGTTCCCCGGCGATGTCGCCGGCGGCGTAAACTCCGCGAGCTTCAACGACGTCCAATCCTATATTGACGCGCTGGTCGCCCCGGCGCGGGCACAGGGCAAGGATCGCTATTTCACCTACATCACCTCGATTGCAGAGGAGAATGCCTTCTTCAACAGCGGTTCAAGCGCCGGGTTCGGCATGCGCATGGCCTATGACGCGGGGGCACAACAGGTCGTGATTACCGAAGCCTATGAAAGTGCCCCCGCGCTTGCTGCGGGCATAGACCGCGGCACCCGGATTCTGGCGATCGGTACCACCTCGGCCAATCTGCGGACCATCGCCGCAATCGTCGCAGCCGAGGGCACTGCGGGCATCACCAACGCGCTGGGACCAAGCGATCCCGGGGTGGCGCGTGTGCTGCGGATCAGCGACGCGGGCGGAACGCGCGAGGTATCGGTGACAAAGGCCGATTACAGCCTCGACCCGGTATCGGACCGCTATGGCGCAAAGCTGATCAGCGAAGGCGGTCGGACCTATGGCTACCTGAACCTGCGTAGCTTCATATCGTCGGCGAACGACCAGTTGCGCGCCGCTTTTCTGAACTTTCGCAACCAGGACGTCACCGACGTCATCATCGATTTTCGATACAATGGCGGCGGCCTGGTTTCGACCGCCGAATTGATGGGCGATCTGCTCGGACGCAACCGGAATGCGAGCGACATATTTTCGCAGACCAATTTCCGGACGTCGAAGGCATCGCGTAACGAACAGCATTTGTTCACGTCCCGGCCCGAATCGATCGCGCCGACCCGGATCGCCTTCATCGGTACCGGATCGACCGCTTCGGCAAGCGAACTGGTGATCAACGGCATGCTGCCGTGGCTAGGGACCAACATGACGCTGGTCGGCAGCAATACCTACGGCAAGCCGGTCGGCCAGATCGCTCTCGACAAGGCCGAATGCGACGACCGGATGCGGGTGGTCGCATTTGCCACGGCCAATTCAACGGGGCAAGGCGACTATTACAACGGTTTAGCATCCAAGATCGCCAATAGCTGTGCGGCCGCCGACGATCTCAGCTTCCCACTCGGCGACCCGCGCGAAGCATCGCTGCGCGCTGCGATCGACTTTCTATCCGGGCAAAGCTGCACCGCCCGTATATCGAGCGTCGGAACCCGTACCGCATCGACCCGCGACAGCGCTCCGGCCGTTGCGACCGAACCGGCACCGCTCGTCCCCGAAAAACCGAACGCCGCCCAGCGCGAGTTGCCCGGCCTGTTCTAGAGACTTAGGCGCAACAAAACCCCAGCCATGGCCGGGCCTTTATAGCATGATATATTGTCGAAAAACTGGAGCGGGCGAAGGGATTCGAACCCTCGACCCCAACCTTGGCAACTTGATCGTGACACTTTTCGATTTCTTCCTTTTCTACGCCACTGCCCCATAATTGCTTATTTTCTTGAGATTATCTCTACGACGCCCTATCCTCGACTAGCCGCTGGAGTACCGTTCAGCGCTGACAATTTGTTGACAATTGCGTGATCTGAGATTTTGTCAGCAAGAGGAGTGGCAACATGCCGACGAGCAAGCTGACAAAGCGTACGATCGACGCGGTGGTATCGCCCGCCTCGAAACAACTCATCTATTGGGACACCGAGATTAAGGGATTCGGACTTCGCGTTCTCCCATCGGGCCTGAAGACCTTCATCGTTCAATACCGCAATGCCGAGGGCATTCAGCGGCGCATGAACCTGGGCCGCTTTGGCGTGCTCACCGTCGAGCAAGCGCGTGATCTCGCGCGGCTGAAGTTGGCGGAGGTCATCGTCGGCGGAGATCCAGCGGACAAGGTCCGGCAGTCGCGCAACGGCATGACGGTGGCCGAGATGTGCGATTGGTATCTCACTGAAGCACGGGCCGGGAACATCCTCGGACGAAAAAGCCTTCCGATAAAGTCATCATCGCTCGACATGGACGAGAGTCGCATAAAGACGCACATCGTCCCGCTGCTCGGAAAACGTGTCGTGAAGCATCTGAAAATTGCCGATGTCGAACAGATGCAGACCGATGTGAAGAACGGAAAGACTGCCAAGCCGCGCACCGGAGGCCGCGGTGGCAGGGCGACCGGCGGTCCCGGCGTCGCGGGTCGCTGCGTCGGAACGCTCCAGGCAATCATTGGTCATGCGAAGCACAAAGGCCTGCTCGAGGTCCATCCGACGCTGGGAGCAAAGAAGCTCGCGGGAAAGAAAAGGACTCGTCGTTTGAGCGTGGCCGAGATCATGATGATGGGAAAGGCGATCGCCTACGCTGAAGCCAATGGGGAGAACCCGATCGCCCTCGGTGTGTTGCGAGGACTATTGCTCACCGGCTATCGGCGGCAAGAAGCGCAAGCAATGCAGCGAGCCTGGCTCCATGCCGATCGCGGATACGTTGTCTTTCCGGATACCAAGGGCGGAGCGCAAGTAAGAGCGATCGGACCGGCCGCCATCCGCATTCTGGAAGCTCAGGTGGAGATAGTCGGCAATTCCCACTTCTTTCCGTCCGCAGCGGGCGATGGCCCATTCACGGCTGTTAGCGACTGCCTGAAACGGGTTTGCGGCTTGGCGGGTATCACGGGAGTTACACCGCATACGCTTCGCCATACCTTCGGAAGCGTTGCCGGAGATTTGGGATTCTCCGAGCTTACGATCCGGGCAATGCTGGGTCATGCCTCGCAGAATGTAACTCAAGACTATGTCCACATCGACGAGGCGCTAAAGCTTGCCGTGGAGCGAACGTCCGACGAGATTGCACGATTGCTTGACATCGGCACTGACGCAAAAATGGAAATGGCGCGACAGTGAGTGCTCAAACGCGGCTGGCCGGCTGCGCCAGTCAGCTTTCGGGCGCGGATGGAGAAATAGCCGATGGCCCAAAAGGCTCGCCGAACAGGGTGCTTGCGATTGCGGTTGCCGCGATCGCCCCGGCGAATTGCGCAACAACAAACATTGGAACGTCATGCGGCGCGATACCCGCAAATGTGTTCGACAGGCCGCGCACCACGGTGATCGCCGGATTTGCAAAGCTCGTCAATGACGTGAACCAGTAAGCAGCGGTGATATAGAGCCCGACCGACGCCGCCACGGCCTGTGGCTTGTATCTCGCGGTACCGAGGATCGTCAGTACGAGGCCGAAGGTCGCAACGAACTCGGCGGTCCACTGCCCCAATCCGGTTCTCGCCTTTGTCGAAAACTGTAAGATCGGAAGGTCGAACATCAGATGCCCGGCCCACGCGCCGAAAATGCCGAAGGCAAGCTGAGCAACGACATATGCACCGGCGTCGAGCTAATGCGTGCAAGTCCTCACGGTCGGACGCAGCGACCTCATGAAGCTGTGGTGCGCCGGGGAGGAATGACGAGGACGCGAAATCCATATTGGATTCGATTGCTTGATTGAGCGTTTCCCGAAATGCGACACCGGTTGTGCGCTTCTGGAGCGAGATAAATGCGTTCACCGTAAGCGTGGTCTGAAGGCCGCAGCTACGCGGCCTGTGCGATCTGCTGCTGATGGGGCTGCCAGTTCCAGGGCATGAGTTCATCCCAGCGGGACGCGGGCCAGCCGGAAGCGATCTTCTCGATGACGTCGGCAATATAGGCTTGGGGCTCAACCCCATTGAGCTTGGCGGTCTCGATGACCGAGTAGATGGCGGCGGCGCGTTCGCCGCCGGCCTTCGATCCGGCGAACAGCCAGTTCTTGCGGCCGATGGCGATGGACCGGATCGCGCGCTCGGCGATATTGTTGTCGATCTCCGCCATACCCTCATCGACGTAACGGGTGAGCGCGTCCCAGCGCTTGCGGCCATAGGCGAGCGCCTTCGCCATCGCCGACTTGGGCGACAGGCGGCGCAGGGCGTCGTCGATCGCGCCACGAAGCGCGTCGATCTGTGGCATCGCTTGCTCTTGTCGATGTCGGCGCCGGATATCGGGCGGCTGGCCGCGAACCTCCTCCTCGATCCGGTAAAGCCCGGCGATGCGTGTCAGCAGGTCGGTGGTGAGCGGCGTCGGGCTCGTCTGGTGGCACTCGAAGATCTTGCGGCGGAAGTGTGCCCAGCAGGCGACCTCGCGGATGCCGTTGCCTTCATAGAGCTTCTCATATCCGGCATAACCGTCCGCCTGGAGAAGGCCGGTGAACGACCCCAGCTCGCTCTGCGGATGGATGCCGCTGCGATCGGGGGTGAACCGATACCAGGCGAGCGCCGGGGTGGCGGCGCCCGATGCGCGGTCATCGACGACATAGGCCCAGAGCCGCGCCTGCGCGGTGCGGCCCTTGCCGGGCACGAGCATCGGCACCGGCGTGTCGTCGGTGTGGAGCTTGGCGGCCTTCAGTCCTTCCTCGCGGATGCGGCTGACGATGGGGTCGAGCAGATGCGCGGCCTGGCCCGCCCAGCCGGCGAGGGTCGAGCGATCGATGTCGATGCCCTGCGCCGCCATCATCTCTGCCTGGCGATAGAGGGGCAGATGATGATCGAACTTGTGGACGACGACATGGGCGAGCGTGGCAAAGCTCGCCTTGCCACGTGCTATGGCCTTCACCGGCGCCGGTGCCTGGACAATCCTGTCGCAGGCGCGGCAGCTATACTTGGGCCGCACGGTGCGGATGACGCGCCACTGGACCGGGGCAATATCGAGCTGCTCATCACTGTCGTCGCCAAGCGGGCGCAGCGCGCCGCCGCAATCGGGACAGGTGCAGCTGCCGGCCTCGGGCTCGATCCGCCGTTCCGCGCGCGGCAGATGATCGGGCAATGCGCGCACCGGCGATACCCGTTCGGCGGGTGCCCGCTCACTCGTTCGGCTGTCGGCGACCTCAGCCTCGCCTTCGAGTTCTTCGAGGGCCAGCTCGAGCTGCTCGATCTGGAGCGCGAGCTTCTCCGAGGACTGGCCGAAGGTCATGCGGCGAAGCTGCGCGAGCTGGTGGCGGAGGGTGTCGATCAGCGTATCGCGCGCCGCCAAAGCGGCTTCGAGCTCGGCGATCCGGGCGTCCTTGTCGATGCTGGAAGAGGCTGGTTCCGACACGCGGAACATCTAGCAAAAGTGGCTCCGCGATGCCAGTAAAACCCTCACTAATCCGCCACTTTTTACCCTGCGAGCAAGGGCGCCGCAGTGCGTTCGGGACGCCGCCAGTCGATGCCTTCGAGCAGCATCGAAAGCTGCGCCGCGGTGAGGCTGACCTTGCCCGCCTTGGTGATCGGCCAGACGAACCGGCCACGGTCCATGCGCTTCGAGAAGAGGCACAGGCCCTGGCCATCATACCAGAGCAGCTTGACCAGATCGCCGCGCTTGCCGCGGAACGCGAACAGCGCGCCCGAGTGCGGACTCTTCTCCAGCACCTGCTGCACCAGCACCGCGAGGCCGTCGAACCCCTTGCGCATATCGGTGGCGCCGCAGGCCAGATAAATGCGCGTCGCCGGCGGTAACGGGATCATCGGGCAAGGACGGACATCACCCGTGCCAGCGCATCGGCATCGACCGCCGCGTCGACGGTGATCCGCACGCCCGAAGGCAGCGCGATCCCGATCTGGCCGCTGCCTGCCGGCGCCGTAGCCGGCACCGACACCTCGACCTCAGCGAACGATGGTGCCGGCGTCCGCTTCGTTCCCGTCAGATCGCCGGACAGGGCCTGCCGGCGCCACGTATAGAGCATCCCGCTGCCGACCGCGTGCCGCTGGCACGTCGCCGAGACCGAGCCATCGGGGCCGAACGCTTCGCGCAGGATAGCCAGCTTCTGATCCACCGACCAGCGACGACGCCCGCCTACGACCGCGATCCGACTGCTCATACGATCACTCATATGACCGGTCACAAGAGCACTCGCTCCCGCCGCTCCGATATCCTCGCTCATCACCGCTCCTCACAAAGAGCGGCTATCAGCACCCCGCAGCAGCTCCCCGCAAGGCGGCCTTCAGGACACGGTTACCGTTCACCTCGGCTTCGACTTTTTCAATCGACAGTTTCAGGCTTTGGAGATCGCGGAACAGGGTGGATGCAGGCGAAAGCGTGTCTGCACTCGGGGCGGGCGTTTCGGTTATTTTGGTCATGTCATCCAGTTGGCGGCGGGCCTGGACAATGACCAGAAGCTGAGATCGTCCGACATGGTCCGAGATTCTACTTTCTGTCGCGAAGCGTCTCAAAGGTGCTGGCCCGCGGTGCGCGCAGCTTCTCGCGCCGGAAGGGACGTATGCGGCCTATCTGTCTGTACGTGCGCACATCCGAGTGTCAAACGGCGTTCAAAAGGGACCCCCGATCGGCGTCGAAGAGGGACCCCCTTTTCGGATAATATGATGCTGGTTTGTTGAAGATGGCCTTGCGCTGCGTGCGGCGGAGGGCGGGCGTAGCCCGACCGGAGGCGCGCGCAGCGCAAGATAGATTTTTGAAGGCGCCGAAGGTGGCTGTCAGCTGCGGTTTTTGAAGCGCCAGCTGTCGTTGCCCGTCTCGACGATATCGCAGTGGTGGGTGACGCGGTCGAGCAGCGCCGTGGTCATCTTGGGATCGCCGAACACGGTCGACCATTCGCCGAAGGCGAGGTTCGTGGTGATGATGACGCTGGTCCGCTCATAAAGCTTGCTGATGAGGTGGAACAGCAACTGCCCTCCCGAGCGGGCGAACGGCAGATAACCGAGCTCGTCGAGCACGATCAGGTCGAGCCGCGACAGCTGCGCCGCCAGGGTCCCGCCTTTGCCGATCCGGGTCTCCTCTTCGAGGCGTGTCACCAAGCGTGTCGTCATCCAGTATATCCGTCGTCAGCCGTTTCACACTGGGATCGTTCGACGCCTCGGGCCGCCTGCTTCCTGCATAGACGCGGTCAAATCGACCCGATACGACAAGTTGATCGACAAGCGCGGCGCCGATGCCGCCACCGCTTCCAATCACCAATGCGCGCTTACCGCTCAAATGCTCCCCTTCCCGGCTATGAAATTGCTTCGGCTATCGGATGCTTAATCGGCGGCGGCGCGATCTCCCATATGCCTCAAAGGGAAGGTAGATCGGTGCCTAGAAGCCGGCCTCGACCGCGAGCCGGATCGCATCGGCCGTCGTTTCGACGCCGAGCGCGCGCAGCAGCGCAGCGCGGTGCATCTTGATCGTGCGCTCCGACAGCGACAGCGTGAACGCGATCTGCTTGTTGAGCTGGCCGCTCGCCATCAGCTTCAGCACCTCGCGCTGCCGCGGCGAGAGCGCCTCGATCTGCGCCCGCGCCCGCGCGCTCCGTCCTCCCACCGCCTCGCCCGCCTCGTCGATCTCGATTTGCGAGCCGAGAAAATACTCAAGAGTTCCGTCGGGGCCGAAAATCGGCGCTACCAGCACGGCATTGCGAAACGGCGTTCCGTCTTTCCGGTAGTTGAGGATCTCCACGAGAGCCGGCCTCTGCTCCCGGATGGCGATCCTTAAAGTTTCGGTCAGTTCGGCTTCGGTAGCGGGGCCGGCGAGGAAGCGGCAATTGCGCCCGACGATTTCCTCCGGTCCATAGCCGGTGAGCGCCGAAAAAGCCGCATTGCACTCGACGATCGGGTTATCGGGGAGGCGCGGATCGCTGATCACCGCGGCGATCGGGCTAGCCGCGATCATTGTCTTCAATGACATAATATCCGCCCGCTCACCCCTGGATGCCCCAAGGGACATGTTGCGACACTTCCCCTTGCTCATGCAAGCCTGCGCCGATGACAAATGCGACGAACCGGAAAAAATTGCGCATGACGCCCCGCATGTCGACGGCACGGGCAGGCTCACCGGCGGCGGCTGGCCATCGTGCGTGCCATCGCGGCGACCGCGAGACCAAGGTCTGATGCGGGTCGCGATCATTGGAGCCGGCATTGCCGGGCTCGCCTGTGCGCGGCGGCTGCGCGATGCCGGGCTGGAGGCAACGCTTTTCGACAAATCCCGCGGCATCGGCGGCCGCCTCGCGACCCGCCGCGCGGAGCCGGGCGATCCCGGGGTCGCATTCGATCATGGCGCAACGCATTTCACGGCGCGCTCCGAAGGTTTTACGAGGCTGGTCGCCGCGTGGGAGAAGGCGGGTCTCGCGGCGCGCTGGCCAGTCGCGGGCGCGGACAGCTGGGTCGGCACGCCGACCATGACCGCGCCGCTCAAAACCCTCGCGGACGATCTCGATGTCCGCCTGTCACGACCGGTCACGGCCCTGACCAGATCCCGCACCGGCTGGACGCTCCACAGCGAAGCCAGGCGGCTCGGCAAATTCGATACGGCGGTGATCGCCATTCCGGCCGAGCAGGCCGCCCCGCTTCTGTCGCTCCATGATTTCGAGATGGCGCGCGCGGCCATGGCGGTGCGCTATAATCCTTGCTGGACCGCGATGTTCGCCTTCGAGGAACGGATCGAGGAGCTCCCCGATTTCCTTCGCGGCGCGGGCTCACTCGTGACCGCGGCACGCGACAGCGCCAAGCCCGGACGCGCGCCGGGCGAACGGTGGGTGGTGCAAGCCGACTGGACCTGGTCGGAAGCGCATCTGGCCAGCGAAAGCGCGAGCGTCGCACGTCTGCTGCTTGCCGAACTCGGAAAGGTCGCCGGCCGCGAATTGCCCGCCCCAAGCCATATCGCGGCCCATCGTTGGCTATTCTCTCAGCCATCGGGACAGGATCCGAAGCTGCTGTGGAACCCTGCCATCGGCCTCGGCGCCTGCGGCGACTGGCTCTACCATGGCTTTGCCGAATATGCCTGGCTGTCGGGCCATGTTCTCGGCGCCGCGATCGCAGCGGAGGCGCCGCGATGACGCGCGCAATCGTGATCGGAGCGGGCATCGGCGGCCTTGCGCTCGCCATCCGCCTCCAGTCGGCGGGCCTCGATACGCTGCTCGTCGAAGCGCGCGACCGACCGGGCGGCCGTGCCTATGTCTTCGAGAAGGATGGTTTCACCTTCGACGCCGGGCCGACGGTCATCACCGACCCGGCCTGTCTTGACGAGCTCTGGGCGCTGAGCGGTCAGCGGCTCGAGCGCGATGTCGACCTCGTCCCGGTCTCGCCCTTTTACCGGCTGAGCTGGCCCGACGGATCGATCTTCGACTATGGCAATGACAAGGAGGCGCTCGCCCGCCAGATCGCCGCGCTCTATCCCGCCGATGTCGCGGGATATGAGCGGTTTCTCGGCTTTTCCGCGTCGGTTTACGAGGAAGGCTATGTGAAGCTCGGCGCGGTCCCCTTTCTCGACTTCCGCTCGATGCTGAAGGCGGCGCCGGCGCTTGTGCGGCACCGGGCCTGGCGCTCGGTCTATCAAACCGTCGCAGGCTATGTGCGGAGCGAAAAGCTGCGCGAGGCGCTGTCCTTTCACACCCTGCTCGTCGGCGGAAACCCGATGGCGACGAGCAGCATCTATGCGCTCATCCACAAGCTCGAGCAGGATGGCGGCGTCTGGTATGCGCGCGGCGGCACCAACCGGCTCGTCGCCGGCATGGCCACGCTGTTCGAGCGTCTCGGGGGCACGCTGAGGCTCGGCGATCCCGTTGCCCGCATCGAAACCGAAGGGGACCGGGTAACCGGCATCATGACGCGGAGCGGCTTCACAGCGCGCGCCGATCTCGTCGCCTCGAACGCCGACCTCATGCACAGCTACCGCGACCTGCTTGCGCATCCGCGAGGCAAGCGCGAGGCCGGACGCCTCGCGCGCAAGAACTGGTCGCCGAGCCTCTTCGTCCTCCATCTGGGTGTGCGCGGCACCTTCCCCGAGATCCCCCACCATATGATCCTCTTCGGTCCGCGCTATCGCGGGCTTCTCGACGATATCTACCGGAATGGCGGGCTCGCCGAAGATTTTTCGCTCTACCTTCATCATCCGAGCGCAAGCGATCCGGGCGTTGCGCCGGCGGGCCACAGCAGCTTCTATGCGCTTGCGCCGGTTCCGCATCGCGGCCATGCGCCGCTCGACTGGGAGGTCGAAGGCCCCAACCTCGCGAAGCGCATCATCGCCGAGATCGAGCGGCGCCTGATCCCGGACCTTGGCGCGCGGATCGTCACGCAAATCCAGTATGCGCCGCCGGACTTCGAACAGGATCTCGCCGCGCATCTCGGGAGCGCCTTCAGCCTTACGCCAACTCTGCTGCAGAGCGCCTATTTTCGGGGACACAACCGCGACGCGCGCATCGAAAATCTCTATTTTACGGGCGCGGGGACCCATCCCGGCGCAGGCATTCCGGGTGTCGTCGCGAGCGCGAAGGCGACGGCGCGCCTCATTCTCGGCGACATCGGGGTCAGGATGGACGACCGCCGCTACGAGAGCGGGGGACGCCCGAAATTTTCCGGGCTTGATGGCGCCACGGAAGATGCCATGTCAGGCTGAGCGGATCGACATTCCGGTTCTGCCGGCGGCCAGCGCCTTGCGACCTACGCCTGGCCGCGGCGGGGGGCGGTGATTGTTCATCGCCGGGCGGTGCGACACCATGTCGCACCGCCCAATCCTCCGCATGGACATCCCCGCCAATGCGAGTGCGCACCGTCCGGGCTTCCCGAAAGGTCATCTTTTGCGGAGGGGGGAGCGTGCCCGATGGCAGAACCAGCGACTGCCCGCACCACGGCCCGCCAAAAAGGGAAACCGCCGCCATGCCCCCCGCCATCTTGTGGCTTCGCCAGGACCTCCGCACCACCGACCATCCGGCGCTCCTCGCAGCGATTGCCGAAGGCCCGGTCATTCCGCTCTATATATTGGATGACGAGAGCCCCGAAACGCGCGCCATCGGGGGCGCGCAGCGCTGGTGGCTGCATCACAGTCTCGCTGCACTCGATGCGAGCCTTCGCAAACGCGGCAGCCGCCTCGTCCTGCGCCGCGGCGCTGTCGCCGAAATAGTCGAAAGCGTCGCGGCAGAAGCCGGCAGCACAAGGGTGCACGCGACCCGCTGCTACGAGCCCTGGTGGCGGCACTGCGAGGAAGCGATAGACGCCAGGCTCGAACTGCGACTCCACGACGGCAATTATCTTGCGCCGCCCGAGAGCATCACCAATGCGCAAGGCGCGCGCTACCGCGTCTTCACGCCATGGTATCGCGCGCTGCTGGAGCGCATGCCGCCCGCCCTTCCCCATGCGGCGCCCGACCATATTACGCCGCCTCGGGCCTGGCCGGCGTCGGACAATCTCGCCGATTGGGGCCTGACCCCGATAAGCCCCGACTGGGCCTCGGGATTTGGCGACTGGCGCCCGGGCGAGAAAGGTGCTTGGCGGGCGCTGCGCGACTGGCTGCCGCTTGCCGGCGCCTATAAGGCCCGCCGCGACTATCCCTCGCTCCCCGCGACATCGCGGCTGTCGCCGCATCTTCATTTCGGCGAAATCAGCCCCCGGTCGATCTGGCATGCGCTCGGCGAGCGCGACGATGCTGGCGCCGAGACCTTTCGATCGGAGCTCGGCTGGCGCGAACATGGCATCAATCTCGTCGACCAGATGCCCGATTATGGCGATCGGAACGGGCGCCCCACCTTCGATGATTTCGGCTGGCGGAGCGGCCCCGAAGCCGACCGGGACTTCACCGCCTGGACCCGGGGACGGACCGGCTACCCAATCGTCGACGCGGGTATGCGTCAGCTCTGGAATATGGGATGGATGCACAACCGGGTCCGGATGGTCACCGCCTCCTTCCTCGTCAAACATCTGCTGATCGACTGGCGCCGGGGAGAGCGCTGGTTCTGGGATACGCTGCTCGACGCCGATCTCGCCTCGAACGCGATGAACTGGCAATATGTCGCGGGCACCGGCGTCGACGCGCCAGTCTTCTCGCGCATCATGTCGCCGCTACTCCAGAGCGAACGGTTCGCGATGGGCGACTATGTCCGCGCTTATGTTCCCGAACTTGCGCATCTGTCGGACACCGAGATCGTCGCGGCCCATGGTCAGGATGCGCGGGTACCAAAGTATCCGCCACCGCTTGTCGGTCACGAGGCGGCGCGGGCGCGGGCGCTGGCTGCCTGGGAAGCACTGCGCGGCTAGCGAAGGAAGGTCATGCGGCTAGTCGAAGCCGGCGCTTGCCACGCCTTGGCTGTTGTAAACCGGGCCTTCGCGCGACACCGCGAATTTGCGGCTCGACGATACGCTCAACCCGCTTGCGGTTCACATGCCACCCCGCATCGCGCAGCAACGCCGTCACCCGGCGATAGCCATAACGACCATATTGCCGCGCCAGCGCGATGATATCCTCGGTGAGAGCGGCTTCGTCATCCGCCCCGCGAGGCGCCTTGCGCTGTGTCGATCGGTATTGCCCGAGCACGCGGCAGAGCCGCCGCTCGGACACCGGCATCATCCTTCTGATGTGGTCGATACAGCGCCTTCGGCGCGCGGGGCTCAGAAGTTTCCCCGGGCAGCTTCCTGCAGGATCAGCTTGTCCAGCGTCAGGTCGGATATCGCACGGCGAAGCCGCGCATTCTCTTTCTCCAGGTCCTTCATCCGGCGCGCCTGATCGGTCTTCAGGCCGCCGTATTCCTTGCGCCAACGATAGTAGGTCTGCTCGCTGATCGCGATCCGACGGCACGCCTCGGCGGTCGTGGCGCCCTGCGCCAGCACAACCTCCGCTTCACGCAGCTTGCCAATAATCTCTTCCGGGCGATGCTTCTTGCTCGGCATTCCGTATCTCCTTCGTCGTCCAAAATATCATCAATTTTGGACCACTCAGAAGGGGGCAGATCATGCGGCAATCCGCGCCTCATATTCCTGGATCAGATCTGCCGCCCGCGCATCTTCATCGAGAGCACCGGCCTCGTACTTCTCCACCCAGATGCGGATCAGCTGCCGGGAAATGTCATGGCGCTTGGCAAGGCCGTGAAGCGTCTCTCCGCTGAGAAACTCCTGCGCGACCTGACGCTTGAACTCGACGCTATGGGATCGGTGTCTTGCCATGGGCTCTTCTCCAAAAGCCCGGCCAACCGGTCAATCCAACTATGCTCCCCTGTCCGGCACAAGGGGCCCACTCCAATCGGGGGTCCCTTTTGAACGCCGTTTGACACCTCGGTCATCGGGAACTCCTCTTCGTCACGGTTGAAGTGTGCAAACTCCACCATAACGATGAGCCCGGTGGCCACCAGCGACGCCGTATTCCGGGGTGGGGCATGCCCCACCCCGGAATACACCATCGCCTACACCGGAAATTACACCACGAGCGCGGACGCTAACCACCGCTATCTCAGCTAGACGCCGGAACTCTTGTGCGGATGTGTGTGCCGATGGGCGGACCAAGGTAGCGATTGACGACGATGGTCTGAAGTATCCATGCGATCACGGTCAGTCCCCCAGCTAGCAATTATTCACGTAGCGCCATTGTTGGCGACCGCGTGTTTGCGCCTCGGTTGATCGCGCAACACGGCGCAGGCATTCACTTCGCGCGCGCGCTTGCGACCAGAATTGCTCATCGTTCTGGCCGCTGCCGTAGAGGCTCCAGATCCGGGCCATATTCGCCGCTTCCGCACGCGCATTGTGATCACGCCGCCACTGGTTCTCGCGCGCCCGCAGGGCGGTGCAGTTCGGCCCGCGCAGGGTGCAGTATTGGGCGACATCGAAAGAAAAGCTTTGCAGGCTCGACGCATCCGGCCCGTAGCGGTCGATGTGATCGATATAGCGGGCCTGGGCGATATTCGGCGTGATAAGGACAATCAGATCCTGCGCATGCTCATATCCCTGTTCGGCCGAACGTGTGAGCCAGTCAGCCGCCGCCAGATAATCGCGCGAGACGCTCTGCCCATAGGCGTACATGAAACCCACCGCATATTGCGCCGCCGACTCGCCACCTTCCGCATGGGGGCGCAGGAGACGCATCGCCTCGCCAAAGCGGTCAGCGTCAAAGGCCTCCAGCCCGGCACGCAAGCTTTCGGCCGTGACCGGCCCGGCATCGAACTTGGCGAGGTTTTCGCACGCCGGCGCTTCACCCGCATTGCAGGCCTGCTGATAGAGCGAGCGGGCACGCGGCTTGTCCGCCGGGCCGCCCTGCGCTTGTTCCAGCATGACGGCAAAGCCGTTACAGCCATTCGCGATTCCCGCATTGCATGACGCCTCGAACCCCGTTCGGGCGACAGCGAAATCGACCGCGCCCCCTTGGCCATTAAAGGCCATACGGGCAAGATTGAAACATCCTGCCACATGGTCGAACTGGCAGGCCTTGTCGTAGAGCCAGCGCGCATGTTCCAGATCCGGCTCGCCCCCGACCAGTCCTTGATAGGATATCACTCCGTAATTGTAGCATCCCCGGCCATGTCCGAGATCGCAGGCGCGGCGGAAATGGTCACGCGCGGTAGTCATGTCCTGAGCACGATAGGCACGCGCGCCCTGATTATACGACTGTTCGGCCGATTGCGCCTGCGCGGGATAGACGAAGCCTACGGTCATGAGGGCGGAGATGACAAGCAGGGTCAAACGATACATTGGCAGCTCCTTTAATCGAATCCTATTCGATGAGTATCCGAATCCGGGGGTTCCCATGTCTCTCTCCCTTCAGCCGCGAATTATTGCGAGAACCAGGCGACATCTTCCGGCAGCACGTCGACAGTGTCGATAATCATGTAGGTTTCCTGATCGGCGCCGGACCAGGATTCGATGAAATCGACGATACGGTTGCGGATGAGATTCCAGCCGGGTCTGAAACGGATGGCATATTCAACCGTCACCTCTGCATCTCCGGACGGAACAAGGATTTCCCATGAGCAGATTCCCTGAACCTCGGCCTCTCCCTCGGCATAGACAAGCTGGAGATACGTGCCTTTGGTCATGGGCGCCTGTCCGTGGTTCAATCTCCACACGGCCATCTCCTCGGAATCCGCGATTGCCAATGCGCGCTCGTTTCCGTCCCCCGACAGGGCGAGGGGCACAATCGGTGTTATCCCGGTGCTTCCATTGACGATCTGAACCGTATTCGCGCGGCATGTATCGAAGGTTTGGGAAACGGTCTGTTGCGATGGCGGGGGAACGATCGGCTCCATGACAATCTGGCCCTCGGCATCGATGGTCCCGATGTTCCTCAAAGCGCTGCTGTCCTCGAAATCCATGATCGCCAGGGCCTGTGCCCCGTGAATCCAGTTTCGAATCTTTCCGGCGGCAATGTCCGTATCAGCCTGCGCCCGTCCTTCGCTCGCCATAACCCCGGCAATCAAGGCAATGCTGGCGAGGCGCAGCGCACTCACTGCACCTGCCGGCTGATGTCGATCTGGATCATATAATCATCCGCCCCTTGAGGTCTGGATATGGCGATCTGGCCGCTTTCCACATCGAGACCATTGAAGAGCAGGCCGCCATTGGAAGCACTCTCGGTGACGGAATAGCCAGCTGTTTCGAGGGCCGCCTTCCAGCCCGGAACTTGCGCCGATGGATCGTCGGGAACGCTGACTTGCAGGAGTTGCGTCCTTGTCCCGATACTGCTGTTCTGAAGCACGGTATGCGGCTCAGGCAAGGCAAGGCCCGCCGGAAGCCAGTCGATGTCTTGGGAACCACCGGCAATCGCGCTTCCATTGTCATCGTCGACAATGCCATTGGTATCGGTGTCCGTCCCGCAGGCCGACAGCAGGAGCAAGGCGGCGACCGAAGCGATTTTCGCCAGGGGAAGCTGTTTCACAGAAATCTCCTCAGTAAAATCCGGGGCCAGCTTTCGCCAGTCACCCGCCCAGAATGGTGTTTGCATTGTCAGGGCACGCCGAACGCACTTTCTCCCCGACCAGATCGGTAATTCGCTTGTCATAGTCGGCCACATCTTCCCCGGTGCCTTCGAAAAAGGATCCAAGCGAACTGCGGTGAACAGGCAAAGCCCTCAGCAAACTGATGCATTGCTGCGGGCCGGGATTTTCGATGGATAAGGTCGTATCGACAAAGCGGGCCATCGAACGCACATAACAGGCATCGAGTGCCGCAATCGCATCCGCGCGATCGTGTGCTGCGACATCCGCATTGTTCAGGACGGTGGTTGCTTGCCCCACAACACCCGCGCAAGCTCCTGAGGGGGACGTCCCTTCGCCTGCCTTCCGCCACGCCTCGTCAAGCGATGACCGATAGGTTTCGGCGACGGCGGGCACACCTGATCGGGCAGCCGCAGTCATCCGGGTATCGCTATTGTTTTCTTCGGCATTGCCTTGTTCGCTGGAGCAACCGGCAATCAGCAGGCAGACCGGAACAAGAGTCATGAAAATTCGCATATTGCCTCCTCCATGTATCTTTCGTGTGACAATTGGGCGATCGTCCTAGAGGCGGCTCATGATCCGCTGGGCGAGCAGCTTCAGCCCGGTCGTGCCCTGCTCACGCGTCAGCAGGTTTTCCTCTTCGATCGCAGCCGGCGACAGACCCAGGGACAGTGACTTCCCGCCCGCGTTCAGCGCGATGACATGGATGCCATTAAATACATGCGCTTCCGTTCCGGCATCGAACGCTTCATGCGTTCCGCCAGTCTGGCGCATTTGAGAATCCTTGCGCGAGGCGAAGTCCTCGGCATCGCCGATGTTGAAGTTGATCCGGTTGTTTGCGCCCTCGTCCAGAAAGAGCATGCAACCGGCCACCTCATCTCCCATAGCCGCTACGGTCGTATCCTTCACGGTCAGGAGGCCGCCGAAGGCTTCCGCGACATCGGCGCTGCCGAGCAGGCCGCCGCATTCTTCGCTGGCGACGGCGCCAGCATCCTCTGCGGCTATGGTATCGCCCTGGCTATCCCCGGAACAGGAGATGGTGAGCGGCATGATCGCGGCAGCCGCAAGGATGGTTTTCAGGTGATGATATCTGCTCATGATCGTAAGAACCCCTGTTCAGGAATAGTCGATTTTCGAACCCGTCACGCTTGCGGTGACGCCTGCATGTTTGCCAGAACCTCACCGCCAGCTCTTTCGATGCCGGCCGCAATCTCCTCGCTAGAAAGGGGCGGTTCTCCGCCAAAGACGACAAGCGACAGGCCGAGTGAGATGGAGCGGTTCTGATCGTCGATGGCGATGAGTTGCGCATCGTTGACCACGAAGGCTTCCCTGCCCAGGTTCACAGGCACCAATTTCAAGCCCTGCGAGTGGTAGGCATCCTTCCGGACCGCGTAATCTGCGGCATCACCGACCTGAAGGATGACCTGGCTTTCTTCGCCCTGTGCAACGGACACGGTGCATCCGCCTCCACGCGCGCCCCGACCGCTCATCCCCGTGAAAGTCAGCTTGCCTGCGAAAGTCTGCGCGAGGGCATCGAGATCGAGTAGATCGCAGTCACCCTGTGCCGCTTGTGGGGGAGTTGGCGACACCTCGGTATCGCTTGCGGAATCCGCCAGGGCGGATTGCGAGTTATTACCGTCGGAACAGGCCGCTAAAACAAGCGCGAGAAGCCCGGTAGCCAGTGTCGCCTTTCTGCCTTTCACGTCTTGCCTTTCCTGCCGGACAATTCGGAGTTCTCCCGGTCAGAAGGCAAAGGATATGCCAGCCCTGAAGGCGTGGTTTTCATATTGGTTCGCGAGATCGGCATTGTAGCCGAATGACAGGCTCGCCCGGTCGGACAACGCCAACCTGCCGCCAAGACCCAGCGACAGGGCATTCTCCGCGATCGGAGCGCCCGCCACGGCGAAGGGGGCGCCGCCTGCACGCAGCGCTTGGACCGATGCTTCCGGCTGATCGAAAGCGTGCCGCCAGCCGATCTCTGCGCCGAATTCCGCGCGGGACTGGCCAAGATCGATCTCTGTTCCCATCCGCAGGCCGAGCGTGGAGAACGTCACGCTGGTATCTACCTTTTCCGCATCCAGCGCCGCCGGGCCGCCCGTTTCCGCAAAGCGTTCCGACGAGTGCCAGACATGGGCGATCTCGCCGAACGGCGTGAAGGTCACGGAACCGGCGCTTAAGGCATAGGACATTCTGCCGTAGAGTTGGCCCGTGCGCGCCGAATAGGCGCTTTCCAGACTGTCCGAATAACCCGGGAAATTCACCTGCCTGCTGGCGTCGATATCGTGCCAGCTTATGTCGGCACCGACTTGCAGGCCGAAGCCGCCCCACTGGCCGGCCCCATATGCCCCCAGATGGGTGCTGCCCAAAGATGCGGTTGAACCCCTGTCGGTAGCTCGGACGTCGGAATCGGTATAGCCGGCAAAGGCGCCAACACGCAGATTGCTCCCGATATTCGTATCTGCGCCCAGCAGGAAGCCATAGCGGTTGTTTTTCAATGCCGCGGTGTTGGCCGTTCCATCGGTCCGCTGGTTGCCGGCAAGCCCTTCGATCCACAGTTCCACGCCTTCCCGGCGCGAGATCCGGTTGCCTCTTGCAAAGGCAGCATCGCGGGTGACGCGGCTTTGCTCCACCAGCGTGGCGGTTAGCGAGGCATGAAGCTCGCCGGTCAGGCTGTCTAATGCATGGCGGGCCGCGCCCTCGTCAGTCTGACCGAGCAGGGCGCTGACGATGTCATTGCCGCCATCGAGCGCGTCGAGCGTCGCCGCGATGCCCGCCTGGTTGGCCGTCAGCGCAACATCGGAGAAATGAGCGATCCTGTTCGAGATCAGATAGACGGCCGAGGGGTCGTAATCGAGGGCGAAATCGAGGAAGACGTAATCGTCCGTCACCCCGTCGAAGGCTCCGCTAACGCCGCCATCCGCCGCCAATATCGTATATGTGCCCGGCAGATAGGTTTCGCCCGTATCGGTTCCGTTATCCGGGGTGACATGCACGGTCCCGCCAATCAGGGTCGCGCTGCCCGTGACGTGGATCGCGTCATGGTTGACGCCGGGCACGAAGCCGCCATCGTTCAGTTCCACTTCGAAGACCGATCCGGCCTCGAACGTCACGCTGGCCGCATTGCTCTGGCCGATCGAATTGCCCGGCGCGAAGGTGCCGCCTTGCCCGGTCGTGACGTTCCCGAAGGTTCCCGTTCCGTTCAAGGCCCCGCCAGACACGGTGATGTTTCCGCCAAGGCTGCCATTGACGGCCAGCACACCGGCCAGAATGTCGGTCTGCCCGGTGAAGTTCGACGCATCCCCCGTCAGCGTGACGGCCCCGGTGCCATCCTTGATCAGGCTGCCGGTTCCCCGCAATTCGCCATCGAAGCTGCCGTTGCTATCCTGATCGAACTCCAGCCTGCCATTGTCATAGACCACGATAAAGTCCCGCAGGTTGTCAGTCGTGCCCGACAAGGTGCCTCCGAGAATATGCGTGCCACCTGTGTGGCTGGTGGTCCCGGCAAGGTACACCTCACCAGTGCCATCCTTTATCAACCTTCCGTCCCCGCTGACGCTGCCTGCAAAGGTGCCATTGCTGTCCTGATCGAAGATCAGGTTGTTGGAAGCGGACAAGCCCGTATCGATATTCCCATGCAGGCTATCCGTGTCGCCGCGCAAACCGCCCTCGTGGATGACGGTGCCGCCGGTATAATTGTTGGAGCCGGTCAGATGCAGTTCGCCGGTGCCGACCTTGTGCAGCATTCCGAAGCCAAGGATCTGGCCGGAAAAGCTACCGTTCCCGCTCTGACTGAAGATCAGCGCGGTATCTTCCAGCATGGTAATCATGCTGCCTGTCAGGCTCTGCGTGTTGCCGTGCAGCGCACCTTCGCGGATATCGGTCCGCCCGGCAAAACTGTTCACGCCCGTCAGGCGCAGGATGCCATCCCCTTCCTTGATGAACAGACCGCCGCCATTCCCGGACAGACGCCCCGCATAGGTCGCATCGTCATTTCCCGTGATCGTCAGCGTGCCGTTGGCAGCGATATCGCCGACAAGCGTATCCGCCGTGCCTTTCAGATGTCCGGGTGATCTGACGACAAAGCCGCCCCGGCCAATCGCCGCCTCCGCCACTAGCGTGCCATTGCGAACCTGCACTTCGCCCAGGAAGCTATCGTAGGAATTTGCCTGACCCGTCACGGTCAGCACGCCTTCGCCCGCCTTCGCCAGATTGCCGCTTCCCGCCAGCTCGCCATCGAAGCTGCCGTTGCTGTCCTGATCGAACAGGAGCGTGGCGTTGCCAGAGATCCCGATACCGCCTTGGAGGCTATCGGTCGTCCCCGACAATGTCCCTGCAATGACCTGCGTTCCGCCATCATAGGTGTTGGTGCCCACCAGCTGGACCAGACCTTCCCCTTCCTTGCGGAGACGTCCGCCTCCACTGATGTCGCCGAAATAGGTGCCGTTGCTGTCCTGATCAAAGATCACGATGATATCCGAGGAGAATTCGGTTTCGATATCGCCTCGAAGGCTGTTCGTATCACCGCGCAAGAAGCCCTCATGGATAACGGTGCTGCCGGTATAATAGTTGGCGCCCGTCAGATGTAGTTCGCCTGCGCCAGCCTTGTGCAGCGTTCCGAAGCCCAGAATCTCGCCAGCGAAAGTGCCATCCCCGCTCTGGTTGAAGATCAGCGCGGTATCTTCCGACATGTTATATACGCTGCCTGTCAGGCTCTGCGTGTTGCCGTGCAGCGCGCCTTCGCGGATATCGGTCCGCCCGGCAAAACTGTTATCGCCCGTCAGGCGCAGGATGCCATCCCCATCCTTGATGAACAGACCGCCGCCGTTCCCGGACAGACGGCCCGCATAGGTTGCATCGTTATCTTCCGTGATCGTCAGCGTGCCGTTGGCAGCGATATCGCCGCCAAGCGTGTTCGCCGTACCTTTCAGATGTCCGGGAGAACCGATGACAAAGCTGCGCGGGCTGATCACCGTTTCTGTCAGCAGCCTGCCGTTGAGGACCTGGACATCGCCTGTAAAGAAGCTGTTATCCCCTGTCATGGTAACGGTTCCGAGGCCGGTTTTCACCAGGATAGCTCGGTTTCCTCCCAGTATGCCCGCGAATCTTCCGTCGGCCTCCTGGTCAAACACCAGCATCGTGCCATCCATCATCACGATCTCGCCCTGAAGGCTGTCGGTCGTGCCCGACAGCGCGCCCTCGGTCAACTCGGTGCCGCCAGTGTGGCTGGTAACCCCGTCAAGATGCACGAGGCCGGAACCATGTTTCTCCAGCCTGCCTTGTCCCGTGATGTTGCCGGAAAAGACGCCATCGGCATCCTGATCGAAAATCATCTTGCCATGAGTGCCAATCTCGATTTCACCCTGAAGGCTGACCGTATGGCCTATCAAGGCGCCATCCTGAATGAAGGTGCCGCCGGTATAGCTGTTGGCACCTGCGAAGGTGGTCTCGCCAGCGCCGGTCTTCGTGACGGCCCCGGTGCCGATCATGTTACCCATGTATACCGAGGCGGTATCCTCGCTGAATTCGACGATGCTCTGGTTGACGATATCGCCTGGCAGGCTGTTTCCATTGCCCACCAGCACACCGGCAATAACCCTGGTTCCGCCGCGATAGCTATTGCCTTCGCCCGTCAGGACGAGCGTGCCGAGATCGTCCTTTATCAGCATGCCCCAGCCGGTCAGGTCGCTGTCGATGTGCGCGGTATAGGCGGCGCCTGCCGCTGTGCCGTCACCGACCCGGATCGTGACAGCGCCATCCAGCGCGATTGCATCGCCTGCGATGGTATAGTCCGGCACGGCGAACTGCATCCCGCTTGTCGTGATCGGGCCTTCGCTGCCATCCACGGTCACGGTGTAGCCAGGCGTCCCGGCGAAGATCAGCATCGCATCAGGGTCATACACGCCGGACTGCGAGCCATCCGCATTGGTCCAGTTGGTTCCGGTGGCGGACCATGTGCCCGCTCCGCCCGCGATGCTGCCGTTCGGGGTCGTCTGTGTCCCGTTCCAGAACTGAAATGCGCCCGGATCGCCACCCGGATCATTGCTTTCGCCGACAAGCAGGTTGATTTCCCCGGCAATGGCCGTCTGGACGGTGAGGTTGGTGTCATCATAGCCTGTGGGCAGACGGCTGCCGATGGCCAGCCCGTTATCGGTCAGCGCGCCGCCATAATCGATCAGGCGATACAGCCCTTCGCCAAAGCCGCCGACATCGGTGACTTCCAGCGTGCCGTCGAGGACAAGATCGCCCCCTACCACCAGAAGATCGCTGTCCACGCCCGGCGTGCCGGACGGGGCGCCCAGATCATAGCGCAGCGTCGCCCCGCTTCCCAGCGTGAGGTTGCCGTCTATCGTCAGTGTGCCTTGCTCGAGACCGGGCCGCAGCAACCCGCTCGTAACGGTCAGATCGCCGGTCAGCCTGCCGGTTCCGCCCAGCCCCGCAAGATCGGGACCAAGGCTGTCCAGCGAAACGGAGCCGCCCAGCACCCCTGTCAGCAAGACGGTTCCACCCGATACCTGTGTCGCGCCGGAAAATCCCGAACTGTCGCCGGTCAGGACGGTGGTGCCAGCGCGATGGGACAGGCTGCCTTGTCCGTCGGCCACACTGCGAAGCGACGTATCGAACAGATGCGCGGTGCCGGTGTGATTGAAGACCAGCGTGCCGTCGCCCTGTCCAAACAGGATTTCGTCTGCACTCACCGTTCCGGCCGCGGCAGGTGCCGTATCGCCGCCGATATAGACTGTGCCGGTGCTGACGCCCAGTTCAGCGATTTGGAGGGTTCGGCCGACAGCCACATGACCACCGTCGCTCACTGTCAGCGAGCCTTCGCTCGCCTCTGTGAACGACGAACTCCGTCCTCCAACTTTCAGATCGCCAGAGATATTCCATTGCGACTGCGCGCCGTCAACCAGCGCCGTGCCAGTTCCTCCGGCGCTTTCCCCCAGAAGTCCCGTCGTCGCCGTCACCACCGCGCCATCGGTTATGGCAAGCGTTCCGGCGTTGTATATCCCGACACGGATCATCCCGTCGATGTTCCAACTTGTTCCCACCCCGCTGACCGATGCGGCGCCAATACCCCACATCCCGATATTGGTTGACAGGCTGTCCACCTTGCCGCCGTCACTGATGGCGAGAGTGCCGGTCCCGCTTCGACGGATTGCACCGTCTCCACCGATGAAAAAGGTGCCGGACCTCAGATATGAATTCGCGCCGGTAACGGTGACGGTGCCCTCACCGCCTCCCTCCCTGCCGACATAGACAGTGGATGGACCTGCGCCGAGAACGGAACCCCCATTCTCGATCGTCAGAGAGCCGTTGCCAGCGCTGCCGACTATCATTACGGAGCCGTAAGCTGGGTCATCTTGCAGCATTGCCCAGGTCGAATTCGACCCGCTGACCGTAACATGCCCCTCGCTCCCGGCATAGCTGCCGATCAGGGTATCCGTGCTTTCAAAGGTCGCCCCTCCGTCAATGACAAGCGAGCCTTCACCATATCTACCGATTTCGACCGGCGATCCCCCATTGTCCAATCGAAAGTTCGACCCGTCGCCGCTGACGGTGAGCAAGCCGCGCGATCCAGCCTGTTCACCTATCCTCAGCCGACCTCTACCCGAACCACCTCCCGAATAAGAGCCGCCGTTACGAACGGTCAGTTCGCCATTTCCCGTCGAGCCGATGGTGATACGGGCGGACTCTGCCAGGCGGTCGGGATTGCTGAAGAATTCGATCACCGGCGATTGCGGGCCTTCGGCATCGATAATCACGTGAAAGCCGTCGCCGGTTGGGCCATTGTGGGGGTGCACGCCCTCCGACCAGTTTTCATCCTTATACCAGTCTTGGTCCGCATCGCCCTGCCAGACATTCTCTTGCGCCCAGGCGGTGGAAGGATGGAAGGAAGCCGCGGCGACAAGAGCGGCTGCGCTTGTCATCAGGTGTGACCGGACGGAACGCCCCTTGCGCGCCCGACATGCCGCTGCGCCATGCTGCCTGCTTACCTGCTTCACAAACTTCCCCATATCTTCACGTCCCATGATGCAATCGTGCCAAAGGCTGGTGCGCCTGTCGGTTTTCAGTCGGGCCTGTTGCCGCGCGGCGGCCCGTCATACATGTCGCCCGGCAGGGCAGAGGGGTTCGCGGGGCGCGGCTCGTACATGTCGCCCGGCAGCGTTCGCCCGCCCTGCCGAATGCGCGGGTCATCCAGCCGGGGGACAGGCATTTCCGCCTGTTCGCCGGCTGGCGGCCTGTCGGACGATGGTTGCCCCCGCGTCGTTCTGGTGCGCGACGTTCTGCCGGTCGCCGCAGGGGCGGGGTCCTTCGTTGAAGTCGCGGACCGGTCCGCACGGGCGGGATCGGCGGTCCGCTGCGCCAAGGCGGCACCCGGCGCCGCCAGGGCAAGGACCGAAAGGCCAATGACGGCAAGTTTCAGACTGGTCATGCGATCGTCCCCCAAGACACGCCTGCTGACAGGCATTGGTCCAAACAGCGATACATCGCGCCGGACTGGCGCGCCCCGTTCGTTTGAAGGGGATGGACAATTTCTGCCCCTCAAAGGTCAGCGTCATATTGAAACGCCAGCCGTCCCGCATCAGGGAAACAGGCGGGGACTCGCCCTTTCGCATCGCCATACACATGGGATTAAGATGTCCGGACTAAGAGTAGAAAGCAGATCACGGAAAAATCTTGATGAGGGAGGCTCTCTTGGCAAATATCCTTTACCCACGCCTCGGCCTTTCGGTGCGGCCACTTGTGGCTATCGCATCTTTACTGGCATTTTCAGCCAGCAGTCCGGCCACGGCCCATCAGGGCGAACCCGAAAATGCAGCCGCCAATGCCAGTGCGACAAGGCAGGCGCACGACAGCGACGCCGATGGCGACGGTCACGCATCGCGGGCGAAATTCAAGGGGGGCAAGGCGCTCGCCGATACGGTCAAGCATCATAGAGACCAGCCTGCAAGTCCCGAACAGCCCGGTGGCAGCGGGGCAGCAAGCCCGCAAACGAGCCGCACTGTGGAGCGCGAACCAGCCCGTAGGGCAGGCGATCCGATCCCCGGCATCGACATTACCGTATCGCAATCGCCCGACACCGCAGAGTAGACCGCAAGCGCAGGGAGACGTGAACAGACGGTTTACAGAATACTCGCCGGTGACGTCAGCAACAGGGCAACCAGCTGCGCCTGCCGGTTGACGCCCGTTTTCTGAAAAATGTTGCGCATATGAAAGGCAACGGTCGTCTGGGCGATATCCAGCGAAGCGGCAATATCGACCGGGCGCTGCCCCCGCGCCAGTTCCACGGCGATGAGGCTTTCCGTCGCCGTAAAGCCGAACATTTCGGACAATATGCCCGTCGCCAACATGGCCGATTTGTTCGCCTTGGCGATGAACAGGGCCAGTTGCAGCCCCTCCTCTCCATCGCTTCCCAGACGGCACCCGACCATCCTGAAGTCCTCATCGCCTGTGTGGCAATGCATTGTGAAGGTGGAGACATTGTCCTCATCACCTTGTTGAAGCAAGGCATCCACCCATGCCGCGAACCCGTGTTTCGCAGACACCGTTCCCGCACAATTGGAAAGAGCGGAAGAAAGTTCGATGCAACTGTCTTTCATCTCACGTGCAGCGCGATTGAGGAAAACCGGCACCGCATGGGGGTCTATCAGCACGATCGCTGTCGAGATCAGGTCGAGCACAGCTCCGAACCCTGATGAAGGAGAGATATCAGTCCCTGAGAGCACGGCAAGCTGCCGCTCCACCCTGTCGCCCGCCGGCATCGGGTGTGCCTTCATCCGCCGTATCTGGCGCAGGCGGGCCTGAACCGTGGCCAGCAGAAGGTCGAAATCGATGGGCTTGGTCAGATAATCGTCGGCGCCGCGCAATTTGCCTTTCACCACGTCACGACGATCTGCCAGCGCGGACATGAACAGGAACGGGATTCCCGCATAATCGTCCGGCCTTTCCTGCGTCGCGCGCAGAAGATCGTAACCGTCCATGTCGGGCATGCAGATATCGCACAGGATAAGGTCGGGCCGCACCGCCTCCAACTGGGTCAGCGCATCCCTGCCATCTGCCGCCTCGATAACGCGATAGCCGGCTTCGACCAGTTCCTCGGCAATATCTCGTCTCAGCGTATCTTCATCCTCGACACACAAGATAAGCGGGTGGGTAGTGGCAAGCTCGTTCATCGCAATACCGGGCCTTTACAGGCCGGCCGGGCAGGCTGCTTCCGCCAGCGGCAGGACAAGCGTGAACGCGATCCGGCTATCGGGTAAAATCTCGAAAGAAAGCTTGCCATACTGCAATTGCGCAAGGCTGTGCGCCATATACAAGCCAATTCCCACGCCTTTCTTATCACTGGCATTCTTCCCCCGGAAAAAGCGTTCAAAAAGATGTTCCCGATCATCGGGATCGATATGCCCCTCGTTGATGATCCGGCAACCGGCGTAGCCATCAACCGACACCATCTCCACATCGACAGCCGTTCCTGGAGGGGCATATTTTGCTGCGTTCGACAGCAGGTTCACGACGATGTGTTCGGTATATACCGGATCGCAAAGGACAAGGCTTGGGCCACCACTCACATAGCGAACTGTCCGGTCAGGCATTTCGTTCGCCTGCCGATCGACCACGTCCGCAATCAGCCTGTCGAGATCCCAGGCCACGCTGTTCTGCTCAATCTGTCCGGCCTCAAGCCGGGCGATATCGAGCGTGCTGTCGACAAGCTGCACAAGGTTGCGGATCGCCGACCGCGCCTGTCCACCCCGTTCCAGCACTTCGTCCGGCTCAAGACGGTTCGACCGCCTCATCAGCCGCTGCAAAGAGGAATCCACAATCGCAAGCGGAGTGCGGAACTGGTGCGAGATCATCGCCGCGAAATTGCGATAGATCGCGGTAGCGGAACGTTCCCGTTCAAGCGCAGCGTGCAGTTCCTTCGTCCTGAGCGCAACCTGTTCTTCCAGATAGTCGCGCCGCTCGCTCAGATCGCGCCTAGCATAATACTGTTCCGTAACGTCCGAAAAGAACATGATCGCCCCGATAACTCCGGTCCCATCCCGCAGAGGAAAACAGCGGAGTTCGAGATAGATCGCGCTGACATCGGCCTTACGGGAAAATGGCAGATCTCTCAACACTACTGAATGGCCATCCAGCGCCCGGTTGATAACGGATTCGACCCTTTCCTCGCTGAAAATCCCGGATATAGCGGTCAGGCGGCGATGCAATGTTTTCTCTGCGGTGATGGCAAACAGTGTCGCTGCCGCGTCGTTCAGAAGCGTTGAGCGCCGCTCTCGGTCCACGGCGATGATTGCCTCTCCGCTCGATGTTACGAGCAACTGCGACAATGCCTTTTCGCTTTCCAGCAGCTGCGCCCTCGACCGGGCAGATCGTGTGGCCCTAACCAGATAAAACGTCATGCCCGCGCCGGTCAGCGCGATCACGATCAGCGACAGGATGATGTGCGAAACTTCCTGCCGCGAATTGTCCAGCTTGCTTCCAAGGCTATCCCACTCGGCGGTCATGGCCTTGTTCGCGGCACGCGCTAGATCTGCGTCATAGGGCGACAGGATCGCATGAAGCCGGGACAGCGAAGTTTCATCGCCAGTTTCAAGCTCCGACACGATCTGCCGTAGCTCTGCCTGTTGCGCCTCTATTGTATCCAATGCATCGGCAAATCCCATTTCGACCATCTGCCGCCGTTGCGGTCCATGGTTGAGAATATTGTGATGACTGAGGAAATTGTTGAGGCGGCGTTCTACCTCAACAGGCGTGTCCATGCCCCTGACATGTGTTGAGGCTGCTGTCTGCAATTTCAGGCTGGCAACCTGCGATCGCGCGATGACCCACAGCATGTTCTGCGTCGCCTCGATCCGCATGTCTTCTTCGGTCGCCGAGAGGCGCACGAGCGAAAAAGCGATCAGGACGGCAAATATCCCGATCGTAACCGACGGGAGCACTATACCGAGTGCGCCCTTGCGGATGATCATTGGACTTCCAGAGCATTCAATTGCCAGACCCACCGGTAGTCGTAACGAATATCCTGCAACTCCGGATGGGCATCTCGCGGGTAGACGATCCAGAGAGGCCCCTTGTCCTGGAGGGACAGCGGCTCTCCATCCATGCTGTGCGCGACAATGACATCGAAGCGTTCAATGTCTGACATGGGGATGTCGACGACATAGTCGTTCAGGGCACTTGCGCGGACGATCGTGCCCGTGGCGCCCAGCCCGGACAGGAAGTCACGCAGCAGGAAGCCTTCGAAATCGCTGCTTCCGTCCGTAACCGAAGTGCCTGTGGAAAGACTGACGGTCGACAGCCCGCGCAGCATGGCCATGTCAAACTGCGCGCCATTCTCGCCGTTGCGAACGGCGATGGCACCGGAAACCTCCAGGACAATATCCCCCGCCGGTTGGGAAAGATCGAACAGCTCCGTATTCCCCTCGCTCACGGGGTCACATGCCGTCACCGTGCCGCCCGTAAGCACCAGGATTACAAGTAATAATACCCTATACATGCAGACTGATCACTCCATGGTTGAGCTTGCCTAGATTTGCCTGCCACGCCTGCTCCGCCAATGATCCTACCAGACCATACATCCTGTTGTAAGCGGAGGCGTGACCCCACCTTGCGGGAGTGACGCGCAGCGCCGAGTGTCCGCGCCCTGATCGTGGGGTAGGAAGCTGGTGCTATGATGAGGATCAGCGTGCAATAGGCACCCCCTTCGTGGGGTGATCGGCGTGCAAAAAGGGCTCTGACTCACTTTTGGTGCAGGCGGGATGATAATGGCGAGATTTTCCGCAGGAGGATATCGTCATGGGAGACAGCGCGCTTCGCGATGCCATCGTGACCGGCCCCCACCGAGTGGTCCGATCGGATTGTTAGTGCATTGACGCCTCCATCGCCAGTGTTGGCCGTAGGTGGAGCGAAGCGGAACCGGAGGGCGACACTGGCGATGGAACAGCCTCTGGCGCCGGTGGTCGATATCCCAGCGAGCTGTGCGGCCGGACGGTGTTGTAATGACGCCTCCACGCCTCGATCAGGATACGAGCCTCGGCGAGCGAGTAGAAGATTTCGCCGTTGAGCAGTTCATCGCGCAGCGACCCGTTGAAGCTTTCGCAATAGCCATTCTCCCATGGCGATCCGGGCGTGATGTAGAGCGTCTTCACGCCGATCTGGGCGAGCCATTGCTGCACCGCCGTCGCGATAAACTCCGGACCATAGCACATTGGGAAGCAGCCTTTCGAAGGGCCGCGATGCCTTGATGGAGACAAGGGCGCGTAGCGCCCGCCGGCTTCATCAAGGCAGTCATGACCTGCCAGCAGGTCTCTAAAGAGAAGTTGTCGACACAACCCTTTGGAGGCTGACCGATCATGACCAAGTTTCATTCTACTCCACCCGACGCCGTGCTGGTAGCCATCGATATGTCGAAGCACCGCCAGGAAGTTCTGCTTGAACGACCGGAAGGCGGTCGTCGGCGCCGCATGACGGTGATGGCGACAAAGGCCGATTATGATCGGCTGGCCGACGATCTGACCGCGATCGGCAGGCCCGTGATTGTCGGATTCGAGGCAACCGGTAATTATCACCGCACGCTGGCGCATCGATTGCTGTCCGCGGGATTCGAGCTACGCTTGATTTCATCGGTCGCCTTGGCCCGGACGCGCGAAGCGCTGCACAATGGCTGGGACAAGAATGATTCCAAGGACGCGCAGGTGATCCTGCACATGCTGAAGATCGGCGCGACCCAACGCTATGTCGATCCGCTGGCGGCAGGGATCAACGATCTGCAGGAGATGTCGAAGACGCATGAAGCCATATCGAAGGCCAAGACCCAGACCTGGCATCGGATCCTCACGCATTATCTGCCACTGTATTTTCCGGAGATCGAGCGTTTCGCCGGCAACAGCCGGTCCGACTGGTTCCTGGCGTTGATCGAACGCTTCCCGACGCCGGGCAGCATCACCTCGATCGGACGCGAGGCGTTCACCGAACAGGCCTGGCCGCTGATCGGTCGCAAGGTCTCCAAGGCCCGGGTGGTCAACGATATTTACGAGACCGCCTGTGCATCGATCGCGCTGCCGATCGACGAAGATTCCACGGCGGTCGCCATGTTCCGCATGGTCATCGCCCAGGCACGCACCCTGATTCAGCAGCGTAACGAGATCGAGCGGATCGCCCATGACGCGCTGGCGACGAACAGCGATTATCAGCTCCTGCGCATGATCCCCGGTATCGGTCCGATCAACGCCCTGACGATCCTGGCCGAGGCCGGCGATCTGCGCCGGTTCAGCCACCATCGCCAGTTCCTCAAGTTCTGCGGCCTCGACCTCGCTACCTACCAGTCAGGGATATTTCGGGGGCGGACGAAGCTATCAAAGTACGGCAATGCCCGGCTGCGACGCACCTTCTGGATGGCAACGCAGGTCGCGATCCGACAACCCAACAACAGCTTCCGTGACAAGCTCTCCCGCTATGTCGATGGCCATGCCGACGACCCCGATCGCCGCCGCAAGGCGATGACCGCTCTCACCGCCAAGATGGCGCGCGTCGTGCACGCCGTCATCAAGACGGGAACCGAGTACCGCCCGTTCGTCGAACGGGCGGACACCAGATGGAAGGACCCCTCTCTGCTGTGCCGTGAGGGCGCTACGGCGACCCTGTAGATAATGTTCGGGCCTTCCATCTGGCATGCGTATCTCATCTTAAGGACGGTGAGGACCACGATCCCGATGATCGATGGATCCTATGTTTGCTATGGCCGAGAGCGCCTTCCTTGACGATGGAAGCCATCTGGATCATAAAATCATCAGCGCCGATCACACTCGGCGCAACGAGATCTGCTGGCCTGTTCCCGCCGCTGCTTCCCAACATAGGACGTTGTCCGACCTGATATGCGCCGGCGGCCCACGCGTGACGAACAGCTCGGAGAGTGCCGCCAGCACGTCATCGCTCCTGAGCTTGCGCGCGACCGGCAGCGCCAGGCACTCCCGGCTCGCCTCGTCGATGATCGACAGGATCCGATATTTGCGACCATCGTGGGTCCGCCCTTCGACGAAGTCGTAGGACCAGACATGCCCGGGATATTCCGGCCGGAGCCGGATGCACGATCCGTCGTTCAGCCACAGCCGCCCGCGCTTCGGCTGCCTTTGCGGCACCTTGAGCCCCTCGCGCCGCCAGATGCGCTCGACCCGCTTGCGGTTCACATGCCACCCCGCATCGCGCAGCAACGCCGTCACCCGGCGATAGCCATAGCGACCATATTGCCGGGCCAGCGCGATGATATCCTCGGTGAGAGCGGCTTCGTCATCCGCCCCGCGAGGCGCCTTGCGCTGTGTCGATCGGTATTGCCCGAGCACGCGGCAGAGCCGCCGCTCGGACACCGGCATCATCCTTCTGATGTGGTCGATACAGCGCCTTCGGCGCGCGGGGCTCAGAAGTTTCCCCGGGCAGCTTCCTGCAGGATCAGCTTGTCCAGCGTCAGGTCGGATATCGCACGGCGAAGCCGCGCATTCTCTTTCTCCAGGTCCTTCATCCGGCGCGCCTGATCGGTCTTCAGGCCGCCGTATTCCTTGCGCCAACGATAGTAGGTCTGCTCGCTGATCGCGATCCGACGGCACGCCTCGGCGGTCGTGGCGCCCTGCGCCAGCACAACCTCCGCTTCACGCAGCTTGCCAATAATCTCTTCCGGGCGATGCTTCTTGCTCGGCATTCCGTATCTCCTTCGTCGTCCAAAATATCATCAATTTTGGACCACTCAGAAGGGGGCAGATCACTTCCGTTACAAGGATTATCGCAAGTCCGGTGCGGGACGGCAGCAGGTCATGACGCTCGCCGCCGACGAGTTCATCCGCCGCTTTCTCCTCCACGCCCTGCCGCGCGGGTTCCACCGCATCCGCCACTATGGCCTGCTCGCCAGCGCCAGGCGCAAGGATCATCTCGAACGCGCCCGCCGCCTCCTCGATGTCGCGCCTTCCCCGACCGAGGAACCGACCGACGAGCCCCAGCCCCAGCCAACCTGCCCGTGCTGCGGCGGCACGATGATCATCATCGAGGTCTTCGAGCGCCGATATCAGCCCCGCGCGCCGCCGCCCACACCGCTCCCATCCGGGAGACACGCACCGTGACCCGGCACGGCCCATCGCCTTCTTTATTCAGGGCACACCCGCGCCTGGAAGCAGACCCGCTCGCGCAGGTGCTGCCCATAAGCGGACATCGCACGCCCAAAATCCGCCCGTCCGCTTTTCAGCGTCCGCTTTCGCGGCCCATATCCAGACGGTCCCTTCTCAGATGCGCCTGCTTTTCGGCAACCGTCAGCCGCACCGGGCCGCGCGCAAAACCGCTTTCCCCATAGCTCAGCCCAGGAACCCCGCGGTTCGGGCATCGAAGACTTTCTGACGCCTCGCGGCGTCTGAAACTCTCAACGGTAGCGGATCGTCCGCTTGTCGCACAATGCTCCAGAAAAAGGCCGTTCGCGCTGCTTTCGCCGGGCGATCAATCAAGGTCCGTAAACGATCCGTAGTCTTGCCATTTGGTCGAAGGTAGCGAAAATGAATCGTTAGCGTGAGGGGGATCAATGCAGGACGGACTCGTCGATCGGATTTACGAATGCTCGGTGGTGCCCGAGGCTTGGCCAGGGGTTCTCGACGAGGTGGCGGCGCTCGCGGGATCGGCAGGTGGCCTTCTCTTTTCGGCGCGCAAGGCGCTGAATTGGACCGCCTCCGACCGTGTTGCCGACATCTTTGCCGCTTATGTCGAGGAAGGATGGTTCGGTAAATGCAGCCGGCGCGTCTGCCTGATGGGCCGCGAGGAGCCGTCCTTTTTCGTCGAGCATGATTTCTGGAGCGACGAGGAAATCGATGCAGATCCGGTCTATCGCGATTTCTTTCGACCGCGCGGGCTGGGATGGTCGGCGGGGACCGGGGTTCAGGTGTCGACCGGCGACAATATCGTTTTCAGCGTCGAGCGCGCCTTTTCGGACGGCCCGGTGGCGGCGGACAGCGTGGCACGACTCAACATGCTGCGCCCGCATCTGGCGCGCAGCGCGCTCGTCAGCGCGCGGATGCAGCACAAGCGCGCGCAGGGCGCCGCCGAGGCGCTGGCCGCGCTGCAACTGCCGGCCTTTCTGCTGCGCGCCGGGGGCGAAATGGTCGAGGTCAGCCCGCTCGGCACCGATGTGTCCTCGCTTGTCATTTGGGGCGCCCACGGCCGCCTGCGTTTGGCGGATCGGCAGGCCGATGCCCTGCTCGACGACGCGCTCGCATCCCTGACCGCGGCGCCCGAAGCCAGCGCACGCTCGTTTCCGGTGCGCGACGCGGCGGGAGACCCGCAACAGGTTGCGCATCTGATCCCGATCCGGCGCGGCGCACACGATGTTTTCGGCGATTCCTATGCCTTGCTGCTGCTGGTGCCGGTCGTGTCGGATCGTGTGCCGTCGGCAACGCTGATGAAATCGCTTTTCGACCTGACCCCTTCGGAAGCGCGCGTGGCCAGCGGCATCGCGCGCGGCGACACGCCCGAAGCAATCGCCGCGTCGGGCAGCGTCGCCATCAGTACAGTGCGCAGCCAGATCCGCAGCGTGCTCGAAAAGACGGGTGCATCGCGGCAATCCGACCTGGCCGGGCTGCTCGCCCGGATCGGCGCAACCACCCCGAACTGATCGAAAAATCGCTCCCTTTCCTCCATCTGGAGGATGAAGCGCACGCGGGTTTCGGCTCTAACGGCAATCGCTGACGGCGATCTGCGACCCACGGTCGTCAGCCGGCGGTGTTTCGGTCCCTTCGGGGCAGGGGCACCGCCGCCAGACATCAAGGCGATCGCCACCCAGCGGCTGCACTGTCGGGTTTCGCCAAGCGTTCGGAAGCCGAGCGCAGCTATCGATGGCTTTGAAACGGTGGGAAATTTCAGGGGGAAGCCCAATCATTTTTGATCGGCACAAGCGGACAGCCACGGGCGCGGGGTTTCATTGGCGGAAGGCATTATCGGATCGACGCGATATCAGCGTATGGCTGGTCGCGGCGGTTACGCTGCTCATATCAGGCGTCATGATGGCCCCGGCGGCAGCCGAAGAGGTGGCCGATCCGTTCGCGTTGCACCAATTCTCCTTGGCGGCGGAACGGCGGGGCGACATGACGCTGGCCATCGACGGTTTCGCGCGTGCTTGCGAAATGGGGCTGGCGCCGTCGTGCACCATGGCGGGGCTCGCCAAGCTGGACCGCGCGGAAGGTGCCGAGGCGCTGATGGACACGGCGCGCGATCTGGCGGCGGGGTGCCTCGCGGGAAGCGATTTTGCCTGCGCAAAAATGGGAGCGGCATTGGCGAAGACCTCCGCCCGCGCGACGGGCAAGGAAGGCTTTGTCGCGATCGCGCTGTCGCAGATGGGCGAAGATTGCCGCGCCGCGCCGGACCGTGGCGCGTGCCACGACGGTGCAGCCTTGTTGCGCGCCGAGGAGCGCGGTGGCGCGGACATGGACGCCGTCCATCGCTATGCTGCCAAGGTCTGCGCGCGTGAAGCCCGACCTGGCTGCCTGCCGACGACGGCGCCCACGGACGATGGTATCCAGCCCGCCGATCAAGCGTCCGCCCATTGCCGTTCCGCCCGCGCCGACGGCTGCGCCGCACTGCTCGACGTCCTGCTGAGCGGCGGCGACCCAAAGCAGGCGACCGGCGCGCTGGCAACGCTCGAACAGGCGTGCGCCGATCGCGTCGGCATCGCTTGCGCCAATTTGGGGCTGTTTTACTCGAACGGCCCGATTGCCGCGCGCGACGATAGCGCGGCGCGCCGCTTCCTGCGCGCGGGCTGCGACGGCGCGGTAGCGCAGGCCTGTTTCGCCTTCGCCGTGATGCACAAAAAAGGTGTCGGCGGCCCCGTCAATCAGAAGCGCGCGGTCGAACTGGTCGCTCATGCCTGTGATCTTGGCTGGGCCAAGGCTTGCGAAACGCTGGCGACCATCGTCGAAGGCGGCGAGGCGCCGATGCGCCCCGACCAAAGCCCCGGCGCGCTGCGCCAGCGTGCCTGCCGACTGGGCAGCGCCGGCGCCTGCAGCGCGGGCGCTTCTACCCCCACTTCACCGGTTTGAAAGGCGGACAGCCAGTTCCATGAAAATTCGCAAACTCCTGTCGCGCATTCCGGTCGTTCTCGCTGCTGCCGCCACGCTGGTGGCATCCACGGGCGCACAGGCGCAGAACAATGAGGAAAAACTGCGCTCGATGGCGCAATATTATGGCTTCGCCACCTATGCACTGGGAGCCAACGAACGCTGCGACCTGCTCGATGCCGGTGAGTATCGCGCCCTGATCGTGCTGCGCGACGCCTTGTCCGGCGACCTGTCGCGCGCAACCAAGAAAGAGGTGTTCACCTCGCTCAACCACGCACCGAAAGCAGAGAAGGAATGGGCAAAGGGATGCCTGTCGCAGCAGGCGCACGGCCAGCAATGGAACCTCATCAACACCGCCCGGTTGATCGTTCATGCCATAGAGGCGGCGCCGGCGGCAATGAGCGGCGATCCGGGCGAATGCCGTGTCGGGCTGGCCGATAAGCTTCCCCGCGCCGATTGGACCATCGTCGCCGAAATGGCGGCGCGCCATCACCTCGTCACGGACCGCGCGTCGTTCGAGTCGATGCAAAAGATGTTTGCGGGGCTCGTCGATGCGGATTGCGCGCGCGACGCAAAGGAATCGCGCTTCCTGCAGGCTGGCTTCGACTTTCTGTGGCATGTGGAGGATCATGCGCGGGTGACGGGCGGCAATGCCACGGTGAAAAGCCCCGGTTCGTCGCTCGCCGCCAAGTATCGGTCCATTGTCGTCGCGAAGGAAATGGGGCCGTGGCGTCTGCGGCGGGGCATCTTCACGGGGTCATTCGGGCGCGACGGGATCAACGTCTATCGGTTGGTCGAACGCGGCGATGCCGATACGGCCTTCATCAGCCTGACCAATCCGGGGCTGTTCCGCGATCCGCAGGGCGACCTTCGGTTCAGCCAGAAGGGGCGCTGGACCATCAAGCTGAAAGGCAATGCCCCTGCCGTCCAGTTGCGGCTGGACGATGGCGCCGTCATCCCCTTTTCGAAACTGGCGGGTGACGGGTCGCAAGGCATGGGTTCGTCGCGTTTCCAATTCGAAAAGACGTCGCTCGCCACGCTGAACGGCAAGCCGGATACGGCGGCTGTCCAGATTGCCTGGCAGAATGACGAAGGAAAATGGCTGCTTTTCCAAGGTGGCGGAGTGTCCCCAAAGGCAGTGAAGTTCACGCTGGGTCACCTCCGCGAGGCGATCGCCTGGGCCACGGTCCCGCGCCCGATCGATTGAAGATGACAAGGGACATCGAACGATGACGATCCGATCATGCATTTTGCTCGCGCTGGCCTGCGCGATGGCGCCCTTGCCCTTGCTTGCGGCAGACACACCCCCGCCCGCCGAGGTCGTTGATCTGGTTGAGGCCTGCGAGGTCGACCGTGATGCCGCGTCGTGCCTGAAGCAGGCGATCAGGCTGTATGAGGGCAAGAAACTGATCAAGGATGACCTGACCGCCCGCCGTTTCGCGGCCAAAGCCTGCGCGGAGCGAAGCGACGAAGGCTGCAACTTCCTGGCCGCGATGCTGGAAAAGGGCATCGGGGGACCGGCCGACAGGGAATCGGCGGTACGCAATTACCGGCGCGCCTGCGATGGCGGATATGCCAATGCCTGCTATAATCTGGGCCTGCTCTTCTATTACGAGGCGGCGGACATGGGGGAGGTCGCCGAAGCGCGCACCCTGTTCGCGAAGGGGTGCGACGGCAACATCGCCGTTTCCTGCAACAACCACGCGGTGATGCTGAAATTTGGCGAAGGCGGCCCCCGTGACCTGCCCTCGGCGCGCGGAATCTTTGACGCCGCCTGCACCGCCGGCAGCGTCGATGGCTGCACCAACTTTGGCTATATGCTGATGGTGGGCGAAGCGGGACCAAGCGACCTTCGGCGCGCGGCCACGCTGCTCGACGCCGCCTGCACCGTCGGCGCCGGAAATGCGTGCGACAATATGGGCGTCATGCTGATGAACGGCATGAACGGCCCGGCGGATTTCGCGCAAGCGGGGACATTGCTGCGCAAAGCCTGCGCGCTCGACAGCCACAGCGGCTGTTTCAATCTGGGCGAACTGCTGACCAAGGGGCCGGACCATATCCGCGATCCCGATGCGGCCGCGACCGCGCATCGCAAGGCTTGCCAGCTTGGCCACAAGCAAGCCTGTACCCTCACCAACACTCCAGCCCAATCCGGAGCATGAGCATGTCCTTTCCTTCCACCTCCCCGGCCCTCGGCCTGCTTCTGGCGCTGACGACGCTCGCTGGACCGGCCCATGCCCAAAGCGGCGGTCTCGACGATCTGGCGGGCGGCCTCGCCGCGGAATCCAAGGAAGCGCTCGCCGCATCCGAGGCGCGGGTGAAAGCCTGGTTCGCCAATCCCGAAGTCCAGGCACTCAAAGCGCGCGCCGACGGTGGCAGTGCCTCGGCGCAGGTTGCGTTCGGCGACAAGATGCGCGCCGATCTGCTCGGCGAATCCTGGTCGCGCGAAAAGATCCAGCAGCAGATGCTGAAATATTACTCGCTCGCGATGGAACAGAATGAAGGCCTCGCCTTCGCGCGCGTGGGGGAAATCGCGGAATCGCCCGATGACAGCTGGAAGATGTTCCGCGCGCGCGATCGCGGCGAGGCGCTATCCTATTATGAAAAGGGCGCCGCACTCCGCAATCGCGAAGCCGTGGTCGGCTATCTGCGGATCGCGCTCGACCCGAATTATTGCAGTTTCTGCGAGGACAAGGGCGAACTGAAATTTGATTTCCCGAAACTTAAGGCCGCCGGACTGTTCGACAAGGGTCCGGGCGAAGTTTCGATCGCCTATCGGACGGAAAAGACCGGAGTTTTGGCCAAGGCCATCGAATATGCCACACCCGTCCGGCTGCGACCGGGCGATGCCGCAGCCCATATGCTGGCCGCGAACTATCTGACCGGGGTGCAATATCCGTGGAAAGCCGGGATCGGCATAACCAAGGAACAAGAACCCCAGTGGCGATCGCTTGCGGGCGACTATCTGCTCCCCCGTAACACCGCAAAGGCGATCGCGATCTTGACCGAATTGTCGGGACGCGGCGACAATCTGGCCAGCCGCAAGCTCGCCTCGCTCTATTTCACCGGCAGGAATGACGGCGGCGGCGCAGTGCTACGCGATTATGACAAATATATCTTCTACATGGACCGCGCGGTGACCAACGGCAGCGTGCTCGCCGCCAACGATCTGGGCTTTGAACTGTTGTCCGGCCGCAAGCTCCCCGCCGATCACGCGCGCGGTTTCGAATATATCGCGAAGGCCGCGCTCAAGGGATACGGCCCCGCCGAACTGTCGGCGGGCTATGCGCTGCGCGACGGCCGCGGCGTGACGAAGAATGAGGCGCTGGCGCTGGAAATGTTCAAGCGCGCCGCCGACCATGGCGAACTCGACGGGGCGGTGCAGGCCGCGGCAATGTACCGCGCCGGCCGCGGGACCACGAACGGGCGTGTCGAAGTGCCCAGCGCCTATGCTTATGAAAAGAAAGCCGAGGCGATGCGAAAGCTAACGCCGGAAATGGCGGATCTGATCAAGCGCGGGCATCGCGACAAGTTCGAATGATCGACAAGGCCTGCAACGCTCAGGCTCACGACGGCCCCGGTAAAGATGGAGAACGAAATGCGATTGACCAGCCCATTTTCCTTTCTGGCTCTTCTGGCTTGCCTGCCCCAGCCGACCCAAGCTCAGGACATCGGCCAGGCGCAGACCCTTTTCGAGCGCAGCGATTATGTCGGATCGCTTCGGATCGCCGAGCCGTTGTGCCGCGGCGGCGACAAAGACAGTTGCATGCTGGTGACAAAGCTGTTGGTGGAGAAAGCCAAGCCGACGTTCAACTTGCCCCGATTTGTCGAAATTTCGACCGCAGCATGCCAAACGCCGACCGGAGCCCCCATGTGCGGCGATGTCGCGCTCGTCGCGAGCGGCCTGGCGGAAGGCTTGCCGCCTTATACCGATTGGGCAGCGGTGGCGATCCCCGGCAAACGCGGTTGCGCCTTGGGCGACGCGCGGTCGTGCCACGCGATGTCGCAACTGCTGACGCACAAGGCCTCGCCCGCGCGCAACCTCGTCGCGTCCATCCCGTTCGGCCACAAGGCGTGCGAGGGCGATATGCTGGCCGGATGCTTCAACCTGATGATCGCCGTGCAGGAACTGCCCGACCCGGCGCTCGGCCAATATGCCGACGACTATCTGCTTGCCTTCGACCGGGCCTGCCGGCTGGGGACGACCAAGGCGTGCAGTGAAGTCCCGCGCGCGCGGAAGATGAAGGAGCGGGCCGTGCGCTATGGCGCGGCGAGCGCCGTTCACATGCTCTATGTCGACAATGGCATCGACCAGGGGAATTGGGGCGGAGCGGTGATCCACGCACTCGAAGAATCGCGGGCGCCCGCCGTCATCGAATATGCGGTCGGCCGGGTCGCGGCGGCAGGCAAGATGACCTACGTGCGCCAACAGGATCTGCCGGCCATCGCGCGAATGCTCGGCAACAGTTCCGCGGCGCAGTCGGCGCGCAATGAAATGACGCGGCGGTCCGGGCTGGCGGCCACTCCTTCACCGGCGCGCCCGGCAGCCGATAATAGTAGTAGTTCCTATACCAATCCGGGAGCGACCGGCGCCCGTTCAGGCTACAGCCGCTGCACGGCGAGCAACGGCAAACAGGGCAAGCGATACTGGTATTATGGCTTCGACAACAAGGTGACCTATGGCGCCTGCATCTGAGAAGAGGTCAACGCAGCAATGAGGTACCCGTCCGGTGAGGGCCGTGTTGTAGGTTGAGGTTTCGCGCGCTCATAAGCGTGCTCGTGTGAGCGAGCTTAAGGACGGATATGAGCCAGGTAACGCTGTTTAGCGGGCCCGAGCGGCGTCGGC